>NZ_JGZN01000033.1 GCF_000741715.1 Bifidobacterium saguini DSM 23967 | reverse complement strand
AAACTCGCGGGCGGCGGATCGACGCCGGACGGCGCACGCCGTGGAACGAAGACGAACACGAACGCGAATCCCGCGTCTCCGGCCACGAACGCCTCGAACGGCCATGCTCCCTCCGAACGTCCCGACGGGGCCGGCGGCATGGGTTCCGCGTCGAAGCCGTCCGCCGAATCGGCCCCTCCTCAGGGAGCGGACCGAGTGAGCCCCACGGGGTTCGATCCGAACATCCCGGAGGGCTCCTCACAGGCCGATGCGGCCGTCGTAAGGCCGGTTTCCGACGGCGGTGCCCGCGACGGGGCCCCGCAAGGCGCGGACCGTTCCTCGGCGCGCAGAAGCAAGACGTTCTGAACATCCCGATTTGATTTGGAGGGCCGATCATGGCATCGAACACGACGTACGGGGATTGGATGCGGCCGATGCCGGGAGGCATCCGCAACATCGGGATCCCGCTGACGCTGGCCGGCATGGGGGTGCTCGTCACGACGCTGCTGGTCAGCATGGCGAACGTCCTCGCCGCGATTGCGATCCTCGTCGTCGGCATGGGCGTGATCCTCGTATTGGCGGTGAGGGACCGCGAACACCGCAACATGGTGGAACGCGCCGTGGAGAGGCGCTCGTGGATCGCGGCGAAGCGTTCCGGCTCGAACCTGTACCGTTCCGGCCTGCTCGCGCCAATCGACGGGGGAAGGGCCATGCTGCCGGGGATCCTCTCGCAGGTCGGCGTCACGTCTGCGCTGGACGGTCTCGGCCGCGAGTTCTGCCTGGTCAGGCACGCGCGCACCGGCGAATACTCGCTGCTGCTTTCCTGCCAGCCGCAGGGCGCGAGCCTCGCGGACGACGACGTGGAGGATTCGTACGTGGCCTCGTGGGCCGCGCTGATGGAATCCCTGGCTTCGGAGAGCGGCGTCACCCAGCTGGCCGTGACCGTGGACACGGCCCCCGATTCCGGCGTGCGCTTCCGCCGCACGCTGAGCAGACGCATCGTCGCCGACGCGCCCGATCTGGCGGCGCGCGCGATGGCGCAGATCATGGACCAGTACGCGGCCGGCGGCGCGTCCAACGACGTGACCCTCGCGTTGACGTTCCGCTACACCGACCGTGACGGCAGATACCTCGAC
>NZ_JGZN01000032.1 GCF_000741715.1 Bifidobacterium saguini DSM 23967 | reverse complement strand
GCTTGGCCCGTTTCGTCCTCCGCCGTTTTTGCGGCGGAGGACGCGGGGTTTCCCAAGGGGCGGTTCGAGCCCCTTGGTGCTGCCGGAGGCCGCCGTTCCACCCCATGAGCCAGGGGTGGAACGGCTCCGGTCGTGTCAGCGGCTGGCGTCGTGGTCGATGATGCCGTCGGCTATGATGCGACTGGCGTTGAGGACGTGTTCGGCGGATTCGCGCAGGGTCTCGGGCTTGCCTTCGCTCCATCCGGCCACGTAGCTGATGCTGTATTCGCTGGTGTCGAGTCCGAGGATGTTGGCGACGACGTAGGCGGTGGATTCGGCTTCGGTTTCGGCGAGGCCTCGGTGGTCCTGGTAGTCGGTGGTGTGGTCGGTGTTGCCGAGTTCGGTGGCGAGGATGGCGTGTGCGGCTTCATGGAGGATGGTTTTAGCGTTCATGCGTGGGCTGTTGGCCTCGTTGAGCATGATTCGGCGGGTGGCGGCCTGTGTGTAGCCTTTCATTCCTCCCCTCATGGGTTCGTGTCCGATGGTCCAGCCTTTGGATTCGAGCCATGCGGTGGCGCGTGGGAGGATTCCGTTGGTGTCTTCGCCTTCGAGGTCCTGTGGCGTGAATGGGCGCATGGTTTCGGCGTATTCGTCGTGTTCGGGGTCGTCTGGGTCGGTCTGGCTGATGTCGAACACGGAGACGATGGGGAACCATGCGCGGCGTTCGGGTTCTCCGGTTTCCTCGTTGATGATGGGGTTGCCGTCCTGGTCCTTGATGATGCGGGTGGAGTAGCCGAAGATTTTGATGCCTTTTTCGCCTTTGCGTACGTGGCGGTCGTGTTCGGTCCATTGGCGGTATCCGGCGAGTATGGACGCGTTGGGTTTCTGGCTCATGATGAGGATCACGTTGTTGAGGCTGTAGGTGTGGAATCGTGCCATGTAGTCGAGCATGTGCAGCCATGCGCCGGAGTCCTTGAGGTTCTGGATGTGTTCGGTGACCTTCTGCTGCAGGTCGTTGACGAGTTGTTCGCGGTTCTTGCCGTCGGTCTTGCGTGCCATGATGTGCCTCCCGTGTGTGTGGCTGGTGTGCCCTGATTTTTGTTTTTGACCTTCTTCGGTCAGCGGATGCGTACCCCGCCAAAGCCGGGTTCTGTCATAAGACGACGCTCCGGATCCCCGTAAGGGATCCGCATGTGCGTCGGCGTTGACAGAACCCGGCGACGCGGGTATCGTCATCGCCCGCCGAAGAAGGTCGAACGGGAGGATGGCGAG
>NZ_JGZN01000031.1 GCF_000741715.1 Bifidobacterium saguini DSM 23967 | reverse complement strand
GTCGCGCTCTGGGCCGCCAGCCCGACCGCACCCGGTGCGGCCGCGGCCTCTTCGGGCGGCAAACCGTACGACGGTTTCTGGCGAAGGACCCTCACCGGCGTCAGGGCGCTGGAATCCCACTGGGACCAGGTGATCGCCCAGATGGCCGACGACCGCTCGGGCCGCAGGACCCTGGAGCACGTCACACGAATCCGGTTCGGCGCGACCGGCCTGGCGCGACCGGCGAAACCTTCGCAGCCAGCCGGTCCGAATCCCCCGAGAACCCGGAGCACGGCCCCGGATCCGGCCGAGAATGGACTCCGACCGCCGAGCCTGAGGGACGAGCTCGCCGAATACGCCGCCGCGCACGGCAGCACCAGCTGCTTCGCAGGCAACTGGCCAGGCAGGGGAGGCGGGCTATGACTCAGACGCAGACCGCGGTGTGCACCAGAATCGCCAGCCGGAACGCCGCCCTCGCCGACCGGCTCTGGGGATCCGTCGAGACCGACCACGGCGAGGAATACGACCGCAAGGCAAGGGCCAAGGGCCGTGAACTGTGCGCCTCATGCCCGATGCTCGAGAACTGCCTCGCCCAGGCGCTCACCGGGCGGTGGCGCGACGACCGGATCGTCGGAGGCCTGACCTACCGGGAACGCCGCAAACTCGCCAGATGCGTCGGCGAGGGACTGGACGTGCCGCCGCGCCGTCTCGGCCATGTGCACCCGAACCGGGTCGCCGCATGGATCCGGGAGCACCCGCAATCCATCGACATCGCCCGCGACGAACAGCGCAGCTACTGGCGGCGCACGAAACAGGCGAACCACGAATCCCGGCCGGTCGGCATGCCGGCGCAGGGCACCCTCTTCTGAAAACGGGAAAGACGAAAGGAACAACGGATGAAACACAAAGGAAAGGGCACGGCGCCAATCCGGCCCATCCCCGAACGGGTGACGTTCCGCATCATGGACGCGGCCCTGCTTCGACAGCCACTGGTCTCGTTCAGCTGGCAGCGGGAGCTTCCGCACGCGCCGATCGGCGCGACCAGGACGCTGCGCGAGTTCACCGTGTGCGGCAGGGAGTTCACCATCACCACGGTGCCGGTCATCGTGACGGTGGACGGCGAAGACGGCAGGGAACGCTACGACGGGCTCAGATTCACCGCCGCCCACAAGAACGGGGCCAGCCGCCGTTGGAACGTGTCCGAGGACGCCATCGAGACCACGGTGAACGCCGCCTTCGACTTCCTCGCCGGCATCCGACCCGAAAACGAGGAACCCGTGAACGCGCCGCCGAAGCTCGGGTAGACCGGATCCACGGCCCGGCCGGCAACCGACGGAACCGGTCCCGCCGCACGTCGGTATCCCGGTCTTCCGATAAACCCCTACCCCAACATTCCAATATTTCAATATCCCATTATTTCAATATTTCGGTATACCAATCCATCGGTAAAGGAGCAGAATGATGATCATCACCATCGCGAACGCGAAGGGAGGCGTGGCCAAGACCACCTCCGCGATGTATCTCGCCGCGGCCTACGGGCTGCGCTACGAGAAGGAGGTGCACGTATTGGACGCGGACGTGCAGGGAAGCGCGAGCCTGTGGGCCGACCTTGCCGAGCAGAACGGCGAAGACCTCGGCATGGTGCGCGTTGACGCGGCGAACGCGAGCACGCTCAAACGTCTGCGCCGCACCCTCGACCAGGAAACGGACGACGGGCTGTGGATCGTTGACGCGCCACCGCAGGGACCGGTATTGGAGACCGCGGTCAAGGTCGCCGATTTCGTCGTGGTCCCCACATCCCCGTCTCCGCTCGACCTCCAGCAGGCCTGGGCCACCATGAGCGACATCCCGGAAGGCAAGCCCGCCGCCGTGCTCGTCACCCGCGCCGAACGCCGCACCAACGCGTACCGGCAGACCATCATCGGACTGGACGAGGCCGGCACCCCGCGATTCGAGGAGGAGCACATGATCTCCAAACGCCAGGAGCTCGTCAACGCGCTCGGACGCAAACCATCCAGACTCTACGAATACCCGACCGTGCTGGACGAGATCATGCAGGTCATGCAGGAGGCGAACGCATGAGGAACCTATCCGCCACCGCATTCAAACCGGCCCGCAAGGCGACCGGCGTGAAGACCGTCAGCGCGTCGGCCGACAACGACGACGAATGGGTCAAGACCAGCATCTGCATGCGCCGCGGGCAACGACGCAGACTCAAACGATGGGCGATGGACCACGACACCACCATCCAGGAGGTCATCGAATCCGCGGTCGATGCGTGGATCGATTAAACCTTCCGGTATTTCCTTATTCCCCTATTCCCTTATTCCAATATTTTGGTTTTTTGGTGTGTTGGTGTTGGTTACACTGATGCGTATCGAAAGGCGAGGAAGGCGACCATGAGCGGCCGGGACGAAAACATGAACGAAAAAGAGAACGAGAACGTTATGAGCGAGAGCGAGAATGATATGAACGAGAGCGAGAACGAGAACGGGGCCGTTTCGATGCCGGTGCCGGCGCGGGCGCGGATGGCGTGGGTGGCTCCTCCGTGGC
>NZ_JGZN01000030.1 GCF_000741715.1 Bifidobacterium saguini DSM 23967 | reverse complement strand
CGTCCAGGTGGTCGCCAGCACGGCCGCCACCACGTCGTCGCCCGACTGGGCGAGGGCGCTGATGTCGAAGTCAACGGGCCGGCTCAGGTCGATGCGCGCCGTGGTCTGCTCCCCGAACAGGCGGCCGAACTTGGTCATCCGGTTCGCGAACCCGTGCAGGTCGGCCAGCAGGCCGCGCACCTGCGCCGCATACAGTTCGTCGTTGCCCGGATCGTCGTAGACGGCGGCCTCGCGCACCTCCCTGGGACCCGATGCGAGCAGGTCGCGCAGGTCGGCGACGACCGGCGGCTGCGGATCGCCGCCGCACCGTTCGTACAGCACGCGCACCGCGACGGAGAGGATGTCGGATTCGCGGGCGGTGACCCCGCGCTGCCCCGCGTCCGCATCCGATTCGCGACCGGTGCGCATGATCGTCAGCAGCACCTCCATGAGCGCGCAGCGCGTGTCGTTGTAATAGTCGGCGAGGTCCTTGCGAGCCTTGCCGTCCAGTCGTTGCAGCGCGTAGTGCAGGTCGCCGGGGTCCAACGGGTTGACCACGCCGATGCCGGCGCCCAGGCGGATGACCTGGCCGCCGAGCATGCCGACCAGCGACGCGTAATCGGGTTTCAGGTCGCCGGGGATGATCGCGTTCATGCCGAGCGCGCTCAGCCCGAGCACCTGGCGTCGCACGAACGTGGATTTGCCGATCGCGGGCAGACCCAGGAGGAACATGGACGGCTGTTTGATGATGCCGGCCTTGAACCAGCTGATCGGATCGCAGCACACGCCGGCCCCCGTGGCGAGGGAGCGGCCGACCGGCACGCCCTCCACGGGAAGCGCCATGTCGGTGCCGAACGGCCAGAACCCGCCGCACACTTGGCTCGACGTGCCGAAGAACTCGTCCACCGTGGGCATCAGCGACGCGTATCCGCCGCCGCGGATCCTCCTGCCGCGCCACGGGATCGGCGGATACGGCCGGTCCGTCTCGGCGCGTAAAGGAGCCTCCAGCAGCGCCTCCATGCGCTCCACCGGATCGGAGGAGGCAGCGGAATCAGGCTTCCTGAAAAGTCTCATCCCATCCGCCTTTCTCACATGAGTCGGCCGAGCGGTCCGGCCGGCTTGTACGATCCGACGTTCAACCCGAGGGGCAGGCATGCGGCGAAACCCGTGTCCTGGGCCCCGTAGCACGGGCGGAGATCGATCTTCGCGCCGCCGGCGGCCTGCTCCACGGCCCTGGACGCGGCCTCGAGCCGCCGCCCCTCCTGCTCGCCCCTCGCCACGGTGACGGTGACGAGCATGCCGAAGAACACCATCACGGCGCCCTGGTTCGTTTCGACGGCCTGACGGTTGGCCTTGCCGATCTGGCTCATGGACCTCACCGTGGCGCGCTTCTCCTGGCTGACCTGGTTGGCGGCCTTCTGCCGGTTCTGCTCGGCCAGGAACATGGTCCTGTCGGGAGGCAGCATCCGGTAGAGCACCGTGACCCGCTTGCGGTCGCAGTCCGCCAGCGGGGCGAGCAGCCGGGTGAGCGTGTCGGCGGTCACGTTGCTCTGCGGGGGATCCACCATCTCCCATGTGCGGCTCAGACCGGAATCATGCGCGTAATCGCTCCAGCCGGCCTCGCACGCCACCGGCCCGCAATCCTCCCACGCGACGTACGGCGGCTCGTCGCGCTCCTCGAGCGCCTCCTGGGCCGCGGGATCGTAGGCGACGCGCACCATGCGCGCGATCTCCTCCAATCCCAGGGCGCGCGCCGAACCGCCGCCGGCCTGGGCCACCTGCTCGCGGATGGAGGCAGCAGCAGGCCGATGCGGCGCG
>NZ_JGZN01000029.1 GCF_000741715.1 Bifidobacterium saguini DSM 23967 | reverse complement strand
GCGGCTGACCGGCAGCGCGCGGCCGGCATCGGCGAACCGTTCCGGCGCGTAATGGCGGATCGTGGTGCATCCCGCGCCTCCATGCGCGGCGACCAGCCACACGCGTTCCGTGGCCGGCGCGTCGAACGCGGGTATCAGCGTGGTCAGTTCCATGAATATGCTGCCTTTCCTTTTGAATCTAGATTCCCGGATCGTTGTCGGGGAACTGCGACGGGTCCGGCTCCGACGGCACCGACCAATCCGGTGAGCCCGACGAGCCTTGGGATCCCGAACCCGTCGAGGAGCCGGAGGAACCGGAACGCCACGAGGAGCCGCCGTTCGACTGGGAGCGGGTCTGCCCCTGCTGCGCCGGCTGTCCGGCTGAGGGCTGCGGATCCGTCCGCGATTCGGCTGCCGCGGCCTCGGCGTCGGCGCGGTTCTTCGCGTCGATGGATTCCCTGACCATGCTCATGGCCTTCGTCATGGCGGTCTCGTCGGACGCGTCGATGGCCTCGCGCAGCGTGGCGCGCGACGAATCGTCGGCCACCTTTCCCTCGGACGAGGAGTACAGCTCCTCGGCCTCGGCCCTCGTGCGCGCCAGTCTCGATTCGAGCACCTTGCCGACCGCCTTCCTCAGCTTCCTGAGGTCCGAGGCATCACGATCCGCGATGGCCTTCAGGGTTTGCTCGGCATGCTCCAGCGCTTCCTCGGATTCCGCGTCGCAGGATGCCAACGGCTCCGATTCGTCGGGGAGCCCGTCCGTGATTTTCCTTAAGGCGGCCACGGTCCGTGGGTCCTCCACCTGGCCGGCCGTCACCTTGGACGCGTTCCCGAACCGTTCGCCCGCCAGATATCCATCGAGCCCGTCTGCGGCACGGACGGCCGTTTCGCGTGCGGTTTCGCATCGCGCGGCCGCCTCCTCGACGGCTTTTGCGGCGACCGCCGACTCGTGGGCGTGCCACGCGAACCCGGCGAGCGGGACCGTGAGCGAGACGGCCACGAGCACGACCGCCATGATTGCGATCCGTCTCATGTTCCACGAGGGGGATGCGTTCGGGAAATCATCCGGGAATCCGGCAGGCTCGCTCACGGATTCGAGAACGGATTCGATGGAATCCCCCGTGTCCGGGGCCGCGGAGTCCGGCAGGACGATGCGCGCCGTGGCCGTAATCGGTTCCACCGGCTCCATGACGACGGTCCGATCGGCGGATTGCGGGGAGGATGGCAACGGCCCGATCTCCCAGGGATCGGCATCGGGCTTCCCCGATTGCTTCACACCGTCGGAGGCGACGACGCGGCTCCCCTTGCCGGCATCATCGCCGTCTGCCGTGGACTCCTCCCCTGCCGGGATGCGGATCACCGGATCCGCGCCGGGGATGATCGGGCCCAGCTCCCAGGGGTCGGATGCGTTCATCGGTTGAACAGACGCCGCATCAGGCCCGGACGATCGGACTCGTTCACGGATTCGCTCTCGGATGCGTTCATCGTCCGGGACCGTTCCATGAGCCAGGCCGGAGCCTGGCCGTGATCGTGGGCGTCCATCAGGCAGCGCGTGACCTCGCCTTGCGGGGAAACCGCGGCCAGGCGGCCCAGATGGCCGGAGAACACGCGTTCGTCGTCGCCCTGCATGAAGCTCATGTACGCGGCCGCCTCCAGCACCCCCACACGGCGTTCCGGATCGCGCAGGCAGTTCGACAGTCTCCAAAGAAGCGCGGGAACGTCCTGATGGAACTCGCTGTTCGCGATCTCCCGCACGTTGTAGTCCGCCTGATACCAGAGCTTGCGCGATGTGGAGGCGAACAGGGGCAGGGCGTTCGGGTCATGGTTCGCGACCAGCATGAACCTCATGCGCTCCAAACCCGGCGAGATGAGCTTCGCGCACGCCGCGTCGCGCAGGGCGGCGTCATCAGACAGGTGGGCCAGCATCTCGGCCACCGCGCCGTCCCTCGTCGGATCGCCTATCCTGTACTGCTCCGAACGCAGCGAATCGATGAACTCGAACACGGCCAGCGCCGTCTCCCTATCAGCCATGCGGCAACCTCCTATCAGCGGGAACGATAGTCCGATCATGCCTTGGCGGCGCGGAAGCGACGGGGCAGGCCGTCTACTCGCCGCCGGACCCGCTCTTGCCGGACGGATCATCCGCCGCGGAACGCTTCGACTCCCGCCACCGTCGCCGGCGTTCGTCCGCCAGCTCAGCGTGATGGCGTTTGGCCTCGTGTTCCCTGGCCGCGACCACGATCTCGGGATTCGAGCGAATGTATCTGGCGAGCCGCGGCTGCGCGGTCGGGTCGGTCGGATCGCACCGCAGCCCCGCCTCGCGCGCGATGCGCAGCACCACGCGCCTGGCGCGCAACGGCAATCCCCCATAGATGCCGGACTGCTCGCCGGCCAGTATCCCGAACGCCAGGCATTCGGCCTTCACCGGGCATGCCTCGCAGATCTTCACCGCGGCACGCCGCATCTCGTACTGGTCGTGCGCGTTCGGCAGGCTCTCCGGCCCCCACATACGGTCGGCCCAACGCAACGGGAAGTCCGCGCACTCACCCCTCACCAACGCCACTATCGGCAACCTCCACACACATCGGCATAATCGGCATGACGGAACCTTGAAACCACGAGGCCCCTCAGGCCCCGATCCCCTTCACCCATGCGAGCAGACGCGCCCCGAAACCCGAGGGCGCTTCGGATTCACCCCGGTCGGACGCCACGGGCACGGGCCTCGCCACAGGCTTGCGGGATATCGTCTCCATCACCTGCGCGTCGAACAACGCCGCAGATGCCGCGGTGCCGCCCGATGGAACGGGTGTGACGTTTCCCGACCTTGCCGACCTTGAACGCGATCTCGCCATCATGATTCCTTCCCGACCGGCCTCGACCGGCCACACGCATCCGCATCCGTTTACAAGAGGGACCATAACCATGACGGGAAAGGCAAAGTGTTTGAAAAACCGGCGGCGGAAAACCGAAACCTGAGGCGTGTACGCTTCGGAGACGAACAAGGGCTGGCGTGCGTGACAGGAAAGGAGCGCTCGGAATGATGGACTATGTGGACGTGCTGGAGTACATGGATGCGGGAAAGCTGGATGGCCTCGCCCAGTCCGCCGCCAACGATGCCGATTTGGACAACATCCGCAGGTTCGTGAGACTGGATGCGGCGATCAGACGGCAGACGACCGGTGGCACATACGATAGGACCAGACCGTCGATCGAACGTCAGGTGCTCGTCTCCTTCTGGGAGAAACCCCGCACGGGCTTCCACTACGAGCAGACCGCGGGACTGTTGCAGCCCATCGACTTCGGATCGAAGCTGCTGGACATCCCCTGGTCCAGCCAGGCGTTCAACACATTCAAGAGAAACAACAATGTCAAGGGCCTCCACCTCGAGCACGTCACCCCGATCAAACAACTGTGGCAATGCCTGCTCGAGATCGAGAAGGCCGACACCACCAAGAACGGCACGGATTGGAGGAGGGAGGCCGGAGCCTACCTGCGCAACAACTACCGGGTCGCCGTGGTCACCGAGGACGAGGCCAAGGGCATCGACCGCTACTTCAGCCGAGACAGGAACCCGTTCAGAGACGCGCAGACCCCATTCAAACGCTACGAGGCCGCGATAAACAAGGCCCGGAAGAAAAAGGCCGGTGACAGAATCTGGGCTGCGACCAAGGCTCTCGACACATCCAAGTTCGTGCACCCGGGAAGAAACTGAGGATCCACACACCGAAACACCGGAATACCGACATGCCGAAGCGTCTTTCCGCTCTCCCGGGGAACGCGAACGGCGGAACGGATCATGAGGAGGCATGCGCGGCGACGCGCCGCGTGGAGGCTTCGCCGCGCCG
>NZ_JGZN01000028.1 GCF_000741715.1 Bifidobacterium saguini DSM 23967 | reverse complement strand
GGGGGCCGGTCCCGCGCTTTGCGCGGGATGCCGGGGTTTCCCAAGGGGACGGCTCGAGTCCCCTTGGCCTGCCGGAGGCCGTCGTGCCACCCTTGATTCATGGGTGGCACGACTCCTATCGGTCAGCGCATGTAGGCTGGTTTGTCGTTGTGTTCGATGGCGTAGAGCACGATGCATGCGAGATTGGTTTCCTCGTCGATGCCGAGCGCGGTGGCGGCGAGGAGTGTCGCGGCTTTCATGTCGCCGGCGAGCCATGCGCAGTATGCGGCTGTGGCGAGCGGCTGGCATGATGTCTTGCCGTCCGCGTCGTTGGCGGCTTGGAGCATGATGGCGGCGGCGTTGGTGAGCCGGTCGGTGTCGGGGCGGAAGGCCGCGTCCATGAATGCGGCGGTGAGGATTTCGGTGATGCGCTTCCTGTTGTCCGGCTGGTGCGGGTGGCTGGCGAGTTGCATCACTTCGCCGCCTAGCAGGTCGGGGTCGAGGGTGACGGCAATCATGGCGTCCCTCACGCTCAGCTGCTCGTTCATGAGCGTGGTGAGCATGAGCTGGTGTTCCGGTTCGAGGGGCTTGTCGTAGTCGAGCGCGTACATCCATGCGCCCATGGCGTCCGCCGCCATGAGCTCGATGGCCTTGGCCCGCCCCTTGCTCATTATCAGCTTGTGGAAACGGGTTCTGATGGTTGCGCTGGTCTGCTTGGCGGGTGCGGTCGCGACTGTCATGATGGCTCTCCTTCAGGTTGGTGCGCCTTAAAAAATCTTTTGTTTTTTTGACCTTTTCGGTCAGCGAAGGCGCACCCGCGTTCAAGCCGGTGAGGTCATAAAGACGACGCTCCGGGCCCCGCAGGGGCCCGTTGTGCGTCGGCGTTGACGGAGCCGGCGGCGCGGGTACGGTTGAGCAGGCCGAAAAGAGTCAAAAACACCTGTGTTTTTGCTGCCGTGCCGGCCGCGCGGAAGGCGCCTGGCCGGCTCCGTTGTCGGGATTGGCGCGGCCCGCGCGTGTCCTGGCCG
>NZ_JGZN01000027.1 GCF_000741715.1 Bifidobacterium saguini DSM 23967 | reverse complement strand
CTGCCCGTGCGCGAGGTCAACGACACCGCCAAGAGCATCCACAAGTGGATCACCACGCGAAGCCGCATGTGGCGAGACGGTGCCGTCGCCAACGCCGCCACGTTCGTCGCCATCCAATCCGCGCGCGGAAAGAAATCGGGCGAGGCCAGACAAAACGCATTTGAAGAGAAGTTCGCGCAGTACGCGCAGGAGGTGCTTGGGCAATGACCATCCAGACAATTCGCAAGAAGCGCCCATTGCCTGCCAAGGAGTTAGCCGAGGCCTATGGGGTGTCCGTGCGCACGATCAAGTACTGGAATTCGCAAACGCGCGAGGACTGGATAGACGAGCAGGCAACGTTGCGCGAATCCATCCGCGCCTACCACGACGATGACGGCCACTCGTGGAGCCAGACCGCCGAACACTTCAACATGACCCAAGGTGCCGTGCGCCAACGCGCCTACCGCGCCCGCAAGGAACGCGAGGCCGAGGCAAAAGCCGCAAGGCCGGAGTAGCAAGTGACGTGATTGTAGCTACAATCACTCGATTCGCGGTGCGAATCGGCTTGCTCGGGAGACCCAGACCCCATGGTCGGCAGAGCCTCCAGACCGCTCACGCGGCATCGTGCCACGACTGTGGCACATCACGTAACACCCGCACATCCTCACGGTGGTGCGCGGGTGTTACGTGATTCGAACCATCGGCCTGACAGGTCTCAGATCGCTCCAGCGAGCTTACGGCGCATGTACTCGCTGCGGCTGATGTGGTACCGCCTGGCCATCGCGGTCAGTCCGTCCAGCGTGCTCTTGGGCATGCGGACGGACACGCTGACCATTTGTTCGTCGGGCTCGGTGAGATGGAGCCCGTAGTGCACGCGCCCCGTCAGGTCGTCCGGGACCGTCTCGGACTCGGCCATGCGCTCATCCGCCAGCACCTGCTCCTCGGTCAGCCCGACCAGAGCCATCAACTGCCTGTCGCGTTCGCTGAAATCACTCATAGCGTCCTCCTATCGCCGCGCAGACGGTCTATCTCGCGCCTGAACTTCTTGGTCGGCGGCGTGAACGCGTGGTAGATCACCACGAGGTCGCCGACGGCCCTGTACAGCATCTCGACGTTCCTGCCGCGCCCGTCGAGCCCTATCGCCATCCATGCGCCGGACTCGCGCTCCGCGTCCACCATGACGCTGCGGAACGCGGTCACCACGTCCTTCTCGGACAGTTCTGGGTGACGCTCCATCACCCTGTCAAGCACCTGGATCCTCATCAGCACCACCCGCGACACGAACGTATTACATACGCAATCATATCAGTGTCACACATCAGTTACAACCGTACCGCAACACGCTTCGAGCGGACGCAAGCGGCTTTTGCGCGGAGCATTTCCGGCCATTTGCCCAGCTTGTTCCGCGCTTCCGAGAAGGTGCGGAGTCCCGTTTTTCGATGCCGCGCGAGCGGTCTGGAGGCTCCGCCGACCATGGGGTACGGGTCTTCCCGGCAAGCCGATTCGCACCGCGAATCGAGTGATTGTAGCTACAATCACGTCGCTTGCTACTCCGGCCTTCGGCACTCGGGTTGTTGCTCCAGCGCCGCAGGGCGCGGGAGGCTGCGGGCTCGGTTCATGTACATGAACCGTCTAGCTTGCTTACCTTCGATTTGATGGGCATCCACATGTGGATGTCCATGGACATATCCATGTGGGTGTCCATAGACGTGTCCATGTGGGTATCCATGGATATATCCATCTGAGCGCATAGGAAAACGCATGAGGGTGGATGATCGTTCGGGGTGATGCCTTCTTCCACGAACGGGAAGGGGCTCTTCCTTTTTCTGGAATGTCATCTTCCAGCGCCCTTCGCCTTGAGCTCCTTGAGCAGCATCGTCGCGTTGTCGCGGATGCTCGCGTCCGTGAGCGGGGAGAGCTCGTCCGCATAGGAGCGGCAGAGGAGCGCGTACACCCGTTCCCGCACCCAGGCGCTGCGCGCGATGCCCAGCTTGAACGCGGCCCGGCACAGCATCTCGTATTCATCGCCGGTGAGCAGGACATTGAGCTGGCGTCAAAAGTTGATTAGTCATGCCGTGTATATGCATCCGGAGTGTTTTCGGCCAGATTCCAACAGTTTTG
Source organism: Bifidobacterium saguini DSM 23967 (assembly GCF_000741715.1). Lineage (GTDB taxonomy): Bacteria > Actinomycetota > Actinomycetes > Actinomycetales > Bifidobacteriaceae > Bifidobacterium > Bifidobacterium saguini. The sequence goes on along the minus strand of NZ_JGZN01000027.1, from coordinate 417 downwards.
GGCCACTCCGGGAAGGAACAGCCGACGCTCCGCTGGGCTGAACCATCTGACTTGGTTCGGCGCACGCTTGTGCAATGCACAAATGTGCAATAGGATGTGAGCTATGAGCAACGAATATGTGCAGCCGACGCTGGAGCTGACGCGGGCGTTCGACGGCTGGTGGCTTCCCCAGCGTCCCCTGTGCTGCGACGATGACTACTCCCAGCTGGTGCGCCGGAGCCGCATCGACGCGCTCAGATGCAAGCACATCGAGGCGAATCCGGCAGCGCAGGTGAACATGCTCGTTGTTGACGTTGATTCGTCTGAGGGCCGTTTAATGAGCCTGTGGGGGCATCGGGACATGCCGCCCAACTTCATCGCGGAGAATCCGGCCAACGGCCACTGCCACGCGGGCTGGGTGCTCACCGAACCCGTCTG
>NZ_JGZN01000026.1 GCF_000741715.1 Bifidobacterium saguini DSM 23967 | reverse complement strand
TATGGTCGGATGCCGGGCTTCGGGCGGCCGTCCCCTCACCCGTGGTTCATGGGTGAGGGGACTCTTGGTCTACCTGACTGCCGGTTGTGTGCCGGTTCCTTGTTCGGGACTGGTTATGGTCTTGATTTTGGCTATGGCTTCCTCGAGTGTTTCGACCTCGTGTGCGTCGATGCCGGTGTGGGTGGTCTCCTCATGGTTGGTTTTCGGCGTGATGATGCTGTCGATGCCGTGGTTGCGACAGTAGTCGAGCATGGGTGTGAGATTGGTGATCGGGGTTACGTTGCCGTTGGCGTCGATTCCTCCGAGTACGCAGGTTTCCTCGGCGGATTCCGGTTGGCCTTCCATGGCGTGTATGACGGCGAGGGCGATGGGCAGCGCTATTTGGCTGCCTTGTTTGGGTATGCTTGCGGGGCTGAGGTTGACGGTGACTCGTTGTTGCGGCCATGTTCGGCCGGTGGATTCCACGGCGTTCCTGATTTGTTCCCTGAGCGGGCTCAGGCTTGCGTCGGGTACGCCGATGATGCTGAAGTATGGGAGTCCGGGTGTGATGTATGCTTCGACCTTGACCATGTAGGGGATGAGTCCGAGGGTGTTCACTGTTCCGTTGGCTGTCATGTCGCTTCTCCTTTGATTGTGGGTTTCTAATAGAGGATGTCGATGCGTGCGCTGTTCTCGGCGTACTGGTCGTTCGGCGCTTTGGGGAGGATGCCGGCCTTGTCGCCGAGTGCGGTGGCGAGGTCCCGGTATTCCTGTGCGAAGAACGTTTCGGTGTATTGGTCGTTGGGCCCGTCCGCTATGAGGTCGCAGGCGTGGAGCAGGTTGCTGAATTCCTCGATGTCCTGCGGGTAGATGTAGGTCTGGAGGTCGTCCGTCTGTCTCCATACGGTGCCGGCTAGGATGTTGTCTCCGATTCCGTCGATGGTGATGCTCACGGTGGCGTTCATGGTGGTTCTCCTTGTGGCTGGTGTGCCTTTAAAAACTGTTTTGTTCTTTTTGGGTCGGTTTCTTGACCTGAGTGGGTTTTAGAGCCATTGCCAGAAGGCGGGCGGCCTCGTCGTATGGCAGTGGCTTGTCTCCCCCGTCAAGGCGTAGGGTGAGGGATTCCTCCGTGAGAGAGAACCCTTCGTATCGCGTGCCGTTCCTGTCGATGGTGACGCCGGTCACGCAGCCGTTCCTGGCGAGATAGCCTTTCCTGTGACGGTGGATGATGTATAGGGGTTGGTGTTCCTCGTTGGCGGAATGTCCTCCGTCGGAGCGGGCGAATATGTCGTATTCGCCGTCCGCACTGTGGAAACGCAGGGATGTTTTCCGAGTGGTGTCGTTTTTCATGTGGGCCTCGTTTTCTAGGGTTCAGTGCCGCGAATTTGTTTTTTGACCTTTTCGGTCAGCGAAGGCGTTACCGGAGGGACGGGGTTCCGTCATAAGCCGATCGTCTCCGGGCCGCTTGCGGCCCGTGTGCGGCGGCGTTGACGGGTTCTCGTCCCTCCGGTAGGCTTCCTGCTGCCGAAAAGAGTCGAAAACACCTGTGTTTTCCTGATGGCGCAGCCCGCGCGTGGCCTGGCCGTGCCCGTGTGGCATGATGGCCGCGAAGCGGCCCTGCCATACGGGCATG
>NZ_JGZN01000025.1 GCF_000741715.1 Bifidobacterium saguini DSM 23967 | reverse complement strand
ATGCAGATCGTCACGTCACGATCCAACACCATTGTGATTCCCGCTCACAGTGAAGCCCAAGTGGCATGCCGAACCGGCCATGACCGCCGGCGAGTGACGAACCCGCCGAAACCGAACGGCCCCGAGAGCCGCCAACCACCCCCGGACGGGGCGGGAAAGCGGAACTCCGGGGCCGTTCCCCGTTCCGGCTTTCGGTATGCCGGTATGACGGTCCTTCGGTATTCCGGTATCTCGGCAATCCCCTCCCTCCGCATGCGCGGAGGGTTTTCCCGTTTTCAAACAATTCCCGGCCCGATCCGTGCGGAGCATGGACGGGACATGCAACCGATTGAAAGGGTTCGGACCACATGAGAGACAAGAGAATCATCGGATCCCTGGCCGCCGTCGCGGCGGCCATCACGGTGGCGGCATCCACCGCGGCCTTCGCGTTCGCGGCACCGGCGCAGGCCACCACGGAGCAGCTGCGCGAACCGCAGCCCATCACCGTGACCTCCTCCGCGGACATCAGCGGCAAGACCCTGAAGGCCGTGAGGCTCGCGGGATACTCGGCCGCGAGCATCGACGGCCAGGCGATCGGCGGCCTCGACGTGAACGACGCCGGCCACGCGTCATCCATCGCGAACGCGCTCAAGGACTCCGGGGCCACCGGCTACGATGCCGACAACCCGATGGCATGGGTCGTGCAGAACCTGCTCGACTCCCAATCCAGCCCCTACGCGGGAAGCCTGCGAACCCTGGTGACCAGGCTCGCCAAGGACACCGCAATCACCGGAGACTCCACGGCAACCGCATTGGCCAAGGGAGCGGACGCGAACACCATGACCGCGACCGTCACCCCCGGCATCTACCTGATCCTCGACCTGACCGCCAACGGCCAGGGGGCCTCCATCCCCATGATCGCCGCCACCGGCATCGACGGGATCACCACGCTCGGCACCGGCCAGACGACGCAGACGCTCGGCACCGTGGAATACAAGCCCAACGACGCGACCGTCACCAAACGCATCGTCCAGAACGGGGCCGAGGCCCTGTCCAACACGGCCGCGATCGGCGAGACGGTCCACTACCGCCTGACGACGAGCGTGCCCAACCACACCGGATACGAGCACTTCCGCCTCACCCTGACCGACACGCTCGACCAGGGACTGGCCTTCCAGCGCATCACCGCCGTGACCGTGAACGGCAAGACCCTGGACGCCGCGCTCTGGCACGCCTCCGACCCCACGGCCGCGCAGGACGGCACCACCACGTTCACCGTCACGTTCGCCCCCACGGCCGACGGCACCAGCGACCTGCTCGCCTCCGACTCGACCCGCAACGCGTTCCCCATCGGCTCGGGCGTCACCGTCGAATACGACGCGCTGCTCACCAAGGACGCCGCCGTCAACACCACCGCGGGCGGCACCGGCAACCACAACACCGTGAACGTCTCCTACTCGCACAACCCGAACGACTGGACCGACCAGGCCACCGTGCCCGGCGACACCACGACCACCTACACCGGCCGGTTCACGCTCTCCAAGACCGACATGGACGGCAAGCCCCTCGCCGCCGCCACGTTCGCCATCACCCGCAACGGATCCGACACCCCGGTGAGCCTGGCGGCCATCTCCGCGGGCGACGCCACCCATCCGGCCGAATACCGCACGGCGACGGCGGGGGAGACCTCCACCACGCTGATCACCATCCCCGCATCCGGCAAGGCCGTCATCCAGGGACTCGACGGCGAATACACCGTGACGGAGCGATCCAGCCCGTTCAACACGAGCCCCCTGCCCGAGTTCACGCTCACCGTCGAACCCGACCACGGCCAGAACCACGCGAACGCCGTCACCGACTTCCAGCAGGATCCGAACAAGCTCGCCACCCTGGACGGGACGACCGCCACCGTCACCGTCAGGAACGCGCGCAGCATCCTCCAACTGCCCAAGACCGGCTCCACCTGGATGACCATCTGGATCGCCGCGGGCACGCTGTCCGCGCTCGGCGGCCTCCTGCTGCTCAGGAAGCGCGACTGACATGCGACACCGCATGAACGCGCGGCGACAGCGGACCATGCTCGGCATCGCGCTGCTCCTATGCGCGAGCCTGTGCGCGACCCTCCCGCCCGCGTTCATGCTCGCCAACGGCCACACCGACCAGCGGCTCGCCGACACCCACAACCAGGCCACGCTCGCCCTCGCCGACAAGACGAGCCGCGCCGAATGGGAGAAGGCCCGCGAATACAACACGCTGCTCGCCGCGGACGGGCCCTCACGCCAGACCGAGACCACAGACCCCTGGAACGATGGGACCGACCCCGGAGACGACGACGAAACCTACCGGTCGCTGCTCTCCACACCCGCCGACGGCATCATGTCCACCATCGACTACCCCAGGCTCGGCATCAACCTGCCCATCCGCCACGGCACCGGAGCGGCCACGCTGGCCGCAGGGGCCGGCCACCTGTACGGCACGTCCCTGCCGGTCGGCGGAACCTCCACGCGCACCGTGATCAGCGCGCACACCGGCCTCGCCGACCGTCTCCTGTTTGACCGGATCAGCCTCCGCCAGGCCCGCGAAGGAGACATATTCTACATCACCACGCTCGGCCGCACCCTCGCCTACCAGGTCGAGACGATCAGCATCGTGGACCCTGACGACACATCAGGCATCCGCATCCAGGAGGGCCGCGACCTCGCGACCCTCCTCACCTGCACGCCATACGGCGTCAACAACCAAAGGATCCTCGTCACCGGCCACCGGACCGGCATGCCAGACCCCGCGCCGGAACCCGGGAACGCGCCGAGAAGCCACGCGTGGATCATCCCGATCATGTGGATCACGGCCGTCCAGGCCGCGACCATCACCACCATCACCGTCGTCATCCGCCGCCGCACCGCCGGCGGCAAGAGAGGAAGAGGACAACATGCACGCCATTAGCGCAGCCAAACGCCCAATGGCCACGCTCGCCATCCTGGCCACGCTCACGCTCGGCCTCGCAACGGGCACAGCCGGAAGCGCCGCACCGAAAGCCCAGGCCGCGGAACCGAAACCCGCATACGCTACCGCACGGCTCTCCGAAACGCGCGACGGAACCGGCCACGGCACCAGCGCCCAGACGTTCGTCGCCAGCGCGAACGGTTTCCGCGTCGGCGACGACAAGCCCGATGACGGGATCGTCTCCAGCGGCGATACGGTCGAATACTCGCTGGAACTGTCGTTCACCGCGGCCGCGCGCCGCCAGGTGAAGGTGTCATGGAACCTCGCCGACGCGCCATACCTCCAAGCCGGCGACGCGATCGCGGGATTCTGCGAAAGTGGCCAGCTCGTCCAGGCCAAACGAACCGGCGACTCATGCACGTACACCGTGCCCGCCGGCGCGGTCGAAACCCTCAAACAGACCCTCGCGCTCACCGCCAAGGACACCGGCGGCCTCGTCAAGACCGGCCAGAAGCCGAAACTCACCGTCGAACGCGTCGGCTCCACCGGATCCAACGTGGACTATCCGGCCGGAGAGGTCACCGTGGTCAGCGCACCCGCCGCCGACCTCGTGTTCGACAACGGCGGCATGCCCGACAACGACCGTTCCATCGAACGGAACACGGTATGGCAGGATTCCGGCAACGTCTCAGGCTATCTGACCATACGTCCCCGCGCGTTGACATACCCCGGATACACCACCAGCCACGGCGCAAGCACCACCGGATCCTGGAGCACGGGCATCGACGTGAGCGCATTCCCCGAATCCACCGTGTTCACCATGGACGGCGAGACCCTGACCCCCAAAAACGGCCAGCTGCGCGTCGAGAACAAAACCGGTTCACACGACCTCGAATGGTCCATCCCCGCGTCGGAGATCGCCGACATCCCGGAGGGATCCTCCACATACTACGCCGCGCGGATCATACCCGACAGAACCGTGTTCTCCACCGGCGGCGTCGATGCCGACGTGCTATTGAACATGGGCAAGGGCGGTGAACCCGGATGGGACGCGAACCGGGATGAAACCACCAAATCCGCCGACACTGGCGCGATCCGAGGCTACCCGTACGCGAACAACGACTGGACGCGCGCCATCATCAAACGCTACAAGCGCTCCACCGATACGCAAATCCCGCCAGGAACCCACTACATCCCCCTATGGGACAAGACCCTCGCGAGACCATACACATTCGGTGCCACGCTGTTCGACACGACAAGCCGAGACTTCACGCTCTCCGAAACGGCGAGCACGGTGAGCCATCACCGCATCGACCCGAACGACCGCATCGCCACCGACACGCAGGTGAAAACCACGCTGACGATGAACCCCGCAGGAGCCGACCTGCTCGACTACGGCTACCACCCCTACATGACCGACACCTGGGATCCCACGCAACAGCAGTGGACGGGCAATCTGACCGTCACCCAAGGCGGCAAGGAGCTCGTCATGGGAGACATCGAAGCCGCCGGTTCCACCGCCGACTACACGGTCAAATGGACCACAGAAGATCCCGGGAAGCCGAACACCGAATGGCGCGACGGCATCCCCGCAGCCACACAATCCGACGTGCGCGCGATCCGCATCGACCTCAACCAGAACCATATCGACCTCTCCGCCACGGCGGCGAACATCGAAGCCTCGTTCATCCTGCACGTCACCGCCACCGCGGGGAAAGGCAACACGACCGTCGCCGACACCATGACAGGCGGCATCTACAAGACCGGCCAAGGATGGTCCAAAACCACGATCCCCGAATACGTGGTCGTCATCGCCCCGGCCGAACCGAGCACACTCATCACCAACAATGTTTCCGTCACCGACGGTGAAGGCCATGCCCGCGAGGGAGACGCGCAGCCCGGCGACACCGCCAGCTATTCGATGGAACCGCGAATCAAGAACATCCAACTATCAGGCACCACGGCCGCACCGGCCGTGACGATGCCCTACCCGTCCGGCCTGATCAACCCCGTGGCGACCGGCAAGGACTGGCAGCTCCACGTCGAAGGCAAAGGCAAAAGCCGAATCATCCGGTTCACGTTGAACACGCCCGATGGCACCACCGTCCCGTACCTTGGCGCCCACGGCGACACCAGCCTGCCCGACATCACATGGAAGGCGCAGGTCGGCAACAAGGCGGTCGGCACGATCACCGCGGCGGCGACCCTGACCGCGGACCTCGCCGCGAACGGCATCGTCCCCGCATACCCCAACGTCACATCGAACACCGCCACCGCGACGTTCACGGTATCCGAGAAAAGCGGAGAAAGCGGCATGCTCGCCTCCGACCAGGAGAAGGCCGAGATCGGAGACCCGCTCTCCTACACGTTCAACCTGTACGCGAAGGGCGTGGGACGCTCGGGCAAGGCGGATACGGTCATCCACGCGCCAAGCAACCAGGATTCCAAGCTCCTCGGCAAGGACAACACCGGCTTGGACGGCTCCTGGAACGAATACGACCGCGGCAGCAGCGGCTACCACGGCACCTGGGAGCTCAAGGGACCCGTCGCGTTGAACACGGACAACTCCACAACCACCACCATCTCGTACTCCACCACCGTCGCCTGGACCGACGATCCGAACGACTACACATGGAAAACATGGGACGAACTCACGGACTCCGAGCGTCGCAACATCACCGCGATCCGCATCCGGTCCATGTTCGAGACCGGCGACAACGGCAGCATGCCCGTCGCCGCTGCCAACGGTGCCATCACCATCCAACCGTCAGGCAATAGGAAGGACGACGCCTACAACTGGTGGCCGGGCCGCACCCGGTTCACCGACGGCCATACGAACGGCAACCTGCCGTGGGCCGACACCGCCAAGGTCGTCGCCGGCACGATCAGCGGCACCGTCTGGTGGGACCGCGACGAGAACACGCTCATGGGCGAGAACGAGGAACGCATCGACGGCATCCTCATCAGCCTGTGGAAGGTCGATGCGGACGGCAACCACGACGGCGACAAGCCGTTGAAGACCGCGAACACCGACTCGAACGGCCACTACGAGTTCGACCTGCTCCACTCCGGCACCTACCGGACCGAAGTGAAACGAAGCGACGGCACCACCACGGACGACGGCGTGCAAACCAAAACCACCACCTACTACAACCAGTCCAAGCCCGTGACCAACACCTACTCATGGAACTGGAAGCTGAAAGGCAACGCCTCCGACCAATCCGACACCATCACACTGCCGGTCGGCGGCAGCCAGCCGAACGTGGACTACGGGTACGCGAAACCCGATCCCAAAGCCACCCTCGACAAAACCCAGACCAGCCTCGAGTGCGACGACGTGAAATGCACCGTCAACTGGGACGTGAAAATCACAAACAACGGCAAAACCACCAACCCACTGCCCAGCTTCACCGTCACGCCATTCGTCGCTGGACCTTATGGCTCTTCGTTTGCGGTCGGCTCGGACGGCAACCTCTACGAATGGAGCTCGTTCGACTACTCCACTCCAGTGAAGGTGCCGATGCCCGAAGGGGTCGTCCTCACCCGGATCGACTGCGGGGATGACGCTACCATTTGGGCATTCGGCTCGGACGGCAAAATCTACGTATACCAATCAGATGGCATGAACGATCCCGGCAAATTCGTCCCCGTCACGGTGCGGATGCCCGATGATGTCAGTATCATCCAGATCGCTGGCAGGCGGAACGACTCCTTCGCGCTTGGCTCCGACGGCAATATATACAAAATAAGGGTCCGAGGAACAGATTCGACCACCATAACGAAGGTGTCGGCACCGGAAGACGTTCGATTCACCCAGCTATCCTCGGCGGGCAACAGCGTGGCACTTGACTCGAACGGCAATGCCTACCTGTTTGACAGGGCGGAAATGACCGCGACGAAGCTCGAAATGCCGGTCGGGGTCACCTTCACGGATATCAAACCGGCATCTTGGTCTCAGCAGTTCGCCCTGGGGTCGGACGGCAATGCCTATTACTACTCCAATTCCACTCCGGTGAAGGTAAAAATGCCCGAAGGCGTTCGGTTCGTTCAGATCGGCACGGGAAACCACAATGAAGGCATGGGTATGCTTGGCTGTAGTTTCTATGCCTTAGGCGATGACGGCAATGCCTACAGGTGGGTGCCATCCTCCTCGGGGTCTTATCCGACACAAGCCGAACCGGAAAGGATGCAGCTTCCCGAAGGCTCTTCCCTCACCCGCATTTATTCGGGTGCCTCCTCGCAGCATCTTCTGGCACAGGATTCGAGCGGAAAACTCTACGCATGGAACGATTCCGACTCCACCTCTCCAATCGAGGTCACCATGCCCGATGGAGTGAGCGTAGCCGACAAGGCCAGCGTGCCCGATGACAGCGACAGCACCACCGGCACGAGCGCGTTCCCCACCTCAAGCACCCTGACGGATCGGATGAGCAGCATCGTCAAGGATGTGACCGCCACCGCGGGCACAGTGTCCAGAACCGCCGATCAGACCGTCACGTTCACGCAGGTGAGCGTCGGAGACAGACATTCCCTCGCCCTCGGCTCGGACGGGAACACATACGCATGGGGACACAACGGTTTTGGCCAGCTGGGCGACGAGACCACGACCAACCGGCCGACCCCCGTCAAGGTGAAAACACCTGATGGTGTCTCGTTCACGCAGATAAGCGCCGGAAACGATTATTCCCTCGCCCTTGGTTCCGACGGGGACACATACGCATGGGGAAGAAACGATTCCGGCCGGCTGGGCGACGGGACCGCGACCAACCGGTCGACGCCCGTCAGGGTGAACACCCCGGCCGGTGTCACGTTCACGCAGATAAGCGCCGGATCCGCTTATTCCCTCGCCCTTGGTTCCGACGGGAACACGTACGCATGGGGGGACAACGGTTTTGGCCAGCTGGGCGACGAGACCAAGACCGACCGGCCGACACCGGTCAAGGTGAAGACGCCGGCCGGTGTCACGTTCACGCAGAAAAGCGCCGGATCCGCTTATTCCCTCGCCCTTGGTTCCGACGGGAACATATACGCTTGGGGATGGAACGTTTCCGGCCGGTTGGGCGACGGGACATGGACCGACCGGTTGACTCCCGTCAAGGTGAAAACACCTGATGGTGTCTCGTTCACGCAGGTGAGCGTCGGAACCTATCATTCCCTCGCAATCGGTTCCGACGGGAACACATACGCATGGGGGGACAACTATTACGGCCAGTTGGGCGACGGGACCACGGCCAGCTGGTCGCCCCCGGTCAAGGTGAAGACACCTGACGGGGTCACGTTCACGCAGATAAGCGCCGGAACCTATCGTTCCCTCGCCATCGGTTCCGACGGGGACACATACGCATGGGGATGGAACTATTCCGGCCGGCTGGGTGACGGGACCACGACCAACCGGTCGACGCCCGTCAGGGTGAACACCCCGGCCGGTGTCACGTTCACGCAGGTGAGCACCGAAAACGCTCATTCCCTCGCCCTTGGTTCCGACGGGAACACGTATGCATGGGGGGACAATGAACATGGCCGGTTGGGTGACGGAACCATAGCCGACCGGTCGACGCCTGTGAAGGTGAAGACCCCGGTCATTCCTGGTGTTTCTACGGATCCGACGGCGGTCCCGGTGGAGTCCGTCTCCACCAAGGATGATGGAACCGATGTGACGCGGGTCTACAATCTGCCGTTCACGGTGGATCCGGGCGGTTATGTGGTGTATCACTTCACCGGCACGGTTGACCGCGCGAATGCGGATCAGGTGATACATAACCAGGCATGGTTCGATTCCCCGGACACCCCGTATTCGGGCACGCCTCATGCACGGGAGCAGAAGGTCAAAATCCCAAACAAACCGGATGACTCCAAATTGGATTCGTCCAGTCATGACATCACGGGCAACGCCTCATGCCGGGCCGGCTCCGACTACAGCAAGCCGGATATGCAGCATTGGTTCAGCACGGGCTACGAGGATTCCTGCGACCAGGTGGGGACCATCATCCCCGCGTTGACGAAGAATCCGGTATTGGGTTCCATCAGCGGCCTGTACTGGCGCGACTCGAACCGTGACGGCATCCGCCAGGACGACGAGATCCAGCGGATAGCCGGCCAGCAGGTCATATTGGAGGATACGGACGGCAAGCAACTGGCCACCACGGTCACCGACCGGAACGGCGCCTACCGGTTCGACAAGCTCGAACCGGGCTCCTACCGGATCAGGTTCAGCCGCGTCACACGCGCCGACTTCACCTCCACCGACGCGAACGACAAGACCCCATCGACGGATGAGAGCGGCACCGATTCCGACGCCGCCACCGATGCGGACGATTACGGCATGGCCACACCCGTCATCACGCTCACCCAGGCAGCTCCCGACAAGGAGCATGTGGATGCCGGCGTGCTGGGGGACAGGGCCGCGGCAAGCATGCTCCCGTATACAGGAGCGTTCCTCCTGCCGGTTGTGCTGCTCATTGGCATCGCGTGCCTGCTCGGCGCGATCCGTCTGCTCGGGGACGATGAACGGTCGAACGGAGCCAGCCGGCAGCGGAAGGACTGAAAACCTGAGGGACACCGGATTCGCCGCTTCATAAGGAATGGGGGTGTGGAAATATCCACACCCCCATTCCTTTCTTCTAGGCTATTCCGCGCTTCCGTCCCGCTGCCATAACGCCCATGTCTCCTTCGAGACATCGATCAGGAGGATCCCTATCAGCAGATCATCGACGGATGACGGAATCGTCGCATGGGCTATGGTGGCCAGCGCCACAACCGTCATCGTGAGAATCGGTGCGAAGGTGATGCCCTCGAACCATTGCCTGCTCTGGGAATCCGTCCTACGGAAGCTGAGCAAGGTCGCCGCACACAGAACCAGCCCGATCAGAAACAGCATGATTGCCGCGCCCCTGATTTTCCCGATTTTGTCCTCACCAACGGTATCGGATGCGCATAGATATGTGATCGCGCACATGATGAGCAACAGGCCGAACCCGCCGTTCACCAGCCGATGAACCCAGAGGGAATCCTTCTCCGGGCGTGACAGGTGTATGCCGAATAATATGCCCGCGATGGTCGCAGCAAACCATCCCGCGGCCAACCCGTCGGTCAGCCATGTCGGCCTGACCAGGCCGCCGATGACAAGCAGGACGACCAAAGCGATATAGCAGATGACAGATACCGCCGTCGCCGGACGGAACCTTTTGACTGCGTTTGCGGAGTGCTTGTTGTTCCTCGTTGTTGTTCCTTTCAAACATCACAAACTAATTCCAGTATACGGACTGGTTCATGAATGGATTTCTAATTGAAGGATTGCAGGGCCGGTTTATGAAAATTTCAAACATTTTTCATCCCCTCAGCATGGGTTACTTGTTCTAATTTCCGAAATGTTAAGCGTTTTCCAATAGAGGCACAGGTCGTTGATTATCTAAAAGAAAGTAGAGAGAATGTTTGGAGAATCGTTCCGCTCATTGTCAGTAAGAGAAAATGTCAGATGGCTTTGCCGAGTCGTTCCTGTGATTTTTACTGTGATGGCCATACTATTTGGATTTTCTATCGTGCCTGCATTCGCAGAGACACGAACCGATTATTCAAAGGACGGAGCCGGTGAGTATGCGTGGCCCGCAAGTGCCAAAGATCTTTCCGGGCGGCCGGTCGTGCAAACGGTTCCGTCATATCTGATGTCCGAGCATGATGTGCCCGATGAATACAAGAAATTCCAATTTTCCACGGGTGCGTACTCGGCGAACCGTTTGCTGCTGAAAGGAAAATGGAAGTGGGTTAGTCCTGTCAACTACAACGTAATGGGTGTAAAAGGCGGATGGGAGCCTATTTCCTCAGACGCATATGTCTTACTACCTCGGATTGGATCATGGGTCGATGCCGATGGTCTGCGTCATATCATCGACGCTCGTATCGAAATCGTGGATCGCACTCCTGAACAGATTGCATCTACCGAAAAAGAATGCAGAGCCGTAGGAGGTTATATCGCCGTCGAAGAAGGAAATGTCGTGGGAATCGGAACAAGGACAGGGAATGTCGGATCCTGCGGTTCCTTCAATACTTGGACGGATTATTGGTTTGGTCTTGAAATCAAGGTGTCCTTTTACTACACGGGAACCGACTTGCTGGTTCCTTCTTCGTTCAAGGGGAGTACGGCTATTCCGCTGCCGTGTAATCGGAGAACCGAGGGGGCGTATTTCGTATCTGGATTCGACGGTCTATACCAGCCGTTTGAGAGATACCCCGATGGCGAACCGATATGGGGGCGTTTTGATAGGGATGGGTGGTCCACGCGGGGTGGCGTAGACTTCGATCGAACATGGATATATGGATCCGACGGGTCCGCGCCGCCTTCGGTTCGTGTCGAAAGCCTCAGACAGTGGGGACAATCCAAAACCATGGTGGCCACTTTCTCGGGGCCTTCGTTCAATCTGCGCTATGGGGCGTTCGATGGGCCATTCGTGACTTATTTCGATAACTTGAATAGCAGTTCCCAATTGGTCAAACGGATTGGTGCTATCGCTGTCGATGAATCTGGCATCGTGCTGAAGGATAAGTGGATTGTAAAATCCGGCATGTCGGCGAACGATGAATGGTCTGTGGATCCTCCTTCTATCGACGGTTATGAGTATGTGGGTCTTGCTGAGGGTTCCGCCCCGCTGACTGGCCGCATCGTTGATGGCGATTCCAATGAACAAACCATCACAATGACATACCGTAATACCGGTGATATCAGTGTATGGGGTCAGGCTGTTGACGAAGATGGAAATGTTTTGCGTCCACAATGGTTGGTCGAATCTGGACTTTCAATGGGGGACTCATGGTCTGTGGATCCTCCTTCTATCGACGGTTATGAGTATGTGGGTCTTGCTGAGGGTTCCGCTCCGCTAAACGGTACGGTTACTGATGCTTCAGCCAGCGACTTGACTGTCAACATGGAATATCGACACCTGAAACGCATTCAGGCGCAAGTGGTTGATACCGAGGGCAATACGGTGATCGAGCCTTGGGTGGTCGGCGAGGATTTGAAGAACGGCGACACCTGGGAAATTCAGCCGCAGAAAGCGCGTTATGAGGAGATGGGCTATGAGTATGTGGGTCTTGCTGAGGGTTCCGCCCCGCTGAGCGGCGGCATCGTTAATAACTCACCTGCCTGTCAGACCGTCACATTGGTCGTGCGAAAAAAGCGAGAGGTGATAGTACGTGGAATATTGAACGATGGTACTGAACTGTTCTCGCGGATTGTGGGGAAGGGTCTCCAGATAAGTGATACGTGGAACTATAAGCCTGATTCTCATCCCTTTATTACAAACCCGAACAATATAAACCAGTCCGCTTGGTTCCGTTATGCGGGCCTTGCTGAGGGTTCCGCCCCGTTGACAGGCGAGATAATGAAGGATAGTCCATTAACGACGACCATCGTGATTATATACAAGGCAGTTGTGGACATCGAGGCACAAGCCTACGATGCCGATCACCCGGATATTGCTTTGGATACATCTCATACCATTTCAACTGATCTTGATTTCGGTGATAAATGGGAGGTTGATCCACCGGAGTTTCCGGGATACGGGTTCGTGGAAGCGTCTTCCGATTCCGCCCCGTTGTCCGGTATCGTCGGTTGGAATACCGAAATGGAGACGTATAGAGACGGAAATACAAAGGGGTCGGTCTATAAAGTTAAGCTCCTGTACCGCCGTCATACGATTAAAACCGTCAAGGCTCGATGCATCGATGAACAGGGCAACCTACTCAGAGAGGAATGGGTCGTTGCCACCGGACCTGACGAGGATGGATCCTACGGCAACGCCGTATGGAACATGGACAGCATCCCGACCATTAACCAATACAAATACGTGGGTCTTGCTGAGGGCTCCACCCCATTGTCCGGCCGCATCACAGCTTCCAGTCCCAGCGAACAAATTATCACGCTCAAATACGAATCGAACGTGAAAATAACCGTGAGATATGTCATTGCCTATGATCTCTCCTCAGGCCCGTTCTACGTCGATATCGTAGAACGGGAAATCCTCGCTTTAAAGCGAGGAGATTCATGGAGCGTCAACGCGCCAAGAGAGATTACTTCCTCCAATGGAAGGAAATACCGATTCTCACGTATACCATCACAATCTGCTCCATTGACGGGTACCGTGAACGAGAACACTCCGGAATCACAGGAGGTGCTCCTCATCTACACCCCTCCTTCACAGGTCGTGGCATCATACATTGACGCGGATACGGGGAAGGATTTGAAGCCTTATCATGTTATCTACGACTCGCTGTATCCGGGAGATTCATATGAAGTCAAACCTCCTGAGATCAAGGGCTACCGTTATGTAGGGTTGGGCAAGGATTCGGATTCGATCTCCGGCATCATGCAACACGAGGGCAACAGGAACGTCGTTCTCGCCTACCGCCAACCTTCCATCCAAATCCGCTATGTTGTGAAGAACGCGGGTCAGACGGAAGAAGTAAAACCGGCGGAGACATTTGCAAAAGGTTTGAGCAATGGAGATACTTGGAACGTCGAACCTCCTGCGACGATTGAATCTTATGGGCAAAAGTTCAAGTACGTCGGACCGTCCGACGATTCAGCGCCTTTGACCGGCATAATGAGTGAAGATACACCCATCATCCAGACAGTGACGATTATTTACTCCCCGCCCATATCCGTCATCGTGGCTTGTATTAAGGATGAAAACCTCCAGTCAACACTCATCGACCCTTGGTCCGTAGACGGTGAATTCTATATCGGCTCAACATATAAGATTGAACCGCCTAAAATCAACGGATACCGCTATGCAGGCACAATCGGAACAACTATGGGCGATATTGAATATCCAGATAATCCCACAAATGGTGCAATAACGGATAGGGGTCTGATATATGGATCCATGTACTTCGTGATACTCAACTATACGGAAATAAATGATTCTGCGAAGACATTGATGCCCACTACGGGAGATACCGGCTCTATCTTACGGATAGGCATCATCGTCATGGTTTGTGCCATGCTTTCTGCGGTTGTGTGGAATTTACATCGCAGAATCCTGAGCACGTCAAATCGCGCGGAATAGAGCTATTCTCGCAGCCACATAAGGTATTCATCCGGTAGAGAAAACTCTCATCCCTGATTCTTTATGCATCTTTCCTTTTCAAACACTTTTGGATTGTCTTCCTGCGTTTCATGGTGATGGCCTATGGGATCAACGACCCGGGCCGTCAACGACACGGCCTTTCGAGGCGGGAAAGAAGGTTAACAGTGAACAAGAATCATGAGCATGGGAACAACATCAGGCGCGCCGCCGCACTGTCGCTCGCCGCAGCCACGCTGGTCGCCGGCCTGG
>NZ_JGZN01000024.1 GCF_000741715.1 Bifidobacterium saguini DSM 23967 | reverse complement strand
CGGCCGCGGCCGCGCAACAGGCGCAGGCCGGCCGTTCCAACACGTCGCAGGGATCGCGCAGCCAGTACACGTACTCCAACACCGGCAACCGCGGCACCGGCTCCACCGGATCCAACGCCGGCACCGGCTCGGGCTCGACCGGCTCCACCACACGACCCAACCTCAACGGAGGCCACGGCTGCGGCAACAGCTGCACCGGAGTAGACGATGGCTATTACCACCACTGATTGTTTGGCCCGATGCCGGCATCCCCGTGCCAATATTCCGGTATATCGGTATGCCGGTATACCGTCATCCACACGTTCACACACGGTCATGTGACAGTCACCACACGTTCACACACAGTCACATACGGTCATGTGACGTTCACACACGGTCATGTGACGGTCACGACCGTGTGGTGAACGTGTGGAAGCGGCGGCATCCCGGTACGCCGGTACGCCGGTATTCCGGCATGCCGCTCATGCCAGTGAGATCGCGGTATCCCGCGCCGTCCCTGTTCTTTTCACCCGCATCGCAAGCCGATGCGGGTTTTTGCTTTTTCAAACACTTTTGCCGCGGTTCCCACGGGATGATGTTGCGCGGTTGCCGGGCGTGCCGGTGGCTACCTCCCGTTATTTCCTGCGGTCGGAAGCCCCGCCGATCCCGAAAAGGGGCGGCGGGGCCATGACCGGAATGTGATGGGAGGGAGGAAGTGACAAGGTTAACGGAGGTTCATATCAATGAACTTTGGTAAGAGCATGAGGGCCGGCGCCGCCGCTTTGGTGGCGGTCGCCACGCTCGGTGCAGGCGGCATCGTCGCCTCCGCCGCGTATGCGGGCGGTGGCGGCGGAAACCAGCCGGGGGCAGGGCGGCAACATGGATGTGTTGCAGTTCTGGCAGTACAAGGACGACGCGACCGGCTCGTGGGGTCCCGCGGACAGCCTCGATTCGGTTCGCGCCGCGATGAAGAGCGCCGGTGTGACGTTGAAGGGCGACGGCGTGACGAAGGCCACGAAGGCGTTGGAGCAGGCCCGAACGGAGTGCGAGGACGGTTTCAAGACCCGTCATCCCGGCGAGGGCGACGGCGAATGCCGCGTGGTCGCCGTGGGCGCGGTCCCGTACATCGACGGCGACAAGTTCTACTACGACGGATCAGGCTACTACGATCCAAATCTGAGGGGCAGCTGGTTCGACAACTGGAACAACTACGTGGCCACCGGGTCGTATCAATATGGAAACGTCACCTATAAGACTTCATATCCATTTGATGATGATCCTCAGAATAGCGTTGACAAGATCATGAAGGATAACGTGACGGCCACCTCGAAGCCGTCGATCGTGATCATCGTGCTTGACAAGTACCAGCCCGCGCCGCCCGAGACTCCGCCGAATGCGCCGACGAAGACCGTGCAGAAGGGCACGTCCGCGGATTCGATGGCGAACGAGACCGTGATCACCACGGGCACGGGCGTGGGTGGCAAGAAGATGACCATCAGCGACACGATCAATCCGAACGGCATGAAGTATACGGTCACCGGGCAGAAGGTCATCGACAAGACCGATGGCAACAAGGACGTGAGCGGCCAGTTCACGTTCAACACCGCGGATGGCCAGCAGGCCCCGAACGATGTGGCGACGGCCACATGGAACGGCGGCGACCTGCCGGAGAAGCACGAGTACGAGTATCATCTGACCATTACGGTCACCGCTCCGGTGACCTCGAAGGTCGTGGATACGCCGAGCGTGACGTGGAACGACAAGGGCACGGGCGATGTGGATTCCCGTGAGTTCCCGACCTGGGAGCCGAACCCGGACAAGAGCTGGATCCTGTACAGGGATGGCAAGTGGCAGGCCGTGGTCGATCCCGATGAGACGAACGCGACCGGTGCGGACGGCATGAAGTTCCTCGACGGCGACACCGTGGGCTCAGCGGTGAACGGCACCGTGGACCCGGACCTGATCGAGGCCCCGACGAAGCTGGAGCTGGCTGACGACTGGTCGGCCGCCGACTATCTGGTGGACGTGCGGGCCGCGTCGGAGATCAGGGTGTACGCGAAGCAGGCCGAACCGGATTCCACCGCGACCGTCGATGGCGGGACCGTGAAGCACTACACGAAGACCAGCGTCGCCGACATCGCGAACACGGGCGAGGACGTCACCTCCATGTTCGACATCACCGTGGAGGGCACGAAGGCGGTCGCCTCGGCGAAGCCCGAGTATCTCAAGACCCTCAAGGGCATGGGCAAGGGCCTCCAGGTCACCATGATCGTCCCGTTCACCGTGAACTTCGCGAACGGCAAGGGCGCGGAGCAGGTGCGCAAGGACTTCGGCAAGGCCGCGGGCGACGAGCTCACGTTCTGCACGAACCCGACCGAAGGCAAGGACCACAACGGCCCCGCGCTGACGAACAAGGGATCCGAGACCGTGAACGGCCAGACCGTGGCCACGAACGAGCCGAAGATCTGCGGCTGGGTGCCGAAGGTGAAGAAGGACGTGCTCGCCGAATCCTCGCAGGGCGGCGACCAGTCGAGCGTTGACGGCAAGACCGTCTACCCGGGCCAGAAGGTCGAGTACGAGCTGATCACGCAGCCGAAGCTGCCGTCCGACCTCGCGACCATCGTCACCAGTGTGGGCTTCACCGACAACTACGACGAGTACCTCGCCCCGGACAAGCAGACCGTGGAGATGCGGGACCTGGCCACCGGCCACACCATCCCGAAGTCGAAGTACACGACCAAATGGGATGATTCCAAGCACCTGTTCCAGCTGACCGTGAAGGACAAGGACCTGATCGCCCAGTGGCGCGCCGGCTCCAACCCGCGCCTCCTGATCCGCTTCGAGGGAACCGTGGCCGAGAACGCGCCGACGACCCACAAGGTCAACAACAAGTGGGTGCTCACCCTGAACAACGGCCTCACCCCGTCCAACGAGGTGTTCAACCTGCCTCCCGACTTCCAGCCCTCCAAGAAGGACACGCAGTCCGCGGAGCAGGGCGACCCGACGATCTCGATCGACGGGAAGACCATGCTGCTCGGCGACACCGGCAACTACGTGGTGACCATCGACGCCACCCAGAAGGACCAGGCGTACAAGGTGTGGCGACTGGGCGCGACCGACGACTTCGACGAGGAGTACGTGAGCATCGACCCCGCGAAGATCGAGGTCATCGGCTCCGACGGCAAGGACTACACCAAGGCCTTCAACATCCAGCTGAGGGACGGCGTGGTCTACGCGTACGCGAAGACCGTTGACACCGAGATCCCCGCCACCGGCGAGACCGTGAAGGGCGACCCGCAGCCGACCGATCTGAAGGCCTACGCGGAGAAGACCGACAAGGACTACGACCCGTTGAAGGATCCGGCCATCGACCAGAAGCTGCTCGGCCGCTCCTACCAGCTGGTCATGCCCTACAAGGTGGTCAAGGTCACCGACGGCTACGTGGTGAGGAACAAGGCCGTCCAGATCGTCAACAACGTGCGCAAGGAGACCAACGAGGTGTCCAACCCGCTGAAGCCGATCAACCCGAAGAAGGACGTGACCGTGAAGGTCGGCGGCGACAGCATCGACGGCAAGAGCGTCTACCTGAACCACACGTTCCTCTACCGACTCGACTCCAGCATCCTGCCCGCCGACCGCGCCTACCAGAAGATCACCGACTGGACCGGCGTGGACCAGCTCGACACCGAGCACGACGAATACCTGGGCAACTGGGCCGTCTACGCGCAGCGCGACCTCTACAGGGACGGCCAGCTGGTCGCATCCAAGGGCGAACGCATCGCCGGCACCGGCTTCGACTCCTCGAAGCTCGGCGAACTGTTCAACGTCTCCTACGACCAGAACGGCAAGGTGTCCGTGGCGGCCACCCAGGCCTACCTCGACCTCGTGAGCGCCGACAACGGGCACGAGGCCGGCTGGAGCCTGTACATCCAGTGCAAGCGCACCTCCACCGCCGAGAAGGTCGAGAACAAGTGGGACGAGACCGTCAACGGCACGCCGCGCGAATCCAACATCGTGTGGACCCGCACGCCCGACATGACCCCGAGCATCCATTTGGAGAAGGTCGATACCAAGACCCTCGACAAGGACGGCCAGGAGGCCGCCGACCGCGACGATCCGAAGCAGGCACTGAAGATGAACTCCGACTCCACGTCGATCACGTTCATCATCACCAACACCTCCAAGACCGATCCCGAGACCGGCGAGGGCGCATGGTTCAAGGCCAGCGACCTCAAGCTCAAGGACAACACCATCGTCGGCGACGCCCACGTCGATATGGACTCCCTGACCTACCCGTCCGGCTGGGACGCGCTCATCCTGAAGCCCGGCGAATCCGTGAAGGTCACCGGCACGCTCAAGGGCGTGAACGCCGGCGGCAAGCACACGAACCGCGCGTCCGTGACCGGCACCCCGCTGGTCGAATGCGCGCCGAGCAACGCCGACCCGTTCAACGGCTCCGATGACGGCACCGACCCCGACTACTCCACCGGCGACGTGACCGAGATCGACGGCAGGAAGCTGTGCTCCGACACCCAGGTCGTCAGCAACACCGACGACTGGAACGGCTACCGCCCCGCACCGCTCGCATCCACCGGCGCAGGCATCATGGCCGCCGTCGTGGCGCTGCTGCTC
>NZ_JGZN01000023.1 GCF_000741715.1 Bifidobacterium saguini DSM 23967 | reverse complement strand
ATGACGTGCACGTGGCAAAGTGGGGATAAGGAAATAGACTTCATCGCCAGACGCGGTGACACGGTTTCCTACTATCAGGTCACGTACTTGCTTGGTTCACAGCAGACGGTGGACCGTGAGTTCGGCGTGTTTGATGCCGTGCGAGACAACTGGCCGAAGTACGTGCTCAGTATGGATGAATTCCCGCAAACGCACAACGGCATACGTGGCATAAACATTATCGATTGGCTGCTCGCCAAGGATTGAACGATAATGTGACAGTCATAGAGCTGTATGCCGACCGTTCGTCATGATTTTTGCACGAAAAGGCAGTTTATTCGTCCAGACTTTTGCACGAACTGGGTGAAAGTTCGTCATGATTTTTGCATCGGCGATGCACGGCAAGGCTATACTCGCTTTAGTAGTACGCCTGCAGAAGCGTATTTGCCGAAGCTCCTGTGCCGGACGATGGAGGTCTTATGAAACGCAATATCATGACCACGCTGGAAGCATGGCGGCAGTCTCGGCATCGTCGTCCGCTGGTGCTGTGCGGTGCCAGGCAGGTGGGGAAAACCTATGTGCTGAAAGAGTTGGGACGTACGCAATATGATTCTTGCGCATACCTCAATCTTATGGATGAGCACACGCATGCGGTGTTTGAGTCCGGGTATAACGCGAAGCAAGTGCTGGAGAATATCGGGGTGCTTACCGGCACCAAAATCGTACCCGGCCATACGTTAGTCGTCATTGATGAAATACAGGAGGTCCCAGCAGCACTTACCCTGATGAAAGCGTTTGCTGAAGACACTCCCGAGCAGCACATCACAGCAGCTGGTTCGTATCTAGGACTGTCGTACCATGCGGGTCATTCATTCCCGGTTGGGAAAATCGACTCCATAGACATGTATCCATTGACGTTCATGGAGTTTCTTGAAGCGGCTGGCCAGGAAGAATTAGCCGAGATAGTGCATGCGCTGGATTTCAACAGAGCGGAGCTGTTCGCTGACAGGCTTGAGCGACTGCTGCGCCAGTATTATTTCGTTGGTGGCATGCCTCAGGCAGTCAGCGAATTTCTTGATGGTGACAACGACTATCAAGCGGCCCGTCGTGTGCAACAGTCGCTGCTGTCGGACTATGACAAGGATTTCTCCAAACACAAGGGTGATGTTCCTGAGATTGATGTGGAGCGTGTGCGCCTCGCATATCGTTCCATTCCCTCGCAGCTAGGGCGCGAGAATCATAAATTCGTCTTCGGGCATATCGCATCTGGTGCGCGACGAACCCAGTATGAAACCGCAATACAATTCATCGTCGATTCGGGATTGGCTCACCGCGTATACCGCATCAATAAGCCGCAACTGCCATTGCGTGATTATGAGGATCTTTCGGCTTTTAAGCTGTACATGCATGACATCGGGTTGCTCGGGGCCGCCATGAACGTATCCGCTCGCGATGTTTTATTGTCCAATAAGGTGTTCGAGGAATACAAGGGTGCAATGACCGAACAGTATGTGTGCCAACAGCTTACGGCAACCGGCCACGCTCCGTATTATTGGACGGCAACCCGTGGAACCGCGGAAGTGGATTTCATCCTGCAATATAACGGGCAGCCGGCTCCATTGGAAGTCAAGGCTGAGGAGAATGTTCACGCAAAAAGCCTGCGTCTGTTGTGCGCAGACACAGGCTTGCATGGATATCGCTCGTCAATGAAAGGATATCGTGAGCAGGATTGGCTCACCAATGTGCCGTTATGGGCAGTTGGTGAGTATTTCGCGGCATGGAACGATCCGGCAAACCAGATTCCCGAAGGATTCTGAGAGTCATTTGGCATAAGAATCAGTTATATCTGCTTTTTATCGGTCAATTATGTATGAGAATCGATTATAATCGATTCTCATACGGTTCTTGGTTTGAGAATCAGGTATATCTTATTCTTAAGCACGCTAGGGGAGGAGCTTGCCATGATTGAGCGACCTGGTTACATGGATCAGATTCGGCCGTTCATCGGCAAGAACATCATCAAAGTACTGGTGGGCGCACGGCGTTCCGGAAAATCAACATTGCTGCAACTTATTCGCCGGAAATTGCTTGGCGAAGGTGTCTCCGAGCAATCCATGCTGCACATCAACTTTGAATCAAGCCAATACGCGAATATCACTGATGCCGATGCGCTCACCCAGTATGTCAGCAAGCAGATGGCAAACGTGACCGGCAAGATTCGGCTCTTCCTCGATGAAATCCAAGAAGTCGATCATTGGGAAAAGGCCGTGCGCTCCTTCATGGTCGATTATGATGCCGATATCTACCTCACCGGCTCCAATGCGCGCATGCTTTCCAGCGACCTTGCCACCTATATCACCGGCCGGTATATAGCCATCGACGTATACCCATTCTCCTTCGCAGAATTCCTTGATGCCTACCGCCAAACCGTAGGCCCCATCGATGCGCGCACGGCGTTCCGCAGATATGTGAATCAGGGCGGTTTCCCATTCCAAACCGATCTGGCATTCGATGAAACCGCTTCTCTGCGCTACCTCGATGACCTGTTCTCCACGATCTTGTTCAAAGACGTGGTGCGTCATGCCGGCATTCGCGATAGTGATGCCTTGGAGCGCGTCATCCGGTATGTTATCGGCGAGGAAGGGCATCTGATTACTGCCGCCAATATTGCCGCATACATGAAAAGCGAGCAGCGCAAAGTATCGCCTGAAACTATCGCCAATTATCTTAATGCCGCAGGCAAAGCGTTCCTTATCTACCGTGCGCCCCGCGAGGATTCCATCGGCAAACGCACGCTGAAAATTAACGAGAAATATTACGTGGTCGATCAGGGTTTGCGCCATGCCGTTGGCCTGAGCAACGCCAATGCCATCGATCAGGTGCTGGAAGGCATCGTGTACATGGAGTTGAAGCGGCGCGGCTATGACGTGCACGTGGGCAAAGTGGGGGATAAGGAAATAGACTTCATCGCCAGACGCGGTGACACGGTTTCCTACTATCAGGTCACGTACTTGCTTGGTTCACAGCAGACGGTGGACCGTGAGTTCGGCGTGTTTGATGCCGTGCGAGACAACTGGCCGA
>NZ_JGZN01000022.1 GCF_000741715.1 Bifidobacterium saguini DSM 23967 | reverse complement strand
CTCCCGCCGCGCCCATGCCCAGCACCGACGGCATGATTCCGCCGCCGCCACCGCCGACCGAGGATTGCACTGCCGGAACGATCATGCGGATCATGGCGGGAAGGAGGATGATGACGCTCAAGGTGAGCATCAGGGTGATGGCCTGGCTGTCGTCGCCGGCTCCGGCTGTCGTCATGATCGCGCTGCCCGTCGCCATGACCAAGGCGGCCACCGGCTTGTAGAAGAGGAACGCGGCCAGCCAGCCCAGGGTCTTCGCGAACGACTGGCGGCCCTGCTCGGTCCACGACAATGCGGCCCACATGGGGGCGACCCCCACGAGGATTGGCAGCAGTCCGGCGCGCAGGTAGCAGAACACCTTGCTGATCAGGCCGCATATCCACACCACGATCGTCAGCACGATCGCGACCGGCGCGCCGAGGTCGAAGAACTGGCTGGCCGCCAGCGTGTTCGCCTCCCACGCGTCGTTCATCATGCCCGACGCGGATCTGAGCACGCCGGCGGTCCACGAGTCGAACGTGGACTGGAACGTGTTGACCATGCCGGCGAGGCACACGCTGGTGAGGATAGCCCACATGAACGCCTTGCCCAGCGGGACCAGGCCACGCCCCTCCTGCTGGGTGACGAGCTTCCAGCCGGCCGCCATCACGCCGCACACCGCGGCGAGGATCAGGAACGGGTCGATCTGCATGCGCACCCAGTCGGAGAGGAAGAACGAGACCCCGCCCTGCGTCCAGGCGCCGGAGGGAGTCCACGATGGCAGCGACGGATTGGAGCCGGAGGAGCGGGAGAAGAACGTGAGCGCGATGCTCGCCGACGAGGAGCCGAGCAGCACGCCGAGGAATATCCACCCGGCCTTGTCCAGGAGCGGTCCCTTCATGCCGTCCGCCACGTTCCATACGATGCGCGCGCTCAGCACGCACAGGCTGACCGCGGCCGCGACGACGAGCACGCCCTGAGCGACTCGCAGATAGCGGTTCGCCGGCGTGAACCAGTCGTCGTAGTCGGGCGACGCGTTGGCGTGCAGCGTGGAGACGGTGCCGTCAGCGGCGACCAGCGTGTTGCGGCTCGTGGACAGCCATTCGATCGTCTCGTCCGACTGCTTCTCGTACATGCCCCACAGGGTCTTCTCCAGCCAGCTGAGCGTGCGCTGCTTGACGCAGGAGGAATCCCGGTACACCCAGCTTCCCTCGTCCGAGGTCTCCTTCTGGTACGTGTTCTGCAACGCGGTGCATTGGAGCTGCGGCGCCTCCATGAGGAACCTGCGGGCCGCCTTCTTCGACGTTATCGGAGTGACGCCGGCCTGCCCCGTGGACCCGTAGTTGTCGAGCGTCCACTGGATCTGGTTGGGGCCGATCAGGTCGCCCAGGCCGCCTTCGGGGATCCTCATCACGTACGTGGTCTGCACGTCGCTCACCTCCTCGTCGCCGAACGTGAGCTCGTCGGCGAACGAGCCGAAATCAGGGCCCCCGCAGCCCGCGAGGCAGGCAAGGCAGGAGAAGGCGAGCAGCAGCGCGCACAGGCTGCGTCGCAGGCGTCGCGGCATGCGCATGGCCGTCAGCAGCTCGCCGTCACGGACAGGCCAAGGGCGCTCAGGATCGCTACCGCGCCTGCGCCGAGGAAGATGCCGATCACCCAGTTGACGAGCTTGTCGAACGTGTCGTCGCGGTCGGGGACCCCGTCTCCCTGCTGGCGCAGGATGTGCACGCCGATGCGCACCAGCGCGATCACGCCGATCACCAGACTCAACGCCTTCACCCATCCCAAAGCGGTCGAGACCGGCCCGGAGAATCCAGGCGGAAGGCACGGGGTCGGATCGCTCAGCGTCTCCGCGAGAATCAACGCCGACGGAATCATGGTTTTCATGGTCTGCTCCCTTCATGGAGTGGATAATGCAATCGAGAAAACGGTCGGGCATCATCATCCGACGGTTCGGGAACGCTATCGGGGCAGGCCGTCCACATCGCGCAGCAGACGCGCGTACGCCGACGGCCATCGGGTCGGGAACCCTTCGAGTTCGAGCCCGCGGATGTAGGGCAGTCGCCACACGCGGGTGACGGACGCGATCCGCAGCCTTCCCTCCACCAATGGTCTGGGCATGCGCGCCACCGGGTCGGTGATCGCCGCTCCCAGAAGGACGGTCGGTCCGAACAGGCCACGAGCCTGGTCGTCCAGCAGGCTCCTCAGGGATTCGAGGCCGCGACCCGTGCCCATCGCGCACAGCAGGACGCGCGACGGGCTGCCCG
>NZ_JGZN01000021.1 GCF_000741715.1 Bifidobacterium saguini DSM 23967 | reverse complement strand
CCACGGCACCGGCCGCGATGGCGGCGGACGGGAACCTGACCATCACGGCCGGCGCGGGCGGCAGCCTCGCCGGCCATTCGTTCGACATCTACCAGCTCGCCACCTATCCCGACGTGCAGCTCGACGGCGACGAAGTGAAGAACGTATCCGCAAAGCCGACTGGCGAATCGGACGCGTGGATCAAGACCGCGCTCGACGCGGCCGGCGTGAGCGTGGATTCCTCGGCCGGCGAGAACACCGCTTCCCAGCTGCTGCGCCAGACCACCGGCAGCGTGGAGTCGCGCAAGATCGCCGCCAGCCTCCAGGACAACGCCTCAGGCAAGACGGCCGTGAAGAAGAACCTGACCAGCGGCGAGAGCACGCTGACCGTCTCCCTGCCGGAGGGCTTCTACCTGATCACCGACTCCGCGGGCCTGCCGATCCTCGTGTCCACCACGGTGAGCGGCAAGACCAGCATGGGCGGTGCCACGCTCGGCACCACCTACATCAAGAGCCGTGTGGCCCAGCCGGACAAGCAGGTCAAGAGCATCGACGGCACATGGAAGGAGAGCGCGGCCGCGACCAACGGCGAGACCCGCGAGTTCCGCATCCGGCTGACCCTGCCCAACAGCCTGTCGGCCGACACCATCACCATCGATGACGGCATGGAGGGCATGCAGTACGTGGACGGCTCGTTCGCGGCCACGATCAGCGAGGGGGATGGCAAGGGCGCCGACGTGACCTCCATGTTCTCGGCCCCGGGCTCATCGGATTCCGGCAAGGGCTTCAAGACCACCTCCACGGGCGATCTGATTGACGGATACCAGAACCAGCAGGTCACCGTCACCTACAAGGCCAGGATAACCGACGCGGACAAGGCGAACGCCGCATCCAACACCGCGAAGGTCACCGTCAACTGGCTTCCCGACGCCGTGCCTCCAACCATCACCCCTCCGGAGCCCGGCGAGGACACGGTGACCGTTCCCACCTACGACGTGGACCTGAAGAAGATCAGCGCGGCCAGCACCGACACCAACCAGATCGCGGTCTCCGGCGCGAAGTTCACCATCAAGAACGAGACCCTCGGCAAATGGCTCAACTGGGACGAGGCCACCAGGCAATGGTCCTACGTGGACACCGCCGCCGCGGCGCAGGAACGCTCCACCGACGCGAAGGGCGTCATCTCCTATGATTCGCTCGGCGCGGGAACCTACCTCATCAGCGAGACCCAGACCCCAGCCGGCTACCTTTCCTTCGTCAAGCCCAGCTTCCGCGTGACCATCGATGACGAGGGCAAGACCTCCATCACCGGCGTGGAGCAGGCCGGCCTGACCTCGAAGGTCGCCGACGCGGACGGCAAGGCCACGACCCCGACCGCCACCGTCAAGAACCTCGACAGCGTGACCCAGCTGCCCCAGACCGGCGGGGCGAGCATGGCGGTCATCCTCATCGGAGGCATGGCCGTGCTGCTGTTCGCCGGAGCCACCGGCATCAAGGCGTTCAAACTCCGACGTATCGGACTGTTTGACGACAACCTGCCGCAGATTATGGCCTGACTTCTATGAACGACATCTGAGAGCGTGGCGGGCGGCATCGGATCGTCGCTGCGATTTTGTTTTTCGGAAAGGAAAAGTCAAATGAGGAATCACGCGGCCACATGCAGCCTGCGCCTCTTGGTCTCATTGTGCATGATGAGCTTAAGCCTAGGTATGGTAGTCCCGGCAGCCATCGCGCAGGACTCTCAACCCAGTGACATGGCGGAAACCATGCGCGATCCGACCGCTCGGACCGGCATAGAGCAGGATCAAAACATTCACGACGACATCAGCTTGATGCTCGTTAACAACCAGTATCCTACTAATGGATGGCTGAAGTTCTATCAGAAGGACGCCGCTACAGAGATTTCGAGCAAACAGATTAATGTCAGCAGCCAATCTTCTTACACCATGCCGGACATGAGCGGCGTGAACGGGATCGATTATCATTACGGACAAGGATATTCCGGCACTTATGACTGGATTCCAATAGCCTGGAAATCCCAGAACTTCAACGTCGGAGGGCCATGCGATGCGGCATGGAGTCTGTCCGTCTGTAGGATAACTGATGGCGGCAGTTTTGGTGCAGCAAGCAGCGGAGTCAATAATTACTTTAAACCCGGAGATAGGGTCACTCCTCCGACTGCCTCCGGTTCTTCGTCTTGGTGGGCCATCTATCATAAGAGTTTCCCGGTGTTCTCTCAAGTGGTCCGTTATAACGCGAACGGCGGTACCGGAAGCATGTCTCCGTCCATACCGAACATCTCCAACCTCGATCTCAACAATGCTAACCGATATGGCGCGTATGTAACCTTGTCGCAGAATAAGTTCACCCGGGCTGGATACAAATTCGTAGGATGGGAGCGTGAGGTCACGGGCACTGTTTTTCAGCCCGGAGATACGCCGTATGTATCGTTTACCGATAGCCCGTATGACGATAACTGGCCCCCTATCTTTAAAGCGAAATGGGAGAAGGCCGAACCGATCACCATCCGCTATGACGGCAACGGTGCCGCTTCCGGCAGCGTCGGCGACCAGCAATCGTACA
Organism: Bifidobacterium saguini DSM 23967; assembly: GCF_000741715.1. Taxonomy (GTDB): domain Bacteria; phylum Actinomycetota; class Actinomycetes; order Actinomycetales; family Bifidobacteriaceae; genus Bifidobacterium; species Bifidobacterium saguini. Next base: position 1,444 of record NZ_JGZN01000021.1, on the reverse strand, counting down.
AGGATCAGGAAACCGAAATCGAAACGAACGGCTTCGCCTGGCCCGAACACGAGTTCCAGGGGTGGAACACTAAGAAGGATGGCACCGGCACCGCATACCAGCCCGGCGACAGGCAGGCTTTCTCCGCGGACACCACCCTGTACGCGCAGTGGAAGACGCTGAACGCCACTATTCATTACGACGGCAACGGTGCCACCTCCGGCAGTGTCGGCGACCAGACCGGCGCGATCGGATCCACCGTCAAGGCCAGCGGCAACGGTTTCCTACGCGAGTCCTACATGTTCAAGCAGTGGAACACGAAGAAGGATGGCGCCGGTGTCGCATACCAACCGGGATCCGACATCACCGTGCCTGAATCCGGCATGACCCTTTACGCGATCTGGACTCCCGTGGCCGGCACCTTGCCGGCGACAGGCGGCATCGGCCTCGCCTTGGCGTTGATCGCGTGCTCGGCCGGGGTCCTCGTGAGCGTCACGGTCTTCATGATCCGTCGCCGCAGGGCATGAGGTAATGGACGGTGAGCGGATTCGAGAGCATGGCGGCGGGCTGTTCCCCGCCCGAATGGGAGGATGTCATTCGGGGTGTCGATCGCACGGCGAGCCGAATGACGCGCACCAGGCTGCGCAGAAACGCGCGGCATGCCAGGATGGTCGCCCGCATGCTGGGCGTGGTCGCCGTCGTCTCCATGCTCTGCTCGCTGTCCGTGTTCGCCTGGGCGTTCTGCGCCCAGGCGGCGAACGCGCGCGAGGACGCCGCGACCGCCGCCGGGGCCGTCTCATCGGCCGGCCATAGGATCGACGGCATGATCTCCAAGGCCCGGGAATACAACAAGCGTCTCGCCGCCTCCCCGCAGAGCATCGGGGAGCCGTTGGCCGCGGACGGTGCCGCGGCGGGCGACTTCACGTTCGACGGAGACCGGGACTACCAGTCCCAGCTCGATCTCGGCGACGGGATCATGGGCACGCTGCGAATCCCGCGCATCGGCCTCGAACTGCCGATACGCCACGGCGCGGGCGAATACGCGCTGTCCAACGGGCTCGGCCACCTGCACGGCACGTCGCTGCCGGTGGGAGGGGCATCGACCCATGCGGTGATCACCGGCCATCGCGGTCTCGTGGACAAGGAGCTGTTCACCCGTCTGGACGAGCTGCGCGAGGGAGACCCCTTCTACATCGAGCTCGGCGAGGGACGCATCCTGGCGTATGTGGTCACCGGGATGCGCGTGGTCGATCCCGATGATACGGAATCGTTGGCGGTCATGCCCGGCGACGATCTGGTCACCTTGGTCACCTGCACCCCGATCATGCTCAACACGCGTCGTCTCCTCGTCACGGGCCGCAGGGCCTCGATGCCCGATGCGGCACCCTATCCGGCGCAGGCGGAGGGCGACGGTCATCCCAAGGGCGTCGGCATGGCCGTCATGGCATCCGCGTTCGCCGTGGGG
>NZ_JGZN01000020.1 GCF_000741715.1 Bifidobacterium saguini DSM 23967 | reverse complement strand
AGCGCGTTCGCCGCCAAGAACGCCGCCGACACGCTCGCCGAGGCCGGGCTGCAACCGCCGCGCAACCATGTGATCATCATGGACGAGATGCACCGCGCGCTCAGGGCCAGCCCCCTCATGGTGGAGAAGCTGGACCTGCTGACCCGTCTGAACCGGCAGTGGGGCGTCGGCCAGATCATGATCACGCACACATTCAAGGACCTCATGTGCATGGAAACCGCCGCGCAGAACACGAAGGCCAGGGGGTTCGTGGAACGCAGCGAGATCAAGGTTTTGGGCGCGCTGAGCCGCGTCGAGGTGGACCGCTACCTGCGCGGGGAATGCGGGCTTCCCGTATCCCGCCGCGAGGAGGACATGCTCGAGGACTGGGCCACTCCCGTCAACTTCGGCTCCGACGCCTCGCACAAGGGGCTGGGCCGGTTCCTCATCAAGCTCGGCGGACTGCCCGGCATCCCCATCAACGTGGAGATGTGCCCGCTGGAGAAGACCGGGTTCAACGACACCAACCTCAAATGGCATGAATAGCGACAGAAAGGAGACCATCATGGAAAGGCTCGCCACCGGCGTCAGACGCATGATCCGCCGGCTGCTGGACTCCCAGGGCGCGGCGATCCGCACGGACGAGGGACAGGGCGTCATCACCGCCACGGGGGAGCGGGGCGTGATCGTGTTCTCCCCGGCGGGGGAGTCGCCGTGGGACCTCGACATCTCGGTCGTCCCCCTCGGCCGGTCGGGCCTCGCGGTTCCCGAGGGCCCCTCGTGGAGACGGCTCGTACGCCACGCGAGCTACGGGGAGACCCAGCTGAGCGTCATCGACGCGATCGGGGAGCTCCGCCGCCTCGAGGAAAGCGGCGACGGCCTGCCCCGCGGAGTCGCCGAGCCGGTGCGACGATCGGACGCATGAGCGAACCGCAAGCCGAGGAGACGAACATGCACGAAACCGAGATCACGAGGGATACGCTGCTCGAATGGATCGAACGCTGGGGCGAATCGTATGACGACATCCGGCCCGGCGACCCCATGAGCGTCGCCAACCGCGTCGTGGAATACAACGATGCAGAGCAGGCCGTCGAGTCCGCCGCTGATCCGAACGCCGTGTACCGGAATCTGGCCTCCATCATCGAACCCGCCATGAGGTCGATGGACGGCTTCTTCCCGGCCGGCTCGCGATGGCTCGCCGGGGAGGTGGAGCGTCTCGAATACGAACCCGCCGAAGAAGGCGCGGATTCCGACGCATCGGGGCGCGAGGGCACGGTCGCCGACATGCTCGGCACATCGTTCATGGTGCGCGCCGAAGCATCCGCCGACGACCGCGACGGCCCCTCCCTGGACACGGTGGTCACCGCGGCGTCGAACGAATACCTGAACTCCGGCATGGACGCCGACGGCTTCTCAGACTACGTGCGCTCCACCTGGAGGGACGCCGCCGCCTACGACTGGATGAGGATGATGGAGGAGCCCCGCTCGCCGGGGGAATGGTCGAACGATTCGGCCCGTCTCGCGGTGCTGGCCGTGATGATGAGGTTCGCCCCGGAATCCACGGCCATGATGATCGCCAGCGACGTGCTGGACCCGAACGCGCCACTGCCTCTCGACCGGCTGCGCGGGCTCATCAACACACGCGACGATCTCGTGGACACGGACCGGCTGTTCGACCGTCTCATCGACCCGTCCGAACCCGCCGACCCGAAGCGGATCGCGATGGCGATGGGTATCCTCGACCCCGTGGAGGCGAACGCCCCCACCGAGGTCGGCTACCGGATCGCCGGCCTGAAATCCATGCTCCTGCTCGCCGCGGGCGACGAGCTGAACGCGCGCAGGCTGGCCGAGGAATCCATCGGATACGACGCCTCCGACCGCTACGCGTCCAGCACGCTCGACCGCCTGCCCGAGGCAGGGAACCCCGATGAGGCTGGAGCGACGGCAGCCGCCTGTGCCGCTGAACCCCAAGGACGGCATGCCCCGCATCTCCGCGGACCACGACCGACCATGATAACGCCGGCGCAACAGCGCGCACGGCCGTAGCCATACGAACCGAAAAGGAGACCGCAATGCCGCAATCCATGCAGGTCGTGCGAGGCAACCTCGCCGCGAACCCCGACTACTTCCCGGCCAGAGCCAACGAGGACGGATCGGAGAGCAGGGCCTTCCTGCGCGCCACCGTATACGAGGACCGGCCGCGCATCCGCCAGCAGGACGGCACCTGGGCCGACAATCCCGCGGGCCCCGTGAAGACCACCGTCAAATTCTGGGGGACGGCCGCCGAGATCCTCCACGGCTGCGACTTCCGTCAGGGCGACTCCGTGGTCGCCACCGGCCGCCAGGGCGATCCCGACGCGTACATCAGCGACAAGGACGGCAAGGCCTACGCCAGACCCGTCGTGATCGGCGATTCCATGCAGATCGACGCTATCGCCACCCAGCGCCGTCGCCAGGCCGCGGAACGCAAACGCCATAACGAGCAGCAGCGTTCCGACATGGATCAGCCGATCGCCTCGCGCGGCGAATACTGGGGCGACGGCGTACCCCGCACGTTCGGCGGCGAACCCTACGACCCGCTGTCCGGAAACCCGGTAACCATGCCCGCCGACCCCGCTGATCCGAACGTCATCGCCGGCCAGCCGCGATCCGAGTTCTCCCAGGGCAACGCCTTCTGACCACGCAGCCATAGATCACGTCTCCCGCCGGAAGCGCCGTGACACCGACGGTTCCGGCGCGGGAAAGGAGAAAAGGATTTGGCCGACGTCGATCCGAAACTGCAATCCAACCGCGTCAGGGACCTCGGCGGCACCGTCAGGCCCAGCCGCAGGATCGAGCTGTCGATCATCGCGGCCGGGCTCCTGATCCTGCTAGTCTTCGCCCTTGCATGCTCGCTCGCCGGGCATCCCTTCCAGCTGTTCGCGCTCCTCTACCTCGCCTCCGGCCAGTGGACGCTCACCCCGGCCCAATGGACGCTGGCGATCCTCATGCTCGCGCTCCTGGCCGTCGCATGCGGCCTGCTGGCATGGCTCATCGTGCGCAAGGCGATCCCGTGGGCCACCGGCTCGAAGGGACGCACGCGCGTGGACGTGTACGCTCCGAGCATGGGGCACGGCGAGGCCGTGGAGAAGGTGAGCGAGGCGAAGGCCGAAAGCATGGCCACCAGGCTCATCGACGCGCGCCGCTACCATGACGGCATGTCGCCCGGCTATCCGCTGGGCCGCAACATCGTGGACAACACCGCCATGTACACCAGCTGGGAGGACATGGCCATCGTGCTTGCCGGCCCGCGATCCGGCAAATCCCTGTGCTACGCGATCCCCGCGGTGCTTTCGGCGCCCGGCCCCTGCCTGGCCACCTCCAACAAGGGCGACATCCTCGACGTGACCGCACCGATCCGCAAGCTCGACCATCCCGACTGCAAGCTGTGGGTGTTCGACCCGGAAAGGATCGCCGACCCGAACCGCGAACGGGCCCCGTGGGTGTGGAACCTGATCGCCTCCGTGCAGACCATAGCCGACGCGAAACGCATCGCCGACTGCTGGAGGTACGCCTCCGGCCAGCCGCAGACCGGCGGCGACGACTTCTTCCCCGGAACCGCCGCCCAGCAGCTCGCCGACTACCTGTTCGCCGCGCATCTGGGAGGCAGATCCGTGGCCGACGTATTTCGATGGTGCAGCAACGAGCGCGACACCACTCCGGCCGATATTCTGAGCGAATACCCGCGCTACGCGGGCATCGCGTCCCGCGTCTCCAGCGTCATCGCCCTGACCCCCGAGACGCGAAGCGGCGTGTTCGGCTCGTTGCAGACCATGGTCGCGTTCCTCGCCGACCCCGAGATCATCGACTGGATCGATCCGAAACGCGACCAGGACGGTCGGATGATCGAGGACCGAGGCCTGTTCGACCCATACGCGTTCGCCACGAGCGAGGACACGCTCTACCTGCTCTCCGCGCAGGGCAGGCCATCCACCGCATTGACCGCGAGCCTCACCGCCGTCGTCGCGTTCACCGCGTTCCAACGCGCCCAAAGCGAGTTCACCGGCAACAACCGACGGCTCCCCGTGCCCCTGTGCTGCGTGCTGGACGAGGCCGCGAACATCTGCCGCTGGCCCGAACTCGCCGACGTGTACAGCTATTTCGGGTCGGCCGGCATCCCGATCATGACCATCTGGCAGAACCCCGACCAGGGCAAGGCCGCGTTCGGCGAGACCAACTTCGGAAGCCTGTTCAACAACGCGAACATCACCGTCTATCTCGGCGGCATCAAGGACGCGAGGTTCCTCGGCGAGATCAGCCAGCTCGTCGGCCAGAGGGAGATCGTGCGCGGCAGCGTCAACATCGACGGCACCGGCCGGCGAAGCGTGAATAACAGCATCCAGAGGGAAAGCATCCTCGACGTGGCCGACCTCGCGGAATGGCCCATCGGTCGCGCCCTCCTGCTCGCGTCGCAGTCCAGGGCGCAGATCGTCAGGACACTGCCGTGGACCGGCAACAGACGATGGGCCGACGCGCTTGCCTCGGCCAGGTCCACGGCAAACGGAAAGGCGGAACGATGAACGAGCACAACGAAACGAATGAGGCCCCCACGACCTCGGGGCCGGACGGAGAGGAATGGCGGCGCGCGGTCGGAGCCGCCAGAACGCTTCTCTCATCGGAATGCGGGTGGCTGGAACTGTTCACCCGCGCCGTCCTCGAGGAGAAGGGCGTGCCCTACGGAGCAGGGCTGCCGAACCCCGAACCGCCGCGCATCCCCGCGAACGAGGAGATCGAAACCTCCACCGTCGCCGGGACCGGAACACCGAAACACCGGAATACCGAAAAACCGTCCGCCACGGAGAACCGTGGCGAGGCCGGAAAGGAGCTCGCCGGCGAAAAGGCGGAACCCCGCACGGCAAAACCGGACATCATCCGCGACGAGCCACGGGCCGGCTACGAGAACCCGCCGGAGCCGGGAACGGAGACGGAGGCCATCGACCATCCCGACAACGGGGGAACCATGATGCCGGAAACTGGCGGCAGGACTGCGGGGAACGGGCTGTCGGGAGACGAGGGGTCGGATCTCGGCCCTGCTCGCTCCAGGGACATGGCCGGCCAGTTCGGCGCGCGAATGCGCCGCGGCGACACCTATTATCCGAACCTCGCCGCGTTCGTGGAACGGTTCGTCGCGAACGTGTTCTGCTACCACCAATCCGCCAGCGTGAACATGAAATGGGTGCCCGACTGGTGGCGCTACCCGGCCCTCGTGTTCCCGCTCGACGCGATGTGGCGCGCCTATGAGAACGCGCGCAAGTCACCCGGCCAGATGATGATCTTTTACATCCAGGCGGCGTCGATGCTCGACCGCGTGTTCGACAAGGACCGCGGCATCGTCGCCAGCCTCGACTGCGAGCAGAAGATCACCAGGAAGGGCGAGCCCCTGCCGTGCGAGCGGCCGGGCCGCGCATGGCGCGAACCCATACTCGAAACGCTGTCCGTGCCGGGCGGCGTGAAGGAAGACGAACGCAGGACTGCCATCATGGCAAGGAGGAAGAATGGCTCAGATTGATCCCGAAGACGGCCTCGACCAGATCATGGTCCAGAGCTGGAACAGCGTGGCCCAGCAGCTGCGCGCGCTGCACGCCGAACTGCGCGGGGACCGCATGCGGCTGCGCGAACGCGCGGAACGGGCCGCGCAGAACGAACGGTACGACCAGACGAGGAGGCAGCAGCAGGCCGCGCGCCTCGAACAGTGGGAGACGGAGAACCGCGAACGGCTCAACAAGGGGTTCGAATCCAACCTGACGGCGACCGTGCTCTCAGACGGCGACACCTGGCGCGGCATGCGCGACTCCTCGCTGTTGCAGGCATGGATGGTGGCCGACCAGCTGGAGGGCAACGACCCCGGGTTCCGCCGCCAGATCATCGAGGCGAAACGCCGTCTGAAGGACGAATGGTCGAAACGGCACCCCGAATCCCACATCGACGCGGCCTCCGACCATCTCGTCAACCATGTGACCATCACGTACAGCGACCAGTCGCCCGCGCTGCAATCCACGCTGAACGCGTTCAACACTGCCGGCGTGGCCGTGGACCTGCAACGCGTGGACGCCGAGACGTTCAGGGCCGAGCACGGCGGCGAACAGTCGTTCTGGGTGGACTCCAGGCTCACCGGCGGCTGGGCCGGATACGACCACGACCGCATCGTGGAGGCCGTGATGTGCGCTCCGGTCAACGGGCTGGACGACGCGGCCACGAGGATCAGCTTCCTCCAGGACCAGGCCTTGCCGGAATCCTCCCACTCGGACAACAAAGCCGCCGGAGACGAGCCCAGCACCGTCAGCGAGGCCGAACGCACCGAGAACGCCGACGCGGCCCCGATGCCGCAATCCGCAGCCGAGCAGCCCGACGACGCCGATCGGACCGGAGAACAGCGCGAGGGAAACACGTCCGCGCATGCCGCGGAACCGGACCGTCAGGGAGGCGGCGATCTGGCGACGGGGGAGCCGGAAGGCTACGAGGACATGCCGCTCGACCTCAATGAAAGCGAGGAATGGTACGGGCCCGACCCGTTCGGCGAATACAGCCCCGCAATGGAATCCTCCATGAACCCCGCGCCGCAGCCGTCCGCCGAGACCATGCCCGCAATCCCATCACAGACCCTCGCCCAGCCGAAGACCAACGGCAACGGGAGATGAGACCGGGCATCATCTTCCATTGCCATACGGTCATCCAGGAGCGCCGGTGTTCCCCCTCTCAAGCGCCGAGGAGCTTGTGGAAACCGGTCTGACCTCCATCCGCTACGTGTACAGGATGTTCGACCTGCTGCATATTCGCACCGAAACACTCCCGTCCGCCTACGCCGGGAGACTGATGTGAGGGAATTGCACGCCTGGGAGAACGGGCGTCATGTGGGCGTGTTCTCGGAAGACGACGGGGGGAACGCATATCGTTCACGTATGACACGAAGGATGGTCTGCCGATCCTGCACGGCTCGTTCCAGATCCCCTCCACGGGCCGTACCATCTGAGCTTTTCCGAAACCGCCTAATGACGGGGCCGGCTCGCCTCGTCAGTGTGTTCTTCATGTTTTTCTGACCTGCCTCTGGAGATGAGCATCTATGGCGGCATGCCATCGGCACGAGGTGGAAACGACTCGTTCCTCGTCATGATCGAGCGTGCTCTGCTCGAGGTGGTCAAGGACGTATACGATGGGTGAGGATATTCCACGCGGCCATCCCTCTTCACGGGTTTCGCGTTGATTATCGGCGAGTCGGAAAGGAGCTTATCCATGACCAGCGGCCATACCGAAACCCTTGATGTGATTCTCTACGACAGGGTGGTCGCCAGAATAGAGGCGCGGCATGATGTGATGCATCTGGAGTACGCTTCCCGTGACTCCTTGCCGCTGTCGCCTTCCCTTGATCCGAAGATTTCCCTCCATTGGGATGACAGGAAGCCTGATAGGGGAGCCGTCGCCTCGTATGTGGAGGGCCTTCTCCCGGAGGATCCTGCCGAGCGTCGGCGCGTGATGACCTCGACCGGAATGCGGGGGAGGCCCACGCCCTTCCGTCTGATCTCCATCATGGGGTATGACTGTCCGGGCGCGGTGCGTCTTTGTTCCCTGGACATGACGGCTGATCTGCTGTCCGGCAAGGGAGGGCTGACCCCTCTTTCCTCGGAGGAGGTCGAGGACCAGCTTTCCTCGCTGGTCATCAACTCGCATTCCCGTGACTACCGCAAAACCCATTGGTCCCTGCCCGGCGCGCAATCCAAGTCCGCGTACCGGATCAGGCGTGACGGCGTATGGTGCGTGCCGTACGGCGCGGAGCCGACCAGCGTGATCGTGAAGCCGTCGCTTCCCGGAATGCTGGCTCAGGCGAGGAATGAGATGGCGTGCCTTCTCACGGCTTCCGATCTCGGGCTGCCGGCTGCTAGGACCGATGTGTTCCATTCGGCCGGAACGGATTTCGTCCTGTCATGGAGGTTCGATCGCACGGGCGATCCTGACGGCCACATGGACAGGATTCATCAGATGGACTTCTGCCAGGCACTCGGGTTTACCTCGGATCTCAAATATGAGGAGGATGGCGGTCCGACCCTGCTCGACATGCTCGCCCTTGCGGGACGGCTTGATCCGGAAATGCCCTATGAGATGTTGCTCCAGGTGCAGTTCAACGCGCTGGTCGGGGCGACGGATCTCCACTCGAAGAACATGAGCATCCAATTGCTGCCCGACGGACGTTACCGGATGTCTCCCATGTATGACGTGGCATCCATCATCCCGTACATGGATGCCGGCGATCCCGAGCTGACCTTCTCCTACCATGTCAACGGTCTGAACCGGTTCGATGAGCTGGCGGACGTGAAGGTCTGGACCGCCCTCGCGGGGAAGGCTGGCCTGGATGTGGACCGGGTGGCCGACGGTTTCACCGGGCTGGCCTCCGGCTTCGCCGATGCCGCCCGGCACCGTTTTGCCGGTCTGGAACCCGGCAGGTTGGGTGAGATAATGGAAAACAGGATGTTCTCGTTCCTCGAAGCGATCGAAGATAGCGGATTCTCGTTGCCTTCCGCCAGTGATTCTTTCGGGATCATCGACCCGGGTTCGGCCTTGCCCGACCAACTCGAGAACAACGATCCAGCCCGCACCAGGTGACGGATCCGCTGCATTGCCGGAATGGAACCTCCGTAGTCTCGGACGATGGCTCCGTGTTCCACTCAGCCATCGGTCCTGGATCCGGCGATGAATGTCAGCGTGGCCTTCCTGTTTCGGAGGGCTCGTCGCCGAATCTGAGCGTGTTGGCGAGCAGGGGAGCGGTCGCCGCGTCGCGACGTTCGCGGATCATGCCGATTCGTTCCTTCATGGTCCCGGTGATGGCGTCCGTGACGGCGGGGGCGATGCGCCGGTTCGTGGCGAGCTGGTCATGGATGATGCCGGGGACTTCATCGAGCAGTGAGAGATCCCATCTATCCCAGTCCCTTATGAGGTCGAACTGCCAGAACGCGTTCTCCCGGTCGCCCCAGTCATCGACCCAGAACGGTTTGGCCTTGTAGTCCGTGTTGTCCATGAGGTCGGGGTCCATGCCGTTCCACAGGCTTTCGCCGCTGTCGAATATCGGGGCGGGTCTCACGGCAAGGGTGTCCACGTTGCGGATCAGACCGAAGTTGTTGTAGTGGCGGTCCGTGTCGCGTAGCAGGAAGTCCAGGAACAGAAAATCATCCACGGCTCCCTCCTCGATGCCGCGGTCCGCGCCGAGCCGTTCGCAGGCGTCCAGCCATATCTCCTTGCGTTCGGCGTTCGGCCCTTCGCGGAAGAGGCTCATGATCTGGCCGCCGGGGATGATCTCCTCGTCGTCCCCGAGCATTTCGTCGCATACGCTGACCCTTCTGCCCTGGGCGCGGCCGATCCGGTATTCGACGTGTCCGATGCCGAGCAGCCTGGCGACCCGGCTGGCGATGACTTCGTTGTCTGGCTCCTGGCCGGTGCGACCGGCCTTGAGGAGGCTGCGCGTGCCGTCAGGCTGGATGATCCACCGTTTGGGAAGGTCTCCGGCGCTGGTCACGTCCGGGGTGTTGACATCGCCGATATGCGAGGAGCCGCCCTGGAAGAGGGAACGGCCGAGCCGTTCGTCGAACGCGTTGTGGAAGAAGTTGATATTGGACCATTCCAGGTCGTCGCGGTCGATGGGCCGCACCCAGTACCGGTCGGAAAGACTCAGCCCCAGGCACCGGTCGAGCAGATCCGCCGTGGTGGCTATCCCGGACATGGCGAGCACGGCGCCGAGTCCGTCCCTTGTGGCGGGGATGCCGCGCGAACGCCACCAGCGGTTGATGGACTCGCCGGTCGGCTCAGGTTTGGAATCCACCCACATGCCGACCGGCACACGCGCAGGATCATGAATGGTGCCGGCCCGCAGCGCGTATCCACCGCTCCGCGAGTATTCGAACTCCATGACCGGCCTGTCGCCGCACATCAGCATCCTGTTCATCTCGCCCATGACGCTCACGTTACCCCGAGCGGTCCTCGAGAAAGGCCATTGTCTGCATGCATTGTCTCTGAATCTCCGCTTTATGATACAAATGTTCGACACGAAAGGGAGTTTTGCCATCATTATGAAATACATTCGTCCCTATGAGCAATGTAACACTCCCAAATGCCGTTGATGACACCGGTGAACTTATCGCCAGGCTGCGCGAGGACGTGACCTGGCACCAGCTGGTCGAATCGCTTGACGAAGGTGAGAGCGGCCATCATCGGCCCGCGAGACCGTGTGACGATTGCCGGAGCCTGTCCCAGACGCGGGCGCGAGCACGTTCTCGTGGAGGCGGGAACAGATATCATCGATACCATTAACAGCAGGAGAGCCGGAGGGGAGCATGACAGGGCGCACGGACTTCAAGGATCTCTCGGAATACCAGCAATGGTTGCGCATGTACCGTCTGTTCAGGGCCTATCCGATGGACGAGATCAGGGAAAAGGCCTGGCCCATATCCACATGGTCCGTTCCAACACATCAGGCGCATGCCGTGACGACGTTGACGAATGGGAGAGGCTGATCCGCGAGGGCGGCGATGACAAGCTCCGCGCAGCCGCCTTGGACCCGTCGCCCCACGGCATCAGCATGCGGCAGGACAACCCGTTCCTCGGCATCATGACCGAACGCGACCGACTCAAGGTGATCAAGGACGCATACGATGCAGAGAGAGCAATCCGAGCATCCGCTTCGCTCCATAAAAGCCATAGCTGAGCGAGAGAGGGAGCTTCGAGGTATCAATATGGTGGAGCCCGTTTTCTTTCCCGCCATGAATCAGCGGCCCGTCGGTGTCGGATGGCCGTATCATGGTGTAAACGGCTTTGGGAACCGGAGGAAACGAGCATGGCATACGTGACATTGGATCTGTCGAAATACGATGCCCTGACCGCCTACAAGGGTCTTCGCGACGAGAAGGAGGAGAACCCCATGCGGTTCTTCCCCGATACCTCGTCGGTCCGCCGATGCGTTCGTGAACGCATGTCCGGCATGGGTCTCAGCGTCGCCGCCCTCGCCGATGGTGCCGGTGTTCCCCTCTCAAGCGCCGAGGAGCTTGTGGAAACCGGTCTGACCTCCATCCGCTATGTGTACAGGATGTTCGACCTGCTGCATATTCGCACCGAAACACTCCCGTCCGCCTACGCCGGGAGGCTGCTATGAGGGAATTGCATGCCTGGGAGAACGGACATCATGTGGGCGTGTTCTCGGAAGACGACGAGGAACGAATATCGTTCGCGTATGACGAGGCGGAGGGATTGCCGATCAGTCTGAGCCTGCCCAGAACCGGTGGATGGGGAGATCTGGCACCACGTAATTTTCTGGAGAATCTTCTTCCTGACAATCCGAACGTCCGTCAGGCCATGCAGGAGCACCTGAATGCCTCCTCGACCGGTGTCTTCGATCTGCTGGACCGGGTTGACGCCACCGGAGGCCTGGTGTTCTCCCTCTCCCCGGAACCCCCGGCCCCTTCACCGTCGCTTCGTCTGATCACCGATTCCCAGATAGCCAACGAAATAGACCGCATCGAGCGAACCAAGAACTATTGGTGGGACGAGGACAGCCATTGCCGGTTCTCCCTGGGAGGTGCACAAGGCAAGTTCACCCTGTCCCGCGTGAACGGGAAATGGTATTGGCCGGATATGATGCTGCCCTCCACCCACATCGTCAAACCGAAGCCCCATGACCTTCCCGAGGCGACCAAGGTGGAACTGGCGACGATGCGATTGTCGGAACTGTGCGGCATCGATACGCCCGCAAGCGGCGAGATCACGGCACAACACAAAACGGCGTATATCGTGGAACGTTTCGACCGTCGCCTGGAGGATGGACGAATCATCCGGCTGCGGCAGGAGGACTTCCTGCAAGCATTGGGACTGCCGACCCGTGACAAATACGATTCGTCGGCAGACGACTGCCTGAATCTCCTGCAACGCATCGATTCCTCGGGCTCCCTGTCCTACCAGTGGCTCGAAAGGCTGGCCTTCAACACGTCGTCCGCCAACAGCGATGCACATGCGAAGAACTACTCCCTGATCCTCGACTCCGCATCGGGGATACGCCTGTCTCCCCAGTATGATGCGGTCGCCACCAGGTATTGGCCCGAGTTCAATTGGGAGCTCACCATGCCGGTGAACGAGGAGCACGCCTTCGCGGAGCACACCACACCCAAGGATTGGGAGGATCTGGCGGCGCGTCACGGTCTTGACGGCATGAGGGTCGCCGATATGGCACGGCGTATGGCGGGGAAGGTTCTCTCTGGCATATCAGAGTCATGTGATGGTCTGGACGCACGGATCGCCGATCGTCTGAACGCATGCTGGACGAAGGCGAACGAGTCCATTGAACCGATCATGCCGGAGGACGATTCGACGAACGTTCTCGATCCATCATCGGCGTTGCCTGATTCACTCCAATACTCCTTTGAGGAGGGCATCAATCCCGGAAACGTTCGATGACTCCTACTTCTTCCGGCTCCGATGACCGGGAGATGCTTCAGTGTGCTCTTCGTGCTCTTCCCGCATTGATCGCATCCCTACCGAAATCGGACGGGTTGACGAGCAAGAGAGCGGTGGCTGCGTCGCGCCGTTCCGCTAATCATGCCGATCCTTTCCCTCATGGTTTCGGCGATTGCGTCCGTGACGGCGGGGCGACCGCCGGTTCGTGGCGGGCTGGTCGTGGATTATTCGAACTCCATGACCAGCCCGCTGCCGCACATCAGCATCCTGTTCATCTAGCCCATGACGCTCCTCCGGTATGCCGTCAATTGCCGTATTCGGTCTCGTTCTCATCGTGTTGCGAGGAGAGTAGTCCCATGACGGATTCGCCTATGGCCTTTGCCAATAGAGGTGGTACGGCGTTGCCGACCTGCGCATATTGCTCGGCCTTGCTGCCGGTGAACACGTATGAGTCGGGGAACGATTGGATGCGTGCGGCCTCCCTTACCGTGAGGGCGCGATCCTGCTCGTAGTGGAGGAAGCATCCCCAGTGTGGGTCGCATTTCGTGAGGATGGTGGAGCCGAGCTCGCCTTTCCTCAGCCTTCCATACCGTTTTGTGTGGTCGGATCGCCGCGCCTTCCGCATCCCCTTGGGCAGCAGTTCTTCCGGTATATCGGTCCAATTGCCGCCCGGTTTGATGTACCTGATCCGTTTCATGTTGATTTCGGACAGCTTCGGCGCTTCGTGATTGTAGATTCCGGTTGATCCTCGCCGTACGAGCCTTTGGTAAGGGCATCGGGGCTCGTGTGTGTATTGCTTCACCGCCTCGCCGGTCTCGCCGTTCTCCAGCGGGGGCAGATCGTCAAGTGCGTCCTCGATTGGAGTGAACACGGCTTCGGTCTCCGGTCGAGGCTGTGCGACGATGTTCTTGCCATCGAACGTTTGGGTGAAGTTGGCGCGTATCGGAGCATGACAGACCGGTACGGGGAAGGCGGAGGGCGGCAGTTCCCTGCCCCTTGTGGCAATGATGATGGTACGCCAGCGCATCTGGGGCACCCCGAAGTAGGCGGCTCCGAGAATCCTCACGTCCGCGCCGTAACCCAATGACGCAAGGGAATCGATGATGGCGTGGAGGGTCGCTCCGTGTTCGAAGCTGACGAGGCCTGGCACGTTCTCGATGATCACGGCCTTGGGCTGAAACTCCTCCACGAAGCGCAGGTATTCACGAAAAAGATGGTTTCTTTTGTCCTCGGTGCTTCTCACGGGAGCGTTGATGCTGAAGCCTTGGCATGGAGGCCCGCCTGCGAGCAGGTCAAGGTCCCCCTTCTCGAGGCTGAGTCTGGTTCTGACCTCGTGCGCGTCAACCGTTCTGATGTCCCGAGTGTCCACGATGGTCCCGACGTGGTTCACGGAGTAGGTGTGGGCGTATTGGGGGACGAGCTCGTTGGCGTACAGCGGGGTGAATCCGGCTTCGCATAGTCCCTCGCTGAGTCCGCCGGCACCGGCGAATAGATCCAGCATCGTTCTTGTGTCGCCCATCACCGGCCTCCTCGGAATCGTTGGAACATCGGGCATTTAATCATGCCGCACCCCATCGACTTTTAGAACGTTTGTTCGAGTGTTGATGGGGTGTAGAGAAGCCGCGCGACTGCCTGGACTGTGGTTATTCTATCCCGAGGCCTCTTTGAATTGCATGGAAGTACAAATCGCCCTGTGCCGGCATATAGTTGCTGAACGCCTGTTGTAGAGAGTGTATGCCGGTGGTGTAGCTGCTGATATGCCTCAGGGGCCGCACGCGTCCTGTCTCGAATGTGATGTCAGGATCGTAATCGTAGACGAAGAATGTGATGGTGCCCGGTCGTTTGGGGTACGAGGGCAGCATGTCTTCGCCTCCTAGCGAGTCGAAGTTGTCGCGGAACACGGGTGCGGGGATGATGTAGTACAGGCCTTTGGAGCAGTGGCGTTCACGTTCAAGGACCTGCCCCTTGTAGACAATCTGCGTGAAGATTCGTTTTCTCACGTTGGCCCAGTTCAGTCCCACGGTGTCCCTGATGACGTTGCCTGTATCCATGAGCTCCCGGGCAGCGTTCGCATGGCTTCCGGTGGTGTCGATGGTTTGCACCTCGGCCGCGCAGAACTGGGACACCTGTCCGCTACTATCGAGCTCGACCATGATCCAATCGATGCTGACGGTGCTTCTGATGTTGGAAGGGACCGGCAACGGCAGTTCATGCCCCCAGCCGTGGCCGAACACGGCTACCACCGTTCTGTCGGTGACGGAGCGCGCCATGTCGATTGCCTCCGGCCCTCCCGCCACAAGGCATAGTTCATCCTCGGATTTATCGAACGCGTCGGAGGCCACCTCAATCAGGAGATGGTAATTGTCCGCATACAGTCTGATGGGGCAGCAGATGACGGGGGTCGGATCCCCGGATTGCCTGACCGAGCAGACTCCGGCTGCGGTTCCGTCATGACGCCTCTTCGTGCAGACCGAGCCTAGGAAAGGGCAGATGCGGGATGCCCACGCGCGTTGCGTCTCTTCGTCTGAGCCTTCCACTGGAAGACCGAACATCTCCTTTATGTATCCGCTCATGTCGTCTCCTTCCGAAACCGAATCCGATAGCATCGTCCGCATCCTCGCGCACGAACCTCATGAAAGACAAGACTACGTGATGGTTTCGGCCGAGGACCGGTTTCATCCTCGGTGTCGGTCCTCCATGATCCGCTGCATGCGTGTGAGGTCGTGGATGTCGGTCAGGACCCGTTGCAATATCTCACGTCCGTATGCGGTCCCGCCCGTTCCCTCCAGGCGAAGTGCGACAGCCTGGCGTTCCACGGCATCCTCGAACCCGTGGGCGGCGACGTTCAACCGGATGAACATGCCGAGGGCGAGGCAATCCAGATCCCCGTTCGCATGCTCCTCGTGCAGCTCGAAGCGGGATCCGGGAGGGTCCCGGTGCACGAGCAGACGGGCCAGGGCTGCCGGTGCGGGATCCATCGCGCGTGCCGCGCCCTCCAGGGTGTCGATGATGCCGAGGGAATCGTCCATCGTTTCGGTGAACGCGAACACCTGAGCCACGTCCGCCTCCGTCAGATCCACGCCATCGTGCAATGCGAGCCGCCGGCGCAATTGGAGGACCATCACCATGCCCAGTATGGTCGCCTTCTCCCGTCCCGCCTCGATATGCCCGCTTCCGTATCCGTCGCCGTGTGATGATTCGTCCATGATTCCAGGATATCCGTCCGCGAGCACGGGAGCGGACGGGCCGCGTGCGATGCGGTCATGCCGTGGCGTGCTTCTGCCCGTTGCTCGTGTCGGTTTCCGGCAGATTCATCATCCATGCGCCGTTATCCTGGTCGAGCCCGTACCGCTCGCGAAGCTTGTCGAACGTGCGCAGGCCGTCACGCAACGCGAACTGGTATTCCATATCGTCCTTCGAATTTTCGAGACTCATGGCGACGCGGAACGATTCGGCGACTAGTCGTTCCATGTCATGCGTGGAGAGGCTGCCCGGCTGGCGTTCGCGCCCGTCATCGAGGAACGGCGGCCGGTTCTCCATCGCGGCACGCCATTCCTGCACGGCCAGGGCGCGGCTCCTGGCATCGTCCTTCCATTCACTGCGCAGTCGCTTGAGCCGCATGTCATCGCCGAGATCGAACGCGTTGAACCGTTCCGTCCAACCATCCGAACTGTGCCATGTGATCCGGTAGCCGACCACCTGCCCGGGGTCGGTGAACGAATCCTTGGCAGCTCCCTTGCGCAGCCGCGGATCGATGCTGAACCCTTCGCGGCGTATACGGCGTATGAACTCGTCCTCGCTATGCGAGGCTCTGGCGCACGCCTCCACGATCAGTGCGACCCGCTGACGCGGCATCGTGGAGGCTGCGACGGACGCTATCAGCCTTGATCTTTCTCCGGCATCCAGCGCATCCCACCCGTCGCCGTAATCGTTCTCCGCCTTCCATTCGGCCCAGCGCCGCCATTGCGAGTACTGCCATCGGATGCGCGCGCCCGTGTCGGAACGGCCGAGCTCGACCAGTTCGCCGCGTTCCTTCTCCATGCTCCGGCATGCCTTTTGCGCGTGGATTCGGTCGTGGTACGGGTTGATCCAATCGTCGTTCCGGGCAAGCTGCACGGCGATGTGCACATGGTCGTTGCCGTTGCGGGAGAGCCCGTGGCGGACCGCGAGCCAGGTGATGTTCCGGTCATCCTCGCCCTGGATGACGCCCAGGCGGGTCAGGTAGTCGCGGATCAGGTTCTCCCATTCCTGGTCGGTGAGTATGCCCTGGCCGGCCTTGATGGCGAGCGAGCAATGCCATACGCGGTGCCTGCCGTGCTCATGTCCCGGATTACGCTTGCCGCGCATGTCGGGCGGGCATGGCTCTCCCTTGCGTTCCATGACCCGGTAGCGGCGGTCGAACCTGCGGCCGATCTCCTCAAACGACACGGTTGGCTTGCCCGTGTCATCGAACGATTCGGCCATGTCCCTGCTGGAACAGACGAGATGCTGGTCCGTGTGCTCGTTGTGCCGCCCCTTGCCGAACAGGTAGCGGATAAGCCCGGCCGGATTCGAGCCTCTGACGATGTTGGGAATCATGCGCAGATTCTTACATGGCGTGCATCACGTCACGGGGCATGGCATCTACCGGGTTCCGTCGCCGCCCGCCGTCGTGTAGACGGCGTGCCCCGCGTCCGTTCCTCCGTTTGACCAGGTTGGTTTCTTGACGGGCCCGCCACAGGGCGTGCCCCCGACCTTGGAGGAAATCGATGGAGAGCGGGCTCGGACCGTGTACGCGAGCGAATGGAACCGGTTCTCCAGAATGACCTACGAGGCGAACTGGCATGACGGGCCAAACCTTGCGGGCGACATCACCAAGGTGGATGCCTCATCGATTCCCGATTTTGACCTGCTGCTCGCCGGCTTCCCCTGCCAGCCATTCAGCTTGGCCGGGGTATCGAAGAAGAACAGCCTCGGCAGGCCCACCGGCTTCGCCGACCGGACGCAGGGCACCCTGTTCTTCGACGTGGCGAGGATAATCAAGGCGAAACGACCCAAGGCGTTCCTGCTGGAGAACGTGAAGAACCTCGTCTCCCACGACCACGGTCGCACCTTCCGAACGATCCTCTCCATGCTGGAAGACGAGCTTGGCTACCACGTTTCATGGAGAGTGATCGACACGGACGGATGGCTTCCCCAGCATCGGGAACGTACCTACATCGTGGGATTCCTCAAACCGAACGGCTTCTCGTTCGACTCGGTACAGGCTCCCGGACACGGCGATGTGGGAACCATCCTGGAGGATTGCGCTCCCGACAAGTACACGCTCAGCGACCGCATGTGGGGCTACCTGCAACGCTACCGGGCCAAGCATGAGGCGGCGGGCAACGGTTTCGGCTACGGCATGGTCTCGACCGATTCGCCACGGACCCGCACATTGAGCGCCCGCTACGGCAAGGACGGCAGCGAGATTCTGGTGTCGCGCGGCGAGGGACTGAACCCTCGGCGTCTCACGCCGAGGGAGTGCGCGAGGCTCATGGGCTACCCCGACTCGTTCGCCATACCCGTCTCCGACACGCAGGCGTACCGCCAGCTCGGCAATTCCGTGGCGGTGCCCGTCATCCGAGCCATCGGCGAACGGATGGCCCCGTTCCTTTGACGGGGCTACAACGTCTTGGGATCATCCGCGCCGTGCCCCATGCCGTACATGCCGAACAGGTCGTCCGTGGAATCGTCCCGCCACTGGTCGGCGATGCGCCGTTCGAACTCCTCGGCTTGTTCGAGCTCGTCGCGGTGGGCTTCCGGTTTCCATGCGTCGTTGTAGGAGTAGTGGATTTCCCCGGCGGCCATGTGTTCGATGAACTGGCGTTGGTAGGCGTCGCGTTCGGAGAGAATCAGGTCCACGAGCCATCCGGGCTCCTGAGGGAACAGGTCCAGACCTCGCGTGTACTGGTTGTGGCGCTCGTCGCGGATTAGTGGGGGCACCGTATCGAGGCGAAGGCATTCCTTGAACATGACGAGACGGCCGACCCTGCCGTTGCCGTCCGAGAACGGGTGCACCTTCTCGAACATCCAATGGCATTGCGCGATGCGCACGGGATTGTCGTCAAGTCTCGCATAGGCGTCGAACACCTCTTCCATGAGCTGAGGCACCATCCCGGCGGGGGCGGTTTTGACGGATGTGACGCCGAGGATCTGCGTGATCTCGTTGTCGTGCGTCTTGTATCCGCCGACGTTCTTCCATCCGGACCGGGAATCGCTCGTGCCCCGTTTGAGGATCGTATGCAGCTCGCGCACCATGCGTTCGTCCACCGGATCGTCGGCATGGTCGAGGATGTAGTTGAACGCGTCGAAATGGTTGGCGGTCTCCACCGCGTCGTCGATGCTGATCTGTTCGCCGCTTTTGTCGGCGAGGAATCTGCCGGTCTCGTAGATCTGTGCGGTCTGTTCGGCGGTGAGCGTGGACCCCTCCATGTGGTTCGAGTTGTACGACATGAATATCTGGGTCCAGTAGAACAGCGAATGCTGGATGCGATGGTCGCGTTCGTACAGCATCCGTTCCACGAGCCTCTGTCTGCCTGGCATGCCTTCTCCTTTGCTGGTGTTCAACGTGTGCGTGTGGGGGAGGGGTCTTGATCCGTGTCGAGCGCCGTCGTTTCGTTCCCGTTCGTTTCGTGGTTTTCGCTCTCCCTCAGCGATGCGAGCCTGATGGACGGGTCGAACAGCAGCGCCTGCGTGAAGTCATGCAGCGGCCCGTCGTCCCTTGACGCGGGGTCGCTGACGTTCGCGAGGGCGAGGGCATCCCTGAGGTATTGGCTGTGCCGGACGAATGGTTCGTCGCCAACGTCGAATCCGAGGAATCTTAGGTAGAGGATGCCGAACGCGGCGGTGGCCCTGGTGTTGCCCTCGCGGAACGGGTGAATCTGCCAGATGCCTGAGAGGAACGAGAACACCGAGTCGGCCACCTGTCGTCGGTCGGTGCGCTGGTATCCGCCTTGCCGTTTCTTTTCTTCGGAGAAATCGTAGTCGAGCGTCGGTTCGATCCACATGTAGTCCGAGTACTGCACGGTCTCGCCGTGGAGCACGGGCTCGCTTTTCGTGATGTTCTCGTAGCGCCATTCGCCTGTCCATTCGCGGGGGAGCACTCCCTTGAACAGTCGTTTGTGGATCATCCTGAGCGCGCCGGAGCTGAACGCGAACGCGGTGGTCTGCAACAGTTCGCTGATCCGCTGCGACACGATGTCCGCCTCGAAATGCTCGGCCTGTTCGGGATGATCGATGTGGTAGCCGGCGATTTCCAGCGCCGCCTGGTTGTAGCTGATGTCCCCGTTCACCTGCCGGCGGGCCACGTCGTACGCGTATTCGGAGGGGGTGAGGCCGTCGGCTCGTTGCAGGCCGAAGCCGACGCTCCACCCGTATTCGCGCGATCGTCTCGTGCCGTTCGGATCAGGCACTTGGTACCCGTCGATCATGTTCGCCACCGCTCCTCGACTCGTTTTCAATCAGCGCAATCCGCATCATCGTTCTTTCATTCTCGCACGCCGGGGCTTCCGGTTCACCGGTTTCCGCCCTCGGCACGGTCGATGATCGCCGACGCTCGTTCCACGAGGCGTCGGCATTCGGCAACCGCGGCGAGCGTGTCCGCCTCGCCCTGCATGCCTACCGCGTTCTCGTGGTTGGCCCAGTGGGCTATCTGGTTGACGTTGACGCCGATGCGCCTCAGCTCGTATCGGATCGATTTCAGTTCGTCCACTACGGGGGAGTTCTTCTCCTCGTCCTCCTGGTCGAGCCGGCCGAGCATCAGTCGGATCGCATCGACCGCGGCCAGTGAAACGGTCGTGCCCCGCCGCTTCGCTGCCTGTCTGAACAACAGTTTTTCATCATCGCAGACCCGGATGTATATGCGTTGGTCACGGGGCTTCCCAACCCGAATATGCTGCTTGTTTGCCATCATTTCCTTCCTTCGTGTCATTGGCCTTCGGCACTCGGGTCATTGCTTTCGCGCCTCACGGGCGCGAAAGGCTGAAAGCAGGTTTGTACGTACAAACCGTCTAGCTTGCTCCCGAAGGATTTATGGGCCGTCGCATGGGCGTATCCATAGATATGCCCATAGATATGCCCATCGCCGTATCCATCCGTGTATCCATAGATATGCCCATTGCCATATCCATCGTCGTATCCATTTACATGCCCATCGCCGTATCCATGAAGGGCTTTTGGCCGTTGATGGTTTCCGGTGGCGGCCGCGCTCCGTTTTGCGGAAGGGGAGGATTCCATTTCGTGGAGTCTCATCTTCCTTTGAGCTCCTTGAGCAGTTGGGTCGCGTTTTCCCTGATTCCGGCGTCGGTGAGAGAGGAGAGCTCGGCGGCGTAGTTGCGGCGGAGCAGTTCGTATATGCGTTCACGGGTCCAGGCGCTGCGCGTGGTGGTCAGCTTGTACGCGGCGCGGCACAGCATCTCGTATTCGTCGTCGGTCAGCAGCACGGAGATGCGCCGGCCCTGTTTCATCGGATAGATGGTGTCGGGGTCATCCCGGTACACGTCGTTCCAATCACACTCCCCGCCAGCCAGCTCCGCATAGCTGAACGGTTGGATGGCGTAGCGGACGAACCGTGATTTCGGGATTCCGCTCTGCCTGCACGCCTCGTCCAGCTGGTCGAACAGCTCCCCGTCCAGCAGGACGCGGAGCGTGTGCCTGTATCGTCTCATATCGTTTTGCTCCTTTTAGGGTTCACGGCGCGGGATGCCCCCCGCCGTGAACGGATGATGATTCACCGGTCGAACACGAACACGGTGCCCTTGTCCTTGTCGATGCGGATCCTCGCGTCGAATTTCCTCCCCGATTTGGAGGTGAAGCCCTTCAGGGATACGGTCCTGCCCTCGAGGAGGCTTCGCACGGTGCGGTCGGTGATGGCCTTCCCCGCCATTGTCGGGTACATCCTCCATCCGCATCCCCCGACGGTGCGCCAGGTGCCGTCCGCGGTCTTCTCGCTGCGGTTCGTTGAGCACTGCCACATCCTTCCGGTTTTCCTGACCGGCTCTCCGCATCGCGGGCACGGGCCCCAGTCCTCCCCGGCCGCAGCTGGTCCGACGGCATCCTTTTTGAGGTGCGTTTTCGCGTCGGCGGGGATGCGCAGCGCCTCCCGGCGGAACAGTTCCATCACGTCGGTCGGATCCCGTCTGCCATGCTCCACATCGGTGAGGGTCTGCTCCATGCGCGCCGTGAGCCCCACGTCCTTGAGCCTCGGCTCCACCACGTCGATGAGGCGCATGCCCTCACGGGTGGCGTGCAGCTGCCGGCCCTTGCGTTCCACGAGTCTCGACCGGACTAGCTTCTCGATGGTGTCCGCGCGGGTGGCCGGTGTGCCGATCCCGCCCGAGTGCGATTCGTCGTCATCGAGCGCCGTCTTGAGCTCCCGGTCGTCCACGTAGCGGCTCGCATGCTCCATCGCGGCCAGAAGCGTAGCCTCGGTGAACGGTTTCGGAGGACGCGTCATGCCTTCCTCGACCTTGACGGGGCCGACCGGCCGCACGTCGATCCCATCCACCAGATTCGACGGAATCACGTTCCTCGGCTGCTCCTTCTCCTCTTCGCCGTCATCGGTCTCTGTCGTCACGGACCCCTCGATGAGCCTCCATCCAGGGGAAATGGTCTCGTCGCTGCGGCTGGAGAACCCGTGGGCACCGCCGCCGTCGAGACGGGCCTTCACCTCGGTGACCAGATGCACATGGTCGTCGCCCACGGCCTCCCACATACGGCGCACGACACGCATAATGACCATGCGCTCGTCGTCGCCCAACGCCTCCATCCTCGATGCGTCGAGCTGCATCGTGGGCAGGATCGCCGTGTGGCCGGCGACCTTGGCGTCGTTCACGGCCAGCTCCGGGCGGGGGAGGGAAGGCAACGCACCGCCGGCCACGAAACCCCGCACGAGACGGCCGGATTCGATGAGCCCGGCGAGAGTCGGCAGATCGTCATGGGTGATGTACTTCGAATCCGTCCTCGGATAGGTGGCGAGCCTGAGCTCGTAGAGATGCTGGAGCGCCGCAAGCGTGCGCGCGGCTGTCATGCCGTGCATGCGGCTCATATCCTTCTGCAACCCGGTCAGATCGTACAGGCACGGCGGCCTATCGCTCACCTTCCTCCGCTCCACGCTCAGGATGCGGAAAGGATTCCGGGCCGCAAGCTCCCTCAGCTCCGACGCCTCGGCCTCATGGTCGATCCGTTCGCTGGAGAGCCTCCATCCGCCCATATCGGCGGTCACGGTCCAGAACGGCACCGGTTTGTGGACTGCGATCCTCCGGTCGCGATCCACAATCATCGCGAGGGTCGGCGTCTGCACACGGCCCACGCTGAACCGTCCGTCATAGAGCAGCGAATAGGCACGGGAGGCGTTCATCCCGATGAGCCAGTCCGCCTTGGAACGGATCTCCGCGCTCCACGCGAGCCCCCGGTAATCGGATTCGGGCCTCATGGACTCCCACGCCTCACGGATGGCATCCGCCTCCAGGCTCGCCACCCACAATCGCAGCTCGCTCTTGCGCGTTCCCGACATATCGACGATCCTGCGGAAGATCGCCTCTCCCTCGCGGTCCGGGTCACATGCGTTGACGACGCAATCCACGTCGGACCTGCGAAGCAGCGAGACGATGGACCTGTAGCGCGCTGCCGCCCCACGTTCGCCGGAGACCATCCACCTCCAATCGCCGGACGGGTCTATGGGCAGCGCGTCGAGCCGCCAGCGTCCCCAATCACGATTCGTGTAGTCCTCGGGCATGGCGAGCTCGACCAGATGCCCCTGCGCCCATGTCACGAGCAGCTGTCCGCAGTCGAACCATCCATCCCCCTGATCCGCAGCCCCGGACAGCGCATGCGCTATGGCCGCGGCGACCGACTTCTTCTCCGCGATGACCAATCTCATCGTCATGTTCCTTCCTATGTAAGGAAAAGACCGGCGCGGGAATCGTCCCGGGCCGGTCGAACGGATAATATGCGCCGTCTGGTCAGGCAAGACCGACGAGCGGAGCGAACACCGCGGCGATACCCAGCAATGCGATCAGCATGAGCACCGTGCCGGCGACCCAGAGCGCCACCGTCACGGCGGTACGTCCGGCCGACTGGCCCACGCTCTCCATCATCGGACTGCCCATGCGACGGCCCGCCACCGCGCACGCGCCGGACGCGAGCACGCACAGGAGGACGAGCACCACCTGGAGCATGCCGTTGAGATGCACCATCCACGTCCACAGGCCGGAGGCCCAGGACGCGATCGTTGAAAGAACCGGTTCCATATTTTTCCTTCCTTGACTCTGAACGGAACGACGCTTCAGATTCTCGGACGACGGACGCCACGGCGCGGGGCAGGCCGTCCACGCTTCCCACCATCCCGGACGGGGCAATGGACGGCCTGCCCCGCCGACCGCACGCCGGGAAGACACACTTCACTGTGACGGAAACCGGCAAGCGAAAGGAACGGGAACGAAAATGATATTGACGGAATCCGACCTCGAATCCGACACCAGCCTGCAATTCGAGGAGACCAAGAGAATCGGCGACGTGTTCTACGCGTTGACCGCGGACCCGTGGAACGGATCCATGAACCGTTTCTCCATGCCCACGCTGAACTACGGGGACAAGGCATCGGTCACCGTGATCCGTCCGAGCTCCTTCCACGGGGATGACGAATGGATGAACGCCGGCGACCCCGAAGGGGTGCGTATCCGCGACGATATCCGGGAGCACGGGCACGACGGCGTGGAAGACGGGCCGGAGGCGATATCCGCCGCGATCATCGACCACTACCGCAAGTCCGGCTGGGATGCCGGAGAATACCTCGTGGGGTCGCAAGGCCACCAGGTGCTCGTCGTCGCCGCGGCCGCGGATGGATACGGGACGGCGAAAGCGCTGGCCGAGGAGCTGGACGACTGGTGCAACGGACGTGTCTATGAGGTGCAGGCATACAAGCGGATCCAATGGACGGACGGGCATGGCGGATCCTTCGATTCATGGGAGCTCGCCGACTGCATGGGCGGAGTCTACCTGACCGGCGACTACGATTCATGGCTTCGGATCGCGCAGGCCAACCTGGACCCGGACGATCCGATCAATCCCCCGGAACCAGATCCCGATATCCACCGGATTGCACAGCCTCCGATAGGCGTGGACGATCCCGGAACCCTGAACGAAGCCGATTACCTGTTGCGGAACCTCCAGGCGGACCTCTCATCGGCATTCGAGCAGATTGACGCGCTGCAACACCTGGACGGAGACGAAGGCCTGGCCGCCCTCGCGGGGCGTCTGCACGACTCGTTCGAAATGCTGGACGCCGCCGTGCACGACGCGCAGTCAACCGTGCTGAAGCGCATCGATGAGATCCCGGAGGCATCGCAATGGGATCCCTCGAACCCGCTGCGGGCATCCTCCGCCGCATCCGATGGCCGGACCCGCTGAGACAGGGCTCGTGGAAGTGAGGGCATCCGTTTTCGTGGAGCCTCATCCTCCGACCGCCCTCATGACTGCCGTGGGAACCGTTCACGGACGGCCTGCCCCGCGGCCGGAATCCGCGGAAGGCAGACTCCATTGTGACGGAAAACCGAAAACATCATCCGAAGGAAGGACCACTGTGGCATCCGATAACGAAAGAAAGAACGCCATGCGCGACATGAAGCGCGACATCCTCAGGGCCGTCCGTGAAAGCCAGAAGGCCAAGCAGGAGACGATGGATGAATACGTGGCCTCGCGCGTCGCGGCCAAATCCTTGCAGGCCCGTCTGACCCAGGCCGAGGAGACCGCCAGGGAGCTGCGCGCCAAGGCCAGGGACGCGGGAAACACCGTCGCCGAGCTCAAGCTCGCCGACGACCTGATCGAATCCAGATGGGAGGACGAGCCGTCATCCGACGGCACCGCGGAGCCGACACCATCCGCAGACGGGGATACGCAGAACCCGCTCGCGGAGCCGTCCGCGACCCCAGCCGGCTACGAGCCGCGGCCGTGGGAGGAAGGCGAATCATGAGCCGTCCCGAACCGAAACCCATGCCCAGGCTCCTGAGCGCGCTGTGCGCGATCGCCGCCGTGATCCTCATCTGCGCGCTGGGAGTCATCGTCGTCAACCACCAGAACCCGTCCGCCGACCGGAAGCCGGAAACCGCCGTCACGGAAACCGGCTCCGCCAAGGGGAGCCGGCCGACGCAAGACGACTGGGCCGGCCTGAAGGCGGCAGGAATCCCCGTGCCCGGATCATGGTCCGAACGCACCAAAGCGTTCCCCGTGTCAACGGACGGGAACGGGGCGGCGAGCATCAACGAAAACGGGAAGAGCGTCATCCTGGACGATGGGGGAGCCGGCCCCATCGACACCGCGTTGGAGACGGTGAACGCGATTCTCGACCCGAACGGCTCCGACGACGACTGGCGCAGCCGCGTGCTCGACCTCATCGGAGACGACGGAGCCGGCAACGGCCATCCGATCTCCGACGCTCCCCGCTGGTGGTGGACGCAACGCCGGTTCCAAGCCGACTCCGTATGCTCGGGCCAATCCGACGCGACATACATCAGCTACGCCTACGAATGCTCCACGGACGGCACCTGGCCGGGCTCCGACGAGGACGCCATCCAATCGAACCCGTTTTACACGGCGGCCGAAACCAGCTTCCCCGTGCCGGACGGCCTTTCCATCCCATCCACGAGCAACCCCCAGCTGACCGTCTCTAGGGCGTACGACACCGTGCTCATCCCAATGGACGACGGGAACTGGCATGTCACCGTCTACTGCCCCGCATCGCTCGACGGCCCCCTGCTCGACAAGCATTCCAACGAAACCGAAGCCCCCAAGGCCGGCAAGGAGTCGTACACGGTGGTCTCCGCCACCGGATACGGCACACGCCAACGCCCCTGCCGCACCGTGGAGGTCGTGGTCGGCGGACAGAAGCCGTTCTGGTCGCTGAAGGACACCCGATGAAACGCATGCGCCGCGTCCGCACCATGCTGCTCGCCGCATGCATCCTGACCCTCATGGGCGGATGCACGCCATTGGGCGTGCTCCAATACATGAACGGATGCAAGGACGGCTCCGCGTCCGCGGGCGGAACCGGCGGCAGCGTCGTCACCGGCGAGGTCAGGGACGGGATGAACATCACCCAGACCCGCGCCTGGTTCGACGGAGAGGACGGGCCGGACGGAGTCTGCCGCGGCTACCCGGCCGGACAATGCACCTGGTGGGCGTGCATGAGGGGGCATAGGCTCGGCCTTGACGTGGGATCCCACTGGGGCAACGGCGGCGACTGGGGCAGAAGCGCGGCCTCCGCCGGATGGAGGACCACGATCACCGATCCGGTCGCGGGCAGCATCGTCAGCTACGCTCCCGGGGTCGCCGGAGCGGCCACGTTCTACGGCCACGTCGCCATCGTGGAAAGCGTGGACTCCGCGGCCGGCACGGTCACCATCAGCGAGATGAACGCGGCCGCGGGCCCCGGAATCGTCAACCACCGCACCCACCGCATCGACGTGGGCGCGGTCTACATCCTGCCGGACGGGCATTCAGACGGCTCAACGGGAACGCATCCCGACTCCACGGGTCAGACGAGCACCGTGGAAGCGGCATGGACCTGCTCCACCGGCGCCACCGCCCATCCCGGAGCCGACTACGAGGGCGACGGCACGCACGCCAGCCCCGAGGAGGCGCAGGCCATCGCCAAGAGGATGATCGCCTCCTACAGCGATTGGGACGATGCCGACTACGACGCCCTCGTCTGGCTGTGGAACCACGAATCCGGTTGGCGGTGGAACGCCACCAACCCAAGCTCGGGCGCGTACGGCATACCCCAGTCACTGCCCGCCTCGAAAATGGCGTCCGCGGGAGACGACTGGAAGGACAACGCCGCAACCCAGATCAAATGGGGGCTCGACTACATCAGGGGCCGCTACGGCAGCCCGTCCGCCGCCAGGAGCTTCTGGCTCAGAAACAACTGGTATTAGACGGCCTGCCCCGCGGCCGCGGCGTCCGGGGCCCATGATCGATGATTGGAAGAGCAACGACGACAGGAAGGAATCCCGCGATGATCGACAGCGAAGACTACACGCCCGAAGAACGGCGCGTCATGGAAATGGCCCAGGATCTCATCGATCTGTACGAGCTGGACAGCGGCAACGGGGAATGCTATATCCAGCATGACGCGAAGCCGGACGGCGACGAACAATCGAATCTGTACATGACCCTCGAGGCTCCATACCACGGGACCATCACGGTGACGGTCCCGGCGCACTCCGACGAGAGCGGTCTGAGGGCCGCGATCGGCGAGGCGTTCCTCGACTTCGACGCGGACGAGGAGTTCAATAAATTCTGGTCGCCGGAGTTCGGCAGGTTCAACAATCTTTCCCCGAGCGTCTTCCTCGCAATGCTCGAGGCCGATCAGCAGTACTTCGAGGATCTCTACGTCCCGATGACGCGGCCAAGGAAGGAGCCCCCGCAACGATACGGAGAGGGGAACGGGATCATCGTCGAGATACGCTGGACGGAGTCCGACCTGCGCCAATGGCTCGAAGAACACGACTGGCCGGTCACCGAGCAGAACATGGGCACCATGCGCGACATGATATCCCCACGAACGCTCAAGGACCTCAGCATCGAGAAAGGCTGGGAGATCATCGACTCCCTGGTGAACGAGGGTCAACTCTCGCGCGACGGCCATGAAGCCGGCCCGGAAGCGTCCATGCAGACGTATCCCGCTCCGGCCGGTCTGGACCCCTCCGACCCGCTATTCGGGACGGATCCGGCATCCCGCTCCCTGCCTTGCCTCTGAGCTAAACGGCTAGACCACCGGACGCACAATTTGGCCTATAACCCAAAAAGGGCTGTCGGATCGACATCCGTGTGCCGGTCACCGGATGCGCATCCGGTGACGCTCCCGTGCGGCCGGCTTCCGTGCGGACGGATGATACGACCGGCGCGGGGTGCGGAGGGCCAGCGAGGTCAGCATGTCGAGCATGGCTTCACGCAGTCCTTCCAGCTCCTCCGCCGCATCATTGAACTGTTCTTCCACACAGGCGTTCTCCAGTTCGGAGTCGATGCCTCGAACCCGTTCCCGCCAATCAGCGGTATCCCTATATCCAAGCTGTTCCAGGGTGGCGGTCAGCGCCTCCACGTCCTCGCGCGCCATGCAGTACTTCCCATACGCGTCCAACGTGTCGCCACCCAGCCAGCAGTCGTCCTTCATCGGCATGGCCTCGGAACCCGGCCGGCACCGGTTGAGCGGCCACCATTCGCCGCACTCCGGGCAACGCAGCTCGCAATACGGGATGCGGTCGTAGACGCGTTCCAACGGCTTCAGGCAACGTGAACAGGATTTCAAGCCGAGATAGTAGACGACGGTCGCATGCGGTCCGCCATTTCCGCTTTCGTGTTTGTGCCGTTCCATGTGATCGGATAGGAAGCTGATGGAACAGGTTCGTCCGCACACGGGGCACTCCACCTGGCGCAAACCCCACTTCCGCCAATCGGCCGCACGCATGTCATGCCTGTAATACCCGTGCAGGTAGATGGACTCCAGTTCAAAGGTCTCTCCGCATACGGGGCATTCGATGGATGAGTCTCTTTCCCGTGATGATTCCATATCATCCACCGTAACGTTCCGAAATGATCGGCGCATACGGTCGGAGTGTCGCGAAAACCCTTACGGGAGTAGGGCTCGGCGCGGGCGCGCGCCGGGTCCGTCCCTCTTGTGGACACCTTGCCCCGCGCCGCCGCGGATTCCTTTCGATAATGGGCGGGAAACGTCGAACGATATCGAAGGAGGTCATGCATGGCTGACAGCGAGACCCGCCTTGCCGGCGTATGTCTGGACAGGGCGGACGGATCCGGTTGGGAATGGCTGGACCTGCCGGTCTCTGACTCGGAACTTGAATCGTTCCTGCATGACAGGCTCGGCATCGACGCCCGTCTGGACGAACAGGGGCGTCTTCCGGCCGGTGTGGAATGCCGCATCAGCGACTTCGACCGCGAGGGTCTGTTGAAAACGCTTGGATTCAACGATCTGGAACACGAATCCATCACGGATGTGAACCTTATGTGCCGAGCGTTCCAATACCAGGCCCGCGTCTATGGGGACGGATCGCTGGATCCCGTGGTCGAGCGGGTCTGGGCGCTCCTCGCCTTTGACCATCCCGGTGACGAGCCGTCCGCCTATGAGGTCGCGAACTACGCGATGCAGCTCGGGGGAATCCCGTATTCCCGGTACGGTCTCGTTCCCGAGCAGGAGAGGCTGTGCGGGAGCCCCGATGAGAAATACGGTCTGGAGGTGATCTCCGCAAGCGGACTCACCGCGGCCCTGGACACCAAGCTGGCCGAATCGGACCTGATGCTCTCCGGCTACGTAGACGTGGAGCGGCTGGGCAGCGAATGCGCCATGAACGACAACGTGGAGACGCTCGAATCGGGCTACTACATGAAAAACCTCGAACCCGACGTGGACCCCGGCCGGTATTCTCGCGCCGAGCTCCGCGGCCTGCTCGATGACCGGTCCCGTCAACGGGACGCCCCGACTCCGGATCGGGGCATGGACCTACCCGAATACTGGCGCGAATCCTTCGAACGCGAGGATTATCCGCTCGCGCGCGAGGTGCTCGCGCACGACGGGTCGCTGCTCGACCTGGACACCATGATGGCCATCGCGAGGGTGCTCGGCTCATGCGACTGGGATTTCTACGAATACGCAGACGGGGAGTATTCGGGCGACCTGCTCGAACTGTGCGAGTCCACGCCCATCGAGGCCAGTCAGGAGCTCGGCTACCTGCACGACTGCTACCTCGCGGCGCGGGAATCGCATGCCGCCTGCGATCCCGCCGATCCGACGAACCTCGCCGGCGCGGCCACGACCGGGGATCCGGCCACCCGATAGAAGCAAACGAACCCAAAAAGGAGCATCATCATGAGCAACAGGCTCGAGGACCATCAGATGCGCGTCTACGTCGCCAACCTCGGCAAATACAACGAGGGCGTGCTGCAAGGCGCATGGATCACGCTGCCCATGAGGGACGGCGAACTGGCCGACGTGCTGAAAAACAAGGTCGGGCTGACCGGCCGCTACGAGGAGTACGCGATCCACGACTACGAGGGCGGCGAAGGACTGCTCTCCTACATGCCCGCGCCAGGCGAATACACGCCCCTGGACGATCTGAACCTCATGTGCAAGGTGTTCGAAAGCCGCGAACTGGACGATCCCGACGTGTACGAGAAGGTGAAGAACTACATCGACGGCATCGGCGGCGTCCAGTATCCGATCGAGATCATGAACCTCGCCATGGAATCCGACGACATCGACTACCACGCGTACGACACCGGATACGGCCCCGACAACCCCAAGTTCTTCAAAAGCAACGAGGAGAAGTTCGGGTACAGCATCATCGAGGCTCATTCCGTCATGCGGGACGACCGGTCCGTGATGGTCGTGGACCCCATGGAGGACGAAGACCTCGCGGCCGTGGCCGCCATCGAGAACAGCAACTACAGCTCCTTCTTCGACAAGGCCCGCTTCGGTGAGGAATACAAGCTGGAGACCGACGCCACGCTCACCGACGACGGCTACCTGTTCAGCGGATCCATCGACACGGACAGATGGTCGCGCGACGAGCTCAAGGAAGAGGTCGAATGGATGGACCGCCCCCGTGACTCCGAAACCTGCAATCCCGCCGACCCGTTGAACCTGGCCGCCGGTTCGGCCCCGTCCATCACGCGATAGGAAGGGACAGCATGAGCAACGTTGAAGATAATAATATCGAGTCGATCCGAAGGATCAACCGTTCCGCGATCCGTTCCGACGGAACAGTGAAGACCTTCAAGGAGCAGCTCCTTGAGTTTGAATACGGCTATTACAACGCCACTTTGCCCTTTATCGTGCTACCGAACTCCGCCCCTCTGTTGCAAGCGGGTGCGGGAAACTATCCCATCGTCATGTCTCCGGGCATCCTGAGGAAGTTGAAGGACAAGCACAGCATCTATCTGGAGGACATAGCCGAACTTCCCTCGATGATCAAGGACAACAACGTGCTCATGCTTGACTCATACACATACCGGAACGGTGGACTGTGCATGTATCTCGATAAGACCGGTGCCAACGATATCCCTCTCTTCGCTGCCTTCCACCTCGACAAAAAGGCAGGGCTGACCTCAATCAACCAATTCCGCAGCATCTACGAGCGTGACAACATCGAGCACACAATCCTGACGGTCTGGAACGAAGGGCTCTCCCTATACCCGAATGAGAAAACAGAGGGCTGGATACAATCATTCGGGCTGCAATTGCCCGATGATATATCCAGCCTTCTGGAAGGGGAATACCGTTCCATCTCGAAAAACGGAACTATCCCCGACAATCCCATTCTATCAGGAATTGATTCCCTGTGCCGTCATGAAGCCTGCGATCCCGCCGATCCGTTGAACCTGGCTGGCAGCCCGGCCCCGTCCATCACACGATAGGAAGACTCAAATGGATGACGCCAAGACGCTCAAGGGATTGCTCCTTGGGCCGGATGCAAAAAACAAGCGGCCTGCGAGCAGGCCGCCGACGTAGAACGCTTCAGCCTTGCGCTGAAACTCGCTATCAGAATACCACAGAATCCGCGGGAATGGAAACCAATCATGAAGGACGCTGATTTCGATATCTCGACGCTGCTGTACGAGGGCGAGGCGATCGCCGACTACACGCTTACCGGCATGGGAACCAATTGGGGGAGCCCCGTCTACCAGTGCGTCACCCAGCCGGGTTCGACCGACATCCACTCCGCCTTGGAGGAGACCCTGCACCGGATCATCGACGCACGCATCGATACGGGCGACGCGGACGATGTGCTGGCCGAGACCATGGGCGTGGTGCGTGCGGATTCCATCGACGCGGAGGATGGGGTCACGCCCATCGACCTCGATCTCGGGTACGCGTTGCCCGGCGCGATCACCTCGTTCACGGAGCGTGCGCCCGTGGCGTGCGATCCGGCGGAACCGTTGAACATGACCGACGCGTCGGCCTGCGGGCCGATCCGGTGAAAAGGAGGGGAACCATGACCGAGGACGATGTGCGCGGATGGGATGTGCGGGTGGATGCCGCCGATATGCCTCTGGCGGTGTCCGTGCTCGCCCATGGCGGCAATGTGTGGGACTTCCATCGCATGAAGGCGGTCGAGGAGCTGACCGGCTCCGTGGACTGGGATTTCTACCGGTGGACCGCGGAAAGATGCGAGGACGACCTGCTCGACGTGTGCGAGCGGGATGATGCGGCCGCAGTGCTGGACGACTATCGGGCGTGGTACCGCCTCGACCAGCCGGGCATGCACGCCGAGGTGTCGTCGGCGATGATCGGCATCGTCCGAACGCTGCGGCGCATCGACGAGAACCTGTACGCCATCGCCGCCAGCCAGTTCCACCAGCGCCTGCTTTTCCCGGACGAGGAATGCTACCAGCTGGACGGAGGCACGTTCATCTCCAGTGAGGCGTTCGAGGAAGTCACAGACATCTATCAGGACCGTTACATGGCATGGAAGAACGGTGTCGATGACGCGCGTCTGGTCAGCGCATGGAACGATCCGCCGCGCGTGGGAAGAATCGTTGACGAGCTCGTGGCCGCCGACCAGGGCGGCGGATGCTTCTACACGGACGCGCAGCCCATCGACTACACGCAGGGCATGGCATACACGCCGGAGCGTCTTGCCGCCGACAACGGGTTGGGAGATCTGGTCGCGCAGGCATGCGAGGCCAGCGTCTCCTACAGCCTCGCCGGCCACCCCTACGTGGATTTCCGACCTGAGCGCGGCGATGACGGACGACCGCTGCTGAAGGTTTTGCAGCCCGGCCTCGACAGGTACGCGCTGATCGGTGCCGAGCCCGGCCTGTTCCGGGTGCGCGCGTGCGACGGGAACGGAGCCGGGGAGGAGGAATCCTTCCCCTATTCGACGGACGACATGTACATGGAGGCCGGGTTCGCGCTGCGCGACGCGCTCGACCATGCGGTCGGCTGGATCGACCCGCAGCAGGAACCGTCGGCCGAGATCCCCGGCCTTGGCATGGAATCGCCGTTGGAATCCACCGACGGCCCATCGCTCTGAGGGAAAGGACCAGTCTGATGAACATCGGTCGTATCGACGGCGTTGACCTTATCGGCCTGAAGCCGTTCATGGTGCAGTGCCAGGCTTTCCAAACCCCGGGACTGCCGTATTTCGCCCTGATAGGGCTCGAGGATTCATGGGGCGACGACGTGGCGTCGCGCATACGTTTCGCCGTGGATGAAACACGATTGCCGTGGCCTGAAGGCCGTGTGACCGTCAACCTTTCCCCGGCTGCGGTGCGCAAGCGGAACGGTGTCCACGAGCTCGCCATCGCCCTGTCCGTGATCGATCTGGCGGGCGGTCTCACCCGTCCCGCCGGCCTTGGCCCGTCGGACCGCATCGTGGCCATAGGAGGACTGGACGAGCATGGGGACGTGACCCCGGTGCGCGGCGTCGTGGCCATGCTGGAACGCTGCCGCGAACGGGGCGTGCGCCATGTGGTGATCCCCGCCGGGAATATGGATGCCGCGCGCATGGTGGGAGGATTGACCCTGTATCCGGTGGACACGCTTGCGGATGCGGCCACCCGATTGGATTCCCTGCGGGTCGCGGACTATTCGGTGCCGGATCGGCGCGGGGCGAGCATCCGATCCGATTGGGGTGACGATCCGAGCCTCGACGGGGTGCGTGAAGCGGCGGTCGCCGCCGCTGCCGGCCGCCACCACATGCTGATCGGAACCGACTACTCTTCCCTTTCCGACGTGGACGGGATCGTCCGCTGCATGCGATCCCTGCTCCCGCGTCTGGACGGACGGCAGGCGATGGAGCTCGCCCGTATCAGGGATGTGAAGGGCATCGCCGGGCCTCTTGGCATAGGGCTTGATGATCTGCCGCCCCTGTCCGATCCGTTCCATTTTTGCACCGTCGCGGGAGTGGTCGGGGATGGCGTGGTGCCGGGGGCGGCGAGTCTCGCGGATCACGGAGTGCTGTACCTGGCCCAAGCGGAGGAGTTCTCCATGAGGTCGCTGATGGGATTGCTGAAGCCTATGGACACCGGAGAGGCGGAATGCGCGGCGGTTGCTGGCGGGCGGGTGATCTGGCCGGCCGACTTCCAGCTCGCCGGCGTCATGCTTCGCTGCCCATGCGGACTGCCGCCGGAATCATGCCGGTGCACGGAGCGGGAGCTGGCGCGCCACCGGCTGCCGGCCCTGTTCGAGGAACGGTGCGCGATTCGCATCGACAGCAAAGACATCCAATCCCATCCGGCCCCAAGTCTCGCCGACGCGCGGGCGATGGTGGCGGATGCTCGCGCCCGCCAGCAGGCGAGGTTCACGGACACGGCCATCGAATCCAACAACCGCATCGGAAACGACTGGCTGGAGGCGCACACATCGTGGAACGTGCTCGCC
Organism: Bifidobacterium saguini DSM 23967; assembly: GCF_000741715.1. Classification (GTDB taxonomy): domain Bacteria; phylum Actinomycetota; class Actinomycetes; order Actinomycetales; family Bifidobacteriaceae; genus Bifidobacterium; species Bifidobacterium saguini. Next base: position 4,986 of record NZ_JGZN01000020.1, on the reverse strand, counting down.
CTCATGGCGGAACGTGCCGGCGCGGAGGAAGAAGACGGCAGGCTCGCCCTCAATGCGGGCCGTCTGGCGTGGACGATGGCCGACCTCGCAGGGCATGCGAAGCCGGGCGAGGAGGATGCCATGAAAGCGCTCGGCATGGTCATGGGAGACGAATCCGGCAGGTGCATCCCGGACCATGCGTCATCGGTCTGCGATCCGGCTGCCACGTTCGACCTCGAACAGCCGCCGACGTACGGCACGGTCCGATGAACGAGAAACCGGCGACGCGATATCAAAAGGAGAAAAGGACGATGCTGGACAGGATCGATCTCGGGGAATATGTGGATGGTCTGCGCAATCCCAGTCTGCTCGAAGTGGAGCAATGGGATCTGGAAGCCGTGCTGGCCGACCTGCGCGACGATCATCCCGATGCCGACGCGGACGATCTGCTGGGTGATTCGCCAGACCCGCAGCTCGTGGAGGAGCTGGCCGACTCGTTGCGGCGCAATATGCGCCATGTGATTGAGGGGGAGGCTACGGCGGCATGGGGCCCGGGAAAGGAGCTTCTCATCGAATACCGGATCAGCCACGACGATGAGGACGGCTGCTACACGGGGCTCCCCGGGGAATCGTTCTCCGTCCGCCACTCTTACGGGGACCCTCCGTCCGGCGAGGCTCTATCCGCGATCATGGCTGGCGACCTGCATGATCGGGGTTGGGATCACGCGAGCCCCGCGTCGGCGGGGCACGACCGTTGGACGTTCGCGGCAACGGAGCTGCTGACCCTCGGTCTGGAGCGCGGAGGCCGCTCTCTGCATGGCGGATCGAGCTGCGCGCTGACCGCCGCCGAGGCCAACGACTGGCATGCCGGCCTGCTCGACGCCCACGGATTATCCGCGATCGCGCGGCGGCGGCTCGACGCGGGGGATGGCGATCGGATCGTGTTGAGGCTCGGCCCCGCAGCCCCGGCACGCGGGTGGGCCGACGTATCCGCCGAACTGTACCGGTTCGATGTGGGATTGGAGGACGACGCGGAGCCCGTTGACGCGGATTCCCCGTTCATCGGCTACGGGTGGCGGCCTGAGGCCGGGCTCCCCGTGCGGTACGAGATCCCGACGGGTTTGCCGTTGGACGCGTTGTCGATGCCGTCCGCCGAGCCCGCAGCGACCCGTTGAACCCCTTGATTCAGGAAAGGAATGAATGATGGACATGTCATGGATCGCTTCGGTCGAGGACCCACAGCCGAAGAGGAGAATCATCTACGACGCCGACTCTTACGACACCCGGTTTGGGGACCCCTACTGGCGTGAGGGCAACGAGGAGCCCGAAAGCGCGTGGAGCTTCTACACGGAGAACGACATGGGAGGCACGTTCGAGGAGTACGCGTGGAATACCAGCGTTGAGGAGCTGCGCGACGAGCTCGCCACCCTGAACGCCTATCTCTCCGGCGCCGGCGAGACCGCCGGTTTCCCGCGCGAGAAGGCGGATCCGCTGGAGGGCAATCCGATCGTCGCTTCCGGCGGCGTGGGCCGGTGGGACGGCATGCATACGGGGTTCTCGCACTTCGAGGACTTCGACTCGCTGATGCACGGGGCGGACTCGCCGTTCAAGGACTGCGAGATCGACCGCATCTGGGACGAGAACGGTCACCTGTTCATCGACGCGCACCACCACGATGGCAGCGTCCACGTCGAACTGCTCCAGCTCACCGACAAGGGGGGCGAGGCGCTGGAGGCCATGGAGGACGCGTGGGCGGACGAACCGTTCACCGCCGGCGGCCGCAGCTATTCGGGCAGCGACGAATCATTATCGGATTTCTGGCATGACCTTCTGAACGACCCTGGGCTTTCGAGCCCGCCCCGCTACCTGGAAACCGCGTTCGGTCGCCAGCCGCTCGAATGGGACATGGACCCCAGGGTCATCGACTTCATGAACCGAATGAACGAGGAGTACGCGCGCCTCTACGAGGCCGGAGTCACGGGCATCACATCGCCCGACATGTACGACCGGTACGACGGGTTCCAGGAAGGCAACCTCGGCTTCGTGCGCGCCCTCGTCAAGGCTCGAGGACTGGACCCGATCAGCAGCGACCGTGAGATCACCGCCCTGCTCAACACATACGATGCCATGTTCTCCACGCCCGAACCCGAGGCATCGCGCGCCGCATCGACGGAACTGGACCCATTGGACCCCGCCGACCCGTTGAACGCGGCACCGGCGGTGGATCCCGGAATGGCCCGCTGAACGGATAAGGAGACGGATCCGAATGAATGACGAATACCAGGTGGAAGGCATCATGGATCACACGGTCGGAAGACTGATCGACCATTCCGATCGCAGCCAGATCGGCCCGAGCCTCTGCCTCGAATCCTACGACGGGCAACGGCATGCGAACGTCACCGCCGCCATGGAGGAGGACGACGAGCAGGAACTGCGAGACTTCCTCATGGAGGAGGACGGCTCGAAGGGCCTCGCCCTGGCGGAGGGGTTCATCCGGCACTGGCAGCGCGGCGAATACCGTGCCGCAGCCGCCATGCTGGAATACTCGGGAGTCAGCTGCACATTGGAATCGCACATCGACATCCGGGAATGGGCCGACGCCGAACGCCATCTGGACTCGTACGGGTTCAAGGGCATCCAGGCTCGGCTCAAACAGGCGGGGGAGCTGATTCGTCAGGCGGGCGAACTGTTGCGCGGCGCCGACGCGATCGCCATGGACGTGGATCCCCACTATTATGCGGCGGCCTACACCGTCAAGACCGTATCCCTGTGCGACCAGCTACGAGAATCGGTGAGGGACGCCGCCGAGATGGCGCACGACTGCGACGAACGCGATACCGTCGAGGGTCTGGCGGCTCTCCAAGATCTGCTTGGCGATGGCAACGCTGCCGGCCCTACGGCGGCCAGATGACCGTGTGTCTGTCATGAGAATTGTAGGTATACGCGAATATATATAATTATATATATTCGCGTATACTTAGTGTTTATGAAGAGAAGCGATGCGGTGAACCGTCTGCGTGATATGGACAGCAGGTACGCATGTTATGTGTATTGCAAAAACGAGCTGGCGGTTTTGTTCGGCGAGCATGGTCAGAAGCTGGCGCACACCCTGACGAGCCTCGTTTCGGCGAGGGCCTTGGTTCGCGCCGCCCGCGGCGTGTATGTGTTCGCGTATTCCTCTCATATGGGTGAAGGCACATTGCATCAGGTCGCGCTGAGGCTGCGCCATGGGGAGCTGGTCTGGGAAAGCCTCGAAAGCGCGTTGTCGCGGTGGGGGTGATCAGCCAGATCCCGGTCGATCGCGTCACGTTCATGACCACGGGCCGCGAGGGCGAGGCCCGCACGCCGTACGGGGTGATCGAGTTCACGCACTGCAAACTCGCATGGAGCCGTATCCTGCCCAACCTGATCGCACGAGACGACGGGCTGGCTCCGCTCGCGTCGAAGCAATGGGCGTACCGCGATCTGAAGGCCGTCGGCCGCAACCTCGACCTGGTGGACATGGATGAATTGGAGGATGACGATGACTGGTCATGAGGCTTTGCGTGTAGGGTGGAGGAACCGTTCGTGAAGGAGGAAACGTAATGCCAAACCCAACGCTTTCCCGAAGGATCAAGGATCTTCCCGCGTTCCTCGCCTCGATGATGGATGCCGGGGATATGGCCGGAGCTCTCGCCCGCGTGGATGACGCGCGAGCCGGGTTCCGGGCGTTGGCTCCGTTCGATGGTGTGGAGGAGTCCGCGCTCGATGACTACCGCAGGGAGTGGATGGCTCGTTACGTGTACAATTCCAACGCCATCGAGGGGTCAACGCTGACGCTCGAGGACACCGAACTGGTGCTGGAGGGCGAGTTCGTGCCGTCGGATTCGCCGGCGAGATACATTTTTGCGGCCCGCGGCGTGGCTGACGGCATGGCGTATGTGGAACGGTACGTCTCGGAACACCGTCCACTGAGCGTGGAGCTGGTTCGGAAGCTGCACGAGGTCACGGCGTTGGATGTCCAGCCCGTGCTCAGGGGCCGTTTCCGTCCCTATGGCTACACGGCGCGGATCACCGCCACAAGGGTGAAGACCGCCGACCCGCTCGAGATATACGAGGATATGGAATCGCTCGTGGACGCGGTGAACGCGTCCGACGCCCACCCGGTGCTGAAGGCGGCGGGATTCCACGTGATGTTCGAGAACATCCATCCGTTCGCGGACGGGAACGGGCGCACGGGCCGTCAGATCCTCAACCTGATGCTCATGGATGCCGGCTACAGTCCGGTGGCCATCAAGCATGACGCGGGCCGCAGCTACGGCAGGAGTTTGGAGGCATGGCAGGTCGGTGATGATCCCAGACCGTTCGTTTCCATACTCGCCCGCTGTGTCGAACAGGAGGAAAACGCCAAGGCGGGCATCATCGAGGGACTGAGGGAGAATCCCCTCACGATGCCGCAGAATACGGACTCCATGCTTTCCGACCGTGGGACTCATGGCCCGACCCTCTGATTCGCATATCTGATTTTCCAAAAGCGGCGGATTGACTCGATGAAAAGACCGAATCGGGTATACATGAATATATATTTTGTCTCTGTTAGACCAAGAACAGGGATGCCGCCGCTTCCACACGTTCACCACACGGTCATGACCGTCACATGACTGTGTGTGACCGTGTGTGAACGTGTGGTGACTGTCACATGACCGTGTGTGAACGTGTGGATGACGGTATACCGGCATACCGATATACCGGAATATTGGTTTATTGGAATATCCGCATCAAACGGGGAGGGCCCGTACTGTGCATGACGGTACGGGCCCTGATTAGGATGCCTCTCAGTGATGGATCAGCCCGTCGCTGGACGGGGGCGGGCAGCTGTTGCCGCAGCCGTGGCCTCCGTTGAGGTTGGGTCGTGTGGTGGAGCCGGTCGAGGCCGAGCCGGTGCCGGCGTTGGATCCGGTGGAGCCGGTGCCGCGGTTGCCGGTGTTGGAGTACGTGTACTGGCCGCGCGATCCCTGCGACGTGTTG
>NZ_JGZN01000019.1 GCF_000741715.1 Bifidobacterium saguini DSM 23967 | reverse complement strand
GGACTGGTCGCCGCCCGCAGGTTCAGGCGCGGGAACAACGCCGCCGGCCGCCACTCCGGCACGATGCAACCCGTCGATGCCGGGGCCGCCGACGCGGATGCCGTCGAAACCACGGATTCGGTTCCCGGCGGGCAATCCGTGGTCTGACCGAAGCGGCGGGGACCGTTCTCCGCCGCGATGATTCTTCCGGCCGGACGACAATCCGGCCGGAACCCCGCCGGTTCTCTTCCTTCTTCTCTCCCCGGCGGGCATGGCAACGGCCCGACGCCAACGGTTCAAACCGTTCGCGTCGGGCCGTTCCCTTGCCGTTTTTGGCTGCTTACTGTTCGTCGGTGTTCTCGGAGGCGAGTCGTTCTTCGAGCTGTTCGACGATGTGGTCGTGCATGTTCTCGTCGATCTTGACGGTCAGGAGGAAGACGACGAGGCTGGCGACGATGCCGGCGAGCGGCAGGTAGTAGGCGCAGGTCTTGAACGTGCGGATGTTCGCGGCGGTCATGTCGGCGGCGGTGGCGTTGCCGACCATGCCGGCGGCGACGGCCACGAAGCCCACGATGCCGTTGGACAGGGCGCCGGCGATCTTGTCGAGCATCGGGCGCACGGAGAGGGTGACGGCCTCGTTGCGCTTGCCGGTCTTGAGCTGGCCGTATTCGATGGAGTCGGTCATGCTCAGGATGGCGGTCATCTGGATGGTCTGCGCGGGCAGGTAGAAGAGGACGAGCGCGACGATGACGACGGGCAGGTTCATGGGCGCGATGATGAACAGCGTATAGCCGGCGATCATGAACGCCATGCCGGCGGTGTACAGCCAGCGGCGCGGGATGCGCCGGTTGAGCACCGGGTAGAGGGGCGTGGTGACCAGTCCGGTGATGACCGGGATGACGCCGGCGATGGAGAAGCTGTCCGGGGCGCCGAGCACGTATTTGAACTGGTAGAAGAGCACGCCGGTGGTGGCGACGTTGGCCACGGAGTACAGCAGGTAGCTCAAGGCGACCCACAGGAGCTGGTCGTTCTGGGCGATTGCCTTGAACGCCTCGATGGGGTTGCCGTTGGCCTCGGCCTTGGCGCGCAGCTCGCCCTGGTTCTCGCGGGTGCCGAACGCGACGCTCCACGCGGTGAGCAAACCGAGCACGGCGATGATGATGGCGAACGCGGCCCAGCCGGTGCGGCCCTGCTCCCATTGGCCGGTGAACTTCCAGGTGAACCAGCTGACGACGGGCACGACGATGACGGTGACGCCGTTGTATCCGATGGATCCGGTGAACGCGCCGAGAGCGGTGTACGTGCTGCGCTCGTGCGAGTCGGAGGAGATCGCGGGGATCATGCCCCAGTAGGAGATGTCGCGCAGCGAGTAGATCACGTCCAGCAGGATGAACACGATGACGAACAGGACCATGAACACGCCGGTGTTCACGTCCACGAGCCCGAACAGGCCGGTGAACACCATGATCAGCAGGATGCCGGGCACGAGGCCTCCGATGAACTGCCAGGGACGGAACCGGCCCCAGCGGGTGTTCGTGTTGTCCACGAGGTTGCCGAGCAGCGGGTCGAGGAAGATCTCCGCGATGCGGATGACCACCACGAGTCCGGTGATCACCGCGATGAGGCGCGCGGCCAGCGTCTTGTCCACGTCGATGAACAGCGCGGTGGTCACGAACGTGATGAAGAACGTGCTCATCGTGTTGTAGAACGCGGCCTGGCCCAGGTTGCCGAACGCGTATGCGATCTTCTGCCCCATATTCCTGGTGGGCATGGGCTGCGGCTGTCCGGGCGTCGCCGTGCGCTGTGTGGTGGATCCGCTCATGGTGTGGTGGCCTCCTTGCGACCTGTAAAGAATCCGTGCGCGGGAACAGCTCCGATCCCGCAAGACGCGAGTATAGGACTTTCTTGAAAAAGTAAAAAACTTTACCGCGTGTCGCAAGCAATGCCAACGATTCATGTTCGCCAATCCAACACACCGCGCGGGCGCTGGCGATGGTCGGAGACCGGATTATCGTTGATAAGTAAAGGCTTTCCGCTGTTCTTGCGGTCGCAGTCGGGACAAGCGCAAGAAGTTGCGTAAATTAGTAAATATCTTTATCATCGTTGTGCAAGGAGTCACATTCGAGGGCTCCCGCACTGCGGCGGCAACGACGCGACGCAATCCGATGCGAAAGCGAGGACATCATGAACACAACCGACGATCAGCGGAAGAACGGCGATCCGATCGTCTCCCCGTCCATGCCGACGACGGCATGGCTCGCCGACCCGCGCGTGTACGCGGTCCACCGGCTCGACGCCCATTCCGACCATGCGTGCTGGTCGTACGCCCCCTCCGGCGGCGAGGGCACGGATCTCACGCAGAGCCTTGACGGCGAATGGCGGGTCCGCGTCGAGACGGCGCCGGCGAACAGCTTCCCCGACGGGACGAGCGACGGGCCGGATTGGATCAGCGACGTGTCGCCGCTGTTCGCCGCGCCGGGCTTCGACGACTCGTCGTTCCCCCGCGTGCGGGTGCCCTCGCATCTGGAGACCGCGGGGCTTCTTGACCCGCAGTATGTGAACGTGCAGTACCCGTGGGACGGCCACGAGGACCCGAAGGCCCCGGCCATCCCCGAGCATGGCCATGTGGCGGTCTACCGACGCAAGTTCGCCGCGGAGGGCGCGGTCGCCCAGGCCATCCGCGAGGGCCGCACGGTGACGCTCACCTTCCAGGGCGCGGCCACCGCCATCTACGTGTGGCTCAACGGTGCGTTCGTCGGCTACGCCGAGGACTCCTTCACGCCCAGCGAGTTCGACGTGACGGACGTCGTCAGGAAGGACGGCAACGTGCTGGCGGTCGCCTGCTACGAGTATTCGAGCGCGAGCTGGCTGGAGGACCAGGACTTCTGGCGTCTGCACGGCCTGTTCCGCTCCGTCGAGCTCAATGCGAGGCCCGCCGCCCATGTCTCCGACATCCACGCCGGGGCCGATTGGGAGCCCGCCACGTCGATCGGATCGCTTTCGCTGGACGTACTGATCGACGGCGCCGCGAACGCCGCGACGGCCGACCTCGCACTGCGGGACAAGAACGGCGCCGTCGTCTGGCGCACCGCCACGGAAGCGGCCGGAACGCTGCACGCCGAGGCCGAGATCGACGACGCGGCCCCCTGGAGCGCCGAACGCCCCGACCTGTACGAGCTGTCCGTCACCCTGCTCGACGCGGACGGCAAGGTCCTGGAGACCACGCGCACCCGCATCGGCTTCCGGCATGTGGCCATCGAGGACGGCATCCTCAAGCTCAACGGCAAACGTCTCGTGTTCCGCGGCGTCAACCGCCACGAGTTCGACTGCCGGCGCGGCCGTGCCGTCACCGAAGAGGACATGCTGTGGGACATCCGCTTCATGAAGCGCCACAACATCAACGCGGTGCGCACCTCGCACTACCCGAACCAGTCCCGCTGGTACGAGCTGTGCGACGAATACGGCATCTACCTGATCGACGAGACCAACCTGGAGACCCACGGCAGCTGGAACAGCCCCGGCGACATCCCCGTGGGCACCTCCGTCCCCGGCGACGACGAGGCCTGGCTGGGCGCGTGCATCGACCGGCTGGACAGCATGATCCTGCGCGACCGCAACCATCCCAGCGTGCTCGTCTGGTCGCTGGGCAACGAATCCTACGCGGGCGAAGTCCTCAAGGCCATGAGCGCGCACGCGCACCGGCTCGACCCGTCCCGCCCCGTCCACTACGAAGGCGTCAACTGGAACCACGCCTACGACGGGATCAGCGACTTCGAAAGCCGCATGTACGCCAAGCCCGACGAAATCCGCGACTGGCTCGAACACGGCGACGAACGGGGCGAGGCGAACAAGCCGTTCGTCAGCTGCGAGTACATGCACGCCATGGGAAACTCGTGCGGCGGTCTGAGCGAGTTCATCGACCTCGAACAGTACGAGCGCTACTCCGGCGGGTTCATCTGGGACTACATCGACCAAGGACTCGTCCAGCGCCTGCCCGACGGGCGAGAACGCCTCAGCGTCGGCGGCGACTGGGCCGACCGGCCAACCGACTACGAATTCGTGGGCAACGGCATCGTGTTCGCCGACCGCACGCCCAGCCCCAAGGCGCAGGAGGTCAAGCAGCTGTACTCGCCGGTCAAGCTCACCCCCGACGGACACGGCGTGACCATCGAGAACCGCAACCTGTTCGCCGGCACCGACGGCTACGTGTTCGCCGCACGGCTCCTCGAAGACGGGCATGAGATCTGGCACGCCGACTACCGGTTCGACGTGGACGCCGGAGACACCCAGCGCCACGACATCGCCTTCCCCGACATCGACACGGACGGGAATACGCGCGAGGTCACCCACGAGGTCGATCTCCTGACCGCGGAAGCCACCGCATGGGCGCCGGCCGGTTACGAGCTCGCGTTCGGCCAGCTCACCGGCACACTCAACCCCGAACGGGACATCACCGAGACCGATCATGACGACGACGGCCGCGCGACGGTCACGCTCGGCCGGTGGAACGCGGGCATCCGCCGCGACGACGAGGAAATCCTCCTGTCACGCACCCAGGGAGGCATCGTCTCCTGGAAGCGGGACGGCCGGGAAATGGTCATCCGACGCCCCGAACTCGTCACCTTCCGCCCGCTGACCGACAACGACCGGGGCAACCGTTCCGGATTCGACCGCGCCGCATGGTTCGCGGCCGGCCGCTACGCCGTCGTGACCGATACGAGCATCGCGCAATCCGACGACGGAGGGCTCACCGCCAAATACCGGTACGAGCTCGCCGACCCGGACCACACGCCCGTGACGGTCGCCTACCGCATCACCGCCGACATGCGCATGCGACTGACCGTCGAATACCCCGGCGGAGCCACCGGTGCGGCCAGCCTTCCCGCGTTCGGCGTCGAATGGGAACTGCCCGGCGAATACGAGCGTCTGCGCTACTACGGCCCCGGCCCCGAGGAGACCTACCGCGACCGCAAGCAGGGCGGCAAACTCGGCATCTGGAACGCCACCGCGAAGACGAGCATGGCACCGTATCTCATGGTGCAGGAAACCGGCAGCCACGAGGACGTCCGCTGGCTCGAAGCCACCGACATCCAAGGCCACGGATTGCGCGTCACCCAACGCGGCGACCGTCACTTCACGGCCAGCCTGCTGCCCTGGAGCACCTACATGATCGAAGCCGCGCGCCGCCATGAGGACCTGCCCGAGCCGCGCCACAACTACCTGCGCCTGCTCGCAGCCCAGATGGGAGTCGGCGGAGACGACTCCTGGGGAGCCCCCGTCCACACGGCCTACCAGCTGTCCGCCGGCAGGCCGCTCACCCTCGACGTGGACCTCGAACTCATCTGACCGGCAACGGGCGGCGGCATGCACCACCATGCCGCCGCCCGTACACGTATATATACATTTCCCAAACACACTCCACAGGAAAAGAGGCAATCAATCATGGCTGAAGTGATTATCGTCAGGAACGAGGAGGAGGCCGGCGAGATCTACGGCCGCTGCGTGGCGGACCTCATCAAGGCCAAGCCGGACGCGGTGCTGGGCCTGGCCACCGGCTCCAGCCCGCTGGCCGCCTACCGCGCCCTCGCCAAGATCGTGCACGAGGAGCACATCGACGTCTCCAAGGTGCGCGGCTTCGCGCTGGACGAGTACCTGGGCCTGCCGCTGACCCACCCGGAGTCCTACCACTCCACCATCCACCGCACGGTCGTCGAGCCCCTCGGCCTCGACCCGGCCAAGGTCCACGTGCCCGGCGACGTGCTGAACGGCGCCCCGCTGGAGGACGGCGACAAGATCGCCGCCGCCGGACCGGCCTACGACGCGGCGATCGAGGCCGCGGGCGGCATCGACGTGCAGATCCTCGGCATCGGCACCGACGGCCATATCGGCTTCAACGAGCCCGGCTCCTCGCTGGCGTCCGGCACGCGCGTGAAGACCCTGGCCGAGCAGACCCGCATCGACAACGCGCGCTTCTTCGACAACGACATCAACCAGGTGCCGACCCACTGCATCACGCAGGGCATCGGCACGGTGCTGAAGGCCCGTCACCTCGTGCTGCTCGCGTTCGGCGCGGGCAAGGCCGAGGCCATCGAGGAGACCGTCGAGGGCGGCGTGTCCGCGTTCTGCCCGGCCTCCGCGCTGCAGCTGCATCCGCACGCCACGATCATCATCGACGAGGAGGCCGCGAGCCGTCTGCGTCACAAGGACTACTACCGCTACGCCTTCGCCCACAAGCCGGCCTGGCAGGGCATCTGATCGGCAGACGAACGATTCGGGCTCCTTCTTGCTTCGCCAAGAGGGAGCCCGAACCCATATGCAGGAAGGAAATCATGACGCAGGACAGAGATGAGATCGTCGCCCGCGTGACGGCGGCGTTGGAAGGCGAGGCCAAGCCGGTCGCGATCCGCGGGGCACGCAAGGTAGACGCCTGCGGCGAACAATCGGGCTATTGGGTGGTCTCGGACGCACGTGGCGTGATTGTGGCCACGGGCTCCGCCGCCGCGGACGGTACCGGCGAGGAGGCGTTCGAGCACGCCTGCCGCACGGTCGGCATCGACCCGGCCGTTCCAGCTGACTCCAACGACGCGGTCATCGACGCGGCCGGCCGCATCCTGACCCCCGGTTACGTGGACATCCACGCCCACGGCGCCTGGGAGAAGAGCTTCGACGACGGCCCCGACGGCATCGACGTGGCTCGCGCCGGCCACGCGGTCCACGGCACCGCCCGCCAGGTGCTCTCGCTCATCACCAACCCGATGGACGTGATCTGCCGTAACATCCGCACCGTGCACGAGAAGATGGCCACCCGCCCTGACATCCTCGGCTGCCACCTCGAAGGCCCGTTCCTCGCCCTGAAGCGCAAGGGCGCGCACGACCCGAACTGCCTCAAGGACCCGGTGCCCGAACTCGTGGACCGCATGCTTGACGCCTCGGGCGCCGACCCCGCCGTCGGGCGTCTCGGCTGCATCCGCCAAATCACCATCGCCCCCGAGCTTGAGCACGGCATCGGCGCCATCCGCCAGTTCGCGGCCGCCGGCGTGGTGCCCGCGGTCGGTCACTGCGACGCCGACTACGAGACCGCCCAGGCCGGCTTCAACGCGGGCGCCGGCATCATGACCCACATGTTCAACGCGATGAACGGCCTGCACCATCGCGAACCCGGCCCCATCCCGGCTGCCGTCGAGGACCCGCGCGTCACCATCGAGCTCATCAACGACGGCTTCCACGTGCAGAACCCGATGGTCAAGCTCGGCTTCGGCCTCGCGCCCCACCGCATCGCGTTCGTCACCGACGCCATGGCCGCCACCGACTGCCCCGACGGCGCGTACAAGCTCGGCAAACTTGATGTGAACGTCATCGACGGCCACGCCCGACTCGTGTCCAACGGCGCGATCGCCGGCTCCACCTTGACGTTGGAGGTCGCGGTTCAGCGCGCGGTCAACGAACTCGGCTTCAGCCCGGTCGCCGCCGTCGAGGCCGCCACCCTCACCCCGGCCCGCGCTTTCGGATTCGACAGGGCCAACCCCGTCACCGGCACGCCGCTCGGCCTGATCGCCCCCGGATACGCCGCCGACCTCAACCTCCTCGACCCCACCGACTGGACCGCCCAACACGTCTGGTGCGCCGGCCGCCAGCTGAAGTAAACTCCTTCCAGCAAAATCGACACCGGTGCCGCCCGTCTTCGAGACGACGTCTTACGCCCGAGGAACGAAGCTTGCGCGCGGCACCAGCTCGGTCGTCAGCAGGATGTGACGCCGCACCCGCCGCTCATGCTTCAACCCATCAATCAAGGTGAAGAACGCCATACGGGCCAACTCCCTTTGATCGATCGCATACGAACTCAGCGACGGAGACGTGTACCGGGCGATCGACTGGTTGTTCACACTCACCACAGCCAACTCGTCGGGAACCGCCACACGCAGCGCATTCAACGCCTGCAACGCCCCCACCGCGAGCACGTCGGCGGCCACGATCAGGCCATCGGGCATGCTGCCGGCCTCACGATGGTCAGCCACCAATTGCTCCGCGAGACGGTAGCCGTTCTCCACGGTGAACGTGCCGGACGAATACACCAATCCGTCCGTTTCCAATCCCAGATGCGCGGCCCACTGGCGGAACGACAGTTCACGGATGTCCTCGGGATAGTCATGCATGCCCATGATGCTGCCCACGCCGCCGAGAAACGCAATACGCCTGCGGCCCGCCGCGATCATCGCGTCCAGGGCATCCAGCATCGTCTGCGACAAATCGGGACGTACGGAGTCGAACAGGTGCGGCGCCGGATTCGTGTCGATGCACACGCCATGCGGAAGCACCGCATGCAGGGCGCGCAGGTCCGCTTCGGGAAACACCGTGGCTCCCACGGTGATGAACCCATCGAACTCCGTTGCACGTTCCGTCAACTCGTGTATGGATCGGATGAACGTGGGCTGGTCCAATTCCATCGACTCCGCACACTCCGCAAGAACCTTCCGCAGATCGGCGAAGTACGCATCCTGCAATTCCTCCCCGGACGGAGGCGCATCCAACACCGCGATCGCGGGACGGAACACGTTGCGGTATCCCATCTCCTCGCACACGCGCAGCACGCGCCGACGCGTCTCCTCCTTGATGGAGAACGACGGGTCATTCAGCAAGCGCGACACCGTGCTCTGCGACACCCCGGCCCGTTCCGCGACTTCCTTGAGCGTGGCCATGACATCCTCCCCGCAAACTTTAGTAAAGGGTTTTACTACAGCATAACCCGAGATTTGAAAAGCCTCAGCATCTCCAGTGCACGAAGTTGCATACAGATGGTAGGCTGCGTATGTCCCGGCTAAAGGGGCAGTGCATAGGACGGCGGGTATATCTCAGCTGACATACCCGCCATTCTGAAGATTCTTCCGATGCGGATTCCCTTTCCGATTTTGCAGATCTACAAATATGTAATGGCAAGTACATATGTAAGCGCTTCAGTGCCGCTGCATATATGCCGACTCGGCCAACTACGCACTCAGGTCTTATTCCGCTGAGTGTGACGTTATGAATCGAAGAGGCAATTTTTTCGCTTATCTCCTTCCCCTTCTTCCACCACCCAAGCTGGGAAACAGGCTTTCTATACCTATATATAGGGGCAATGAGGTTTCTCTGTCCGCCGCTATCCTGCCGGTTTTCCCTGACGATGGGTGTCAACGGAGGCCGTTGCCTGTCGGGCTCCTTGATCGTCGTCAGAGGAGGCCGTCGTGGATTTGTTGAATCAGGTGCTTCAGTTGTTCGTCAGGTTCGCCACCATCGGCGGCGGCTTGTGGCTGGTGTGGGGCGCCGTCACCTTCGGCGGCGGCCTGAAGGATCATAATGGGCCGCAGACGCAGTCTGGACTGTGGCAGATCGTGGGCGGAGGCATGATCATCGCGGCCGCGCAGATTTTCAACGCGGTGGCTCTAGGCTGAGCTGATTCGGGGCCTGCCGTGGAGGACTTCATCGTAGCCATGCTCAACATGATCGGCGGCGGAGGTGCCGGTTCGATCACGGCCGGGCTGTTGTCCCAGACGCCGGAGACATGGAATCCCGCTCTTTACCAGTTGGCGGTGAACGTGCATGGAGTCGCCGTCAAGCCTCTGACGTCGGTGGTGCTCGCGGTCATGTTCACGTTGGAGCTGGCGCGCAACTCGACGCGCATCGAAGCGGACCGCGATCTGGGCGTGAAGATCGTGGCCGGCACCATGTTCAAGATCGCGCTGGTGTTCATCGCCGTGCAGAACGCCGGTTTGTTCATTCGGATGTTCAATCAGGTCACGCAGTTCCTCATGCAGGGCGTGTCCTCGCAGATGTCGTATGAGGCGACGGGCGACGGCGGTCAGTTGGGTGATCTGATGCGTGACCAGATTCGCGATGCCGGGGTGATGGGGCAGGCGGCGTTGTTCTTTCTGCTGGTGATTCCGTGGCTGTTGTCCCAGTTGGCGTCGGTGGTGTTCACGGTGGTGCTGTATGTGCGGTTCATCGAATTGTATGCGTTGACGGCGTTTCAGTCGTTGCCGTTCGCGTTTCTGGTGCATGAGGACACCAAGCCGATCGGCGTGGGTTTCTTCAAGTCGTATGCGCGCACGTCGGTGAATGCGGTGTGCGTGTTCATCTGTCTGGTGTTCTATCAGCGGGTCGTGGTCGATGCCGTGAAGATCCCGGATTCCGCGGACGAGGGCATGGTGGCGTGGGTGACGGGCAATTTCGGCAATCTCATGATGGCTGGCATCCTGCTGTTCTTCGTGATCGCGGTGAGTCAGCGTGTTAGCCGGGCTATAGCCGGCGGCGAGTAGCCGCCTATCACAACCGGGACCGATCGGAAAGGATTCTTTCATGTTGCAGATGCGCGTGTATAAGGAGATCGCCAATGTCGAGGCGAAGGTGATGTGGGGGCTGAGCTGGCGTCAACTGGCGGCCGCCGCGTGCATGCTCGTCCTGGGAGGAGGCGAGGCGGCATTGTTCTGGTCGTTGGGGCTGTCCGATCTGGGGTCGTATCTGTTGTTTGTGGTGTGCCTGCCGTTCGCGCTGTGGGGTTGGTGGCGTCCGAAGGGGCTGAAGCCGGAACGGTATCTGGGATACATGCTGCGTCAGCGCTTTGGTCCGAAGGTCTACCTGCTTGCCCCCTATGTTCCCGCGAGGTTTCCCAGCAAACCATCGTTGAAGGAGAAGACCCGTAGACGAATCAGGGGAAGGAAGGCACGTCGTCATGTCTGACATCAGCGGCGGCAAGGCGGTCAAAGGGAACGGCAAGCGACACGGAAAGGCCGGGAACAGGAAAACGGGGAATCGTCGCATGCCTCGTTCGTCGAAGGAGCTGCTTGGCTACGATTCGATGCTGTCCAATGGCATCGCGTTCCTTGGAGGCGACCGGTGGAGCGTGTCGCTGCGAATCAGCGACATCAATTATCAGGTTGCGACCCAGGATCAGCAGCTGGACGTCGTGGACCGGTGGGGCCGTTTCCTGAATTCGGTCGGGGAGAACATGGGCGTGCAGATCACGGTCGCCACGCGCATGTTGGATCCCGAGGAGGTGACGCGCAGCATCGCCATGCCGCTGCAGGGCGATGCGTTGGATGGATTGCGCGGGGACTTCAACCGCAATGTGCGTCGGCGTCTCGCCGGCCGTTCGCAGGGGGCGGTGACGGATAAGTATCTGACGTTGACGTTGCGTGAGCGGGATGGGGAACGTGCGGTCACGTTGCTGAATCGTGCCGCGTTGCGTGCCACGGCGCAACTGCGGTCAGTGGGCGGCTGCGTCGGCGTCCGTTTGGACCGTCAGTCGCGTCTGGCAGTGCTGCACGGGATGCTGCGGCATAGTGTCCGGTTCTCATTCACCGAGGATGGTTTCCTGAAATCGCATGGCATGTCCACGAAGGATTATGTGGCCCCGCTCGCCGTGGACGTGTCGGATCGTCGTCGGCTCCGGTTGAGCTCGGGCACCACGGAAGTATGGCATCAGTGTCTTTTGGTGCGTGATTTCCCGGATTATCTGAGTGATCAGCTGGTGTCGTCCATCACGGACATCAAGGCGGATATCACGGTCGGCATCCATCTGTCTCCGCGGGGCAAGGCCGAGGGGTTGAAGCTCGTGAACCGGACGATCGCCGAGATGGATATGCAGGCCATCGACGAGCGGCGCAAGAACCGCAAACAGCATCTGCCCGAGGACATGCTGCCTCACGAGCTACAGGAATCCATGACCCAGGCGGGCGAGCTGCGCGATGATCTGGAGCATAACGGCGACCGTCTGGTGGATTCCCTCATGATCGTGGACGTGTCGGCGGACAGTCGCGAGCATCTGGACCAGACGGTTCGTGACGTGACGGCTGCGATCGATGGGCAGTCATGCGTGGCCGAGACCTTGGCCTACATGCAGGTGGAGGGGCTGAACTCCGTGCTGCCATTGGGGAATCCTCTGCCGCCGATGCGTCGCACGCTGACCACGTCGAGCGCGGCGATTCTGGTGCCGTTCACGTCGCAGGAGCTGTTCGAGCCGGGCGGGGTGTTCCATGGGGCGAACGCCCGCACCGGCAATCCCTTGGTCATCGACCGCACGAAAGGCATGAACGGCAACGGATTCGTTTTGGGTACGACCGGTTCGGGCAAGAGCCAAGCGGCGAAGAACGAGATAACCCAGATCTATCTGACCCGTCCGGACGATGATCTGATCGTCATCGACCCGGAACGTGAGTTCACGCCGTTGTGCACCGGTCTTGGCGGCGAACGAGTCGAGATCGGGGAATCGTCTCGCGCGCATATCAACGCTTTGGATATCGAGTATGAGGATGATTCCGAAGGCGATCCGATCCGGTCGAAATGCGCGAGCGTGCTGAACATGCTCGGCGTGCTGATCGGAGGACAGGACGGCATCGACCGCATGCAGCGCAGTCTGATCGACCGTACGGTCATCGGCATGTATCGCGAGGTGCGGGAGCATCCCGAACTGGGCATGCCCACGCTCGTCACCCTGCATAATCGTCTCGCGGCTCTGGACGAGCCAGGTGCACGTGATGCGGCGCGAGCATTGGAGATCTACGCGACCGGCAGTCTGAACGCCTTCGCCCATGCCACTGATGTGAACACGTCCAGCCGGTTCCTGGTCTATGACGTTTCCGGTCTGGGAGCGGAGTTGCGCACGTTCGGCATGCTTGTCGTCCTGGATCAGATATGGAACCGGGTCGTCAGGAATCGCCGTCTCGGCCGGCGCACCTGGCTGTGGGTGGACGAGTTCCATCTGCTGTTCTCGAACCGGTATGCGGCCGAATACTTCTTGCGCTTGTACAAGCGCGCCCGCAAATGGGGATTGTGCCCTACCGGCATCACGCAGAACATCGAGGAGCTGCTGACCAACCAGGACGCGCGTCTGATGCTCGCGAACAGCGACTTCCTGCTGTTGCTGAACCAGACCGCCACGGATGCCGACGCCTTGTGTGAATTGCTGAAACTGTCCGATGAACAGCGGGCGTTCTTCACCGGGGTGCAGCCCGGTCAGGGCATGGCCAAGAGCGGCACCGCGTTCATACCATTCGACGGGCGTATCGATGCCGATAGTCTGCTCTACCGCTGTACACCACGAAATTCGAGGATCGGAAGCCCGAATGAGACCCGTCACCTCCGACTCATTCCACGCCACACGCAATCTCGTTCGGCCGAACGGCACGATTCATGGCTTGAAATTCCGTCATGTCGGCGGGCTCTCCCATGGCCCAGTGCTGGCCGGGCTCAAACAGCCACGAACCGCCATCAGGAACAGTGGATCCGAAGCATCGCGCCCGATCGGCACAACAACCGTCAACGCTTTGGAACGTGGTGTGAAGGCAACGCGGTTTGCACTCGAATCACAATCGACACGAACAGAGACCAGCGAGGACGACGACCTGCTGTCACCAACGGTCCCCGCAAGCCGAATACGCGACTGCGTGACCGGCATTATTCGCACAAGACATGCCGCAAGAGGTTCAACGGCGCGTGCCGCGGCGGAAAGAACGGCTTCGGTTCGTACCAAACATGCGAGGCGTTCCGGCAAGACCGTACGATCGGGTGCTCAGGGGACCAAATCTGTTGCCAGAGCTTCGACGCAGGTTGCAAGACAGGTCACACAGGCAGTTTCTCGGACCGTAACGGCAGTGAGGTCCAGTGTCGCAGCATCGGCATCAACTGCGGTCAGCATTCCATTTCTATTGGGCGCGGCGGCGGTGCTGATGGTCTTCAGTCTGCTGCTGTGGTTCATCCCCACCGTTGCCGTCGGAGATGACGGAGGCTGCGAGGCCAGTGTGATCGAAGTCCCGGACGAGGCGAAGCCATGGGTAAGCGAGGCGGCCCGATCAAGCGGATTGAGCGCGGATTTCATCGCGGCGATCATGAAGCAGGAATCCGGTTTCCGACCGGATGCGTATGCCGACGACAGCAACGGCGGAACATGGGGACTGCTGCAGATGAACAGGAGCGTATGGCGCGGCGTGCACCCCGAAGGCGCCGACCAGACACCACCTGAAGGTATTACCGCCCCCATGGTCCACGCCCATTACGGCGGCATATACCTGAAAAACCGTCTGGCAGGCATCAAACAACTCAAAGCCGCGCATCCGGGCATGCCGTTCGCCGAGCTTGACGACCTGACGGCTTTGGTCATCGCCCATAACGCAGGCGAAAGCAATCTCATGAGATACCCGGATATTCCCAACACCACCAAACGGTATCTCGACAACGTGAAGCCGGCAATCGACGCGGGAGGCGGCTGCTCGGCCACGGCAGGACGAACCATCGGCAAGCTCACGCCACCGTTGGTCATACGGTCCGGCACGCTGAACGTGGATGTGGCGGCGACCGGCACGCCCGTAGGCAAGATCACCACCTATGCAACCGGCCAATGCACATGGTGGGCGGCCGCCCGCCGATTGCAGATCGGCAAACCTGTGGACGGTTACATGGGCGACGGCTGGATGTGGGCGTCAAGCGCCAGAAAAATCGGATACCCGACGGGCGGCGGCATACAGCTCGGCGACGTGGCGAGCTTCGCCAAAGGCTATCTCGGCGCAAGCGCCGATTACGGACACGTCGCCATCGTCGAGGAAATCAAGGACGACGGCAGCATCGTCGTCAGCGAATCCGGCGGCGGCCTCCCATACGCATGGCTCAGGACCCTCACCAAGGAACAGGCCAACAATCCCAGCATCACTTACATCCACTAATCCCGAGGGAAAGAAGGAATCATGCGCCGTATCAATCCCAAACTTGATTCATACGAGCTTGCCGATTTGATGAGTGATTCCGACAACTGGGATCTTCTTGCGCAAATCCACGATCATCCCAGTACATGGCCGGAACTCGACCAATGGGCTGCACATGCCATCGCACATCCCGAAACCGCTGGGGCTCCACCGGAACCGATGACAGGCAGGAAGCCCAAGCATCGGTTGTTTCCCATCACACCCGTCATCGACGGTGAGTTACAGCGCGATGTGCGGAACAGTAACGCTCCCGCCTCCGTGCTAGACAAACAGATGGGAATGACGATAGACACACCAATGAGTGTCGGGGAACATGTCGAGGATGATGTGTCCTTGGCGGAATTATCGGCTGACGACGCGGATGAGGTAGCCGTTCATCGGCATATCCCCTTTACCCGCATCGCCGGCATTATGCTCGCTCTGGTCACCGTAACGGGATTAGCCACAGGCCTTGTCATGGCGAAGAAGAACTACGACCATCGGGAAGCGCTCACGTCATGCAATCAAGCAATCAAGCAATCTGACATAGTGCGGATTGAATGGAACAAGGCATTGAAACAGGCGGAACCATATGCGAAGCTCCAGGATAAAGACGTGCGGGATCCCAAATCTTTGGAACTGCTCGGTAAAATCATGCAATATCAATCATCAGTCTCAACGGAGAATTGCGATCCGAGTCTGACGGCCGACCATCTCGATCGCACCCGTGCAGAGATAGAGAAAGCGAACAACCAGCTCAGAATCCAGACCAGGAACCTGCATGACACAGTCGACACGGTCAAGACGTCACAGGAACAACAACAAATCGACAACGCGCGGAGCCTACTGAGCCAAACCATTGAAGACGCCGATAGGCTCTACAAAGAATCTGAGAACAAGGTCAGAGACAACGACACCCGTGCACGGCTCAATGAGCAGATCACCTGTGCACGATTCATGGTGCGCGACCATCAGAATCTTGATGTCTATAACAGAACCATCCAAGACCTCAACGAGGTCATGCAAACCGTTCGGGATTCCATGACGATTGTAGGGAACGAGTATATTTCTGATGCGGGCCGTTCGGATGATTCCACACAGCCGGGCTCAGATTCCCAGTCATCGAATCGACAGTCCGCACCATCATCGGAAGGTTTATCCCGGCCCGTCATGCGAGGCAATCCCACTTGGGACGTACCTGGGCAATCGGCAGCCCCCTCATTCCCCGACCGGCTGGGATAGCATCATCGCTGGCTGTACTGTCATCTTTAGATGACAGTACAGCCAGCTGCGTAAGCAATCGCCCTCTATAGGTGGCAGACTCTATACCGTAAGTAAGAATCAGCGACAGGAGAACCAATATAAGTCCGCTCTGCAACAGTTTCACGTTCCACCAATCAACACGGAGGCATAGACGGGCACTGTGAAATCATTGGTGATTTCGAATCCGTCAGGAAGGAAGTTGCAATCGACGTTAGTCACGATGATTATTCCTACACGAATACATGATGAGGACTACATACACTGCATTAACACCGAGCGAGACAGTGTCATGACAATTCTCGACAGCAAACGTCTCGGAACATGCATCGCAGCATTGGTCCGGCAATAGCCCTACAACCTCAACAATGAAGACGCAAAGGAGCTTTTCATGAGAAAAACAAAAGCGCTATTATGCACGCTGATGACGGTCACTCTCTTCGTCGCCCCTGCAAGTACCGCTTTCGCCGATGGTCCAGCATCGGGTGGAGTTCTTCAGACTGGTTCAAGTTTGGGAATGTTCTGGGTGAAATACAGCCACCCCTTAAGAAGGCACTCAGTCACGATTCAATGCGGTGATACGACGATACGATCGATAACCGCACCTCCCGGGGTATGGGCCGAGGCAAAGGTATCTACATGGTGGTGTTCTCCCCACTACAGCTACCAGTTGGACTAATTTGATCGATCGCGGTGAGGCTTTTCGCATGTATGCGACATAGAAAGGAGGGTAAATCCACTAAACAACAACATGTTATTAACCATATTTCCCAAAAATAAGCATGATTTCAAAGGAGAAAAACATGTTCGATAAAATCAAGAAGCCTGTTGCTGCAGTGCTGCTCACGGTCACCGTTCTGTTTGGCGGAGCGGGAATGGCCTTTGCGGACACCGTGTACTATCAAGGTGTTGCCGTTTCATGGGACCATGGGCGGACCGCAGGCGTGTTCAGTTATTCCAATGTACAAACTAGCCGATTTTCGCATCTCGCCACTGCAAATACCGTTTCTTCTGGATGGCAAGAGCCGGGAGTTCCAGCAAAGGCATTAGCATTCGTCGGAACTGGCCAGGCCACAGCATTTTGGGATTGCCGTGGTTAAGTAGGAAATAATCGGCACGTTTCGCGCTTAATTCTGAATCTTTTCAATTAAGCGCGAAACGTGCTGATCTGTGTTGAAGGGATCACACGCAATGCATAGGTGGCTGCGTTGGACGTCGTATCTAATCGTTTGCATGATGGCGGTGTTGTCGGGCGTGCTGTCGTTGTTTACTCTGAGCGACGGATATCTGGCGGCGATGCGCGCTTATCCGTCGCAGGGACGGGTGTTGTCGTTGACGGACGTGTCTCAGAACCGCTCCGCTAGGACATTGAGCGCTTTGACGAGTGGCGTGGCTCAGACGCGGGCGGTCGTTGTGCGCTCGGATGTGCTACTCTCGCCGGTGGATGGATCCGTAGAAGGGTATCGTCTGGGCGTGTATGGTGACGTGACCGCGCACCCCGATGAGATGGCGTTCCGTTACCAAGGTGCTAATGTACTGGATGCGAAATTGTTGTCGCGTTTGCTTCAATCGGATGCCGATTCGACTCTGGGTTTGGACCGAGTGAGCGCCGACACGATTGTCTCTTTACCGAGCGCAAGGTTCGGTGCACGGCTGGTCGTGGTTCAGTTGGATGCGCTGGCGCGCAGGTCCGGGACAGTCAACGGCGATTATCGAATCATCGGCCTTGACGATGCCGGGTTCCGGTCTTTGGTGCAACAGGTGAGCAAGGCAAGCGGTGTGGATGCAGATCGCTTAACGTCACCGTTACATGGCTCCAGCACAGAGGACAGTTTCATGCGGTTTATCGTGCTTGCATTGCTGGCCGTGGCGGCTGGGGCACTGGTGTTACTGTCGGTATTGGGCGCGTTCCAGGAGTTCTCCCATCTGGGGGTGCATCTGATGTTAGGGTGGTCGCGTTTGGGGTACGCCGCGCGTATATACCGGTCCTTGTTGGTGTGTTCCCTCGTGGTGATGGTGGTGCCGTTTGCTGTGACTTTGTGGGGCATGGAGGGTTTCCCTCTCACCGTGCAATTGGCTGTGTCGGGGTTGACGCCCGGTTTGATAGTGGTCGGCATCGTATTAGCTGCGTCGGCGTTGGGCACGTTGGTGTTGCTGTCGGTGCGCCCAGTCGCGGCGATACGCAACCGTGTATCTAAGAAGGCGCTGCTGGTCGTAATCGCCACGGTGTACGTGTTGGCATCCGTCGGTCTGGTAGCGGGCGCTCATGCGTTGGACGCGCCGATGAACGAGGTCTCCAAGCTCGGCCAGGTGAACGCGCGCTGGAGCCGTTATGATTCGCTCCGTCTCTTGTACAAGGAGTCGCGCGGCACAAACCATACCGAATCGTCGGGTCTGTCCGGCGACCATATGCGCGAGGTATACGACTGGTATACGTCCATCGAAGGTAAAGACGGCGTGTACATCGCCAACGCCCGCCACTTCGACACCGATCTGCTCGCACAATGGAGGGGACTGTACGAGCAGGTGCCCGAGCAGGCGTTCTGGTACTTTATTGTCTCCCCGAACTACCTGAACGACCAAGAATTCGACCTGGATTCGGACACGGCCGCGCGCGCCGAGGCCGGCGAACGGATGTTTCTGATTCCCGACACCATGGACTCCGCGGAGCAGGAGCGCATAAGAGGCTACCTGACCGAGACCAGCATGCAATACAAGGACTGGAACAGCAGCATCCATACCACGTTCATGGATACCGGCAAGATCGGATTCGCCACCTACCATCCGTCCACGCCCTTGTTCACATGGAGCGACGACCTGAGCCAGCCCGCCGAAACCACGGACCCGGTGATCCTCGTGGCCACCGGTGCGGATATGACGCCGTTCGAGGCGGAAAGCCTCGGCGCGACCGGGCTGACGAACAGCTACGTCAAACTCAGCGAGACCGCCGCCCAGCGGTATACGGCAACTACATATCTTGCCCAATACCAGCTGGAGGACAACAACCCGATCTACCGACCCGCCAGCGACTTCATCGCCGGACTGCGCAAAAGCCTGACCGAGTTCATCCAACTGTTCGGCGGCATCGCCTTGCTCGCGGCACTGTTCCAACTGGTCGGCATAGCCACCCTGTGCCGCATCTACGCAGTGACGTACCGGGAGACCATCGCCGTCAAACGACTCCTCGGCTACTCGCTCACGGACATCTTCGCGCCCGCGTTCATCATGGTCGCCGCGGTGTCCACCATGTCGATCCTGGCCACCATATTGCTCGGATCGACCGCAGGCATCGCCGCCACTGCCATGATGCTCGTATCCCAGCTAATCCTGCTTGCCGTCCAGTCCCGCACGTTGTCCTCCGGACAGGTGCAGGCCATGATCAAATCCGAATAAGCTCGCCGCGCGCATGCATACGGCCATCCTTATCGCCAACCCCGCAAAGGAGCATCATCATGAACACGAAACTCGTCGCCGACCACCTCTCAAAAACCTATGGCAGCCGCACTATTCTGCACGACCTATCCTTCAGCGTGAAGGAAGGTACCAGCATGGCCATCATCGGCCCGTCCGGCTCGGGCAAATCCACGCTGCTGAACATCATCGGCCTGCTGGACGCGCCCACCGGCGGCACGATCATGCTCGACGGGCAGCCACTGCCGGGCATCGACAGCCGCAATGCGACCCTGCTGCGCCGCAACAAGATCAACTACCTGTTCCAGTCATACGCACTCATCAATGACATGAGCGCCCTTGACAACGTCACGCTCGGCATGCGTTTCACCCGCGACAGCAATCAGGTCAGACAACGCAAGGCCAAGGCCATGCTTACCCGGCTCGGCCTCGGTCACGTCACAGGCGACAAGATCATGACCCTCTCCGGCGGCGAACAGCAGCGCGTCGCCCTCGCACGATGCATCCTGAAACCCGGCGACCTGATCCTCGCTGACGAACCCACCGGTGCCCTCGACCACGATCTTGCCCAACATGTCTTCGACGAAATGCTCCGACTCCAACACGAATACGGCAAAACCCTCATCATCGTCACCCACGACCCTGGCATAGCCGCACAATGCGATCACGTCATCGAGCTACAGGCGGTTTGACGAGAATGCCGTTATGATATCGCTTTCTTTGATTTGAATGGCGGTATGCCTCTGAGTAGATAGATGCACTGGCCAGTGGGTATGCGTCCGAGTTCGTCCGGGGTGAGGAGTTTGCGTGCGTTCTTGCGGGTGCTGCGTGTCCAGCTGCCGTTGAGGCCTTTGGTTTCGCTGGTTTCGATAACGTCGATGGTCTGGTCTCCGAGCCGGTCGCTGATGTATTTGGTGGTGCTGGGCTCGTTGCCGCCGAGGAAGAGCTGGCTGTCGCAGTTGCCGGCGATGGTCTCCCAGTCATCCCGATAAAGGCTCTTGCCTTGGCTGACGGTCTGGAGGATGATGCTGCAGCTGATGCGCCGGCTTCGTATGGTGGCAATGAGCCGTACAAAGTTGGGGATTTTGCCGATGTTGGCGAATTCGTCGAGCATGCAGTGCACATCGCGGTCGAGCACGCCGTCGGGTTTGGCATCGGCTTTTCGCACAAGCGTTTCGAAGAGACATTGGTAGAAGACGCTGGCGATGAAGGAGAAAGTGGCGTTGGTGTCGGGCAGTTCGAGGTAGATGATGCGTTTGCCTTGGTCGAGGGTTTCGAGCCGGATGTCGTCGCCGTCGAGGATCCGGCGTACCTCGCGCACTTGGAGGGGTGCGAGGTGGACGCCGGTGGTGATGATGATACTTTTCTTGGTTTCGCCGGCGCCTTTGAGGAACGTGTTGTATTGGGCGCATGCGAACGCGAGCCCGTCGAGCATGCTCCGGGTTTCCTCATCGTAGTCGTCGGGGTGTTCTCGCATGCGGTGGATCTCGGTCTGGGCTTCGGCGAAGAGCGCATCAATGATGTATTCCTTGTCTTCGTCTTGTTCGCTGGCTCCCATTCGGTCGAGGGTATCGGTGACCTGGTTGAGGGTGGGGTTGTTTTCGGTGTAGTAGGTCCATGCGATGAGGGCACATAGGAGTGCTTTTTCGGCGTCCTGCCAGAAGTTGTCTCCGGTTTTGCGGTCTCCGGTGGCGTTGGTGACGAGGTTGTCGGTCAGACGCAGGATCGCGGATTGGGGTTCTTCGGAGCCGATGTAGCGCATGGGGTTGAACCGGTCGGATCGGTCGAGGTGGATGAGGTCGAGTGTGTTGACTTGGTAGCCGCGGTCGCGCATGGCGTGTTCCGTGTCGCGTTTGAGTTCGCCTTTTGGGTCGGTGACGGCCCAGTTCATATCCACGGACAATAGATTGGGCTTGACGTAGTAGCGGGTTTTGCCGGAGCCTGATGAGCCGAGCAGGAGCGCGTTGAGGTTGCGCAGGGTGCGTCGCGTGTCTATGGAGAGCCGTTCGGTCTCTGTGAATCGGATGTTGCGGGATTCCGCGGGGTCGATGAATGGTTTGATGTCCTTCGGGGTGCCCCAGTGGGCGGAGCCGTGTTCCTCGCCGCTGCGCAGGTTCAGGCGTGCCGTGTACTTGTATGCCCAGATCAGCAGACCGACGACCATTGCGGCGAGTCCGCACATCAGGTCAGTACGGTTCGCGGACAGGTGGAATGGATGGTACAGATCGAGCCAGAATCTGTCGGACAGGTCGATCACGCTCGTGCCTTCATCCAGGTCGGTGCGTATCTGGTAGCCGATCTTGTCGCCCAGCCAGAACAGCGTGAACAGTCCCATGGCCGCGGGCAGTATGGCTTGCAGGCGTTTCATTGGTTTCCCCTGTCTCTTTCCGCGCCGCCGCGGTGCTGCGTCATGGTTCTTCGCATGTCATTGTCTGCGGGGACGTCGGTCGGTTGCGGGATCCAACTGTTGATGCGGTGTTCGGCGCGGACGCGGATGTTCGTGAGTGTCTGTTCCTTGGTCCATGGCGGATCATCGGCCGTCGGATGCATGACGGCGGTGTCCGCCGGCGAGGGCTCATCTCGTCCTGGCGCCGTCTGTCCGTTTCCCGCGTCGGCGGCGCTGGTGATGTGCGTGAGGCCTTGGCGGTTCTCGATGGTGTCGTCTCCGCCGCACATCGCAGCAAGGATGCGCCCCACGGGTGTTCCCGCATCGTAGATGGTCGGGTTCCCACGTGTGGTTGGAGCGCCGTTGGTTTCCTCGCCTGCGTCGATGATGGTGATTGTTCGCGCCGTGTTCACGGGAGCGCGTCCTTGACGCTGGTGTGCAGGGCCATTTCGTCGGCCAGGATGTAGGCTTCGTCGGCGTTTTCCTCTTCGTGGATGATGCCATGGACGATGAGCCGTCGTCCCTGCAGCGCGCCCTGTTCGTGCAGGTATGCCGCATGGTCTCCGGCCGCATGTACGCGGATGATGAGTGGCGTGTCCATGGTGCCGGCGTTCACGGTCAGGGTTGCCGTCGTTCTGCCGTTGCCGTCGGTGTGGAATCTGGCGTCATCGGTGAGGATGCCACGCGCATAGGCCTGCGGGTATCGGGCGACGCTCATCGGCTTGGCCTGCGTTTTCTGGCGGGTTTGTCGATGTTCGGGGCTTTGCCTTGGACGGCGTTGATGGCGTCTCGGCCGATGGCGCGGGCGTCACGGCCGCCTCCGGTGAGCGCGTCGGATTCGGCGCGGGCTCTGGCCACCCGGACGTGTTTGGAGGCGAGCGTGTCGAGGGCCTGTTCCCGTGCGGCCATGACCCGGATGCTCCACGGGTCCCGGTAGTCGTCGATCGGCTGGCTGATGCGGGTGCGGTCGGGCAGTTCGTTGCGTCGGGTCTTGCGGTCCACCGGGTAGGAGCGGCATGCGGGGTTCGCGGATCGGATGTAGTGGATTGCGGTGGCGAGGTCGGCGATGCGTTCCTCCGCCGTTTTGTCCAGGTCGATGAGCACGCGGCCCTGCACGTGTTGTTCGTCGCATACGGTGCGCGTCCACGTTTCGTAGTCGCGCACGTCAACGGTGTCCCGTTGTTCGCGGTCGTGCTGGTATCGCGTGGCGTCGAACCGGTAGGTGATGTCGTGCGGGTGCACGTCGGCCGACCATTCGGGCAACGGTTCGATGGGGATCTCGCGCAGGGTGACGAGCCGGTACGGTGGTTCGATGTCCCCGTAGGAGCCTTGGGGCTGGAGGATGCCGAAGCCTTCCATACGCAGCTCGTAGCCGAGGCGTTTGAGTTCGTCCTGCAGTTGCCGGTAGGCGGTGTCAAAGGTGGTCATGCTGGTCTCCTCGGTGGCTTATCGGTTGCGGGTCTTCGTCCGGCCCGGCGTGGACGGATGGGCTGTGGGGTCGTCGGCGCGCTGGCTGGCTCGTTGGCGTATGCCGTCGAGCACCGTGTCCCTGCCCTTCGACGTGTTCGGCTCTTCCTCTTTCGCCGATTTGGGGTTGAAGGAGGTGATGGGCGCGGGCAGCGCGTATCCCTGGTCGATCGGGGTGATGCCGTCGGCGGGGTCGAGTTCGCCGGCGGGTCTGGCGCCCATGGTTTCGGCGAGTATCGCGGCGGCGTCGCCGCGCTCGGTCCGGTCGGCGATGATACGTTGGAGGGTGTCTTCCAATCCGGCGCTGATGTCGGTGGAATCGGTGGGCATGATGCACCGGTAGACGGGCGCTCCCCAGTTTGTCGCCGTGCCGGCGAGCGTGTATTCCATGATGCGTTCGCCGGGTTCGAGCAGCGATTCGAGCCGGAACGGTTCCCGTGTTGGCATCTGGTCTGGATTGGCGTGTTCTGCTGCGTGTTCGGCGACGAGTCGGGCGAACGTGGCCGATCCTGAGGGCATGTCGCCGTCCAGCTGGTCGGCCACCGGTTTGACGAGGTCCCGAACCTGTTGGCGCAGGTGTTCGTCATCGGTGTCGTTGGCCTGCATGATGCGTTCGGTGATGCGTTCCGTGCCGTCCGATCGCATCACGTTGTCGTGCGTGTCTCCCCAGCGTTCGATCATCCGCATTGCGTCGGAGACCGTCGGCATCGTGGCGTCGAGGCCGGGCTCGTCATCGGTGTAGGCGTCGATGATCTGCTTGAGTTCCGTGCCGGAATACCGTTTGGTGTCGGGGATGGTGGAATCGAGCAGGAACCCGTGGTCGGCGAGGGTGACGTTGTCGTTGATGACGGCGTCGCGCCCATATTTCGCCACGTCGAAGTACATGCCGTATGGTCCGTCCAGAAGTTTCGCGAGTTCGGTGCTTTGGTTGACGCAATGCCAGCCGTACATCTCGTCCAGGTCGGGCGTGTTCTCCTGCGTGATGCCTTGCGGCGGGTCGTAGGTCATGTATTCGATGTCCTCGGATTGGACGAGCAGGTTCGCCAGTCCGATCGGGTCGTGCACGCCGTTCATGTCGGCCGCCAGCCGTACCGCCTCCAATGCTTCGGGCTGGTCTTGTGTGAAGATCCGGGCGGCTTGTGCGAGCGTGTTCAGGGCGTGGAGGTCTTCGTATTCGCCGGGCCGATAGTCGAGTGCGGCGAGCAAGCCCGTGTATTCGTGGTCGAAGATGCCGTATTCCTCATAGGTGACGCCTCCTTGGCGTCCGATCTCATAGGCTTGCTGTGCGTCGAGCGTCAGTCCTACCTGTTCGGTGAGGAACCGGTCGATCCGCTGCTCGTCCGTGGGCAGGCGCAGCCATCCGCCGATGAGCGCGCCCTCGTTGTATCGGCCGAGGTTGCCTACCCATACGTTGATCGTCAGATTGTCTTCAGCCATCATCGGCTCCTTGTCTGTGTTTGCATCTGCGTTCTTATCTGCGCGGTGGATGGTGTTTGCGTGCGGCGTTCGGCCCTGTCCTTGATGGCGCCGAGTGTCCGGCTCTTGCCGGCCGGCAGGGATTGCTCGGCCGCCTGTTCGGGGTTCTCCGGCCCGGGTGCTGCTGGCGGTTCCTCGCCGGTCCGGGTGCCGGTGGTGGTGACCGGTTTGTTTTCGGCGTGTTGCCTTGTGTAGGCCATGCGTTGCGCTTTGACGGCGCGGCACAGCTGCCATGCGTCGTCGATGCGCATGGTCTCGCGTTGCTCGCCTTTGCCGCGCCACAGTTCCACCGGTTCGCCGGGTTTGAAGCTAACGGTCACGTCGCGCCCGTTCAGTTTGGCGTCCCTCGCATGGTCGGTCAGGAAGCGGTCGAGCTGCCATCCGGTCAGGTCCACGCCGCGGATGCTGGTGCCTTGCGGTATCGCCACGCGCATCTTGTCGAACGTGCGCCCGTCCTTGGAGGTCATCCGGTACAGGTGCACGTAGCTGTTGGGGAAGTTCACGCGTGGCCAGATCTCCTTTGTTCTTCCACCGGCCGCGGGTTGCGTCGCTGCTCGCCGCCGGGCAGGCCGGCGGCCGCCTCGTTCCGTTTCGGCTCCGGGGCCGGGGTATGCGTGTTCCCGGGATGTTCGGGCTGCCATCGCGTCGGCATCTGCATGGCGTCGGGCGTGTTCCATGATCGTGCGGCTTGCGTGCGGATGCGTTGGGCGATCTCGTCGGAGGCCTGGTCGAGGTCAGGCGCGGGGAAGCCGATCGCGGCGTCGGGCCATGCCTGGTTGTGGCGTCGGATCGCGTCATCGACGACCATGCGGGCGACCTGGTCCAGCCGATTGTCCTGCGGCATGCCGGCGGCCGCGTATTGCTCGCCGCGTCGTGCGATGTCCGCCAAGGCCTGCCGGTCGTTGTCGATGAGGTTGTCCATGAGCCAACGCGCGTTGGCTGAAAGCTCGGGCATGGCGGTGCTCCTTTCCGGTCATGGTCGTTGCGCATCCACTCACCGGGTGCGGGTGCGTTGCTTCGAGGGCGCGGTGCGGCGTTGGCCTTCGATGCGTTTGCCGGCCCGCTTGCGGATGTCGTTCAGGGTCTGCTGCTTGGTTTTGGGGCGTCGCACGCCGCCGTCCGGGGCGGGGATGTCCATGCGGTTCCAGTCCAGGCCCCGCGAGCGTGCGGTCAGGGATTCGATCGCGTCGGCGATGCGTCTGGCTTGGCCGGTCGGGTAGGTGAAGCGCACCGTGTCGTCGGCGACCCGTTGCGTGTGGTGGGGTATGTGGAGCCGGTCGAGCTGGTCGGTGATGATCGCGGCGTCACGGTCCCAGGGCACCGTGCGGAAGTCGAACCGGCCGTTCGATGGGGATTCGGCGTCGAAGGCGAGGCGCAGCGCGTCGTCGGATGGTTCGAGGAACGGGTTCGGCTCCTCCCGTTCCGGCGTCGGCGTCGTCTCCGCGGGCGGCTGCGCGTGGTCGGCGCCACCGGGTTCGGGAATCGTGGCGGTCTCCTGTTGGGCGAGTTCCCGGTTGAGGCGTTCGACGATGCGTGAGACGACGTGGTTGACCTCGTCGGCGTCCCTGCCTTGGAAGTGGAGGAAGGTGCGTCCGGTGTCGCGGTCGTGCTCGATGTGGAAGGTGATGCCGGCCTTTTTCAGGTCGTGTTCGAGCTGTCGGGCGTATCGTCCGGTGACTTCCTGCACGTTGATCGGCTCGCCGGTGCGGTGCAGGGTTTTGCCGTCCACCTTGCCGGTGGTCCTGATGCGCCGTAATGTCTCGCCGGTGGCGTGCACGCCGATGCCGAGCAGGTGCAGCGCCTTGTCGAGCCCGTATTTGGTCACGTCGATGATGACGCGTGTGCCTTGTTCGCTGACGCGCATCATGAGTTCCTGTGCTTGGTCCTCGGCCGCCATGGGATTCTCCCGTCATCCGTCGTGGTTCGTTGCGTTCCAGCTTCCGCCGGCTCACCGGTTCCTGCGGCGGACACGATGCCCGTCATCGCGGCGTTGCGCGCGCCGTGCGCCGTTGGAGCGTTCGGAGGTTGGTGTGGTGCGGGCGATGAGCCGGCGCAGGGCGATGGCGTCGGAGGCCAGGCCTCGGGTCTCCTGCTCCTCGATGGCGAGCTGGGCTTCCAGTCCCGTGGCGTCGGCGCCTGATCGTGGTTGTCGGCGATGAGCGCGATCAGGGCGCGCATGTGCTTCGCGTTGCGTTCGACGGAGTCGGTGAGCCGGCCGAGCGTCGCCAATCGGCCGTCGCCTTCGTCGATGACCTGGGCGAGCACCTTGAGCTCGCGCAGGCTGTCGGCGATCCGGTCGCAGGCGATCGCCTGACGCAGCGCGCGCCCGTTCACACCGGTCGTGTCCCGGCCGTCGAACCGTTGCCGGCAGTAGCCCTCCAGTCGCAGCGCGGGCCGTGCGAACCATGCGTACAGGCCCTCGCAGTCCGTTGACCGCACATAGCCGTCGTTCCCGTCGGTGAGTACCTGTCTGACGTCGTCGGACAGGTAGGCGTGCCAGATCCTTCCGTCGCGCACGAGCCGGTCGCACGGTATGGCCAGGTGCAGGCGTCCGTGCGTGCCGGGCACCCGCACGGTCACCGCCGTATCCGTCCGACGGGTGATCATGGCCTCGTGGAAGGTGATCTCGCTGAGCGTGCGCCTGTGGATCTTGCCCATGACGGCGAGCATGTTGTATGCCACGCCCAGTCGCCGGTCTCGGATTCCGCGGGTCTGCCCGCATGGCGTGTAGGTGATGCGTCCGCCGCGAACGGTCACGTTGACGCCGAGCGTCGCAAGTTCGCGGCGGAATCCCGCGAAGTCATGGGCGTTCATGCAGGCCGTGTCGATGCTGGTGCGCAACCGGTCCTTGAGGTTGCCTCCTCTGGCGCTCAGGTGGAGTTCCCCGATCGACGGGGCCACACGCCCGGACTGTTCCGGCATGAGGGTGCGCAGCCCGTATTCGCGGCACAGCCGGTCGCTGATTTTCCGCCATTCGCCCAAGGTCCCTTTCCGCAGACGCAGGGCCTTGCCCGTGATCCGGTCTGCCGGGCAGATGAGGATGTGGTTGTGCATGTGGGACCTGTCGGTGTGGGTGGCGATCACGTAGTCATGCGTGCCTCCGGTGATCTCCCGGACGAACCGTTCCCCGATCAGATGCGCCAATCGGGGCGTGACCTGGTCGGTGGGATCGAACGATTGGATCACATGCAGCGCCAACACGGCCCCCTGCCGGCGTGAACCGCCTTTCGTGGCGTCCAACGCACGTTCGAAGCCGCGGGCGATGGACTCGGCGTCCGCGATGTCATCGCCGACGGTGGTCGAGGCCCACCGGTAGCCGTCGGTCTTGGCCGGGTTCGTCACGTAGGCGATGCTGCGGGCGAGCGTGCTTTTGATCTTGCCGATCTTGACTACAGCCATTCGGGCACCCCTTCGGGGTCAACGTCGGTCTCCACCCGGACGCTCAGGCCCGCGACCAGCCGTTCCGCCTGGCGCAGCTCGTCGAACACGCGCGAGAGCATGGCCAGGTCTGTTTCCCGCGTGGTGTTCGCGTGACGGGCGATCTGGTTGACGTTGTTGCCGATCCTCGCCAGTTGGGCGCTCACGTCATGCAGGTCCGCGGGCACGATGATGTTGACGCGGTGGGCGCATCTGATCCTGTTACGGGCGAACGCCATCCAGCCCACGGGCCTGAGCCCGGTCCGGATGCGCTGACGGTTCTCCACCTTGAGCGAGTCCGCCACCCACCGCCATTCCTCCTCGCTGAACGTGACCGTCTTGCGGATCGTCCGGGAACGGTTGCCTTTCCAGCCCATCGACGCCTCCTCGTATCGGGTTCCACGGGTGTCCCGCGATCGGCCCCGAGCCTCGCGGAGCCGTGCCGGTGTACGTACACCGGCGATGCTTGCTACACACCAACCGCCCCTCCGGGGAGGGGATGGTTGCGCACCGGTCAGTTTCACCTTCGCGCCACGCCATGCGCGGCGGACTCCATGTCACGTTTCGCATGGGGCGCCGGTTCCGTTTCGTGTCCGCCGGCATCATGGCCGGCGTCGTTCTACGATGCGGGGCAGTGAAGAACAATCACCGTGAGGAGACCGTCATGGCGAAGCCGAGGGAACGCAACCGGGCGATGCGCGCCATCGCCGACAACGCATTGGATGCCGAGTTGGAGGCGCTTCGGCGCAAACGCGGCGAACTGTCGCGTTTGGGCATTCTGCTGGACGACATGCGCTGGGCCGCGGAACGATTCCGCGACGCCGCACAGTCGTTCTGCGACGACCATCACATGCCGCGCGCCCAGCTCGTGCGCACGCTCAGAATGGAGCCGAGGGAGACGGGCATGGCGTTCCATGCCGTCACGCCCGACTACGGGCAGGCCAATCCCGCCGACGGTCACAGTGAAATCCATGATGGCGAGGGTTCGGCCGCCGAATCCGACGGCCGACCGGCATCCGCCGCCGATGCGCTGGAGATTGCCCTGACGGAGGACAACGCCGCAACAGAGAATGCGGCTGATGTCGTGGATGCTGACACGTCCGGTTCGATTGGATTGGACCCGGAGGGGTTGCGATTCGGTTTCCCGCGTCCTGGCGGCTACGCTGGATGACATGGCGACATACGGGAGGTGACGGCGATGCCGATGCTGCTGGTGATGCTTGGCCTGTCGCTGGCGACGGGCGTGATACGCATGCTGATGCGGGGCGTGGCCTCGTGCCTTGCCCTGCTCGCGCACCCGTTGCGGCTCGTGGTGTTCCTCGCGAACTCCGTGTTCACGGCATTCGCCATGCTGTCGGGATTGCTCATGCTGGCGTTCCTGCTCATGCATTTCCTCGCCGGCTCGGACGCTCCGGCATTGGACGGCTCGTTCGCGTTGATTGTCGCCGCGTTTCTCACGGCCGTGCTTGCGAGCATGCTCATGGATTGGTGCGACGCGCGGCTCCGACGACGCTCCGCCCGCCACGGCTGAACGCCACCCGCCGCCGCTTGGCTCCGGCAGGTG
>NZ_JGZN01000018.1 GCF_000741715.1 Bifidobacterium saguini DSM 23967 | reverse complement strand
GCGACCAGTCCCACGCCGACGGCGAGCAGGGTGATCGCCGCCGCGATCACGCCCTGGACGGCGGCGCCGGTATGGGCGAGCCCGGTCCGGTAGCCGTTCCAGTCGTCGGTGTTGCTGACCACTTCGGTGTCGGGGCAGACGAGCCTGCCGTCGATCGTGACCGCGTCATCGGGCGCGGACGTCTCGTCCTTGCCGTCGAACGGATCCGGGTCGGAGACGACGCATTCAACCAACGGCGTGCCGGTGACCGTGGCGCGGTCGGTGTGATGGCCGGTCACGCCCTTGAGGACGCCCTTGACCTCGACGCTCTCGCCGGGCTTGAGGATGCGGCTGTCCCAATCGGCGGGGTATTCGAGATCGGTCACCCGGCCGTCGCCGGCGACCAGCTGGTCCTTGAGGTTCAGGTCCTTGGTTCGGTACCATGCGCCCTGCTTGGTGTCGGGGTCGGTGGTGCTGGTGTTGGTGATGGTGAACACGATGCGCGTGTCGCCCTGCATGGCCAGCGCGTCCTTGACTTGGTCGCGGTCGCCGGCCGGCCAGCCGGAGGCCTCGTCCCATTTCTCGATCTTCAGGCTCGGGGTCATGTCGGGCGTGTGCGTCTCGACCTGGTTGGAAGGACGTTTGGTGCCGTTGATGGTTTCGTCGAACCGGTTGGCGATGTGTTCGCCGGTCTTGACGCGCTTGCACTGGATGAACGCGGTCCATGCCTGCTCGCTTTCGTCGTTGCCGCTGACGAGGTCGAGCATGCGCTGGGTCGCGGTAACGGTGACCACGCCCTTGTCGTCCTGCGCGAGGGTGAACAGTTCGTCGCCGTACACACTGGCGTCGAAGCCGCTGCCGGCGATCTTCACGCCCTTGCGGGCGATCACCTTGCCCTGCTCGGTCAGGTCGCGCATGGCGTATACGGCCCATTGGCCGGTGTACTGGTCATGCTCGGTGTCGAGCGGGTCGGTGATGCTCCAGTCGGTGACCTTCTGGTAGGCGCGGTGCGCGGGCAGCACGGAGCTGTCGAGGCGGTAGAGGAACAGGCTGTTGAGGTACACGCTCCGCTTGTCGATGGATTCGCCGTCCACCTTCACGACCACGTCCTTGGAGGGGTTGACGGGTTTGAGGGGGTTGGCGACCTCGTTGGTGTCCTTGCGGGTGTCGTTGACGACCTGCGTGGCCTTGTTCTTCACGATATGCCCGTCGGTGACCTTGATGACGGTCATCGGCAGGCTCACCTCGTAGCTCGTGCCCAGCATCGACTGGTCGATGGCCGGCTCCTTCAATGGGTCGTGGTCCTTCTTTTCGGCGTATTCCTTGAGGTTCTTGGGCTGGGGGTCGCCCTTGATGGTCTCGCCGGTGGCCGGCACCTTCGTGTCCGCGGTCTTGGCGTACACGTAGGCGACGCCGTCGATCGCCGCGATGTTGAACTTCGCGGTCACGTCCTTGCCGGTCGCGGTGTCGGTGACCTCGATGCGCTTGGCGTCGAGGGAGAGGTATTCGTCGTCCCAGTCGTCGGTCATGCCGAGCCTCCAGACCTTGTAGGCCTGGTTGGTCTGCTTGGCGTCGATGGTCACGCGGTAGTAGATCCGGTCGCCCAGCAGCACGGTCTTGCCGTCGATGCTGATGGACGGGTCGGCCTGGGTGTCCTTCTTCACCGGCGTGAAGTCGGGCGGCTCGTTCCATACCTTGTTGCTCGGGGTGATCATGTTGTTCAGCGTCAGGGCCCACTGGTTGCCGATTTTGGTGTCCGTGGGCGCGTCCTTGGCGACCGTGCCCTCGAAGCGGACGATGATGCGCGGGTTCGCGCCGTTGCGCCAGTTGGTCTTCACGTACCCGTCGGAGAACACGAGGCGCACCGCGTGCTGCGAGTCGTTCCACTGGGTCTCGTACTCGGTTTTCGGGATGAACTTGCCGGTGGACAGGTCGGTGACCTCCAGGGTCTGCTTGTCCACTTCAAGATGCTCGTCATAGGTGTCGGTGACCGCCACCTCGCTGACCGAGTACGCGAGATTGCCGGGCAGGTGGGGCTGGGTCTCCAGACGGTATTCCAAGCGTTGGCCCGGATAGACGACCCTGCCGTCCACGGACGCCTGGTCGCCTCCCTGTGAGGATTCGCCGACCACGTCCTTGACGACGGGCGGTATGTAGCCGCAGATCTTCGGCTCGTTCGTGGGGATGGTGTGCGTGTTGACGGTCTGTGAGCCCTTGTTCGTCAGCGCCTTGCCGTCCGGCGCGGTGCAGAACGACAGTTCGTCGCTCGCCTGCTTGCCGAAGTCGTCGCGCACCTGGCCCGCGCCCTTGCCGTTGGCGTAGGCCGCCTTGCCCGGGATGAGCAGCGTGACCTGCTTCGCGGTCTTCAATCCCTTCAATCCCTCGCGATAGGCCCGGCCGGCGGTGGCGGTCACCGTGGTGCCTTCCATCGTGATCGTCCACTGGTCGGTGACGTCCCTGCCGTGGTTGGCGATGTCGGTGACGCTGGACTCGCGATCGGTGCCGGCATCGGCCTCGTACACCCTGATCTTCGACTTGTCGTCGGCGTCGAACAGGTAGTCGGCGGCCGACCAGTCGTCCGTGAGCGTCAGGGTCTCCGGGGCCTGGATGAGGTTCTTGGCGATGGTGCCGTTGACCACCGAGGCGACCCGGTCCCCGTCCAGAAGCGTCATATCGTCGGCGCCGGTCCGGTTGGTCTCCTTCGGGTCGATGACCGCCTCCCACTGGCCCTTCGTGTTCAGGCGGATCCAGCTCTTGTCGGGATTCGGCCGCCACGTATCGAACTGTTTCGTTCCGGCGTCGGCCTCGGGCTCGTGGTTCCACTGGCCCCACGCATGGTCCTTGACCTGCTGGAAGTCGGAGGGCTTCGACACGGTCACGTCGAAGCTGAACTCGTAGACATGGTCCATGGGCATCTCGCCCTTGTCCGCCGAACGCGCGGCCGACACCGTGTTCGACGCCTTGTCCCAATTGATCTCGAACTCGCCGGAAACGTCGCGGTTGCCGTCGGTCCTGTCGATGAGCCTGTAGTTGTCCACGGAGTATTCGACGCCGTTGGGTTCGATCACGTCGCGGAAACGCATTTCGTAGCCGCCGCGGCCGGTGCCGTACGTGATGGTGGTGCGGTTCGTCATCCGGTCGGCGCTCACGCCGTCCTCGGTCTTCTTGACCGGGGGTTCGGGCGGCACCGAGCTCACCTTCCAGGATTCGGCCGGGTCACGGTCCGCGGTGTCCACGGCCGCCTGCATGCGGCCCTGCTTGGGCACCTGGATGTCGATCCAGTACGATCCCTCGGCCCAGTATTTCATGCCGAAATCCTTCGGCGAGGCGAGATTGTCGAGCTGGGTGTCCCCATTGCTGGAGAAGCTGATCGGCTTGCTCACGCTCTTCGCGGGCAGGTAGGGGCCGTTCTCGTAATGGATGATCGCGGTGCCGTTCAATGTCTCCTTGATCGCGGAACCGCCGTTGTCTGCATGGATGACGTCGCCGATCGGGTCGGTGGAGCCGACCTGCATGTCGGTCTTCTGCTTGTGGCTGGTGGTCACGTTCAATTTGTAATCGACCGGCGGCTGGTTCTGCGCCAGCACGATTACGCGGAACGAGGCGTTCGGGTTGGAGTTGATCGACTCCTGCGCCAGAGAGTCAACGCTGCGCGTGCCGAGCTTGTCCTTCCACGTGGTCGAGGTCGAGTACTTCTGGCCCTGATACGTGTAGTCGCCCTTCGCCTCGGCCTTCCACTGCGCCTCCCAACGGTTCTTCGCGTTCGAACTCACATAGCTGCCGTTGAACGAACCATCCGCCAATCGCACGTAGCCCACCGCCACCAGACGGCAGTCCGCGTTCCCCTCACCCGTATAGGAACGCTGGCACTCATCGATCGCGTCGCTCAAAGTCTTGTTCATGTTCACGAACTGGTTCTGCCCGTTCACCAGATCGGACGACAGACGCACCTTCGCGTCACTCAACGCCGTCTTCATGCCATCCAGAGTGGCCGGCCACGAATCCTTGTAGATCCAATGCACATCGGCCGTCTGCGTCGGACCACCGCCCGAACCGCCACCGTCCTCACCGGAACCGCCGCCACCGTTATCGGCCAACGCGACCGGAACCAAGCAGGCCAGCAACGCCGCGGCGGCGGTGATTGACGCCACCGCACCGGTGCCCTTCTTCCCGAACCTCATACGAAATCCTTTCCCACATACGACAGAAGCGCCCCTCTCCGGGAAAGGGAGGAGACGGGGACTCCAGAACCCGCCTCCTCCCGGGTCCCTGGAAGAAAAGCACGCCCGCAAGCCCGACGGCCGGCCGCCGGACCCCGAACGCACCATCAGCATCACCCCGCATAGAGCGATGCTGCGGCGGACAAAGGTCAACTGAATTTTGAGATACCATGGAATGCATGCTCTTGGCCTATATCGATGAGTCGCATACACAGCGATGCGCGAAGGAACCGCACCGACATGGATATGACGTGTATTATGTAGGCTGCCTGTTGGCTACGCCGGCCCAGGCGGCTGTCATCGATAATGGTTTGGACGATTTGTTAAAGCAGGTGCACCACAAATTCGGAGTACCCAGTAACGCTGAGTTTCATGGTCAGTGCATGTTCCAATACAAAGACGATTGGAAGTGCATGAAAGGCATGCATAGGCAGTCGGCCGGTATCTACCGTGCGGCAATGCGAATTCTGGCCGACAGCGGTGCCAGATTGGTTATACGCGGCGTGCATGTGGGGCAGCTGCAGGAACGTTATCGTAAGCATGCACATAATCCTCATCAGGTGTCACTTCAGCATTGCCTGGAACGTGTCAATATGATTGCCGAACAGGAACGTGATGATGTATCGGTCATGGCGGATAAGGTGGCGGACCAAACGGCTCAGGAAGGTCAGATTGCCCGTTATCAGCTAATTGGAAATACCGAAGGGTATTTTCCCTCTGATTTGGCGCGCATTAAGATGCCTTTCCAGTGGGTGGATTCACGCACGCTGTATGGTCTGCAGATGATTGATATGGCACTCTTTATGTGCGGCCGTGCAGGAGGCATCGATGGTGCCAAGAAGTTGAATGACGGAGACAAAGCCGTATTGAAAATTGTGGATGTTATCCGTCCAGCCATTGCTCCTCAGTCGGCAGTCTGGTATCCGATGGAGAAGCGGACCGACTACGGCTTCTTGAACCGTTTGGTCTGAAAATGCATAGGGGCCGCCGAAGCGACCCCTAGCCTAACAGCGATCATAAGCCTGCCGGCCTACGCTCGTCGTGCCGCCTAGTTTACACGCGATGGACGGTTTAGGCAATATGCGGCTGTGTCGCTCATTATGTTACCTCTTTGTCTTTCCGCAGACGCGCGTGATGACGTAGGCGATAAGACTCCCGGCAATGGTGATGGTGGCGAGGATGGCAAGTCTGGTTTCGCGGCGTTCCTTGGCCGCCATGTCGGCCTGTCGGTTGGCCAAGGCTTCGGCTTCGGCGGCGACGCCGCTGGCGGCGATGGCCGCGATGTGCGCGCTCATCTGGTCTTCGAGCGTGGAGTCCTCACTCGTGCCGTCGAAGGGTTCCTCGTCTTCGTTATGGTTGTCGTTCATGGTTCTGCTCCGTTCCTGATTGTTGGATTGTTTGCTTTCCTGCTTGTCGGCTTGCTTGATTGCTTGCATGTCCGATTGTCTGCATGCAAGCAAGTTTGATTGTTGGATTGTTTGATTGCCTGCATGCTGGCTTGTCTGCTTGTCAGCTTTCGTTTTGCCCGGCGAGGATGGACATGCGTGCGGCGATGAGCGCGTGGCGCGCGATCGCCAGGTAGAGCTGGTGTCCCTCGCCGTCGTTCCAGAACCGGTCGAACTGTTCGGTCGGCATCATGCTGGTGGGGTCGAACCCGTTCCACACGCCGCCGCAGAACACCTTCGCCGCCGCGTTCACCTCCTCGTCGGACGGCATGCCCGGATGCCCCTCGGCGGCGTCCGCGGCCGCGCGCATCTGCGCACCGAGCACGCGGGCCTGCAATGGCGAGAGCGTGTACGCCAGTCCCGCTGTGGAGCCCGCGGGGAATCCCGTGTTCACGCCGAGGGTGATGACGTGCGCCTCCTCGCCGATGCTGATGCGGTCGCCGAGCACGGAGACCTCCATTGAATAGTCCATAGTGTCTCCTTTCCGCAGACGCATCGGCTTTCGGGATCGCGTCTGCATGTTTGACTGCCTGAATGTTTGGGTGCTGACTTGTTGGATTGCTTGATTGTCTGACGGGTTACGGCTCGTCGTCGCCGTCGAGCCGGTCGAGCTCGCGTTCGATGGCGTCGCGCAGGAGCTGCTGCATGGGCAGTCCGTGCGCGGCGGCCGTGGTCTTGAGCCGGGTCTTGAGCGACACGGGTATGCGCAATGAGAGCATGACCAGCGGTTCGCCCGTGGTCTTGGAGGTCTTGTTCTGCTGACGCAGCACGTCGTCGAACGGCACCGGCCGTGCCAGTGGCTGGTAGTTGCCCTGCATGGTCTCACGCCTGCTTTCCGGCGATCTGCTGGAGTTCGGTGACGAGGTCCCGGTATTCGCCCAGCTGGTGCGGGTTGGTGCCGAGCGAACGCTTGTAGGACTGGGCCTTCGGCACGATCGTGTCGAATCGGGGCGTGTCCATGGCGTTGAGGGCGTCCATGGTGTCGCGGAACGCTTTCGTGTTGCGTTCGGCCTTGACCAGCAGCAGCGCGGCGGGCGTGCTTATCCTGGCCATGTCGAGGGTGCTCCATGCCTGCTGAAGGTCCATGGGCGAGTCCGACGCCGGCACGATCACGAAGTCGGCCGCCTTGATGGCCATGTCCAGGGTCGGCCCCTGCGGCGGCGCGTCGATGATCGCCCATTCGTCCGGGTCGGCTCCCGCGGCGAGCTGGCGGAGCGTGGCCTGGTTGGCGGGCAGCACGTCGAAGGTCAGCGGGTCCGCGGTCTGTTCAGCGGCGGCGGCCCACAGGCTCGCGCTGGACTGCGGATCCGCGTCGTACACGACGGCACTGCCGCCCCTGGAAACGATGACCGAGGCGATGTAGATGCTGGACGTGGTCTTCGCGACCCCACCCTTGGCGTTGGCTATGGCGATGCGCATTCGTTCTTCTCCTTTGCGACTGCCGGATATCATGCGAACCTGATCAGTCGGCCGCCTGATTGTCTGCTTGTCTGATTGCTTGGATTCCTGCTTGTTTGAATGTTTGATTGCCTGACGGCTCATGCGGGGCGGGGCGATCGGCCGTCCTGACCCGTGCGCGCAGGCGTCGTTGCTGGCGTTCGGCGCTGGCCTCGTCGGTGGCTTCGTCGAACACGTTCCGGTGGGCGTGTATCCAGTCCGTGAGCAGCCGCCAGCGTTGCGGCCACGGTAGGCCGCGGTCCCGGCAGGGGACGCCATCGGCTTCGGCCATGCGCGCGATCCTGCGCCGGTCGGTGCACACCTTGCCGCCGTACACGCCCCATTCGAGTCCGCCGCTGGCCGCGTAGGCCAGGCATTCGGCGCGTACCGGACATCGTTCGCACACGGCCTTGGCGACCGAGTGGAACGCCTTCGCGTCGCCGGGACGGTGCTCGAACTCCAGCGACCACAGGTAGTCGGACCATGGTTGCGGGAAGTCGCGGCATTCGCCGGCCTTCTTCCACGCCTCAAGACGCTGTCCATCCCCGCTCATGGCCGCACCGCTTCCTCCGGCGCAACGGCTTTCGCCTTGCGGTGCCCGGCGACGTCGTGGGTGGCGTGGTTGCGTTTGTCGTACGCGCATACTGGGCACGCCTCCTGCGAGATGACGCCTTCGATGTGTTCCTGGCACAGCGAGGTGCGCAGCAGCGCGGCCCCGTAGATCGGCACGCGGCTCGCGGACGACGAGCTGACCGGTATCGCCCGGTTGGGGTCCTTGACGACCGGCAGCGGGGCGTCCGGCGCCCGTTTGCCCGTCGGATCGGGATGGGTGAGCATTTCCAGCCGCAGCTGCACGTAGTTCGCGGCGAACCTGGCGCCGCTGGTGAGCCGGGGAAGCCAGTAGCGGTTGCGGTACGCCCAGTCCATCGTCGCGACGATCTCGCCGTACGGGCGATCGATCAGCAGCGAGTGGACGGCCCTGCGATCGGCCATGGTCGCCGGAACATCGAACCTCTGGTCCACGGCGAGCATGCGCCGGCGGATGCCGTCGAGCACGCGCACCTCCTGACCGGCGCGTTCCGTCACCGGCTCGGGCAGCTTACCGGGTTCGGGCACCCACAGCGGGTTCCTGCAACCCCTTGGAGGCAGGGCCTTGCCCCAATCGGTCGCCGGAACGGGTTCGGGCTTCGGATCGACGACCGGCTTCGTGGCGACTGGTTCGGCGTTGAGGGGAGCATCCCCGAAGGGGATGAGGGGAGAATTGTTTATCACTTGTCTATTGGGTGACTTTCTGTCCAAGATTCCGGGACAATTTGTCCTCGTCTCCACGTCCTTCGGCTCGGGTGACAATCCGTCGGGTGACAAATTGTCCTTCATCGGATCCGGTTTGCCGTCGCCTTCCGCCAGCGCGTCCAGATTCCTGGGCTTCTCCTCGATGTTCTCGGCGGCGTGGTCGCCGTCCATGACGACGTCCCACACGCGCGAGCGGTGTCCCTTGGCGATCGGCTTGCGCGTGCGCGGGTTGCGTGCCGACATCTCCTGGTCGCCGGGCCTGATGTAGCCCTTGCGCTCCAACTCCTGCAACGAACGGATCACGGTGCGCTCACAGCACCCGCAGTTGAACGCGATGGTCTCCACGCTCGGCCACGCGGCGGCGCCATCGTCGTAGTAGGCGCGGCGGGCCAGGTACACCAGCACGAACTTGGTGATGCCCTTGACGTCGTCGCGCTCCCATGCCCAGTTCTCGGCTCTGCTGCTCATCGTTCGACCTTCCCGCCGTCATGCGCCGGGTCCGCTTCGCGGCGTTCGCGCAGCCTCGCGCCGATGTCGTCGCCCAGACGGGCGGCGCGGCACAACGCATACGAGAGAACGCCGCCGGACACGCACACGGCGGCAACGACCAGCCACCACATGGTTCGGCCGGTATCGGGGAAACGGTCCGCGGACGCGCGCCTCAGCGGCGCGGGCCCCGGGACGGGTGGGCGAGCATGGACAGCACATGCGCCTTCGCGATGCGCAGATCGACTTTGCCGCCGGCCCGCGTCGTCCGCCGCGCGGCGTCGCGCTGGCGATTAGGCTCGAAGACGGATGCCGGGCGAATGCCGGCGGTATTGGTAGAATCGGTCATGGCGATGACCCTCCTTCGGGGAATCGGAACGACGGGCGTCTGATCTTGGCGGATATGCGCGCCCGCGGCTCCATGGTTGTTGCCGTTCAATCCCCGCGCCGGGTTCCAGCCGGTCCGGGGATTCTCGTTTCGGGTTTCCACCCGCCATCCGTGAGATAGGCGTCGATGCCGAGCACATACCCAGGGGACAGGTTTCGGTGAATGGCCAGCCAGATCAGGTCGGACTGCTGCCACGGTATCGAGCCGTTGACCTTTCCCGCGACCGAGGATTTGGACGTACCCATCTCCCTCGCGAGGTCTCGGCAGCTCAGACCCGCCGCCGTCATATAGCGACGCATCGGAGAATCTATTATTTTTGCCGTCAGTCCATTCACAATAGACAATATATCAAGAAACTTGCACAGCAGCAAATCATTGTTGTAGGAT
Source organism: Bifidobacterium saguini DSM 23967 (assembly GCF_000741715.1). Classification (GTDB taxonomy): domain Bacteria; phylum Actinomycetota; class Actinomycetes; order Actinomycetales; family Bifidobacteriaceae; genus Bifidobacterium; species Bifidobacterium saguini. The sequence continues at coordinate 97,049 of NZ_JGZN01000018.1, read as the reverse complement.
TATGTCCATCGATATTGGACAACTCCAATCTGAAAGGACTTGATATGGCAAAAATCGAACCATTGCCCGAATCCAATGGACTCGGCGACTACCTGCAGAGGGTATTCATCTGGAACGTCAACATGCAGCTGACCGGCCGCGGGATGACCCAGCAGTCACTTTGCGCGGCACTGGGGCTGAAGAGGGGCGCCGTGTCCGCGAAGATGACCGGCAAGACTTCCTGGACCATCCAGGACATCGCCGCAGTGGCGGAATTCTTCAACGTCCCCCCGCTCTCCCTGCTGGATGCGTCGATGTACGAGCAGATGATGCGCGGAATGAGCAGTGACGGAGGTGCATCTTTGGTGGCAGTGGCCACCGCCGGGTTTCCTGTGCGAGCAACTGAAGGCCAAGCTGGCGGCCTGAAACCGTTGGAAACAAAAGGCTCCGGGCCACGATACCTCGTGGAACCCGGAGCCGGTGAGTACCCCCAGAGAGAGTCGAACTCTCGTTGTCAGATTGAAAGTCTGGTGTCCTAACCGTTAGACGATGGGGGCGGACAACTCGTCTAACTATACTGGGGGCTTGCTGTTCTCGCAAATCCAGAGTGTCTTACGGCGTGTCGCGTTGGAATTACTGGGTTTTGTGGGACGGAAGTGCATGAATGGCCAAGATGCTTTTCCGTCCCTTTGCTGCGGCCAAGCCGTAGCCAACTGCTTAGCGAAGAGCGACTGCCTGGTAGGTGAAGTCATGAATCACTCGGCCGGCTTCCAGACCCTTCTTCTCGAAGTTGGTGAGCACTCGTCCGCTGAAGCGCTCGGATTCGGTGAAATCCGCGTGGGGCATGTCGGCAGCCATGTCGGCATTGCCTTTGCCGACGTGCTCCAGTGGCAGGCTTGCGGTGATGGTGCCGATGTTCTGCCATCCGTCAAGGTGGTCCATGACCTCATGCACATGCAGCGCATAATCCTCGATGTCGGTGGCGATGCGCCATACGCCGTCATCCGCCAGCGCGTTATGGATATTGCCGGCAAGCTCAGACTGCACGATGCGGCGCTTGTGGTGCTTCTTCTTGGGCCAGGGATCCGGGAAGAAGGTCCACACTTCCGCGATGGTGCTAGGTTCGGTAACCTTGAAAAGTTCCGCGGCGTTGACTTGAGCGATGCGAATGTTGGTAAGGCCCTGCTTGCCGGCCAGCAGCAGGGTGTGTGCCACGCCAGGGTCGTATACTTCAAGCGCCAGGAAGTTGGTTTCCGGATGGGCTGCTGCGGCGGCGACCACGTTTTCGCCCTGTCCGGTGCCGATCTCCACAATCAGAGGGTTGCTGTTGCCCCAAGTTGATTGGATGTATTCCTTGCTGAGAGCAAAGCCCTCTCGCACATCGAGTCGAGCGTTGCCGGCGGCGATGTCTAACAGATACGTGTCGGCGTAGTTGTCCCATGCGCGCTGCAGGCGGGGGTCGAGTCGTGCCGAGCGGCGAACGAAGGACAGCACCTTATGGATGGGGTGGGAGGGCGCTGTGGTTTGCGTTGCTTCAAGAGCGTCGGGGGCCTCTTGGGTGTTTTGAGCCTGCTCGATGGCGGCATTGGGTTCGGTCATAATGCTGCTTGGCCTTTCGTTGAGAGGATGGTGTGCCGTACTGCATTGAGTAGGCTGCGTGATGCGGAATTGCTATTTGACCATTGTGCCACCTGTTATGCCAAGGTGTAGGTCCGGTGGGGTGGGGTTGAATGATTCGCTGTAAAACGTTGGAAAATAGCCAGACACGCCGAAGTTTGCGTAAGTTCTGATTTTCAGTATTATATCTATCTGTTGCCTGTCGCAAGACAGAAACAACACGGCCCCGTAGCTCAGTTGGTTAGAGCGCCGCCCTGTCACGGCGGAGGTCACCGGTTCAAGTCCGGCCGGGGTCGCTTGGATGGCCGCTTGCTTGCAAGCGAACTATTCAATGGCTCTGTAGCTCAGTTGGTAGAGCGAGCGACTGAAAATCGCTAGGTCAACGGATCGACGCCGTTCGGAGCCACCACTAGAAAAGCCCCGCTTTCGAGCGGGGCTTTTTCGTTCTCAGGCCTTCCACCACGGGCGCAGTGGATACCACTTGCCGTCCGGATGGCCAATGCGATCCGGCTTGACCGCCAGGAACTGGTGAATCTGAATGCCATCGAGCTCAAAGTTCAAAGCGCAGGCCGCCATATACAGACCCCAAACCTTAGCGCGTTCGAAACCAACCTGCTTGACTGCATCATCCCAGTGCTCGGAAAGGTTCTGATTCCAATGATGGAGGGTTAGCGCGTAATGCTGGCGCAGGTTTTCCTGATGCACCACATTGAATCCGGCATCATGGATGCAGGACTCAATGAATCCAGGGGCGCCGAGGTCGCCGTCCGGGAAAATGTATCGATCGAGGAATTCATCGGTGCCGGGCTTGCCGTCCGGCTTGTCGTGGCTGATGGTGATCTGGTGATTGAGCAGACGGCCCATAGGCTTCAGCAGGCGGAACATTTCCTCAAAGTAGCTCTGGTAGTTCTTGGTGCCTACATGCTCCATCATGCCGATAGAGCAGATGCCATCGAAATCGCGTTCGGGAACTTCGCGATAATCCTGTACACGCACTTCGGCCAAATCCTGCAGACCTTCGCGTGCGATCCATGCGTTCGCGTATGCAGCCTGTTCTTTGGAAAGTGTGACGCCCAAAGCCTTGATGCCACGGCGTGCGGCAGTAATGACCATCGACCCCCAGCCGCAGCCGATATCCAACAGACGTTCGCCCGGTTGAAGGCCTAGTTTGTCGAGAATCAAGCGCAACTTATTGGCCTGCGCATCTTCCAGACTCATCTGCTCATTGTCGAATACAGCACAGGTATAGGTCATGGATGGACCCAAAAAGTCGGCGTAAAACTCGTTGGACATGTCATAGTGGAAGCTCACCGTTTCGGAGTCGGCCTTTTCCGTATGAGGCATCAGCCCTTGCTTGATACGGGCGAACTTGCTCGGCCCCTCGGTGGAAGGCACTGGTGGCTTCTTGAATCCATGACTCAGAATGCCCGCGGAAACTCGTGCGAACGAAACCGGCGTGACTGGCTTGACGTATTTGGCCAGAGAGATGAGTTTGCGCATGGCGGGGTAGGGGTTGGCATAATCGATGCCTTCCACGTCGAAGTCGCCAAGCACATATGCGCGAACCACGCCGATTTCATTTGGATGAGCCAGCAACTGATACATGCAGTTCGGGCTGGTGATTCGAATATGTAGGTCGGCGTTGCTGGGGCCGAAATGCGAACCGTCGAATGCATCGATGCGCACTGGTGCCGAGCGGTCTACGAACAGTTCCACCATTTCCGCAACGGACATTGACTTTCCATTTGCCATATACTCCACCTCGATTTCCACATAGGCGAACACAATCCCAACCGCGACGATATCCTAGTCTTCTTTTGTGTAAATTGGACCGTCACGTGAATCTCATCGTTCAGAGAAATGTCTGATTGTAAAGAACGTTCTCAGCGTGTTTTCAGGTTAACGCTCACAGACGGCGCTAGACTGAGGAACCGTTAGGTCATTCAATGAACGAATGGCTTCCAAACAGGTACGAGCTCAAAAAGGAGAGCACCTATGGTCTATCGCATGATTTTCAACCAGACTGCATATTTCGGTCGCGGCGCCATCAAGGAAATCCCCGCTGTCGCTAAGCAGCATGGCTTCACCAAGGCGTTTATTGTTACTGATCCGGTTCTGCTGGAAACCGGCACCGCTGAGAAGGTGACCAAGGTTCTGGATGAGGCAGGCCTGCCATATGAGGTCTTCTCCAACGTCAAGCCGAATCCGCCGGTCGAGTGCATCAAGGATGGCGTTGAGAAGTTCGCCGCTTCCGGTGCCGACTTCCTGATTGGTCTGGGCGGTGGCTCCCCGCAGGATACCTGCAAGGGCATCGGCATCATCACTGCCAACCCGGAGTTCTCTGACGTGCTCTCCCTCGAGGGCGTTGCCGACACCAAGAACCCGTCCGTCCCGATCTTCGGCGTGCCGACCACCGCTGGCACCGCATCCGAGACCACCATCAACTACGTGATCACTGATACTGCCAACAAGCGCAAGTTCGTGGCCGTCGACCCGCACGACATCCCGATTGTCGCTTTCGTCGATCCTGACCTGACCGACTCCATGCCGCGCGGACTGAAGGTCGCCACCGGTCTGGACGCCCTGACCCACGCCATCGAGGGCTACATCACCCCGGGTGCTTGGAGCCTGTCCGACTGCCTGTCCATGCAGACCATTCGCATGATCGCCAAGAACCTCGCCAAGTCCGCTGACGGCGACATTCCGGCCGGCGAGCAGATGGCATACGCCTCCTACATCACTGGTATGGCCTACTCCAACGTCGGCCTCGGCCTGGTGCACGGCATGGCCCACCCGCTGGGCGGCCGCCTCGGCGTGGCCCACGGTGTTGCCAACGGCATCCTGCTGGCCCCGGTCATGGAATACAACAAGGACTTCACTGGTGAGAAGTACCGTGACATCGCCGACGCCTTCGGCGTTGAGGACGCGTACACCGGCGACCTTGAGAAGGTTCGCGAAGAGGCCGTGCAGGCCGTCCACAAGCTGACCGTGGACCTGAAGAATCCGACCACCATCTCCGAAGTTGGCGCCACCGAAGCTGATCTTGCTCCGCTGGCCCACGATGCCTTCAACGACGTGTGCACGCCGGGCAACCCGCGCAAGGCCACTGAAGAGGACATCCTCGCCATCTACAAGTCGCTGATGTGATCAGCGCATAGGCCCCCTCTGATGAGGGGGCTCCCGGCGAAGCCGGGTGGGGGAGAGATGATCGGGTATAACATCCCGGTTGTCTCTCCCTCCGTCATCGCGCAGCATGACACCTCCCTCGTCAGAGGGAGGCAAGGGCACCCGTGTAATCACGCGAGCCTTTGAATGGGACGCCTCCATCGCCGGAGACAAAAGACGCTACTCGTGTTTTGCGTCCCACTCCTCATCCGTGGGTGTTTCGGCATAGAGCTTCTTGCCTTGAGCCTCGGCAAGCTCCATCTGTTCATTGATCCAAGCGGCCTCGGCCGGGTTGATGTCCGCGGTATTCAACACCTTCTGCCATACCGGGTAGAACAGATGCATTGCCGGGTACATGGCGGTGAACAGAATCTCCGGCTTGTGCTTGCGCCAATGTTGCGGATGCGCATTAAACGTGTTCTTAAATCGACGCATGTAGGTCAAGAACGAACTCAGCGACGTGTCCATGCGTCGGGCGCTCATCGCGGCAATCATGCGCGGCGAGTACACGGTTTTCAAATCCTTGCCCATCAGATGCAGCGAGATATCGATATCCTCGTGCATCATATCGGCCTTATCGCGGCACACCTCATCGGCGATCTGCCGCCAAGCGGTGGCGCGCAACGCCATATTGGAGCCGAACAGCAGCGGTTGGCCACCATCCGCACGGTAGATGCGCTTACGCAGTGAATTATCTCCGCGCAAACCGAAATGACGCGACGGCATGTCGTAATACATCACCGGACCTGTGGCGCCCATCGCCTCGGAATCCTCGGTGAAAATACCGCTGACCACTTCCACCCAATCCGGGCGAATCATGCAATCGGCGTCAAAACGGCCCAACACATCGCCAGTGGCATGATTCAAGCCGTAATTACGGGTCGGAATCAATCCCTGTTCATCATCCTGATGAAGCAGCTTGACCGGTGCTTCGGGATGTTCGGCGATGAACTGTTCCACAATCTCGCAGGTATTGTCTGTGGAACGATTATCTACCACAAGCACCTCATGCGGCATCACGGTCTGTCTGGTGGCATTCAGCAGACAATCGCGAATACGTTCGGATTCGTTCCACGCTGGGATGATGATCGAAACGGTAAGCATGGTTCCAAGGATAGAAAAGCGGGTGTACTCAGGCGCTAATCAACACAGCGCTTCCGTGCTGAATGCGTTCATTTACAGCGCTTCTCGCCAACATCGAGCCTGACGCTACAATGGAGAGCCATGAGCGAAAGCGCGCGCAATACTTATGAATCAGGCGCTGGTAACACCACCAGTGCCGCCAATTCGCAATCTGGCACACCTGCTGGAGATGAAAATCGTATCGATTTGGGCTCTCTGTTCCCCGCCCACGGCGATCCGCGCAGGCCCCCGGAATGGTTCGGCCGCGCGTTGCTGTATGTGGCCATCGCCATTGTGGTATTTAGTTTCTGCTGGCGCTCTTGGGGCAGTATCTCCTATCTGATACTTGACATCATCATCTCCCTGTTCATCGCCTTGGCGATCGAACCACTGGTAGTGGCGCTGGTGAGGCATGGTTGGAAGCGCGGAGTGGCTTCCGCGACAGGCATGGTGGGACTTGCAGTTGTGATTTGCGTGCTGCTCACCTTGTTCGGCAACATGTTCGTTTCCCAGGTCATCGCCATGATCAGCGGTCTGCCCGCCATGTATGAGCAGATTCGCGACTTCATCGGGCAGTACAGTACATTCGAGCTACCGGAAATCAACAGTCTGGGCTCGGAAATCCTCAATAATATTCAGACTTCCTGGGTTACTGATTTCGCGGGTACAGCCATGAGCACGGTAAGTGGCCTGCTGGGCTTCCTGCTGAACCTTATGACCGTGATCATGACCACCTACTACATTTCCGCCGCCGGCCCGAAATTGCGCCGGTCCTTCTGCCGTTGGCTTGCGCCTAACACGCAACGTCGATTCCTTTTGGTGTGGACGGTGGCTCAGGATCAGATTTCATCCTTCCTGTTCTCCCGCTCGATTCTGGCGCTGATTAATGCGGCCTGCACGGCCATCTTCCTCGAAGTATTGCAGGTGCCGTATTGGCTGCCGCTGGCTCTGTTCTGCGGTGTGGTTTCCCAGTTCATTCCTACCGTCGGTACCTATATCGGCGGTGCTCTGCCGGTGCTGTTTGCATGGGGCAACCGTGGATGGACGTATGCGGTCGCCGTACTGGTGTTCATCATTATTTATCAGCAGATTGAGAATCTGATTCTTTCCCCGAGGATTTCCCAGCGCACGATGGATATCAACGCTGCACTGGCCTTCCTCGCTGTGCTGGCCTTCGGCTCGCTGTTCGGCGCGCTTGGTGCCTTCCTCGCTTTGCCGGTCACCGCTTCGATCCAGGTGATTTTCCGCGCATACACCAGACGGTACGAGCTGGTTGATTCGCCGTTGATGTACGACCCTGTGCCTGAAAAGAAATCCAAGATTGTGGAAGCTTCCGAGGCGTTCGGCGAGCATGTGCTGCATCCGATTGGCGAGCATGTGCCGCGTGCCGCCAAGGGGTCCACCAAGAAGGTACCAATGGATGACGAGCTGCGCAAACTACAGCATGAAATCTATGCGCTCGAGCAGGGTGGCCCATTGCTGCCGGACGATGAAGAATCAGCCACAGTGGCAATTCCGAAGCATGTGCTGTCCAAGGTAGATTCCGGCAACTCCAAGTCGGTTTTGCACGGTACTGAAGAATCCGCTGAAGCTACAACACACACGAACGGAGCTGATGTGAACGCATCAGAACACAAACAATCATCCGCTAACAGCAATCCGAGAGCGGGGTGGCGTTAATGACATTGCTTACCGCACTTGATGTGCTGCTGTTCATCGTGGGCGGCGCTGGCATGGTGTACCAGGGCGTATGCATTGTGATGTCCCTATTCGCCAAGCCTGTCCGATTCCCGGAAGCACCGATGACCAACCATTATGCCGTGCTGATCTCCGCCCGAAACGAGGAGAACGTCATCGGCAACCTCATCGATTCAATTCGCGCGCAAACCTATCCTTCCGAGCTGATTGACATTTGGCTCGTGGCGGATAACTGCACGGACAACACCGCCGAAGTGGTGCGCGCTCGCGGTTGCCATGTGCTTGAACGGCACAATATGGAGCAGGTCGGCAAAGGTTATGCATTAACCTACCTGCTTGGTCATATGCTCGACACTGGTGTGGCGGACAATTACGACGCCTACTTTGTCTTCGATGCCGACAATAAACTCGACAAGCATTACTTCGAGGAAATGAATAAGGGCTTCTGCGCCGGCTTCAAGATTCTGACCAGCTACCGTAATTCAGTGAATCTGGCCGATAACTGGGTGTCTTCCGGTTCGGCGCTCTGGTTCATTCGAGAATCACGATTCCTTTCCAATTCCCGTATGATTCTTGGCTCCTCCTGCCATGTTGGCGGTACGGGCTTCATGTTCTCCCGCGATGTGATGAAACGCAACAGTGGTTGGAAATTCCACCTGTTGACCGAGGATCTTGAATTCACGATGGATTCGATTCTGCACGGCGATCGCATTGGATACTGCGGCAACGCAATCCTCTACGATGAGCAGCCGGTTACATTCGCGCAAAGCTGGCGTCAGCGACTGCGTTGGAGCAAGGGCTTCCTGCAGGTCTTCCGCTACTATGGACCGGCATTGCTCAAGCGCGCGGTGCGTGAACGTGACTTCTCCTGCATTGATTTCACGCTGATGCTCTGCCCGTTCACCGTGCTCGGTGTGGCTCGCATCATTATGGGCGTGCTGTTCGCGGCATTCGGCTTCGTGAGCTGGTCGAGCCAATGGCAGTCGTTGGTTGGCTGGTCCAACGGCATCGTCACTTCGGTGCTGGGCCTGATGGCTCTTGCTGCTCTGACCATCATCGTTGAGCGTGACCAGATCGGTGCTTCGAACAAGGAGTTGCTCGCCTACGTGCTGAGCTTCCCGATCTACATGCTGAGCTATGTGCCGATTTCCTTCCAGGCCATCTTCGCCAAAGCGCAGTGGAAGCCCATTACGCATAAGGCTGAGGTGATATCCGAACGAAGGTGGATCTCCGCATTGCCGTAGGTGAGTCCGAAATCGCTGCACCGGAGGGGCGTTGCCGGGTTTCGCTGTGCTCGTAGGCTAGAGTAAGACTATGAGCACAGACAATTCTCAAGGAAATGTCAATTTTTCTTCGTCTTTCATGCCGGTAGCGCAGCCGGTGCCGACGCCTCAGCCAATGTTTGCACAGCAAGTGCCGCCGAACCCTGCGGCCGCCGTGTCCATTCGAGGTTTATTCAAGCGTTTCGGCAATAAGATCGCGGTTAACGGGCTTTCCTTGGACATTCCCGTGGGCTCGTTTTATGGTCTGGTGGGGCCTAACGGTGCTGGTAAGACCACTACGTTGAACATGGTCACCGGCCTGCTCACCCCAGATGCCGGTCTGGCCTTGATTCTTGGAGCTAACGTATGGCAGAACGTCAATGCCGCCAAGCGTTCCATCGGCGTGATGCCGCAACCCGATCAGATTTTTGATCGTCTCACCGGACTGCAATTACTCGTATACGCCGGCATGTTGCGCGGCATGAAACGCGCTGAAGCCACGGCGAGAGCACGTGACCTGCTGTCTGCATTCGACCTCACCGCCGCGGCCAGCACTATGGTGACCGATTATTCGGCCGGTATGACCAAGAAAATATGCTTGGCTTCGGCCATGATTCATTCGCCGCGCATTCTGGTGTTGGACGAGCCGTTCGAATCCGTGGATCCGGTCTCCAGTGCAAATCTCAAAGATATTCTTATCGAATATGCCCGAACCGGTGGCACGGTGATTATCTCCTCGCATGTTATGGCCTTGGTTGAGAAAATGTGCACGCATGTGGCGGTGATTAACGACGGTCAGGTTTGTGCTGCAGGCACGGTAGATCAAGTGGCTGCCGGAGAGGATTTGGAAGAACGGTTCCTGCAGCTGGTGGGCGGCCGCCATGAAGCGGCACATTTGTCTTGGCTGGATGGCGGAAAGGCAAGCGCATGAACACCGCATTAACCATAGTGCGTATGCGATGGGCGCTGACTTGGGCCACATTGCGCAAATCCGTTTGGCAGACCGTCGCCTACATATTTGCGCTGATCGCCGCCGTAATTACCGTGGTGGGCACGGCAATGGCCGCATGGTTCATCGGCGGCTTGGACCATGCTGGGCCTCAAGATGCGATGTTGGCGGATTATGGGCCATTCGCTTTTCTCAGAAGTATGACCATCGCGTTGGGTGCGCTCATCATATTTACTGTGGTGTTCATTCAACTCATGCTTTTCGGTGATGGTTCCACAATGAGCCCTAGGAAATTCGCGCTTTACGGCATTCCCGATCGCACGCTGCAATTCGGTCTTCTGCTCTCAGGTATGTCAGGCTTGCCAGCCATCACCGGCATGCTCACATTCGCGCTGTGGACGCTTTCCTATCGGAATATGGGTGCGCCAACTGTTGCCATATCGCTGATATCAGCCATATTCTCCGTGCTCACTATTGTCAGTCTGTCAAAACTGCTGATTGCATTGTGCACCACGCTGGTCACCTCCAAACGCGGCAAAGCATTGTTCTATATGGTTACGCTGCTGGGATTCATCGTACTGTGCGAATTGCCGAGCCTTGTGATGAGCTCCGATGCTTTGCATACAGCCACTCCAGAGGAACGTGGCGCTGGACTTGCCATGTTCGCCACTGCAGTATCTTGGACGCCATTCGGCGCATCATTCCAGCTGCCGTTCGACGTGGCGATAGGCGATGCAGCAGCACTGATCGGGCATATTGCGGTACTCGCAGTGACATGGGTGTTCTGCTTTGCATTGTGCACATGGTGCTTACGCCATGAACGTAAAATCACTGGTGCCGCGGCACGCACCGTGACCATTGCCGGGCTGGGGGCTTTCAAACGCATGCCGGATTCGATCTCCGGCGCGGTATCCGCCCGTCTGATTACCTATCTCAAGCGCGATCCACGTCAGGCGATGTTGTTCATTATGCCTGTATTGTTCGTCGCGATTTTCTTCATGCAGGCGCGCGGAGAAAGCATGGCCATTTGGTCGTCGCTGATTACTGCAGGATGGCTGCTGGCCATCGCCGAAAGTAACGGGCTCGCCTACGATGGGCGCGGATTTGCGATGGAAGTCATCGCCGGTGTTGACGGTCTGCACGACAGAATCGGCCGTGTGCGCATTTATGTAGGCATCGCATTGACCTATCTTGTGGTGCTGGGTGTGGTTCTGATGATTATTACCGGGGACTGGCGCCATCCGATGAGCCTCATGTTTGCATTGCTGTTCTGGGCCTTGGGCATTGCCGTAGCCTTGTGCGGCATTGGTCTTGCGGAAGTCACATCCACCGTACTGCTGTATCCGGTGCCGTCTATGGACAAGCCGTTCTCATCGCCGCAAGGCCGCGCCGTAGCACAAGGATTCTTCCCGTTCGTCTATCTATTCGGCACATTCGTGCTGCTATTGCCCACCGGCATAGTGGCTTCAATATTGGCCATTATCGGCAGTATCAGCACAATGTTTTGGCTGCTGATTCCCATTGCCATTATCAACGGCATCGGCATGCTGATACTGGGGACATGGCTGGGCGGTAAGCTGTTGGATGCGCGAATGCTCTCGATTGTCAGCACACTCGACTCATTCGCATCATTGCAGCACTAGCAACCGTCATTAGGGGAGAACATCTTCATGGTTTCCAAGGCGAAGTCCGGCAAGCGCCAGTACCCGTCATTCAGGCGAATCCGCGCCGGACGCCGGCTTACAGTGCTGCTCTCCTGCATGATTACCGTTGCCTTATTCGTGGGGTACTGCATTGCGGACATCACCGATATTATTCCTGGTCCGCTTACGTTGCAGCCAGTTGCCGAAACCAGTTTTCCGGCTCCAGTGCATGCCAAAACCGGTGGCAACATCGTAGCCGAACTTGATCGCGGCAAATCCATCGATTCCACCCAAGCTGCGAACCTGATGAATGAACTATTGGCCGCCGAAGGCGTGGGGCAAGACGTATCGGTGATTATCGAAGACGCGCAGGGGCATACCGCAGCCGAACATGAAGCTGATACTCCTCGCGAACCGGCGTCCACTATGAAAACACTTACCGCGCTTGCCGCATCCACCAAACTCAATATGGCGTCAACGCTCGATACGCAGACCTTCATCTCCTCTGATGACAATGGCACTGTAGTAACGCTGAAGGGCAACGGCGATATGCTGCTGTCCGCTGGCGAATCCGATCCGGACCATATCAATGGGCGCGCCGGCTTGGCCACATTGGCGCAGGCCACCGCTGCAGCTCTTGCCCAACGTGGTATCGATACTGTTGCTCTGCATTATGACGACACCCTCTTCGGCGACCAGCGAATTCCTCAAGGGCTATCCGATGGCACTTCGGTGCTGAGCGAATATACGACGTACTACACGCCGATTTCCGCTATGGCCATTGATGGCGGACGCCAATACAGTGATGCCGCGCCTGCCCCGAGTGACCCCGATGATTCGGCCGGCTATCCCGAACTTTCCCAACACACCGCACTCGATGCCGCACAGCAATTCGCGCAATTGATGCAGGCCAATGGCATTACCGTGACCGGCGAGTCCACGGCAGCTTCGGCTCCCAGCGGCACGAGCTCGGTTGCTTCAGTCAGCTCTGCAACACTTGCGGAAATACTCGCCTACACATTGCGTCATTCCGATAACACGCTGGCTGAGGAATTCGGCCGTCTTGTTGCGCTCGCTGATACGAACGCGACCAATGATCCGCAAGGAGCCGCCAAAGCGGTACGCACCCAGCTCGAATCGCTGGGACTCAACACGAACGGTTTGACTATGGCTGATTGCTCTGGCCTATCGCCAGGCTCACAGCTTACCGTACGCATGCTGGCCGCAGTGCAGCAGCATAACCTGAGTGAAGGCAGCGGAGCTTCCGCCGCGGAAGGCCTTTCCATTACGGGTTTGGTCGGTACGGCGGCCGACCGGTACACCGATGATAAGGTTGCCGGTCTGATTCGTGTGAAAACCGGAAGCTTGGAACAAGTGACTTCCATGACCGGCAATATTTCCCGCACAAATGGGGGCGCGCTGGCCTTTGCAGTAGTGGTCAACAATCCCGCTGATTATGAAGCCGCACGTTCGGCCATCAATATGTTCATTACCAAACTCGCTGATCTATAAGCTGAGTGTTAAACGATAAAGACTCTATATAAGGAATCACATGGTGTATTCACCTCGACTGCGCAAAGCTGTGGGCGCGGTGCGAGCATCGCTGGCTCGCATTGGTGTGGAGCGTCAGTCGCCTAAGTTTGCGCAGCATGGTCAGCATCAGCCGTTGCCGGATGCTCCGCTGGTGTTGATTGCATGCTCAGGTGGGCGCGATTCTATGGCTCTGGCTGCAGTCGGCCAAATAGTATGTGCCTCGTTGGGTGTGCGCTGCGGTGCTGTTGTTGTAGATCATCAACTGCAGTCTGAATCCAGGCAGGTTGCCGAACAGACGGCTGAACGTTGCCGGAAACTCGGACTTGATCCCGTACTGGTTCGTGCCGCCGATGTGCACGATGAGGGAGAGGGATTGGAAGCCGCAGCCCGTGCGGCACGATACCAGCAATTATGCATTGCCGCACATGAGCAGCATGCCGGCTGCGTGCTGTTGGCGCATACTTTGGATGATCAGGCTGAAACAGTACTGATTGGTTTGTTGCGTGGTCATGGCCTTGACATGGTGGCCGGTATGCCGCCGCTATTTATTCGTGATGATGTGCGTTTCGTGCGCCCTCTGCTGGAACTTTCTCGAGCCGATACCACTGGTATTTGCCAAGACCTCAACCTTGAGTATTGGGATGATCCTACCAATGGCGAGGGGATGGAAGGGCCACTGCCCAATGAGTATCCGCTGCGATCGCGCGTTCGGCATGACCTGCTGCCGGCAATTGAACGGTTTGCCGGTGCTGATGTGGCGCGCCATCTTGCGAATAATGCGCGTTTTTTGCAAATGGACAAAGCCTATCTCGATCAACAGGCCGATATGGTGCAAGCCAAGGCGGTGATCATTACGGCCGATCATGCACATGAAGGCAGCATGGTGGTTGCCATCAATGCACGCATGCTGGAAGGCGAACCTGCCTCGATTCGTTTACGTGTGCTGGCTCATGCGTTTAGCGAAGCGGCGATTACGGTCGGTGCCGCGCATATTGAGGCTGTCGATCGACTGATTACAGATTGGCACGGTCAGTCAGCTGTATGTCTTCCCAGTGGATATTCAGCGAACCGCAAGAAACACGTCATTCGCGTGTGCCAAGATAGAGCGCATGCGAATCGCTGACGTTAAGGAAGATATTGACCACGAGCTGGTCAGCAGGGAACAAATCGACTCCAAAATTCAGGAGATGGCTGCGCGGGTAAGCGATGATTATCGCGATAAGAATCCGCTGGTTATCGCAGTGCTGAAGGGTGCCGTGAACACATTGGTGGCGTTCACTGAAGCCTTGAGCATTCCGGTCCAGATTGATTTCATGAGCCTGTCCAGCTACGGCTCCGGCACAAAATCCAGCGGTACCGTGACAGTTCGTCAGGATTTGTCCGCTGATGTTCGCGGCCGGCACATTCTTATCGTGGAAGATATTATCGATTCTGGACGTACGCTCGCATGGCTGGTTGCCGAACTGAAGCGTCGCGGTGCGGCTTCGGTGGAAGTGTTCGCACTGCTCAACAAGCCTTCTCGCCGAGAAGTGGACGTGGACGTGAAGTATCCGGGCTATGAGATTCCGGACGAATTCGTTGTGGGCTTCGGCCTCGATTACGACGAGCATTACCGCAATCTTGAATCGATCGCGGTGTTGAAGCCTTCCGTATACCAAGGAGAACAAGCATGAGCTTCCCCCAGGGTCCTGGGCCGGGCAACGGAAACAATCCGAACCCTAATAACAACCGTAACAACGGCAACCCATTTACCAATCCGTTCAAGCGTGGCGATAACGGCAACGGAAACGGCAAGAACGGCGGCAACGAAAACCGCCCGTTCTGGCAGTCTCCGTGGCTGTGGGGCGCAGTGCTCGTGGTCATGGCCGTGATGATGTTCTCCATGTTCACCAACGGTGCCACGAAGACCATCGACACCAAAGACGGCTTCGCGCTGTTGAAGCAGGGCAAGGCCACTTACGCCGAAATCACCGACAACAAGCAGGTGGTGCGCCTCGAACTGAAGGATGACTTCTCCAAGAAGAATCCCGACACCGGCAAAGTGACGAACTACGGTAAGGACGTGCAGTTCTACTACACCTTTGCCCAAGGTGCACAGGTGGCCAAGGCCGTGGAAGACGGTGACCTGGAGAAGGGCTGGACCTCCAATATCGAGCAGACCAGCATGCTCAGCTATCTGGTCACCTCCATCCTGCCGTTCATCATCTTCTTCGCACTGTTCTGGTGGCTGATGAGCCGTATGGGCGGTGCAAGCGGCATGCTTGGCATGGGTGGCAAGAAGAACAACGGTAAGCTGCTCGAAGGCCAGACGCCCACCACCAAGTTCTCCGATGTGGCTGGTGAGGATGAAGCACTCGCCGAAGTCGAAGAAATCAAGGACTTCCTGAAGGATCCGTCCAAGTACAAGGCATTGGGCGCACGTATTCCGCGTGGCGTGTTGCTGTATGGCCCTCCTGGAACCGGTAAGACGTTGCTGGCCCGAGCCATTGCAGGCGAGGCTGGCGTGCCGTTCTACGCTATGGCAGGTTCCGACTTCGTTGAGATGTTCGTTGGTCTTGGTGCCTCCCGTGTGCGCGACCTGTTCGATGAAGCCAAGAAGAACGCTCCGGCCATCATCTTCATTGATGAGATTGATGCCGTGGGCCGTAAGCGTGGCTCCGGTATGGGCGGTGGCCATGACGAGCGCGAGCAGACGCTGAACCAGCTGCTTGTGGAAATGGATGGTTTCGATAACGACACCAACCTGATCATCATCGCAGCGACCAACCGTCCTGACGTGCTCGATCCGGCACTGCTACGCCCGGGTCGTTTCGACCGTCAGGTGGGCGTGGCCGCACCTGATCTGGAAGGCCGCGAGGCAATCCTCAAGGTGCACGCCAAGGGCAAGCCGTTCGTGCCTGATGTCGATTTGCACATGGTGGCCGTACGCACGCCGGGCTTCACCGGTGCTGATTTGGCCAACGTGCTGAACGAAGCTGCCTTGCTGTGCGCTCGCGCTGGTGCCCAGCTTATTGATAACCGTGCTATCGATGAGGCTATCGATCGTGTGCAGGCCGGTCCGCGCCGCAAGTCCAAGGGCATGGCACTCGATGAGTTGCGTAATACCGCATACCATGAGGGTGGCCACGCGCTGGTGGCAGCAGCCCTGCACAATACCGATCCGGTGACCAAGGTGACGATTTTGCCTCGTGGCCGCGCACTCGGTTACACCGCCGTGATGCCCACTTCCGATCGATATTCGCAGTCTCGCAACCAGCTGCTTGATCAGATGGCATACGCGATGGGTGGCCGTACCGCTGAGGAAATCGTGTTCCATGATCCAACCACCGGCGCTTCGAATGATATCGAAAAGGCTACGAACATCGCTCGTACGATGGTGACGCAGTATGGCTTCTCCAAGCAGCTCGGTGCCATCAAGTGGGCCGATGACGAGGATCAGAGTGGCGATTTGGGCAGCCTGGCTCCGCACAATTACTCGAACCGCACGGCTGAAATCATTGATGAAGAAGTGCTGCAGTTGGTGGAAACCGCACATACCGAAGCATGGAACATCATCAACGACAATCGAGAGATTCTCGATGAGCTTGTTCGCCAGCTCTTGGTCAAGGAAACGCTGAACGAGAAGGAACTCGCCGAGATCTTCGCCCCGATTAAGAAGGCTCCGGAACGTGAGGTGTGGCTGTCTAACGACCGCCGCCCCGATTCCGATAAGCCTCCGGTGGAGATTCCCGAAAGCCTGAAGCGCTCGGCAGGCATCAAGCCTGAAGAGTGATCGCTAGTGCGAAAGAAGCCCGTGGTCTGACTGTGCTTTGCGGCATGGTCAGACCACGGGCTTGCTCAATTAACTGGTACTTGGAGACATGTGAGGAGAGCAGATGACTGAGGAGAAAGTAGGCACCTACGACGAAGAAGGCGTGCGCGAGGCCGTTCGCCTGTTCCTGAAGTCGATTGGCGAGGATCCGGACCGCGAGGGTCTAGTGGAGACTCCGGATCGCATTGCACGAGCTGGCCGCGAATTGTTCGCCGGTCTTCATGCATCTCCGGCCGATGTGCTGGAGAAGCATTTTGACGTGGACACCGATGAGCTGGTGCTGGTCAAAGACATTGAACTGTATTCGGTGTGCGAGCATCATTTGCTGCCCTTCCACGGTGTGGCCCATGTGGGCTACATTCCAGCCAAGGATGGCGTTATGGGATTAAGCAAGCTGGCCCGACTGGTGGAAGTCTATGCTCGCCGCCCGCAAGTGCAGGAACGTTTGACCCAGCAGATCGCCGATGCACTGGTGGATTGCGCCGGTGCGCGCGGCGTGATTGTTGTGACCGAATGCGAGCACTTGTGCATGTCGATGCGCGGCATCAAGAAATCCTCCGCCCGCACGGTGACCTCTGCGGTGCGTGGCTTGCTGCGCAATCCCGCCACTCGAGCCGAAGCCATGAGCCTCATTTTGGATAAGTAGTCATTCTCTGGTCCCTCTGACGAGGGGCTCTCGGCGAAGCCGGGTGGGGAGCGACCAAATATCAATAGAAGGGGAATAACAATGACTGATTTGCACAAGCTGCATGACGCGCAGCACACACTAGTGATGGGCGTGCTCAATATCACCGAGGATTCCTTCTCGGATGGTGGTTTATGGCTCGACCCAGCCAAGGCGGCACAGCATGGTCGAGACATGATGGCCGCTGGAGCCGACATCATCGACATTGGTGCCGAATCCACGCGCCCAGGGGCCAAGCGTGTGTCCGAAGAAGACGAGCTCAAGCGCATCACCGGTGCAGTGAGTGCACTGATTCCAGCTGGAGCGGTACTCTCCATCGATACCACGCGCGCTTCGGTGGCTTGCGCGGCATTGGAAGGAGGTGCGCAAATCATCAACGATGTGTCCGGCGGCACTTTGGATCGTGAGCTACCGCATGTGGTGGCCGATCACGACTGCCTGTACATTGTGCAGCATTGGCGCGGCTGGTTAGCCGGCTCCAAGGGAGTCAATCCCGATCAGGACACGTCAGTCTATGAGCATGGCGTGCTGACCGATGTGCACGACGAACTGATGCGCCAAGTCGATGACGTGCTGGCTGCCGGTGTGAAGCCCGAACGCATCATCATCGACCCGGGCCTGGGCTTCTCCAAGCCGGGCATCGAACATAATCTACCGTTGCTTGCCGGTCTTGAAACCTTCCGCGCCACCGGATACCCAGTGCTTATCGGGCAGTCCCGCAAACGTTTCATCTCCGCCATGCTCGCCGAAGACGGTATCGACGAACCCACAATGGCCCAGCGTGATGACGTGACCGCAGCACTGTCCGCCTTGAGTGCCGAACATGGTGCATGGGCCGTGCGCGTACATGATGTGACCAAGAGCCGTGCCGCCGTCATCGCCGGCAACACTTGGCGCCAATACAGCGCGCGGTAATTGTTATAGGGCATTGTAAACCGGAGACGTTGGGTTCGGGGATACGATGCTGGACCGTAAGCTTGGCCAAACGGCCTTGAGGGTCCAGCATCACATCCCTGAGCCCAACGGCGTACCGCAAATGAGGAATCAATCATGGACACAATTACACTCACTGGCGTGAGCGCCAACGGTACCCACGGCGTACTTGATTTCGAACATCAGCGTGCACAGCCATTCATTGTGGATGCCACACTGTACCTTGACTTGTTCGCTGCCGGACAATCCGATGCGCTGAACGATACCGTCGATTACGGGCGTGTAGCCAAGGATATCGTAGCGGTTATCGAAGGCGAGCATGTCGACCTGATTGAAAAACTTGCCCAGCGAATCGCCGAACGTATCCTGGCAATCAAGCCGATTGTGAAGGTTGATCTCACCATTCACAAGCCACATGCACCAATCACCGTGCCGTTTGCGGATGTGGCGGTTTCCATCACCCGCGTGCGTAATGCGCAAGGTGACGTGGTTCCGGAACATATGCTGCAGTCGGCCGCTCCTAGCACTGTGCAACCATCCGTACCATCTACTGGACAACCGGCTGTGCACCATGCAGTAGTGGCTATGGGCGGCAATATTGGCGATGTTGAATCGACTTTGCGCGCAGCGGTCCGTGAGATGGATGGCCTGCCGGGCACTCAGGTTGCCGGTATTTCGCCGCTGTACCGCACGGCTGCATGGGGCATGGCGGACGATACGCCTGATTTTCTGAATGCAGTGGTGGAACTCGAAACCACAATGAGCAGCCATGAACTATTGGATGCGTTGCAGAACATTGAACGTGTGCATGGCCGCAACCGTGAGAATCACTGGGATTCACGCCCGCTTGATCTTGACATCATCGACTTCGACGGCATCACCAGTGCCGATCCGGATCTGTCGTTGCCGCATCCTCGTGCTTGGCAGCGAGCGTTCGTGCTGGTACCTTGGCTGGCATTGAATCCCACGGCTCGGCTTACAGGTGCTCATGGCGGGTTGGTTTCCGATTTGCTGGCAGCGGCAGCCGACCGTGATGCCGTGCAGTTGGATAGTGAGGATTGGATGCTTGCAGGGCATGCTGGCGGTTCAGACAGTGCGCAGCATCCGCAGGCAGATCATGATGCTGTACCGGTGTCTCGTAAAGCAGTAATCTCCTTGGATTCCACGTCCCGTGAAGCAGAACAGTTGTTCCGCGAAGCCATTGTTTCCATTGACAGCGTGCCTGGCAATCAAGTACAGGGCATTTCACCGCTCTACCATGTCAGCCATTTTGATGGTCCGGATGCGTTGAGCGCGGTTATCCAAGTTGAGACCAAGCTGCCGGCTGCTGATTTGATTGCCGTGCTCGGCGGCATAGAAGCGGCTCATGAGGGTCTTGTTGACATCGATCTGGTGGATATGGATGGTGTTACATCGAATACGCCTGACTGCCGTGTGCCGTGGCCATCTGCTCGGGAGCATGCTTCCGTGCTGGCACCGTGGATGGATATGGACCCTGATGCCAAGCTAGGCTCTGACCCGGTATCGTTCTTACTGGCTATGGCGCCGGACGCAGGCCAAGTGGGAATGCTGTCTGATAATTGGATTATGGGCGAGTAATGTCCGACTCGGCAGCGTTGAAGAATCATAAGCAGCATAAGCAAGGAGCGTGGGCGTGAAAGTACGTCGAACACCGTGGTGGCAGTATGTGATTGGTGCCGTATTAGGTGTGTTGGCCGGCATGGGACTTGCCTCATATGGAGAGCAGACGGGATTGTCGCTGATCGGCACTCCTTGGGTGGTTGCAGGCCTACTTGCCGTATTGGGCGTAATCGTACTGGTGCTTGCGCTGCAAGTGCACAAATATGCGAATACCGACCCGAAGAAGCGTCCTCATAGCTTTATCAATCCGACTGTTGCCGTCAATACGTTGGTATTGGCTAAGGCATTGGGTTTGGCGGGCTCCACGCTTGCCGGATGGTATGTGGGGCAGATTCTGATGAGCATAAGCCATGTTGAAGCACCGTTCTACCATGATGCAATCATTCAATGTGCGGTGACTGCCGTTATTTGCATCGCAGACATGATTGTCGGCATTATTGGTGAATGGTTATGCCAATTGCCTCCGAACGAAGGCCCTGAGAATCCTAAGATTGCCGAGGCCAAGCGTAAGCAAGGAGTCTCCACAGCGTACCGTAATCAGTGATGTGAGCGGGATAGGTGGTTTTATAGAAGCTGCAGCAAGGGCGGGCTAAGCTGATTACTGGCTTAGCCCGCCCTTCGCCCTTTGCTATTGGAGCATAGTGCGCTTGAGTTTTTGCCCGCCTACTCCTGTGGTACGCGGACCATAGCTTCCTGAGCAATCACAGCCACCAGTTCACCATTTTGCGAATACACTTTGGCATTGCCTAGTCCGCGGCCGTGCGCGGCGATTGGCGTATCCTGCACATACAAATGCCACTCATTGATATCGATGTCGCGATACCACCACATTGAGTGATCGATGGAAGCGTAGGAGATACCCGGCGTGGAAATCGACAAACCAGCGCGGCGCAATACCGGTTCCATCATGAGTTGATCGCAGCCGAGGGCAAGCAGTGCGCGATGCATCACCTGTGGCACATCGGCGTGACCATCAGCGCGCATCCATACCATTTGCTTGCCGGAATCATGCTCGGCGGATTTCTTATCAGCTTTCAGCATCACCGTTGGGGTGATATGGCGAATATCAAATGGTGATTTTTCCGCATAATAATTGGCGAATGGCGACTTCTCGGCGAATGGTTCCATGAGTTTCTTAGCGGATGTGAGCGTTTCGGGGTCTGGAAGATTATCTGGCATGGGGTCTGCGAATTCCACGCCTTCTTGTCCAGTTTCCTGGAAGGATGCGATGGCGGTGAGAATCGGCCCCTCAGCCTGTGTCACATTCACACGGCGTGCGGAGAAGGAGCGGCCATCGCGCAAGTTTTCCACATCGAAAAGCAGGTCTTGGCGAATGTCGCCGGCCGCGATGAAATAACCGTGGATGGAATGCGGCAGGCGGGATGCGGGCACGGTTTTGGATGCTGCAATGACCGATTGAGCGATGACCTGACCGCCGTAGACCCGGCCGGTGGGGAAGAACATGCTTTCGCCGTTGATATACGTGTGATTGCGGTAGGCGGAAGGTTCACCCAACCGCAGCACCTTCACCAGACGATCCAGCGGGGTGACGGTGGTGGTTTGCGTCATGACTTCCTCGATTCATGTTGCGTGCTATCTCTAGTTGCTGTTTGGCAGTTTACGCACTTGGAGTTAAGAGTCATGGCAGCGGGATGTAACGAGCCTGTGAGGAAGGTTAATTACCGGTTAGGGATGGGCATGGTCCATCATTCGGATATAAATGTGGACTGTAGTCCTTTTCGTATAACAAAAAGCCGCCACCATATCATATATGGTGACGGCCTTCTATCGCTTATCGAGCTGATTAGCCGCGCACGAGCTTCTTGTGCAGACGGTGCGGGCGGGCCGCATCCTCGCCGAGGCGGGCCACACGGTTCTCCTGGTAGGCCTGGAAGTTACCTTCGAACCAATACCACTTGGCTGGGTTCTCATCGTCGCCTTCCCAGGCGAGGATGTGGGTGGCCACACGGTCGAGGAACCAACGATCGTGGGAGATCACCACGGCGCAGCCCGGGAAGCCGAGCAATGCGTTTTCGAGGCTTTCCAAGGTCTCGACATCCAAATCGTTGGTGGGCTCGTCGAGGAGCAGCAGGTTGCCGCCCTGCTTCAGGGTCAGAGCCAAGTTCAGTCGGTTGCGTTCACCACCGGAGAGCACGCCGGTGAGCTTCTGCTGATCGGAACCCTTGAAGCCGAAGCTGGCCACGTAGGCGCGGGTCGGCACCTCCACGCCAGCAACTTCGATGAAGTCAAGACCGCCGGAAACGGCTTCCCACAGGTTCTTGTTCGGGTCGAGGCCTTCACGGTTCTGATCGACATAGCTGATCTTGACGGTGTCGCCGATCTTCAGTTCGCCGCTGGTGAGCGGTTCGAGGCCCACAATGGTCTTGAACAGGGTGGACTTACCCACACCGTTCGGGCCGATCACGCCCACGATGCCGTTACGTGGCAGGGTGAAGGAGAGGTCGTCGATGAGCACACGGTCGCCGAAGGCCTTGTGAATATGGTTGGCTTCCAGCACCATAGAGCCCAGACGCGGGCCGGCCGGGATCTGAATTTCGGAGAAGTCCAGCTTCTTGTTGTTGCGTGCCTCCTGCTCCATCTGGTCGTAACGCTCCAGACGAGCTTTGTTCTTGGCCTGACGGGCCTTGGGGGAGGAGCGCACCCAGTCGAGTTCGTCCTTCAGGCGCTTGGCCAGTTTGGCATCCTTGGCGCCCTGAATCTCCATACGCTTGGCCTTGGTCTCCAGGTAAGTGGAGTAGTTGCCCTTGTACGGGTACAGGTGGCCGCGGTCGACCTCGCAGATCCATTCGGCCACGTTGTCCATGAAGTAACGATCGTGGGTGACGGCGATGACGGCACCCTTGTACTGGTGCAGGAACTGCTCCAGCCACAGGATGGACTCGGCGTCCAAGTGGTTGGTGGGCTCGTCGAGCAGCAGCAGGTCGGGGGCTTCGAGCAGCAGCTTGCACAGTGCCACACGGCGGCGTTCACCACCGGAGCAGACGTTCACCGGGGTGTCTGGATCCGGGCACTGCAGAGCATCCATAGCCTGCTCGAGCTGGGAGTCAAGATCCCAACCGTTGGCAGCGTCGATTTCGGTCTGGAGCTTGCCCATTTCGTCCATCAGAGCGTCGAAGTCGGCATCCGGGTTGGCCATCTCTTCGCCGATTTCGTTGAAGCGGGCAACCTTTTCGGCAATCGGGCCGAACGCCATCTTGATGTTTTCGCCCACGGTCTTGGTGTCATCCAGCGGCGGCTCCTGCTGCAGGATGCCCACGGTGAAGCCCGGGGTCAGCGTGGCCTCGCCGTTGCTCACGGTTTCCAGGCCGGCCATGATCTTGAGCAGAGTGGACTTACCCATACCGTTGGGGCCCACCACGCCGATCTTCGCGCCCGGCAGGAAGCTCAGGGTCACATCGTCAAGAATCACGCGGTCGCCGAAGGCCTTGCGTGCCTTGATCATCTGGAATACGAATTCTGCCATGAGTTGCAGTTGCTCCTTAGAAAGGTTGGAATTTCGCCGTTTCTAGTCTTGTCGTGTTGTTTGAGCGGGTGTAGGGTTTGTGGCCCCTCTGCGTTTTCCGCGGTGGCTATGCTGTCCCCACGGTTTTTCGGCGTACTGGCCCAAGTGATGCGATACTTGCCCATATTACGATCGAATCCCCGTCAAACTACCGCCAACTATGGTATCGGAAGGGCTGGAATGCCGCGGCTTGCCATAGGTCGCGAAGTTTCGGTCAGGATGCTGGTGCATATTTGCTAGAAACGCAGATCACTCCGTGCGATTTCGAATATGAGGTAAATGACGCAATGACACCAATCGAATTAGCCACGCGCAGACGAGTCACCGGGCTTACTTCGGGGGAGTTCGCCAAACTGTTCGTCACATTGGAGCGCAAGGTGGATGGCGAATCCGCGCAGTGGGATGCCTCGGATGTGGAATCGTGGGAGATTGTCGGTCCGCCGGTCGTGGCTGAACAACATCTCAATGATGCATTCGCCGCAGCCAACGAATTTGTGGCAACGCTTGCCAAACGCCTGTATCGCACGGCCATGCCAGCTCAAGAAGGCACGGCGCTCACCGCATTTCCCGATGATCTGACCTTCTGGTCCGCTCAGCCGGATTTTGGCGGTATTCCTCATGCTCTGTGGAATATCGCCGCATTGCAGGCTGCGGAATGGATTCGTCAGGAAACCGGCATCATCTGCGAACTGCACGCCCGTGAGCCGCTGGTATAAGCAGCTGTGCCATTGCATGAACCGCGCTCGCAATTTGCGCTATGCAGTTTCGCGAAACATTTGCCTATAGGATAGCCATGTTGTTTGATATGCAACAATTCTGAAGACGAACGGAGTCCTATGAACGAACGTAGTGCGTCTGCTCAATCGGCCGAGCACCTGCCTAATGGTGGTAAGCAGCCGGTGCAGTCAAAGTTGGTTATCGCGGTAGTTTCCTTGGCGATTCTGACTTTTCTGGGCATTCTTTCGGAAACATCGCTGAACATCGCCTACTCCACATTGATGCAGGAGTTCGCAATCGATGCTTCTGTGGTGCAATGGCTCACCACTGGTTATCTCCTACTGCTTTCTGTGGCGATTCCTGCCTCGCCGTTCATGGTGCGCCGCTTCGCCACAAAAACTTTGTTCGTTGCGGCGGTGCTGATTTTCACCGCTGGCACCATACTTGGCGCATTCGCAACGAACTTCCCGCTGCTGCTTGCTGCTCGATTGGTAATGGCATTGGGCACAGGCATCTCACTGCCGCTGATTACCAACATCATTTTGGAGAAGGCGCCGCTCGAACAACGCGGCGCAATGCTCGGCATCGTTAGCCTCGTGACCTGCGCGGCACCGGCTATCGGCCCGGTGTTCGGCGGCATAGTCATGGAGTACCTCAACTGGCACTGGATTTTCTACACGATGCTGCCATTCCTAGTGCTTTCATTCTTGCTGGGCATGGCTACCGTGCCGGAAATCCGCCATGCTGGCGATAAGGAGCAGGCAAGCATCAGTGCGCCATCGATGATTCTGGTAGCACTTGGATTGGCTGGCTTGATTGTGGCCGTCAGCTTCTTCGCGACTTGGCAAGGCGACTGGCGCTTCTGGTTGACGCTGGCGGCAAGTGTAGTGGTACTGTCTGGCTTCGTTATGATGCAGCTGAAGATGAGCAAGCCACTGGTGCAGGTTCGCGTATTCGCCTATTCAGGATTCTCGCTTGGCATGCTGATTCTGCTCATGGCTTCCGGTGGTGTTTTGGGTCTGAATTTCCTGCTGCCGATTTTGCTGCAGCGCGGATTCAGCATGAGCAGTCTTGCAGCAGCGTTGACATTGCTGCCGGGCGCAGTAGTCGGTGCTATTTCAGCACCGCTCATCGGCGGTTCGCTAAAGAATCATTTCCCGCCGAAGTTCATTGTGATTGGATTTACTGTGGTCACGGTAATGGATGCGATTTTTATTGTGCTCACCGGCAATGTGTGGGTGATTGCTGTGGCATACGCGGTTTTCATGGCCTTCTCCGGATTCGTGCTGGTGCCTGACCAGACTCATGCACTGAACCAACTGCCGCGCCAGCTGAACGCCGATGGTTCAGCGGTGATGAACACCGTGCAGCAAATGGCCGGTGCTGTTGGTACGGCTGTGGCCAGTGCGCTGATCACTGAATTTGCTGCAGCCCGAAGCGCGGCAGGGGAGAGTGCGACCGCAGCATATGTGCACGCATTCGCGCAAAGCATGTGGGTTATTGGCGGTATGGCAGTAGTGGGTGTACTGCTCGCGGCGCTGATGTTCCGCTACTCTACGCGCCGTCCGCCTGAATTGACCGAAGTGATGACTGCGAAAGCATAACGCGCATACACAGTGTGCATACCTACAAAGAGGCTCAGCTTCCCGATGATAAACATGGAAGCTGAGCCTTAATCATTTGCCAAGACGGCTTGGTGCAGTGGTTTTACTCCTGCTCTTCTTCCGGATAGGTAAGGCCCCACTGTGCGCGGCGAATCAGGGTCATCATATCCATTACGTCGCGCGTGTAGTTCAAGTGCATGATGCTGCGATCACCGGCGATGGCGGCTTCCATATCCGCCACCTCGTAGGCCAGTGCCTTAGCGGTTTCGCCGGATTCGATGACCTCAGTATGGCCATCCTCCACGTAGGTGATGGTGGCGCGCTCGCCGCGAGGATAGTCATAGATTTCCACGTAACCCTTATCGAAGGAGATGAGGCCGCGCTTAGGCTGCTTGGCGTGGAGCGAGAGAGTGACCGTGGCCATCTGACCATCCGGATTGGTGAGCAGAATGCCGGCCTGTTCATCGACTCCGGTGGGTGCGAGCTTGACTTGGGAAAGAATCTGATTCGGTGTGGAGCTCATGAACCAGCGCACGAAGGAGAGCGCGTAGACGCCGATATCGAGCATGGCACCGCCCGCCAGATTGCGGTTGAAGAAGCGGTTGGCCATGTCGTACTCCTTATAGGAGCCGAAGTTCATCTGAATCAGCTTGAGATCGCCGAGTTTGCCGGAGGCGATGACTTCGTTGAGCTTCTTGTACAGCGGCATGTGGTACAGGGTCATTGCCTCGGCCAGCACCACATTGTTGGCGGCAGCAAGGGCCACGGCCTCATTGAGTTCTTCGCTGTTTAACGTAATGGATTTCTCGCACAGCACATGCTTGCCGGCGCCCAATGCTTTGCGCAGGAAGTTGATGTGGGTGTTGTGCGGAGTGGAAATGTAGATGACGTCCACATCCGGGTCGGCGAACACGTCGTCGATAGTGTCGTACACCTTGCCGATACCGTATTTTTCAGCAAATGCCACGCCCTTCTCATGGGTGCGGTTTGCTACGGAATAGAGTTTTCGGTCTTCGCCCTCCAATGCTTGTTCGAGCTGGTTGGCGATGACACCGCATCCTAGCGTAGCCCAATTGAGTTCACGCATGATCGTCTCCTATGCCTATAACGTTGCCTTACGAGGGTCTGGATTTCAGCATACATTCAGCTTATTTTTCGAGCACGCATTGTGGCATGTCGTTTACCGAGTAGTGCTGAAAGTGCGTTGTGTGATGCGGTGTTATTGCATGTGTTATGAGCTGATGTTGCATACGACACGCCGAAAGTGGACAACTGGGGCGGAGTTCATATAGTATATCCTCTCGTGCTTCATTGAGAAACACAACGGCCCCGTAGCTCAGTTGGTTAGAGCGCCGCCCTGTCACGGCGGAGGTCACCGGTTCAAGTCCGGCCGGGGTCGCCAGCAAAGCTTCCGGCAATCGGAAGCTTTTTTGTTTTTCGTTTGATTGTTATCTATCTCGATATTGTGGTCTGATTCTGCGCTTTAGCCGACACGCCAATAGAACGATTGACGCGATGGAGCTGCGAATGCCAACGTTTGCGCTAACAATCCTTGTTTTGATTGGTTATGGCATGACAACGATTGCTGTGCAAAATATGTTCCGCGGTGAACAAGTTATGTACCTAGTGGTAATTAAGTCATCACGTTTCGTTATCATCTCAAGTATCTCAACTGATATCTCATACTCAAGGAGCGAGTCATGACCACACTTGCCGTGGACATCGGAGGCACCAAGATCGCTGCCGCCGTGTGCGATGAAAACGATAACATCATTCAGCGTTGGCGTGTACCTACGCCGATGGATGCGGATGCCATCAACCAGCACATCGCTGAGGCATATCGTGAAGCTGTTGCTGCCGGTCACACCGACATTCAGGCTATCGGTATCTCCGCTGCTGGCAATGTGAGCGCCGACCGCAAGACCCTGACTTTCTCCGCCAACATTCCGGCTTGGATTGACTACAACCTGTCCGAGCATGTGGGTGCGCTGATCGACCATGCTGTGCCGGTTATCGTGGAAAACGATGCCAACTGTGCCGGTTGGGGCGAATATGTGCACGGTGCTGGCCAGGGCAGCCAGAACATGGTGGCTCTGACCGTGGGCACCGGCCTCGGTGGCGCCATCGTGATTAATGGTCAGCTGTATCGCGGTTCCTTCGGCATGGCTGCTGAAATTGGCCACCTGCCGATGGTCCCGGATGGCGATCACTGCGGTTGCGGTCTGCGTGGCTGCGCCGAGCGCTACACTTCCGGTACCTCCTTGGAGAACTTCGCCAAGTCCGCTGTGCGCCGCCGTCCGCAGGATGCCAAGCGTCTGCTGGAGCTGTGTGGTGGCGATGTGACCAAGCTGGAAGGCCCGATGGTTTCTCAGGCCGCTCAGGAAGGTGACGAACTCGGTCTGTACGCCTTCGGCAAGATTGGCGAATGGCTTGGCCGCACGATGGCTGCCGTTTCCGCTGTGCTCGATCCTGACCTGTTCGTGATTGGCGGCGGTGTTGTGGCTGTGGGCGACATTCTGCTTGAGCCGGCTCGCTACAACTACTCCCGCTTCTTGGAAGGCAGCGCCTACCGTGGTCACGCCAAGATCGTGGCCGCAACCGCTGGCCAGGATGCTGGTCTGATCGGTGCCGCCAACCTGGCCTTGCGCTGATTGCCACTCATCATTGCCTTTTAACGGCTCTGTGCGATACTTTCGCCAGAGCCGTTTTGCTATTCTCTGGTGAAACACTGAAGTGGAGAAAAGGACCGATATGCAACGACCGATTATGACGTCACGTTCATTCCTGCGCATGCCGGGGGAGACTGCCGGGCCTGGCGATGAAACCGTGGTGCAGGATCTTGTTGACACATTGGAAGCCAATCGCTCGCGCTGCGTAGGTATGGCCGCGAACATGATTGGTGTAAACAAGCGCATTATTGCTGTTGTGGATGAGGAGCTTGGCGGACGCATCACGGTGATGATTAATCCGACCATTACCTCTTCGGATGGTGCGTTCGAAACCGAGGAAGGATGTCTTTCCCTAACCGGCGAGCGACACACGATGCGTTACCGCCGCATTGAGGTTGATTTTGAGGACCGCCGATTCCGTGCGCATCATGCCACGTTCACCGGCTGGACTGCGCAAATCATTCAGCATGAAGTCGACCACTGCAACGGCATCATCATCTGATTGCATACATGTGGTGGATAACACGCCGGTTGCCATGTGCATGGGTGCATAACCGCAGTATTTGTCAGTGGATAACATGAGTTATCCACTATTGCGAGATGTGGTTATGCACCGTTTATTATCCCTGGCAGACTGAGCTATCCACTTATCCACTGATTCGTCGATGGTCCTTGCGGGCGCTATGCCAAACCTCTTACAGTGTGCCTCACGGCGGGCGATGAAGCCCGCCGTCCAAACATCGTTGTTTGAAGGGGCTGACACCAATGACTATGACCACTGTTGAAGATTCCGGACTGCCGGTAATGCTGGACACCAAAGATATTGCACAAATATTCAAACGGTGCAATCTGGCTGTGTATGCCGAAGCGCGGCGCAGATTCTATCGTGAAATCAACCTGAATCCTTTCAAACATCAGTCGGAGAGCGTGCTTCGTTTTCTGGAATGGATGTTCTGGGATTGGTTCGCTTATGACTGTGCTGTCAGCGGTGAACTAAGTGGGGATGAGGCTGAAGACATGTGCATAACGTTAGAATCCGACGTGGGCTGCGGCATCTCGCCTTTTCTTGCGATAAGTGAGTTTCTCTATGAAACCGACCCAAGAATCGGCGAACGTGAGATACATGATTTGCGTGATGTGGATGAAACCAACTTTGCGTCAATGTTCTGGATTCATGATTCCAATGCCGCCAAAGGAACAATGAAGCTGGAAGATGTGGTTCACGGTGGATATTACGAGCTGCGTGGCGGTGAGGTTGCTGCCCAATATGACGGTGCTCACGGTGGCCTGATTGTTAACCGTGTCGCACATGTTCGTGGGCATTGGCAGTTTTGTGCGATTCCGGTGTATGAGGCTCACAGACCGGATGCCCCGGAGGTGGGCGAAGCCATAGCTAAGAGTTTTCGTGACACCGGGTATCGCCCAGATTTTCCCGGATTGGTGAGGTTCTTTTACGGGCGCGCAAAAGATACGGGAATGGATTTGGAGGATTTTCAACGCGCTCGCGAGAATGGCACGTTGCAGGCCATTATGGATGGGTTGCGTAATTGATGAGTGAGCCGCATGCGCGCCGATTGTTTTTGGTTGGCTATGTGAGGGGAAACGGTTAGCGCACTGAATGCTGGGAAGGCTCACTGTGATATGGCGGATTATCGAAGGGGATAGTCCGCCATTTTTCTTGCTGTAGTTTCTTTGACGGTAGCTGACCGATGCTTGAAAACCGTTGCAATTACTGGCAACACGCTGTATGCGCACGTATTAATTCAATCATTTGACAAATATAGTTCATTCGTTTTATTATTTATCCCGTAATCCGTTGAACCACTACTGCAAAGGAGCGCCCAAATGGGTCTGTGGGATGTTGACAAGGTTGAGTACGTCGGTCGCGAGAAGGGACCGCAGGAAGGCCTTGCCTTCCATTACTACGATGCCGACAAGGTTGTCGCCGGCAAGAAGATGAAGGACTGGCTGCGCTTCGGCGTCGCTTGGTGGCACACCTTCAACCAGGAGCTGGTTGATCCGTTCGGCACCGGTACTGCTCACCGTCCGTACTACAAGTACGCCGATCCGATGGATCAGGCTCTGGCCAAGGTTGATTACGCTTTCGAACTGTTCCAGAAGCTCGGCGTTGAGTACTTCTGCTTCCACGATCGCGACATCGCCCCTGAAGGCGACACCCTGCGTGAGACCGACGCCAACCTGGACAAGGTTGTCGACAAGATCGAAGAGAACATGAAGGCCACTGGCGTAAAGCTCTTGTGGAACACCTCCTCCCTGTTCACCAACCCGCGCTTCGTCTCCGGCGCTGCAACCTCCCCGTTCGCTGACATTTACGCCTACGCCGGTGGCCAGCTGAAGAAGAGCCTCGAAATCGGCAAGCGCCTCGGTGCTGAGAACTACGTGTTCTGGGGTGGCCGTGAAGGCTACGAGAACCTGTGGAACACCGAGATGAAGCGTGAGACCGACCACATCGCTCAGTTCTTCCACCTGTGCGCTGACTACGCCAAGGAAATCGGCTTTGACGCTCAGTTCCTGATTGAGCCGAAGCCGAAGGAGCCGACCCTGCACCAGTACGACTTCGATGCAGCCACCGCCATCAACTTCCTGCGCGAGCACGATTTGACCGACGTCTTCAAGCTGAACCTCGAAGGCAACCACGCCAACCTGGCCGGCCACACCTACCAGCATGAGATTCGCGTAGCCCGCGAGTCCGGTTTCCTCGGCTCCCTCGACGCCAACCAGGGCGACAAGCTCATCGGTTGGGATATGGATGAGTTCCCGACCGATCTGTACGAGACCGTCGCCGTGATGTGGGAAGTCCTGCAGGCCGGCTCCATCGGCCCGCGTGGTGGTCTGAACTTCGACGCCAAGCCGCGCCGTACCTCCTTCTACGCTGAGGATCTGTTCCGTTCTCACGTTGCCGGTATGGATTCCTACGCCGCAGGCCTGCTGGTCGCCGACAAGATGAACCAGGATGGCTTCATCCAGGATCTCATGGCCGAGCGCTACAGCTCCTACGACTCCGGCATCGGCAAGGACATCGACGAGGGCAACGTGACCCTGGCCGACCTCGAAGCCTACAGCCTCGACAAGCCGCAGTCCGAGCTGATCGCCGCTACCAAGTCCGATCACCTGGAGTCCGTCAAGGCCACCATCAACAACTACATCATCGACGCTCTGTCTGAAGTCAAGTGAGCCGATGACTGACTGATGAATGGATACCGGGGCGCAGGATTCGCTTGGTGAGTCCTGCACCTCGGTATCCATCACCGAATCCATGCTTGTTCTCAGGTGCGCACATGCCTGAGGGCAGTTAACCGCTAACCTTTCCTTTTTCTTTCTTCTCCTTCCACCACAATGCCGCTTGGAGCAATGACGCTCCGGGCGGCATTGTGGTTTTTGAATGTAATTTGGCCGCAAGCTTTCCGAATGGAATCCTGCGGCCAAAAGCACTAGTTATGCTTGCGTATTCGCTGTGTGCTGTCCCTCATCACCAAAGATGTAGGCAGAATCACCCGTTTTTGGATTTGACGACCCTCCGTGGTGTCGATAATCATTCTTGCGGCTGTGGCTGCCATATCCCGCAACGGTTGACGCACGGTGGTTAAGGCTGGCCCCATGTACGCCGCGGTCTGAATGTCATCAAAGCCGATGACGGAAAGATCTTCGGGAATGCGAATCTTCAACTGACGAGCTGCTTCATATACGCCCATGGCTTGCAAATCGCTGCCGGCGAAGATTGCGGTGGGACGATTTTGCTCGTCCTCCAGCAGAGCCATGGCTCCTTCGTAGCCTCCAGGCGTGGTGAAGTCCCCTTCGGTGATGAGTTCGGGGGAGATTGGAATATCACGCTCCGCCAGGGCCGCTGCATAGCCATCCAGTCTGGCTCGGGAACAAAGCATTTCATCCGGACCCGTGATGATGCCTATGCGTTTGTGGCCAAGCTTCAGCAGATGGCGAGTGGCGATGACTCCGCCTATCCAGTTATCTGCCTGTACGGAAAGATCGTCCAATGCCGGGTTGCCGGAAGGATCGAAGACCACAAAAGGAATGCCATGCGATTGGAAAGTGCTTCGTTCCCCATCGGTGAGGTTGGAAAACACAAGAATCGCACCGATGGGATGACGCTCGATAATACCCTCGACCCATGCTGAGTCAGGATGCTGCCGGTCTCCGCTCTCGGCCACCATAACGTTGATGTCATGCTGTTTGGTCTCGTGGATAATGCCACGTAACACTTCCAAGGCCCAGATGGTCTCGAAATCCTGGAACACCACCTCAATGGTGCGCTGCTTGCGCTCGGGGGCTATTCGGCGCACGTAGCCGCTTTCTTTCAGTGCCTTGTCAATGGTTTGGCGAGCGGTTTGGGAGATATCCCCCTTGCCGTTGAGCGCTTTGGAAACCGTGGCCAATGAATATCCAGTCTGCCTGGCGATATCCGAAAGCTTAACTTTCGAACCGTCGCCAACATGTTGTGAGCCGGTTGATGTCATCATTGCCTACCTTACTGAAAATATGATTTCAGTATATTCGAAACTTTCGAAAAGTCAATAGGAAATAAATTCAGTTCTCTATGGCTTTAGAACGTTGATAAATCAAGGATTTTGAGGTGATAGCATCTTTCGATAGCTAAGTTTGACCATTAAACCAAAAGAGCTTTATGATAAAGATATCGAAAATATAAAGCGAGTTTTCGATAAAGTTAAAAAAGATTGCCGGCTGTCGAAGTGACATGGATGCCAAAGAGATAGCGGAGAGATGATATTCATCTTGCATACTACGGTCTTTCGAAAACTTTCGTAAATCGCTGACTGGTATAGAGGCCGGTCATACAGAAAAAGGAGATGACAATGAAGTTCAAGTCCATTGCGGCGGCAACTCTTGCGGTGGCCACTTTGTTTGGTATGAGTGCCTGCGGCAGCAGCAATTCAGCTGATGACAACACCATTGTGTTTTGGCATAACGCCACCTCTGGCGACGGCAAGCAGTATTGGGAAGATTTCGCCAAGGCTTTCGAAAAGAAAAACCCTGGTGTGACCGTCAAGATTGAAACCATTCAGAATGAGGATTTCGAAGGCAAGCTCACTACTGCAATGCAGGATCCATCTTCCGGTCCGGATGTGTACATGGCTCTCGGCGGTGCAAAAACCAAGGATATGGTGGATGCCGGTCAAGCAATGGACCTGACTGACAAGATTTCCAGCAACATTAAGACCCAGATGGCTTCTTCTCTGGGCTCTATCACATACGATGGCAAGATTTATGGTGTTCCGGTCACCGTTCAGCCCGGTGGTATTTGGTATTCCAAGGATTTGTTCGCACAGGCCGGCATTAGCGAAGTGCCTACTACGTTCAGCGAACTTAAGGATGCCGTGCAAAAACTTCGCGCTGCAGGCATTGATCCGATTGCTCTTGGTGGCAAGGATGCATGGCCGGCCGGTCACTGGTATTACTGGCTGTCTCTGCGTGAGTGCTCCACCAAGGCTTACAGCAAGGGTGTAAATGAAAAGGACTTCTCCGACGAGTGCTGGACCCGCGCCGGCAAGGACCTCAAGGAACTGGCTGATATGAACGCCTTCAACGAAGGTTACTTGACCACTACGGCACAGCAGGGTGCAAGCTCTTCGGCTGGTCTTTTGGCCAACCACAAGGCCGCAATGGAACTTATGGGCACATGGGAGCCGGGCGTTCTCAAGGACCTTACCCCGGACAAGAAGCCGATGGCCGACCTTGGCTTCTTCGCTTTCCCATCCGTTGAAGGAGGCAAGGGCGAGGCCGGTGCGCTGATGGGTGCCGCTACTGGTTTCTCTGTGAATCCTGAAGCTCCTCAGGCTGCAATTGATTTCGTCAACTTCATGGGCGATAAGGAATGGCAGGAAAAGTACGCTACTGCATTCTCCACAATCCCTGCTGCTGTCAATGCATACGACGTAGTGACTGACGATAACCTGAAGCAGATTATCGATGCACTGAACAAGTCTGATGACATGCAGCTGTGGATGGACACCGCTCTGGGCGGCAACATCGGCAACGCTCTTAATGCAGGCATCGTGAACATGCTGTCTGGCCAGGGTTCTCCTGCTGACATCGTGACTGCGATGAAGGACGCAGCTGCTAAGGGCTGATCTGATATGAGTGCGGTGTGCGGGGAAGCTTGCTAGAGCTCTCCGCACACCGCGAATCAAATCGAATGTGATGGAGTGAATACAAATGACAAGCGCAAGCGTGCCGGTGGCCAAGGGGAAGTCACCCGTTTCCAGCAAAACTAAGCGCACTAGCAGTGGCAAACTGCAGCGCAATATTGAAATCTTTATCCTGTCTGCACCGGCAATCATCATTTTCTGCTTCTTTGTGATTTTGCCCATCATTCTTGGTGCCTACTACGGTTTCTATAAATGGAAGGGCTATGGCTCCCCGCAGAAAACCGGTCAATTCGTTGGTTTGCAGAACTACATCACTGCGCTGAGTGATCCCAACTTCCAAGCAGCTATTCTGCACACTTTCGAAATTGTTATTGGTTCCCTGGTCATTCAGGCGCCGCTGGCTATCCTGTTCGCGCTTTTGCTCAACCAGAAGTTCAAGGGCCGTGCGCTGATTCGTACCCTTATTTTCGTGCCATACGTGGTTTCCGAAGTCATTGTTGGTACCGGTTGGAGCCTGCTGCTGCAGAAGACCGGTGCGATTAATGAAATTCTCGGCAAATTCGGTATTGCCGGACCTGATTGGCTAGCGGATCCCAAGATTGCCATGTGGACGCTGCTGCTGCTTATCAGCTGGAAGTACATCGGTTTCGCTGTCATCCTCATGTTGGCGGGTATGCAGTCCATCCCGGAAGAGCTGTACGAAGCAGCCCGAGTCGATGGTGCTGGATTCTGGCAGATGCAGAAGAGCATCACCTTGCCGCTGCTGGCGCCAACCCTGCGTATCTGGGTGTTTCTGTCGATGATTGGTTCGCTGCAGCTGTTCGATTTGGTCTACATCGTCTGGGGCAAGTACGTGTCCACTACCGCTGGTGTTTCCACAATGGCTACTTACATGGTTCGAGAAGGCCGCGACGCCGGTAATTATGGCTACGGTTCCGCAGTGGCCTTGATTATCTTCATCATTTCGCTGGTTATTGCTTTGGTCTACCAGCGTCTGGTATTGAACCGTGATTTGGATGGTGCCCTGACCGAGCAGAAACAAGCGAAGAAGCGTGCCGCCAAGCGCGCCAAGGAGTCACAGCGTCGTGCCGTGGCCGTGAATAATGAGGTGAAGTGACATGTCTACTGCAGTTTCCGCAAAGACAAAGTATTCAACAAAGAACGGATACCGTCTGTCTTCCAAGACTCCGTGGGGCAACCCAGCCGTCTACTTCTTCTCCTTGGTCCTGGTGGCGATCTGCGTTACCCCGGTGCTGTACATCATCTTTGGTGGTTTCCGCACCAACTCGCAGATTACCAATCATCCGGCTGGATTGCCGAACCCGTGGGTTATCGACAATTACATCAACGTCGTTACCAGCGATATCTTCTGGGGTGAGCTGGTGAACTCGCTGATCGTCGGTATATCGACGATGATTGGCGTCGTGGTGCTGGGCATTATGGTGAGCTTTGTCATTGCGCGCTATCGCTTCCGTTACGCGCCGCTGATGTATGCACTGTTTTCGGCTGGCTTGATGTTCCCGATGACGGTCGGTATCACGCCACTGTATCTGTTGATTCGCAACTTGGGTCTATCGAACTCCCTTGCCGGCATCATTCTGCCGCAGATCGCCTTCGGATTGCCGCAAACCATTATTATTTTGGTGCCGTTCCTGCAATCCATTCCCATGGAGCTCGAAGAAGCTGCGTTGCTGGATGGTTGCTCTCGCCTTGGCTTCTTTGCCCGCATGGTGATTCCGCTCTCCATGCCTGGCGTAGCCACCACCGGTATTCTGACATTCGTGGGCAGCTGGAACGCCTATATGCTTCCGCTGTTCGTGCTCAGTAGTTCCAGCAAGTACACTCTGCCTCTTGGTGTGCAAGCCTTCAGTTCTGAACACTCCGTTGATACCGCAGCAGTCCTCGCATTCACGTCACTGGCCATGCTGCCGGCATTGATTTGCTTCACGATCTTCCAGAAGAAGATCGTGGGAGGCCTAACCGGCGCGGTCAAGGGCTGAGTGCGGTCCAAGCCGGATCAACCCGTGCTAACCATCCACGTACCGTGGAAGAGGTTAATGATCGGTCCTCTTGAATGCCGATTTCCTCCTCCGCAAGCCTCTTCCACGGTCCCATTCTTTTCACTGAGGAGAAGAACATGCAAATCTCCAATCCTGTGCTTCCCGGCTTCAATGCCGATCCATCGATGATTCGAGTCGGAGACACCTATTACATTGCCAATTCCACGTTCGACTGGTGGCCAGGCGTTCGTCTGCATGAATCCAAGGACATGGTTCACTGGAACCTGCTGCCCGGTCCGCTGAACCGTGTTTCCCAGCTGGACATGAAGGGCAATACCTCAGGCGGCGGCATTTGGGCTCCCGACCTGTCTTATGCAGACGGCAAGTTTTGGCTTATCTACACCGATGTGAAAATCGTGAACGGCGCATTCAAGGATTGCACAAACTATCTGGTCACCGCCGAGGATATTCATGGACCGTGGAGCGAGCCGATTCGTATCAACGGCGTGGGCTTCGATTCCAGTTTGTTCCATGATGATGACGGACGTAAATATCTGATCCAGCAAACATGGGACTTCCGTGAATACCATCATGCGTTTAACGGCATCACACTAACCGAGTTCGATACGAACACCATGCACTTGAAGCCGGAAACCGCTCGTATCATTTGGCAAGGCACGGATGTCAAGCTTGTAGAGGGCCCTCACCTCTATAAAATCAATGGCTGGTATTACCTGTTTTGTGCTGAAGGTGGCACGCAGTACGAACATCAGGAGTCGGTGGCTCGTTCGCGTACCTTGGATGCCCAATCGTTCGAGGCCGACCCGCATAATCCCTTCATTTCCAACTTCGATACGCCGGATACCTACTTGCAGAAGCAAGGCCATGGAGCGTTGGTGGAAACACCGAGTGGCGAGTGGTATTACGCTTCACTGTGCGGCCGCCCGTGGAGACATGAAACCGACCCCGCCCATGGTGTACGTGGCTGGTGCACGCTCGGCCGAGAAACCGCGATTCAAAAGGTCGAATGGGATGAAGACGGCTGGCCATACGTGGTTGGAGGTCACGGCGGACGCCGATATGTGGAAGCCCCAGTTGATGCCATAGAGACCAAAGCCCCGGCTGATCATTCACAGCATGATGAGTTCGAAGCGAATGAACTGGATATCAATTGGAACACGTTGCGTGTGCCATTTACCGAAGCTATGGGTCATGTTGGTGGCGGATCGCTTACCTTGCGGGGGCAGGGATCGCTGTCCAATCTCTTTGAGCTTTCGCTGATTGGTCGCCGCTGGCAGGCGTTCGACTTCGATGCCGAAACCAAGGTTTCGTTCGAGCCGGACAATTACATGCAGATGGCCGGTCTCACGAATTTCTACAACCACCTGTGCTGGTCGTGGGTGTTCGTCACTTGGGATGAACGGCGAGGCAAGCGGGTGATTGAGGTTGCCCAGAACGATTTCGACACGTATACGTCGTTCCTGAAAGACAGGGCCATTGAAGTGCCGGATGAGGCCAAGGCCGTTTGGCTGCGTACCAAAGTTCGTGCCAGCTCCTATACCTATGAGTATTCGTTCGACGGCGAGATTTGGCATGGCATCCCGGTCACGCTTGACGCCGCAGTGCTGTCCGATGATTATGTAGCCAGCCGTTATGGCGGTTTCTTCACCGGTGCGTTCGTTGGTCTGGCGGCTGTGGACTTGGCTGGTTACGGCAAGGAAGCCACCTTCGACCACTTCGATTACCGAGAGCTGTGACCATCCCGTTTGACCGGTTTTCTGCCTATGTGCAGCAAACCGGTCAAATGCATATACGCGAAAGGAGCGCGATGATGCTGCATTTGCCGAAACTGTTGGATAACGGTTGTGTGTTGCAATCCTCCATGCCGGTCACTATCTGGGGGTGGGGAACGTCCGGTGAAACCGTATCCGTTACATTGCAGGGGCAGACGGTTACGGCGACGGTATCCGTAGATGGATCATGGTCGGTGAAATTGCAGCCGTTGACGGCTGGAGGCCCCTATGCGCTTCAACTCGAAACATCTACCGGCGAGCTCCTGAAGCGTGAGGTGTATGTCGGGGAGGTCTACTTGTGTGCGGGGCAATCCAATATGGAATTGCCTATGGAATGGATTCGGGCCGAATACCCAAGTGAATTCACGCGCACGCCGGACCCGCTGCTCAGACAATACAAGGTGATGCCTCACTATGATTTTGCGGGTCCTCGATCGGATCATGAGCAGGCGGCATGGTCCTCATGTGATGAACAGGGCCTGCCCGGGTTCTCCGCCATCGGATATTTCTTCGGCCGTATGCTACGTGAACATTTTGGTGTACCGGTGGGGTTGCTGAATGTGTCGCTGGGTGGTTCACCGATAGAATCATGGATGAACGCGAAGTCGCTAGAGGATTTCCCCGAGGTATTGCAGACCGTGCAGCCGTACCTGGGAAACGGCATCGCTGAGGCTCGCAGTAAGAGCAGCATCGAGGCTCGCGATCGATGGTATCGGAGCCTTGGCTATGATCGGGCTCCAACGACTGGCAGCTGGCTGCCACTAGGCCAATGGGACTGGCATCATGAGAAAACGGAGCCCGATGATGCGGAAACCCGAGAATGGCATTCCATTACGTTGCCTAATTTCTTTGCGAATCAAGGGCTGAGTGGATTCCGAGGAGAACTTGAATTTCGCAAGACGGTATATCTGCCATCGTCGGCTGCCGGCAAACCGGCATTCTTGCGTTTAGGTACCATGGCCGATGCCGAACACACGTGGATTAATGGTCATGTATTAGGCGGCAGGACGAACCAATATGAGCCACGTGACTATGAGATTCCGGAAGGTGTGCTCAACGCTGGGCGTAATGAACTGCGTATCCGTCTTGTATGCGAACACGATGTCGGCCGCGTGACTCCCGGCAAAACCATGGCCATAATCAACGGTGATGATGTGTGTGATGTGAGCGGCGCATGGCGTTATGCCGTAGTGGGCGAAGCCAATCAGGATTGCCCATGGGAGGATTTCGTCCGGTGGAAACCAATGGGACTATACAATGCCATGCTTGCTCCCTGCATACCATATCGTGTTCGTGCGGTGCTGTGGTATCAAGGAGAGTCGAATACCGGCGATTTCGCGCCGCTGTATCAGCGCATGCTTACATCCATGATTGAGCTGTGGCGGCGAGATTGGAATCAGAACCGGTTGCCGTTCCTGATTGTTCAGCTACCGAATTTCTCTATTGACTGTATCGAGGATGGCGGTTGGCCTACAGTGCGCGATGCACAATGGCAGGTTGGCGAAACAGTGCCCGACACCGCAACGATAGTCGCTCTCGACGCCGGTGATTGGAATGATCTGCATCCAGCACACAAAAAGCCGATAGCACAGCGATTGTTCCAAGCTGCTCAGCAGTTGGTGTATGGGGAATCTTCCATGGTTCGTCAGCCGATGATGACGAGAGCTCAGGTAAAGGATGGAGCGGTGATTCTTACCTTTGACGATGAGCCGATTGCCGATTACCTGCACGCCGCAGCAGCGCGGAAATCACCCAGCCGGCTGGATACCGTAGACGGGCGGGAGCCGGGTGAATTTACCTTCTTCTGGAGCGACGGGAGCCAAGCACCTGCGAAAGCGGTAATCGCCGGTAGCCAGGTAACGATTCAACTGCCGGCTCGAACGCCTACTGAGTTGCGTTATGCGTGGCGCAACAATCCTGATATTGGGTTGCTGTGCAACGAAAGCGGCACGTTGGTTACACCATTACGCGTACGTCTGCACACTACTTCTTGCATAACACGATAAGGAGCCCATCACGATGACGAATACGAGCAATTCATTATTTGCCGAATGCGGTTACGCTCAACCCGAGATCGATGCGCGAGTTGCGCAGGTCTGGCATGAGATTTTCGAAGGGCCCAACAAATTCTATTGGCAGACCGAAGATGGTCTGGGCTATGTTATGGATACCGGCAATAACGATGTACGGACCGAGGGCATGAGCTATGCGATGATGCTCGCTGTGCAATATGACAGGCAGGATGTATTCGACCGACTGTGGGGTTGGGTCATGACATACATGTACATGCCTGAAGGCCATCATGCGCATTATTTCTCCTGGTCGGTGCGACCTGACGGCTCCGAGCGTGCGGATGGTCCGGCTCCGGATGGCGAGGAATACTTTGCGATGGATTTATTCCTGGCTGACCGTCGATGGGGAAGCGGGGAAGGCATCTATGATTATGCGTCCCGCGCTCGCGAACTGCTGCACTATTGCGTGCATAAGGGCCGCGATGAGGCAGGCGAGCCAATGTGGAACGCTGATAATAAACTCATTAAGTTCATTCCTGAAACGGAATGGAGTGATCCTTCCTACCATTTGCCGCATTTTTATGAGGTATTCTCTTTGTGCGCCGATGAACAGGATCACGTATTCTGGCGTGAAGCCGCGGCTGCAAGCCGGTCATATTTGGAAACCGCTTGTAATGCCGATACCGGAATGAACGGCGAATATGCCTTATATGATGGCACACCCCACACCGAAGAACGTTTTGGACGACATGACTGGTTCTATTCCGATGCCTATCGGACTGCCGGCAATATTGGATTGGATGTCAGCTGGAATGGAGCGACCGACTCGGTGTTGTGCGACCGCGTTGCGGCGTTGCAGCGATTCTTCCTGACCCATGATCGTACCAGCGTGTACGAGGTGGATGGAACCGCGGTAGACGAGACGGTGCTGCATCCAGTGGGATTCCTGGCCGCCACCGCTGAAGGGTCACTGGCCTCATGGCACTCGTCCCTGCCCGATGCCCGTCACAATGCGCGCGTATGGGTTCACCTGCTGTGGAATACGCCAATGCGTGTAGGCTCTCGACGCTACTACGACAATTTCCTGTACGCATTCGCCATGCTCGCTTTGAGCGGTAACTACCGATACCAATGG
Organism: Bifidobacterium saguini DSM 23967; assembly: GCF_000741715.1. GTDB lineage: Bacteria > Actinomycetota > Actinomycetes > Actinomycetales > Bifidobacteriaceae > Bifidobacterium > Bifidobacterium saguini. The sequence goes on along the minus strand of NZ_JGZN01000018.1, from coordinate 55,415 downwards.
TGATTGGGTTCATGAACGGTGTTGCATACCGGTTCCTTCGGTAAGGAAGATGCCAGTCTGGCGAGCGGATAACCAACAAGGAGGTTTGGGCGATGGTATTGAGGCGAGTGCGCACACGATACGGAGAAGTCGAAGGTATAGCCGCCGAAGACCCGTGTATCACGGTGTTTCGAGGTGTGCCCTTCGCCCAGCCTCCGGTAGGAAATCTGCGTTGGAGGCCGCCGCGGCACGTCGAACCTTGGGACGGTCTACTCCAGGCTCATGATTTCGGCTCAAGTGCTATGCAGCCGCAGTGGAATGCCCATGATTTTTACGGCAGGGAATGGCAAATGGATCCCGAATCGCCGCGCAGCGAAGACTGCCTGTATCTCAATATTTGGACTCCCGCGTTGCGTGGGAGTGGAGAGGCTCGGTGCGATAGTCGTGTTGATGCAAACGGAGGTCTCCCCGTCATGGTGTGGATTCACGGTGGCGCTTATCAATGCGGTTCCACGGCAGAAAAGGAATTCGATGGTAGCGCGCTTGCGCGTCTTGGCGTAGTGGTGGTCAGCATCGCATATCGACTCAATGTGTTTGGATTCTTTGCCCATTCGGATTTGTCTCAACAATCATCGATGACAGCTATGGAACCATGCGCGAACTTCGGTTTGTTGGACCAGCGTGCTGCCATGATATGGGTGCGGGACAATATTGCAGCGTTTGGCGGCAATGCGGATTCCATTACGTTGTTTGGTCAATCGGCGGGCGCTGCTAGCGTGCTTTCGCAAATCTGTTCGCCAATGAATAATGGTGTATTCCATCGTGCCATTATGCAATCCGGAGCCGGGCTGGGCATGTTCAATGCGCATGTGCGTTCACTGGCACAAGCTCAGCGCAACGGATCCCGGTTCTTAGCATTCATAGGAGCTGAATCGGTGGAAGACGCACGCTGTATACCCGCGGATGAACTGTTGGATGCTGCAGAACGATTCCCCGCCCCGGACGGTGCTGCTACTGTACCTGGTGGATGGTCGATGCCAGCCAATTGGGTGCCCTGCATAGATGGGCGATTCCTGAATGACCAATATGGTGCAACCATTGCGAATCGAAAGCAGCAGGCTGTAGAGATACTCGTTGGCAATACCACAGGCGAGTTCATGGAGACAAGCTCTGATGGGACTCGTGTTGCAGTTGGCGAGCAAGGCAACCTTGAACTGCTACATACGTGGGTGAAATCAGGTGCCGGCCACCCTTACTATTACCGGTTCGATGTGGATATGCCCGGAGACAATGCAGGAGCCTTCCACTCTTCGGAATTATGGTTCACTTTCAACAATCTTGGCGTTTGCTGGCGACCATTTAGCGGGTGGCATTACGAACTTGGTGATGCGCTGAGCCGATATTGGACACACTTTGCCGCAACAGGGAACCCGAACGGAACAGACGGTCGAGGCAATCCCCTGCCTATCTGGGATTGTTTCGAACCGTACACCAATGCCGCGATGCACTTTGGTGAACATACGTATATGCAGCGGAACTGGTGATGCTTCATGAGCAGTAGCGAACATATGAGGATGACGATAGGACATAATCCGGTTATCCACAGCGATTTTCCTGATCCGGATATCATCCGGGTGGGGGAAACCTATTACATGGCATCCACCACGATGTTCCTCATGCCTGGTTGCGACGTGCTGAAGTCGTATGATTTGGTGCACTGGGAACTACTTGCGCACGCCTACGACGAGCTTGATGATACGCCTGCCCAACGGTTGGAGGAGGAGGGGCGTAATGCTTACGGCTGCGGCATGTGGGCGCCGTCATTGCGGTATCACGATGGAATTTTTTCTATTGTGTTCACCGCGAACGATACGAAGAAGACGTATGTGCTTGAAGCCCGTGACCCAGCAGGGCCGTGGAAAAAACGTACCATCGAAGGCTTCTACCACGATAACAGCGTACTGTACGATGATGATGGGCGCGTATACATGGTGTACGGCAATATGCAGCTTCATTTAACTGAACTGGAACCGGATCTGAGCCGCCCGAAAAGCGGAGGCTCAATCGGATTATCGCCGAAGATGATCCTGAAGCCGACCTTGGATTCGAAGGCAGCCATATTTATAGACATGAAGGCCGTTACTATGTGTGGACTTGCCATTACCGAAAAGGGCATCGCAAAACTGAAGTTTGTCTGATGGCAGAGGCCTTGGACGCGTCTTTTGAAGCTCGTGAAATTCTCGATGACGATTTGGGTTACCATGATTTGGGCGATGCCCAAGGAGGCATGGTCGATACACCTGATGGCCGATGGTATGCCTTCATGATGCATGATCGCGGCGCATTGGGGCGCGTACCCACCATTATGCCAATGCGCTTCGGCGAAGACGGATTTCCCGTATTGGGTGATGATGGCGTAGTGTCGATTGATATCAGTGTGCCAACAAAACATGCCGATTATCATTACGAGCAACTGAATGGAAGCGATGATTTTCGGTGTCGGCCTGGCAGCGATGGTGAAGTATCCCTTCGCATGATTAAACCGTTCTGGCAGTTCAATCATCAGCCGCATCATGAAGCGTGGTCACTGGCTGAACGCCCTGGTTCTCTGGTGCTCCATGGGCACCGTGTGGTTCCTAATCTCAATTACGCATGGAATACGCTGACGCAACGTACGGTTGGACCTCGCTGCATGGCCGAGGTTACAGTCGATGCATCGGCGTTGCAACCCGGCGACTTTGCCGGTCTTGCAGCCATACAAGGCTATTACCGATTTATTGCAATAAGCAATAATGGGAATGGTTGTACCGTCAGCGTGCAGGGTAAGCCGCGTATTAGCGACTCGATATGGGGAGATGGAGACTATGACAGTCCGGCTGTGGAATATGCATCTACCAACTGAGCGGGTCAAGAGTGAGGTTGCGTGCCATCTATGACTTTACCGACAAAAAGGACTTGGTGGCATTTGCATACCTGGACCCTGACGCCCAACAGCCATGTTGGAGCAGATTGGGAGACGCGCATGAGCTGCATTACACGTTGGATTATTTTATCGGATGCCGAATAGGGCTCTTTTTGCTGCCCACTATGAAGTGCGGAGGTGCAGCGGCCTTTCATGATTTTCGTTTCTTCGATGCCGAAGAAACCCCTGAACTGGAACAAGCCTGATTATTCATCGCAATGACGAGAGAAAGCATGAACAAATGAACAATACGAACAATGGAGCAGTGGATATGGTTGCTCACACGCATGTGGTAGCGAATCCGGTAATGCGAGGCATGTATCCGGATCCATCGTGGATGTGGGATAAGACGCGAGATGAGATTGTGTTGGTCAATTCATCATTCGAGTTAATACCCGGTCTGCCGATTCATGTGACGCGTGACCTTGTCTCATGGAAGCATGTGGGTGATGCCGTGAATGCAGCAATGGCAAAACGTCTGCTTATCGAAGGCGTCGAAGACTCGGGCGGTCTCTATGCTCCGACCATTCGCCGTATTCACGGGCAGTATGTCATCGTATGCACGGTGGCTCGCGTGAACGAGGAACGTGCGCTCGCCTGCGGTTGCTCGCCGGAGGATGTCGAAGGTTGCCGGGCGTCCCAAGGCAATTTCGTGATTACTGCACCATCATTGGAAGGTCCGTGGCATGGGCCGTATTGGATTGCTGGTGCGGAAGGCATCGATCCGGATATTTTCGAAGATTCGGATGGCGCGGTTTGGTGGACCCAGACTCGCCCGGCGTTGAAACCACAATGGGAGGGGCAGACCGAGGTATGGACTCAGCCCATTGACCCATCCGACTGGACCTTGCAGGATCATAAGACCGTGATTTGGCGTGGATATGGCGTCAATGCGGTTTGGGCTGAAGGGCCTCACCTCTACCGCGTAGGGGATTGGGTGTATTTGATGACCGCTGAAGGCGGCACCAGTTTCGAGCACAGTGAGATGATGATGCGTACGCATGCTCCGCAGGGGTTTGCTGCTGCGCTCGCCGTTTTTGAGCGGAACATCGCAGCGCGTGACGTGTGGATTGAGCCAGCGCGCGAAGGCGAACATAGTGTTGTGGGGCAGTATGACCGTCTGTTTGAAGCATGCAAGAAGAACCCGGTGCTGACGCATCGCCATCTCGGCAATAGCGAACTCATTCAATGTGTGGGTCATGCCGATCTGTTGTGCCATCCACAAGCCGGTTGGCTGCTCACGTGCCTGGGCGTGCGGGAGGTTCCCGGCGATGAGCCTGGCGAATTGTTCAGTTACCTGGGCCGTGAAACATTCATTGCACCGGTTGTTTGGGAGCGCAATCCTGTTTCCTGGAAGCTGGAAGGTGAAGATCCCATCAAGCAGGACAATGACAATGACCCCGGCTGGCCGGTTGTTGCTCCTGGTTTAGGTCGTTTGCCGCAGGCGCTTGACATCATCGCGGATGATAATGGTGAACTACGCTTGGTGGAAATCGCTGAACATACGGAAATGAATGCTGAGCCCGAAGTGATTCGTTATGACGATAACCGTTTGATAGGTGTGCGTGGACGTGACGGATATCGATTCATACGTGTCGATGAACCTGACTATACAGTACTGGCTGCTCCGTCTTATGCGCTAATGCTGCATCAGGATTCAACGCATGCCGTTACGCTGCGAGTGGAGGATCGCCGAGTCAACGTTGAAATCACCGATCGTAGCGAGACAGCACATTTAGAGTTGGGGGTTGTTGCGCCAGATGAATGGCTGGGTGTGCATCTATTTGATAATAGAATGCAATTCCTCGCTATGCGGCATGCTGCAGGAGCGGATGGATTCAGTGATGATGCAGTGCTGATTGTGCATGGTGATTCAACGCAAGCTCGGGTGTTGGGGGAGTACGATGCCCGATTCCTGAGCACGGAATGGGCTGGTGGCTTCGTGGGATGCCTGGCTGGTGTGGAATGCCAGTGATAGCGGGTGCCTGTCTTACAATATCGTTCAACCATTGAACAAATATAAGGAGGCAATGCGATGGCGCATGATCTTGAACAGCTTAAGCGTGATTATCCGGATGTAAAGGCTTTATTTGCCGACGATTGGCTGCAATATCGCAAGTCAAAGATCCTGCCGGAACTGACGCGTGAGTCGCAGGAAATGAGCGATCGCATCAATCGCATATATTTCGAGGATACGGCTGAGGCTGAACGGCTCTTTCGCGAACTTGTGCCTGAGGCAGGGGAGGGGGTGGATTTCAGACCTCCGATCCGTCTGGATTATGGGTTGGGATTGAAGATAGGCGACCGCACGTTCATCAATATGGATTTCCTTGTTGTGGGTGGCGGCCCGATCTCCATCGGCTCGGACTGCCTGATTGGGCCAAGGGTCAGCATCTATACACCGAACCACGCCATTGCACGCAAACCCAGACTTGAAGGATGGCAGCACAATGAAGATGTAGCCATCGGCAACAATGTGTGGATTGGCGGCAATGCGGTGATTTGCCCAGGCGTGACCATTGGAGACAACACCATCATTGGTGCCGGTGCCGTGGTGACGCATGATATCCCAGCCGATTCCATCGCCGTAGGCAATCCCTGCCATGTGATTGGCCAAGTGCCCGAGGATTGGACACCTGAGCAGCGCGCCGAAGTTGAAGATAATTCAGTGTGAGTTTTTCAAATACAAAGGAGTAATGCAATGACGCAATATCACGTTTCGGCTTCGGCGGGTTCGTTGTCGGGCAATGGCACTGAGGCCAACCCATTTATGACGATCGGCCAAGCAGCAGCGATTGCTCATGCCGGAGACGAAATTGTTGTGCATTCGGGCATATATCGCGAATCGGTAGATCCCCGATTTGGCGGCGAAAGTGAGACGAATCGCATCACGTATCGCGCTGCTGAAGGTGAGCCACGTCCGATTATCACAGGTTCCGAGCATATTGACACATGGGTGCCGGAAGGTGACGGCGTGTGGCGGGTTGAGATTCCGAATACGTTTTTCGGTAGCTACAACCCATACATTGAGACGGTCTTCGGTGACTGGACTGTCTATCCTGACCCGAGAGAGGAGGTTCGTCACCTCGGTGATGTGTATCTCAATGGCAAATCATTTTACGAAGTCTCCTCGCTTGATAAGGTGCGTAACCCTGAGCGTTGGGATACTGGGCGTGACGCCGCTACGGATACGGTGGTACCTCTTATTGACCCAGAAGCAACGGTGAACGTATGGTGTTGCGCCGTTGATGCTGAGCGTACAGTCATCTGGGCTAATTTCCATGATGTCAATCCGAACGAGGAACTGGTTGAAATCAATGTGCGACAAACCTGTTTCTATCCAAGCCGCACGTTTGTCAATTACATTACGGTCTCAGGTTTCGAGCTGGCTCAGGCCGCTTGCCCGTATACGCCACCAACCGCCGATCAAATTGGACTGATTGGCCCGCATTGGTCTCGTGGCTGGGTGATTGAGAACAATCTCATCCATGATGCGAAATGTTCAGCTATATCGCTTGGTAAGGAAATCTCCACTGGAGACAATGATTCGACTCGTACACGCCGCAAGTCCGGCTACCAGTACCAGAAAGAGGCTGTGTATAAGGCACTGCATACTGGATGGAAGAAGGGCGTTGTTGGCGGACATATAGTGCGCGACAACGTGATCTACGATTGTGGTCAGAATGGTGTGGTCGGTCATATGGGTTGCGCATTCAGCCTGATTGAGCATAACCATATTTCTCGTATCGGAACCAAGCGCGAATTCTTTGGCTGGGAAGTTGCGGCTATCAAGATGCATGCGGCGGTTGATACGGTGATTCGGGGCAATCGCGTGCACGATTCCGTGCTGGGCATGTGGCTGGACTGGCAGGCGCAGGGCACCATAGTGGATTCGAATGTGTTCTATCGCAACACTCGAGATGTTATGACCGAAGTAACTCATGGACCGATTACGTTCATGAACAATGTGTTCGCCTCAGAATTTAGTTTTGATGATTATGCACAGGGTGCTGCATTCATCAATAATGTATTTGCTGGTCGTATCCGTCATGCGCAGGTTCTGGATAGGTCCACGCCATACCACTTCCCGCATTCCACTGATGTTGCCGGTGAAGCTTTCGTGTATGGCGGTGATGACCGCTATATCAACAACCTGTTTATGGGACTTAGCGGTGTTCAGAGAAGCGAGCGTACCGTTGATGCTGTGGGTAGCGAAACTGTGGTGGATACCGGTAGCGCATGCTTCGAAAAAAGTCCGCACTCACTTGCTGAATATGAGCAAAGTGTTGCGAATGCCGGCTTAGGCGATGAAGAAATGATTCGATACCTGCCTCAGTCAGTGGAGCTTTCTTCCAACACCTATCTTGGGGGTGCGCAGGCGGCTTCGTGGGAGCCTGGTTCGCAGGTGAGCGCTGAGTCGGGTTCTCTTGGTTTGCGAGAGACGGATGAAGAATTGTGGCTTACGCTTCATTTACCGAATGATGCGATGCAAGTAACCGGTGCGGTGGTGTCCACCGCCGATTTGGGCCAACCTCGTATTGTGGAGGAATACTTCGAATATCCGGATGGTTCGCCGATTGTGGTGAACCGTGACATTGTGGGTGATTCGCGCGATGAACAATCTGCGCGTGGCCCTCTTGCCTCATATCCGAGAGGCGAAGTGCTCATATGGAGTAGTGCCATGTCCCGTTGATGATTGCTGGTTGAGGAATGGTCAGATGCCTTGGCATGGTTGCGAGGTATCTGACCATTGTTGTTTGTGATTCCTGCTTTATGGAGTGGTTTGTGTTCGTGTTACCGAACAGCATGGGTGGAATGCATGCCACAATCGTGCGTTTTTGCTGATATTGCACTGTTGTGACACGGCGTTATCGGTAGACTGACCGAGGTTATAGGGATTTTCGCGGTACAACAGTGCGTACAGTCTCGAAATGCGCTGGCGTGGCATGTTTGAATGGTACGTTAACGCAAATTGCCCGATATTGCATTGGTGTGGCAGGCATTACGTTTGAGGACTGCACTCAATTTCATATTGGGACGTAGCTTTGGACCTGTCAATAGATGCTGATGATTTGCATTCGTAACACAACGGGTATATGGTTAAATCATTAAACTAAATAATTAATTCCACTCTGCGTACCTGCGCAACGTCAATGGAGATACTGCTATGCACGCACATCGAATGTTGTTATTCTCGCTGGCTTTGCTGGCGGTGGCTTATGCCGCGTTGTTGTTCGTTGATCCCGTGGCGGCGCCACTCGGCGCTCTGCTGACCGCTGCCGGCCTGGTTCTGGTTTCCACCCGCTATGCCTGGCGGCCGAAGTTCCTTGCCCTCTTTGAAATGGGGGAGTCGGACTGACGTTTGCCAAGGTATGGGTCGAAAAAGTAATCCGTAATGCCGTTCTGCTTGTGGGCAGGACGGCATTGTTGTTGTAGGGATGATGTGGGTGGAACGTTTTGTGCGAATATAAGGACTGTATGATTCATGGGCTTTGTGACCGGTTTTCGCGTGGGGCCTGTTCGAGGCGTAGAAGAGGGCCGGATATTGGATTGTGCCGCTGAGCGTGTTGCCATGAATCAAAATGTGTATATATGAAATGAATTATTGTATTTTGATTGAATAATGTGAGTTTTTGCTTGGAGATATTGAGGTATGCCTGGGTCTGGAACTCGACCGAATGTCGGCGTGTCGCGTTTTTCCCCGTTGATGATATGTGTACTTTCTTGAACTAAAAAACGTTAATACTCTGTCATTGTTACCGCTCACATTTAGTTAGGCGAATGAATCAAATCTGTCAAAAATGGCGTTATTTCAGTAAAAGTCACCAATTGGTAATTGTTAAATCAAAAAACTATGTGGTATATTTTTAACAGGTTCGGCAAGGTTGCCGGAACCAAGGAAGAGGAAATCAAAAGTTCCTATTCAGTGACGAAAGGAATACCCATGAACAAGTGGACCAAGGCCCTGGGCGTAATTGCTGCTACCGCCATGCTTGTCCCGCTGGCCGCCTGCGGCGGTTCCCGTGGTACCACCACCGCCGGTGGTAGCGGATCGGACACCGTCAAGGTCGGTATCTCCATGCCTGAGCAGATGCTCGAGCGTTGGAAGATCGATGGCGAGAACCTGAAGAAGCAGCTCGAGGGCTACGGCTATGACGTTACCCTGCAGTACGCAGACGGCAAGACCGATCTGCAGACCTCGCAGATTCAGAACATGGCCAACAATGGTATGAACTACGTGGTCATCGCATCCATCGATGGTACTGCAACCGGTGCCGCTGCCGAGCAGGTCGCCGCCAACGGTGGCAAGGTCATCGCCTACGATCGTCTGGTCATGAACACCGACGCCGTGGACTACTACACCACCTTCTCCCTCGAGGATGTCGGCCGTATGCAGGGCGAATACATCGAGCAGAAGCTCGGCCTGAAGGATGGACAGAAGGGCCCGTTCAATGTCGAGCTGATGGCCGGTTCCCCGACCGACAACAACGCAGGCTACTACTTCAAGGGCGCTTGGGATGTGCTCGGACCGTACTTCAAGTCCGGCGTCCTGCAGTCCAAGTCCGGCAAGGTTCCGGCCTCCGCTGATGATTGGCAGTCCATCGGTATCGATAACTGGGATCGTCAGAAGGCCCAGAACGAGATGGAGAACCGTATCAACTCCTTCTACAACGACGGCACCAAGCTCGACGCAGTCCTCGCGCAGAACGACGCCGAGGCAACCGGTACCTACAACACCGTAGAGGCTGCTGGCTGGGACTACTACCCGATTATCACCGGCCAGGATGCTGAAAAGGCCAACGTTCAGGCCATCGTTCAGGGCAAGCAGTCCATGACCGTCTACAAGGACACCCGTGAACTCGCCAAGGCCACCGCCGAGATGATCAAGGCTCTGGTCGAAGGCAAGGAGCCGAAGGCACCCGATACCTTCAACAACGGCGTCAAGGATGTTCCGTCTCAGCTGCTGACCCCGGTTACCGTCGACAAGGACAACCTGAAGAAGGTTCTCGTTGATGGTGGCTACATCTCCGCTGCCGACGCTGGTCTGTGATCGCACACATAACCAACTGACCAGTAACAAGCGAAACGAATAGATAAGGAGGCGCCGCACTGCAACGATGCGGTACGGCGCCTTCACCATGCACAGTGACGAAACTATCGGAGGAGGTAACTGTGGCTACAAACGATGACGTGATTTTGGAGATGCGTCATATCGTCAAGCGCTTCGGCCCGGTCACCGCATTGAACGACGTGAATATCCTGGTCAAGAGGGGCCAGATATTCTCGATTTGCGGTGAAAACGGTGCCGGCAAGTCGACCCTGATGAACGTGCTGTCGGGCGTGTACCCGTACGGTACTTACGAGGGCGACATCGTATACAACGGCGAAACCTGCAAATTCAAGACGATTCGCGATTCCGAGGAAAAAGGCATCGTGATCATCCATCAGGAACTTGCACTGGTTCCCTACATGTCCATCCAGGAGAACATCTTCCTGGGTAACCAAAAGAAGAAGGGCATCGCAATCGATGCCGACGAACAGCGTCGCATCGCCTACGACGTGATGAAGAAGGTCGGTCTGGATGAGAACCCGGACACCCTGATCTCCAACATCGGCGTCGGCAAGCAGCAGCTCGTCGAAATCGCCAAAGCCCTGACCAAGAACGTGAAGCTGCTCATCCTCGATGAGCCGACCGCAGCATTGAACGACGAGGATTCCAAGAACCTCCTCGACCTGATCGATGGCCTACGCCGCGAGCAGGGCATCACCGCCATCATCATCTCCCACAAGCTCAACGAGATCGCCTACTCGGCAGACGCCGTACAGGTGATTCGAGACGGCCACACCATCAGCCATATCGACATCGATGCCGAACATCCGCTCGACCAGGATGTACTGATTCGTGACATGGTCGGTCGTCCGCTCACCAACCGCTACCCGGTGCACGAGAGCCACATCGGTAAGGAGATGTTCCGCATCGAGGATTGGAAGATGCATCATCCACTCGATGAGACTCGTCTGGTCGCCAAGAACGTGAGCTTCAACGTGCGCGCAGGTGAAATCGTAGGTCTTGCAGGCCTGATTGGTGCTGGCCGCACCGAAACAGCGATGAGTGTGTTCGGACGTCAATACGGTGTGAACGCCTCCGGCAAGATCTTCGTGGAAGGCAAGGAAGTTCACTTCCCGACCGTGCGCTCCGCCATCGACCACGGTGTGGCATACGCCACTGAAGACCGTAAGGTCTACGGTCTGAACCTCATGAAGACCATTCGCGAGAACACCTCCCTCGCAAGCCTCAAAGAACTCTCCAACAAGCTTGGAGTGGTCAACGAAACCAAGGAGAAGCAGGTCGCGGAGAAATACCGCAAGGAATTCCGTACCAAGGCTCCGACCATCGAAATGCCGGCAGGAAACCTCTCCGGTGGTAACCAGCAGAAGGTCGTGCTGGCCAAATGGATGGCCACTGACCCAAAGGTCCTGATCCTGGATGAGCCCACACGAGGCATCGACGTTGGTGCCAAGTACGACATCTACGAGATTATTGACCAGCTTGCCGACTCCGGCTCAGCCGTGGTGGTTATCAGCTCCGAACTTCCTGAGCTGCTTGGTATCTGCGACCGCATCTACACGATGAGCGCAGGTCAGATCACGGGCGTGTTCAACGCCAAGACCACCAACCAGGAGGAGCTCATGCGTTATATGACCTCCGCAACCCCGCTGCCCAAGGATCAGGTATTCGCCTGACCGCGCGCCCGGAAAAACGTTCTTTGAAAGGAAATTGCTGAAAATGTCTACTGCAACCGCAACCCCCGCCGCAAAGAAGGGCGGAGAGGAACAGAGCCTCAAGTCCCTGTTGCTGGGCAACATGCGCTCCTACGGCATCTATTTGGCCCTCGTGCTGGTGATTATCGTCTTCCAGATTTTGACCAGCGGCCGCCTCCTGAACCCGAACAACGTGGTCGCACTGTTCCAGCAGAACGCATACGTGCTCATCGCCGCCATTGGTATGTTGATGATCATCATCGCCACCCATATCGATTTGTCTGTGGGCTCCGTGGTGGCCTTCATCGGTGGTGTCGGCGCACTGGCCATGAAACACGGCGTACCGTGGTGGGCCGCAATCCTCTTGATGATCGTCATCGGCCTCGCAATTGGTGCATGGCACGGCTTCTGGGTCGCCTACGTCGGAGTCCCTGGCTTCGTGACCACCTTGGGCGGCATGCTCATCTTCCGTGGTCTCGCCACCGTCGTCGCCGGTGAATCCATCCCGGTCTCCAACGCAGCGTTCCGCTCCATCTCCAAGGACTACATCCCGACCATCTTCGTTGGACCGTTTGCATTGACCGCACTGATCGTCGGCATCGCCGCCATTGTGCTTGTGGTATGGAGCCAGCTCACCAAGCGCGCCAAGGCCGTCAAGAATGGTCTGCCGGCCCAGCCGATGAGCTTCGTCATCCTGAAGTGCGTGGTCGCAGCACTCGCCATCGGCTACGTGACCTACCTGCTGGCCATGTCCGGCAACGCCACCCAGGGCGGTATCCCAATCGTGCTCGTGATCATCGGCGTACTGGTGTGCGTGTACTACTTCGTCTTGAACCGCATGGTCTTCGGTCGTAACGTCTACGCAGTCGGTGGCAACCGCAAGGCCGCCATCCTCTCCGGCATCGACACCAAGAAGGTCGACTTCGAGATCTTCCTGAACATGGGCTTCCTGGTCTCCATCGCCTCCATTATCACCCTCTCCCGTCTGGCCTCCGCTTCCGCACAGACCGGTATGGAGTTCGAGATGGACGCCATCGCCGCCTGCTTCATCGGTGGCACGGCCGTCACCGGTGGTATTGGTACCATCCCGGGCGCTATGGTTGGTGCACTCATCATGGGTGTTCTGAACCAGGGTCTGTCCATCATGGGTGTGGATGCCGCTTGGGTTAAGACCATCAAGGGCCTCGTCGTGATCGCCGCAGTGGCCTACGATCTGCTCTCCAAGAAGAAGAAGGGCTGATGTTGCACCTGGTAGTCGGGGTGTGCGCCCGGTTGCCACGGGGATAGGAACTTACTTGGTTCCCTCCTCCTCCGAAAGGGACGTCGTCTAGGCGGCGTCCCTTTTTCGTGCATGCGGGAGGGTGCTTTCTGCGGGTGCGTTATAGTTCTACATGCAGGCTACGAACCCAAACCTTCACTATGTATGCGGTAAAACCATGAAGCCGCATACATAGTGAGGATTAAGACACTAAAACCGGCGCTATGTATGCGGGATCTTCGTCGAGCCGCATACATAGCGCCGGTTGAGATGCAGAAGGCGGGATATTACTTCTTCTTGGCCTTCTTAACACGCTTTGGCTTGGTGGCCGGCTTCTTAGGCTCAAGGAACGGCCACTTGTTCACAGCCCAGGTATGAAGTGCCGGAATCTTACCAATGGCGAATCCGATGACCAGGCCGATAACAATGCCCCAAGTCTCCAGGTCACGTCCAGCGACCAGCAGTCCGATAAAAATCAAGGCGATAATAAAACACATCATCTGCGATGCTTTGGATTGCTTGGCCGTGACCTGATCGGCCTTCATTGGAATAAGCCCCAGAAACAGGCCGCAGGGAATGCAAATGATTCCCAATACAACGCTGATAATGATGGACATGGTTGCAGTGGCTTCCATTGGTACTCCTTGCGCCGTTGATATTCATGCGCAACTATGACGCATGCACTGTCTGAAAACGATACTAGTAAAGCGGTAAGCCGCCGCATAGGCCGCTTACCGCTTTGTGATGAAAACTATTGGTTATTGATTTGAGGAGACTGCTGCTCGGCGGGGGAACCGGAATCCATCTTGGAGTCTTCAGTCTCTTCCTCAGCGTCTTCTGCAGCATTTGATGAAGGACCGTCTTCATCATCCTTGCCGGGTTGGCGCCACCAGATAATCAGCGCGTTTGCGGCACAGTACACGGCGGCGATGCCAATGCATACGAGGAAAATGATGTTGGATGTGCTGATTATGGTGCCGTCCGACATAGATTCCTTAACGGATTGATAAATCCATACCACGCAGGCCACGGCGGTCAGGGCGTACAACATCATACGGGAGCGATTATTCATGGGATCTCCAGACTTATTCAAACGAACTGATTATAGCGAGCTTGAACGAAAAACCGCCGTGGCAGTCAGCCGAGCTCGTATCGGTTGCCCACCACGGCGGTAGCGTATTCAGTTATATTGCATCACAATGCTGCAATCAGCCGCGAGCCTTGGCATAAGCCTCGTATACGGCTTCGGTCGGTTCGCCGGTTTCCACGCCCTCGATGTTGAGTTCCCAAGTCGGCGGTTCGGCCTCTCCGGAAAGCACCCAGGCTGCCTGACGGGCGGCGCCGATGGCCACATACTCGTCGGTTGCAGGGCGAGTCACATCCATGCCGAGGATGGAAGGTGCCAGCGTGCGGATGGCCACAGACTTGGCGCCGCCGCCAATCAGCAGAATGCGGCTGATCTGAGCGCCCAGCGAACGAATCAGTTCAAGGCAGTCACGCTGAGAGCACAGCAGACCCTCAACGAATGCGCGGGCAAGATTTTCCTTAGTGGTGTTGTGCAGCGTCAGACCGGTCAGGGAAGCGGTGGCATCCGGGCGGTTCGGCGTGCGCTCGCCATCGAAGTACGGCACCAGCGTGATGCCGCCTGCGCCAGGCTCGGACTTGAAAGCCAAGTCAGCTAGCTCGTCGTAATCCACGCCGAGGGCTGCGCGGCCGGCATCCAAAATACGGGAACCGTTGATGGTGCAAGCCAGCGGCAGGTAATGGCCGGTGCAATCCGCGAAACCGGACACTGCGCCGGTCAAGTCATAGACCGGGTTCTCGGCGATGGCCGCAGCCACGCCGGAGGTGCCCAGCGAGATGGAAACATCGCCGACTGCCATACCCAAGCCCAGAGAAGCCATAGCGTTATCACCGCCGCCAGGGCCCAGAATGCAGCCACCTTCAACATCCTTGCCGGCAATGGCAGGAGATGCCTTGACGGCGGCGGCTTCGGTCGGTCCGAGCACGGTGGGAAGCACGATGGCGTCAGCGTGAGCCTTGGCCGCCTCTTCGCCTTCTGCTGCGGCCAACACCATAGCAATCAAATCGCGGCGGTATTCGTTGTGTGCGGCATCGTAGTAAATGGTGCCGGAGGCGTCGGAACGATCGGTGAACAGGGCCTCCAGATGAGCGTCCTCACCTTCGGCCACAGGGCCATAGCCGGCAATGCGCCAGCTCAACCAGTCGTGTGGCAGGCAGACGGCCGCAATCTTCTTAGCGTTCTCCGGCTCGTTTTCGGCAACCCAAGCCACCTTGGTGAGGGTGTAGGAAGCCACAGGGGAGGAGCCGACTGCCTTGACCCAGCGCTGCTTGCCGCGAGCGATGACATCTTCCGGTTCGCCGTCTTCGGCAGGAGCTTCGCCAAGCTTCTCAATCAAAGCGGCAGCCTGCGGTGCAGAGCTGATGTCATTCCACAGCATGGCGTCGCGAATAACATTGCCCTGCTTGTCCAGGATCACCATGCCATGCTGCTGGCCGCCCACGGCCAAAGCGGCCACATCGTCCAGCCCGCCAGCCTGTTCGGCGGCTTCCTGGAATGCCTTCCACCAGAACTCAGGGTTGACTGAAGTGCCATCTGGGTGCTTGGCCTGACCGAAACGGACCAATTTGCCGGTTGCGGCGTCTGTAATGCGAACTTTTGTTGATTGGGTTGACGTATCGACGCCAGCGACCAAAATCGTTGCCATGAATTCCTCCTCAATGAGGCTAAAGCGCTTGTGTTCGGCGCGTCTTGACCAATAAGTTAGACGATTAAACTATACTGTATTCCAACGTCTGAATGCAAACGGAAACACGCAACGATGCGCTTTCCTATGCGTGGGATGACGCATAATGCATAATGAGTCGAACAGATGTGAGCGTTCACTAGAAGTCAGCGGTTCATAATGCAACAGCAACGAAGGGGTGAGGTACCATGACGAATCTACGCAGAATCAATCAGGAAGATCTGCGCAATCATAATCTTTCGGTAACGCTCGATGCCTTGCTGCGTGCGCCCAAGCCGATGAGCCGCGCTGATTTGGCTAAGGAAACCGGTCTGACCAAAGCTACGATGTCATTGCTGTCTTCAATGCTACTGGAAAGCAAAGTAATCAGTGAAGGTGATCCGGTAGTTTCCACGGCATATGGACGCCCTAGCACACCGCTGGAAATTCGAGGCGGCAGCGTGGCCGGCATTGGATTGCAGATCAATACCGACGGCTATGGGTGCTTGGCTCTTGATCTGAACGGCGATACCTTAGGTCAGGAATGGGTCAGCGAAGACATGACCGGTACTGATCCATATGAGATTTTCGCCAAACTTGATGCGATGACTTTTCCTTTGGAAAACCGTCTCAAAAGGCGTGGCTGCAAAGTGGTAGGTGCCGGACTCGCCTTACCCGGTATTGTGACTGAAGACATGTGGCTGCTCGTGGCCCGCAACCTTGGCTGGGAAAATGTGAACCTGACTCGATTCAATGTTGTGCGCAGGCTGGATGTGGTGGCCGGCAATGAGGCCAAAATGGCTGCTATTGCGCAGATTCCAGGGTATGCCACCAAGCGAGCGGACTTTTTAAACGTGGTGGACCGTATGGATTCATTCATCTACCTTTCCACTGATATCGGCATCGGTGGCGCTGTGGTTCGCGATGGTGCCGTGGTGTCCGGCTCGCATGGGTTCGCCGGGGAGATCGGTCACATGTCCGTATCCATCGATGGGCCACTTTGCCGCTGCGGCCGCCACGGTTGCTTGGAGGCATTCGCGGGCCGCCGAGCACTGGTGGAAGCTGCGGAAATCGCTGAAGACGAGGAGGCCACGAGCACCAAGGCCATCGAGGAATTCCTGAAACGATGGCGGCAAGGTGACCCGGTGGTGGCCAAGGTGGTGGATGAGGCTACAGATGCGCTGGTTTCCGCCATTGCGTCCGCCGTCAACATGGTGGATGTGGATACCGTATTGCTCGGCGGATTGTGGACGCATTTCGGAGACGAGCTTGGCAATGTGCTTGAAGGCCGATTGCGCTCCGAGATTCTTGGCTACCCGAACGTGAAAATCCGCGTTTTCGTGCCGCCTGTTGCGGAACATCCGTCACTCTATGGAGCAGCGGAAATGGGACTCCGGCGTTTCATTGAGAATCCGTTGCAATACATGGAGTAAGTCGGCGGGGCAGGGGCATGCTACACTATCCAAGTTGGCTTTTGCCGATGCAAACCAATGTGGGGCCGTAGCTCAGTCGGTTAGAGCATGCGACTCATAATCGCCCGGTCCAGGGTTCAAGCCCCTGCGGCCCCACTCATTACTCGCAGAAATACCGCCATTCTTGGATTCATCCGAGGTGGCGGTATTTGCGTATCCCAGCACTTCCGCAGCAGTTAAATTATCCTTCATGAGTAAATCAAGTGAAACGTGAAGGAAGTCAGCAGCTGAACATGCTTCGTCAAGAGTCCAGTTGGCTTTACTTTGCAAGCGTGATGCCATCGCTTGAGGGGATACACCCATAGCGTGAGCTAAATCTTTTTTCCTCAGGCCACGCGCGGTAAGCATTCGAGAAACGTTCATTGCTAGTACGTCTTGCCTACGCTTAGTTGCGTTCGGCATTGCCATAGTTGCTGTCATGTTTTGATATTTTACTACGGATATTCCGTAAGTACTGGCGTTTCGTAGTTGCATATACAGATATTTACGTGTATTAATTACAGATATTCTGTAGTTAATACTGAAAGAATGATGATGATTCAGAATCTAAGAAAGCTGATGCGAGCCAATCACGTTAAGCAGCGTGAACTCGCTAGCGTGCTTGGGGTATCTGAGCAGGCCGTGAGCGACAAGTTTCACGGCCGTACCAATTTCACTCTTCGTGACTTGTCTCGTATCGCCGACTACTTCGATGTGAGCCTTGATTACCTCACTGGCCGTTCCGATTACGCGAAGCCCTTGGAGGTGGCGTGATGACTCCAGCGCAGATTCTAGTCGAAATGACGCTTAATGACCTTCGAAGAGAGGACTCCTACGGAGTTTTCCCAGTAGATTGTGA
Organism: Bifidobacterium saguini DSM 23967; assembly: GCF_000741715.1. Lineage (GTDB taxonomy): Bacteria > Actinomycetota > Actinomycetes > Actinomycetales > Bifidobacteriaceae > Bifidobacterium > Bifidobacterium saguini. The sequence goes on along the minus strand of NZ_JGZN01000018.1, from coordinate 37,396 downwards.
CTTCGATATCCATGTGCGCCCTGTGATCGTAGACGCCGGGGATGTAAAGGAAGGTTGTTCTGGCCTGCTCGACTACATCGCGTATTTGCGGGGTGTCGATAATGATTTGGCGGCCGGCCGGAATGTCGTGCTGTATCCTCCGAGACTCGTTGAGTCTCCATTCTGCGGACTCGCATCCTTCCTCGGGAACACCCGTGATGACTACGGCCACATTGCAGGCGGAATCGGTGCCGATATTGGACAGGGTGAACACTCCTGCGTCATCAATCTCGAGTGTCCAATCGACGACCTCGTGCGTCGTCTCTCGCAGGTGCTGGCTCCTGCTGACTTCGAGCGCATCTTGTGCGATTTGGTTCGCGCGTTCGCTCAACTCGTTCGCTTTGTCGCTCTTCCCGAGCGCTTGCGCGGCGATGTCGTTGGCTCCCTGCGCTTTCTTATTGCCTATTACCGCCGCTATTGCGGCCCCAACGGCCGCGCCAGCGGAAATACCGGCAAAAGCAAGCGAAGCCATCACGTCAACTCCCATTATTCTTCCTTCCTTCGTCGGTTCGTCATGGGGCTTGTTTCTTCTTCCTTATCAAGCCTACGGCGGGGGAAGGAACCTAAACGTTGTCAACCCTCTGCTTGCAAAGCAGATGCGCCAATGGAGGTGGGATTATGAGTACCCAGATCAATGTGGTCGTGCATGACCGACACAGGGACGAGGTGATGGTGTCTGTCATCGGCGATGACGGCAGCGCTTACTCGCGTCTGGTGGGAGCTGCTGATTTGCAGCAGTGGATTGACGAGCTTCGGCTGGCCCAGCGCCAGCTCGGGTTCTTTCAGAGGGATTCAAGCAAGAGGGAGGCGTCGTGATGCGGTATGAAATTACGACCGCTCCGAACGAGGTGCGGCCGGGTGATCTGGTGGTGTTCCGGTTGCAGACGAAGAGCAGTGTGAAGTGGTCTTGCGGCCCGGTGCGTTGTTTCACGGACGACAAGGACGCGCCGGCGATAGTGCTCACGTCGGGTTCGATACCCGAATACGCAGGTTATGAGCTGATCTGCTGCATCCGGTCGATTCCCGATGCGGAACAGTTGTCCGTCGATGATGAAGGCGTGGTGTCGTGATGTTCGGGTGGCTGTATAGACGGTTTTTCCTGTTCGCGGCGGTGTTCGTTGGTTTGGTGTTCGCGGTGTGTGGTTTCTGGCTGCTGCTGGGCGTGACGTGTTTGTGTGCTGGCATGGTGACCGCGGAACTGCCTGAGCGTTTGGAGGCGTGGCATGGCTTCTAGGCTTCAGGTGCAGGCGGTGCCGGATTATCCTGGCCTGTTCTATCTCACGGGTGATTCTGGGGATATCCAGATACGTCAGGTGTTGACGTTCCCTCAGGTGGAGGCGTTGCGCGCGTCCATCAATGATGCTTTCGCGGTGGACGCGAGGCGGCGAAGACACCTGTGATTCTTCTTCGATAATTTCATGCGCCGTGATGGGTTACGACCGTCGGTGGATCCTAGCGCGTTAAAGTACCCGGCCGCGCCTTGCCCAGCGCGTTACAAACACACGTCATGTGGTGGCGTGGTTACAACGGCGGCGCGGGGCCGTCATGCGGGTTTACTGAACGGCCACGGGCGCATTGTCAGGGCGCAACAGGGTGCATCACCGCCAAAATGGGGCGGGCCCGTGGTCGTAACCTTGCGCGCAGGCTTCGGCCTGCTTCCTTCAAGCGACAACCGTGGCTCCGTTACGAAGCACTTGGGGGAGCCCTACCGGAAATGATTGGCGAAGCCTTGCGGCTTCCGGCCGTTTTCCGGCTTGGGTTCCCCGCTCTCCCGTTCACCACCCGAAGGCCACATGAAAGACCAAGGTGGCCGGGGCAATCAATCAGAACATCAATCGGAATTTCAATCAATGCTTTACAGGGAAGCGAGGTCAGATTATGGGTTATGCGGTGGATTACAGGCCGACGAGGAAACGTGCGAGGCGGCAGGTTCCGGCCAATAAGGCACAGCGCACGAAGGACATCAAGAACGCGATTCGTTGGAATCTTCCGCGTCTGGAGCATGACACGGTGTCAAGCGAGTACGTGACCGAGGAACAGGTACGCAAGCTGCTGAAGCTGAACATGATCGCTCGCACCGCCGACCCGGAGGGCGTGCATGTGCTTCGCCAGCTGTCCAGTTCGAAAGAGGGTGGCTACGCGGTGATTCACAAGCCGGAACGCATCGCCGGCGTCTACCGGTTCCGTCGTGACGATCTTATCGCCTCGCTCAAGGCGTGGGTGGGCCTGCTGTGAACCCGAAGACGAAACTGACCACCGCGCAGGCGGCAAGATACGTGGGCATGAGCAAAAGGCAGATGGAACGCATGAGATGCGACGGCACCGGCCCTACATGGTTCAAGGCCGGTGACGCCATCAACTCGCCGTGCATGTACGAGCTGGCCGATCTGGATATGTGGGTGAAGACGCAGAAGGGGAAGGTGGAGTGATGGCGAGGCGTCAGGTTGTCGGTGCGCGCGTGCGGCAGACCGTCATCGACTTGTGGGGCAATGAATGCTGGCTGAATCTTCCCGGCTGCACCAAGGTCGGTGAAGAGGACGACCATATCATTCCGTTCAAGGCCGGTGGCCAGGGCACCGTTGCGAACATTCGCCGCGCGTGCAAGCATTGCAACATCAGCCGAAGCAATCGCGTGTTGTCGGGCTATGGGGCCACGTTGCATGTGGTCATGGGGCCGCCGTGCGCGGGCAAGAGCTCATATGTGGCCGAACATGCCGGCAGTGGCGCGCTTATCCTGGACTTCGACCGTTTGGCCGAAGCTTTGATGATGGACGTGGACGTGAAGCACGAGGCCACTGGCCCGCTCGTGGCCACGGCGCAGGGCGCTTGGCAGGGTGCCTATAACAAGCTCGCGAGAATGAACGCGCCGGTCGAGGTGTGGCTTATCAAGTCGCTGCCGTCCACTCGCGCGCACCCGCGCCTGCTGGAGGAATGGCTGGCCCTTGACTACGAGCTGCATGTGGTGGACCCCGGCGCGGCCACGGTGTTCGACCGGCTCGCTGCCGAGCATCGCAACGAGGGCGCGAAGCTCACGGCCAGACAATGGTATTCGCTCCATCTCACGCAGGAATTGCTGGACGCGAGGCAGCGTGCGCGACGCGCACGGCTCGCGGAGCTCGGTCTGCGCAATCAATGCGAACGAATCGACGCGAGGCCGCAATGGTAGTCGCTTTTTTAAACGGCCGGACGGCCAAAAGACCCCGCGCCAAGTTTTTTTTCTCTCTCGAAACGAGCAAAAAAAATTCTTGAAAACGGCGGAATAGCAACGAAAACAGGAGATTGAAAAATAATGAGCCAGGAAACCTTGCCGGGCTTCGAAGCCTACGACAACATCATGGCGGGGCTGCAGGAAAAGGCCACCAAGGAGCTTATCGAGGACTTCGTGCATGGGCGCAAGCTTAATTCGCGCGCCGTGTTCATCTGCAAGACGATGGTGAACATCGCCCGCAACTTCGACGTGCTGAACGCCAAGGGCCGCGACACGAGCCGTGTCATGGGCCAGCTGCTTCTGTGGTTCCAGGAGCTCAACGAGATGTTCCCCGAGGAAAAGGAAGTCAACCCGGCCCTCGCCGACCTGCTGCAGCAGGCGAAGGCATGACGCCGGTACGCGGCGGCACCCCGCGTAATCTCGAACGACGGACGGATGGGCCCATCGTCGCCAGGTTCGCCCAGCTGCTCGGCACCCCGCTATTGCCGTGGCAGCAGCTCGTGGCAGACGTGGCCGGTGAAATCGACCCCGTAACCGGAACCTACTATTACGACACCGTGATTCTCTCGACGCCCAGACAATGCGGCAAGTCAACGCTCGTGGACGCGGTGGACACACGCAACTCGCAGTGGGGGCCCGACCGGTTCATCTACTATCTTGCACAGACCGGCAAGGACGCTGGCGACCACTTCAAGAAATACCTGAAGACCATTCAGGCGTCACCTCTCGCGGACATCACCACACGCCCCTACATGGGGGCCGGAGACCTCCGCCAACCATTCGTCAACGGCAGCGTGATAATGCCGAAATCAGTGACGAAGGTTGCCGGCCACGGAGTCCAGGGCGACAAGATCACACTCGATGAGGCGTTTTCACTGTCCGAAGAGACCGGCAACACGATTCTCGACGGGTTCATGCCGACTATGGCCACCCGATTGAAGGCCACCGGCGTGCAACCCCAACTATGGATAACCTCGACCGAAGGCACCGCCGATTCGACGTTCTTCAACAAAAAGCTTGACACATGCCGCAAGGGCGAACAGTCGCGCCGCACCTGCTGGTTCGACTTCGGCCTGCCCTCGGGCGAAGACCCCGAAGACCTCGACGCCATCATGCGCTACCACCCGGCAGCCGGCCTGCTTTGGGACAAATCACAGCTCAGGGACTTCCACGAGCAGTTCCGCGACAACCCGGCAGGGTGGGCGCGAGCGTTCGGCAACCGGCGCGACGAAGGCATCACTGACCGCGCCATAGACGAAACCACATGGAACACCACCGCCACCATGCCGGTGACACCGGCCGAACTCGGAGACCGGCCGGTGGTGTTCGGCATCGCCGTTGACGTGGACGCCACCCATACCAGCATCAGCGCCGGCATCGTCAACAGCGACGGCACCATAACCACGCAATTGCTGAGGATTCTCGACGGCACCGGATACGCGCCCGCCGAAATCACGAGACTGTGCGAAACCTACCATGCGCCCGCCGTCATCGATGAACGCGGCACCGCCGCCGACCTCTCCGACCGGCTGCATAATCTCACCGACCGGAACGGCGACCCCGTCATCGAGTTCGTGGACATGGACGCGGCCGACTTCCTGACCACCGGACAAAGCTACGTGAGCGGTTTGAACAACGGAACCATCAAACATGCCGCCGACCCCGACCTTGACGCCAGCGCGGCCAACTCGGCACGCAAATGGGCCGGCGACGCATGGCGGCTCAGCCGACGCGGCAGCACAGGCCTCACCTCGCCGCTCGAGAGCTGCATGTTGGCCGCATGGGGAGCCGCGCACCGCCCCGAAGAGGCAGGCCCTCTGCAAATCTACTGACGTTTGGCGGTACTTGGCGGTACTTGGCGGCACTTGGCGGCACGGTGGTGGACGGAAACCGTGCCGGCCTCGCATAATCGGCGGCATGAACAACCGTTTGAGCCTCTGGCAGCGTATGAAGCTCGCCGGGCGTATCCTGACCCGCAGCGATGCGGATGATATGCCCGAAGGCATCAGGCCACCCAGCCGAGAGCCGGTGTGCGACCCGTTGAGCCTATCCACCGTGTTCCGTGGCGTCCAGGTGCTGCAGACCGCGATAACCGGCCTGCCTATCCACGAGATGCGAGGCGGGTTGAAGCTCGACACCGTGAGCTCTCTTATCCTCCAGCCCGACGTGAACCGAAGCCGCCGCGACTTCCTCGCCGACATGGTGGCCAGCATGGTATTGGACGGCAACGCCTTCGTCCGACTCGTGCGCTACGCCGGCGAAGTCGTGACCTGCGAGGTGCTGCCGCCCTCATTGGTGACCGTTTCGGATGACGGCAAGGACCCGGCAGCGCCGAAGCTCCGTTACTCGTATCTCGGCCAGGACTACACGGCCGACCAGATCGTGCACTGCAAGTTCCTGAACGTGCCCGGCCGACTGCGAGGCCTCGGCCCAATCAGCGCCGCACGCGAGGAAGTCGAAAGCGCCCAGATGGCACGCGACTACAAGGCGCGCTTCTACACCGACTCCAGCAACCTCAAGGGCTACCTGTCCACCGAGGACAAAGTGACGCCCGACATCGCCAGGAACGCGAAGGAGGCATGGAAGGCCACCGGCACCGCAGGCGACATCAAAGTGCTCGGCTCCAAACTGAAATACGTGCCGTTGGACATGAAGCCAGCCGATTTGCAGTTTCTGGAAACCCAGAAGTTCGACACCACGCAGATCGCGCGACTGTTGGGCATTCCCGCTTCAATCATGCTCGCCGCCGTGGATGGCTCGAACCTCACCTACTCGAACATCGAACAAAGCTGGATTGAGTTCGCCGACTACACGCTGGCCGCCTACGCGGGCGAGATAGAGGAACTGTTCAACAGGCTGCTGCCACGAGGCCGCACCGCCGCGTTCGACTGGGATTCAAGCCGCCGCGCCGACATGAGCGACCGTTTCAACGCCTACAAGACCGCCCTCGAATCAGGGTGGATGGAAATCAACGAGGTGCGCGCCCGCGAGGCCCTGCCCCCGCTCATCAACGCGCCACAACCGGAAGAGGTGAACCAGTGAACCGTCACGAAATCGGATTCAAAGGCGTATGCCTACGCGCTGCCGAGGAAGGCGACGGCCGCACGCTGGAAGGCATCGCCGTGCCCTTCGGCAGCATCATCGACACCTGGGAAGGAGCCGAGACGTTCGACCCCGACTGCCGTTTCGATGACGCGGACAACGCCAAGCTCTGCTACCAGCACGGCGAACTCATCGGCCGCATCACCGGCACCGAAAGCCGCGAGGACGGTTTGCACATCACCGCCAGAATCTCGGACACGCAGCGAGGCCGCGACGTGGCGACCCTACTGCGAGACGGTGCCCTCGACTCCCTGTCGGTCGGCTTCATCCCGGTCGAAAACGAGGTGGACAAGCAGGGCATCACCCACCGCAAGCGCGTCCGCCTATTGGAAACGTCGGTGGTGTCATGGCCGGCCTACGAGGCGGCGAAAATCACCGGCCAACGCAGCGCCGAACCTCTCGAAAACATGTCCGAAACCGGAAAACCATCATCACAGGAAAGCGAGGAAACCCGAATGGACAAGGAACTGGCCGAAATGCTGGACGGTATCAAGGACGAACAACGCAGCCTCAAGGCCGCGCTGGCGCACGCCGGCAGCACGGACAATCCGAAGCCGCTGGGCTCGGAATACCGCACCGCAGGCGACTACCTACAGGCGCTCTACCGGGGCGAGGACACGGCCGTGCAGCTCATGCACGAATGCCGCGACCTCATCGCCACCGGCGACACCGGCAACACCACCACCTGGATCGCGGACGACCTGCGACTTATCCAGATGCGCCGCAAGGTCACCAACCTGCTGACCCACGACACGCTGCCGGCCAAGGGCATGACTATGGAATACAACGTGGTAGCCACCGACACCACGACCACCGGCAAACAGACCAACGAAGGCGGCGCGCTGCCGTTCGGCAAGGTCACGTTCGGCACCAAGAGCGTCGGCATCGACACCTACGGCGGCTACACCACCCTGTCCCGTCAGACCATCGAACGCAGCACCACGCCCATGCTCAACACCGCGCTCTCCGCCTTGCGTAACGCCTACGCGAAGGCCACCGAAAACGCGGTACGCACCTATTTGTACAACACCATCGCCACCCAGCGTGACGCCGCCACCGGTGCGAACAAGATTGACGCGCCAGCAGCATTGGCCGCCATGACCATCGACCAATGGGCCGGCCTCATCATGGACGCCGCCGAACTCGCGGACGACCGCAACGTGAGCCTCACCCGTCTGGGAGTATCCAAGGACGTGATGGCCGCCTTGATTAAGCTCAAGGACACCGGCACCCGCTTCTTCGACCTCTCCGGCGACGGTTCCGACACCATCGGCAGCTTCGACCTCACCGGCATCGCCGGCCGTTTCCTGCGAGTCCCCGTGCAGATGCTGCCGAAAGCCCCTGCCGGCACCGCCTGCTTCATCGACCCCGAAGCCGTCACCGTATGGGAGTCCGGCGGCCCCACCCAGCTGAGCGACGGCGACCCGACCAAACTCACCGAAAACTATTCGGTCTATGGCTACCTTGCCGTAGCCGCCACCCAGCCGCTGGGCCTCATTCCGGTGAAGTTCTCCCCAAAAGCGTGACGCCCACAGGCATCAAGGCCACACCGGAGAGCCTGACCGTCCGCGTGGGTGAAACCGCGAGCATCGAAGCCACCGTGACACCGGCCACAGCACCACAGACCGTGGCCGCCACCACCAACGGCACCGACCTTATCGGCATCAAGGAGAACCAATGACCACCATCAGCATCACCGGAAAACAACCGGGAACAACCAGCGTCACGATAGCCAGCACCGTCAACCCCGCGCTGAAGACCATCGTGCCCGTCACCGTGAAAAGCCTCAACCTGCTGCAATACGGGCCCGCATCAGGCAACAACCTGAACGTCACCGTCGCCAAGGACGGTTCGCTCGACCTCGCATCAGCGGAGGCCGTCGAACTCGGCAAGGGCGTGCAATGGCCGGTATTGGATTTGACCGCGTACATAGGCCGGACGCTCACCCTCGGCTTCGACGGCAACATCACCACGCTGGGCGACGTTATCGTCAGCCTGCGTAAAACGGACGGTTCAGACGGCGCAGGCGTCTACGCGGGCAAGAACAACCAGTCGTTCACCGTGACCTCCGCCAACGCAAAAACGTTGCAGCTGAAGATCTACAAGGGCGGCAACAATGCGGGCCTGATGAACGGCAACCTGAAAATCAGGCTCACCGAGGGTTCCACTCCGCCCGCTTGGATGCGGCCCGACGTGACGAATCTCTCGGGGGGGGGTATGAGCCTGCCTAACCTGTGGCCGCGGCTCGCATCCGCGCTGACCCGCAACGGGGTCACGTTCACGCCGGACGGCACCGACGTGATCGCGGACGGCACCGCGTCAGGCTGGGCCGTGTGCAGCATCTCCCTCAAGCTCACGGAAGGCGACTACCTGCTTGCGGGCAACAGCCCGCGCATCCAGATCAGTCTCGGCAACGGCGAATACCTGCGTCCCTCCGGCCTGCCGCAGCATATCCCCGCGGGCTCCTACCAGTGCGAGATAAGCCTGCCCTCGGGCACCGTATGCAATCAGGAACGGTTCGCACCATTTCTCTACAGCATCTAAAGGAGTCATCAACCTTGACGGAGTGGCAAACATACGAGGCGGCGGTACGCGACGAAATCGGCGTGCCGGCAGGAGACGACGAACGCGTGCGCCGCGCCATCGACGCGGCCATCGACTACGTGAACGGGGCCATCGGCGGCTACAGCGTGCCCGAAACCGTGAAAACGGATTGCGTGACCGCGTGCGCCGCCGACCTGTACAACGCCAGGGACGCGCGGCTGGGCGTGATGAACGTGGCTGACTCCACGCTCGAACCCTACCGCATCAGCACCGACCCGTTGCGCAGCGTCTGGCCGAAACTCAACGCGGTGGGCGTTCCCACCGGAGGCATGGTGATCGCATGAGCTCGCCAGCCATACAGGAACGCGAACGACTGATCGAGACCCTTACCGACATGCTCGGAAGTCTCGCCAGCACCGTCACCATCGACGCGCAGGAGGCCCGACCATTGCCGGGCAAGGTGTCCGTGCTCATCGACCCGCCAGACATCAGCTTCGAGGGCTGGCGGTACGTCAACCGCACATGGCGAATAGCGCTCATCGCCGGCACTCCCGCCACGCAGGCCGATGCCTTCGACCTGCTCATGGAAGCCCTCGAACGGCTCCACGAACACCGTCTGAACATGAAGGAGGCCAAACCGGCATCCTTCAGCCTCGCGGGCGTCGGCAGCCTCGCCGCCTACGAGATCACGCTCAACCCATTGGAACTCACAGAAGGAGAATGACCATGCCCATTCGAACACTCGGCCCCGGCAGTCTGAAAATCGGAACCACCAACTCGGCACGCGACTTCAGCGCCGACGTCATCAACACAGCCCTGGAACCCTCCACCGACACGGAAGACAACGACAACTTCCTCGACGGGCACGTTGAAGGCGGAATGCAGACGGAGACGTGGGCGCTCACCGGCAGCATCAAGGAGGACTTCAGCATGGACGGCCTCCAGGTGTGGTGTCTGAACCACAGCGGCCAGACGCTGCCGTTCGAATGGGTGCCAAACACCGAAGGCACCATGAAACTCACCGGCAACGTGATCGTGTCGTCCATCAAGTTCGGCGGCGACGTGAAGACCCGCAACAGCAACGATTTCAGCTTCACCGCGCTCGACGTGCAGGCCAAGGCGTACCCCGACCCAAAAGCCTGACCGTCTCACCGAAACAGGTGACTCTTAAGGCAGGGGAGACGGCAACCCTAACTGTCAGCGTGCAGCCGGCCAGCGCGGACCAAAGCGTGACCGCCGCGCCCGCTGATCCGAATATCGCGGCCGCCACTGTCACGTTGCCATGACCGGCAACATCACCGCGAACGGCAGCGCGAGCATCCAGCTCAAAGGGGCCGGCCAGCTCGCACGCGGCCTCAAAAAGGCCGGCGTGGACATGAAGGACCTCCGCGACATCAACAAGCAGGCCGCGCAGGTCGTGGCCCCCGAAGCCAAACGGCTCGCGCCCAAAGGCAAAAGCGGCAACCTCGCCAAGTCCGTGCGAGCCGGGGCCACGCAGAAGGCCGGCGTGATACGCGCCGGCTCCAAGAAGCGCGTGCCCTACGCGGGCGTCATCAACTACGGCTGGCCGAAACACAACATCAAGCCCACACGTTTCGCCAACCAGGCGGCGAAGAACACCGAACCCCAGTGGACACGACTCTACGAGGAAGCGGTGCGGAAAATAATCAACCGGATAACAACAGGAGACACAAGCAAATGAGCAGCATGAAAACCACCAAGGTCATCTACACCGACGGCACCACCGAGGAGCTGACCGTCACCATGTTCGAACAGATCATGGCCACCCGCTACCTGAAGAACAACAACCTGGGCACCGTGGCCGAGGAACCGGTGACCTTCGCCGCCTACCAGGTGTACGCGAAACTACGCCAGGAAGGCAAACTCAACGAACCGTTCGAACAATGGGTGCGTTCCGTCGTGCAGGTCGAGGACATCAAACACGAGGACGCCGAAACCCTAGAAACCGTCAACAGTCCAGTTGACATGGACACCCAGGACGCGCCGGGTTTTTCGACCAATGGGACAGCGGAAGCCTCGGCGAACTGAGCTGCATCCTTGCCGCCCGCTTCGGCGGCACCCCCTGGCAGTGGCGGCGTGAACTCCAGCCGGACGAAGCCGACTGGGGAACATGCACGCGACTGCTCCAGGAGGAGGCGGAGGAGACCGAACAAGCGAGACGCAAGGCGGGAATGTGAGGTGAAACGGTGAAATCGGCCATTCTGGCAATTCGCATCATCGGCGACGCCACCAGCGCCGTGTCGGCTATGAACAAGGCGGAACAAGCGTCAGCGAGCTTCAAGGACAAGCTCGGCAAGGCATCCGTGGCCGCAAGCGCCGCATTATCGGCAATCGGGGCCGGCGCGGCGTCTTGCGCGAAGAACGCCGCGGACCTCCAGCAGTCCATCGGCGGCGTGGAGACGGTGTTCGGCTCCAGTGCGCGGAAGATGCTCGAATGGAGCAACCAGGCCGCGCAGTCCGTGGGTTTGTCGAAAAACGAGTACAACGAGTTCGCCACATTGGTCGGCTCCCAGCTGCAGAACTTCGGCATGAGCGTGGAAGAATCGGCCTCTAAAACCAACGAGTTGATTGGACTCGGCGCCGATCTGTCAAGCATGTTCGGCGGCAGTACCTCCGAAGCCGTGGACGCGCTCTCATCGGCCTGAAAGGGGAGATGGACCCTATCGAGAAATACGGCATCTCATTGAACGACGCGACTCTTCAGGCTCAGGCCGCTTCAATGGGATTGGGGGACCTGTACAAGAGCGGCGACCGAAACGCGAAGATGCAGGCCACCCTGGCGGCCATCACCGCGCAGTCGGGCAAGGCGGTCGGCAACTTCGCACGCGAGGCCGACACCGCGCAAGGCCAGCAGCAGCGCATGGCCGCCGCGTTCGAGAACGCCAAGGCCACCCTGGGAGAGGCGCTGCTGCCGGTGCTCACCACGGCGGCACAGAAACTCGCCGAACTCGCCAACTGGGTCCAGAAGAACAGCGCATGGCTCACGCCCCTCGTGGCGGCCGTTGCCGCCGTCGCTGCCGTGATCGTCACGTTGAACGCCGCCATGACCGCCTACTCGGTGGTTGCCGGCATCGTCGCCATAGCCCAGGGGTCCGTTAACCTCGCGTTCCTGCCAGTCGTGGCCGTGATCCTCGCCATCGTGGCGGTCGTGGCCCTGCTGGTCATGAACTGGGACACGGTGAAAAAGGCCGGAGCCGCGGCGGCACAGTGGATAGGTGACAAATGGAACACGTTCACGGGCGTTCTCACCGGCGTATTCCAGAACATCAGGCAATGGGGAAGCGACACCTGGAACAACATAAAGGACACCTGCAAGACAGCCATCGATAACGTCAGGGGCTTCTTTGACGGTCTCAAGGACAAGGTGCTCGGCATATTCGACGGCATCGTGGGGGCCATCAAGAACGCTTTCAAATGGGTATCCGACCTATGGGGCAAGATAACCGGCGCGAAAAACGCGGCCAACGGCATCAACGCGCAAGGCTACGCACTCGCCCCCTCCACGCTCCCCGCACACCGGTACGCCATGAGCCGTGAAATCACGGCCGTCACGCAGGCCACGCCGTTGCCGTCGCTTGCCCGCGCCGTACTCACGGCACCTTCCAACCGCTCCGACCAATCAAGGCCGGCGACCGTGAACGTGAACATCAACGTGGACGCGCACGGCAACCTCGACAACGACCAAGTGGCCGGCCAGATCGTCACCGCGCTCGACCGTTGGGCCCGAGTAAGAGGAAAGGAACTGGCAATATGAGCACAGCAAACAAACTGCCAGAGACCTGTCATGTGTACCTTGACTTGGAACAGTTGCCGAACAGTGAGGACGGCGGTTCAATGCCGGTGCCTCTCTCGCCGTTCACCATCGAATGGGGAACGACCGAACCCTGGGCCGAAACCGTGCCCAACGTGCTCAAAATCACGCTCATAGACCAAAACGGAAGATACGCGCGCACAGGTGACACCCTTCTCGGCCATCGCATCACAGTGACCCCCGACTGGACCAACAATCTTCCCGGCCCGGTGAACTTCTGCATGTTCGACGGGTTCATCACCGATACACAGATACTCACCGCAGAAACCGGACACAACCGGATAAGCGTCACCGCATCCGATCGTCTCTATATCCTGCGCACCGACTGCCGCAAAGGCCCCAACTGGAACCGAGACGAAAATTACGCTGCCGGGTTCCAATGGTGGCCAAGCGGCACCATAGTCAGCCAAATGGCCGCATGGTTGGCCAATGACGGCATAAACAGCCACTGGCATCCTTGGCGTACCTATCTAGCACCCATTGACGCCTCCGAACGTGCGAGCCTTTTATCTTGGATTGAGTCAACTAAGACCCGGCAGATCAACGGCAAATACATGTTCGAAATTGACCGAATGCTGTTTATCGGTTACCAGTCGAAAGATGCAGCCAAAGTTCCGTCATTCGAAGCCTTCTATCTGAGATGGGACATAGAAACCGTGCTAACCGGCCCGCGCGTTCGCGCTGGAGACGACAACACTGATATCGGCTTGGATTGGAGATATGCGGATGCCGGCTACATACTCGTAGACCCGAAGCCGCAGCTTTCCGGCGCGAACACCTATTACACGCAGCTGGAACTCAGATACTCGCATTTGAAGGCCACGACCTCATCACCCCTTCGAAAGTACGAGGTGACGCATGACGGAAGCCTGATCAAACAGATCGAGACCGAGAAACGCAACGGTGAAACCTGCCTGAGCATCGAAGCGAACTGGGCGGATTCAGGAGAGGATGGCAGTATCGGCGTGGTCGATACCACGCGGGCGGAAGCCGTGTTGAAAACGCAGAACCGAAGAACCCTGTTACCCGAGGTCACCTTCAGAAGCGACCGGCTCAACCAGATGTGGTTCTACTGCCGCCCCCGCATCGCCATGATCATCGGCTCACGCTTCGAACGCACCACGCCCTCCACGCACGGGCCTTGGGCCATCATCGGCGGCACGCTCACCTATGACGCGACCGGCAGGAAAGGCCATTGGACGCACAAGGTTCGACTGTTCCCCGCCGTGGACGCATCCAGCGGCGGCGCTCTGACCTGTGCGGACATGAAGGCGTTGAAAAGCGCCGCGACATTCAACGAAGCCAACTGGAAACTGGGAGCCTTGCGCTACGTGACAAAGACAGGAGACGAACCCGCATGACGGTAAGCACCACGCCAATCTTCCAACTGCCCTACCCGGAAGACAACGAGCCGGTCAGAAACCTTCCCGATATCCTGCAACGGCAGGCCGAAGGCATCGAAACCGCTTTGAAGAGATTCGACTTCAACGACACCGATACGGACCAATACGCGTCCAGACTCGTCAAGGTCGAAAGCCAGCTGGCCACACTCGGCATCAGGACCGGCGCGTTCGGCTACGACGGAACGAAAGTCACAGTGACCGTCAACAGTCTTCTACGCCTGGGCAATCTAGTCATCGCATCAGCCGTGTTCACCTACAAAAGCGGCGTGATCACCAGCAGCGGAGCTTCCTACGACCCCCTTACCGTTCCCACGGGATTCGGCAAGAACGTGACCAGCCGCAGCCGCATCAGCATCACCCACAGCCAGATAGCCCCCGACACCGACGACTCATGCGTAGTCGGGCACGTCATCCGGCAATGGTCCATCAACAATTCCACCAGCGAATACTCGCTCATGGGCATCTGGACCACCGACGACGAATAAACCGACCATCAACGAAGAGAAAAGGAAAAACCATGCACATCATGCAGACAAGCGAAATCGCAGCCCTGTCCATCGTCGGCATTCTCATCTGCCTGGACTACCTCACCGGGCTCATGAAGGCAGCCATGCAACACGACATCAGCAGCGAGAAGATGCGGTTGGGCCTATGGCACAAAAGCGGGCTAGTGCTCGTCATGGTATTGGCCGAAGTCGTGGAACGCGGCCAGCAATACCTTGACATGGGATTCGCCGTGCCGCTCATCATTCCCGCAGGCGTCTATATCAGCATCACCGAGATCAGCAGCATTCTGGAGAACATCGGAGAAATCAACCCCGGAATCAAAACCGGCCCCATCATGCAGCTATTTCGCAGCGTCAAGGAACCGAACAATGGGACCCAGGCATGAAAACCGTGGCGATTCTCTGGCTTCTGGGCCTCGCCATCGTGATTCTGTTCATCCACGGCAGCGACACACGCCGCTGAACGGCCTGACCGACTGGCTGCTGGCCATCGGGGCCTGCCTGTTCCTCGCCGTGACAGCCGGCGTTTTCGCCACCGTGTTCGTATACCTTGCCCTCGCTCTTCTTATATGAAAGGAACCATCATGAACATCGACCAATTCATCCAGACCTACAACGGCAAGACCGTGGACGTTGACAAGGCCTATGGCGGCCAATGCTGGGACCTATGGAGCCGATACGCGCAGGACGTGGCCGGCGTCCCCCAGTCAGCCACGCACACCAGCAACGGCTACGCCGGAAGCGTGTACACCGGCACATGGAACAAACAACCCGCGTTGCGCGCCAAATTCGACCGATTGCCGGCCAGCGCCACGCCACGCAAGGGAGACGTGGCCTTCTGGGGCAACGCTCCGGCCACCCCGCACACGCATGTGGCCATCGTTCTCGCCGACCAAGGCGGAAGCCTGCTATGCCTGACCCAGAACCCAGGGGCCACGCATCAAGGCAGCATCACCAAAAACGGGTTGCTCGGCTACCTGAGGCCTAAGACCGTTGCCGGCACTTCGCAGTCGAACGGCATCGCCGGCGCTTGGCGCGTCAACGTGGCCAAACTCAACGTGCGAGCCCAGCCAAGCACCGGCGCACAGATCGTGGCCCAATATTCGGCAGGCCAGACCGTCAACCTCGACGGCTGGACCACACGGGCAGACGGCTACGATTGGGGTCGATACATCGGTGCATCCAGCGGCAAGCACCGCTACATCGCCCTGGGGCCTGCCGGCACAACCAGCTACCTCACACGTTGAATCGTGCCGGTCAATGGAATATAAGCCATAGCGAGATACCCAGCACCGCGAGGCCCGCGCCCATCAGCAGCAGACAGCCCGCAAGCTTGAGCAGCAGACCGAGCAAGGTAAGGAAATCAGATAAGCGTTTCATATTCGCATCCTATCAATCTGGGCTCATGCGGCCGATACGGTCACACCGCCAACGCGGCGACCATGCCTCTCAGATGCTCGGGAGGCATGGCCACATACCTTTGCGTTGTGGCCACGCTCGTGTGACCGAGCAAAGCGCACACTGCCAACAGATCGCGTGTCTGGACGTAGGCGCGCGTGGCCGCTCGGTGGCGCAGACTATGCGTGGAATAGCCCGCTGGCAGACGGCGGCTTATTATCTTGCCGACACGTTCCGGCATGATATGGCTCTTTCCGCCGTCGTTTCGAGAGGGAAACAGCCAGCCGTCACCCGCCTGGGTGATGCGATCCGCCAGGTCATCGGTCAACGGCACAAGCCGTTGCTTGTTGCCTTTGCCGTTCACTATCAGGCTTCGCCCTCCCCACGCATCGGCCATCACGTCCGTGCCTCGTATCTGCGCTATCTCGCTTCGCCGCAACGCAAGCTCCGCACCCAACCGGACCATGAGCCGGTCACGTTCGCTCATACCCTCCATAGCCAGGCGTATGCCCGCATCGGGGCATGGGTGCGGATGCGGCCGCGATCCTGCTATATGCGGCAGCTTCGCCGCGGGGTCCTCGGCAATCAGACCGTGGTCATGCATCCACTCAAAGAAACCGGTCAGCGTTGCCCGAATGCCCTTGCGCGTCTCCGCTGCCAGATGCTCGCGGCCCATCCATGTCTCACAATCGGTTCGTGTGACCTGTTCCGGTGGCTTATCGACCCAGCGGGCGAAGCCTGCCAGCTTCAAACGTCTGGTGTCTATCGTCGTGGAAGCGCGCCCGCATGCCGTGAGATACGTCAGCCATTGCTCGGCCGGTTCCTTCCATGAGTCAGGCCACGGTTGTCTCTGCATTCTCATATTGACCACCTCCCTTGTGGTCATCTGAATGTAGGACCACTCAGGCTGCTAAGGTGAACAGCCGAAAAAATGCGCGGCCGCGCAGGGGCTTGGACCCTGGACCGAGGCCGCCCGGTCCAGGGTCCAAGCCCCTGCGGCCCCACTCATTTTTTTCAGCGGGGCATGGACTGCACGTCCATGTACGCGAGTATTATCTTTCAGGTTCCGGTTCACGCTTTGCCATAGGGGCATTGCGACCCGGGTCCCCCGAATCCATAGGAGACGTAAAATGCAGCAGGGTATCCATCCTGATTATCACCCAGTTGAGGTGACTTGCTCTTGCGGCAACACCTTCGTGACCCGCACCGCTGGCAAGGAAGATCACATGTTCGTTGACGTGTGCTCTCAGTGCCACCCGTTCTACACCGGCAAGCAGAAGATTCTCGACACCGGTGGTCGTGTTGCTCGCTTCGAGAAGCGCTACGGCAAGAAGAGCAAGTAGCATACTTCACGCCAGTCCGATGGGTTTGGCATGCTTCGGCATGCCTTCCGAGGACTGGCGTTTTTGTATCTATAGGCATCTGAAACCGTTCAGTATTGATTGTTGACTGATTGTTGACTTTGGAAAGAAACGTTATGGCAGACGAACAGTTCCCAGCGGCGGCAACCGCACTTGAGGAGTACCAGTCCATCGAAGAGCAGATGGCAAGCCCCGAAATCGTGTCGAATCCTGATAAGCTGCGCAAGCTGGGCCGTCGTCACGCCGAACTGGGCGCTATTGTAAGCGCTTATAAAACATGGCTGCAGATTAAGGATGATCTTGAAGCCGCTCAGGAAATGGCCGGCGAAGATGCCGACTTCGCCGAGGAGGCCAAGAGGCTGGAAGCCGAGTTGCCTGCTGCCGAAGAGAAGCTGCGCACCGCATTGATTCCGCGTGACCCGGATGACGCGCGCGATACCATCATGGAAATCAAGGCTGGCACTGGTGGCGAGGAGGCCGCACTGTTCGCCGGCGACCTGCTGCGCATGTACACGCGTTACGCCGAAAAGCGCGGTTGGACCGTGAACATTCAGTCCGAGAACACCACCGAGCTTGGCGGTGTCAAGGACGTACAGATTGCCATCCGCGCCAAGGGCACCCCCGCTCCGGAAGATGGTGTGTGGGCATCCATGAAGTATGAGGGCGGCGTGCATCGTGTGCAGCGCGTGCCGGTTACCGAATCGCAGGGGCGTATTCAGACCTCCGCCGCTGGCGTGATTGTGTTCCCGGAAGCCGATGAAGACGATGATGAGATCGAGATCGATCCGAAGGATCTGAAGATTGATATCTTCATGAGCTCTGGCCCCGGTGGCCAGTCGGTGAACACCACGTATTCCGCCGTGCGTATGACCCATATTCCCACCGGCATCGTGGTGAGCATGCAGGATGAGAAGTCGCAGATCCAGAATCGTGCTGCTGCTTTGCGCGTGCTCAAGAGCCGCTTGCTCGCCATGAAGCATGAGCAGGAAGCCGCCGAAGCCGCCGATATGCGTCACTCCCAGGTGCGTTCGCTGGACCGTTCCGAGCGAATCCGTACCTACAACTTCCCGGAGAACCGTATCGTCGATCATCGCACCAATTACAAGGCATACAACTTGGATGCTGTGCTCGATGGCGATCTCCAGGCCGTCATCGACTCGGATATTCAGGCTGACGAAGCCGATCGTCTGGCCAATCAGAAGTAATTCCTTATTAAGTTCAGCAGAGTAGTTTGGCCGGGGTTGGCGGGGCATATGATGTTCGACACACTCAAGGCCGTTCGGCCAAGCTTACGGTCTCACATCACATGCCCCGCCAACCCCTCCTGTGCTGATATATAACATCTGCGGCCGGATGGGATGAATGAGTGACGACCGTCAGTGATGTGATTCAGAACGCAACGGCTCAGCTGCGCGAAGCTGGAATTGAAACGCCCGAGCATGATGCGAAACTGCTGTTGGCTGAGGCCGCAGACATCGAACTGCGCGATATCGACAAGGCTCTGCTGATGGGGGAGCCAATCGACTTTGACACTGCGCGATTCCAAACGATGCTTGAACGCCGTGCCAAACGTGAGCCGTTGCAATACATCGTGGGCCATGCTCCGTTCAGATATCTGGATCTTGCAGTCGGTCCCGGTGTGTTCATCCCTCGCCCGGAAACGGAAACCGTAGTACAGGCAGGGCTTGATTGGATGACCCAGCGCGGACTCATGCATCCTCGCGTAGTTGATCTGTGCGCCGGTTCTGGTGCTATCGGACTTGCCGTGGTTACGGAAGTACCGGGCAGTCAGGTGTGGGCTGTGGAACTTTCGCCGAGAACTGCTGAGTGGACGCAGAAGAATCTGGTGCGCACTGCCAAGCAGTATCCTTCCATCGCCTCAAATTATCAGCTGGAAGTCGGCGATGCCACATCATTGGCGACTTTGGCGCAGCTTGACGGCACTGTGGACATGGTGATTACCAATCCGCCATATATTCCCGAAACTGATATTCCCGAGCAGCCTGAAGTGCGTGATTGGGATCCGGAATTGGCATTATATGGTGGCTCAGCGGATGGCACATTGATTCCCGAGCGCATCATCGAGCGTGCTTTCCGTCTGTTGAAGCCGGGTGGTGCGCTGGTTATGGAGCATGATATCAGCCAAGGCGATCGTCTTGTGGCTTATGCACGAGCCACTGGGTTTGCTAACGCTTCCACTGGCAAGGATTGGACCGGACGCGATCGATACCTGTTCGCGGAAAAATAGTTGCTTCTTATGATTTGTGGGACGCAATTGCAATTGTGTCGAAATTGCAATTGCGTCCCACAATCATCATTAATATGATCACTCACTGCGCGTAATACTGCAGAACAGACGCGTCCTTATCGGTGATTTCCTTAATCGGGCGCGCAGGATTGCCCACGGCCACCGTGTGCGGCGGAATATCGCGCGTTACCACCGAGCCGGCACCGATTACGCAGCCCTCGCCAATCGTCACACCACCAATCACGGTCACATTGCCGCCAAACCAGCAGTTCGAGCCAATCACAATCGGCTTGCCGTATTCATAGTCATACATCGAACCATCAGCGGCCTGGCGCACATTGCGATCCTGCCAGCGCAGCGGATGCATCGGCGGCAGTAGAGAAACATTCGGGCCGAAGAGTACATCATCGCCGATGGTCACTGGATTGCAATCAAGCACAGTGAAATTGAAGTTGGCGAACACGCGCTCACCGATAGTGGTATTGCAGCCGTAATCAAAGAAAATCGGTCCAAGCACATCTAGTCCCTTACCGTGTCCTGGCAGCAGTTCGTCAAGAATCGCGTTGCGGGTGGCATGATCGGCGCGAGAGGTGGCGTTGAATCGAGTGCACAGATCGGCGGCTTTATCGCGCAGAGCAACAAGCTCAGGGTCGGCGGGATTATAGAGTTTGCCAGCTAGCATCTCTTCGCGCTCGCTGGCACGCGGCATACGCGGTTCAACGGGAGGCAGCTCGTTCATGGATTCGTTGCTCACAACGTCACTCCTTTATTTGCCTTGAGAAACAAAAATCTTGTCCATTGTATAAGTGCAGGGGAGTGCGGGCGATGGGGTGACCATGTGTTGAAGTCATGCAATGCGGGCAAGCGTATGCTTGACGCACGTCGTGGTTCGATGATGCAATGGTAGATTGTTGCATACGGTAGTGAACGGAGATGACAGGCATGGGGTCCACGCAAACATTGAAAGTCACGGATGAGTCGCTGGCGTTGGCGTCGCGCATCGTGAATGAGGGTGGACTGGTCGTTATTCCTACGGATACCGTGTATGGTGTGGCCTGCGACCCGCGCAATACCGACGCTATTTCGCGCGTCTATGAGCTGAAGCACCGTCCGCGGTATAAGGCGTTGCAGGTGCTGCTGGCTTCCATCGACCAACTTGACGAGCTTGGACTGGATTTGCCGTCGCCATTGAACCGTCTGTCTGCGGCTTTTCTGCCCGGCGCATTCTCTCCGATTGCCGTTGCCCGCCCAGATTGCACATTGGCAACGTTGGCTGATACCGGGGAAGGCCGACCGGGAACCCAAGGTATTCGTATTCCCAACTCGGCGTTGTGCTTGAGCATTCTGCGCGCCACAGGTCCGCTTGCCGCATCCAGCGCGAACCGTTCGGGTGAGGAAAGTGCGCAAAGTGTTGAAGAAGCCATGCGCGCATTTGGCGGCGATGTTGATTTGTATCTGGACGGCGGCCCGACTCCGGGGCATGTTTCCAGCACTGTGGTAAAAGCCGACCCTTATGGGCGCGACGGCATTGAAATCCTGCGTGAGGGAGTCATTGCGCAAAGCATGATTCGCAAGGCTCTTCACCTGAACGGCGGAGGACTGGGCGCGTGAGAATCTATCTGCTGATTGCGGCTATTGCCGGCGGTGTTACTTGGTTGGTGACTCCGCTGATACGTCATGTGGCTATTGAAATCGGTGCTGTGGGTGAAGTCCGTGCACGCGATGTGCACACGATTCCAACGCCGCGCATGGGCGGCCTCGCCATGCTCATTGGATTTACCGTAGCTACCGTGTTCGCCAGTAAAACCATGTTCCTTTCCGGATTGTTCACTGGCAATTACCAGATGTGGGTGATTCTGGCAGGTGGCATCATGATCAGTCTGCTGGGCATGGCCGATGATCTTTGGGATCTGGATTGGATGCTCAAGCTAGCTGGCCAGCTGCTCATCTCGGTGTTCGTGGCGTGGGGCGGTCTGCAGATTATCTCCCTGCCGCTTGGAGGCTCGCTGATTACCGCTTCGCCAAGCCTGTCTATGGCTATCACCGCATTCCTGATTGTGGCTTCGATCAACGCGGTGAACTTTGTAGATGGTTTGGATGGTCTGGCTTCCGGCATTGTGGCCATCGGCGGCATCGCATTTGCGATTTACTCCTATATCATTGCCCGCTATTCGCCGAGTTATGCTTCTCTGGCCACCCTGATTGATGTGATGATGGTTGGCATTTGCGTGGGATTCATTCTTCACAATTGGCATCCCGCCAAACTCTTCATGGGTGATTCCGGCTCAATGCTACTGGGATATCTCATTACCTGCGCTTCGATTGTGATGACGGGTCGCCTCGATCCGGCATCCATTCATCCGAGTATCTATCTGCCGGTGTTCATGCCGATTCTGCTGCCGATTCTGGTACTGTTCCTGCCGGTGCTTGACATGTGCCTGGCAATTGTGCGCCGACTGGCCAAGGGACAATCGCCGATGCATCCGGACCGCATGCATTTGCATCATCGAATGTTGCGCATCGGTCACTCGGTGCGAGGCGCTGTGCTGATTCTATGGGGTTGGGCGGCGCTTATCGCCTTTGGTTCGCTGATGATTCTGTTCTTTAAAGCGCAGCATGTGTTGATCGGCATGATAATTGCCGTGGTGGTGCTGACTGTAGCCACTATGTATCCGTATCTCAAGCATCGTATTCCGGAAATGCAGGCTGAAGGCCGTGCAATGGAAGCGGCGCGTGAAGGGGCGCAGCATATAGCTGCACCAATGCACACGGCTGAGATGACAGAAGTTGCTGGAAAGGCTCCCGAAAAGACTGAGGTTGTTGAGATCGCTCAGCCAGAGCGTACTGACAAATAGCTATAATTTGTCGATATCGTGACCGCTAACAGCAGTGTGTCGCCAGAGGTCAGCGCATGTTCATATAGTGTTTACATGGCTACAAACCTTGATGAATTGAACGCCCAATCGGCGTACGCCCCTCTTCCCCCGATTTTCGCCAAGCTCGGCCTTGCCTATGACGATGTGCTGCTGCTGCCGAACGAGACGGATGTCATTCCTTCCGAGGTGGATACCAGCACCCATCTGACCCGTAAGATCACGATGAAGGCCCCAGTGCTCTCCGCAGCTATGGATACCGTGACCGAGTCCGAGATGGCTATCGCTATGGCTCGTAACGGCGGCATTGGTGTGCTGCACCGTAATCTTTCCATCGATGATCAGGCCGCTCAGGTCGATGTGGTCAAGCGTTCCGAGTCCGGTATGATTACCGACCCGCTGACCGTCAGCCCGGAAGTCACTCTGGCTGATCTCGACAAGCTGTGCGGCAAGTTCCACATTTCCGGTCTGCCGGTTGTGGACAAGGAAAACAAGCTCGTTGGCATCATCACCAACCGTGATATGCGCTTCATCGCTTCCGAGGATTACGACACCCTGAAGGTTAAGGACGTGATGACCAAGGAGAACCTGGTCACCGGTCCGTCCAACATTTCCAAGGATGACGCTCATCGTCTGCTTGCCCAGCACAAGGTTGAGAAGCTGCCGCTGGTTGATTCCGAAGGTCACCTGACCGGTCTGATTACTGTGAAGGACTTCGTCAAGACTGAGCAGTACCCGGATGCCACCAAGGATGAGCAGGGTCGTCTGCGTGTAGCCGCTGGCGTTGGCTTCCTCGGCGACGCTTGGCAGCGCGCTTCCGCTCTGATGGAAGCCGGCGTGGATGTGCTCGTGGTCGACACCGCCAACGGCGAGGCTCGTCTGGCTCTCGACATGATCTCCCGTCTGAAGCACGACTCCGCATTCGACAATGTTCAGATCATTGGCGGCAACGTCGGCACCCGTTCCGGCGCTCAGGCCATGATTGACGCTGGCGCTGACGCTGTGAAGGTTGGCATTGGCCCCGGCTCCATCTGCACTACCCGTGTGGTCGCTGGTGTTGGCGTGCCGCAGCTCACCGCCGTGTACGAGGCTGCTCAGGCCTGCCGCGCCGCTGGCGTGCCGTGCATCGCTGACGGTGGCATCCACTACTCCGGCGATATTGCCAAGGCTCTGGTTGCTGGCGCATCCTCCGTGATGCTCGGCGGCGCCCTCGCAGGCTGCGAGGAAGCCCCGGGCGAGAAGGTGCTTCTGCACGGCAAGCAGTACAAGCTGTACCGTGGCATGGGTTCTCTTGGCGCTATGGCTCCGCGTGGCAAGAAGTCCTATTCCAAGGACCGTTACTTCCAGGCCGACGTGACCTCCAGCGATAAGGTTGTGCCGGAAGGCGTGGAAGGCGAAGTGCCGTACCGCGGACCGCTGAACGCTGTGCTGTACCAGATGCTCGGTGGCCTGCACCAGTCCATGTTCTACATTGGTGCTCACAACATCGCCGAAATGCCGGAACGCGGCCAGTTCATCCGCATCACCGACGCTGGTCTGCGCGAATCCCACCCGCACGACATCGTGATGACCGCGGAAGCTCCGAACTACTCCGGTTTCCACAACTGATCTGATTCCTGACTTGGGTCAGGGTTGATTACTGCTGAAAGGGCTCGCTGATGCGGGCCCTTTTCGCGTATATCCCTTGGATTCACATCAAATACATGGATCGTGTGGATTGCGTTGCTTACGTGGATTACATGGATTGACTGTAGGAAATTGAACAGTCACTGTAGGAAAATCCCCTTTGAGGGGGGTGCGGATGTTTTTTTGGACGGCTAGGCGGCCAGTCCAAGGTGTCTACGGTATTGCACCGGGCTCATCCAGCCCAATGACTTCTTGATTCTGGTCTCATTGTAGTGGGTGAGATAGGCGGTGAGGCGACGGCGGAACTCGTCGTAGTCCACGCCCTTCCAATCACGCCCGTGGTAGAACTCGTTCTTGAGCCTGCCGAAGAACCCCTCCGCGGCCGCGTTGTCCGGACTGCAGCCCTTCGCGCTCATCGACCTGGTCAGCCCGTTCTCCTCGCATATCGCGATCCATCCGGGCCACCGGTAGTGGCAGCCACGGTCCGAGTGCACGACCGGACGCTCGCCGTCCCCGAGCGTGGCGACGGCGTCCAGAAGCATCCGGTTCGCCATGCCGGCGTCCGGCGAACGCGACAGCGTCCAGGAGACCACCATCCCGTCGAAGCAGTCGACCACCGGGGAAAGCCAGCACTTGTACCCGTCCATGGTGAACCGGGTGACGTCCGTGACCCACAGCCGGTTCGGCGCATCGGCGTGGAAGTCGCGTTCCACGAGGTTCGCGGGCGCCTCGCCCACCTCGCCGGCATAGGAGCTCCAACGTTTCGGACGCTTCAGATACACGGGCCTGAGGTCCTCCTCGCGCATGATCCGGCGCACGACCTTCTCCGAGACGACGAGCGGGTCCTCCCCGTCCAGGCGCAGCATCCGGTGGATGCGCCGATAGCCCCACACGCGGCCGCCGTCCTCGAACAGGCGGCGGATCCGCCCCCGGAGAGCGGCGCACCCGTCGCCAGCGGCGACGGCGCCACGCCCGTGGTAGTACGTGCTGCGCTTCAGACCCACGGCCTCCAGAGCGCGGGCCAGACCGAACTCACCCCTGATCGCGTCGACGACCCGCGTCCTCTCCCCGTTCGTCAGCGTGGACGGGTCGAGGAGCGGGCCGTCGGCTTTTAAAACCCTGATCGTCTCCCTCATCACCGCGTTCTCCAGCCTGAGGTCCTCCACCCGGCGGCGCAGCGCCTCCACATCCTCCGCGCCGGCCACGCCGCCATGCCGTCCCACCGCCATCGTCGCACCGCCTTCCACGCGATACCCGCAGGCCCACGCACACACGCTCGACGGCGTGCATCCCACCGCCGCGGCGACCGCCTTCACGTCGCCGGTCTCCATGAGCATGCGAACGGCCTTCAACCTGGTCTCAAGCGTATACGTCGCCCCGTACCCGCCGGGGACCGGCGGACGATACCGGGCATCGGCGCGAATCCACGCATAGACCGTGGCCCGCACGGGCATGCCCTCCATCGCGGCTATCGCACGCACGCTCAACCCATCCACGAAATGCAGATCAAGGGCACGCGACCTCAACTCCTGCGGATACATCACGGACTCCAATCCGGACGCCCAAGCGTCCAACTTTTCGTCCGCACCCCCTGACTGTAGGTTTTCCAACGAAATATGCTCAAAAACCTACAGTCAGCGTTTGAAGTCCTACAGTCAATATCCAAAGTCCGACAGTGAGTGTTCAAAAACCTACAGTCATAGGAAGATTTTCAGGAAAGATAACCCGTATGAGCCTTGTAGGCGTTGGGGTATAGTCTGAACTGTTCTTGTAGTAATGGGTGACATAGAAGAAAAGAGGCATGAGCATGGTTGATAGCCATGATGCAGAGACTTACAGCGCCAAGGATTCGCGCCTGATTTGGATTGACTGTGAAATGACTGGACTGGATATCTTCGGTGGCGATGAGCTGGTCGAAGTGTCCGTGGTTCCCACCGATTTTGACCTGAATGTACTGGACGAAGGTGTCGACTTCGTCATCAAGCCGAGCCAGAAGGCCGTGGACCACATGAACGACTTCGTGCGCAATATGCACACCCGCTCTGGCCTGATTAACGAGTGGGAGCACGGCCTGAGCCTTGAAGAAGCTGAGAAGAAGGTCACTGATTATGTACTGCGCTTCACTCCGGAAGGCGTAAAGCCATTGCTCGCCGGCAACACTATCGGCTCCGACAAGAAGTTCCTCGACCATTACATGCCGAACCTGATGAGCCATCTGCATTACCGCAGCGTGGACGTGAGCACCTTCAAGGAACTTGCACGCCGTTGGTATCCGGCCGTGTATGAGAACCGTCCGCCGAAGAACGGTGGCCACCGCGCGCTCGCAGACATCATCGAATCCCTCGATGAGCTGCGCTACTACCGCAAGGCATTCATGGCTCCGGTGCCCGGTCCGGATGATGCTCAAGCCAAGGCCATCTCTGAGCAGATCGTGGCTACCAGCCTGCTCAATAAGTAGCATCGTTTATACGCTGGTATTGGATGTATAGGAACTCATAGAAGGCAAAGAAGGCTGTCAATGGGTATTTTTGGTAAGCGTGAGAGTATCCCGCCGATTCCGCGGATTCTTCCGGTATTCGGCAATGTGCCCGTGGAACAGGCTTTGCAGAAAGCGGCGGTAATCGAGCAGGAGATGCAAGAGCAACGTCAGTACACGAAGAATGAGTCTGCTGCATCTATGCAGCAGGTGCCAGTTGCTGTTGAGCAGCCAGCTGTTCGGCGCTCGCAGCCTACGCCGGTGTCAGTTCCGCAACAGTCGCCGGTTGTTCCAACGCAGCCGGTGAGCCAGACGCAGTCTGTTCCTCATTCCAATAGTGCTTCTACAGATGCGGCAAGAGAGGCGCAGCTCGAAGCGAAGCGAGCGAGTTCAGCGAAACAGCGTTCGCAACGTAAAGATGCAGAGAAAACTACGGTTGATGCGATGCTTCCGCAAGAAGAACGATCCGTGGTTGAACAAGCAATCATTGCAATATCTCGAGATAAAGCAACTGCTAAAGCCAATACAATCGCCACGACATTGGTAAGTGGTAGGGGAATGGCTCAATATTCCCTGGATCAGTTACCGCAGTTCGTCATTCTGAGGAATCTGCTGGGTTCTCGTGTGATTCATATTCTCATGGAGGAGATGGAAGAGCGGGGCGAGGAAAAGATACAAGGGGCGAGTGCACAGACATTGAATTCGGGAGAAAATACAGCATCTGTGCCGTGTTCGAATGATCAAGATACGTTGGCTCCGGCTTCTGCCGTGGCTTCGAATGCGTCCGTGCCGCCATCTCCAATTGTTCCGGCTTCTCAGGTTTCCGATGCGCCGACTGCGGCTGTTCCTCGCAATCACGCTGTTGATAAGCCAAAGCGTCAACCTCGGCCGCGGAAAATGAGTGAAGCGGAGTCAGCTGCGCGCGCTGAACGCCGGCGTCAGAGTGAAGCGCAACAGACGGCATACCTTCAGCAATTGCCAGCGAGTGATCGTGCCATTGCCGAACAGGCAATTGCCGATATGGTGACACAACTGACTGCAGAGAGCAAGGAACAGCCTGCTCTTTCATCCGTCACTTATACGCTTGCGGGCGAACCGGCGGATTTTATCGTTCAAGCCGGATTGGCCAACCATCCTCGATTTGGTGAATTGCGCGGCAGATTCAGCAAAGACGATTTGCGCTTCATCGCAACGGACATGGTGAATCGTGGTGTGTTGATCATGGAGAATCGTCGTCTCAGTTTGCCGAATGCACATGGTTTTCAGGCCTAGGTTTCAATCCTAGAACCACTTAGCCATAGAAAACCATAGAAAGTAGAATTATGCGTCAAAGCGAAGCTCTGGCCATTCTGAATGCTGGCGCGAATGTGTTTTTGACTGGTGCCCCTGGTGCCGGCAAGACCTTTACGCTCAACGAGTTCATTCGGCAGGCCAGGGCTGACGGCGCTGATGTGGCCGTTACTGCGTCCACAGGCATAGCGTCCACGCATATCAACGGGCAAACTATTCATTCGTGGAGCGGTGTGGGTGTGGCCACAAGCCTGACCGCCAACCTGCTGAAGCTCATCAAAACCCGCCGCAAACGCAAGATTCAGGCCACCGATATTCTCATCATCGATGAGGTATCCATGTTGCATGCCTGGCTGTTCGATATGGTCGATCAGGTTTGCCGTGCCGTTCGCCGGGACCCAAGACCATTCGGCGGTATTCAAGTTGTGCTGTCCGGCGACTTCTTCCAGCTGCCTCCGGTTTCGGTATCCGGGCGTAACAATGATGTGATTGCGCCGACGCCGGAATTCGTGGCAGCCCGTGAACAATACGCCAAGGCGGGTAAGAATCCGGAAGGATTCGTGACCGAGTCCTTGGTCTGGGATGAACTCAACCCTGCCATCTGCTATCTGACCGAACAACACAGGCAGGATACCGGCGATCTGCTCACCGTGCTCACCGACATTCGCGAAAGCAACGTAACCCAAAACGACCGTGATGTGTTGGTGACTCGTTTGGGAGTCATGCCGGAACCCGGCAAAGTGGCAGTGCACTTATTCCCAGTGAACCGCCAAGCCGATGGGCTGAACGATTTGCGATTGCAACAGATTCCAAGCGAAAGCCATGAGTTCTTCGCTGAGACCGCCGGCCCGGCGAATCTTGTCAGCCGGTTGAAAAAGAACATGCTCGCCCCGGAGCATCTGGTGCTGAAGACTGGTGCAGCGGTCATGGCATTGCGTAATGATGCCGACCGTCAGTT
Organism: Bifidobacterium saguini DSM 23967; assembly: GCF_000741715.1. GTDB lineage: Bacteria > Actinomycetota > Actinomycetes > Actinomycetales > Bifidobacteriaceae > Bifidobacterium > Bifidobacterium saguini. The sequence continues at coordinate 8,532 of NZ_JGZN01000018.1, read as the reverse complement.
CGTCAATGGTTCGCTGGGCACTGTGCGTGCGTTCTCGCCTGAGGCTAAGGGCGGCTGGCCGATTGTGGAATTCGAAAACGGCAACATCGTTACGATGAAACCAGCCACTTGGGAGATGATGGATGGAGAGACCGTGCTGGCTTCGGTTTCCCAAGTGCCGTTGCGCTGTGCGTGGGGCATCACCATTCACAAGTCGCAAGGCATGACGCTTGACCGCGCGGTGATGGACCTGCGCCGAACCTTCGCGCCCGGCATGGGTTACGTGGCGCTGTCCCGTGTGGAATCGTTGGGCGGACTGTATTTGGCCGGGGTCAATAATCGCATGTTTCTGGTCTCGCCGGATGCCGTGACGCTCGACGGCACCTTACGCGATGCTTCCGCTGCCGCCAGCGACCAGCTCGCCCAAGAAGGTCCAACTGTCTTCAAGCCATCCGCAACCGCGCTCGACGATGCCGACGACGACTTCGCCCAAGAATCTTTATTCTGATTGTTCCGTGACGGCTACCATAGTGTGTAGGGGTGGTCGTTATGGTGCATTTCGATATATTCCATGAGAACAGTGACGTTCGCGATAGTGATAAGAGGCAGCAAGGATATGTGCGCCCGGCTGCGGTGGCTGGCGCGTTTTACCCAGCGGATAGAACACGGCTTAAGCACCTGATCAATACGCAACTTGATTATGGGCGCGCACTGCTTAGACAGTTGGAGCCGCAGCTGCCCGTAGGAGTGCCGAAAGCGGTGATTGTGCCGCATGCTGGATACATGTATTCGGGTACGACTGCGGCGCTCGCCTACGCATTGCTGGAACGTGGGCGCGGGGTAGTAAAGCGTGCGGTGATTGTTGGTCCAACACACCGTGTTGCCGTGCGTGGCATCGCCTGTTCTACTGCAATAGCATTTGCAACACCGCTCGGTGCGGTACCAATAGATGTGGATGCGGAGCGAAAGGCTTTGGAACTGGTAGCTGATGAGCCGTTGCGTTCCGGCATACATGCCCATCCGGGTGCACCGGCGTCGGCAATGATTGTCAACGACCCAACCCATGCGCAGGAGCATGCGGTGGAAGTGCAGATTCCATTTCTGCAAACTGTATTCGGTCCGAATCTAACCATTGTGCCGTTGAATGCTGGTGACGCAAGCCCTGAAGAAGTGGGTGACGTTCTGCGCGCGCTGTGGGGCGGTCCGGAAACCGTAATCATTATCAGCTCCGATTTGTCTCATTATCATCCTGAGGCTTATGCGCGGCAACTTGATGATGAGACTATCGACAACATCGCACACTTGAGACTCCCCATTCATCCGCGCAGGGCGTGCGGAGCGTATCCAATTAACGGGCTACTTGATGTGTTGGTGCGTGGCCTTAAAACCGCACAGTGTGAAACGACGCGTGAAACATCTGATGAAGAAGAGGGAGACAGCCATAAGCCTCAGCCGAACAGTTTGACCTTCGGCTCCTTGGGCGCAGCACCTCTGGTGATGACGGTGTCGTATCGCTTGCTGGCAAGTCACGTTCGGATATGAATGATCCGGATGAACCTGTGGTTGGTTATGCATCATTTGCCGTATGGCAAAACGCGAATACTGGTATCGGCGATGCGACTGCACAGAATACCAACGCTGTCAATGGTTCTGATGGCAATACTACGAATCGTGAAACGGCTCAGCAAGGCAAGGCAGCCGACAATGCTGATGAAGTAGTCTCTGGTGCAGCCATGACTACGGACCACGGCCGTGTGCTCCTCGGCCTCGCCCGTGCCGCTATACGCCAGCATCTTGGTCTAGATAACAAGCCGGAAAGCGCGCCAGACATTATTATCAAGCAACATCCTTGGCTGAATGAGTCCGGTGCCAGTTTCGTGACACTCACCGAACACGGCCAATTACGCGGATGCATCGGTACATTGGAAGCCTATCGCTCGCTTGGCAAGGATGTATCCGACCATGCCGTTGATGCAGCCGCGCACGATCCACGATTCTTTCCTGTTTCACCGGAAGAATACCCGCTGCTGCAAGTGGAGGTCTCGGTACTAGGAAAGCCGATGACGATGCCAGTGCGCTCGCGAACAAAACTTGAGCAAACATTGCAGCCCGGCAAGGATGGTCTTATCCTGACCGACAGCCAAGGCCGTAGAGCCACTTTCCTTCCGCAAGTTTGGGAACAATTGCCGAATCCGCATGATTTCGTCTCGCATTTGTTGGCAAAAGCCGGCATCAAACCGTCGTATGACTGGAACAATGGCGAAATCGAATGCGAACGGTACGAGGTGACCGCGTATGCCGAACACTAAGGTGGTCTTTCGCTCGGGGCAGAGTGCGGTGACATCAGAGCCAGATACAGTACCCGTCACAGTGCCTCCTTCAGCCATTGGCCGTTGGCAAACGCGATTCAATGACGGCACTCGTCGCGCTCGCTGTGAACTCTGCCCGCGCCGCTGTGTGCTAAAGCCTGGGCAACGAGGCTTCTGCTTCGTCCGCTCGAATCATGATGGCGTCATCGTTTCGGATACCTATGGCCGCAGTTCTGGTTTCGCAGTGGATCCGGTGGAAAAGAAACCACTCAACCATTTCCACCCTGGTTCCAGCGTGCTGAGCTTCGGCACGGCTGGCTGCAATTCCGGGTGCCGTTTCTGCCAGAACTGGGATATCTCCAAAGCCCGTGACTTCGACAAGCTTGGTGTAGAGGCGAGCCCGGAGAAAATTGCGCAGGTAGCGGCGGCCCGCGGCATCGATTCGGTGGCGTTCACCTACAATGATCCGATTGTGTTCGCGGAATACGCAATCGATACAGCTGAAGCTTGCCGTGCGCAAGGTATCCATCCAATCGCTGTCACCGCTGGATACATGAGTGCCGAAGCGCGACCGGCTTTTTATGCGGCGATGGATGCGGCAAACATCGATTTGAAAGGCTTCACCGAGGATTTCTACTGGAAAGTGACTGGCACACATTTGCAGGATGTGCTCGACACCATTGATTATGCGGTGAACGAGGCGCGCACACCAGACGGTAACCATGTGTGGGTTGAACTCACCACCTTGCTGATTCCAGGGCTTAACGATGATGATGCACAACTGCACGCCGAATGCACATGGATTCGCGAACGCCTCGGCTCTGATATACCGCTGCATTTCTCCGCATTCCACCCGGCTTGGAAAATGCAGGATATTCCGCCAACTCCGCATAAGACGTTGACTCGTGCGCGCGAAATCGCTCTCAACGAGGGACTGCATTATGTGTACACCGGTAATGTGCATGATCGCGTAGGCGACACTACGTATTGTCCGAATCCGCAATGTCATGCCACACTTATCGAACGTGACTGGTATCGCATCATCACTGATCGACTCAGTGGCACTGATGGGCGTTGCCCGGAATGTGGCGCGTCTATTGCCGGGCGATGGTAGCTATGTGCACGAGTTGGCGTGACTAGCGCAAATCGCTGATACGCGAAGCCAAAGTGCGTACGGATTTAAGGCTGGCCTCATACCGTGCTGCGGCGGCAATAAGAATCACGCCACCAATGAGCAACCACACCCACCAATAATGGCGGGAGAACTCCGCAAGCCACGGCCACACCACAATCAACAAGTGCACAACAAGAACCACGGTTCCGTAAATCAGCGGTGCTTGCAGACCCAACGCAGCACCCAGCAGCAATGCACATAGCGACATGGCAAACAGCGCAAGCATACGTGGTAGTGAAGGCGGCTCTACGCAACTGATGAGCAACGACGGTACCATCAGCAATGTCAAAGCCGGCCATAATGTTGGCCAACTGCGTGAGGCTGGCTTTACTTGCAGCCAGCGGACTCCGACAATCAGCGTAGCCGCGCCAGACAGCATGGCGATAAGATCCACAGGCGCATATGGTTGCGGATCGGTCCATGCCAGAAACAGCAGCACGATGCCGGTAACTGCGGTGAAACAGGTCACAATGATCTGCGCTGCGGTAAGCAGGTTCAAGGTTTGCCGTGTTGGAGAGACGTGTGGTTGCGGGAACGCTTGTTCCGGTGTTGGGGGATAAGGGCGGGGACGCAAGGATTCCGGATGCGGTTGTGTACTGCGTGCTGGAATGAACGGCGATGGCGCAAATGTCGCTGATGCGGACTGCGCTGTCTGTGTGTTCGTGGAGCGTGAGACAAACGGCACGGCGGCAACTGGCTGATATTGTGTTTGCGCCGCGATAATCCAGAACACTACGCATATCGCAAGCATCATGACATATCCCACGATGGAAACCACCATCGGTAGTGGGCTGCCATGCGTAAAGTCGCCGGCAATAAGAATCAGCAGCATCCACGATCCCATAACAGCGGCGGATATGCGCTCCTGTGAGCTCAGGGCTATGCTGCGACGCATGAGCAATGTAGCAGCAATTAAAGCAAAGCCGGCAACGGTGATTGCGGCACAATCGGCAATAGTGCGTGCGGCTGGATCGTTGCTCATCGCATCGGTTAATACGCGGCGCAACAATGATTCCACAGTAATCGTCAATGTCCAGAAGAATCCCAGCACAGGCGCTATACGATGTGCTGGATGCAGCAGTTTGCCCGTGCGGATAGCGGGTTTCTTATACAGTATGACAAGAATCGCAGCCCACAACGCTGGTGGGATAAAACTGGTAATAGCGGTGATCCACAGCGGATCGGCGCCATCGATAGTTGTGCAGCCGAATATGGAAACAATGCCCAGTGTGATCATTGCCGCAATAATTGAAGCCATCCATTCGAAATCAGCGTAGCGAGCCTGCTGCGGAATGCGAACAATAGCGGCGAAAACAATAGACACCAGCGAGCCAACGGATGCAGCCAACACCCATTGCACGTCAGTATTGGGGATGGGCATTGCCGAAATGAATGACATGAACGCGAACGGCAACGCGCACATGGCGTACAGTGTGGTGGCTCTGAGTGGCAATGCCGAGGTGGATGTTTCTGGTTTGGCCGCCGGTTCAGGAAGATGCGCCGCCATTGCACGCAGGGCATATGCCAGAGCGGTAATGCACAGGATGATAAGGCCTGATGAGTAGCCGTCTGAAATCACTCGCGCTACTGGTGGGATATCACCAATGAGCACAGCATCGATGGAAAGCGCCGCAAGACCAGCCCAGGTCAGGCCTTCAGCGGTGACGCGCAGACGCTTGGTCAGCAGCATGCCAATAATCAGTGCTGCTATGCCGACTATGCCAATGCATACCGCACGACCAATGTCTCCGAGCAGACCATAGGCAAACGAAGCGAACGCAAACACGGCGATAGTTACGAGTGCTACGCCGAGAATCAGCAATAGTATTTGGACGCTGGAATGCTTGGGCTGATTTGGCTGGGAATACGGGTTAGATTGAGCCGGCACAGGCATTGGGTTGGTATGTTGCACAAATGATTGCGCATATGCCTGAGGCTGTGCTGGCGATTCGGGTTGCGGTTGGAACGGCGAATACTGCGGTGCTGGCTGTGCCGGTGACAAATTGCGCTGCTGCCATGCCGGCGACGCCGATTGCATTGGCGGCTGTGCTGGTGGTTGTGTTTGCTGCGGTTGCGGCTGCTGCGGTTGATTTCCCCAATGTTCGGTCGGTTGCGTCATTGTGCCCCTCCTGCCCCTTCACTATCACAATTCTTGCACGCCGGTTCAGGAAAGCCAAGATGGGCAAGTCCACAAAATACAGTACGAAATTTGTATCTTGCTTCAGTGCATAGCACAGTATGTGCGTTGCGATTACACAGGCTTGTCGGTTCACGCGAATATCTTGGAACCTATGACTTCCAATACCCTTCGTATGTCTACTTTGTTCCTGCGCACGTTGCGCGAAGACCCGGCGGACGCGGACGTTGATTCCGCAAAGCTGCTGCAGCGCGCCGGCTACATCCGTAAGGCCGCCCCCGGCATCTGGACCTGGCTGCCGCTCGGCTTGCGCGTACTCAATAAGATTGAGGCCATCATCCGTGAAGAGATGGCCGGCATTGGCGCTCAGGAAGTGCACTTCCCGGCTCTGCTGCCGCGTGAACCGTATGAGGCCACCCATCGCTGGGAGGAATACGGCGACAACATCTTCCGTCTGAAGGACCGTCACCAGGCCGACTATCTGCTGGCTCCTACCCACGAGGAAATGTTCACCCTGCTGGTCAAGGACATGTACTCGTCCTACAAGGACCTGCCGGTCGTCCTGTACCAGATTCAGACCAAGTACCGCGACGAGTTCCGCCCGCGTGCCGGCCTGATTCGCGGCCGTGAATTCGTGATGAAGGACGCCTATTCGTTCAATGTGGACGAAGAGGGCATGCGCAAGGCATACATGGACGAGCGTGGCGCCTACGAGCGCGTGTTCCAGCGCATCGGCCTCAAGTACGTGCCGGTGTTCGCCATGTCCGGCCCGATGGGTGGCTCCGCTTCCGAGGAGTTCCTGGCTCCGATGGCTATCGGCGAGGATACCTTCGCGCTGGCTCCTTCCGGCAAGGCTTGGAACGTTGAGGCTTTGCACACTCCGGAACTGCCGGAAATCGACGCTTCCAACACTCCGGCCGCCACCAAGGAATCGACGCCGGACGCCAAGACCATCGACAAGATGATCGAGCGCGCCAACGCTGATCACCCGCGTACTGATGGCCGCGAATGGGCTGCCTCCGACATTCTCAAGAACGTGGTCATCGCCGTCAAGCATCCTGAGGATGAGGAGCATGACGAGCCGTGGCGCGAGCTGATTGTTGTCGGCGTGCCGGGAGACCGTACGGTTGACATGAAGCGTCTCGAGGCGCAGTTCGCTCCTTCCGAGCTTGAAGAAGCCACTGAAGAGGACCTCAAGAAGCATCCTGAACTCGTGCCGGGCTACATTGGCCCGATGGTGCTTGGTCCGCAGGCTGAGGCCGCAGGTGTTAAGGAACCGTTGCGTTACTTTGTGGATGCGCATGTGGTCAGGGGCTCCGCATGGTTCACCGGTGCCGACGAACACGAGGTGGACTACTACAACCTGGTCTACGGCCGTGACTTTGAGGCCAGCGGCGTGGTTGAGGCTGTTGAGGTTCGCCACGGCGACATGAGCCCGGACGGCTCCGGTCCGTTGAGCTTCGAGCGCGGTGTGGAGATCGGTCAGGTCTTCCAGCTGGGTCTGAAGTACTCCAAGGCCCTGGACCTGAAGGTTCTGGACCAAAATGGTAAGACCGTGCCGGTGTGGATGGGCTGCTATGGCATTGGCGTTTCCCGCGTGCTTGCATGCGTTGCCGAAACGCATCACGATGAGGCAGGCCTCGCTTGGCCGTCCGTAATCGCTCCGGCTCAGGTGCATGTGGTGGCCACCGGTAAGGATGCTCAGGCGTTCGAAGGTGCCGAGAAGCTGGTCGAAGAGCTTGAGGCCAACGGCGTCGAGGTAATCTACGATGACCGCAAGAAGGTTTCCCCGGGCGTGAAGTTCAAGGATGCCGAGCTCATCGGTGTGCCGACCATCGCCGTGGTGGGCCGCGACTTCGTCAACAACGGTACGATTGAAATTCGTGACCGCAACGGCGAGAACAAGGTTGCTGTGCCGGCTGACGAGGCTGTGAAGACCCTGCTCGAGCGTCTGTAAAGGCTCGTGCCGAGCTGATTAACGTCATCCTGCTCACATGCAGGGTGGCGTTTTTTGTTGTTGTGCTTTGTTGTGTTGATTCTTGTGGATAACCAAAAGTTATCCACAGTGTTGCAAACCCCGTCATAGTATCCACATTTGCCAGTTGCCCTTGTGTAGTTGAACCGCCATGCCTCACAGTGGAGATATCGCCGAATTCACCGATCGATGATGACCGAGACGATTCGGCGGGTTCACGACATTGTGATGAATGAAAGGATTGATGATGGCAATACAACAGGCAACGGTTACCATAACCGGTTTTGTGGCAAACGATCCCATACTGACGGAAACACCGAATTTTACCGTATTGAACTTCCGCATCGGGTCGAGTAGGTCTCGTCTTGACATGTCTACAGGGGAGTGGAAGGACGTCGGCTCATGCTGGATTCCGGTCAAAGCTTTTCGAGCATTGGCGGTGAATACCCACAAATCCATCCGCAGAGGGGATAAACTCATCGTTCTTGGAACACTGACCACCGAACAATGGAAAACCGAACAAGGCGAGACGCGCAGCCGAATGGTGTTGGAAGCCAGCAACATCGGTCACGATTTCAACTATGCAACAACCACGTTGACCAAGGTGCCTCGTACCAGTCAGGAGAATAAAGCCGAAAACGTTGCGGCTCAGGGCGTCACATTGCAAACACGTTCAGAGGAGGAACCGAATCAGCGGCAGAACATGCCAGCTGACGATGATTTTGAGAGCAACTCTGGAATATAAAAACAACAGGCCTTTCGCTGTTTGGTGTGGGTGAGTGGGTCGGGGGGGGTGGTGGTGCTGGTCGGGTAGTTTGGGGGTATGGATACCACGTCGTTGTTCACCGCCGCCCTGCAACTGCCTGACCCGTGGAGGGTGTCGGGCGTGGAGTTCCGTGACGAGGAGGACGGCGAGACGGGAACTGCATAKTCGCGATCGGGTTCGCGGCGGTTCGGC
>NZ_JGZN01000017.1 GCF_000741715.1 Bifidobacterium saguini DSM 23967 | reverse complement strand
GTGATCTTCCAGAACTTCTGCCACGGGCGGGGCACGTCACGCGCGGCACGCCCGCGTGAATGAACGCCTTGTACTGGAAGAAGTTCAGATGCCGCCACACGCGCTCCCTCGCGTCATGCACCGGACACGCGGCCTCGCCGCACCCCGGTTCCGGCAGGGAACCGCGAACCCGCCGCGAACCCGATCGCGATATGCAGTTCCCGTCTGCCGTCCTCCTCGTCACGGAACTCCACGCCCGACACCCTCCACGGGTCAGGCAGTTGCAGGGCGGCGGTGAACAACGACGTGGTATCCATACCCCCAAACTACCCGACCAGCACCACCACCCCCCCGACCCACTCACCCACACCAAACAGCGAAAGGCCTCATTTTTCAAGGCAATCCATTTTTGTGCCCAACTGCCATTGGATGCATACTGCTGAACATTGGCACCTACTGCGCTAGACCCACTGGCAATATCCAAAACCTTGCCAGAATTAGCATTAGTCAATATCACATAGCCTACTGAATCATGGGAGACCGTCCATATCTGCGCGTCCGTACCGTTCGACGAATACAGCTGCACATTCGCAGAGTTATTCTTCGACCCGGCCGCCACATCAAGTACCATCGAATTCTTTGCCAATGAAGAAACCTTGTACGTGCCGTCAGGGAGCACATCCTTATTCGCAACGGCTTGATCATCAATTTGTTGACGAACCGTCTTCGACTCAGCAACCTTCCACAGTTGAGCCGCAGACCCATTACGCGTATACAGCTGGAGTTGCACACCAACCGCTGCGTTCCCGGCAGGAATGTCAAGCACTTTGGCGGACGCCATATTCACGAACATGAGTTTGCCGTCGCCATAATCCAACACAGACCAATGCTGAGCAGCAGTCCCGTTAGCCGCATACTGTTGGACAGCCGTGCCATTGATAGTGGCGCCACCTGCGGCCTCCAAAACCTTGCCTGAATTACGGTTGGCAATCTGAAACAGATTGTTGCCGATTTGTTTGAATGTATACAACTGTGCATTCGTATTATTCCAGCTGTACAACTGAGCGCGAGCCCCATTTGAAGTAGATCCCGATGCAATATCCAACACAACCGCGCTATTTGCCACAGAAGAAATCTTCGTTGTAATTCCAGTTGGAATAACTGCACTCACAGAAGCCAATACAAATTTCTGCGCCGACGTACTGTTGGGCGTATACAGTCGAACTACCGTACCATCGGCAGTTGAGCCCCCGGCCAAATCCAATACATAATTGCCTAATGCAGACTGCAGATACCAACCTGCACCAGAATCACGAATGAACCAATGCTGTGCCGCGCTGTCATTCTCCGCCCATTGGCGAACTTGAGCACCATCCGAAGCTACCCCATTGGCCACATCCAGTACTTTGTCAGATGCCTTATTCGCAATCACATAGCTGCCATCAGACTGCTTCTTAAATGCGAACTGCTGGTTCTCTTTTCCTGAGGCGGAATGCAATTGCGTCACCGCACCATCGTCTGCGCTACCTTCAGCAATCTCTACACTCGAAGAATTCTTTGCAACGGAATTCACATAATATGAGCCATCCGCAAGGTTCACCTTAGGCAAACTGGATACGCCCTTGAGATAGCTCTTCACATAATCGCGAATTGCTCCCATTTTCGCCCATACCTGCTGCCCAGGGCATGTGGTGCGGTTGGCGCCGTCTGCGCTCCAATGCGACTGATCACCATGTCCGGTAATACGCGCTTGAGTGCCCTTGTATTCAAACGTTCCATATGGGTCAGTGATACCGACAGCGTCAAATTCCCAAGCGATTGCAGCGGCAACAGACTTAATCTGCGCATCTGTAGGCGCCACATTGAGATGATAGCTGCCCAGCATAGAGACGCCGAACGTATCATAGTTAAATCCTCGAGCTTGCGCACCCACCACCTGGCTGCCAGGAACAATCTGATTCGCAACACCTTCATCGCGGCCTTCCCAAATGCCGCCGAATCGATCCACGATGAGCTGGTATCCAATGTCTCCCCAACCTCGAGTGACATTATGGTATACATAGATGCCATTAATCATAGATGGCACTTCAGCTTGGGAATAATCGTTACGATCTACCGTGTGATGGACGATTGCGCCCTTCCAATTCGCCACGCGCTCAGGCGGCCAATCCATAGCCGGATTGCCAGCCACCCACCATTCTTCACGGGTGTGAATAGTGCCAGTAGCCGTGACTGCAGCGGCGGTCTGCAGTGATGACCGAGTACTGTTGCGCTCTACTGCAGATTGCGTAGTATGCGATGTAGCTGCAGCGTTATTCTGACTCTGCTCTGCATATGCACTGGTCTGTGAACTGCCAGCTACGGAATACCCGGAATCAACGGTAATGAGCTTCGCTTCAGTAATCCGCTGACCATTCTTTGGTGTAAGTTTCGCCTCCGCTTGGGTAGCATTGCCCACATAATAGGAAGGACTTATGCCCATCTCACCAGCGTCTTCGTCATACGAGGGTAGCTCAACCCAGTCGCTCCAAGTTCCGTCAGTCAAATAACGCAACTGATAGGTAGGGGCATCGTCCGGATTGTCCATATCCTGCTGTTGCCAAGTCACACCTACGGTAGCAAGCCCAGAAAGGTCAGCGGATGCCGTGAGAGACCCATCTGAAGATCCGGATTGTCCCTCCGAATCATCATCCAGTGAATACGGTTGAATGCCATCATCATCGGCGCCACTGGAATCAACTGCAACCTTAAACTGCTGCTCACCGGTTTGCGGCGTATGGGTTTTAGCGACTTGCGTAATACCATCCACCGAAGTATCCGCAACTGAACCAGCCGGATTGCCAAGCGCCACAGCCGGCGCAGCTGGCACAATCAATGCAAAGGCGGCAATCGCGCCGACCATCATTTCAATAAGGTTTCGACGCATCTTGCCGCCTCTCTACTCACTTTGTAGCACGCTCTTAAGCAACCACAATCACATGATTTTTATTTGCGATTGGGAATCCATTTCTGAGCCTGCGTACCGTTGGATGCGTATATCTGTACGTTAGCACCATTCGCAGTAGAACCAGCAGCAACATCAATAACCAGATTCTCCTTCATGGCGGAATGCAGCGTGATAGAACCATCCGCATTCTCAACGGCAATCCATTTCTGAGCCCAACTACCATTCGAGGCGTACTGCTGAACGTTCGCACCATTCGCAGCCGAACCAGCCGTAACATCCAGCACTTTACCGGAGCCCACGTTGGTCAGTATCACATAATCATTCCCGTCATGGGTCACTTTCCACCGCTGAGCGTTCGTATCATTGCTGGAATACAGTTGCACATTCGCACCATTCGCAGTAGAACCAGCAGCCACATCAAGTACTGCAGTCTTTCTCGCTTTGGACGCAAATACATATGTGCCGTTTTCAAGCACAGACTTGTTCTTGGACGCGGAGGCATTCAACCGTTCTCGCGCAGTTGTGGCTTTGCCGAAGTTCCATTTCTGCGCTGCAGAACCATTGCCGGAATACAGCTGTACGTTTGCCCCATTCGCAGTAGAACCAGCAGCCACATCAACCACACGATTCTCCACTGCAGCAGAGCGAAGCGTGATAGAACCATCCGCATTTTTCACAGCGATCCACTTCTGTGCCCAGCTACCATTCGACGCGTACTGCTGGATGTTTGCACCATTCGCAGTAGAACCAGCAGCCACATCCAGCACCTTGCCAGACGCGGCATTAGTCAGCGTTACATAGCCCTTGCCATCATGAGTGATTATCCACCGCTGTGCATCTGTATCATTGCTGGAATACAGTTGCACATTCGCACCATTCGCAGCCGAACCAGCCACAACATCAAGCACCATTGACGCTTTTGCCGAAGACATCACTTTGTATGTACCGTTCGGCAAATCACTCTTATGCTCGCTAGCTAGCGCATCCAGACGCTCACGCAACGTCAGTTGCTTATCAAGATTCCACTGTTGAGCTGCAGTACCGTTGTAGGCATACGTCTGCAATTTAACGGAAGCCACGGCATTACCACTCGGAATATCGATTACCTTTGCCGTAGCCGCGCTAAGGAAGGTCAACTCACCATCCTTGCTAATCACAGACCAATGCTGCGCCGCCGTACCATTTTGGGCATATTGCTGAATGGCAACGCCATTACCGGCTCCCGCACCGGCGACCTCAAGCACCTTGCCAGATCTACGATTTTGAATCTCGTACACGCCATTGCCAACTTCAGTAAGGGCATACAACTGGGCATCGGTATCATTCCAGTTATATAGCTGAGCTTTGGCACTATTCGCAGTAGATCCGCTTTCTATGTCCATTACATATGAGCTGTTCTTCGCGGACTGGACGCGCACAGACGTGTTCGTAGCCACGTTGGCATCGACCGACGACAATGAAAACTTCTGCGCGACGCTATCGTTCGGACCGTAGAGCGCAATAGTGGTTCCATTTGCGGTGTTGCCACCTGCAATATCCAACACCCAATTACCCAAAGCAGACTGCACATACCAGCCAGAACCGGAATCACGAATAAACCACTTCTGTGCATTCGAGCCGTTTGCCTCATACTGCTGGACCACCGCATTCAGCTTCGCATCACCACCAGCAACATCCAGCACCTTGCCAGACGCAGCATTCTTAATCACATAACTTCCATCAGACTGGCGAGAAAATACAAAACGCTGTGCCTGAGATTTGTTATACCCATACAGCTGAGTAATAGCTCCTGTTGCACTGCTACCACCAGCAATCTCAATACTCGACGAATTTTTCTTCACTGAATTGATGTAATACGTGCCATCAGGAATGGTAATCGTACCGAGATAACGAACATCAGTTTCTGCCTGATATTCCTTATAGCCAAACGCGTTCAAATCCACGCGGCCGCTGATGCCGGCGATGGAACCGCCGCTGGTGTATTGCCAACCGCGATCGTTGGTGGGCCAGCTGGTGAAGCCCATCGTGCTGCCGTATTGGGCTACCCAGCGGGTCTTGGCGTGAATGCTCGCCTTGTTCAGAGACGAATTGAGATACGAAGTGTATGAATACACGCCAAGATTGTTGTAGCCGGCCGTCTTCAGCTTGCTGTACCACGTATTGACGATGCCGTCATACACGTTCGGATCCGTAGGCGGCGTATGGCCGGTCCACGACCAGCGTTCCAAGTCGTAGAACACCGGATAGCTCAAATCACCAGGATTCACACCGGCCTGCTTGAGCAGTTTGACAATGTCATTGCCCTCATTAGCCGCTGTTGCAGAATCATAAGCATACGAATAGCTGTAGATGCCAAACGGAATGCCGAGACGCTTGCATTCGCTGATATTGCGCAGCGCCTGCGTATCGAAGCCGTTGTCCCAGCCGTAGCTGATGCGAATAATCGCACCTTCTACACCAGCATTCTTGGCTGCCTGCCAGTCGATAGTTCCCTGATAGGTGGAAACGTCGATCACGCCTTTGGCCTGCTGTACGAACAGGTTGTTATTGGCGTCAAAGAACGCTTGCGTATCGTTATACGTGCCCCAGTGAGCGCCGTAATCATTGTTTTGTAGTGAAGCCAGTTTCACACTTGCCTTCGCAGATTTGCCGGACTTCGCATCCCGCTTATCGCTCACAGTTCCAGCAGTTCCAGCGGCATCATCCGCATCAGTTTCAGTTGAATCATCTGACGAATCAGCCGAAGACTGATCATCCGCCGTTTCCCCACCAACGGCAGCGGCACCCTTGACTTCCTCGACCTTTTGCTTGACCTCGTCGGCCTGCACCGGAATGAACGACTCACCATCGGTCTTAGCCAACGGGTCAGGCTGCTTATCTTCAGTACCTACCAGATTCGGATCGGTGACCGTCTCGCCAGTTTCGATATCCTTCAACTCGCCGTTGGCAGTAACCGCATGATTCTCAGACACCACCGTCGCATCATCAGGAATACCTGCGGAGACCTTGTCCGGCAAGGCCGCATCGGGATTGTCCGGCATGGCATCCGCAGCAGTGCTGTCATCAATCATCTGCGTTTTGAAGGCATTGACTGACGAGGTTGATGCTGAACCCGCCGTTGGATCCGCAGCGTCCAAATTCACATCACTCACTGCATTCGCAGGCGCAATGCTAATAGCACCCAGCATTGCAGCGCTCACTGCAACAGCTACAACGCTCGCCCAGCTCTTACCCATTGTCTTCCTCACCACCATAAGATCCGGATCTTTTTCTGGTTTAAAGTCTATGTATTATTCGTGCATGCGCCGCAAATACTCACGAAGGAACGGCACAGCGAAATCCACTTCGCCACGCTCAGTCTCGCGAATCACGAACGCATCTAGCAAACGTTTACGGTATGTTGCTGCATAATTTGCAGTTTTACCCATGCGCTCAGCAATCTCTACAGTAGATGATGGTCCATCCGAATAAGACATGGCTTCCAGGTAGGCTCTATCATTCCTGGAAAGACCATGCAGTTCCGGAATACACACCGCATTGTCAAGATCAATACGAGCCTCGTGAATGCCCTGTTTCACATCTTCGTCAATCACACTGTCCGAGTCTCGCATATCAGCAGCATCCCAAATATGGTATCCAACCAGCTGAATCATATATGGATACCCATGTGTAGCTGCAGTCGCATCGGTCAATTGCTCCTCAGTAATAGAAACACCAGATGTGCTAAACGTGTCCGAGAAAGCACTCTGTACTTCTTCTAGTGGAATATCCGAAAGCACATTGGTCTTCGCACGTCGCAAAAATGTGATGACCTCATCATTGAACAAATCGGATACCATTTGAGGCAATCCGGCAAATACAATCGCAATATTTCGACGCTCCCGAATCTGATGCTGGATAGCAGTCGCTATCGCAATCATGTCTTGGCGCTCTGCGGCCTGAGTCTCGTCGATGGTAATCAGCAAACCTGCATGCTTTTTATCGAGACGGTCCAGACGAGCAGCCATAGCGCTACGCAATGTTTCCGGCATACGCTTAGGCGAAAGTTCCGCTTCTCCAAGACTAACCCCCACACCAGCGAACGACAGCGAAGGCTTAACCGTCACATGATCAAGAGTTCTCCTATTGGCATGTAGAGCATCAACCAATCGCTCGCATAGTCCTTCTGAAGCCGTCTCTTCAATAACATCCCAATTCCGTTCACGTGCCTTATCACCAAAAACAGTGAGCATTACCGTCTTACCGGTTCCGCGAGCTCCTGTGACCAACATGATGCGCCCTGGAGCACCTACACCGTTATCCAGCCCTTTTTCAAAGTCACGAATAACCTTGCTTCGACCTATCAACAAGGGAGGTTCTCCACCAGCTGTGGGTTTAAACGGATTCGCATGTGTTTTCGCCATCTCATTCCCCTCATTTTGTGCGCCGCATCGCTCGAAATCAAAAATATCAAAAAAATCAAAAATATCAAAAGTTGTGCTAGCTAAAGCATAAATAGCATCACTACTCAATCAAATCAGTCAAACACCGTTCACCGCTTGCGGCGGCGCATAGCTGACGTTACGGCAATGGCAACGCATGCAGCGGCAGTGACGGCACTAATCACGGCACCAGGCACCAGCCCCGGCGAAGTGAAACGCATTTCAACATCATTCGTTCCAACCTGAACCGGAATTACGGTGACGGCACCGCCGAAGGCTGGCTTGGCCTCTACCTTCTTGCCGTTCACGGTCACATGCCAGCCGTCACTGTACGGGGTGGTGATCATCAGCGACTGGTTATCATCCTGTGCCGTAAACGTGCCATGCACATAGCCGTCCTTGAACTCTTGGACGTTGAACTCGTTTTGAGCAAGCTGGCTCGTAATAGCACGGACTTCACTCATATCCAGCACGGTGAACAGGCAGGTTGCAGCAGCCTGATCACCAGTTACGGGAGCCCCGGTGGGTGATGTCAAAGTCACTGTGTGAGTACCGGCCGCCTGAGCTCCAGCAGCTGATCCGCTCACCAACGGATGCATGGCGTGCTCGAATCGGTTGTTTTCAGTAATCGCTTCGCCACCATCAATGCTCAAACCGAAATCAACAGTCGCACTCGTCGACACATACACATACCCAATCGAGCCCTTCGGCACCTGAACCGTCCAAGTGCGCGAACCATCGGAGTTATCCACTGCCGTGGCCTCGACCTGCTTGAACGGCGTCACCTTGCGCCCAACCAGTGCAGAAGCAAACGCATTCTGATTCTCAAACGGATTTGCAGACTGCGGCATATCACTATCCGCAATATCCGCAGGAACACCGTATGCCAATGGCAGCGCATTCTGATTGCGATACACAGCAGCCGCACCATCACCGCTCGCATTCAGTACGCGCTGCATGCCAAGATATTGATTAGGGTACTTGCCATCGGAATCAGCAATATCATTCAACGATACGTACTTCACGCCAAGCAACGCATCGCTGAGCAAACTTGGTGCGGCATAGCGGGTCAGGTTTTCATCAACCTGACTGTAACCAAGGCGAGACAGCAAATCCACGGCAGCTGCACTGTTCGCGGAGGAATAGATGGAGAGCTGGCGGAAATCAGCGACCATGCCTTCGTTCAAAGCTGCAGCTCCAGCGCGCGTATAGTTCTTTTCGAATCGGTACACGCTGCCATCCAGCGAACGTAAACGATCAGCTTGCGTGCGCGAATTGGCAGTGTACGTATCCGCATATGTCTGTTGGTAATCGCGGTAGGCAACGCTCGCCGTGTGGTTAGCGGCGAACAGGAACTCCGGAATGGCAATTACGATGATTGCTGCCGCCACAATTCGAGTCAGCGTACGTTTGCCGGCATCGCTCAATCGTCTGGTAATCAGCACACGACCATTGAGAATTTCCTGCAATGCTGCAGCAGCCAACAACACCATGAAGAACGCCGCGTAAATGGCCGGGCGCGAATAGAAACCCTTCGGGTAGCGCAGGCCACACCACAGTATTTCCAGTGGCACAATAGTGGTCGAGGCCAAGATAAAGAGCAGTATCACCGCAGCAGTTTTTCTCACCGATCGATTAATCGAAGGCAGCAGGAAGAACAGCACAGCAAGCACTGTGACCACGGCACCCATAAACAGCTGAGGAACCTCTTGCTCCTGCCAGCCGGTGGCCGTGAAGCCCAGCAGCATACCTTTCAGGTCCGCATGAGTGCCAAGATCCCACAAGTGGCCAATCACGGGCACCGCGAAGGAAATTGCGACCATGCCTGCACAGCCCAGCGCAAACAAGCCCACACACACACGCCACGCAACAGTATGCGCGTATGGCTCAGGGATTGCGAGCGCTGCAGAAGAACCGGCGCCACGAACATCGGGGGCAATAGCCCTCACTTTTGTCGGGCTATCAGCGCTATTCTTCACATGCTCAGCGGACTGACGAACAGCAGCATTACGCCGAGCACGCACCACTACCAGCGCCACAACCGCAACGATAATCAACACAACCAGCACACCGGCCACCACCAGCATCGGCAGTAACTTGGTGATCAACCCACCAGCCATGCCCTGAGCCTGATCCAAAATTCCGCGAATGCGCGAAGACATGGCG
This sequence comes from Bifidobacterium saguini DSM 23967, assembly GCF_000741715.1. GTDB lineage: Bacteria > Actinomycetota > Actinomycetes > Actinomycetales > Bifidobacteriaceae > Bifidobacterium > Bifidobacterium saguini. The sequence goes on along the minus strand of NZ_JGZN01000017.1, from coordinate 55,644 downwards.
CCCTGGCTGGAGGACTGCACTTTGATGGTGGGCAGGAATGTCCACATGCTCAGCAGCAATGCCAGCACACCACAGCCGGCCATGCCCAGCACTTTGCGCCACAAATCATTGTCACGGAATCGAGTGCCGGTTCGGGCGGCGAGCGCCATCTGCTCCAATACCGCGTAGAACACGAGGAAGAAGATGGTCATATATGCCGTGTACCAGCAGATAATCACGGAAACCGTGAGCAGGGCTGCCAGCATACGCCAGTGGCGGCGATTGATGTATTCATAGGTGGCCCAGCAAATCAATGGCAATAGCACCAAATTATCCAGCCACATGGGGTTGCGTAGATTGGAAACCGTCCATGAGCCGAATACATATCCAAGCGAGAGCGCGGCGGCCACCACCCCATTGAGCTGGAAGCGGCGACGCAGCAGGAACACCATGCTCATCTCGGCAAGCCCGAGTTTTACCGCTACCACCAACCAAATAAACAGGGTGATGTGCGCGGTATCAAAAAACACGACGAACAGGTTCAGCGGGCTTGCCAGATAGAAGCTATAGAGTCCCCATGTGCCAACTCCCATGCCTTGCGCAAAGGAATACATGAGGCTGCCACCTTGGCCAAGCAGTATTGAGCGGAACCAGACGAAGAAGTCGACGTATTGATAGCGCAAATCGCCAGACAGGAACGATTCATTGCCAAACGGGTAGATGCCGCGCATCATGCATAATGCGATAAGCAGCACGATGGGAAGCGCGAAACAGGCCAGATATCCTGCAACGGTAAGACCGATTCGAGTGGTACGGGTAGGCGCTGATGCACTGCTTGAAGACATGTGGCTTATTATAATGTGGCTAGTTCCGCGAGCTGAGGAGTACGTATATGAGCAATACCGACGTTCGCACGTTGACGGTAATGATTCCTTGCTACAACGAGCAGGAGTCTCTGCCCGCGCTATTCGCACGCATGGATGAGCTCGTAGCTAATGCACCCGCTCGTCTGCGGTACACGCTCCTGTTCGTGGATGACGGTTCTAAAGACAATACGCGCCCGCTGGTTCGCGACTATGCCGGCAAACATTCAGATTATGCGGAATACCTGTTCCTCTCACGCAACTTCGGCAAGGAAAAGGCCATGTACGCGGGCATTATGCACACGCATACCGATGGGTTGGTCATTATCGATGCCGATCTGCAGGATCCGCCTGAGCTTATTCCCGAAATGGCTGAACTTTGGTTCCAAGGCTATGAGGATGTATATGCACGCCGTCGCAGCCGTGAGGGTGAAAGCTGGCTCAAGAAGGCTACCAGCCGCTGGTATTACAGCCTGCTGCAGAAAATCTCCGGCGTGGAAATTCAGCGCGATACCGGCGACTTCCGCTTGCTCGACCGCAAATGCATCGAGGCTCTGCAACGGCTCGATGAATCCGAGCGCAACTCTAAGGCCCTGTTCAGCTGGATTGGGTTCAAGAAAATCGAATTCCTGTACGACCGCGATAAGCGCGTAGCCGGCACTACGAAATGGAGCTATCCAAAGCTTTTCCATCTGGCTATGGATGGCATCACCAGTTTTACTATTGCGCCACTGAAAATCGCCACGTGGGCGGGCTCTATTGTCTCTGTTGCAGCGTTCCTGTATGCGCTGTTCCTTATTGTGCGCACTTTGGTTTCAGGTATTGATGTGCCCGGTTATGCCTCCACTATGGTGGTCATGCTCTTCCTCGGCGGTGTGCAGCTCCTCTGCCTCGGCATCATCGGCGAATACCTCGGCCGTATCTTCATGCAAACCAAAGGCCGCCCCAACTACCTCATCGAAGAAAGCAAGCTCAGCAGCAACAATCAGGCCGTCGATAAAAAGCAATAGCATATGTATCCCGTAGTGCAGCTCGCAACAGGTTCATTCATGCTTGGATTGTATCCCTCAAAGGATACAATCCAAGCATGAAGCGCGAATCACCGATGCAGCAGCTATCTCCGTTGACATCAACCCAATGGGGGCTTGTAACTACGTCACAAGCCCAGCGCTTGGGCATCTCACGCTCCAGCCTGTATAAATTAGAGACCTCCGGCAAACTGGATCGGGTATCGCAAGGCGTATACCGCAACACTTCCGCCCCCTCTGAAGAACACGAAGCATTACACGCTGCATGGCTATCGCTTTACCCTCAAAAAACAGCCGAAGAACGACTGCAGAGCGCAGCGCCAGATGCAGTAGTAAGTTCAAAAACAGCTGCATGGTTACTCGGCATTGGTGACTTCGTTCCAGAACCGTACTGCTTCAGCACACCCGTTCGAAAACAAACGCAACGGACAGATATCGTCCTGCGGCTTAAAAGATACGTTTCCGAGTCACTCACCATTCGTGAAGGTCTGCCCATCACCACCGTCGAGCAGACCATCGCAGACCTCGTAGCCGAGAATACCGATTTCTCACTCCTTTCAGATATCTTCATCACCAGTGGCACGGACGTATTGAGCAGTATCAATTATTCCTATCTTGAGCAGCTACTTTGTCCTTATGCAAAACGCTACGGATTCCCGAGTGGAGACGGAAAAAGCCTGCTTCATATGCTCACTGCTCCAGCCGATGAACAGCAACTCGAAACCATACGTTTAATCCAAAACGCATTCAAAGGAATCATGCAGCCTCAGCTGGAAGAAATGCAGAAAACCATACAAGCCATCTCATTGCCTGCAAAAGCATTAGAAATCATACTGACTGAGCTAAAAAATATACCCAGCATGCAAAATGACGCACTTATACAAGCAGCACGAACAATAACAAATACGTTCCATTCTCATCGTCTTCCAAACAATTTCTCATCCCAATACCACAACCAGCACGGCTCAGACCAATCAAAGGACTAATACCATGACAAGCGATACCTATCCAAACAGCTTGGCAGTCGACCAAGCCATAAAATCAGCTGCCAAACGAGAGCATCAAATCAGCCCCAGTAGAAGCATCAACGACATTATTCGCCAGACATACTACGATTGATTTCTCTGTCGCATCTTTAGCGAAGGCGAACACAGCGAATGGGTGCTCAAAGGCGGTAGTGCCATGCTCGCTCGCATCCCCACAACAAGACGCACCCTTGATGCTGATTTATTTCGCAATGGATATAATCTCGAACAATCACTTCAATTTGCATGACTTCTTTAAGTTCACACTTAACTCCGTCAAACCAATCGCCCAAGGCGACAACCAACCATATCTAGATGGTTACCGCGTATCTTTCAACGCATTCATAGGCACAAAAAGCCTCGGTTCCATTCATGTCGACCTGGTTACCCATCAAGGTCATTGACCGATATTGAAGTTATAGACCCGCGCAATCGACCGACACTGGAAAAACTGGAGACGTATCCTTATCGTCTATACCCTATAGCCAACCAAATTGCAGACAAGGTCTGCGCAGTCGTCGAACTCATTCACGGCAGGGAATCCACTCGAATCAAAGACCTTGTAGATTTAGTCACTATTGCTATTACTTATATGGACAGAAGCACAATTCAAAACAACCGCAAGGAACACGCCTGCCGCAGCGTACCATCTCCAAGAAGCCGAACAGCTTATCATCCGATTTTTGCAAATGCCTTTGTCGTCGGAATCGTTGTCGTCATACTGGAATAATTCCACACTGGAATGGAAAAGCAAGCCTATGCCCGACGTTCACGGCCTAGAATCAGCGCGGCAAGGAATGGAATCAGAATGATTGCGCCAAGCATAAGGCGCAGCTGCACGGCAAGAGCGGCAAGCATTAGCGAAATCGCGATACCCAGCGGAATCAAGAACAGCGGCAGCAGTTCGCGCATGCCACGGCGGTAAGCGAGCACAGCGAGAGCAATAAGAATCCAGTCAATCACCGCCAGATTGAACACCACACGCGGCACCCATGCCAATGCAGACTGTCCAGCTGCGGCCTTATCCATGTGCAATACGCCACCCAAAATGCTGTACTGGTCGTCAGTCACCTGCAATGGATTGACTAGTGAGCCTTCAAACAACACATAAGCCTTGACGCATGTACCGAAATTCGCGAAGCACAGGCTTGCCCAATTGCCGAGGAATTCGCCCAAATCCGCACTGGTCAGGTCAGCAATCTTGTTATCCATCACCACCAGTTGCTGCTTCTCATAGTTTGCCGCCCATTGGGATTGCGGACGCACCGCTTGGAAGTACGCATCCGCCTGAGCGGGTAGATGCTGCGGATTGCCATGCAAATCCTCATAGTAGATATAGGAAACCTGCATTAATGGCACGCCCAGCATTTCCGTAGTAGCCGCAGGCTCGGCTTTCAACCCATAATCGCAATAGGCGCCCCAAGTACCGGTCAATGCCGCAAAAGCCACTAAGACCGCCACCAATCGTTTCCATTCACGGCGGTATCGAATCAGCAGAAACAGCACAATCATGCCGATGAACAGGAAATTATTCTTGCGGTATTCATTGGTCACGAACAACGTGAGTGTCAGGCCTGTCAAAAACCAGGGATTGCGCAGCATCGCACCTTCGCTGTCGATGATGGCGAACACTTCCACACACAACAACAGCGTGAATCCCGCGCACAACACATCCTTGACGCAGGAGACCGCATACGCGGGGAACAGCGGATAGAACGACCATGCCAATGAAGCAATCAACAATGCACGCCGACTTACTCGCGGCGCAAGCACTGCCAGCGCAGTAATAATGCAAGCGGCAAAAATAATCGATTGCGTTAAATTGCAGAGCCAGAGTTGATCGCCGCCGATAATACCGAATACGAATGTGCTCAGCACTGAATGCTGTTTGCTGAACGTCCAGTCGGCGAACATCTGGCGCTGCCAATTGGCATCCACCGAATCAATGCCAGGGAATACAACCGCATAGGTTGCCAGATATACTGCCAACGGCAGCATGATGAACCAATTACGTTGCCACCATTGCTTGCGGGTCTGCATGCAGGACTGCTTGCTGGTCGTGGATTCCATTGCCATCGCCTCTTTTCAGCACTTGAGCTTTCGCTATTTAGCGAGCCGGGCACTGCAGCTGGTATAAAGCCCAATCTTTGGCATAGTCGCCATACGAACTGTAATCCTGCACCTTGGTCATCGTACCGTCTGCCACATATTGTTCGATGCGCTGGGCATCGTGGAACGGGTCATACTGTGCGGCAAACGAGAATTGCAGACTCGGAGCCTGAGGACCCATAGACAGGAAATATGTAGGCTGCTGCGGGTTGATACCGCAGGCTGTGTTCAGCAGTTCCTCACCATTGCCAGAGCCGAATGCCTGCTCGACTTGACTGAAAATCACGCCCTTGCCAGTGTTCTGCGGGTTGTACACTGGGAACAGCATGTTGGCGTTGAACAGCGCGGTGGCATACATCGAACCATTCATTGGATCGGAAATGATAACCGCATTGGTACCGGTCTGCTTCACCATACGGGTCAGAATATCGAGTTTGGCGTGCGTGAGCTGCTCAGTAGGATCCGCCTTATCCAAAGATGCGGCATTATTGACGGAATCTCGCATTGCGGTTTTGACTGGGTTCACTGTTTGCGCACCAATCATCACCATCACCATGAGGGCCGCACACAGCCCTGCCGCAATCCGCGCAACCATGCGCAACGAAGTCTGATTGACGTTAACGGATTGATCAATGCTTGGCCGCGCTGCCATATCGCGTAGCCAAGCATCCAACCGGGCACCAGCAAGAGCGATCACCGGAAGAATAACAAAAGGCAGCATAGTGAGCGTGCGCACTTCGTTGCGGTACCACACTGCGGTCACAATATTGGGAATCGCTCCGGTAAAAGTAGCACTGCATTCGAACACGAACAGCACCAGTGCGAACGACAGCAGTACCGCGAGGCTTTGCTTATTGACATGAACCAATGCCATCGCTATCGATACCACCAGCAGTACCAGCATTGCCCAACCGGCCACCGTGGGAATATTAAACGACGTCAATCCTTGATTGATATCACCGGATACCATGCCATCGGTGAACGCATAGGTGAGCGATGTCTTCAAATCCATGCTCGGGCGATGCGTATGGAACCAGGTTTCAGGATGGAAATACTTGGCGGAAGGGTAGATATTCACTGCGAAAATAAAGAACGCGATAGCACCCAGCACCAGCAAACCAAACATGGCTGCAACGAGTTTCCACGGCAGGCGGAACACCGCATATGGCAGCATGATCACGATATACGTGAATACGAGCTTGGGCTGAGCTGCCATCACCAGCAGAAAAGCAGCGGCGGTAAAGCCCAAGGCAATAAGGAGCTGACGGACAGCCACATGCATCTCTGGGTTTTGGCGCTTTGCCGCACCCTTTGTTTTGTCTGCTGTTTTGCCAATCTTGAGTTCCAGCACAGTGGAGAAAGCATCAAGGAAATACAGTGTGGCAAGCAGCAAGTACGGCAACAGATTGCTGGCAAACGCATACGCAATCAGCGGGCCGGCATACAGCATCTGGAAGGGGTTTGCGCCGGAGCTCACGGCAAGAATCGGAATGCCGAAATACAGTACCGACCGAGTCGCTATCGAAGCATTGCGGAAGAAGTAGCCGCAGAACAATGCCATGCCCAACGGCCAAAGAATGCCGCCACCCAAAATCCACACACAGTTCACTGCGGCAACTACAGCAGCTGAACCAGTAAACATCGGAATGCCAAGCGCACCGCCAACAGTAGCCACAAATGCGGCCAGCGTATGGAACAGTGGCGGGTAGAAGCCTCCATTCGGCAGCAACGATGTTGCCACCGAGAGACCATCATTCATAATTTCACGGGTGAAATAGTAATGCGCAGGCGCATCAATACCTTGAATCGGCTTATCCCAGATCGCATCCGGAAACCAGGCAATCACAATGCCGCATGCCACGGCGGTACCGATGAGCACGGCTGCAGCAGGGGCACGACGAATGATATTTGCGCGGGAGGCAATGTTACTCATATACGTTCTTTCAGGCCAATATCAAATAAGCATCAAAAGTATCAAACTCAGTGCTATAAGAAACGCCTCAACCGACCTTTTCACGCGTACGCTTTGGCATACCGTGCAAAAGCCAATTGAGGCATCTACCATGTCAGTACTTCACACCGCAGTAGGTGACTTCGATATAGCGGCTGGCCAGACCAATGTACTGGCCCGTAACCTGACTGCGGATGGCACCGGTTTCAGGATCAATGATGCCACCAGTTTCCGCATCGATGATGGTGCCGTCAGCCTGCTTATAGGTGTTGGTGGCGGCATCATAAGTCGAACCATCTGAAGAATCGGAGGAGCCGGTGTTCGAGTCGGTCGAGGTGGAAGAATCAGTGCCGGAATTCGAAGAGGAATCCGAGCTAGAGTCGCTCGACTTGGACTCGTCAGAGGAGCTGGAGGAATCAGAGCTCGAGTCGCTCGAGCTGGAGGAATCATTAGAGGATGAGCCAGTGTTGGCATCATCCACAAGCGGCTGAGCGTTGCGCAGCTTCTCCCATACATCATCCGCACCAGCGGCCAGCTGGCTGCGGTTCGCGTCCTGAGCCCATGCGGTAACCGGAATCGTCTGCGAATACAAACGATTCATATTAAAGTCCTTCATACTGGCGGCAAGACCAGCAAGCACTGTAGCATCAGCCAAGCCCTGACTCATCTGTACGGATTCCAAACCAGCCTTCGCCAGCTGATAAAGCTGTGCCGAATGAGTCAGCATATTCTTTTCCAGCACAGTCTTTATCAAACGCTTGATGAGATACTGCTGGCGTGTGGTACGCATAGTATCCGAACCATCGGTACCAGCACCGTGACGCATACGCGCAAACTGGGTAGCAGTATTGCCATCGAGATGCTGCATGCCTTGGCCCAATTCAATACCGGTGTAGCCATCACGGGTATACGTAGGAATGCAGATGTCAACGCCACCAATGGCATCAATCATCTTGGAAAGACCGCTGAAGTCCACCACCATGAACTGCTGAATTTCCATGCCGCTGAGGTAATTGACTTCGTTCATCGTGCAGCTCGCAGCAGAAGCAATATCGCCACCCTGAGAATACGCATTGGGGAAGATGGAGTTGAACATCACCGAAGACTGGGCGTACATGGTGCCGTTTGAAGTTTCACAGCCTGGAGTGGAAACCATCAAATCACGAGGAATGGAAACAAGATTAACGAACTTACGGTCTGCAGAAATCTGCAGAATCATTGTGGTATCTGCATTATGGAGGCCAGAAACACCGGCGTCATCGCCACCCACTGCAGCATTGCCTTCACCATCGCGCGTATCCTGACCAATGAGCAAAATGTTAATCGGCGTATTGGCATACGGGTCGACCGGCAGAATATCAACCTTTTTACCATTGGATTTTTGCACAATAACATCGATGCCCTGCTGATCGACAGTCTTGGCAATATCCGCCCAAGTTACCCCGGCAAACGTGCCGACGAAAGCCAGCACCGCGAGCACACCCAGAGACACTCCTTTAGCGACCTTATGACTTACGCGGTACGCCGCAGTATGGTGCGGACCCTGCACCTTCTGCCAACCGAAATTCGGAGCTGGCCGATTTCTGTGCGCACTACGTTTTGCCATAACCACTGCCTTCCTGATTTATGGGCGGGAGTTCACTGTTCTTTAACCATGACACCCGCAAATGCTTCAGGTGCTTGCTCATACGTCGTTGGTCAGTGTACCAGAATGGGCTGAAACCGTTGGAAATCCGCCAAATTACAGCTGAATCTTCGTATTTGTAGGGGGTATTGACCGCCTGAAATACTCAAAAATGAATCATCTGCGTTACATTCGGCGTTATTGCCCACACAATATTGACATTTTCCGCACAGGCGTCACTCAATTCCCAGAATATTCTCAGACTTCATTGAGAGGTATAACAGTAATGCGCAAGACAACGGTCACGAAGCGCAATAATAGTGGAGCCGTATTGATTAGTTTCGGCTTAGGAGAACGGGAGAGGTACACATATGTTCGTCCTCAGCAACGCCTGGCGGGCTTTGATGCGTTCCAAGGGACGCGCGGCCCTCACTGCGCTTATCGCGCTGGTAGTCACGTTCGGCACGGTTGCCGGACTGGCCATCGTGCAAGAAAACCACACTGCACACACTGACGATTATGACGTGCAAAAAGCCACGCTGGCCATTCGCCCGAGTGCGGCCGCCTGGAAGAAGGCCTCCGTTACGGACTCGGCAACCACCAAGCAGTACATGACGTGGACGGACTACACCGAGTACGCCACCATCATTCAGCAGGCTGGCGTAACGCTGGACTTCACCGTGACCGAAACTGTGCCGGCACGCGTTTCCGGCGATCTCAAGGCCCTGAGCGGCGATAAGCTCAGCTCCGCCTCCGACGACAAGACCGGCGGCCAACTCATCTGGCGCGCGTTCTGGACCAAGGACGCCGCCGCAGCCAATGACCTTGGCACGTTCAAAATCGTGAGCGGCAAGAACCTGAGCTACAATAACCAGTCCTCCAACCCGAACACTACAGGCGCACTGGTCTCCTCCGCATTCGCCAAGGCCAACAATTTGAAGGTTGGCGACAAGTTCAAGGTCGCCACCGCTTCCGATGCTTCCACGACTTACGAACTCACCGTGCGCGGCATCTACGAGTACACGGCATCCGCCGATGCAGATAACCCTGTGGTCACCGCCCGCAACCGTGAGAACGCCATCTTCACCAATTACCAGACCTTCGCCAAGGCCGGTCTGGATCCGCAAACCAGCGACTCTTCAGTGAGCGGCTGGAAGGTTCCTGATCTGAACGTGGTGTTCAACGCCACGGACGTTGCCGGCTACAAGAAACTCGTCAAGACGTTCAAGAAGTCCAAGCTACCGGCTTCCGGCTACACCGTCTCCTCCCCTTCGCTCGAGGCCTACACCAAGTCGCTGGAACCGCTTGATGCGGTGGCCGGCAACGTCAAGACCGGCACAGTGGTGCTGCTTACTGTGGGCGGCATTCTACTGCTCGCCTTGGTGCTCGTTGGCGTGTGGGGCCCGAAGCGTGACGATGAAATCGGCATGGCTCTGGTCTCTGGCGTCTCGCGCGGCCGCTTGGGCTGGCAGTTCATGCTGGAAGTGTTCTTCGTTACACTGCCGTTCTATGTGATTGGCCTGGTGGCCGGCGTATTCGGCACCAAGCCGTTGGCATCCGCCATCGCCTCCGGCCACGAAGTCACCGCCTCCTCCTCGCTGATCTGGCAGATGGTTTGGGGCGGCCTCGGAACCATTCTGGTGCTCGCTATTCTGGCTGCTCTGCGACTGGCATTCTTCCGCTCCAACAAGCTCTTCGCCGCTGACGGCGACTGGGGTTCGGTGAGCGAAACCGAAACGATTGAATCCGAATCCAACCACGATGAGGCGGAGGCACAGGCATGAGCGAGAAGAACATCAAGGATCAAGAGAACCTGGACGCAAAGTCCGAGGAGCTGGACGCTAAGGGCAAAGCTGAAGAGCCCGCCCCAGCCGATTCAATCCAGTTCAGCGTCATGTTTGATGATGACGACGAAGCAGATGCTACTGAGGATACTGAAGCTGCGGGTGCAGCAGACAGTATTTACAGCAGTCTGGCAGCTGCAGAGGCATCCGTTGCAGCGGATGCGCCCGAAGACGAGACCGATACTGGTTCGGACGAGCAAGACTCCAGCGAGACCGCCGCTGATGCCGAAGCAGAATCCGAGCCCAGCGAAGCCGAAGCCGATGCGCTTGCCTCCGCTGATACTTCCGCTGCAGCCACCGCTCGCAATGCCGAGCGCGTAAACGAGACGCTTAACTTGGCGAAGTCTGAGCCCAAGGATGATTTGTCCGCTCACGAGGATAAGTCCCGCAAGGCGGAACCGGCCATGACTTTGGCCTCACGCATCGATCGCGTGCTGGTTGGCGGCGGCGCGGATGACGTGCTGCTCAAGACCTATCCGACCTTTGCATTGAACAAGGTCACCCTGGCAGGGGCCAAGGGCAAGGTCAATGTGCTCGACGGTGTGGAATTCGCATGCTATGCCGGTCATTCGTATGCCGTACTGATCAGCGATGATGCGGATTCCGAACTGACCGCGGATGTTAAGCGTCGCGCGCTGATGGGCGTGATGACCGGGCTCGTGCAGCCAACTTCCGGCGCAGTGATGAACAAGAGTGCTAATATCGCCGAGCTCGAGCCAGTGGAATTGCGCGGACATCGTTTGGGTATTGTGCCGCAGCTGCACGCCTTGCAGCCGTACTTGGACGCGGAGCACAACGTGCTGTATGCAATGGAGGCTTCCAACCGCAACTTCCTGAAGCCGAAGCCGGTCATTGCTCGCGAACTGCTCGCCAAGGTCGGCTTCTCTGAGGCCACGACCGGCGTGGCAGTGGGCAAGCTGCCGGAAGTGCAGCAGCGTTTGGTGGCCATCGCCCGCGCCATCAGCACCGAGGCCGAGGTGCTGATTCTCGACGAGCCAACCCGCGGCCTGAACGATGATGACACGGTTACCGTGTTCGCCGCATTGGCCAAGCTGGCACACAGCGGCGATCCGAAGCATTGCGTCATCGTGCTGACTGCTTCGCGCGAAATCGCCGAGGCAGCAGACACTTTGTTTGAAATCTGATTGGCACATGTAATCATTCCAGTGGAGGGCGGCAAACTACCGCCCTCCACTGCTATCCGCGATATTCTTAGTGTGGATGCGTCTACGATGACTGGAGCTGCGCACTATGAGCGGATATATTCCTACGCTGGAGCAGATTGACGAGCTGCATAAGAAAATCGCCCCTTCTCAGGAGGCGTACGACCTTGTACATACGCATTGCGTGATTGTGGCAACCATCGGTTGCCAGATTGTGCGCAGACAGAACGCTTTGTTCACGCGCCGCTGCACGCTGCCGGCTGGCGGTGAATCTTTAGTCCCCTCCCCCGATGGCGTAACCGGTGGTCAAGTGCCGCCGCGCCTGCTGGACGAGCATCTGGTGCTTATCGGCGGCTTGCTGCATGACATTGGCACTTATAAGGTGTTCAAGCATGACGGCACCGATGGCGAGCCGTTGAAATTCAGCGGCAAGAAGTACATCCTGCACGGGCTCAAGGGATACGAATACCTGTTGAGCGAAGGCGTGGATGAGTCCATCGCCCAGTTCGCGCGCAATCATACCGGCGTTGGGCTGAATCGTGAGGCCGTGATTAAGCAGAATCTGCCGCTGCCGCCAGATGATTATGTGCCGGTCAACTTGGAACAGGAAGTCGTGATGTACGCCGATAAGTTCCACAGCAAGTCCACCCCGCCGAAGTTCCTGCAAGTGGATGCGTACAGCGCTAAAGCCGCCCGCTATGGCGAGGAGAACAAGCAGCGTTGGCTGGAATTGGTGGCCAAATATGGCGTGCCGGATATTCCTGCGCTGGCCGAGAAGTATCACATGCGGATGATCTGAGTCCCCGTCTTTTTCAGTTGGCTCCCCTCAGTCAGCTATGCTGACAGCTCCCCTCACAGAGGGGAGCCAGAACTATCAGCCTATGGGTAAACTCTCCCCAGGTGGGAGCCAGAATACATCTCAGATGGAGCGCAGGCGGAAGGTGCCGTTGCGGTTGGATGCCACGATCATCTGATCGTTTTCGAGCTCGTTCCAACCATCCTGGTCGTAGCCGGACGAGGACACCACCACGCCCGCCTGCTTGCCGTCTGCATCGGTGAGTGCACGGTAGCGCATCACACGGTAGTCGGCGGCCTGATGGCCGCGGCCGTATTCGTCGTAGATTTCCACGATGCGCGGGCTGGTCTTCTCGCGTCCGGCCGCGCACAATGCCACCATCTGGTCTTCGGACTGGATGATGCAGTTGTAGCTGGACTTCGGGTATGCCTGGCGCAGTTCGCGCACAGCCTGAGCAACCGCCTCATCAAGCGGGAAACCAAAACCGATGTATTCCAGAATCACCGCAAAGAAAATCGCGGAATCGGAACGACCGCCAGTGGAAAGCAACACGCTGTGATCCACAGGGTAGGAGCGATTGGTCACAATGTTGCGACCGTTCGCATCGGAGATATCGCCGTTATGAATGAAGCTCAAACCGTTGGCATAGAACGGGTGCTGGTTCTCCATGATGAGCGGCAGATTGGAGCTGGCCAGGCGCAGGTGCCAGATGGCACCGCGAGCCGGCTCGGAAGCCAATGCGTCAAATGTGGTATCGAAGCGGGCGGCAATCGTGGACTTGTAAATCTTCACGCCGGTTTCAGGCGAGGGAGCGCCGCCGTCGCGCACGTATGGAGTTTCGGCGGGGTTGGCCAGTTGAGCCACGCCCCAACCATCATTGTGGATTTCTGAGAGGTCGCGGAAGTCCTCGACGTTCTTCACGCCGAGAATGTCGTTAAGGCTCAGGTCAGCACCTGCCGTCGCGTATCCCAGTAATCTGCACATAGTATGACAATCTACCGGCGAAGCTCAGCGACGTGCGGGCTTGGTTATAGGTGTTGCTTATAGAGCGTGATGAACAAGGAAAGTGAGACTGACATTCCGCAGCTCCCCTCAGTCTCACTACGTTCGACAGCTCCCCTCAGAGAGGGGAGCCAGAGGGGAAGCAATGGTTATTTGCGATTCTTTTTGGTCGTGTGATTGGTCATATGGGCTACTGCGGTGGCGTCGGCCTTAGTGAAGTCAGACTTGGTTCTGGACTTTGGCACAGGGCGCTTTTCCGGTGCCTCCATCGAAGATTCCACTTGCTTGACCAGTTCGCCAAGCCCGACTGTTGTGTCGAGTGGATCAGGGATGGCAGCCGGATCGGCCTTGTGGCGAGATGGCACCGGGGCCACACGCGGCGCATCCGTACGCTTCAAACGCGGAGGCCTACGCGTGGAAACGAACAACGGCTGCACTTCGACCAGCGGATTGTATGGTGCCAAGCCGAACCATTTCACTGGCGAGCCGGCCATGTGGCGAATCGCATACTTGGCTTGCAGCGACAGCGCGCCGCGGGCCGACACTTTGGATTCCGGCATAAGCGCCTTGTGAATCAACACGTAGCGAATCGTACCAATATCCGGATCCGCATCCACCTTGGGGTACAGCGACTGCTGTTTCGGCAGCTCACCAGTTTTCGACAAATCATGCATGATTTGGTGAATGTACGCCGGAATGGATTGGGAAACCTTGAACCCCAAGCGGAATCGCACACGGAACAGGTAGTTCGTGCCGAAGTTCTCCACCGAGTATTCGCGGGTGAACGGCTCGTCCGTGGTTTCCACGCTCACCGCCCACCATGCGCGGGCGCGCTTGGGATGGTCAGCGAAAATGGAGAAGAAGATATCGGTATCGAGTCGCTTGGTTTCCGAATCGGAAGTCAAGTAGACGATGTTATCCGCGAAATACGGGATGCGGAAATCACCGTGCAGCTTATCGAGCGCCGGCAGGAAATCATCCTTACGCATATGCCGACGCTGAGCACGTTCGAGCTTTGTGCCTTCGTTCCACGTGTACATCACGAAGAGAATAGCCAGCGTGAGCAGCATCGTGAACCAGCCGCCGTGCAGGAATTTCGCCATCGAAGCCACGAAGAACATGATTTGAATGGCTAGGAATACCACAGTGAACAGCACAGCACCGAACCGATGGCCATCGTGCCAGATGTAGACCGCGAGCAGCACGGTGGTGGTGATCATCGTGATGGTGAGCGCCAAACCGTAAGCCGCGGAAATATGCTCGGAATCCTTGAAAATAGCAAGTACCAGCAAAGTGGAAACGCAGAGCACACCATTGACCACAGGAATGTAGAGCTGGCCGCGCGTACGGGCCGGGTACCGCACCTGAAGATGCGGCATCCAGTTAAGGCGCGTTGCTTCGGAAACCATCGTGAACGCGCCAGTAATCAGGGCTTGGGACGCAATAACACCGGCGGTGACGGAAAGCACGACGGCAACATAGCGCACATTTGGCGTCATCATTTGGAAGAACGGGTTAAGCGTCTTCATCGTGTTGTATTCGGGGTTGCGGCTGTTAGCCAGCATCCATGCGCCTTGGCCGAAGTAGTTGCATACCAGCGCAACCTTGATGAACGGCCAAGTGAAGTAAATGTTGCCGCGGCCCACATGGCCCATGTCAGAGTAAAGGGCCTCAGCACCGGTGGTGGAGAGGAACACCGTGCCCATCAACGCAATACCGGCAGCATTGTGCGGGCTGAATAGGAATTGGATGCCATAGACCGGGTTGAGGGCTTCAAACACGGTCCAATCGTTGGACAGGTTGAACAAGCCCACAACGGCGAGGAAGCTGAACCAGACGAGCACAATCGAGCCGAAAACACGACCGATGGATTCGGTTCCGCGTGACTGTACGGAGAACAGCACCACGATAATGACCACCGTGATCATCAGGGTGAGGCTTGGATTGTCGTCAAAAAGCTGCTCAAGCGGAGGCAAGGTCTGCAGGCCCTCGACTGCGGAGCTGATGGAAACCGCTGGCGTGAGCACTGAATCAGCGAGGAAGGCTGCACCGCCGAGCATGGCGGGGATTGCCAGCCATGCGCCATAGCGGCGAATCAGGGAATACAGTGCGAAAATGCCGCCTTCGCCATTGTTATCGATTTTCATGGCGATGAGCACATATTTCACAGTGGTGATTAGTGTGATAGACCAGAACACCAGCGATAACATGCCGAGCACAGCGGCACGGTCCACATTGCCGAGGCCGCCTTGGCCGGAAAGGAAGGTTTGGGCGGTGTAGAGCGGTGAAGTACCGATATCGCCATACACCACGCCGAGAGCCACAATGGCCATACTCCACGTGATTTTGTTTGGGCCGGATTGCAGCCTCGCCCACCAGCGGCCGATGCGGCCTTTTGCTGCAGTGGAGGCGAGTTTCTCTGCCTCTTTGTCTTCGGCCTCGCGTTGTTTGGCGAGCGCCTCGCGTTCTTCGCGGGTCAGCGTGCGGCGAGACACCTTGGGAGCATTGGTGTAGGTGTCTGCCCTGAGCAGTGCGGCTTCTTCCTTCTTCAGCGCGATGGCAGTCTGCTCAGCTTGAGTTGCCGCTGCTCGCTTTGTATTTGTTGGTTTTTGTTTGGTTTGTTTCGCCTGTTTGTTGGCGGATTCGGCCTGAGTTTGTTTTCGGGCGCGCGAAGATTGTTTGCTCGACTCAACCATACGTTCAGTCCTCCACACGGGCCCCAACTGCATCCCGTGAACTATCCATCTCTCTTAATATCGAAATGACATGGTAGCGCCCCTACGGATTTTTCACAACTTACAAAAACAGGGCAGCCTGTCTATTTTTTACTCGCACAGTACTCAGCCAAGCGGTCAGTTACCACACATTTTTCGCGGCGCATTCCGGGGATTGCGTCGCCCCAGCCATCTCCTCGCGGCGCATTCCGGGGATTGTAACGAGTCCCCCACCGATTCTCGCCACATTCCGGGAAATGCGCCGTACAGGAGCCCGAAAAGGCGCACTTTGCGACGCAATACCTGGAATGCAGCGCACACGCACCGCACACACAGCACTTTCCGGAGAATGCGTCGCTCAGGGACCCGAAAAGGCGCACTTTGCGACGCAATACCCGGAATGCGACACATAGGAGCTGCACACGCGCTACATTCCCCGGAATACGTCGGGCGGCAAGCTTCAGATACCGTACACAGTTCGCGTCGTGGCTCGTGTGCCACGCGCGACTTCAGTCACCGGCAGATCAAGCGCATCAGCCATGGCTCGCAGCGTATACGGAATCATGTAGGGCGCATTCGTGCGGCCGCGGTATGGCATCGGCGTCAAATATGGCGCATCAGTTTCCACCATCGCGTGATCGAGACCCACAATCCGCAACGATTCGCGGATGCCCTCATTGCCCTTATAGCTCACTGTGCCGGAGAAGCTCAGATACCAGCCCTGTTCGCGCGCGATTTCACCCATTTCGCGGTCTCCGGAATACGAGTGGAACACGGTCCGCTCCGGAGCGCCATCCGCGAGCAACGTTTCGATGACTTCGCGATGCGAGTCACGGTCATGAATCTGCATCGGCAAATTCAGCTCTTTTGCCAATGCGATATGTGCACGGAATGCCTCGCGTTGTAGCTCTTTAGCCCCTTCACCGGTGCGGAATAAATCCATGCCGGTTTCGCCAATGGCCACTACTTGTTCCGGGTATTGCGTTGCCAGACGATGCACTTCGGCGAGCGCATCCTCGAAACTCACATCGTGGTACGGCTTGTATTTGAGCGGCAGTCCATCCGGCCCGGGGACCCCGCGATGGCCGTGGAGCACTGCTTCATTGGGGTGTATTGCGAGCGCCGCGTGCACATTACCCGGATGATCAAGGGCCATTTGCACGGCAGTCATCAGGTGCGGCAGCTCGCAACCGCAGTCGATAATACCCCCAACGCCGACAGCTTGCGCTTGTACGAGCAGTTGGTCCACATCGTAGACCGGCACAGGATCCTGCCCTTTGGTTTGCGCTTCGTGATCCATGGCGCGCGCGAATGGCACGACGGATGCCACATGGGTGTGATTATCGATGACTTGGGCGTCTTCCGGCAATGCTTCAGGTGCCGGCGCCCAGCTACGGTCGCGATGATGCTTGCTCATGATGCTCCAGTGTATGCCTACCGCCAGCATTGTTGGTAGGGCAAGCCGGTTAAGCGTTCGACTATGTGCCGGGTTTCTGCGTCTGCGTCCGCCTTGGCTCCACCATTGCGCAGTCGGGTAATTTCGCTCAGCACCATGGAATCCGTGCGCTTATTGATGACTAAGTGCGCTGAAATAATCCAACAAATAATCATCGCAAATGCAAACCAGCCGAGCAGTACTGCACCCAAGCCCACTTTGGCAGCTACGCTTTGCTGAGACAGAGTTGCATCAAATCCGACTGTACCCAAAACAAGCCCGACGCAAATGGTGCCGATACCCGACCCGAGTTGGCGGAACGATGCTTGAATACCAGCAAAGGTGGCTGAACGGTAGCGGCGGGTGACTATCTGATCGATATCGGCAATATAGGGGAATACCGCCCATGGCAGGTATCCGCATAATGATTTGAAGGCAAAGAACCAGAGTGCGCCGGCGATGGCGAACACGGTCCACGCGGCCGGCTGCATGGTATCGGCCAGCATCCAAGCGGCGAACATCCATGCCACTCCAATCAGGCAGCCAACGAAGTTGATGGCATACAGGCGTTTCGGCCCAATACGTGTCATAGCCCAGCCGAATACCGGCATCAGCGGCATGGAGATGGCCGTACAGCCGAGCAGCAGAGAGGCGAACGCGGCCGTGCGGTTCCAGTCGTAGACCACGAAGAACACGAACGTCTGACCGAACACGTCCATCGAAACCTGCACGAGCAGGTAAATGGCCAAATGTTTGCGGAATTCCTTGACCCGTAACGTGGTGGCATATTCGCGCATCACTTTGCCGGCTCGCCTCAGCCAGCCGCCCCAGCCAATGCGCCCTTCATGCTTTTCACCGCGTGCGTACGCACCAAAGCCGGCTTCTTCCGGGCTCATCTCCCAGGTACTGCGCCAGCACGCGAACACGGCAAGTGCGAACAGCACAGTGGTGGCAATCGTGAAAATCATGTAGCCGGTCGGTGTGCGTTCGCCAAAAATAGCAAGTACTGCGCCACCGGCCAGCGGAATCAGTGTGGCCGCACTCGTGGAGATGAACATACGCACGGTGGATAGTTTGGTGCGACTGTTGAAGTCGGGCGTCATTTCGCCGGGCAGTGGGTTATACGCGGTTTGAAACAGTTGTGCGAGCACCACCCAGAACACATAGGCGGCGGCATAAGCGGCGAGCGGAAGTCCCGGAATCCATAGAAAAATGCCGAGCAGCAACAGCGGTCCGATAATCATCAGCAGAAAGCGGCGACGGCCGAATCGTAAGCCAATGTGATAACGGTACAGGTTATCGTCGAATACACCGAATAGCAGCGCAGCAGCCGCGCTAATCAGCGCGCTCAAGCCGATTACCGACTGCGCTGTGGCGATAGACATGCCGCAGAACGTAGTCCAAAACAAGGAAAGATAGGCAGCAATAATGGTGAGCTGACCGCCGCCATAGAAGTCGCCAATACCAAAACCAATGGCATTGCGCAGCGTTATTTTGCGCACACCCGGGTTGCCGAGGGCTTCGCTCAGTGCATTACTACTACCATCGCTCATTCCGCGCGCCTCTCCCCAACAGATCTGCGCACAATAATAGACGTGTCTACCAAGGTTACGTTGGCGAGCTGCTCATCTTCATTGCGCACGCCCAGTTCCTTGAGCCGATCCATCAGTTGAGCGTCTGCAGGATTACGCAACGAGCCTGGCTCACGGCCGAGCAGCAATCGCACGGCCTCCTGGCCAATCTGAGCGCGCGGAATACGAATCGAAGTTATCGGCGGCGTAACCACCGGGGCAATAAGCGTGTTATCGAAACCGATTACCGAAACATCTTCCGGTACGCGCACGCCGTCCGCGGTCAAGCGCAGCACAATACCGGCCGCAATCAAATCGTTATAGGTGATGACGGCGGTGGGTTTGGAATTTTCGAGCGCGAGCGCCGCCTGATACCCGCCTTCGACGCTCGGACTCACCGGGCCAATGTGATTCATGCGGAAACCCATGCGCTGGCCAACGTCATGCAGGCAGGACCAGCGGGATTGATTTGCCCACGACGTATTGCCCGAAATGTAGGTGATTGCAGCGTGATGGTAGCGGCGCAGCATGCTCAGCGCACGCACTACGCCAATGCGCGGGTCAGGCACCACGCTTGGCACGCCATCCACCGGGCGGTTCAAAACCACGAGCGGTACGCGCTTGGCATAGTCGCGGATGAAATCGATGCCGGGCGAATCGGTGGCAAGAATTACACCGTCGACTTTGCCGACGAGATGCGTAAGCAGCTGCTGCGTGCGCTGCTGGGATTGGCCGGCTTCGATCAGGCCTACTGCGCTGCCGGATTCCATGGCAGTGATTTGCGCGCCTTTAAGAATCTGTGAGGAGATGCCGTCCGTGGTGTCTTTGACTACGAGAGCGATCACTCCTCCGCTGGTTGTTGACGTCGGCATCGATGCGCCGGCAGGACTGCCGCTGTTGGTGGTTTGGTTTGGGATAGTTTGGAAAGTATTCGATTGATGCGCGCGGTTGGATTGGAATTGTTGCGCTGATGATGTGTGATTGGACGCGCGATCAAATGTGTGGCCGAATTGATTCGGCTGCGATTGCTGCACTGCAGCAGAGGTGCGCGCATGCTTGGGATTTGGGCGATAGCCAAGTTTTTCCGCGACCTCCCGCACGTGCTCCACGGTTTGGAAGTTCACGCGATCGGGATTGCTGAAAACGCGGGAGACGGTGGAGATGGCGACGCCTGCTGCGTCGGCAACATCGGCCAGGCGCACGCGGTCGGTTGCTTTGACTTTATGCTGTTCCTGCACCATCTCAACCCTCCTTGATGTATTTAACTATATATAGGAATAGCTCCCCTCTTCAGAGGGGAGCCAGAGAAATCATGCGGAGAGCGGCTCGCCTTGGAATACGGTATCGGCTTAACGCCGACGCTGTTTCTGTGCGGCTTCGCCGCGCTACTCTCCCTCCGTCAGCTTCGCTGACACCTCCCTCAACAGAGGGAGGCAGCACGTATCATGCTCAGGCTTCGACAGCCTCAACCAGCAATTACTGACTGGCCTGCGGCCAGGCTCAGTATCACCTCACGACTGCCGTCGTTCGGCCTCGGCTACAGACAATCCACCGGATTGTCTGCTTCACGCCTCGGCCTTGGCGTGACGCTCGGCGAGCTCGGCCTTGATCTGCTTGAACTTCTCCTCGGTGACCGGGTAGAAGAACATGATCGCGGCGGAGATCACGAAGCCAATCAGCGGCACGAGACCAGCAGCGAGACGCAGGTTCTCGGCAACGGTCGGATCCTGAGCCACATTCATGCCGGACTTGTAGCCGGTGAAGGCGAGGATGGCCGGGCCGAGCCAAGAGGTCAGGGCGCCGAACATCTGGCGGAAGAAGCTCAGGCCAGCCATGGCAGCACCATCAGTGCGCTTACCGGTCTTCCACTCGTAATACTCAACGGTGTCGCCTTCCATGCCCCAGACGTAGTTGCCGCAGAACTGAGCACCGATAGCGTTCAGAGCCAGGCCCACGAGGGACAGCCACACGTTGGTGACGAAGATGAACATCACACCACCGAGGATGCCGAGTGCGCAGCCGAGGTACCAGCCGCCCTTCTTGCCGAGGTGACGAGCGATAACCGGGCCGAACGGGGAGGCAATCACACCAATAGAGGCGTTGATCAGGGTGACGAGCGTGGTGATGAGGGCCAGCGTACCGGCGTCAGCACCGTTGGCGAGCACTTCCTTGGCGATGATAGGTCCAATGGAGCCAACGCAGGTGGCGATCAGGTAGAAGCCGGTTGCGAAGCACAGGATAAGCAGGGCCGGGTTCTGGAAGATGGCCTTCAGCGTATCGATGAAGGAGACCTTCGGCTGGGTCGGCACATCAATCTGCTCGATGGTGGTCTTGTACAGGAAGACATAAATCAGAGCGCCGACCAAGCAGAAGATGCACACGATTGGAAGCATGAGCTTAGCGAGTGCAGCCTGATCCTTGACGTTGTTGATAGCCGGAGCCAGGGTGAAGGTGACAATCAGGCCGAACAGAGCGCCGCCAACCATACGGGAGGAGGACAGGCGCTGGCGCTCGTTCTGATCCTGGGTCATAGCACCAAGCAGTGCGCCGTAGGGCACGCCGCCGAGGGCACCGAACAGCTGGTAGAGCAGGTAGGTGACGATGGCCCATGCCACCTTGACGCCCATCTCAGCGTTGGCCGGAATGGTGTACATCAAGCAGATGGCAACCATCATCGGCACGCCAAAGATGACCACCAGACGGCGGAACTTGCCGTTCTTGTTCGGCTTGACGCGGTCGGCATAATTGCCGGCGAGCAGGTAGACAACAGCCTGGAAGAAACGGGCGAACAGGAAGATGTTAGCCGTGGTCACTGGGTCGATGCCCATGTAGATGTAGTAGGTGGCCAGGAACATGGACATCATTCGCCAGCCGATGTTGTTGGCAAGATCGCCGGAACCATAGCCAACGATGTTCAGCCAAGTCAGCTTTTGCGGCGTCTTCTTCGCCGGTTGCGCTGTTGCAGTGCTCATTATTGAGAACTCCTTAGTTCTTTCTATTTATTTCCGGTGTGATGCAAGCCTTCCCTTGCATCACACCGTTCGCCACAGCCGAAGCAGCGGCAAAATCTTGATTATTTAATGAGGCAGGGCAGGGATGGGCTGGACTCTGCGGACATGCCGATCGCATTGACTGCGATGACGGATGCCGTGTAGTTGCCGGCCGTCAAGCCCGATACACTCTTGGCTTCCTCGCTGGCCTCGGCCTTGACCACCTTGACGGTGTTCTCGGTGAGGTTGCGCAGGGTCAGCACGTAGGAGGTGATGGCGGTGCCGCCGTCTGCCGGAGCCTTCCAAGTGACGTTCATCGTGTCGGCGGTGGAGGTTACGCCCGGCTTGTTCGGCTTGGCGGGTACTGCGGCCACGATGATCGGCTCACTCGGTTCACACGGCTGAGAAATCTTGTCTTCGCCATTGGTAGCTTCGATGGTCACCTGATAGGTACCGCGCGCCACATCGGTGAAGGTATAGGCGGTGGTGCCGGTCGGGGTCCATGCCACGCGCTTGGGCAGTGCGGCCTCAGCAGAAGCATCAGCCGGGGTCAGGTGAATGTTGGTGCCGCCCTTGCCGAAACCGGAGCGGATGTCCACGTCATTCCAGGAGACAGCCACGGAACCGGATTCCACCAGCAATTCGGCGACTGGAGCCTTGGGCTGCGGCAGTTGATCGTCAACTTCGTTGGCGGTTTCGCGGCCGACCTTGAAGACTTGGGACGTGGCGCTTTCGCCTTCACCGATTTCGTTGCGACCCTGCACGGTGACGGTCCATTCTCCGGCCGGCACGTCGCTGATCAGCGCGTAGGTGTCGGTTCCGGTGACTTCGGCCGGGATGATTTCGCCGGCTGCGTTGGTCAGGGTGAGCTTGGTGCCAAGAATCGGCGAGCGACCATCGGAAGCAAACTTCCAGCTGACCTGCACATCGTGGGACTGCACGGATGCCTTCACGTCGGTAGGTTCGGACGGGATAGCCGGCATGTGAGCATCAGCGTAAACGGCGATTTCCACGAGCTGCAGCGCATACTCGTCGTGTTCGTTCGGGTTGGCGCGCAGCTTGGAGGCTTCCAGCTTGACGAAACGCACGTTGTCTACCGGGGCGAAGTCGAACGCGCGCGGCTTGCCGTTGGCGGGCAGTGCATAGTCATGCTTGTCAACGACCTTGGTCCAAGCGTTGCCGTCTGCGGAGACGGAAATAGTGAAGTCGACCGGGAAGCCTTGGCCCTGGTTCGGATCAAAGGCGCGGTGGCCTGCGGCGAATTCCTGCACACCGCCGACGCCTTCACCTTCGCCGTGGAAGGCTTCGGCAACGGTACCGCCAGGGTTCTCGCCACGCGGGGCAAGCACAACCTGAGCCACGGTGGTCGGCTCGGCGAGCTTCAGGGAAACCCATTCGGAGTGGTTCTCCTTGGTTGGTTCGCTGGACCAGCCGAAGTGGTTGTAATCGGCGTTAAATTCACCATCAACCAGGGAGGCCACGGTCCAGCCGTAGCGCTCGGAGGAGGAACTGACGCGCACGGTTGCGCCCAAGGCCTTGTTGGCGGCCTGGCACTTGCATGGCATCTTGCCAGCGGTGAACTTCACGGTAACGGTGACAGTGTCGCCGTTCTCGCCGGTGTATTCGATCTGACCGGTGTATGCCTTGCCGGATTCGAGGCTGGCCACGTTCACGGTGTAGAACAGCTCCTGCTCGTGGCGCAGATTGCCGGCGAGGCGTTCGAAGCTGATAGAACCATTAGCGTCATCCACCACGCGGGCGGTCCACTTTTCGCTCAGCGCGCCGCCTTCCTGCTTCAGGTGCAGGCAGTGCTTGACGTTGCGGGACACCCAGTCCACGGTGCCGAGATCGATGACTTCGCGGCTGGCACCAATCTTGGCGGGGGCCGGGCGGCCAATCCAGCCGAGGAAGTTGTCTTCGGTGAACTTGAGCTTGCCGTTCTTCACCACGCTCAGGGTTTCGATGAGCTTGGATTCGTAGGTTTCCACTTCGCCGGGCACATGGATGGTGATGGGCAGTTCGGTGAATTCGCCGTGGTCCACGGTGATGGTCTTGGAGCCGGATTCGACTTCGCGAACAGTGCCATCCTGCGTGTTGTGAGCGGAGACCGCCCAGCGGACCTCGAGTTCAGTGCCGTCGATCTCCTCGTCGTTGTAGACGAGCAGCGTGCGCTGGGATGCGGTGCCAAGCTGGTAGATGTGGTGCGGCAGGCCGAGACGCGGCTCCTTGTCGAATTCCTTGTCGAATGCGGCTACATCGGCGTAGGAGTTGGCGAAGTAGCGGTAGCCATCGCCTTCAATCCAGCGGGCGTCGCCTTCGGCGGTCGGGTCGAATTGCGGACGCAGCAGAGCCTTCGGGTTGAGACCGTGCTTGGTGTGCTCCTGATCGAGCTCGATGACCTTCTCGATGTTGTCGTAGATGAACATCGACAGGCAGAACGGCTTCCAGTTGGCCATACGCGTGGTACGAACGCCACGGGTCACGCGGCCCACTTCGCGGCCGAAGTCGGCACGGGAGATGGTGTCCGGGTTGCCGTTCAGGCGGCCGTGGTAGATGTCCTTGATCGTGCCGTCCTCGGCGTATTGCGGGATGCCTGCGGTGGAGACGGAGAACTCTTCGCCAGCGCCGAGCGGTAGGTCGCCGTCGATCTGGTAGAGATCATAGATGTCGGGCGCGGAGGTCATGCCGGAGGGGTAACCGCCGAAGTAGTGGCGGGAGTCCTCGTTGGTGATCGGCTTGTTGAAGCCGTCGTTCATCACCAGACGGGTCGGATCCTCACGATTGGCGGCAGCTTCCAGCGGCGGAATGAGAATCTCGGCGTCGTTCGGGTTCCAGGCCTCGTTGGTGGTGGACCACAGCACGATGGACGGGTGATTGCGGTATTCGCGCACCCAACGCTCAACCCATTCGGTATAGTAGCCGATGGCCTCGTCGGAGTAGTTCAGGTAGTACGGCGGATCGAGGGACACATTGGAGGTAGAACCCGGGTTCCAGAACGCGGTTTCCTCTTCGAGCAGCATGCCGGTTTCGTCCGCATGGTCCATCAGCACATGGGATGGCACGGAACGAATGTGGTTACGGATGATATTGCAGTTGGCGTGGCGGTAGGCATCGAGCCAGGCCTTGGCCATTTCGTCCATTGCGTGGTTGTCGTCAAGGATCACGCCGTAGGAGTCGCCGATCTCGTTGATCAGATCGCGGTCGCCCTGGTTGAGCAGGCACAGGGAGTCGCCGCGCAGGCGAATCTTGACGCCGTTGATGATGTACTTGTCGCCTTCGCGCCAGAACTGGCGGAAGCCGAAACGGTCGGAGTATTCGTGCACCGGCTTGGCATCAGCTTCAGCGATGGCAGCATCCACCGTGTACAGGAATGGGTCGGTGCGGGACCAGTAATGAGCGGTCGACCAACCCTTGGCGAGCTTCACTACCGTGCTTTCGCCGGCTGCAACGTGCACGTCGGCAGGGTCGAAGGTGAGCGCAGCGGTATCGGTATCGCCCTTGAACGGATGCACGGCGGCGGTGAGCTTCAGGTCGGCATCGGCTGCAGTGTGGTTGACGATGGTCACGTTGACGGCGAGTTCGTCGTCGGACGGGTCGGCGTTCTTCTTGAGGTCCGGCATAATCTGCAGATCATCGATGCGCAGTTTCGGCTTGGTGACGATGGCAACGTCCTCGCCGATGCCTACACGGCCGACGATGTTTTCCACGCCGAATGGGAAGAGCAGGCGATCAGGGCCACCCTCAGTGGCCAGCGCGTCCTCCGGCAAAGCCTTGACGGACCAGACTTCAATGCGAATCTCGTTGGCACCGGCCTTGACCACATTGTTGATATCGAGGTCGTACGGCAGCAGGGTCATCAGGTAACCCTTGGTCGTCAGCGGGCCGACGGACTGACCGTTGACGAATACCTTGCCGAGCGTGGCAAGTGCGCCAACGTGAAGGAATACGTCCTCATCGGTGATGTCCTCCGGCAGATCCACGGTCTTGACGTATACACCGTGGTGCAAGCCCTTCTCCCATTCAGCCGGGTAGCCGGTGGTGGCGGGCAACGAGTCCCACCAAGTCGGCACGACGATGTCAAAACGCTCCTGCCCACCGTTCGGGTAGAAGTCCCACACACCATTGAGGTTGAGCCTCATTGCAATCCCTTTCGATTCCTCATCGATTCTTTGGTCTTCGCATCGGCCTGCTACAGTTTCTTCGCTGTGCTGTGCCGAATCACATGGCTCACCATAGGGGCGCGACTTTGTTTGCCGTTTTTTGCCATCCAAGTTTTGCGCAACTTTGCCAGTTTTTGCCATTCCTTGCCACATGCGGCTGCATGTTTTTCGCCCAAGAATTGCCAGTCTTTGCCATTTATCGGAGAAATGTCAGTTCTGGCCACTTCTCCGAGCGCAGTATGGGTAAACTCTGCCTTCGGAAGTTTGCATATTGTCCAGTTCAACATCGGAGTGTCTGCACATGTCTCGTCCGCTTCGCCAAGCCTCTCACCTATCGAGGATTCGCACAGCCGCTGCTACAGCCGTAGCCCTCAGCCTGATTGCTGCCGCAACCGGCTGCGGCAGTATCTCGGGAGCGAACGGCGAGCAGAACAGCTCCGGAACCACAGAAATCACCTTGTGGACCTGGCAGTCCACCATCAATGATTTCGTCACCGCATTCGAAAAAAACCACCCGAACATCAAAGTCAAAGTAACCAATGCCGGCGCAAACGAAGACGAATACATGCAGTTGACCAACGCAATCAACGCCGGCCGCGGCATTCCGGACGTGGTTTACCTCGATTACAACGCCGTGCATCAATTCGCCATCTCGGATCAGCTGCGATCGATGAATGATTACGGTTTCAGCAAGATTCGCGGAGACTTCACCAAGGCCGCGCAAAATAACGTATCCGTGAGCGGCGAGCCTTACGGTCTGCCGATTTCCTCCGGCCCGATGGTGATGTTCTACAACCAAGACGTGCTAGCGAAAGCGGGCGTAACTTCCGCGCCGACCACGTGGGATGAATACCGAACAGCCGCGCAGAAGGTTGCAGCATTGCCCGGCAGCGCACACATCACCAACGATACGGGTGACGGCGGCTTCATCACTTCGATGCTCTGGCAGGCGGGCGCGCAACCATTCAACGTGGACGGCACTACCGTAAGCGTGAACTTTAGCGGCAAGAACGTGAAGAAATTCACCGGCATGTGGCAGCCGATGCTGGATGACAACCTCATCGACACCTCCACCACAGGCTGGAGCGACGAATGGTGGCGCAAGCTGGACGACGGCTCCATCGCCACCTTGCTCACCGGCGCATGGATGGTCTCTTCCATGCAGAAGAACCTCTCGCAAACCAAGGGTTCGTGGCGCATCGCTCCAATGCCACAGTACGCAGCCGGAGAACATGCGAACGGAGAGAATGGCGGCGGCGCACTGGCTCTGCCCAAGGGCACCGATGACGCCAAAGCAAAGGCGGCCTACGAATTTGCCGAGTGGTTCGCGCATGACGGCGGCGTCAAAGTCAATCTTGCACAAGGTGGACTGCCGCCGCTCAATTCCGTGCTCTCAGACAGCGACTGGCTGAATGAAAAGGACGCGTTCTTCGGCGGGCAGGCCACGCATCAAGTAATTGCCAAAGCTTCGAAAGACGTAAGTACCAAGTTCGAATACCTGCCATACATGGCATACGCGAACTCCATCGCAGTCGATTCCATCGGACAGGCATACCACGGCAAAATCACACTGCAGAATGCCTTAGTGCAGTGGGGCGATTCACTCAAGACCTACGGTCAGCAGGAAGGCTTCACAGTTAAGTAATAATTAATAATCACAGAAAGCGTGTACTAAACATCGCTCAGTGCACGCTTTTTGCGATAGGAGGGGATAGTTTCGCGCATATACGCCGAGACTGAGCCGGTATGCGTGCGAAGTAAAAGCAGCGGCGGCACCCCGTATATATGTCACATAAAACGGTTCTTGATGTAACGGGCAACGGCATCGATCACAGCACCACCAATACCGACCACTACCATCACGACGGCGGCTTTGCCCAGCGTACTGCCGGTAGAGACCAAAGCATTCTGCCAATCTGCAGCAAGAACTGCACCCGCGACAATAACCTGATCTACCATGATCGTTCGTCCTTTCCGTACGGCTTCGTCGTTCCCACCGCTTCAATTGCGGTAGGCCATCCATACACCTGTGTTTCAGCTTATTACCCAGAGCAATTGCCAAAATTTGCCATCAGACACCCGGACGCCCTTTGCCATTATTTGCCAGGCTGGATATTTCAGTTATCCACATTCGAGTTATCCACAGAAGCTCGAACCACATAAGTCGATTCAGGTGGCGCAGAAATTCGCTCTTCGTTAGCGTGGCACTATGAACAGCACACCTCCATCTGGAGTATTCGAAGATGAGCGCATCCTCGGCCATGAGGCGGAGTATCGCCAGCCGAGGCACACAATCATTACCGATACTTCAAGTGCAACCATGCACGAAAATCTTGCTCAACAAAAACGTGACACCATCAAGCGCTGCACCGACGCCGCGCAGCAAATCAAACAACCCTTGCTCTTCGGCATGACCACATCATTGCTACTGCAATCAGTACCCGTACCAAGCGGATGCGCTATGGACGCTACCGTTTTGCATACCGTATCCAGCTCCCACAGGAAAAGATTGCGAACTGTAAGTCTGCCAACAGTCCCACATGTTTGGAAGCCGCTTCACATGGCCAGGAATGTACGCATCAACAAATACGTATATGCATTAGATTTAGTGCACACTTGGGCACAACTCGCATCGCATTGCTCACTTGAATCTCTCATAATCCTCGCAGACGCAATCATTACCGCAATAGCACGGCAACCAAACCTGGCTCACGGGCGAAACCCCGAAGGCATACAGCGAGACATGGCCGCATGCATAAGAAACATGCCGAAGTTCAATGCGAAATCATCCTGTTTACTTGCATTGAAGTTCACGGCACCATACGTAGACTCCCCAAAAGAATCGGAGATCCGAATCACAACCACCAAATATGGACTTCCACAGTCCGTGACCAATTATGTGGTTCCAGGCATAACCTTCAAAAACGGCTCGCCTATAACGGTAGATTTGGCGTGGCCTGAGTTCCGCGTCGCAATCGAGTACGACGGCGACCAGCATCGCACCGACAAAGCACAATGGCGTCGAGACCAAGAGAAACGAGAGAAATTGCGGCATCACGATTGGGTTGTCATTATCGCAACCGCCTCGAATCTGGCCGACGAGCCGTCTCGAGCCGAGCTCGCTTATCATGCCGCCAGACAACTAACGTTACGAGGGGCTTCCACGAATTTCACCGTGACCGAAACTCCACTCGCGCAAATTGCTCAGCGCAAGCAGAAGCAATAGCTCAAAACTTGAGCACCAGGCTTGATCTCAATGCGCATATCCGTATATGTCCTGAACGAGGACCGGATATGACCAAGTTCATGTCTCGGTAGTTGTGTCAATCGATTAACGGGGCAACCGGGACATTTCCTGCTGTCCCGGTTCGCAATTACGCCCTTTTACAAGCAACCGAGACAATCTATATGACTATATTGCCTGAGCAACGAGAACACCAACAATCCAAAACGTTGAAATTTCAAGCTTTTTCTTTTGACGTGCGTAATCGAGTTGATTTGATTTAAGTCGAAATCTGTCTCGGTTCCTCAAAAAAGATTCAAAATGAATTACCGGGACAAGGAAAAATGGCACGGTTCGCGCATAAACCGGTTCGTTCGGCAACCGAGACAGCACTCACGTATTTCAGCAGATAACCTATGCCCTTAAAGCATAGATCTGCCTCCTAAGGGGGTATTAGATACCGTCGGCAGCGCGTCGGGCTTCATGCCAAAAAAGAAACCCGGCGTGAGAAGCGCCGGGTGAGAGAGAAGAGAGAAGAAGGGTTCAGTTATGGGGTTTGAAAAACCTCGCCATCGGTATGAACTTCATCCGTTGACATGTTCTATATAACCGCCCATTCCTTGGCGATACGATGTGCTTTTCTGAGAGTTTTCTTGGCAAACTGTGTTGGCTTTGTGACGCTACCCATCACAACAGCGCCGATTGCCCAATCAGCAAAAATGCCGTGGAGCTGTATCAGCATCCACGGCATTCGCTAGTTCAGTTCCAAAGAACTCGTTATATTGATCCTCACTGAGCCTGCTCGGCAGCCAGCTTGGCCTTTTCAGCAGCCAGGCGCTCGGCTTCGGCAGCGCGGCGAGCAGCCAGTGCCTCGTCGAAGCGAGCCAGCTCCTCTTCCACAGCCTCGGTCGGGATCTTGGCGAAGATCGGCTTCGGCTTCGGCACCACAGCGCCGACTTCAATCGGCTCGCTCTTCCACGGGTGCACGTTCACACCGAGCTTGTAGTCACCGGTGATAATCGGGTACTTGAAGCCAGGCTTGTCGAGGTCCTCGACTTCACGCAACTCAGGCAGCGGGGAGAACGTACCGGTGCCGCCAAGAGCCTCCCACACCTTCTGAGCGGAATGCGGCAGGAACGGTGCGAGCAGATGGTTTGCATCGGAGACAGCCTGGGCAGCCACATGCAGCACAGTACCGAGGCGAGCCGGGTCGTCCTTAATCTTCCACGGTTCGGTGGCGGAAATGTACTTGTTGATGTCGCCAACGATACGCATAGCTTCAGCCAGTGCGTGCTTCTGGTGATGGGACTCGATGGAGGAGCCGACCACGTCGAATGCGGCAGCGGTTTCCTCCAGCAGGCCGCGATCCTCGTCGGTCATGGAGTTCTCGTCCAAAGCCGGAATCTCACCGAAGTTCTTGTTAATCAGGTTGGCCACGCGGTTCACCAGGTTGCCCCAAGAGGAGGCGAGCTCTTCGTTGTTGTGACGCACGAACTCGGCCCAAGTGAAGTCAGAATCGGAGGATTCCGGACCAGCTACGGAAATGTAGTAGCGCACAGCGTCCACAGGGTAGCGGGCGAGAATGTCCTTCACGTAGATCACGATGCCGCGAGAAGAGCTGAACTTCTTGCCTTCCATAGTCATGAACTCGGAGGCCACAACCTGCTCAGGCATGTTCAACGGACCCATCGGGCCGGTTTCGCCGCCTTTGGAACCCTGACCGTTGTAGGCCAGCATTTCGGAAGGCCAGATCTGAGAGTGGAAGGTGATGTTGTCCTTGCCCATGAAGTAGTAGGCCGGGCAGCTCGGATCATTCCACCATTCGCGCCACTTCTCCGGATCGCCCTGGCGGCGGGCCCATTCGATGGATGCGGACAGATAGCCGATCACAGCGTCGAACCACACGTACAACTTCTTGTTCGGGTTGTCGATCCAGTCTTTAACCGGCACCGGGATACCCCAGTCGATGTCGCGGGTAATGGCGCGCGGCTTAACTTCCTTGAACAGACCAAGGGAGAAGTTGATAACGTTGGTACGCCAGCCCTTACGGGTCTCCAGCCATGCCTTGTTGGCTTCGGCAAGCGCCGGCAGGTCAAGGAAGAAATGTTCGGTCTGTTCGAAGCGCGGAGTTTCACCGTTGATCTTGGAAACCGGGTTGATCAGCTCGTCCGGATCGAGCTCGTTGCCGCAAGCATCGCACTGGTCGCCACGAGCGCCTTCGGCGTGGCAGATCGGGCATTCGCCTTCAATGTAACGGTCCGGCAGGGTACGGCCGGTGGATGGGGAGATAGCCACCTGCTGGGTGCCTTTGTAGATGTAGCCGTTCTTCAGGCACTGCTTGAACATCTCCTGCACCACATGCTCGTGATTGCCGGTGGTGGTGCGAGTGAACAGGTCGTAGCTCAGACCGAGATCGCACAAATCCTTGGCGATCACGCGGTTGTAGCGGTTGGCTAGCTCCTGTGCGGAGAGGCCTTCCTTTTCGGCTTCCACGAGGATCGGGGTGCCGTGCTCATCGGTACCGGAGACCATAAGCACGTCGTTGCCCTTCATGCGCTCGTAGCGCGCGTAGACGTCGGACGGCACACCAAAGCCGGCGACATGGCCAATATGACGGGGGCCGTTTGCATACGGCCAAGCAACATTCACCAAAACATGACTCATAAACCCCGATTATCGGGCGTACAGGGGACACGCCGTTAAGCAAACAGCCCGGTGGGCTGTTTGTAGGCGTGTGCTCGACGACAGTCAAGCCAGAAAAACGCAGGCGAAGCCTGACCATAATTGCGGGACCACGCCGCATTAGGGACAGCCCAGTGGGCTGTCCAGCGAACGTGTGCTCGACGACAGTCAAGCCAGAAAGCCGCGGGCGAAGCCCGTCCTTACTCCCAGGACCACGCGAGTTATCCACCGTTATCCACAATCCGCGCGAACTGGCATAAGTTATCCACTTATCCACCGTTTTCGCAAAGTCGGTGGCGCTTACAACGAGATTGTGCCACGGTAAGGAGCATGAGCACTACATCTCGTTCAAAGACGAACGCCGCACGCATCATCGCGTCAACTGCCGCCTCCGCCGGAGTCACGCAGCCGACCATTCCGCCATTGCTGCATACCGGAGACCTGCCTGGCCCACTCAGCATGAACTGGCTGGCTGAATTCGGCACAGTCAGCAAGCTCGACGAATCCTCTGCGTATTGGTCTGAGCATGCCAGCACACTGTATGGGCGCGCTTCCATCGTCGCAGCAATCGCCCCATTCGGCACTGTGGCATGCACACGCACGGCCGCCTGGGTTTGGCTAGGCGGCACCGACTTCCCGGACACTATCGACGTTATTTCCACGTCTCATTTCCGATCATCATGCGCCGGGCGGCGAATTCGTGTATTCAAGCGGCTTACATTGCCGGAACAGATCATTAAAGTCGGCCCGTTGACCATTACCACGCCGGCACGAACCGCTTGCGATCTTGTTATGGCACCTGATGATGAGCCGGATCCATCAACCCTGAATAATCTGGTGTGTCAGCTCATGTCCGCTTATGAATTTCGCCCCAATGATTGCCTGCAGATCATCAAAGAACATCGGCATCATAAGTACGCAGGCCGCGCGCGGGAATTTTTTGATGCGATTCAGCGGGAAATCAATAATGTGACGGCGGGACGATATGTATGAGCAGTTGGCTGCAAACCATACAACAGCTGCCGGCTACCCGGCGACTGCGCAAACTGCAGCGCGCGCATCGGTTGCCTGAACCGGAAACTGAGACACAATCATCACCAATTGCAGACTTGACTACGCCTCCGGCTCCACCCATCGTTTTGAATCCTCAAGTGGCTTGTTCGCCAGATACGGATATTGACGTGCTCTGGCATATCGCACAGCATGTGCCGCAATTGCGTCGCTGGATTGTAGCGAATCCAGCCGCCGATGCCAGTCTGCTCGAATTCATCTCGCAGGCAGGTGGGCCAGGAGTTCGGCAGGCGTTGGAGGTACTGCTCGAATCGCTGGAAAATAATAGCGATGATGAATGAACGACTGTCAGCTCTTCATCTCAAGCACAGCCGCATACACTTGCTTGCGGTTTGCCAATGAACCGTCAGGCAGCGGATGCTCCTGCACTACTTGCGCAATCGCGTCTTTAATGCGCAATCCATCTTCCAATGCTCGGTCGATGGCCAGCACAGCCAAATCTTCAACGCTTAAGGAATTAGGCGCGGCGGCTTCCGCTTCCTCATCGGAAGCACCACCAATCACCAGTACCATTTCACCGCGCGGCGGCTCATCAATCACGCTTTGACGAATCTCGCCAATCGAACCGCGGCGCACCTGCTCATAATCTTTGGTGAGTTCGCGGCACAATGCCATCGGACGGTTCGGGCCGAACGCATCCAGCAGGTCATCCATCGAATCGGCGATGCGATGAGGCGTTTCATAGAACACGATGGTGCGACGCTCGGGCAGCAACGCGCGCAATGCCTGCACACGTTCAGAATGTTTGCGCGGCAGGAATCCTTCATAGCAGAAGCGATCAGTAGGCAGACCGGAGAGCGCGAGCGCGTCCAATACTGCAGAGGGACCGGGCGCACAGGTTACCGGCAGGCCGCGTTCGATGGCGCGGCGCACGATAGCAAGACCGGGATCGTTGATGGTCGGCATGCCCGCATCGGAAACCACGAGCACGGTTGCGCCGGTTTCCACTTGATCAAGCAAGCCATCGGCCTTGCTGCGTTCGTTGTGATCGTGATAGGCCACCACTCGACCGGATACGTAAACGCCAAGGCGACGGGCCAAATCGTAGAGTCGGCGGGTGTCTTCCGCGGCCACGATATCCGCACGTTCCAGCAGCGCTACTAGGCGGGCGGAAGCATCACCAATATTGCCGATAGGCGTAGCAGCAAGTACCACAGTGCCGGTTGGAATGTTTACCGCTGCAGCACGCGCATCCACCGCACTAGTTTCATTAGCCTGAGAGTCCGCGCTCTCAGCGGCATTTCCCGTGGCCAGCACCGTCTGCTCCTCAGCGGTCTGCTCAATCATCTCGTCTGCCATGTTCTCTGCGCTTGTCATATCTCCAGTATTCCCCACCCCACGGAGTTAATCGCTCGATTGACAATCACAATCAGAAATCAGAAGAAAAAAGAAAAGGGCCGCTCGCGGTGGAATGAATGCAAGCGACCCAAGTGGAGCTGACGGTAGTCGAAACCGCGACCTCTTCGATGCGAACGAAGCGCTCTACCAACTGAGCTACAGCCCCTTGGATTGTTGCCCTGCTGCGCAAAGCAACTCGCATAAATATAGTACGATGTGCCGTCAAACGCAATTCAAGGCCATGCGGCTTCCCCAACGGCATGCACGTTCTGGGAAGCCGTATGAGGCTCGGTGTTACTGTTCGAGTACCGTGAGCACTTTCTTCTCGTTGTAGAACGCGAACACAATGCCGCCCAAGCCGCACAATACCGCGGCGCATACGGCTGCGATACGGTAGCCGGCACCGGATGCCATGCCGATGGTGGAAACACCGGTGAACAGCAGCATGGCTACAGACTGACCCATTTTCATCGCAAAAGTACGGGCCGCATAGAACATGCCTTGGCGATCCTGACCAGTGGTCTTCGAACTGGCGTCCGCAATATTCGCCACGATGGCCTGCGGCAGAATACCGAACGCCGCCATCGGGATGGCACCCACCACCGAAAGAATCAAGCCCTGCGCCATTGCCGGCAGGAAGCCGAGAGCACCTGAACCAAGTGCGCCAGCGAAGGCAAACGCGCAGGTGAAAATCACAAAGGCCACCAGCAGCAGCCTCTTCTTGCCGACCTTATTGGCCAAAATATTGACCGGCACATAGAACAGCACGGAAACGCCAGTCATCAGTACGAAGTATATGGTCGTAGTGGTTTCCGGCAGCTTCAACAAACTCGTGACGAAGAACGGCAGGCCGGTTTGGAAGGTGGTGATGGCCACCCAGTACACCACGTCCGAGCAGACAAATTTACGGAATTCGCCGTCGCCAAAGGTCTGCTTCAGGGATTCAATCGTGGATTCAGAGGTTGGCTGGGAGTTGACGTAGTCCTTCTCACGAATGGCGAGTGGCGGCACCAGCATGCACACGAACGCCACGGCGGCCATGATGGTGAAGGTCACACGAATGGCAGTGATGCGACCGAGATCTGGCACCAATCCACCCCAAATCACTGGCGCAACATAAGCGATGGCAGTGCCGGCCACCCAGGTGAATGAAATCGCGGTGGAGATGGTGAGCTGCTGCTTGGAATCATGCCCAAGCTCGGCGATCAACGCGTTGTATGGGGTGCAGTAGAACGTAAGCGCAATGTAGTAGCCAATCACAGTGACGAACAGGAACGCGCCATTAATCCAGCTTGTGCCATTAATCGGGCTCCAGAACACGAGCACGGTGATGATGGCCAGCGGTGCGGCCGCAAATTTCAGAAAAGGCATGCGGCGGCCGGCTTTGGCATTGCACCGGTCGGAGAGTGAGGCTACAGCTGGGTCTACGAATGCGTCAAAGAATCGCGCGAACGCGGTAATACCGCCCACCACGGTCACGATGCCGAGTACTACCAAGCCTTGAGGCACGAATACAGTTTGGCCTTGTGAGATGGTTTCCTGATCAGGCTGATAGAAGTACACAAGCCAGTTTGAAATGATGCCAGAAAGTAGCGCCCAGCCGAACTGGCCGACCGCGAACGCCCATACTTTGGCGATGGGTAAGTCTTTGATTGTCGAAATCGCCGATGCACCGGCTTGCGCATCAATGGAAATTCGATCAGAACCGCTCATAGCCAAACCTCCTTGTTGACGCTATGTCAATAGCAGTGTATCACTGCAAATTCAGCCAACACTCATGCCCATTACGATAGTAGCCATGACCAGTCTCGATGAACAGCTGCCGTACACGATGGCATTCCCGCACGCCCTTGGCACAGGGCTGATAGTGCAATCCACAGCATCCGCAGAAACCCCCATTACTGTGCCCCCACTGTTGTTCAGCGGCAACGATGCGGCTGCATCAGAGTCCAACTCCGACCAAACTATCTCGCTGTACGATGCCATCGACATCTTCATTGACATCTACGAATCCGCACTTTCCCGTTTCCGACCGCATTCGCCGGTGTCTCAGATGCGCACGGCCGAGCATGGCGGCGCGTTTGATTTTCCCGATTGGTGCACCGGCTTGTTCGATTTGTATGACCGACTGTTTGAAGCCACCGAGGGGGCCATTGACCCGTGCGTTGGCGAGGATTTGATTCGTCTGGGCTATGACGCCGAATATTCGTTTACCGTTGCGCCAGATACTTTGGGGAATGATGGTGGGCATCTCGGCTCGATTCATGGCCGCCCAACATGGCGCAATGACGTGGAACGCCACGGCACTACGCTGGTCACACACCGCCCGGTCGCGCTTGATTTTGGCGCATGCGGAAAGGGATATCTAGTGGATTTGATTGCGGGAGTACTGGCATCGCATACTGATGCCTTTGTGATTGACGCGGGCGGCGATTTGTTGATTCACATGGCCGAGCCCGTCACCATTGCACTTGAGGATCCGGCAGATCCGAGTAGTGCAGTGGGCACAGCAGCTGTGAGCGATGGCGCATTCTGCGCAAGCTCACCCAGCCGCCGCCATTGGGGCGAGGCGGCCGGGCATCAGCTGCATCATCTCCTCAATGCCATCGATGGGCTGCCTGTCGATGACGTTGCGGCCACATGGGTTGCTGTAAATCAATTCGACGGCAGCGTGTCACGTCCAACCGCCATCGCCGACGGCTTGGCCACCGCCCTATTCACTACTCCAGCCGAGCAATTACGCCGGTATTTTGATTTTGATTGCGCGATACTCCGCGCTGACCGCGCCGCCGCCCAGTCCCCAAACTTCCCGGGCGGCTTTTTCACGGCATAAATGGGAGGAACGAGAGTGCAACGACCGGTTTTGCGGCCTCATCCCCAGTCTTAATGTCACACCAATGCAAATACACCCAAATTGCAGTCGCATGGCACATCCGCCCGCATAAACTCACCGGATTTCAGCGATTTTTGCGCCACGCCTCTGTAATTAGGGCTCAAATGGCGCTGCTGTGGCACGCGGCAATGCCACAGCAGCGCAAATCGGCCCTCAATGCGCTACCGTGGCGCACAAATTCCATCAGCTGGTGAGAGTGAACTGGGAGTTGTAGAGATCAGCGTAGAACCCGCCCGCCGCAAGCAGCTCCTCATGAGTGCCGCGCTCAATCACGTCACCGTGGTTCATGACGAGAATCATGTCGGCGTCGCGAATGGTGGAGAGTCGGTGCGCAATCACGAACGACGTGCGGCCCACGGTTAGCGCATCCATAGCCTTCTGAATCAGCTCTTCCGTGCGAGTATCCACGGAAGAGGTCGCCTCGTCGAGAATCAGGATCGGGGCATCCTGCACCATTGCGCGAGCAATCGTCAGCAGCTGCTTCTGACCCGCCGAGAGCGAAGACTTATCGTCCAGAACCGTGTCATAGCCTTGCGGCAAGGAGCGGATGAAGTGGTCCAAGCCGACAGCCTTGCAAGCGTCCTCAATCTGCTTATCGGTCACGCCTGGCTGCGCGTATGCGATGTTTTCACGAACTGTTCCACGGAATACCCACGTGTCCTGCAGCACCATCGAGAACTGGTCGTGCACATTCCAACGCGGCACGCTTGCGGTGTCCACACCATCAATGGAAATCGAGCCCCCGGAGATTTCGTAGAAGCGCATCAAGAGGTTCACCATCGTGGTCTTGCCCGCGCCGGTCGGACCCACGATGGCCACCTTCTGGCCAGCCGCCACGGAGGCCGAGAAATCATGGATAATCGGCTTGCCCGGCTCATAGCCGAACTGCACATGGCTGAATTCCACGTCGCCACGAACCTTATGCCCATCCGACCCCAGCAACGCCGGCTTGGCGGATTCGTCGGCCATTTCCGGCTCCTCGAGGAAGCCGAACACGCGCTCGGCGGCGGCCGCGCAACGCTGCAGATTCTGGAAGGCCTGCGCAAACTGGGAGAGCGGCTGGGTGAACAGGCGGATGTACATCATAAACGCCACGATCACGCCGAATTCAATCTGCCCATCCATAGCGAGCGCCGCGCCCACCACGCACACCACCACGTAGCCGAAGTTGCCCACAAAGTTCATGAGCGGCATCATCAGGCCGGAGAGGAACTGCGACTTCCAGCCGGATTCGTACAGATCCGCGTTGTACTTCTCAAAGCGGCGAATCGAATCAGCTTCGCCGTTGTACGCCTTCACAATCACGTGCCCGGCGTACATCTCCTCCACGTGACCGTTCACGTCACCCAGTGCAGCTTGCTGCTGCGCGAAGTACTTCTGCGAAGCCTTCATAATCAGCATCATCAAGACCATACCGAGCAGACTGGCTCCGATGGCGCACAGTGTCATGATTACGTTGTTGTAGAACATCATGACGAGCGCACCCACGAACAGTGTCACCGAAGTAATCAGCGAGCCGAGGCTCTGCCCCAGCGTCTGGCCGATGGCGTCCACATCGTTGGTGATGCGGGAAAGTACGTCGCCGTAGCTGACTTTGTCGAAGTACTTGAGCGGCAGTTTGTTGATTTTGATGGAGATGGATTCGCGCAAACGTTGGGCCGTGCGCTGGGTGACGTTGGCCATCATCCAGCTTTGGATGTAGCTGAGCACGGCGTAACCCACGTACAGGGCGACCAGCAGCCAGGCGATGCGCCCGACTTCAGCGAGGTCGATCGCACGCATGACCGGACGTCCGTTCACGATGGCGGGCAGGCCTTTGACGATGGCATTGGTCATGTCTTTGAGCTTGTCTGGCCCGATGATTTGGCAGACGGTGCCGGCTGCACCCAAGATGAGTGCGATGATGATGACTGGAATGTAGTTACGGCAGTAGGCAACGAGTTTGCCCATGACTTTGCCGAAATCATTGGGCTTTTCGACCGTGCGTCCTGCGCCCGGCCCGTGCCCCATAGGTCCTCTTGGCATTGGTAAGTCCTTTCGTTGACTCTTTTGGTCAGGCCATCAGCTCGGCTTTGCTGAGCTGGGATTCGGCAATCTGCTGGTAGACCTCGCAGGTTTCCATGAGTTCTTTGTGGGTACCTTGGCCGACGATTTTGCCGTCGTCCAGCACTACGATCAGGTCGGCGTTCATGATGGTGCCGATGCGCTGGGCCACGATGAGTTTGGTGGAGTCCTTGGCTTCGCAGGCAAGCGCTTCGCGCACTTCGCGGTCGGTTTTGAAGTCCAGCGCGGAGAACGAATCATCGAAAATCAGGATTTCCGGGTGACGATAGACTGCACGCGCGATGGAGAGACGCTGCTTTTGGCCGCCGGAGACATTGGAGCCGCCCTGTGCGATCGATGCTTCGAATCCGCCGTCCATACGGTTGACGAATTCACTGGCTTGTGCCACGTCGGCAGCCGCTTTGATGCGGCTCATCTGTTCCGCGGATATGCCGGCACGTTCGGCAGCCTTGGAGTCGCCCGGCTTGTCGCCGTAGCTCACATTGGAGGCCACAGTGCCTTTGAACAGCACCGACCGCTGTGGCACATAGCCGATCTTGTCACGCAGGGTCTTGAGGTCGTAGTCACGCACGTCCACGCCGTCGACCAGCACCTGGCCTTGGGTGGCGTCGTAGAAACGCGGGACTAGATTGATTAGTGAGGATTTGCCTGAACCGGTGGAGCCGATAAACGCGACCGTCTGCCCAGCCTTGGCGCTGAAGCTGATGTTCTCAAGCATGGCTTCGCGCGAATCTGGGTAGGTGAAGCTCACGTTCTTGAACCCCACAGTGCCGTGCTGGCCGGTTTTGGCGATGTCGGCAGCGGTCTTAGTGCCGTTTTCCACCATCGGCTCAGTATCGAGCACTTCGAGCACGCGCTGTGCGGACACGTCGGCACGAGGCCAAAGCACGAACACCATGCTCATCAGGAGGAAGCTCATGATGACCTGCACGGAATAGTTGGAGAAAACCACCATGTTGGAGAACAGGGTGAGTTTGTCGGTGAGTGCAGCGGCATTAATCAAATAGGCGCCAATCCAGTAGACGGCGAGCATCAGGCCGTTCATGATGGTGTTCATCAACGGCATCATGAAAGCCATAGTTCGGTTGGTGAACAGCTGGGTTTCGGTGAGTTCCTTGTTCGCCTTGGTGAACTTGGTTTCCTGATAATCCTCGGCATTGTAGGCGCGCACGACTTTGAGACCGGTGAGGTTCTCACGGGCGACCAGGTTGATGTTGTCGGTGAGGGTTTGCATGGCCTTGAACTTGGGCATAACCATAGCCATCATCACCGTGATGGCAGCCAGCAGAATCACAACGGCAATGCCAGTGGCCAGCGTCCATTCGAAGCCTTCGCCCGCGATTTTGGCCACGGCCCAGACCGCCATGATCGGCGATTTGACGATCAGCTGCAAGCCAACAGTGATGAACATCTGAATCTGTGTGATGTCGTTGGTGGAGCGGGTGATGAGGCTCGCGGTGGAGAAGTGGTTCATTTCGGCCGGGCCGAATGATTCGACCTGGCGGAATTCCAGTGAGCGCAAACGTTGCGTGAACGAGGACCCGACGCGTGCGGCGATGTAGCCGGTGATGATGGCGCATGCTACGGAGCCGAGTGATATGAGCAGCATTTTGCCGCCCGCAATCCAAATGTCTTGCATATTGCTGCCCGGTGTTTCAACCAACGTGGTGATGTCTGCCATGTAATCGGGCAGTTTCAGGTCGAAGAAGACCTGCCCCACGATGGTCACCAGTGCGAGCAGCATCTGGCCTATCTCCGCTTTGGAGAGATATTTCATGATGCGAAGCATTGTTTCCCCTTGCGTTGTTGATTATTGAGATTGCTGCCCCAGGGAAGCAATCAAAGTACTTAATTATTTCTAGTATTTATTACTTACACTGTAAGATATTATGTGCGACTGAACGGCATCCAAAAATTCACTATGAGCAGAATCAGGATGCGCTTAGCCTGCGATGAATGGCGTTACGCGTGCTTTACGAATCTCTGGAATCCTTCTCGAACGCCTTGCGCACTTCCTCAGGAGTAGGCCGAGGCTTGCCCGGCTTGCATAGCGACATGTAGACGGAGAATTCGCGCGCCAAGTCCACGAATTCTCGCGTGCGCCGCTCCCCCATCTGCGAGAAAATCCAGCAAATGGCGCTACGCATCTCCTGCATGTCCTTACGCCCACGCTCCCGGCCCGCATCAGTGAGCTCCACGCGCACTGCACGACGATCTTGAGGATCCACAGACCGCACAATCTGGCCTTTTTTCTCCAATGCGGACAGAACCGCGGAGATGCGTCCACTCGTCACATGCATGGCATCGGCAATCTGCGAGGGAGACGAGGTGCCCCGATGGGCCAGCATGCGAATCACAAAGGACTCACCCGCACCATGATTGAGGTCGCGCTGCACCTGAGACCGGTGGCACCACACATCGCGCCACAGCTCATCCACCGCCTCTTCCTCATAGCCCACGGTATGCCTCCTTTGCATACAGAACCGTAAATACACAATCCAGATGCAGACGCAGCCATTACTGAGCTCAGCACCACACCGCCCGCAACCGCCACCAATAATATCTCACACTATAAACAAAAGTGTATAAGATGCAGCATTGCTGTTCCGCATGTCTCAATAAGCACCCACAACCACACATCCAAGGCAGAAACGCCTTATTTTCTAGCGTTTGTAACGAACTACGTCTATGCTGAAAGCTACATGATGGCGCTGAAGCCATCTCCAATGAAGGGGGACCATGATGAATCGTACTCATAAGGTGCTGCTCTGCAGCATAGCCGGCTGCACACATGAAGCAGAAGAAGCAGGCATGTGCAATATGCATTTCACGTCTGCACTGGTGCATGGAGCATTGCAGTACTCGGCTCGCCCAGTACACAGCTGACCCGGCAAGCATATCAATCGCAAACAAAAATCGGCCTCACGAACGAACGTGAAGCCGATTTTTATGAGCGTAACAAGCTAGCAGGTTTACTTGCTCAACGCTTCCTTCAAATCGCGGTTCTGGAAGCGGTCGTGCAGCAGGCAGTACCCGCCGAACACCACCAGCCATACCAAGCCGGCGATGGCGGAACCTCGCGTATCGTCCGCGAGGAACAGCGTGCAGTAGACGAACACAAAGAACGCGATCGCCAAGGTATTGAGCACCTTCCAAGCCGGCATCACGAAGCCGTCGGCGATGAAGTCGGCGGAGCGACGGTACTTGCGGTGAGCCACCATTGTGAGCACGTAAATGAATACGATCACGGCGCTGGAGGCGGAGGCGAACAGCACGAACGCGCTGGAAATGCCAGGAATCGAGTTGATGATCGGAGAAAGCAGAATCAGTGCCGCAGACACCAGGATTGCGCGGGCCGGAACTTGGCGCTTGGAGACCACGCCGATCTTCTGGAATGTAGGCGATTCGGAGTCTGCAGCCAGCTGGTAGAGGTGGCGCCCAGCGGAGTACAGCAGCGAGTTCAACGCAGAAGACGCTGCAGTGATCACCACGAAGAACACGAGCGCGGCAGCCCACTTGAGGCCGGCATACTGGAACACCATGATGAACGGGGATGCGAAGGAGCCGTCCTTGTTCGG
This sequence comes from Bifidobacterium saguini DSM 23967, assembly GCF_000741715.1. GTDB lineage: Bacteria > Actinomycetota > Actinomycetes > Actinomycetales > Bifidobacteriaceae > Bifidobacterium > Bifidobacterium saguini. The sequence goes on along the minus strand of NZ_JGZN01000017.1, from coordinate 12,541 downwards.
CTTGAACGTGGTCCACGGCACAATCGCCATAATGGCCAGCAGTGCGCCCACGTAGAAGATGAGCACGCGGATAATGATCTCGTTCACAGCCTTCGGCAACACCTTGCGCGGGTTCTGCGTTTCGGAAACGGTCACACCCACGAACTCAATCATTTCGTAGGCATAGAACACCATCTGGAAACTCATCAGGAAGCTCAGCCAGCCGTTCGGCGCAATCGAGAAGTTATTGGTGATGTTGTCGAGTCCAGCATGGCCTGCAGGCGAAACACCGTCTTGACCAGTGATTTGCACGGCATCGTAATGGTAGCCAATCACCACCATGACCACAGCGGTGGCAATCATCGCGCAAATCAGGGTGATTTTAATCATCGAGAACCAGAATTCAGCCTCACCGAACGCTTTGACGGCAATCAAATTAATAGTCACGAGCGCCGCAAGGAAGCACAGCTCAATCAGCCACTTCCAATGCGAAAGATCCATACCGAACGTATCGAAGAATGTGATGAAATACGTCGAGACGGCCGTGATTTCGCTCATGCCGATGAGCACAAGCACAATCCAGTACGACCAGCCGGCGAACTTGCCCCAACCGTTGCCAAGGTAGCGGGTGATGAAGTTGATGAACGTGTGCTGGCTCGGGTCGCGGTACATCAGCTCGCCGATGGCGCGCATCAAAAGGAACATGATGATGCCCACACCGATGTACACGAACACGATGCTCGGACCAGTCAACGCAATCGATTTGCCCGACCCCAAGAACAGGCCGGTACCGATGGTGCCGCCGATGGCGATGAACTGTACGTGGCGATTGTTCAGGCCTCGAGCCATCTCATTGTTGTGATCCAAGCTTTCTACGGATTTAAGCTCGCCAGAACCGCTGCCCGGAGCGTTTGCCGCGCTAGTAGTACCGCTGCTGGCGGCTGTTTTCGATTCGACCATGCGTATGTTTCTCTTCCTGGCGTTTGGCTGTTCCAGCCTCGCCCGCTTGTTCAATGCAAGTTCAAACTTTAGCACCATGCCGTTTACCAGTGCGATACATGAGTTCAAGCAGCGATATTGGCGTATGTCAGCAATTGCAAAAAGTTCAATTTCCAGCTTCATAAATTGAACTTTTTATGATTGAACGTATCTTCGCCGTCCATGACAACCCATGCTGGCGCGCAATCGTAATCAAATCGGCTTACAATGGCCCGCATTGCGCATATTGGCGGGCTGCACGATGGCATAGCGCCATATATACGCGAGCATGAGAACTGAGAGAAACAGGAATCACTATGAGTACGAATGAAGCGCCCAGCACCAAGCCGCGCGAAACCGACGACGTGCCAGTGCCGGCAACGTTGCGTAAATCCTTGAAAAACCGCCATATTCAGCTGATTGCCCTCGGCGGTGCCATCGGCACCGGCCTGTTCTACGGCTCCAGCGAATCCATCGCGTTGGCAGGCCCATCCATTCTGCTGGCCTACTTAATCGGTGGCTTTGCAATCTTCATGATCGTGCGCGCGCTGTCCGAAATGTCGGTGGAAGACCCGAAGGCCGGCGCATTCAGCTACTACGCCACCCGCTACTGGTCCAAGCGAGCCGGCTTCATCTCCGGCTGGAACTACTGGTTCAACTACATTCTGGTGTCTATGGTGGAGCTGGCCGTGGTGGGCAGCTTCGTGAACTATTGGTTCCCAGCTATCCCGACGTGGGTTTCGGCCGCCGTGTTCCTGGTTTTGATTACCGCAGCGAACCTGCTCGGTGTCTCCAAGTTCGGCGAATTCGAGTTCTGGTTCGCCATTATCAAGATTGTGGCTGTGATCGCCATGATTATCGGCGGCCTCGCCGTGATTGTGTTCGCCTTGCCTACCGCATCTGGCATCAAGGCAAGCTTCGCTAACTGGTTCACCGTGGGCGGCGGATTCTTCCCGAATGGTCTGATGGGACGCGCTTCCGATGGCTCCTGGACCGGCCTGCTGATGGCTTTGGTCGTGGTGATGTTCAGCTTCGGCGGCACCGAGCTGATCGGCATCACCGCAGGTGAGACCGAGGGCCCGCGCACCACGATCCCACGCGCCACTAACGACATCATTTGGCGAATCCTCGTCTTCTACATCGGCGCTCTTGGCGTGATTATGGCCGTGGTGCCGTGGAACACCATCGATGGCAAGTCCAGCCCGTTTGTGCAGATTTTTGATTCCGTGGGCATTCATGCAGCCGCCGGCATTTTGAACTTCGTGTGCCTCACCGCCGTGATGAGCGTCTACAACTCCGGCCTGTACGCCAACTCCCGCATGCTGTACTCGCTGGCCAAGCAGGGCAACGCGCCCGCATACCTGGGTCGTTTGAATTCCAAGGGCGTACCGGTGGCCGGCGTGCTGACGTCCGCCGTGATTACCGCGATTGCTGTGGTCGTGGTGTTCGTCTGGCCTGAGTTTGCGTTCAACTATCTGATGTCAATCGCCACGATCGCCGGCATCATCAACTGGACGATGATCATGTTCACGGAGATGAAGTTCCGCAAGGTGGTTGCCGCTGGTGGAGCCCCTGAGGATACCGAGCTGTCTGGCAAGTCCGGCCAGGAAGCGCTGGATTCCATTCACTTTAAGCTGCCGTTCGCCAAAGTGACCCCGTGGGTCGTATTGGCGTTCCTCGCACTTGTGGTGGTGCTGATGTGCTTCTCCGCCAGCTACCGCGTGGCCGTCATCGCCGGCGTGATCTGGCTGGCCATCCTGTTCGTGGCCTATCAGCTGACGCAGGCTAAGAAGTAATTTATGGGTCTCTCTTGTCTCGGTAGCGCAATTGCCTGATGAGTTGCGCTACCGAGACAAGATTTTCGGCCCCGGTAACGCAATTCCAGCGCTTACAAGCTACCGAGACAAAATACGCAATTATGCCGTCAAATACGGCTTGAAGACGCGTTCGGTGATGGGCACATGAATCATCAACATTGATCCGTAGCCCAGCACCACCAACAGAAATAATCCACCGGGCATATAGAACCAGCTGGCGACCAGTAATGCCACGAATACTGCATCGATAGCCACCAAAATCATCGTGGCAATAATATGGGAGATACCGAAGATAAAGGCGTTCTTCAATGTGCCGCCCACCGTATTTTCGAATCGAGCCTGCAGTGCGAACACCCATTCAAAACCAATAATCCACAGGATGCTCAGCGCAAACTTGGGCACAAGCAGTGGCGTAATCTGCAACACAATCCACGAATAAACCAGTCCGATAAGTACGACTAAGAACGGCAGCCACAACAGTGTGGCTTTAGCGAAGTTCGATTTGAATGCCTTGAAGTAGTTTGCGGCGACACCTTTGCCTTCGCCCTCCAAGGCTTTGCGGCTGGCACTCTGCCCGGCGGCGAGCGCAGCTCCGATGGTGAAGATGGGGATGGAAGTGACCAACATTAGGAGATTGACGAGTACGCCGTCCACCAGATTGCCCCACGCACGCATAAATTTGGAATCGGGCGCAAGCCAGTTCATCAAGTCTCCTTTTAGCCGTTATTAAATACGTACCTCTTGCATTATGACGCTACACGTCAGCGCCACATCATCAACGCGCAAGAAATTCCGGAAATTACTGGCTATCTCCCGAATTTCTTGCACTGACAGCCGCTCACTACAAGAAATTCGGGAAAGCAACCCTATTCTCCCGAATTCTTTGCACTGACTAATGCTCAACGCAAGAAATTCGGGAAGATGCCTCTATTTACCCGAATTTCTTGCGCTCGGCCAACGACTAAGCTCAGTCCTTAGCTCAGCCCTTGACGGCCCTGCAATTACGGACTCGCCTATGGCGAGGCTCAACATCACCTTCGCTCGGCTACCGCCTCGCTCAGGCTGGGGCTTGGGGAAAGTCCACCGGACTTCCCCCTAAGGGATGATGACACTAGTCATCATCCCTTAACAGCCCCAGCCATAACACCGCTCACAATGTACTTCTGGCAGACGAGGTAGAAGACGATGATCGGGATGATGGCGAGCACCAGGCAGGCCATCATGGCGCCCATATCCACAGAACCGTAACCACCCTTCAAGTACTGCACGGCCACAGAGATGGTCTTGTACTTGCCGAGGTCGAGAGTCAGGTACGGCAGCAGGTAGTCGTTCCAGATCCACATGGCTTCAAGGATGGCCACGGACACAATCGACGGTTTCATAATCGGCACCACGATTTGGAAGAAGATGCGCGGTACTGAAGCACCATCGATCATGGCGGATTCCTCAAGCTCTTGCGGAATGCCCTTAATCACACCGGTGAAGATGAACACGGCCAGGCCGGCGCCGAAACCGAGGTAAACGATGCACAAACCCCACGGAGTGTTGAGCTTCAACATATCGGCAATCTTGGAGAGGGTGAACATCACCATCTGGAACGGCACAATCATGTTGAACAGGAACAACGTGTAGAGCAACTTGGCTGCCCAATTGTTCACGCGCACAATCCACCATGCGCACATCGACGTGCACACCAAAATCAGCACCACAGAGCCCACGGTGATGAGCAGGGTCCAGCCGAAGGATGCGAAGAACTGTGTGGTTTCAACACCACGCGTATAGTTTTCGAATCCCACGAATGCCTTGCCGGTCGGCAAGGAGAATGCGTTCTTGGAGATGTACGCCTTCTGCTTGAAGGAGTTGATCAAGACCAGAACAATCGGGAAAATCCAGAAGAGTGAAACGACGGTAAACAGAGCAGTCCAGACCGGGCCATGCTTCACGGGCTTGTTCTCGTTCATCAGGCTGCCACCTCCTTGCTCGTGGTGAGCTTGTTCTGAATAAGTGCAATGATCGCCACCAGGATGAAGAACAGCACAGCCTTTGCCTGGCCGACGCCTTCCCAACCCATGCGGCCGTAGAAGGTACGGGTGATGTTCAATGCCAAACCTTCAGACATGTTGCTTGGTGCGCCGTTGGTCAAAGCGAGGTTCTGATCGTAAAGCTTGAAACCGTTGGTCACGGTGAGGAAGGAGCACACGGTGATGGACGGCATCATCAGCGGGATGATGATGCGGAACATAGTCTGGGTACCGTTCGCGCCATCTACGGCAGCTGCCTCAAGCACGTCGGTGGGCAGCGCTTGCAGGCCGGCGATGTAGATGATCATCATGTAGCCGATTTGCTGCCAGCACACCAGAATGACCAAGCCCCAGAAGCCGTAGGAAGCCTTGTAGGTCAGGGCGCGACCCCAGTGGGCGAGCACGCCGTTCAGGAGCAGCAGCCAAATGTAGCCCAGAATGATGCCGCCGATGAGGTTCGGCATGAAGAACACCGAACGGAAGATTGTGGAGCCCTTAATGGCCTTGGTCAGCATGTAGGCGATGGCGAATGCAACCACGTTGATCACAATGGTGGTCACGATGGTGAACGCCGTAGAAAAGCCAAGAGCATGCAGGAATTCCGGATCCTTCAGCGCTTTGGTGTAGTTCTTCAACCATACGAATTCACCGTCGGTAACCGTGGTGAACTCACAGAAGCTCAGGTACACGCCCATGATGAACGGCACCAAAAATCCGATAATGAATGCGGCAAACGTAGGTAGCGCGAATAGCGCCCACCACCTGCGTATCGCCTTACCAGCCATGCTGATCATGACTTTCCTCCTCCTTGAGTCCGCTGCACTACATCGTGCGTCGAAGCGGAACATTCTCAGTATCAGCCCGCCGAACGGGTACTGATCGCTCAGTCTCGCCCTTGTTCAAGCCTACGAATATCGTAAATGCTGCACAGCAATATGTCAAACGTTGTCATTTATCGCGTTTCCCAGCTTTGTCAATCACTTGCATAGACTACCTTTTCAGTCCATAAAACGGCTTATTTAAGCCATTTTCTTTATTATTGATTCGGTATTACAAACGTTTGCAATACAATCGTTTTCATCTTCTTGTCGTATGGAAATCACATGTACACTTAAGAAGTCGAATCCAAACCAGTTTCCTCACGCAAAGGGGCACGAATGTCCACGAGCATCCAAGACGTCGCACAACAAGCCGGGGTTTCCATCTCCACCGTCTCCCGCTCGTTCACCAGACCGGACCTGGTCTCGGCCAAAACCCGCGAGCGCGTGCTGGCTATCGCAGATAAATTGAATTTCTCACTCTCCCGCTCTGCAGCCGCACTGAAATCCGGTCGTTCGCTGCGCATCGCAGTGCTGATGAGCGGCCACATTCGCTTGTGGTTCACCGCTTCCGTGATTGAAGGCCTCAACGAAGTGCTTCACGCGGAGGGATACGATATTTCAATCTTCCAGATCTCCAGTATTGAGGAACGCAAGGAATTCTTTGAAATGCTGCCCGTGCGCCGCAATGCGGACGCCGTGATTGTGGTGTCGTTCGATATCGACAACAATGAAATCGCACAGCTTGCTTCAGTGGATGTGCCAATTGTCGGCATCAACTCGGTTGATGCACAAGCCCGCGGATTCACCGCAGCCGTCAACATTGATGATGCACAAGGCTCTACGCTGGCCGCGCGCCATCTGGTTACTCTTGGACACCGCCGCATTGCGTATATCAGCACGGATCGCGAGATTTCACTGAGCTTCTCCGTGCAGAGCCGATTCAACGCCTTTACCGCCTGCTGCCGCAAGGAAGGCATCGAGCCGCAGGTCATCGTCTGCAAGGTGAATGCGGACGGTCATTATGAAATCAGCGATGTGGTCACTCAGTTGATAAGTTTGGATGAAATGCCCACTGCCATCGCCTGTCAGGAAGATGGTATTGCGCTTCCGCTGCTGTTCCAGCTGGAACGCAACGGTTTCTCCGTGCCTGGCGATGTATCGCTTATCGGCTATGACGACAGCTTCTACACCGACGACATTGGTCTGACTACGATTCGACAGGATCCAGTGGATATGGCACGCAAGGCCGCCCGCATGACGCTTGATCTTATCGAGGAGAAGACCATCGAGCAACCGTTCGTAAGCTGTCCGGCGCATCTGGTGGTTCGCGCGTCAACGTCGCGCGTTAAGTAGACGCACAAAACCTACCATCCCTCCCATGACTGACGGTTTTTGAACGCTGACTGTAGGTTTCCCAACACTGACTGTAGGGATTTATATAAAGACTGTAGGTTTTTGGACGCCAACTGTAGGATTTCCAACGTTTTTTGTTCAAAAACCTACAGTCAGTGTTAGAAAACCTACAGTCTTTCATCTGGCTCTTCCGCTTAACAACGCCCAACAACCCCGTCTAACAACGCGTGTGGGCCCGTCGTTCATTCAGAGCGACGGGCCCACACGTTTAAGGAGAAGGAGACACATGAAGTGGAGTAAGAGAATGGGCGGCATCTCATGCGAAGGAGGGGAAAGGCACAAGGTGCCGCCGTTTTTTCAGTTATTAATGTTCAGTTATTGCAGTTATTGCGACTCTCACAGTTGTTGATTAGGCGATTCGGGGGAATCACCCAATCAACTCAGTGAAAAACTCAGTGAGAAGCTGCGTACTCGGAAGCCCAACCGTCCACGAAGGCGGTCTTCACAGCATCCCAGTTGCCGGTGCCCTGAGCGTACCCGAGCAGGGCCTGGCCGACCTTGTTCTTCCACTCTTCAGACGGCATCATGGTGAAGTTCCAGGAAACCTGGGTCTTACCGGACTTCTGGTCCTCGACGGCGGCCTCGGTCAGCGGGTTGTCAAACTTGACATCATCGAAGGTCTTGAACGGGGTGGTGAAGCCCATGTCCTGAGAAAGGGCCTTCTTGCCGGCGTCGGAGGTAATCACCCAGGAGAGGAAGTCCTCAGTGGCCTTCTTGTCGGCATCGGAAGCCTTGTCGTTGATGCACCAGTAGTTCTCGGAACCAGTGGCCAGGCCTTGCTTCTCTTCGCCCTTGACGCCGATGTAGATCGGCATCATGCCCACGGATTCGGCCTTCATACCGGCCTTCTGCAGGTCGGTCCAAGCCCAAGTACCGTTCTGATAGAAGGCGGCCTCGCCGAGTGCGAACTCGGAGTTGGCATCATCGCCGGTCTTGGCGCTCAGCTGAGTGCGATCAGTGGTGGAGTCGGTGATGTACAGATCGAAGATCTTCTTGTAGTTCGGCAGGTAGGTTCCCTTGATGGTGGCCGGCTGCTCAGTGACCTTGTCCTTCTGGAACTCGTAGTAGAGCGGCAAGTTGGCCAGGTGGGTCTTGAAACGCCAGTCGGAGCTGGAATCGAAGCCAGCGGAGGTGAACGCACCCTGAATGCCGAGCTCATCCTTGCGGGCCTGCATGTCGTCAGCCACGGCCTTCAGCGTATCGAAGTTGTCAATCTCGTCGATGGACGTGGCCTTGGCACCGTCCAGAGCGAAGTACTTGTTGAGGATGTCCTTGTTGTAAATCAGGCCGTAGGTTTCCATCACGTACGGCACGCCCACAACCTTGTCGCCATCCTTCAGAGCCACATTCTGGTTGGTGAGCTCCTTGTAGATGTCAGTGTTCGAAAGATCAGCGGTGTAGCGCTTCCAGTTCTGGTAGCCAACCGGGCCGTTGACCTGGAACAGGGTCGGGGCTTCGGTCTTGGCGATTTCGGACTTCAGGGTCTGCTCATAAGTGCCGGAGGCTGCGGTCTGCACCTTGACTTCTACACCCTTTTCCTTGGTGTATTCCTTGGCCAGAGCAACCCACTGATCGGCGGCTTCCGGCTTGAAGTTCAGGTAGTAGACCTTGCCCTTGGCGTCATCGCCGGAAGTGGAGCTTCCGCAGGCAGCCAAAGTGCCCAGAGACATTGCAGCAATAGCCGCTACTGCAACCGCAGACTTGATTGTGCGATTCATCTTCGAACCTTTCTCTTTCATCGAGGCTTCCAATCGGGTTCCGGTTAGAAGCGATGCCGTTAGCAGCACCTTCACAACTATCGACATGCACTATTGTGCAACGGTTTGCTTCTTTTTGCAAACGATGGCATTACCGGCGCGCCTAAATTGCATTAAAGAACCTCGGCGAACGCATAAATACTGAAGAAACACTAATTTTTCAAGGGTTTATTACAAAGCTCTAGAATGCAAGCGTTCGCAATAAATGAGAGCGCAAACATAGACAAATCACATAAAAATGACTACGTTCTCGTCAACTATCGGCACTTACCGCCATCGTTTGCAATCCAAGCCGCTAAAATCCGTCACATCCCAGCAATACCTACGCATACGAGCACAGAAGAAGCATTGCAGACAGCACCCCTTTCGCATTGCCCCTCGCGCAAATGCAGAAAACAACCACCTCAATACAGCAAAAGCCCGCCTATACAGCGGGCTTACGAATTCACGCGAGCACAAATGCACAACGGCCACATACACTAGCGCGCGCAGCAGCCGCGCACACCGATCAGCGCGCAGCACTACATAGCAGCATCACAATCAAGCGTTCCACCGCTCAATCACATGATCGCCTTTGTATACGCTCAGCACCGAATAATGCGCAGTATCAAGACGCAGCAGGCGCGCGAAATGCGGATCCACACCCAGCCACTGCGAGGTCAGAATACGCAGAATATGGGCATGCGCCACCAGCAGCACATTATGGCCGCTCTCCAGCCGAGGCAGCACCTCGTCAATAGCGCCCTTGGCACGAGCAGCAGCCTCGTCCAAGGTCTCACCCTCGCCATTGTGCACGGGAACCCGCTCGCCGGAAGGCAACGTCTCCACCCAGTCCCCCTCCAAATCAGGGTTCAGTGAGCGCGGCCCATCGCGCCAAATATCCCATGTAAAGCCGCTGGCTTCGCTCACCTGTTGGCGTGTGCGTCCCTCAGCTCGACCGTAATCCCATTCGGCAATGCCATCGAGCACACCACAACCTTCGAATCCGGCCAATTCAGCGGTCTGGCGAGCGCGCTTAAGCGGGCTGGAGAACACACAATCCGGCGCAAACCCATCCGGGAAAGCCTCACGCAAGCGCTCCCCCGCGTCCACGGCCTGCTGACGGCCAACTTCGGTTAGCGGAATATCCGTGCGACCTGTATGCTGCCCGGATTCGCTCCACACGGTTTGCCCGTGGCGCAACAACACCAAAAAACCTGACCCACCACGAGATGATTCAACGGCGACGGTGCCATTCACATTCTGTTCGCTCATGCCTCCACTGTAGTCTTCGTCAGGCCGAGACTCTACCCACGCCACACGCCTTTTATGATTCAGTATGATTCGACTGTGTTTTAGACTGGTGACTATGAGTGATGAACCGAACTCCGCATTTTCCACTGAAGCCGATCAGGTGGTCCAGGGGCTGCACCGCGTCGACGATGCCGTCAACGCTGCACGCGAGCGCAGGCTCAGTGACCCGGATTCATTGGGAGATAAGCTCATCAAGTCCGCAGTACCGACTGTGGCTGGTCTTATTGCCGGCAAAATGCTGCAAATGGTGTGGAACAAGGGTGTGGCCCGCCGCAATATTCGTAAAGGACTTGCCGCCGATGCACCTCAGGGCTTCCTGCTGAGTTTGGCGTTCGCTGCAATCTCTGCAGCATTTGGAGCCGTGGTTTCCCAGCTTTCCGATCATAGTTCTCAAGCATTTGTGGACCGCATGCATCGCAAGGCCGGCAAGTAATTCGCTCTGAGAGCATCCACATGTTCAGGCGCGGCCCTGCGTGCAACAATTGCAGGTATGGTTACTAATTCCACTATTGAGACGCTGCTGAACCGTCGTTCCATTCGTAAGTTCAAGGATGAGGTCATCGATGCCGATACCGTTGCCACTCTTGAAACCGTTGCCCAGCATGCTGCATCCAGCCAGTTTCTGAATGATTGGTCTGCCATTCGCATCACCGATCCAGAACTCAAGGCCAAGATGGCTGAATTCGGCCATCAGCCGTATATCGCCACAGCTCCACTGCTGTACGTGTTCGTAATCGACGAGCACCGCAACGCCCGCATTGCTGAGCGCAAGGGCATCAATCCTGCGTCTGATGCATTCCACTTGAAGTACAGTTATCGCTTCACTCAGGCGCAGAATGACGCCGTGCTGGCACTGCATGCGATGGAAACTGCCGCTTATTCGTTGGGGCTCGGTTGCGTGATTCTTGGTTCGATTCTGAACGATATTCCGGGTGTTATCGACGCACTGAAGCTGCCGAAGTACACGTATCCGGTGCTGGGCTTGGCTATCGGCAAGCCTGATCAGGAGCCGGCATTGAAGCCGCGTATGCCGCGTGAGATGCAGTTCTTCGAGAACATGTATCCGGCTGATGATGCAGCTACTGATACTCTTACCGCACTCGATGATTTCGATGCCGAAGTGCATCAGTACTACGATTTGCGTCAGACCGACCGCCCGGTGGACGCATTCAGTGATCAGATTGCCACGGTCAGCGGTCAGGATGTCAGCCGCCAGACACTGCTGCCAAAGGCCGCAGCACAAGGCTTCGAACTGGATAAGTAGAGAGATAAATAATATATAAGCCCAACAATGTAACCTCATGCTCCAGTGTTCGGTCTCATTGTGTGAGACCGCACACTGGATGTCCCCTCAGCCGCGTTCTAACGATTTCCCTAAGTAATCCGTTGCTGTTGTATTCGCCTTAAGCGTGGAAATCGACCAATCGGTGCAAACATTTATTGCGTATACGCTGACTGTTTCGTTTGGCAATATTGGTAAAACTGCTGCATATCAGAGGATAACGTAGTTAGCGGCGACGAGGCTTATAGCCACGTTTGCGGCTGTGAGGCTTTAATTCTTGGTTGAGTGGCACATGCTTGTAGCTAAGTTGTGGATCACGATGGGTTAAATGCCAGCAATTGCAATATTCACAGCGATACACCCAGAGTTCCGCCCCGCGCTCAATAAAACTTTGATCGGCGGCACGCTGCGCCTGTACCTTGTCGTGGTACATGATTTTGTTCGAGGTGGCGCAACGTTTGGGGGTGAAGTAATGCATAGCAATCTCTTAGTGTAAAGAACGCATTGACATATAGAAAGAACATTTGAACATTTGTGGTTCGTGCATTATACGGACGAACCACAAATGTCTAGATATAAGTTGAGGCCCGGGAGCGTGTGCTCTACCGGGCCTGTGTGACGTGTGTATGCGGCGGTGTGCTACTCTCCCACACCCTGTCGGGTGCAGTACCATCGCCGTGCCAGGCCTTAGCTTCCGGGTTCGGAATGGGACCGGGCGTCTCCCCTGGGCCATGACCGCCGCAAATCTTCTGTTATACGGTCCAAGACCATGTCTTGGCCGGCCTAGTGGTGGTTTGGGGACCGGATGGTGGACGCTGTCATTGGTATTCGTTTTCCGACCGCGGTGACCGACCATAGTGCCGTCATTGTCGTCCGCGTGTCACTGTGCGCAGCACGGTCGCCGACAATCGAAGGTGTCGGCGTGAAGGTTTCGCCTTTCCCCGTTAGTACCGGTCGGCTCCACCCCTCGCGGGGCTTCCACGTCCGGCCTATCGACCACGTGTTCTACATGGGGGGTTCAAGGCCCGAGGGCCTATGGAATGCTTATCTTGGAGCAGGCTTCCCGCTTAGATGCTTTCAGCGGTTATCCCTTCCGAACGTGGCCAACCGGCCGTGCCGCTGGCGCGACAACCGGCATACCAGAGGTTCGTCCACCCAGGTCCTCTCGTACTACGGGCAG
>NZ_JGZN01000016.1 GCF_000741715.1 Bifidobacterium saguini DSM 23967 | reverse complement strand
CRTGCCCGTATGGCAGGGCCGCTTCGCGGCCATCATGCCACACGGGCACGGCGGGGACACGCGCGGCTGCGCCATCAGGAAAACACAGGTGTTTTCGACTCTTTTCGGCCTGCTCAACCGTACCCGCGCCGCCGGCTCCGTCAACGCCGACGCACAACGGGCCCCTGCGGGGCCCGGAGCGTCGTCTTATGACCTCACCGGCTTGAACGCGGGTGCGCCTTCGCTGACCGAAAAGGTCAAAAAAACAAAAGACCTTCATTCCACACAGGAGACACAACAATGAAAACCCCAACCCGCCTCGACCGAATCGCCCTGGACCTCATCGCGGCTGCGACCCGCACCCTGGCAAAAGACCCCGACCTATACGCGTTCGAACTCTCCACCCCCGGAACCCTGCCGCAACTCATCGCCGACATCGCACTGGGCGACATCCTCGAAGGAGCCACGGGAGGAATGCCGGACGGCAACAGGCCCGAACCGCAGACCCTCGAACGACTCATCACGGAAAACGGCATCACCATCGAACAAGCCGACGCCGAAGTCCTCCGCCGCTACGGGGCCGCAGGCAGCGAAGACGACCGCTACAACGCGGTCCTCGGCATCATCGTCCGCCGACTCCTCAACGTCAACGACTGACCAACAGCGAATCCGCCGACCCCATACACAGGAGACACAACAATGAAAACCACGACCATCCCCATCTGGAACAACGACACGGCCACACTCGACGCCATCATGGACGACGCGCGCGCCGAAGCCATGACCCTAGCCGAGGAAACCATCAACCGCCACGGAACCGACCCCGAACACGACTGGCTCGTCAACGCCATCCTCGAAACAGGACTCCACTCCGCAGCAGCCGCAACCCCATGGCAGCCGCTGCAGGCCGAGGACCTCCGCAACGCCCTCGCCGGGATCGACCCATGGGCCGATCCACGACTCGGCCGAGCCGTCGCCGAATACAACAACGAATACCGGCACGACGAGATAACCAACCTCGACGCCATCCGACTCGAACGCCCGATCGCCATCACCGGCAAGGCGGGAGTCTGGCAAGGCACGAGAACCATGTGCAGCATCCTCCGCTTCGACACCCTCGGAGACATCCTCCGCCAAGCCCCGTGGAACGACATGGACATCGACGACTGGAGCATCGACGAGAACGACGATCTCAGATACACCGGCATCCACCACGACGGCACCAACACCTGCACCTACCGGCAGCTCAAACCGCGCCCGCATCAACCAACACACCGGATACAACGCCATCCAACGGATGAGCGAACCACTCGGCCCACTCATCCGCCACCTCTACGGCATCCAATGAACACCACGGGAAAGGAACAAGAACCATGTCATACCGAAGCTTCTACAACGGCATCATCCGCATCAACCACCCCACCATGAGCGCCGAACAACTCGAACAGACAGCCATCGACACACTCAGAACCATCACCGGCGGATGGATGGACCCGGACCACGGCATCACACGGGTCAGCATCGACCCGTTGGAAACCAAAGCCACCCACCGATGGAAGAACCCATGCAAAACGGTCATCCAGATCGAACCCGACTATGAGGAAACCTGGTACGACTGGCGCGAAGACATCGACCAGCTACGAGAAAAACTCAAACTGCAAGGCATCAACAGCGAAGGCGCCGTCTACCGTCACAGCGACGAAAGCGGCGAACCCGACTACGAACGCCTCACCATCACCACCGACACCTGCACAACCGAAATCGCATGGCCCACCTTCCCCGACGGCGAGGAATGGTGAGAAAAGGAAAACCCATGAAAAGACCGAACTTCACCCACGCCAGCCGCATCACCACCATCCGGCGAACCAGACGAAAAACACACGAACCACACACCACCAGAGAGGACCCCGAACTCGTCAGACTCATGCTCGCAGACCACGAAACCATTAAACGATACCGGACGGCCACCGCAACCATATGACCGGAGCCGTTCCACCCCTGGCTCATGGGGTGGAACGGCGGCCTCCGGCAGCCCAAGGGGCTCGAACCGCCCCTTGGGAAACCCCGCGTCCTCCGCCGCAAAAACGGCGGAGGACGAAACGGGCCAAGCCCTATCAGAGGAAGGAGCTCGCACGGCTCGCCATCCTCCCGTTCGACCTTCTTCGGCGGGCGATGACGATACCCGCGTCGCCGGGTTCTGTCAACGCCGACGCACATGCGGATCCCCTTACGGGGATCCGGAGCGTCGTCTTATGACAGAACCCGGCTTTGGCGGGGTACGCATCCGCTGACCGAAGAAGGTCAAAAACAAAAATCAGGCGACCAAGACAAGGAGAACCACCATGGCAAGGAACGACACCATCGACGTGCTCATCATCGAACCCATGAAAAACCCACGCAGGGCGACGATACCCAACACGCTCGAAAGCCTCCAGCATGCAGTCGGCGGCCTCATCGAAAGAATCGACCTCGGAGACCCCGAAGTCGACGGCTGGTGCAACGAGGAAGGCAAAATCAACGGACTCGCACCCAACCGCGCGATCCGATTCCTCGAAGACGGACCATACGGACGCAAAGAAGAAATCACCGACATCATCTGCGGCACATTCGTCATCACCGGATACGACGGAGAAGGCCACGAGACCAGCCTCACCAAGCAGCAAGCCGACCGATGGGAACAACGGTTCCACGACCCCGAAGCCATCTACCGCACGCCGACAGGCAGAATCGGCATGATCCCCGTACACGTCCTCTGACACACGCCCTTCCCTCCGAACCCCGGAGGGAAGGCGCCGGAAACCAAAACAAAACAAAAAAAAGACGCTTTCTCAAGTAGCACAATATAAAAAAAGTATGCTATACTTGGGGGTGTAAACAAGGAGGGTGAAACCCTCGGAAGGAGACGGACATGACCCAATACCGCATCACCGTCACCATGGCGAAGGACACCGACGCCACCGACGCAGGCGCATGGCAGATGAGCCTCGCCTGGCGCAAGAGCATCACCCTCGACCCGACCGCCACCGCCGAGGAAGCCGAACTCAGGAACCAGGCATGGGAGGGCATGGACGCGCAGGAGAACCCCGCGAACATCTGGAAGCAGGTCGACGCCATCCGCCACCGCGAACAGCGGCGCCTGCGCACCCAGGTCAAACAGCTCATCGACCTGCTCAACGCGCCGGCCCCGGCGCTCGACCCCAACGGCTACCGCCTCTGGGACCGCATCATGACCCTCTCCAACCGCCAATGCTGGCAATGGGAGCTCGCCAGCCCCCACAGCAGCTGCCTCACCGGCATCATGCAGGCCGCCGGCATCGACGACTGGCCACCCGAGCAAAGCATCCCCGACATCACCAACCCCATCATCACCATCAACCTCGCCATCAACGACTGACCGCACGAATATCAACGCCGGAAAGCCGTGAACCAACCAACCGACGCACAGCCGGGAAACAAGACGACACAACCACACAAAGGAGAACCACCATGGCAACCATCAACCTCATCCACATGACCGTCACGGGAAACGCCGGCCAAATCGAATACCGCACCAACCGCGAAGGCACCACCTTCGCCAGCTTCAGCATCGCCCAGAACGCACGCGTCCAGAACCAGCAGACCGGCCAATGGGAGGACGGCGCCACCACCTGGATCCGCTGCACCGCCGCCGGCCCCCTCGCCGAACACATGCGCGCCAGCGGCTTCACCAAAGGAACCCGCCTCGTCGTCACCGGCACCTACCAGCAGCGCGACTACCAGGACCAGAACGGAGCCAAACGCACCACCTACGAGCTGCACGCCGAAGACGTCGCAGCCTCCGTACGATACGCCACCGCCACCGTCACCAAGACCCAGACCGCCCAAGGCTTCACGGGACGCAGCCAAATCCAGACGGCCATGCCCGCCGGCAACGCATGGAGCCAGCCGGCACCGCAGCCGCAGCAGACCACCCAGCCCACATACACCGATGGATTCGCGCCCGCCAACCCGCAACAGCCCACCATCTGACCTATCGTCAAAACCGATACGCAGGGGATGCCGTCAACGATGGCATCCCCTTTTCCATGCCCAAAACAGGCGACAACGACGGCGGGAGGGGAGCCGGTTCGGAAAACAGGGTGCGCGTCTCAACGAACCAGGTGACTCGGGTGCCGTCGCATCCATACTGCTGCGGTCCGGGAATGCGGTAGGGGAGCAGGCCGTGGCCGTTCATGGTTTCGTTCCTGTCTGATTGATGCCGTCCGCATCATGCCATGGGTCTTGGATGTGCGCAACCGATCCACGCCGCGGGCTTCGCCCGGCCATGTCTCGGTTGCGCACATCCAAGACCCATGGCCCGCTGTTCCCGTCATCAACCAGAAAGGAACGAAACCATGAAGAACGACAACAACCAGACCACCGCAACATTCGACCCCTGGGCCCCAACGAAACCTACCGCGACCGAAATCCTCAACTACCTGAAGAACACCGGAACGTTACCTGAAGGGGAGCCTGTCGCACCGGAACGAATCTGCATTGACCCCTGGGCTCCACAAGACTAGAGCCAACCGGTCCGGCCGGGCCACCGGCCGGACCATTCCCAAACAACCAATGGACCAGCAAGAGCCAACAGCGGTCCACGCAGCCATACCGGGCCAGCGAGCAAGAGACACCGGTCCAAGACGAAAGAGCCAATGGGCCGGACCCGTATGGTCCAACAAGCGCCATACGGTTTCCACCGATATCGGAAACCCATGCATCGAAGACGAAAAAGAAACGATATCGGAAAGGCAACGGAGCCAAACGAATATCGGCAAGACCTCTCGAAAACCGATATCGCAAGGACGGAATCAACACGGGCCTAAAAAATATCGGGCGGAACATCCCCTCACGGGCCCATCGATATCGATTGCAACACCTCCGGCCCATTACACCGATAACGGGCCAATCAAAAAGAAACCGATATCGGAACCCACACAACGCACCCGCACTCCAGCCAACGACGCATCCGATGCACGAAAAAGCAAACAGGCAAAACGGAAAAAGAACGAGAAAACCAGTCCAACGCGACGAACGGAGCAGCAACGAGCCAGCGCAACCCGAACCACGCAATCCAGGCGAACGAACAACAAAAAGCAAGAACAAACCACAACCAACAAAACACCAAACAACCAAAGCCAAGAAGAAACCACAACCAAAGAAGAAAAACAACAAAACACCAAACCAAACAAAGAACCAAGCAAAAACCAAAGAAAAACACCAAACCATACCCAATAAAAAAAAGAGATGCACTTCTTGCACCCATGCCCTTGCGGGCACCGCCTTTCGGCGGAATAGCAACGAAATTAGCGTCCCTCGTGAGTTTCCACCCCGATATCGGACGTTTTGATATCGACCACGGTTCCGGCCGAGACCGGGTGGGGTTTCCATGGATGATGAAAACAGCATGGAAATGCCTCCGATCTGCCCGGTGTGCGGCCTGCCGGTGACTGAACGCTACCGGAGGAAACCGGGATACAAGCACGCGCACGGGGTCTGCGAGAGAAAGGACACGCACCGCCGCGAGCACGAACGCGAGCATGGTAGGAGGATGCGTGCGGAGGCTGAGCTGCTGGACGCGCGAAGCCGGGTGGACCGTTCGGCCAGGGCATTGATACGCGCCGTCGAGGAACGCAACCGGACCGTACGGCGGGCCAACCAGGCCATGGTCGAGGAATGCTACTGGCGCGTCAGGCTCATGATCGGGGTCATGAGCCTGACCCCGATGGATCTGGTCGGATACCGGGAGGAGTGGATCGTGGCCCTCGCCCGCGATATCGGGTCGAACGGCATGGGACGCATCGCGGACCTGACCGGTTGGAAAGACGCCAGACCATGGCTCCTCGATCCCGATATCGGCTCGGAGGGAACGGCCCGTCTCGTGGCCCCATGGCCCGATATCGGTCCAGACGATTGGATCGGCTACACCGCCGACCTGGACCACATGGGCAATCAGGGGAGAGCCATCGACATGGTCAGGCTCGTGGACCGCATCTGGAACGAGGACCACCACGGCACGAACCGCTCCGACCACGGCTGGTGGAGCCTCGAGAACAAGGACCCACGATGAACCGGCAGCCAACCGATAACGAGACCAGGAACAAACCGGTGGGCCACACCGAGCCGGAGGGCCAATCCGACCGGAAAACGAAAAACCATGACGGATACTGCAGATGGGAACACTGCCCGAACGGATACACCAGGCTATGGGATGACGGATTCTGCTCGAGCCGATGCCGCAGACAGGCGCGCAAGACGCACCCCGACCAAGTGCCGGCCGCATACTGCAGGCAATGCGGCAAACCGATCCGCAAACCGGCAAGCGGCCCCACACCGGACTTCTGCTCCCGCCAATGCCGCAACCGATGGAACAAAATCCACGGCATGAACGGAACAGGCCAAAAATGCGGAGAATGCGGCAAACCCATACCGCTGGGCAAGCGAGGACCGGACCCCGAATACTGCTCACAGAAGTGCGCCGACAGGCACCGCAACAAAGCCGCCAGGCAACGGAACTCAATCATCAAAGCGGCCAACACGACGCACCACAGGAAACTCACACTCCAGGCCGATGACCTGCAAGACCGAACGGAACGCGTCCGGCAGGAGTCCGACCAGCTCGCAAGGAACGAGGAACGTTGCAGGACGGAGACCGGAACCATGCTCGTCCGCATGCTCGCCATGGCCGCACGCCACGACCCCGGCAGCATCCAAAAAAGAACACCGAACGGATTCATCGCACGGCTCGCCATCCTCTGCGACCGGCACACGGCCCCGGGAACCGCAGCCAAAACCCTCACACACAACGCAATCCCACAACAGGAAATCGAATAAGCCGACACGGAAAGGAACAATCATGACGATCAGCATGACCAAAATCAGCAGCGCAGAATACACACTCGCAACGGCACGCGACCCGCTGCAGGCGGATGGCATGATAGCCGACGAGGACATGCCCACCAAAACAACGGGAGCAAACCCCGCCGCATACTACACCGCGGAAGGCAACCCGCCAGGACGATGGATCGGATCCGCCAGCCGGCTCCTCGGAGGAGAGGAAGGACAGGAAGCAGGAGCCGACACCGTGCGCCTGCTCATCAACGAACGCCGCAACCCGGAAACCGGAGCATCGCTCATGCAATCCGACATGCAGGCAGGGGACAACGGACAGGAACCCAACGCCGGATACGACCTCACCCAAACCGTGCCAAAAAGCGTCGCCATACTCTGGGCGTTCGCCGACCCCTCCACCAGAACCACCATCGAGGAATGCCTCCACGAGGCAAGCAGAATGACCATCAACTACTTCGAACGCGAATACGCATCCACCCGCGCGGGACAGGGAGGCGTCGCATCCGTCAAATGCGACGGAGTCGCGGGCTTCGCGTTCGACCACTACGACTCCAGAGACGGCGACCCCCACCCGCATACGCACATGTTCATCAGCAACCGGGTCCGCCGCTCCTCCGACCAGCAATGGACCGCGCTCGACGGACGGAAGATATACGCCAGCACCGTGGAACTGGCCGAATACAACAGCAACCTCGTACGCGACCTGCTCACCCAACGCCTCGGCTGGGCCTGGCATGAGACGCCGAACACCAACGGCACCAAAAGCGTGGTCATGGAGGTCGAAGGAGTGCCAGATGAACTCATCGACCTGTTCAGCAGCCGTCATGGGGAAATAGCAAACGAAACCAGGCGTCGTGTGCAGGAAGAGGAACAACGCACCGGTCAACCGGTGGATTGGAGAAGAAGAGCGGAAATCGACAAGCAGGTCTGGTTCGAGACGCGGAAGGAAAAACCCGACGTCCAACCCAGCCTCGCCGACAAGCACGCACACTGGGAAAGGAAACTCGCCACCGAAGCCCCGGGACAGAGCATCCAGGCCATGTGGGATTCCGTCAACTCCCACCGCGCAATCATCAGCCACCTCGACAACACCACCGGCCAATCGGCGACCATCCGCCTCACCAACCAGCTCGCCGACCACCAGCAGCCATTCGAATCCTATGATCAGGAAAAACTCGCGGCACAGGCATACGAGACCATATCCGCGGCTAAAACCACGTGGAGCCGAAGCAACATCCGAGCCGAAGCGCAGCGCCTCCTCGCGGGAATCCGGCTCGACCCGGCCCAACGAGAACAGGCCGTCAACCGGATAGCCGACCTCGCCATGGAACACTGCGTCAAAATCACCCCGACCCGCTACCGGGTCGCGGAAACACTCCAAGACCCGGCCCTCGTCATCGAACAAGGCCATAGCGTGTTCGACGACCCCAACCTCGACCGCTACACCAGCCAGCAAACACTCGACATGGAACGGCACATGATGAACATGTTCGACCATGAGGATCCACTCGCATGGCGCAAGGACTCGAGCCGCAGCACCCTCGAAACAGTGCAGGACCAGGACAGGCCGCTCTCCGACGACCAGATGAAAGCCGCCATCCACCTGCTCGAGAACAACGGACGGATAACCGCGCTCATCGGTCCCGCCGGCACCGGAAAAACCACCACCATGCGCGCCGTCACCCGGGCATGGAAAACCACGGGAGGCGACGTGCTGGGACTCTGCCTGTCCGCAAGAGCCAGGGACGAACTCGCCGACAGCATCGAATCGAACGCGATCACCATCGCCCAACTCCGAGTGAACATGAGCCCGGAAAACACCATCCGAATCAACGACACACGACGGGAACTCGCATGCAGGCTCGCAGCGGCCCCCACGCCGGAAGCCAGGGACCGCATCCGCCGAAGCATCACCGCATTCGACGTGGCCACGCAATCCGGACGCATCCACGCAGGCCAGCTCGTCATCGTGGATGAAGCCGGCATGGTCAACACACGGGACCTCCACGAGATAGGCAGACTCTGCGAACAAGCCGGGGCGCGACTCATCCTCTCCGGAGACCCCAAACAGCTCGACGCGCCAGAAGGGCCGACGGGGCTGCTCGCATGGGCCGAACGCACAGGCCGCAACGCGACACTCACCAGCATCTGGAGATTCCGATCCGATCCGGAACTCTGGAAAGGAGACGCGGAAGGCCTGAAAAACCGGTGGCCCGAAGAAGGAGCGAACACCCTCCGGCTCAGGGAAGGAGGACAACGCGACAATCCGGCGTCCATAGCCGACTGCCGCAACCTCATCGACGCATACGAACAGCACGGCCGACTCCATTGGGGAGAAGACGACCAATGCGAGACCGACGCCTACCGCAACACCATCCGCTGGCAGAAACTCGGCAAGAGCACACTCCTGGTCGCCGGCACCAACGAACAGGTCAGGGACCTCAACCGTCGAACCATCCTCGAACGCCGCATCCAAGGACTCTCCGACGCCGACCCGAACCGGTGGGCTCGACTCTCCGACGGACTCGACATCGGCAAAGGCGACCGCATCGTCAACCGACGACCCAACAAGGACGTCACCAGTCCGGAAGGAAGAAAAATCGAGAACGGCATGACGTTCACCGTCGAACAGGTCGAAGCCCGCACACTCGTCTGCAGAGACGAGAACGGCATGACATGGAACATCCCACGAGCATGGGCCGAGGAGGCATGCGAAGCCGGATACGCGACCACCATCCACCGCACCCAAGGCATGACCGTCGACAAATGCGCGGTGGTCATCCCCAGCAACGCACGCACACCCCTCAACCTGCTCTACGTGGCCGCTACGCGAGGACGCGAGGAGAACCACCTCTTCTACGCCTGCAAAAACGAGGAGGACCGGCGACTCGACCATGAGCTCTACGGCACGGAAACCGACCCGCACCTCATCGCACGCGAACGAATGCTCAACACGCTCCTCACCCATCCCGACAACCGGACGGCAACCGAGACCTTGCATGACGAAAACGCGGACCGATACGGCATCAAACGACTCATCGACGAACACGCATTCGCAGGCGGCCTGATCGCGGGACCGCACCTCATCGCACAACTCCGCCGCAACCACAACAACGGGGAGATCCGCATGATCGAGACCTCCCCCAGCTACGAATGGCTGCGCGCCACATGGGCAAGAGCCTACATGACCGACCATCGTCGAGCATTGGCCATCATCAACCGGCCCATCAAACCCAAAGAACTCAAGGCCAACCATCCAAGCCTGGAACAGACGACCCCCTACGCGTTGCGCACGGCACGCAAACACATGCCCGAACCCGCGGCGGCGGACCAAGGGAAAACAGGCATCACCATCAAAACCGGCGACAAAGGCCAACGGGCAAGCATCGTGTCCGACCAGCTCGACCGGCTCGGAATACCCCACACCAGCGAACGGAACGATACAGGCGAAACCACGCGCATCATATTCGACAGGAAATACGCTCCGGCGGCCGACGCGCTCATCGCCACCCACATCAACAACAAGACCATAAGCGCTACGGCGATAACCGATTGGAAGGAATTCGACCAGAAGACCAGACTCGAATACGGCAAACCCATCGGAACGCCGAAAGCACCCAAAGGACACGTCGACTACGCCGCCGTGCTCGCAGGCCGTCTCAGCGCGGGCCTGCTCGACCGGACCAACGGCGTGGTCCGCGACGACTGGATCGCCGGCATCATCCCACCCATCAAGGCATCCAAACGCACGGCGACGCTCGACATCGTCAAACAGAACGAACACCTCATCGAACAGGCGGCGAAACGGCTCACCACGCAGGCCGAGAGGAACGATCAACCCTGGGCCGTCGAAGCAAGACGAATCCAACAGGAGCGCAACGATCCGAACCTGATGCGGGACATAGCCGTATACCGGGGCATGTGGAACATCCAGGACCAGGAGCATCCCATAGGGGAGCGGCCCGCAGGAGGCAGCGGCCGACAGGAACAGCACTGGTGCAACATACAGGCCCGGCTCACCGGCCAAGGAACCGGAATCGTCAACCCCGGCCGAGGAAACAAGACACGGAGAACACATACGGCGAACGGCATATCGCCGAAGCCACGCGTGAAGACAACGACAAGCGTCAAACCGGACACCGCACACATGCAAGGAGGAGAACCATGGAACAAACCGCAAGAACCATCACCGAGCAGCTCGTACGATGGGCCATCCATCTGACCGGCATCCTCGACTCATGGGACACGACGCTGCTCATCGCCCTCGCGATCATACTCGCCGTGACGGCCGGAGTCACCGGCCGGGCGATAGCCGGGGAAGGACTGGCACGTCAGATCCTCTGGATCACCGTCACCGTCATCCTCACACTCCTCACACTCACCGTGGCATGGACCATCGCATCCAGATACCTGCCCATACCCGAAATCACCGGACTCCTGCAACGCATGGCCGAACACAAGCCGCTGCTGGAACCGATCCGCTAAACACATCACCATGAAAAAGACGGTGGCTTCATCCGCACACCCATGCGAATGAAAGCCACCGTCACCAAACGAAACAGCCCGCCAACACGGTCAGCCACATATTCCAGGAAACGCCGTAGTCACCTTCACTGGTCGCTGCCGGCGCGAAGCATACGCGCCTCGCTGGTATCCTCAAGCGAGAGATTCGTCACCGTGAACGCGAGAACCGGCCGGCCGGCCGAAGGCATCCACAGGCGAGGCCGGCCGGTGAACCTCACGATCTGCCCGCCGCACGCACGGAGCATCAGGTTATGGATCCTCCCGTTCGCAGGCAGCAAGGCGATCGGTGTCTCACGCCCATCGCTGCCCGTGACGCACCGCAGCACACGAATCCTCGTGCCATCAGCCATGAGCGTGCTCCGAACACCGTTGGGCAGTATCCTCGCCACACACGGGCATTCCCCCAAAGCGAGCACCGCCGCGGTATCCTCCGTATCAGTGGAAAGCCCGGCCATCACTCATCTCCTTCCTGCCCGGAATCCGGCACCGTCGCCGACGGCCCGTCCTGGGGGAACACGTCGGCCAGACGGTCGGGATCCAACTTCGACGCGCAGGAGGATACGGCCTTCGTAAGATCCTGCTGCGCCTTCGTCAACGATTCGTAATCGGACGTAGTATCAGCCGCAGTCTTGGACGCGGCGTCAACAGCGGACTCCAAATCCGAGCATCCGGAAGGAACGGGGGAGCCGAGCCTCGAAAGAGCGGTGCGCGCGCCCGGCAGACCGGACTCGAGATCCGACCTCCGATACTCCGTCGCCTTCCCCAACGCGCTCCCATACCAGGATTCCGCCAATGGACGCACCGTGGAAGGCTTCTCCTGCCGGCCAACCGCTTCGAACACGCTGGACGCGTTGCCCAGATCGGCGTCCCCGTAACGAATCAGCAATTGCCCGAACGGGTCGATGCTCCCATCATCGGGAGAATTCAGAATCGAGCGAACCTGTCCGGCGATGGCCTCGGTATCACCGGAGAACATGGAATCCGATCCAGCGGCGGATCCCGTAGTGGTTTTCCCACCGGAGGAATCGGAACCACGGTCGCCGGAAACGGACCGAGTGGCCTTCTCCTCCGATTGGCCGGCGGCATCGGATACGAACGGGTGGAACGGGTTGAACACCATCATCAGCAGCACCGATACCACGGCCAGGCAGACCAGCAGACCCGCCTGCTGTCTCGGGGTCCTTGAACCCCACCAGGAACGCATGCGTTCGCGCAAACCGTTGCCATTACCTCGTTTCCTCATGATCATTCCTTTCCTAAGCCGTTACAAGGTCGGATCGTTGCCGGGGATACCGGTCCCGTCATCAGGAGCCGGCACGCTCCATCCTCCCGAGGAGCTTCCGGAGGAGCCGGAACCATTGGAACTGCCTGAACCGTTCGACGAACCGGAACCAGTGGAACCCGAACCGCGGGACGATGATCGGGATTGAGAACTCTGCGACTGGGATTGCGCATGCTGCTGGGCCTCCTGCTGCGCCTGCTGCCGTTCCCGTTCCGCCTGCTCCTGCGCATGCTGGGCCTGAACCCCTATCGCGGCCTCCAAAGCCTTACGGGCGTCATCAACCTTCCCGCGCATCCCGTCAAGGCTCGCGGAACCATCGGAAACCGTGAGCTTCGACGCCTTGTCCACAAGGGCGCGCAACGCGGCGATAGCATCCCTGGTGTCATCGTCCTCCACCGCGCCGTCGAGCAGGGACCGTGAGGCGGAAACCGATTCACCCAACGATGCAAACGACAGGGAAGCCTTCCTGGCGCGGATCGACGCCCTCACCTTCACGTTCAGACTCCTCGTGGACTCCACGGCCTTCTCCGCCTCCCCGGACAGTTCACGAGCCTGATCCATGCCCAACGACTGCGGATTATGGTCAAGCAGAACGCAGTTGGCCTTATGACGGGAGGAAAGATCATGCCATAAGGCGGAATCGGCGAGATCAGACGCCGCATGCCGTTTCAGGAGCCCGGCGGCGGTCGAATCCACCGTGGACAGGTCCGTCAGAGTACGCTCGGCATCGGAACGGGCCTGCCGGACGCCCGCCGCGCCAAGGAACGCGAGGATGAGCGCCACTGCCGTGATGACACCGAGCGCGCACACCACCCAAGGCCATGTGCGGCGTACCGTGGCATCGGTGGAATCGGACGTTTCCGGTTCGTCGGAAACCTCCGACAGTTCACCGTCCATCGCATCGGACCCGTTCGTCTCCAAAACAGGGAGGGTCATGGTCCGTTCAACGCAATCCCCGGACGGAGCAGCCGGATTTTCGTCATCGTCATGCGGAAGCTCCTGTGGAACGGATTCGTTGTCATCGTTCTCGGAGAGCAGGCGATGGACCCAGTCATCATCCTGAGACCAAGGGGTATTGAGCTGTTCGAACAAATCGGGTTTGCCTGCGGTCACGCTTCACCCCCGATGAAACCCCTGATCTCGGGTATGAGACGGGCAAGCCGTTCAAGGGAATCGAGACTGTCATCCTGGGAAAGCCGTTCAAGGTCACGCGCCATGGAAAGCTCCCGTTCCACCGGCGCCGGACGATAGGAATCCCCATCCCAATTCGGATCACCGGCATGACGCATGAGTTGGGACGCCTGCTCACGCAGCCTGCGGATGCCATCGGCCTGCGTATCCGCGATGGGCCGTGAGGCGTCGGCAAGACGACGGTCGCCGGCCGCGACCGCACGCTCCAACCGTTCCCTCGCCTTCAACTCGGCCTGACGATAGTCGTTCCACACGCGGCTGAGCCTGCCGAGACTATCGGCGGAATCGTTGGACAAACTCAACGCGCTGCTCTCACGCGCCTCACCATCCGGCATGGAGGCGATCTCATCACGCCGACGCAGATACCCCTCCAACGCATGCTCCGATTCGCCAAGCGCGGCACGAAGCCGATCGGGCACCGGCGAATCATCCTGCGCGGAATCCCGGGGAGGAACCCCATACGCGAGCATGGTGGACGATACGAAATCATGATCGGCATGGAACTGTCCGGTGAAAGGCGGCTCCTCATGCCAGCCATCCTTCCGGGCGAACCATTTCACATACTCGCGTTCCCGCTTCCTTCTACGCTGCGCTGCTTCCGAAGACGACATGTGATGGGCGTGATCCATTCGCTCCGCATGCTCAACGCCCAGATACTCCTTGACCCTCGAGAGCGACGACCGTATGTTCTGCATCAGCGAGGGAGCGTACAGGCCTCCGGTCGGCTCACCAGCCACGACGTCCGCATAGCATTTCAACGCGAACACCTCCTGGACGATCGCATCATGCTCGGGCCAGCAGGAAGGCAGGGTCTGCTCCCAATCCGGGAACTCACGGCACAGCCATTCCCCGTACCTGATCGTATGCATCATCATCAGATCGATCTCGATACGCGTCGGGGCGCCGGTCCAATCCAACGGCCGGGCCAAGGCCATCGACTCCCACGAGCGCTGCGGCATGGACGACCACAGGCCCGGCCCATACTCGGGCTCCCGCGGCGGCTCATCCGTCACATTCCTGACGATCGTGTCGAACGCCTTCACCATGCTCGCGGACGGATCCTTGCCATGATGGGCCCTGTAGGCGGCGGATAAAAGCCCGGTCAGATCGACGGCCGTGGCGGAAGCCGCATCCAACCCCTGCGACCAGTTCGCCGAAGGGGAAGGGACAGGAGCCGATGGCGAAGCCGGCAGTATCTCCCCGGTCTCCTCATCCACATGATCCTCCATGAACGGCCGCAGATAATCATCCACGCCAAGCCCGCCTTTTCCTCGTGTCATGTCCGTCATCGTTCCTCCTTGTCCTTCCACCATCCACGATCCATGAAATGCACGGCATGAACCAGCACCGGAGGCATGCGGACCGGCTGCACGATCATCCAACCATGCGGCAGCTGGCTCAGCTCGTAAGGCAGAACACTCTCCTCCGATTGCGTACGCTCCGAGAATCCACCCAACGGCCCCTGCCCGGGATTCCACGAGTATTCACGCCGCGTGGTCTCATGACGGCCGACCTGCATGCCCCACCATTCAAGGGAATCCCTATCCGTGACACCCCCGAGCATGATCCGGTTGCAGTTCGACCAGATCGTCGCCTCGGTCTCCCTGTCATAATCACGAATCATCTGATTGCGATCCTGCTCGACCATGACCAGCTGATAGCCGTTGCCGCCACCCTGCGTGACCGCGTTACGCAACCCGCCCCACGTCTCGATGTTGCTCAACTCATCCAACACGAACCTCGCGGGAGGCTCGATCTTACGAAGATTGCCACCCGACCCCTTCGCGGCCGAGGAAAGCGCGAGATCCTGGCATGCCTCCTGGAACGTGTCCAACAGGAGAGCGGCGAACAAACCGGCGTTGACGCCTCCACCGGCCTGCGATTTCGGCCGAGAAAGCACATACACCGTGTCCCCGTCCATGACCATCCGCTTCGGATCGATGAGACCGGGATCATGCGGCGGCAGGTTCATGCATCGACGGACCTTCGGGTCGGCGAGAATGGCGAACGCGTTGCGTACGCCGAACCACTCGCTCGACAACTGGCGCGCATCCATATGCTCCAAACCCTGAAGCGTGTCCGCCCACTGCAATATTGAGTCACCGGCCGGCGTATGCATGCGAATCAGGTCGGCAGCCTCACGCGCGTTCTGCGGGCTCAGGGACCATTCATAGCATTTCGACACCGGCAGGTTCGAAATCGCCGCCGCATACAGCAGAGCCTGAATATAGCCGCCCGCGCTCACACCCCACTCACGGTTGTTGGATCCCTGACCCAAACCACCCACGCCCACCAGGGTCTGGGCCCGACGCATCGCCGTGGTCGGATCGTCACACCCCATGAGAGGGGTCCAATGCATGTTGTGACGAGTCGCGGGATCGGAGCCTCCAAGCCCCTCCGGGTCGAACACGTGGACCCTCCCGCCGCCATACCTCGCACCAGTCGAAGCATCCTCCACACCATTCTCTCGGAGCGTCCTCGTGGCGGACACCACATCGCTTCGCGTGGACGTCACAAGACAGAACCCCGGAGCCTCCACCACTGCGGGAATCACGACGCACACCGTCTTGCCGCTTCGAGCCGGACCAAGCACATACACATGCATCTCATCCGACAGCCACACCGCGATCCGATGACTGTAGCCGACCGGCATCGCGGCCTGCCAGGCATGAGGCCATACCGGACTGCCGCCGCGACGGCCCGCCTCGATGCGCGCACGCTCAAGCATGCCCGGCAAAACAGCCGGAACCACCGTGCGCAGCACGGCGCGGGTCCCCAACCGTTCCGCCACCTGACGACGGGTCGCCATGCCAGGCCTAACGGACAATCGGTCCACCAATCGTTCCGACGAATCACGATACGCATCCCAGAACACCCACAACAGCATGGAAACGGAGAACACGGCCACCAGCAGCGGCATGGACAACAGGAACGCGATCGGAAAATCGCCGCCGACCAGCATATAGACGACCAACAAGCCGAACAGGCCGAACAGAACCAAGCCGACAACCGCATGCCTCACCAAACGGGAATTCTCACGGGACAACGCGCCCAACAACCCCGTATGCTCCGCAATCCACGAACCCGCAGCCGAATCCTCCCAGCCACGCCACCAAGCCATCACCCTACGGCGGGAATCCGAACGTATCTCCTCGCTCCCATACAAGGGAGCCGAACCCCCGGAATCCGGCCGCAACCGGTCATACCAGTCAGAACCACCATCAACGTGCACAGTCATCAGCGACGCTCCAAACACGAAAAAGACAAAACGAAAAGATGAAAAACCGGTTACGCTGCCGAACGCAGATCGCTCGTATCCAACAGGCGATCCAACGTGGGGCCCGCAAGGCCCCGAACCAGACGAGGATGCTCCCTGCCGATACGCCATATCGCCTGCCCCTGCGCAAGCTCCGGAATCAGCATCTCCTCATCCTCGCTCAGATCCGGTATAAGCTCCTTCAACAGATCGATGTTCGTCCCGCCCTGACGGAACAGTATCTTCGTCTGCGTCTGGTTCAGAATCTCCTCGGCCCGGCCCCTCAACTCGGACCCCTCACCCAGTACCTTCGTCATATCGTTCACCCCATGCACGATCAGCCAGGTGGCGCACCCCCAATGCCCCGCGGAACGCTGCCGCGTCTGGAGGGAATCGACCAGCTTCTCGTTCGAAAGCAGCCACCAAGCCTCCTCGCCGACCACGATGCGCCGCAGCCCATCCCGCCCCTGCAGAAGCCGGTCGATCCATGAACTCACCGCCGCCGTATACACGCGGCGCAGCTTCTCATCGTTCAACGCGGGGGAGGACGTGTCGAACACGATCATCGGACTGGATGGATCCAAACGGATAGTGGACTCCCTGTCGAACATGCCCGACAACGTTCCGCCGCGAACCATGGGAGCGAACACGCGCGCCGCCGCAGCCGCGGACAGCCGAGCCAAATCGGGATCATGCTCGAACCCGGTGATGGACGGGGACTCACGGTCGATCCACTCCAAATCCGTAAGCCGGTCAACGGCCGACTCCAACGTCATCGGCCCGACCCCGAACGACGTGACCACACGATCCACAACCGTCTGCATGGCCGTATCCAACGGAAAA
The DNA here is from genome assembly GCF_000741715.1 of Bifidobacterium saguini DSM 23967. Taxonomy (GTDB): domain Bacteria; phylum Actinomycetota; class Actinomycetes; order Actinomycetales; family Bifidobacteriaceae; genus Bifidobacterium; species Bifidobacterium saguini. The sequence goes on along the minus strand of NZ_JGZN01000016.1, from coordinate 138,532 downwards.
GGTTTGCCCGGATCGCGCAAAGCCTCCGCCAGACTCATGAACGCGGCCTTGCGGCCGGACACCACCTCCTGACGCCACAACTCATCCATGCCCTCCAGCGGACGATCCGGCAACGCGAAAGGATTCAGATACCTGCCGCCACCAGGGGAAACCACCTGGCCGCCAACATGCTCCGCCACACGGCCCCATTCGCCGTTCCTGTCCGACTGCACAATCACACGCCGACCCCATTCAATCTCACGCAACGCGAGAACCTTCACCAGATAGCTTTTCCCATTGCCCCTCAAACCACAGATGAACAAATCAGGACTCGTGGTCATATGACGACCATTCACACCCCAAGCGTCATACGTGGCCCATGAATCAAAACGGAACAGCTCATGGGTGAGCACATCCACCCCGATGACGGGGCCATCTATGACCGGAGAACCCGACCCCGCCGTCAACGTGGTCAACACGCCAGCCCTTCCGGTACTCGTCTGATGCCAAGCAGTCACAGGACGAAGACTCATATCACGGGTCAGCAAATCCAACGGGGACACCGACGCCAACGGCAGCCGACCATCCACGTCGGTCGCCAACTCCCGCCGACGACGCTTGGACTCCGATGCCATGCGCCGCAGCAAACCCGGAACCACGGAACGCGCATCCTCCACCAGGCGACGATCCCTACGCGTGAACCGGTATGAAGGCAACGAACCCTCAACCAATCCAGGAGTCAAACGACGCTGGAACCACATCGCCTCACGCAGATTCAACGTCGACTTCGACGGCACGAAACCAAAAGCGAACACGCAACGCCTACCAGGCGAACCGAGCCTATGCTCCCCCGACAGGAGATCGCCATCGCGCTCCACCATGACCGGAAACCTCCCGGAAAACGTAAACCGACACGAAACAGAACCGTACGAAAGCCGGTCAGATGGAATAACCGACCGAACCCAGGTACGCGCCCAAAACAACAATCAAGGCCACACAGACCAATGCGAGCAGCAGATTCCCCCAAAAAGCCTTGACCCGCTGCCCATGACTGCGGGACAAAATCGACTCGCGGAAGCGACGGCCCAGATAACGACTCGATTCCCGAGCAGCCAGATACCACACGGCGCGATACAGGAACGTGGCGGCCACAGCGGTGAGAAGCACGACAACCAGCGGCGGAAGATACGACATGAAAACACTCCTTGACGCCCGACCCCATACGAACGAGAAGAAAGACATGAGGAGCGGGCGGAAACCATGCCTTCCGAGGAAAACACCGCACAACACGCCGATAACGGTCAGATGAGCGAAGGGCGGAACATCCATGAGCCGTAAAAATGTCCCGCCTGCAATCGAACATGTGTTCGATTGCAGTGATTTGTCAAAGGAGCGTGAATCGAGATGTTCAGAATGGTCGAGCACCTATGCGGACATACGGGAAAGGTCGACGTGGAAGGCCCTTTCCTCGCCGTCGAGGAGCAGATACGAAAGATCGAAACCTCGGAATGCCCGGTATGCCATGCCAGGAAACAGAACATCATCGAGGGATTCATACCCCTACATGGAACGAAGGAACAATGCGACCGAGCCGAACCAATCCGACGCCGAGCACTGGAAAGAGCCCGCACCCTCGGCCGATACTCAAGCGGCCGGGACAAAAACGCATTCAATGAACTTGAAAACACCATCCGATCGATCCGATTCGCGGAATGGTGGATAGCCCATCAAACGGATGCCCTCGAAAACCTGGCCAGACGAATACGCCTATGAAACCAATGACCACCATGCCCGCCCATCGCCGGGAAGCGCCTGACGCAGGCCACATCAACTCAGTATCCCAGTGGAATCGTTCCGATACGAGACTGGGATGGAACCCTACGAGCACGGAGAAGAGACAGGAACCATGGTCGCCCTGTCCGGGCGCTGCGCCCGGTCTCGTGCCTACTCCCGTAAGGGTTTTCGCGACACTCCGAACTTGATTCGCATGCGTTCGTGAGCGTTATGGTGGAAACCATGATTGATGGAGGAGAGAGGCATGTCGAGCGAGGGGAGATGGATCTCTGGTATCGGGATTGCCCCGTATGCGGCTGGGAACTGCCTGTCACCGGCCTGTACGGCCATGGGGTCCGTCGGCATGGTTTCGTCGCGAAGGATTGGGAACGGTACGATATGGGCCGTCTCGTCTGCCCCGCCTGCGGGAGAAGCGTGTCCGTCAGCAACATCGGCAACCATGTCGGCACACACGGCGGGCTGCACGAGTGCGAGGTGTGCGGACGGCCGGTGCCGGGCATGCTGTTGGATGAGCACATGCGGAGCGTGCATCCCACGCCTTGTATCGTCTCCTATCTGGGAGAACGATGCTGCTCCATGTGCCTGAGACCGTTGAGGCGCGAGTATGGGCGTGTCCCGTTCTGCGAGCTGCGCTGCCCCCAATGCGGCGCATGGTGGCCGCTCACCCGTATGCGGCTCGGCGCGGGGGCGATGGATGTGGAGGATGACGTGTGGCTGTTCGGGGATAGGCTGGACGCGTATGCGAGGTATTGCCTCCGGTTGGAGGATGCGACGGCGTTGGCCCGCGCGCTCCACCGTCTCGGCGGCAACCATGACTGGCCGAAGCAGGTGGAACGGATCGAACGCGCGGTTGCGGATGATGACATGGGGACGTTGGATCGTGCGTCCGACGAACTGGAACGGTTGCAGGGGATCATGTCCGACGAGCTGGCAGGGCTCATGCTGACGCCGGAGAAGCGCACCACGGCCGCGCGGCGGAGGATGGCGGCCGGGGAGACGGCCCGCATGCGTCTGCGCTGACCGACGCCACACAAACCCACACGGTCACAGACAGTCGCAGACGGTCATCACACAAACCCACACGGTCACACACGGTCACAGACAGTCGCAGACGGTCATCACACAAACCCACACGGTCACACACGGTCACAGACAGTCACACACAAACCCACACGGTCAATTGCGTGCGACCGTTTTCCGCATGGCCTCGAGGTGTTCTCGCGCTGTAATCAGTTCGGCGAGCAGTGCTTCCTGATCCCTGGCGAGCTCCCGCAGCCGTTCGATGTCCCTGATCTCGGATCGTTTCGACGCCAGTCGTCGCCGGAGTGATTCGATATCATCCATTGCGTCCTCCGTGGATTCCGTGGATTCCGTTGGGGCTGAGATGCGGGGCGATGCCTGTGCGATGGGTTTCATGTGTTCGGCCCGGACATGGTCCGCCAGTCGTGCGATCGGCTGATTCCCGCCGCACACGGGGCAGGGGAGCGTCGCCATATCGTAGCGTTGCCAGTCCTCCGGCCTGAGCCCATGGGTTCTCGCGCCGTGCAAGTGCAAGGAGGTGACCTTATACCGTGCGCCGCACACCGGGCAGGAACACTGCCACGAGGCGTCGTTCAGGTCCGTATGCACGTCGGCCTCGGCCAGCATGGCCGTCATAAGGCGATCCTCCTGAACGTGTGAGCTTATTCTGGCGACGGATACGTTCTGCCCGCAGAGGGGGCAGGGAATGGTCTCCATGCCATGCCCACGCCAGTCCGCCGACAGCCACCGGTGCTTGCTCTGTCCGTGAACGTACAGGGCGGTGATCTTCACCCGTTGCCCGCATTCGGGGCAGATGCGATGCCAGTCATCCTCCCCGTCCCCGGTGTCTCCGGCATCCGGGGCTTCCGCGGGCCTGGATCCGGCTTCGGTTTCCCCGGCTTCGACCGGATGCGTGGGGAGCTCCTGATGCCGTGGGTCGGTGCCGGCCGCCACGGATTCCTCATCGGCGCCGGTTGGGGCCGGCTCGGTTTTCTTCTCGTTTTCCTCGTCAATCATGGTTTCCACCATAACGCTCACGAACGCATGCGAATCAAGTTCGGAGTGTCGCGAAAGCCCTTACGGGAGTAGGGTTTGGACGGTGTCCACCCTGTCCGGTGAGGGTGATGGGACGTGGGCTGCGGAGGGTTGCGCCGCGTCCGTCCGGGGAGCGTCGTCGGGTCGCGTGGCGGGATCGTCGGCCCCGGTTTCGTGACTGAAACTGTTCACCAGCACGAGGAGTCTGGACATGATGTCGGGCGGGATGCTGCCGTGCACCTGCAGGCGTGCGTAGCCGCCGTGGAACCGGTTCACGAGCACGGTGTCGAACGGCATGAGCCCGTCTGTCTCTCCGGCAGGCTCCTCCGTCACGGGCTCGGGTTCGGGCTTGGATGCGGGTTTTGCGGGCTCATGGCGTTCGGTCGGCCGGTCGAGGAGCGCGAGGTTCGCGTCGAACACGTGGTCGTACTCCCTGGCAGCCCCCTCCCGCAGGATCACGCGCCGTTCCAGCAGATGCGCGAATATCCGCGCCGTGGCGTGCCCGTGCTCGTGCATCCGGTAGGCGAGACGGAACACAGGCTCGTGGATGAACGCTTCGAGCAGGGCATCGGGGGAGGGATCCTCCAGCAGCCGCCTCCCCAGCGTGGTGGCGTGGGTCGGTGAGCCGTTGGAAATGAGGCCGTACCGTTTCAGCGAGCGGATCTGCGCGGCGGTCGCCGTGAAGGTCCGGTCCTCCTGCACCTGGCGCAGGCATCGGATCGTCTCGTCCAGGGTGAGTTCCGGCGCGTATCGCCGTGGGGTCAATGCGGGGTGCGCGCCGTCGATGTGCAGGTTGTAGACGTGGACCGTCATCGCCGCCGCTCCGTATGGTTTCCCGCAGGCGGGACAGTCGATGGCGTGCAGGTCCGAGGCCCGCCAATCATCCGCATTCCAATGGTGGAGGCTCTTCAAATGCTGGTACAGGCTGGTGATCAGCAGTTCCTTGCCGCATTCGGGGCAGTGTTTGAACCAGTCGCTCATATCGATGTCGAATTCCGTTTCCATACGCTCCACCATAACCTCGCGGAACACGTTCAACGCAAGTCGCGTGTGTCGCGAAAACCCTTACGGGAGTAGGCCTCACCCGTCCTCCACCCGCCCCGTGGAGGCCGACGGCCGGGGTCGACGTCGCCGACATGCGGGCCGACGGTCGAACGTGGTAGACCGGTCTGGTGGAAAGGATGATGCGATGACGCATGGGGAGGATATGGACGATATGGTGTTGCGTCTCTGCCGGTTCACGCTCGACGGCGAGCCGGACGTGGGTGAATACGAGCGGTTGGCGGACGGGAGCGGCGTATGCCGGCTGTACGGTCTGGATGGCGTCGAGGAGACCGTGCGCGTGCACGACACGGACGGTCTGATGCCCGACGGGATCGGCGACCTCGAACTGCTGAACGTGCCGGTAACGGTCAACGAGACCACGGATCCGGATCTGAACGCATTGCGGGACGGTCTGGCGGGAGGCTGCGCCATGACCGACCTGATCCTCGAAGAATATAAGACCGGCATACTGGACGAAACCGAAGCCGCAGCACGATTATGGATGCATCTGTTTGAGAAAAGGGAAGAGGAGTGAAGAGAATATGGGAATGAATCAAAACCGTGATGTATACAGGCGCTACAGTGAAACAACAAATGATTATGCAGTATCGTCGAAAAGGTGGTGAGCGATGGCTGGGAACAGCGCCCTTAACGCAGCTATTGGCGCAAAGAAGGACGAGTTCTACACGCAGTCCGCTGACATAGAGAAGGAGATGCGCTACTATCGTAGGCATTTCAAAGGCAAGACGGTTCTATGTAACTGTGATGATCCTTTTGAAAGCAACTTCTTCAAGTATTTCGTGTTGAACTTCAACAAGCTGAAGCTGAAGAAGCTCATCGCCACGTGTTACGCAGGATCACCAATCGCCAACCGACAGCTATCCATTGGCGACATGGTCGACGGTGAATCAAAACATAACGATGCTGAGGAGAACAAGCCCTACAAGGCCGTAGTCACCACAGTTCATGACGCTACCGGTGATGGTGGCATTGACATGCTGGACGTGAAGAAGCTTTTCGAGAACGGAGAGAACAAGCTCACCGAGCTTCAGGGGGACGGTGATTTCCGGTCGAAGGAATGTGCGGCTTTGCTGGATGAGGCCGACATCGTGGTGACCAATCCGCCTTTCTCCTTATTCCGCGAATATGTAGCCCAGCTTATGGAGCATGATAAGAAGTTCATCATCATCGGAAACGTGAATGCCATCACCTATAAAGAGGTGTTTCCGCTCATTATGCAGAACAGGATGTGGCTTGGCGCGAGCATTCATTCCGGTGACAGAGCGTTCTATGTTCCGGATGACTATCCTTTGAATGCATCTGGGTGCGGGGTGGATGATGACGGACGTAGATTCATTCGGGTCAAGGGTGTCCGGTGGTACACGAACCTCGATTTGAAGCAACGTCACGAAGAGATGATTCTTGTGAAGCGCTATTCCGGCAGCGAGGAGAATTTCCCTTGCTATGACAACTACAATGCTATAGACGTGAGTATGACGAAGGATATTCCGGAGGATTACGCTGGAATGATGGGAGTTCCTATCACTTTCCTCGATAAGTACAACCCGGATCAATTTGAGATTCTTGGCATTACGAAGACGTGGTTCGGAGCCTCAAGTAAGCGGTACGGCAAGCAGATACAGGTCGATAGAAACGGTAAGCAGTCCCTTGTGTCCAAACTGAACGATGGACCATCCCTAATGGTTTCCGATGCGCCGGCAGGGAAGACCTATTACATCGTGGATGGCAAGTATTACGTTCAGTCGTATCAGCGCATACTTATTCGTAACAAGAATCCGCGCGGGTCATTCGATTGTTTTACAGATAAAACCAGCGGCAACGACGAGGGAGTCAGTAATGCAGATTGACCTTATCAAGGTTCCCGTCCGTGAAGTAGTGAACGATTACTTCAATGATGACGAGGAGGGTGTCCGCGGCTACCTAGACCGTCTAGACATTCGACCGCCATACCAGCGTGAGTTCGTTTACAAGGACAAGCAGCGTGACGAGGTGATCCGTACCGTTCTCAAGGGTCTGCCGCTGAACGTGATGTACTGGTGCAAGACCGGTGTGAACGATGACGGTGAGGAAACCTACGAGGTACTGGACGGTCAGCAGCGCACCATCAGCCTCTGCGAGTATGCGGACGGTAGTTTCAGCGTTGATGACCGCTTCTTCGACAATTTGCCCGAGGATCTGAAGGACAGGATACTTGACTACGAGCTGTTCGTATACGTGTGCGACGGTACGGACAGCGAGAAACTGGACTGGTTCAAAATCATCAACATCGCCGGAGAACAGCTCACCGACCAGGAACTCCGCAACGCGGTCTACTCGGGACCATGGGTATCCGACGCGAAACGGTATTTCAGCAAGACGCAAGGACCCGCATACCAGATCGCCGGAAACTACCTTAAAGGAGACGCAATACGTCAGGATTATCTCCAAACCGCCATCGACTGGGCCGCCAAGGCCGAAAACATCAGCATCGAGCAGTACATGGCCCGACACCAGTATGATGCTAACGCCGTCACGCTATGGAACTACTTCCGCTCCGTCATCGACTGGATCCCCGCAACCTTCGCTAAATACTACAAGGAGATGAAGGGCCTGCCATGGGGAATCTACTACAACGAGAACAAGGATCGAACCGACCTTGACCGTAAAAAACTGGCGAAGGTAACGGCCGATCTCATGGGAGACGAGGACGTCACCAACAAGCGTGGCATCTTCCCATTCCTTCTGACCGGTGACGTAAGGAACCTCTCCATCCGTCAATTCGACCGTACGACAAAACTCGCCGCCTATGAGAAACAAGAGCATCAATGCGCCATGTGTAGTCGGAAGTTCGATTTTGACAAGATGGACGGCGACCATATCGTACCTTGGTCAAAGGGAGGCAAGACTATCCCCATGAACTGTCAGATGCTTTGCAAGGAATGCAATCTCAAGAAGAGCGCGAAAACATCAATGGATGAAAACGATGCCGGATGGTTCCTTGACCGTTTTCTAGACCCACAGTGAGTGACGCCCCGCATACAGGTCATGATTTAACTCCCCGAAAAAACTCGCGCATCGCGGAATCGGTGGCATGTAAGAACAAAACTCGCATGCCATCGATTTTGTTTTTTCGGAGAACAAATCATAAGACCGGAACCACTGTTTCTGCGCAATATGTACGTCTATCGCAGCACCCGGTATATGGTCGCTCGGCCGACGCCCATCATGGCGGCTATCTGGTTGACCGTCACCGTCCTTGAATCGTAGAGTCTGCGGATCTCCGAGATCTGTTTCGCGTCGAGTTTCGTGGGGCGGCCGCCTTTGCGGCCGCGTGCCCTGGCGGCCTCCAAGCCGGCGTTGGTGCGTTCCCGGATGAGATCGCGTTCGAACTGGGCAAGGGCCGCGAAGATGTTGAACACAAGGATTCCGCCCGGCGTGGTGGTGTCGATTGCCTCGTTCAGGCTCACGAAGCCGACGTTCATCTTCTGGAACCGGTTCATGAGCTCCACGAGATTCTGCACGCTGCGTCCCAGCCGGTCGAGACGCCACACGACCACCACGTCGCCTTCTCTCAGCAGTTCCATCATCCTGTCAAGCTCGGGGCGATGGGCTTTCGCGCCGCTGGCGGTGTCGATGAACAGGCGGTCGCATCCTGCCTTTTCCAAAGCGTCCCGCTGCAGGTCGGCCGTCTGGCCGGCCGTGCTGACCCTCGCGTATCCGAATCGTTTTCCCATGGGCATAACCGTATCACAATCCGTCAAACGGCATGAGATATGAGACATTGATAACAAGACGGTTTTTGATACACGCTCCGTCGGCGTTTCGGAGACACTTGGAAGTCTCGGCCGGAAACGTCCGGAAACCTCCGTTAACGAGACAATTCCGAAAGAAAATGGGATTAATGATTCCTGATCGAGCATGAAAAAATGAAGGCTCTGTTAAACCAGCTTTGACGTGATTGCGGGACGCATGTCCAATACTGTAGTTACACTGAGATTACAATATTGGAGGTGAGAGCAATGAGGCTCACGGACGCGGTACGCAGACAGCTCAGGGGCATGAACCCGGTCGAACGTGAGAACGCGGTACGCGAACTGCGTGAAGTCCTCTACGAGGACGCCTACGAGACCATCACCGCCCATGACGACGATTTTGCCTGTCCCCGCTGCGGCTCCATCGCCGTCGTCAGGAAGGGCCATAATCCGAACGGGTCCCAGCGTTGGCAGTGCAAGGACTGCAAGCGCACGTTCTCGAACACTCGGGACACGCTGATTGGCCGGTCGAAGCTGCCGGTCGCCAAGTGGATGATGTATGTGGAGTGCTTCGTGGATTGTCTTCCCCTGCGAGAGTGCTCCGTACGCTGCAAGGTGTCGCTGCGCACCGCATGGCTCATGCGCCGCCGATTGCTGAAGTGCCTTGAGCGATACCTGCCGAAGTTCGCAGCCGGAGCGGGAACGTCCGTTCAGTTGGACGAGACGTATCTGCGGGAGAGCTTCAAGGGCAACCACACGAAAGGCAAGTTCCGTCTGCCGCGTCCCGCACGTCATCGTGGCGGCTCACTGCATAAGCGTGGCCTGTCGAAGGAGCAGATCTGCGTGATGACCGGCGTGGCCGATTCGGATACGGCGTTCGCCGTGTTGAGTGGACGCGGTGTTATATCCAAGCCGCGCGCCATCGAAGCACTTGGGGGCCGCGTCGGACGAGGAGCGCATGTCATGGCGGACGAGGCCGCAGCCTACCCCGGTGCAATGGAGACGCTGGGTGCCGTGTTCGAGCGGGTTGATGCGAAGTCGCATCGCATCAACCGGATCAACGCGCTTCACTCGAACCTCGACGGGTTCCTCGCCGGCTTCAAGGGCGTGTCCACGAAGCATCTGCAAAGCTATCTGACGTGGTTCCTGTGGCGGCGCTCGTTCCGCGACGACCGGAGCGATAGCATCGTCCGGCAGGTGGACGCGCAGCCTTGTCCGGGCGTGACGCGCGACTGGAATCACGTCATGCCGCCCTACATGGAGTATTGGGGCATGGCCGCATAGCATTTGCAAGTACACTGTACATATCAACGATGTCGAGCAGGAAGGAGGAAGGGCATGGCGAACACACCAACCACGACCATGCGCCTCGACCCCGAACTCAAGGACGAGGCCATGAAGGTCCTCGAACCGTTGGGGTTGAACATGACCGGAGCCGTCACCATATTCCTCAAAGCAGTGGTGCGCGAGAACGGACTGCCGTTTGAACTCAAGACCCAATCACAAACGGACTGATATCAAACTGCTTTTGCTGATTCACGCTCCCACGAGGTGCATTGACGTCTTTTAGTGATACAATGACGTCTAGACGTCGTCGAGGAGGTAAAGTGCAGAAGCCGGGACAGGTCCGAGATGCCATCGCAAGCGTATTGGAGCAGTCGGAGACTCCGCTGACCGTCGCTGAAGTGGAGCGGCGCGTCATCGAATCCTTTGGTGAGCCGATTGAATCATCCAGTATTCGTTCATCATTGCGCCTTCAGGCTAAGAAGACGGACAGTGGCATTGTTCGCGTATCGCGTGGGTTATATGCCATGAGCAGTCGGCCAACGCATAGATTCGAATACGGGAAGGCGACTCTCGTTCAAGGTGATGCATTCGCGGTAATGGCATCCCTCGGAGAAGCCTCGATACATGCCATAGTGACGGACCCTCCCTATGGGCTTGTCGAATACAAGAAGAGTCAGGTATCAAAACTGCGTGAGGGACGAGGAGGCGTTTGGCGTATTCCACCATCTTTTGACGGAGCGAAGAGAAGTCCCCTCCCTCGTTTTACGACGCTGACGAATGCCGACCGCGAGAAAATCGTTGAGTTCTTCAACCGATTCGGTGAACAATGCCTCCGCGTGCTCGTTCCCGGAGCAAATGTCGTCGTGGCCACTAATCCGCTTGTGAGCCATTTGGTAGCCGGAGCCTTGGAATCTGCCGGATTGGAGCCGCGAGGACAGCTTGTACGATTGGTTCAGACCATGAGGGGAGGTGACCGTCCGAAAGGATTCGAGTCCGAGTACCCGGATGTGAGCGTGATGCCTCGCTCGCAGTTTGAACCTTGGGTAATCATGCGAAAACCGATGGGTGAAACGACGGGCCGCAACCTTGCCGAATACGGCACCGGCGGCTGGCGTCGCATAGACGACGCCCACCCATTTGGGGACGTCATCAAGTCGGCCCCGACTCGCAAGGAAGAGCGAGCCATAGCGAATCACCCTTCCTTGAAGCCGCAGAAACTGATGAGGCAAATAGTCAGAGGCGCATTGCCCCTAGGGAAAGGCACGGTGCTCGACCCCTTCGCAGGCTCGGGTTCCACATTGGCTGCGGCCGAAGCATTGGGGTATTCAAGTCTGGGAATTGAACGAGACCCCGAATACTACGATCTTGCCTGCAATGCGATTCCCAGACTTACAGCATTGGAAGATTAAGGGTACGCCTTGCCCATGTTTTGCCCCGCAGCTCGTTGGTGAGGTAAACCCAATTAAGCCTGTAAGAAGACAACCCCTCCGCGGAGAGCGTGGCCGTCCTCGTGCCTCGCTCCCCGCGCTCATTGTGTCTGTAGTCATCCTCGGTTACGTGACCAAGAAAAATACCGGTAAAAGTAAGAGGGAGCCTATCCGCAATCGGCACCCCCGGGTCGTCTCGTCGCTCGTCAACCTGATAGACGAATGTGCAGAGATCCTGTTCTCTTGCACTATGCATATCAACAGCAGCTCCGGTGTTTCTGGTGGCCTTCATCTCAACCCCATCTTCGGCTTCGGCCACGAGGTTGTTCTGATAGATGCCGGTTCGGATAAGATCGGGATGCCCATTCGGAAGAGTGTTGACCACGAGTTCGCGCGAATGCTTCGCCATGGTGCTGTTAAGCAGGTTTGAGAGGACATTGGAGAGCGCCTGAAGCTGAAGCATATCCTCGAATCGTCCCCAACCACGTTCAACACTCATAGCATTCAGATCACCCATGAACTCATAGATGTCGGTCATAGTATTGGCAAAATCCGCTTTTCTGAGGTTGTACCTGCTCACACACGGATTGTCAGCAAGACATGGATTGAAGAACGAGTCGTTAACTTCCGCAACTTGAACACTGATATTGGACATGGTCACCTCTGGCTTTGGCCTATCACGACAACCATCTAATGATACCGTCCAGAGGTCAGTATCCTTGAAACTCTTCTCGAAATAAACAAACTCTCAGCTGTATGTCAATTCTGGTTTAACAGAGCCAAAAATGAATGCCAATCGGTCATGTAAAAACTCTTATTGCGCCTCCGGCGGAATCCGGAAAGAAAAATGGAAACCCTAAGAAATACCAATACTGGAAACTATACTTTAATTAGTTTCTTGTGTTGGAATGGAGTTCATATATTGAAACGCATCAAGACTGCTTTGCCCCTATTCTGTAGCCTCTGTGCGACATTTATTTCATGCATAGTTGGAGCTGTTTACTGGTGGTCTTCAACGGATTATACGGATATAGTCCTAGCGTCGCTGTTGGCGGGCGCGGGGGCATGCGCCGCATACTGGCTTATTGATTGTCTGGCCGGTGGGCGTGGAATGACCATATGGCTCGTCGTTGCGGACCTCATTTTTTCATGGGATATAGGCGTAGCCATGGCGTCAACCTTATATAAAGGAAAAGATACCGCATACGGGAATATGGGCATGATCCTGTGGTCGGCGTCAGTGACAGTCGCTAGCGGTATTTGTGTCTACAATGCGGCGATAAGGCAGCGTGGGATGCGTGCGATTAACATATCCAGGGCTGTTATGTGCTGGTTTCTCACCATGACGTCGGCAGCGGGACTTGGATTGATGGAGGGAAAATTAAGTGTTGCAATAAGGATGATTGCCATAGTGTCTCTGTGGGCATGCCTGCGTTTATCCACGCGTGCGATCCTTACGGGCGGAAAAGGGAGATTCTTTGAGGATTCCATGGCAATTGCCAAATGGAGAGAAGAACTAGTCGGGAGCTATTTCATATCCGAAGATGAGGCGCAAACCGTATCATTCGACAATGCGCTTGAATGGAGTCCTGCCGTACGGCGTGCACTGAAAAACAGGATTGAACAACGTCCGGCGTATAGGGAAACAGAAATTAAAAACGTCGTTCTAGGCGCGTTCGGACTGGTTCCTGCATGGGCAGCGGTGGAGGCATTCACATTTTTGAACGGTGCAGGCATGGCGGTGACATTGTTCTTATCAATGCTTCTTGGGTTAAGCTGCATGTCTGCGCAATACTTCAGTGATCGATATTGGGATCGTTTGCAATGGTGCAAGGAAGAGATTGAGGCGGAAAGTGACAGACTTAAATGAACGTCGAGTACTTTGAGACGCATAATGTAGCGGAGGATTGAACATTTAAGAGTTCTGCTCGATACCATCGGTCAGCATGCTGGTGATGCGTTCGAGTTCGCTGACGTTGTCGGCATCGTAGTTGGCGACGTCCCATCTGGTTTGCAGGTCGAGCCAGTATTCGGGTGTGTTTCCTAGGGTTTTGGCGAGTTTGAACGCGGCCTGCGTGGTGATGCGCTTGTTGCCGTGGACGAGGTCGCTGACGAACACCTGGGGCACGCGCATGGCTTTGGCGAGTCGGTACATGCTTATCCGGTTGGGTTCCAGCCAGTCGTGGAGGAGGATGTCTCCGGGCATGCGTGCGGCGGGTTCGTCCAATGCGGTCATGATGCTCCTAGCTCGAGGCAAATACTTATGTTCCATGATACTAATGCGTTGCAGAAATACGGGTTCGCCCCGTCCGTCACCGACTCCCTTGAAGCGGAAAGCGGCGACGGACGGGGCGAAGAGCGGTGAGGTGGAGGACTATTCTTCGAGCTTCCAATCCTCGGCGTGCCTGACCGTGTGGATTCGGGTGAGCACGCAGCCCGCGCCCGCCACCGCTAGCAGTGCGGCCAGGGTGAGGATGGTGGTCGTGTCCGAACCGGTGGAGGAAAGACCGTCAACGCCTCCGGCCAGCTTGCGCTTGGCCGCGTCGGCATCCTTCCGGGCCTGATCCGCCTTCTGCTGGGCCGTCTCCTGCTTCTTCTCCTCCTCCTCGGCCTTCGCCTGTGCTTCCGCTTCGGCCTTCTTGGCTGCCGTCAGCTCGGCGTCGGCCTGATCCTTGTCCTTCTTGGCCGCATCGTACGTGGCTTTAGCGGTCTCGTACTTGGCGGCGGCCTCCTGCTTGGCCGTGTCGGCGGCGGCCAGAGCCTTCTTGGCGTTCTCCAGGTCGGTGGTGGCTTGGGCGAGGCGATCGGGAGCCGCCTCGTACCAGGCGATCGTGTTCTCCGCGTCCGACTTCGCCTTCACGGCCTTGTCGTACGTGGCCTTCGCCACATCATACGCCTGCTGGGCCTTGTCGAGCTTGGCCTTCGCTGCGGCGACCGCCTCCCGGGCCGTGTTCACGGTCTGGTCGGACACGGACTTCGCCGTCAAAGCATCCTGCTTGGATGCTTCGGCCTTCGCCTTGGCATCCTTCGCCGCCTGCAGATCCTTCGCGGCCTGGGCCTTCACGGCCTGCGCGTCCGTGATCTCGGATTCCGCGGCCGTCTTATCGGCCTGGGCCTGCGTGATGTTCGCGCCGGCCGTGTCGACGGCCTGCTGCGCATCCTCCACGGCCTTGCCGGCCGCATCCAGTTTCGCCTGCGCATCCGACCGGGCGTTCACCGCCGTATCGACCGCGGATTGCGCATCCGCGGTATCCTGCTTCGCGGCCGCGTACGCGCTGTTGGCCGTATCCTGCTCCTTGCGGGCCTGCTCCAACGCCTGGGCCTTGTCGCCCTGGGCCTTGACGGCCTCATCGTACGCGGCCTGCGCATCCTTCGCGGCCTGCGCCAACCGGTCAGCCTTCTCCTGCGCGGCCTTGGCCTCGGCGGCCGCCTTCTGGGCGGCGGTCTTCGCCTCGGCCAGCTTGTCGGCGGCGGCCTGCGCGTCCTTCAACGCCTGCTCGGATTTCGCCAACGCATCCCGGTAGTTGCCGTCGGCGTTCGTCAGGGAATCACGGTAGGCGGTCAGATCATTGAGATACTCGTCCACGCCCATGGTTCGGCCGAAGCCGAGCTGGACTCGGGTGTTCCCGTCGGTCGGGTAGGCGCTCACGTAGGAGCCCTTCGCGTATTCGAGCGCGTGCACGTTCGAACCGTATCCCACACCGCCGTTCTGGCTGAAGCCGAAACCACCTACCGTCCAGTTCGGATTGACGATGTTCGTGTAATGACCGGTCTGGCAGTAGATGACGCCACCCATCTTGGTGGGATAGGGGCATGCGGACGGATCGTTGAGCGTCCACTTGCCCTGCTGGTAGGCCTCGTAGTTGGCCTTCTCCTGCGTGTACCAACCCTGATAGGGGCTGTCCTTGTACCCCCAAGCCAGGTTCTCGGAGGATCCGAACTGGAGCGGATGCTCCACGTTGCCGGTCGCGTAGTCGGCGTCGGCCATACCGATGGCCATCAACGTGTCGGACACCTGCACCGGCTGCAACCCCTCCTTGACGCGCAGCTCGTTCGCCTCCTGCAGATACTTGACCGCGGTGATCATGTTGTCCAGGCTCGTCGCATCCTTCTCGTCACCGACCTTCACATACGACAGGTAATGAGTCACCGCCGGGTCGGTCAGCACCCGGACCGCATCTGCGGCACCCTTGTCGCCGAAGTAGGCGACCGCACCCTGGCTGAGCTTCGACTGGGCCTCATCCGCCAACTGTTTCGCGGCATCGGCCTTCGCCTTCAGATCGGCTGCGGTCTGCTGCTTCGTGGCCGCGTCCGCGCTGGTCGCGTTCACCGTGTCGTTCGCGGCCTTGGCTGCGGCGTCGGCCTTAGCCTGCGCCGTCTTCGCGTCTTCGGCGGCCTGCTGCGCGGCCTTCAACTGGGCCGCCAGATCGGATAGGCCGCCATCCTCCTTGGACAGCTGCTCGACCTTCGCATCCGCTTTCTCCTTCGCGGCCTTCGCATCCGCTTCGGCCTGCTTGGCCGCCGCCAGCCTGGCCTGCGCATCCTTGACGGCCTGGTCGGCGACGGTCCGATCCCCGTTCGCGGTCTGCTGTACGGCCTTCGCGTCAGCCAGAGCCTTCTCGGCCGCGGTCTTATCCTGCTGGGCCTGGGCCAATGCCTTGTTCGCATTATCGGCCTTCTTCTGGGCGGATGACGCATCCGTATCCGCCTGATCGGACTTCGCCTGCGCATCCGACTCGGCCTTCACGGCGGTGTCGATGTCCTTCTGCGCCGCATCGGCCTCGTTCTGATGCTGCGCGGACTCCGTCTGCGCCTGCTGCAGCGTGGATCCGGCCGTGGTCTTCTCCGCTTGGGCGTCGTTCCTGTCCGTTTCGGCCTGCTTCATCGCATCCGTGGACTGCTGGATCGCGGTCTGCGCATCCTTGACGGCCTGCTGCGCGGCATCGATCCTGGCCGGAGCGTCATCCGCATCCTGCTGGGCGTCATCCATGGCCTTCTGCGCCGTATCAACCGTGTTCTGCGCGTTCGTCTGAGCCTGCGCGGCCTGCTGCTGCGCGGACTGCGCCGCATCCAGATTCTGCTTCGCCGAATCTAAGGCGGCCGCGGCCGCATCCGCCTTCGCCTTGGCCTCCGTCACACCGGACGGCGCAGCCTGCGAAGCGGCCTGAACGCTCTCCGACGCCGTCTGCACGGCCTCGCTGGCCTGGCTGATCGCCTGATTCGCCGCATCCGACTGCGAGGACGCAGTCTCATCAGCCATAGCCACAGCCGGTGCTGCCAACGTGGCCAGCACGGCAGCGGAAGCAACCGTACCCTTCATGATTCCGTTTGACATGATTAATCCTCTTTCCTCTGTCTGGATTGCACTTGCCATCCAAGATGTTGCAGCCTTCGATTGCTGCAACCCTTTGATCGCAAATCCAATAGTAATGCTATGTATTACTAATATCAAGTATTAGTAATACATAGCATGTCGATATTTCTTCAGGTCAGCGAGCAGACCGTTGCTCAACTCACGTCATCAAACCCCGATAACGACGCCATCAGCGTGATGAACTTAATCGTAATTGCGAATATCAAGAAGGGAATATTTTTTCCCTTCTACTGCTTTGCTTGGTTTTTCTGTTGTGGTGTGGTGCCTTTCGTGTTTCCGTTGCCGTTGTAGGTGAGTGGGTATGCGGTTTTGAAGCTCACATCGTCCAACAGGTTGCCAAAGTTGTAGGCTCTGGCTCCTACGCTTTCGAACGTGAATGTGGTTGTGTCGCTGGTGGCGATGTAGGTTCCCTGGTAGGTGGCCCATTGTCCGGCGTGGTCGCGTGAATCTGTGCTGTTGGTGGCGTGGGTGAGGATTGTTTCACTGGTTTCGCCGACCTTGTCGCCTGCCTTGTTGGACGTGATGCGGGTCATGGGGACGGTTTTCCTGGACCCGTCTTTTGCGATCATGACCACGCGCATGCTGTCGTTGTTTCGAGTGTCGAGGCTCGTATGCTTGAGACTCACCGTGTAGGCGGCTCCCGGCGTGGTTGCGATTTTCTGGTAGATCGCGGTGTCGGCCTGGTTGGCGCAGAGTTCCGCGTAGATGTTCCCGTCCAGATCGTATTGGAGTTCCACCTCGTTGGCTTTGCGTTGAGCGTTGGTCGAGGTGGGGTCGTCGGTTTCCGTACTGTCCAGCCGAATTTGGTTTTGTCGAAGCTGCCGTTGATTTTCCGCCATTTCCATGCGGCGTTTATGAGGTCGAGGTATTGGCCGCTGTTGCGTTCGACTCCGGTCCAATCCTGGCCGATGGTCAGATCCTTCGTGTGCGCGAAGTTGAACGCCTTGGCTCCCGGGTATTCGAAGTCCCCGTTGATGATATGTTCCGATCCGGTCGTCGTGTCGGCGGCGGATACCGTCATCGGGGTTGGTGACGGTATCGCGTCCGCCGTGTTGTTCGAGCATGCGGCCAA
The DNA here is from genome assembly GCF_000741715.1 of Bifidobacterium saguini DSM 23967. GTDB lineage: Bacteria > Actinomycetota > Actinomycetes > Actinomycetales > Bifidobacteriaceae > Bifidobacterium > Bifidobacterium saguini. The sequence continues at coordinate 120,748 of NZ_JGZN01000016.1, read as the reverse complement.
GGGGACGAGCATGCCCAGGATCGCGATCAGGGCGGGGATTCTACGAACACCTGCGGGGGGGGGTGATGGTTTTCATGGTTGTTCCTTTCATTTGTTTTCCTGTGGTGTGCTGCCGTTCGTGCTCCCGTTGCCCTGGTAGTCGAGCGGGTAGGCTTCCTCGAAGCTGATGTCGTCCAACAGGTTGCCGGTGTCCTTGTTGTAGCTGGTGACGTTTTCGAACGTGAACACGGTCACATCGCTGGTGGCGATGTACGTGCCCTCGTAGGTGGCCCATTGCCCATGGTGGTTGCGGTTCGTGATGCCGTCCGTGTTGGTGGCGTGCGTGGCGATCGTGGTGGAGGTTTCGCCTATCTTGTCGCCTGCCTTGTTGGATGTGGTACGGGTCATGGAGACGGGCTGCAAATCGTTTTCGGGGCCGATGAGCACGCGCATGGAATCCAGGTATGAGGCTGATTGGCTCGTATGCTTCAACCGCACCCGGTAGGCGACGCCCGGCGTGGTGCCGATCTTCTGGTAGATCGCGGTGCCCGACTGGCTTGCCGCGAGTTCCGCGTACGTGTTGCCGTCCAGGTCGAGTTGGAGTTCCACGACCCCCGCATGGTGGGCGATCTCGTTCGGATTATTGGTCTGGGTGCTTGTCCACGCGAATCTGGTTTTGTCGAATCCGGGGATGCTCTTCCATGTCTGCCTGCCCAGGGTGCTGGGGTAGGCGAGGCGCTGGCCGGCAGCCGGGTCGATGAACGTGAAATCCGTGGGGTCTCCGGTGCCGTTCGGCCGTGACATCACCTGCGCGGCCATGTATTCGAAGTCGCCGTTGACCAGATGGTCCGGATACGTGGTGGAGGCGGTCGAGACGGCATTGGGATAGGTCATGGTTGTGGCGGCCTGGCTGGCGGATGATGCTCCGCACCCAGCCAATGATGCGATCAGGACGGTGACGCCGAGCAGGGCCATCGCCTTTTTTCGGTTTGATGTCTTCATGATGCTTCGCTCTCCTTGTCTACTTGCTGCCGGGTGTCTGGGTGAGGGTGCCGCCGTTCGCGTCGTAGTTGAGCGGGTAGGCTTTCTCGAACACGATGTTGTCGACCAGGTTGCCGCTGTTGTTACTGCTGCTGGATTTGTTGAGGAACGTGAACCGGGTGACCTGCTGACCGGCCGGGATCGTCACCTGGCCTTCATAGGTCTCCCATTGGCCTTTGTGGTTGCGGGCCGAGCATATGACTCCGTCAGAATGGCATCCCTGTGGCTGGTTGGAGACCGTGGTGGCGATGACGTCGCTGGTCTCGCCGGTCTGGTCGCCGTTCCCGTTCGAACTGGTGCGGGTCATGGGCACGGCTTGCTCCTCGCCGGGTTTGCCGACGAGCACCTGCATCTTGTCCAGCCAGGTGCGGCTGATGCTCGCATGGTCGAGCCTCACACGGTAGACGACCGGAGTGTCACTGGCCGTATTAATGTCCTGGTAGATGGCGGTGCCCGCCTGCGCGGCGGTGATCTCCGCGTAGATGTTATTGGTGTCGTCCTCCTTTTGGAGTTCGACCGCGCCGGCACGTTGTTCGGCGCTGGCGCCTTTCACCTGAGTGCTCGCCCATGCGAACCGGTTGTTGTCCCAATCAGTGACCTTCCACGACCAGTGGTTGTTGTTGGAGGATACGTAGGATGCTCCCGTGGCCGGGTCGATGCTGGTCCAGTTGCCCAGGCCGGGTTCCTGCTGGCCGCCGGTCAGCTGCCGCCATGTGTAGGCTTCGAAATCCCCGTTGACGATGTGATCCGGCAACGTGGCGTTCGCGATGGTCGACGCGTTCATTGGGGTTTGCGCGCTCATGCCCGTCGTGCCGGCGGACGCGCATGCCGTCAACGGGATGAGCGTGAGAACGACGGTCAGGAGCGCCACCCCCCTACGTATCGCGTCGGGGGTGGTTTCGGTGTGTTTCATCATTGGTTTCCTTTCCTTTGATAGCCGATATGCATGCCGGTCGGCTCCCGTCTCACGGCGAGGGGGATGCCGACGGCGAGGATGGTCAGGCCGGCGGTGATGCCCGTGATCATGGCGTTCAGCCGGTCGCGGGGTTCCATGCCGGGGTCCATGTGGCTGGGATCGTCGTCGCGTATCCCGTTGACGATGAGCCGCATCGTGTTTCCCGCTCCCGTGCAGGTCAGCAGGGTCGCCATATCCCGGTTCTTCCGGATGCGCAGCGCACGGGTCTGGTCGGGGCGGATCACCTGTTTCGACGTGACCCGGTAGGCGAGCGTGTGCCCCATGACGCGGATGTAGAACCTGTCGTCCGGTTTCAGTTCGCCCAACCGGGTGAACAGGGTCGCCGTTTTCAGGTTCGAATGCCCGGTGATCACGGTGCGCGTGTTGTTCCCGCCGACCGGCAGCGACGTGCCGGGCAGGTGGCCGGCCGCATGCTCCAACACCTGCTGGCCGGCGCCGTGCATGATGGGCATGTCCACGCCGATCACGGGGATGAGCAGCTCGCCCATCGCATCCAACCCGTTCACGGACAGTTGACGCTGGTATTCCGCGTCGCCCTGGAAGCCGCCGGCGGTTTTCCCGTCGAACACGGGTTCGCCGATGATCGGCTGGCCGGACTCGTAGAGGCGTCGATTCCAGGCGACCGCTTGCTCGACGGCCGACTCCCTGGATGCTTCGGGGAACATGCTTGCGGTCTCCGTGACCGCTCTGGCGTGCGCCTCCACCTCCCGTTGCCCCCACATCTGGATCAGATACGGGGCCATGGTGAGCAATGATCCCAGGATCAGGCAGAGGATCGCGGCCAGGGCGGTGAGCCGGTAGCGCCGGTGCAGGCGGCGCAGCAGCATGTCGTGCGCCGCCTGCATGCGGGCCGGACGGACGATCAGATCCGCCCAACCCTCCATCATCATCGTGGTCATCAGGCCGCGTGCCTTCCACCCGTGTTCGGCGTGTGCCTTCCGTTGCGTCGGCGCGAAGCCGTGGCATGCAGCCGCATGAGCGGGGTGAGGGCTCCGAGCATGAGGATCAGGCCCATGCCGGTGATCCACAATCCGATGGTCGGTATCCTCACCCGGCCGCCCGTGTAGGGCAGGGTGGTGAGCTCGGGTGTCCACTGCGCGTACACGGTGACGGTGCCTTCGGCTGGCAGGTTCACCTGCCCTTCGCCCGGCTGCAGCAGATCCGTATCATCGGCGGGCGTCTTTTCGAGGCTCCAGCCGGTGAACCGGAATCCGGGCCTCGTCACCTTCCCCTTCCCGTAGTCGGCGGGGATGGTGAGCGTGGTGAGCGCGTCGCCGGTCAGATCCTCCAATCCGATGCCCACGCCGCCGTTCGGGTCGAAGTGGAGCGTGGTGGTGTTGATCGTCCACTGCGCGTACAGGACGTGCGTGTTCGCGGGAACGGCCTTCTCGTCGGCGGTGAGCGTGTAATCCGCGTTCTCGCCGATTTGCGTGCCCTTGCCGTCCGCGCTCGTGTTCCAGCCGGTGAACGTGTATCCGGTCCGCTGGTAGGGGTTCGCGATCGTGGTCACCGTCTGGTCCACGACCCCGTCGACGGTCTTCGCGTCCCCGCTGCCGCCGTTGGGCTGGTAGACGAGGTGCGCGGGGTTGGCCTTCCATACCGGATAGTAGGGGGTTTCGCCGGGCGTCAGGATCAGTTTCGTGCCCGGTGGCACGATCGCATCCGGACTCGTGGGGTTTCCGGCCTCGCATTTGGTGGTCCAGCCCTGGAACGTGTAGCCGGCCCGGGTGAACCCGTTCTCGGCGAGCTGCACGCTCTGGCCGGTCACGCCCGTCGTGTCGGGCGTGCCGCCGTCGACGCCGGTTGTGGGGCATGGCTTGTAGACGATGCTTGCGGGGTCGGCCTGCCAGATCGCGTACAGCACGTTGTTCGCGGGCTGCATCACGTAGTCGGCGTTCTCCTTGTAGCCGGTCCCGTCGCCATCCTTGCCGGTGTCCCAGCGGACGAACGAGTATCCGTCACGTGTGAATCCGTTGCTTCGCGTGGTGATGGTCTGACCGGTAACACCGTTCTGAGGTTGGGTGTCACCACTGGTGGCACCGTTGCCGTCATACGTGAGGGTCTGTTTCATCGCGGTCCATTGTGCGTACAGGGTCGCATGGCCCTTCAGCGTCCAATCCGCACCCTCGGCCACCTTCGTGCCCTTGCCGTCCGCGCTCGTGTTCCAGCCGGTGAACGTCCAGCCATCGCGAGTGAACCCGTTGGCCTGGACCTTGACCTTCTCATCCGTCCTGCCGGTCTGGGCGGCGGTGCCGCCACCGGTCGCCCCGTTGCCGTCGTAGGAAAGCGACGCTTCGCCGGCCGACCATTGCGCGTACAGGGTGAGCGTGCCCGACGCGTTCCACGTGGTGCCCGGCGCGTACGAATCGCCCTTGCCGTCCGGGCTCGTGTTCCAGCCGGTGAACGTGTACCCGTCGGTCGTCCAGCCGATCGCGCCGATGCTCGGCGTGTCACCGGTCACGCCGGTCCAGTCCGGGGTTCCCTCGCCGTTCGCCGTGTTGCCGGCCGGCGGGTTCGCCTCGTAGTGGATGCCGGCCGGGTTCGCCGTCCATTGGGCGAGCATGGTGACGGTGTCATCCGGGGTGGTGGTCAGGTTCGTGACCTGCTGGCCGTCCGTATACGAGTCCTTCGTGTCCTGGCGTTTCCAGCCGGCGAACGTCCAACCATCACGCGTGAACGCGTTCGCGGTGAGGTTCTGCGGCACGTCGAACGTGAACGGTTGGTCGCTCATGGTTCCGGTGCCGCCGTTCGGCTCGTAGTGCACGGTGTAGCCGATCGGCGTCCAATGCGCGTATATGGTCGTATCCGAGGTGAGTTTGGACGCGAAATCGTATTTCGTGTTCCCATCAACGCTCGTATACCAGCCGTCGAACCGGTAGCCGGGGATCCGGGTCGTCTCGCCCTCGCTCCAGCCGCTCGCGTTCGCCGCGGCCGTATCATAGGCGACCTCCTGCGGTTCCGGCGCCTTCGGCGCGGTCGTGCCGGTCGGGGCGTTCACGTCGTAGGTGAGGGTCGGGTCGATCGCCCACAACGCGTACACGGTCTTCGCGCGGGCCGGCATGGTGATCTCGGTCGCCTTATTCGCGTCCAATGTGGCACGATCCATGGTGTCCGTGACGGGAACGTCCTGGTCGTTCGCATCCGTGTTCGCCGACCATCCGTAGAACGTGCGATGATCCTTCGAGATCATGCTGGAATCCCAGCAGTCGGAGTCCTTCTCCATGGTCGCCAACGTGATTTTGGTGCCGGCCGGATAGTAGACCTGGCAGCCGGCCACCGTGTCGGTGGACGCGTCGATTGTCTCCACACGCACCGAACCATCCGAACGGGTGATGGTCCTTTGACGCGAGCCATCGGCTTGCTCGGTGGTCGAATCGTAGAGCGCCATGGGAGTCTCCGAAACGGACTTGCCGGCGATCGGCTTCACCGTGCCGACGGTCGTGGAGGCGGCGGGTTCGACCGAATCCGCCGTGGTGTGCGAAGGCAGCTTCCCCGTGCCCCCGTTCGCCTTGTAGGTGAGCACCTGGCTGCGGGTGACGGGCGCGCCGAACGTCATATGCACGCCGTCCGTACGGCCGGCCGGGTTCTTCAGATCATAGGAGAACGTGAACGACGCTCCGGTCCAGGTGGCGGCCAACCGGTGTTTCACCTGCTGTTCGCCGTTCAGATCGGACTCGTCAACCGACCGCGTGATGCCGGCCCAGCCGTTCGTCCCGTAGGCGGCCAATTCCGCATCCCGGGTCTTGTACGCGCCGTCGAACCCGCCGACCAGTTGCACGCCCTCGAACGCGAGATCCGGCTGCGCATCCCAGCCGTCCAGGTCGTTGAACCCGGTGACGCCATGGAACGAATCCGGTACGCTGGTGCCGTCCTCGTAGGTGAAGCTGACGGTCCACTGGCAGCCGACGCGCCGTGACATGTCGATGCCGCCCAGACTCCTGCGCACCTGGGCGGGCACGTCATCGTTCCGGTAGACGACGTTGATCCAGAACAGGCCGTCGCCCACGATCTTGTTGTTCGCGTCGAAACTGTTCAACTGGCCGATGTTGCCGCCGTTCCACTCCTTCAACGCAAGAGTCGCATTGATCCGGTGGCTCACGCCCTGCGGATCCGTCCACGAACCCACATCAGGCAGGGTGACGGACGCGCCCAGCCTGGTCGGCCAGTACAGGTTTCCGCCGCTTTCGTCCTTGGACGTCACCCAATCCGAATCGAACCGCGCATCCGCGAGCCTGGTCTTCGTCGTGTCGAGGATGAAATCACGATACTGGCCCGGAACATCCGTGGATTCGAGATCATAGACCGGAACCTTGCCGGTCGAATCGGCAGCGAGCCTCACGGTGCCATTGGTCTTCGCGTTCGCGGTTTCGACCATATCCGAATCCGTGTGCGACGGGACCTTGCCCGTACCTCCGTTGCCGTTGTAGGTGAGCACCTGGGTGCGGGTCACGGGAACGCCGAACGTGGTCTTCGCGTTGCCGTGGTAGCTCGCATCCATGTTGTAGCCGAACGTGAACGACGCTCCGGTCCACGTGGCGGCCAGACGATGCCTGACCTGGATCTCGCCGTCAAGGTTCGATTCGTCGCCCGCATCACGCTTGTAGCCCGCGTAGCCGTTCGTCCCGTAGGAGACCAATTCCGCGTCACGGGTCTTGTAGGCCCCGTCGAAACCGGAGAGCAGTTCCACTCCCTCGAACGGAATGCTCGGATTCGCGTCCTGCCCGTCGAGGTCGTTGAAACCGGTGACGCCCTTGAACGTGTCGGGTACCGGCGTGCCATCCGAGTAGGTGAACCTCACGGTCCAAGAATTGCCGGAACGCTTCGACGTGTCGACACCGCCCAACGCCTTCGTCACCTTGGAGGGGATGTCATCGGAACGCTGTTCGGCGAACAGCCAGAAATCATGACCGTTCCAATCGCCGACATAGCCGCCGTTCCATGAGGCGAGGCTGACGGTCGCGTCGATCGTGTGGGAGGCTCCCTGCGGATTCGTCCATGATCCCACGTTCGGGATGGTCAGGTACGCATCCCCGGTCAGCGGCCAGTACGCATCATGACCCTGATACGTGGTCTCCAGCCATTGGCCGGAAGCGAACTTCACGTCGCTGAGCTTGACCTTGGTGGTGTCGAGGATGAAATCACGATACTGGCCCGGAACATCCGACGTCTCCAGATCATAGGAGGGAACCTTCACGGTCTTGTCGGCGATCGGCTTCACGGTGCCGTTGGTCTTCGCGTTCGCGGACTTGAATGCGGCGGGTTGCGTGGAATCCGCCTTCGAGGAGGACGGGGTCTCGCCTTCACCGCCGTTGCCCTGATAGTTCAGCTTGTAGGCGGTCTTGAAGCTCACATCGTCCAGCAGGTTGCCTTTCACCTGGCTCCAGTCGGACAGGCTCTTGAACGTGAACCGGGTGGTGGTGGACGTGGCCACGTAGGTGCCCGTGTACGTCTCCCACTGGTCCGCGTGATCCAATGAATCCGTGTTCGTGGTCTTGGTGGTGATCGTGGTGCCGACCGGGCCGGTCGTATCCCCGTGCCCGTTCGACGTGACGCGTTCCGCCTCCTGCGCGGTCTCATGGCCGGGCTGGCCGATGAGCACCTGCATGCTGTCCGCATGCTCGCCGGTCAGGCTCGCGTGCTTCAGCGTCCACGTGTAGGCGACGCCCGGCGTGGTGGCAACATCCTGGTAGATCGCGGTGCCCGCCTGCGCGGCGGTCAGTTCCGCATACTGGTTTCCGTCATTGTCGACCTGGAGTTCCACGGCTCCCGCGGCACGCTGGTTGACGCCGCACCCCTGGTAGGAGCCGCTGGTCTGGCTGCTCGACCAGCCGAACCTCGACTTGTCGAATCCGCTGATCGGCTGCCATTGGTCGGTGACGCAGCCCGTATACCGTTTCCCGTCGGGCGTGATCGCCGTCCACACCGGGTTGTCGACGCCCTTGGCCGCGTCCGCCGGATATTCGAAGTCCCCATTGACCAGGTTCTCATGCCCCGCATCCGCCACGGCCACCGCGTTCGCCGGGAGGCTGGAGGAATCCTGGATGGTCTTCACCTTGCCCGTGGTCTCGGCGGATTCGCCGGTGGTCTTCGAGCTGATCCGGCTCGCGTCGCTCTTTGCGCCGCCGTTCGCATCGTAGTCGAGCTTGTAGGCGATGGTGAACGTCAGGTTGTCGATCAGGTTGCCCTTCGACGGGTCCACGTTGTTCAGGGCTTTGAAGCTGAACGTGCTGACGGGCGTGTTCGCGGGGATCGTGACCTGCCCCTCATAGGTCGCCCACTGGCCGTCGTGGTGGAAACGGTTGCCGTTCGTCGCGTGCGTGACGATGTCCGTGCCCCTCCAGCCGGTCGGATCGCCGGCCAGGTTGCTGGTGACGCGCGTCACCTCGACCGGCTTCCCGTTGACCAAAGCCTGCATCGAATCCGCATGCTCGCTGCTCAACGCGGCGTGGTCGAACCGGATCGTGTACACCGCGTCCGTATTGTTCCGCGTGTCGATCCTCTGCAGGATGCTCTTGTTGATTTCGCTGCCCACGATTTCCGCGTACGTGTTGCCGGTCGCGGAATCCCGCTGCAGTTCGACGCTGCCCTTATGGTCGGTCAGGCCGTTGCCCTGCGGCTGTCCTCCCTCCTGATCGGACGTCCACCCGAACCTGGAGGCGTTGAAACCGGTCCAGTCGCGCCATGCGCGCGCATCGTTGAACGTATCGTACATGTACTGGCCGTTGATCGGGTCGATGCTCGTGTACTTGCCGCCGCCGTCGCCCGCATGCGGGCTGATCGTATCCCAGCCGCCGTCGGCAGATAGTCGAAGCCCCCGTTCACCAGCGACCGCGGATACGCCACGGTCGAATCCGCGGTCGCGCGCGTGGCTGACACGGCCTGCGCGGCGGCCTCCCTCACCCGGCCCGTGAGCGTGTCGGCCATCTGTTTCACGGCCTGCAGGCTCGGCTCGTCCGCGTTCGCCGTGCCCGCGGCGATCATGCCGCCCGTCAGCAGGATCGCGACGGACGCGACTCCGGCGGCCAATCGTGTTAATGGTCTCCTCATTGCTTCTCCTTGAGAGATTCCCCTACAACAAACGGATGAAAAACGGGGTGCGGGGCTTTCCGAAACCCCTTCACGGAAACACCCGCACCCCTGGTGCGGATCCGCTGGATCAGGCGCGGATCCCGCCCGCGGCGGCCAGATCGCGACGATCCTTCAACGCCTTCACCGTGAGCGTGAGACCCGCACCCCACACGGGGGCGGATACGACGATCCAGAACATGGCGGCCAATGCGCCGCCGGTCTGCGGCAGTTGGGTGAGGTTGGCGATGTTCTTCACCTGCACCTCATCGTTGGATACCGTGCTGGTCAATCCGGGCTGGTCCTTGCCCTGGTAGGTGATGGTGCCCGCGTCGTCGATCGTGACCGTCAGGGACGGCATCGCCCAGGACGCGTACCCCTTCGGCGCCTTGGTTTCGGTGACCGTGTACGTGCCGGCCCCCAGGCCGGTGAATTCGATCAGGCCCTTGCCGGCCGCATCATCCGTGGAGTCGACCGTGCCATCCATGTTGGTGTCGCCGGTGACGAACGTGGTGGCCGTCTGCTGATCCTTGGCCTTCGACCATGCGCCGGTGGTCTTGTCCCGGGTCAGCCAGTCGCCGTCGCCGTCCTGGATCTGGAATCCGGCGCCGTTCAGATAGTTGGCCGTATCCGTCGCATTCGCGGCCTGCGGGGGGATGTTGACGGTGGATTCCGCGTCGGTCTTCGCCAGCGTGAACCCGTAGGATTCCACGTCCACCTTGTCATCCGAGTCGACGATCGTGTACTGGTTGCCGTCCTGGAACACGCCGTGCGACACGACCGTGTTCTCCGCCGGCTTCCCGTCCGCGTTCCCGCTGATGACGCTCTGGTAGGAGACGGTGATCTTCGCGCCGCCGTTCGACGCGATCAACGGGGTCAGATCCATCGCCCAACCGCCGGCCGGCACCGTGATATCCGGGTCGGCGGCCGTGCCATCCGCCTGAAGCATCGTATTGTCGCCCGGCAGTATGGTCGCGTTGTTCTGCGTGGAACCGTCATACAGGGTCACGGATTTCGTCACATCAGTGGAATCCTTCGCCAACACGACCTTCAGGCTGCCTTTCACATAGGTTTCGCCCGACGGCGTGTCGGTGAGCTTGAACTTGACGGCCGTGGTCGGGACCGTCGTATCGATCGTGTGCGTCACCGTGTCGCCCAGGGTGGCGGACGCCGGATCCGCGGTGTCGCCCTGCCTGACGACCTGCTTGCCGTCACGCTCCAGGACGACCTTCTTGTCCGTGTCCACGGACTTGGATTTGATGACGGCCACGCCCAAAGCACGATCCGCCTGATCCTTCATATGCTCGCCAGCACCCGCCTTCGTGCCGACGATCAAAGGCATGCCGGCCGAATCCGTGACGTAATACAATCCGGCCTCCGGCACCGTGACCTCCAGGGTCGCGTCATTGCCGGTCAGATCCGCGCCGCCCGTGATCGGCGAGGGTTTCTTGCCGGACGCGTTCAACGCGGCCTGGATGTTCGACAGTTGGCTGGTCTCATCCATGCGGATCGCGGCGATGTCGCCCGCGGAATCATAGCCCGCCACATCCCTGATGTCATCCGACGTGTCCGTCGTATACGCGTTCGCGATCCTGATCGCGTCCGCGGCCCACGCGTTCGACGCGTCCGAACCCGTGACGCCGAGCCCGCTGATCGTGCTCCCATCCAGTTCGACGCCCGTATACGAGCCGATCTGATAGACGTTGAACGTGTGACCCGCCAACGAGGCCCCATCCGCACCCTGCAGGGTGATCGTCTCCGAAGCCGCATACGCGCTGCCGGAAACGACTCCGATTCCCGTGAGCATCATGGCCGCCATGCAGGCCGTCGCCATGAGCCGTTTCGTACCGATAGGCATAATCCCTGTCTCCTTTCATTCCTGGATTTGAGGAAGGTGACGTGGAATGACAGTTCGTCACTTCCCTGTGCGTCCCGTTCAGAGGGGTCGAACCTCTTGGATCGTCGCCCGGATGCGGCAAAACGGGTCACCGCTGGTCCTCTCCGAGTGCATGAGCAAGGAGAGGACCAGCGGTGTCTGTTATGGCATCAAAATGCCGGAACGGCCCCGGGCCGAGGGCCCGGGGCTTGATGTCACTTGGCGGAATGCGCCGGCTGGCAGGATTCGGCCATGCCGCGACGCTGTGTCAGAACGAGGCCGACGCCACCTGCGACGAGCAGGGCGATGGCCGCGATCACGACCGGCAGGATGCCCGCACCGGTGGTGGACAGGAATCCGTTGACGCCGTTCCAGTCATCCGTGTTGGATTCGACCTTCGTGTCCTCGCAACGGGTCTGACCGTCGATGGTCACCTGCTTCAACCCGGTGGTCTCCCCGGCGGAACCGGTGGAATCATCGGACTGGCCGCCGAACGGGTTGGCGTCGGTGGCGGGGCAGGAGACGAGCGGGGTGCCGGTCACCTTGGCACGATCAGTATGGTTCGCGGAGGTGAACCCGGTGAGGGTGCCTTCCACGTCCACATGGTCGCCGGGCTTCAGCACGAGCGTGTCCCAGTTCGACGGGTACTTCAGGTCGGTGACGGTGCCGTCACCGACGATCGTCTGATCCGTGAGCTTCAGATCGGATGCCTTGAACCATGCGCCGTGACCATCCTCGTCCTTGGACGTGTTGGTGATGGTGAACACGATCACGTCACCGTCCTTGGCGCCCTTCAGCGCGTCCTTGGAATCGTCGCGGTCGCCGGCCGGGAAGCCGCTCTTCTTGTCCCACTTCTCGATATTCAGGCTCGGGGTGAGATCCGGGGTGCGGGTCCACACGATGTTGCTCACGAGGGCCTTGCCGTTGTAATGCTCGGTGAACACGTTCTCGTGACGGTCCGTGACCTTGACGCGCTTGACCTGCAGGTAGGCGCGCCATGCCTGCTCATGAGCGGTGTCCTTGGAGACGAGATCCAGATACGTCTGGGTGGCGGTGATCGTCACCTTGCCGGTCGTCTTGTCGAGCGTGGCGGTGAACAGGTCCCCGCCGAGCTTCGAGCTGTCGAAGCCGCTGCCGGCGATCCTTTCACCCTTCTTCGCGATCACGTTGCCATCCTGGTACAGGTCGCGTGCCGCGTAAACGGCCCACTGGCCGGTCAGCTCGTCGTACGCGGGATCCAACTGGTCGTCCACACCCCAGTTGGCGACCTGCTGGTAGGCGCGGTCGGCCGGGATGACGGAGCTGTCAAGCTGGTAGAGGAACGTGGAATCCAGGTAGATGCTCTTGCCATCCACGCTTTCGCCGCCGACCTTCACGGTCACATCCTTCACCGGGTTGATCGGCTTCAACGGATTGGACACCGTGTTGGTCTCCTTCTTCACGTTGTTGACGATCTGCGTGGCGGTGTTCTTCACCACGTAGCCGTCATCCACCTTTGAGACGGTGTAGGGGATGGTCAGCGTGTACTCCTGGCCGAGCAGCGACTGGTCGATGCTCGGGTCCTTGAGCGGATCGTAATCCTTGTCGGTCATCTCCGAGTAGGCCTTCAGATCGGCCGGCTGCGGGTCGCCCTTCACGGTCTCGCCGGTGGCGGGGATCTCCGTGTCCACGGTCCTGGCGAACGCGTACACGATTCCATCCTGCAACTGGATGTTGAAGGCCTTGGTGTAGTCCTTGCCGTCGGCTCCGATGATCTCGATCCTGGACGGGTCCACGGTCAGATACTTCTCGTCGTAGTCATCGACCGCGCCGAGCCTCCACACCTTGTACGCATTGTCTTTCCGCGTGGCGTCGATGCTGACCTTGTAGTAGCCGGTGTCACCGAGCAGCAGGGTCTTCCCATCGATCGAGATGGTCGGATCACCCTGTTCGGCGGACTGGGTGACGTCCTTCTTCGGGGTGAAGTCGGGCGGCAGGTTGAACACCTCGTTCGACGGGGTCAGTGAATTGTTCAACGTGAGCATCCACCTGTTGTTCACCTTGTGGTCGGTCGGGGCGTCCTCGGCCACGGTGCCCTCGAAACGGATCTGGATGCGCGGATTCGCGCCGGCCTTCCACTGGCCGATCAGATCCTGGTCGGTGACGGTCAGCTGGAAGAGGTGGTTCTCCTCATCCCACTTGGTCTCGTACTTCTTCTTGGACACGACCTTGCCGGTGGCGAGGTCCATCATCTCGACGGTCTGCTTGTCCGGCGTGAGGTACTGGTCGTACGTGTCGGTGAACACGACGTTCTTCACCAGGTAGGCGAGATCGGCCGGCAGGTTCGGCTGCGTGTCCAGCTGGTATTCGACCTTCTGGCCCGGATACACGGTCTTGCCGTCCACGGAATCCTGGTCACCGCCCTGCGAGGATTCGGCGACCACATCCTTCTCCACCTTCGGCACGTAGCCGCAGATCTTCGGCTCGTTGGTCGGCACGGTCTGGTCGTTCACCGTCTCGGCGCCCTTGTTCGTCAGGGCCTGGCCGGACTCATCCTTCGCGTCGGTCGGGTTCGTGCAGAACGTGAGCTCGTCACCCGGCTGCTTGCCGAAGTCCTCACGCACCTGCTCCGCGCCCTTGCCGTTGGCGAAGTTGGCGACGAACGGGACGATCACGGTCAACTGGATCGGACCGCTCATGCCCTTCAGCTTGGCCAGATAGGCCTTCTTCGCGCTGGCGGTCACGACCGTGCCGTTCTCCGTGATGTCGAAGCTCGAGGTGACGTCAAGCCCCTTGTTGGCGATGTCGGCGACGCTGGTCTTCGTCATATGCTTCACGGTCACGCCTTCGACGGTCTCGGTGGTATCCGGTTCGGCGGCCGCCGCATACACCTTGATATCGCCCTTGCGGTCGACCAGGTAATCGGCGTTCGTCCAATCATCCGTGATGGTCAGGCTCTTCGGAGCCTCCTTCAGACCACCGTCGACGGTCGCGTTGACCGCGCTGCCGACGATGTCGCCGTCAAGCAGCTTCACGTTGTCCGCGCCGGTGGCGTTGGTCTCGTCCGGATCGATGACGGCCTGCCACTTCCCATCCGAGTACTTGATCCAGCTCTTATCGGGATTCGGCTCCCAGGTCGGGAACTCATGCGAATCCACGTCACCCGTTCCCTTGTCGTTCCACGTGACCGACGGCGTATCCACGACCTTCGACGTGGAAGGCTGGGAGACGGTGATCGTCAGATGATACTCGAACGTGTGGGAGTCCGGCAGATCGCCGCCGTTCCACGTGGCCGTCGCCACATTATCCGGCGCGGCCTCGCCATCCTTCGTGTTGAACGTGAACTGGCCGCTCACATCCTTGTTGCCGTCGGTGGTGTCGATGACCTTCTGCCCGGTGACCGTGTACGCCATGCCGTTCGGATCGATCGTGTCGCTGATGGTCATCTTCGTGCCGAGACGACCGGTCCCGGTGGAGATCACCGTCTCGTTCGCCATCGAATCCGCGGAAGTGCCCTTCTCGATGGTCTTCGACGGCGGAGATGGCGGCTGCTCGCCCCGTGGCTCGTACTGGTTCAACGCGATCACGACGATGGAACCGGTGGACGCGTCGTTCTTGTAATCGGGAGCGTACGTGTCCGCGATCTTATCCACGTTCCAGCCGGCCTGATCGGTGAACTCCGTAGCCGTGGTATAGATTGAGCCGTTGTTGGAGAAATTCACGTTATCCACGACCTGATGCCAGTACTTCATCCACAGCTTGTGGGTCGCGCCGCCGATGCCGTTCCACGTGCGCGTGTTCGCGGCTCCGACCACGCCGACGCCGACCACACGGCACTGGCCCTGACCCTTCTGGTCAGGATGGGATTCGTCGAAACGAGCCAGGCAGTTGTCGTTCGCCTCGGTGGTGGCCTGCTCGATGAGCGTCTCGGCGTTGCCGCCCAGCGTATACCAGTCGAGCTTCACCGCGTTCTCCGTGGAATGCCAGTCCGAAGCCGGGCCGAACCCGCCGTTATCGTTGTCGGAATACTGCCACGTGATGTTGAAGTTTCCATCGGCGGTAACACCGCCGCCGCCGGCGTTGCCGCCGCCACCGCCCGCATACGCGGTCGCCGCGACCAATCCGCCGGATGCGAGCGTCGCCACTGCGGCCGCCGCGGCCAGCGTCCTGCGCACCCCGTTCCTTTTCCCGTTCACGGAAGCCGACGGTTCATGACTCCGCGACCCCAGTGCACCATTGTTGAACCCCATAGGTTCCTCCTGGTTGTTGATCAACAGGACGGGCCTCTCCCGCCCCTCGTTATCCTTCGGAACACCCCACGGCCCGCAGGCCGCGAGGGAATCCACGCCATACACCCCGACAGGGGCCGATAACCGGGCGATAACGACGGAGCCGGCCATGAAACAGGAAAAGGAGCCACGCAAGGAAGGACGCGTGAAAGCCGGGGATACAGGGAAGGGTGGCCGGCGAGAGTGACGACACCGTCCCGGAACGGAAAAACACCGGCCACTTCCCCCTCCACCCGCGCAGGAGCATGATAACGGGCATGAAAAAGGCCCCGCACCGTCAGAACGGTACGAGGCCGGAAGGAGGAAGATGGCGGCGGATCAGCCGATGCCGCATCGCCCAGTGACAGGATCGCATGCACCTACATATCCCGTGCAGCTGTTTCCACAGCCTTGAGCGGATCCATGATAGTTGGGGTCGGCATCCGGGAAACCGCCGATCGATCCACTGGAACCGGACGAGGACGAGGAGGAGCCGGAATACCGGTTCGAAGAGGTGCCGGAATACGAGTACCTGGACGAGGAGGAGGAAGAGGAACGCGACGCCTGCGCCTGCTGCGCGGCCTGGGCGGCCGCGGCTTCCGCAGCGGCCTGCGCATCCGCATCCGCCTTCGCCTGCACGGAATCGTTCACGGCCTTCATCGCATCCTCGATGCTCTTGCGAGCCTCGTCGATCCTGGCCGGATCGTTGCCACCCTTCAATCCGTTGCCCGCATCGATCGCCTTGGATAGATTGTCACGGGTCGCGTTGTCGGCGACCTTGCCATCACTGTCGGAGAGAAGCTGGGAGGCCTCCTCCAACTTCGAGGAGAGGTTCGATTTCGCGGTCTCCAACGTCTTCGCCGCCCTGGATTCGTTCACGGCCTTCACCGCCTTCGACAGCGACTTCGTATGGGATCCATACCATTCGGCCTGCGAGTCCAGCACGTCGGCGGCGGCATCCAGACCCTTCGCATCATCGGCGACGCAGCCCGAGTATTCCGGGGTCGTCGCCTTCAGCTCCTTGGCCAACGCGTCGACGGTCTTCGCGTCCTTCACCTGATTCGCCTTGACCGCGGACATGTCGGCGGCGTCCCCGTTGAGCAGCATGTTGTACTCGTTCGCCGATTCCCGCACCTTCTCCGAAGCCGTGGCGCAAGCCGCCTTCGCAATGTCCAGCTCATGATCAGACCATGCCCGGTAGCCGACGAAACCGGCACCCGCCAGTACGACCGCGCAGCCGGCCGCGATCGCGGGTATAAGCCACTTCGGCTTTTTCCCGCCGGACGATTCGGTGGAACCCGTCTCGGGTTCCGGTGGAATCACGGGCGGCATGGGAACCGTACCCGCATCATCGACCAGGCCGGCCTTCACAGGGTCAACGCTCTCATTCGACATGATCACTCTCTCCTTCCGCAAAAACGACAGTCATAGAATACAGTGCCCACCGCACCGGAACCATCCTCATGCAATCCTCGATCCGGCGGCGTCATCCCCGCGGACGGCGAGACGTGCCGCCTCCAACACGACGCGGGCCTCATGCTCATACGGGCCACGCACCTGCTGCGGCAGTTCGGCGAACACGAGATGGAACGCGTCCCCCATCGTCACGTGCATTCGATCCTCGTACAACGCGCGGGCCGCCGCATCGATCTCACGCTCCGTAGGAGACGCCAACCGTCCCTCCGCATACGCCTTACGGCTCATCAACGCCGTCTGCATGCGGGTCAACGGGACGATCAGCCGCTCCGACTCGATCGGATACCGTTCATCCAGCTCATCATCCAATACACCCATCGGATGCCACCTTCCCGGGAGAGACGCGCCATCACATCACGAGCCGGCCCATCCGGCGTTCCAGCGTCCAAATCCCTGACGGGACAATCACCCTTAACCACACCGATAACGGGTGACAACGGGGGACAAGGGGATGGAGGCAATCCAAACCATGAAACCGGAATCACCGCTTCCCGTCAGCGTCCGGTCCGCCCGGCACCGCCGAACAGACGGTATGCCAGCAGCAGATCGGCGAAAACCGCGAGCATGACGTTGAGAATCTGCACGAACGACACCGGAGCGCCCCACGGCTCACGGAACGCGAGGCAGCCGACGCCGGTCTGCAGCGCGAACAGGACGAGCAGCAGTTTCCAAACGCCACGGAACGGCTCCATGGGACCATCCGACGTGGTCTGCAGCAGACGGCAGCAGAGCCCGACACCGGTGAGATAGCAGACGACCTCGAACACATCCAACAGATTCACGTCCCGCTCCTTTCGACCTCATCCGACGCATGGCCCGCCGGACACCTTCTTCATCCTGGGATCAAGCCGTTTGGATACGACGTCCCTGCAGTTGGAACACAACCCGTCGGGAGACTCCCGGGAACGTTTCCCCCCGCAACGGGCGCATTCGGGCAATCCCATCCAATGCAGGCAATGACCGCACCAACGGCTGCCCTTCCTCGCCATGTACCTGCCGCAGCGTTCGCACAGACGGGACCGCCTCAACTCCTCCAACCGTTTCAGCCTGGCGCGCTGGGGCGCGCCGCTACGACAATACTCCACATACCGGTTCAAAGGCCACGCGAGGAAATCACACACGGGAAACACCATCCATCCCGTCATCCAACTGGGAGGAAAGCCAATCACGCAATCCCCTCATCGACTGCTCATCCAAACCGGTGGCCGCGACCGGATTGCCCGAAACGTCAACCAGACGCTCCTGCAATTCCAAGCTGCCCACGGCCGACACGTAACAGACCCTACGCCCCTGCGCGTCACGGATCATACGGCATGACAGCACCCCACCCGGCAGCGAGGGGGCCTCGATGACCACCGCATGCTCGTCCACCATCCTGACGGTCAACCCCGCACCTCCTCCGACTCGGGTGAAACCGCATCACACGAGGCAAGCCGCTCCCGCACCAATCGGAACGCGTCCGCCATGCCCTCGTATCGAGCCGCCGTCACATGCATATGCTCCGCGTGGGCGTTCCCGGAACGCTCCTCGACGGACCGGAGCGAATCCTCGACCCAAACGAGCAGCCCATCCATGTCCACGCTCACCGGCCGACGCCCCTCACCCAGGCCGCCAGTTCCCGCAGCCGGCCGAAACGGAAAACCCGTCGAGACGTTGCGGGCCGTTCCACCGGCGATATGACCGGATGAATCACGGGTCGGGACTGGATCAGCCTCATGGCCTCCTGGTCGAACAACGAGACATGCTCCGAGGTCTCAGGGCCTCGAGAAACGACGGCACCCTTTCTTCTTGCATTCATTCCAGAACCTTTCTGACGGGGAAGCGAACCATGGTCCCTTCACCCCGGAAAAGCCCGATAAGAGCAGCCGGACAACCGAAAAACCATCACCGGCATACGTCATCGGATGCCGGTGAGCAACGATTCCTCGATGGTTGACAGGCTCGCCGCGAGACGATCCATGTCATCGGCGCGCGCATCATCGTCATCCAGCATCGTGCGGGCCTGACCGGTCAGATCCGTGAGACGCCGACGTAGATAGGGGACCCTCAGCTCCTCGTCCTCGGTGTTCTCCAACGTCTCCTCGGCCTGGGTCAAAGCCGATTCAAGCCTCCGGCGTGCGGCTGCCTTCGTATCGGCCTGAGCCGAACGCTTCACCGTGGAGGCCAGCGTCTCCAACCGTCCACTCCTGGATTTGAGCGTCTTCAGCTCCTCGGCCGTCTTCCGGGCCGTCTCATCCAGTTCGGCCGTTCCCATGCCGTCATCGCACGACGCGGGGGAGTCGGGATCCACGGAAAGCGTGCGAAGCCGTTCCGCCTGCACGGGCGCGGACGATTCCAAGGCGTCCATGTCTATCCCCGCCATGACCCGATCCACGGTACGGCGGAATCTGCCGGCCTCGCTCTCATACGATTCCACCGCGGACCTGCAGGACGTGTAGGCCCGGGCATGCACGTCAGAAGCGTTGTGATTCGCGGCGAGCATGCCGACGCCCAGCAGGACGCACACACCCGACACGGCCAGCAGAACAACGACCGAACCCTTCAACCCCTGCGGGGTACGAGCTGAAAGCCATGAGACGATATGCCAAAGCGAACCGGTTCCCGCTCTCCCGCCATCATCCATGAAAACACCGTATCCATCATCGTCACGATCATGAGGCGAACCCATGTCACACCCCCAACGGCAGCACGGTGGCCAACGCCTTGCGCTGCTGGCCCGTCAACCCATTCAACGTCAGATGGTATTTGCCGGTCTCCATCCTCAACCCGCGTTCCAGGTCATCCAGCCTTGACTTGTCCGGCGCGAACAGGGTGATATACCCCTGATGATCGGTATCGGGCCAATTCGCATCCTGCTCCGCCTCGCGTTGCGCCTGCTCGCGTCGTTCACGCCTCTCGTCACGGGACAGTCTCTTCTGATCCGCGAGACGGCTGCGCTGCAGCATACTCGACTGCTTGTTGGCGAGATCCTTCTCGCTTTCCGCCATCGACAAGGGGCGCCAGATATGGGTCAACGCGATCATCCGATCGCCCTGGAGGATATCGCGCGTCCAACCGGCCGGAACGGGACGATCGGGCCACTGGGTCACCCACCAGGAACGCGCCACGCACGACTCCAACGTCACATACTCGCCGTCGGCGCTCTCCTCGCAATACGAGAGCGTGGGCTCGCCACGCCGGACCTTGCGCTGCGACGACGCATGCGCCGGATCGGAAACGCAGCGGATCATATCCCGCAACTCGTCGACACTGCACCAGCGGATCGAACCATGCTGCCCACCGCACTCCACCAAGGCCGGAGCCACCACGTTCTGCACGATGTCACCCAACAGCACGCCCACACGGTTGCGTTCCGTGAGCCGATCCATATTCCTCGAACGGGTCGAAAGCCGATCCACGTTCACACTCACCGAAACCCAGCTCACATTCGCCAACGGCGTGGCGATCTCAGGCATCGCCCACAATTCGGCCAGATCGCCCCTCGCCCACGACGGCATGTCCGGATCGTCAAGATCCGGGGGAACCGGAGCCGACGTCGGCATCAGCAGACTCGTCTCCTTCAACTCGACCACACCCGGCGTGGAAGCCAACGTCATGGTCAGATTGTTCAACGCCATGGCACGGTCACGCTTGCGCGCGTTCGTGCTCAGACTCCACTCCTCGACCTTCAACGTCAGAACCGCCGTCGCCTGACGCTTGTCCGGATCATACAGATAACAGGCATCGCGCCACGGCGTGCCCACCACATCAACAGACTCGCCCTCCACGACCTGGGCGCGATCCTCCACCTGGCTCCACACACCCAGCACGCCCACGGTACGGCCCGTCTCCAACGGGGAGGAACTCCACACATTCGACCCCTCTCGCAACCTGGAACGCCAAGTGAACCACACATACGTCCACGCGAGCAGACTCAACCCCTGAAAACGAACCAGACCATACGCCATGACCAGCACGCCCACCAGCATGACCGGAAGATTGAACCCGGCCGCGCCGCCGATGACGAGGAGGACGAGACCAACCCCGCCGACGGCAAGCTGCGGCCAGGTCCAGCCGAACAACACGTTCGTGGCGCTCAAACGGCTGAACGAAGCGGACGGAACACGAACCCCGTCACCATTGGAACCCGAAACCATACAACACCCCCAGAGAGAGAAGCAAAACGGAAAACCAGCCGGCGAACCATCACGGCCGGCACGGGGAAACCACCCACGCCGGCCGCGGATAACACCAGTAGTCAGGCCAGAACAGGGCCTCGAGACGAATCCGCTCCATCCCTGCCATCCAGGCCATCACGGCCGGCCTCGCCCGGAACACCCGGAGAACCGGCGCCGCCCATGCCGCCGTCACCGCCACGGGCATCGGAACCATCAACCCCGTCACGACCGTCACGGCCACGCGCACCATCACCACCGTCACCACCCGAAGGAGCGGAAGCCGGCACCGTTCGATCCACAGGCGGAACCGGAACCGGCGAACCATCCGGGGAAGGCGGCTGCGGGACATCAGCCGAAGAAGCATCATCCGCCACCGGAACGGAAGCCGTAGGGGAGACGGGCGTGGAGCCCGAATCAGCGGACCCGCTATCGGAATCGGAACCGGAAACGGTTTCACCGGAATCATTGGCCATATCGGCGAGCTTCGCACCCGCCAGGCCGAACTGTCCGGAAAGCATATGCAATCCCGCCTGAGCGCCGGAACCCAACTGCGCCCCGCCGCCGGAAGCGAAACCGGAACCCATGGTCGCGGCCTTGGTGACCACATCCTTGGTGATCGCGACGGCGGTCGTGATGGCGTTCTTCCCCGTCTGACTGGCGGCCTGCTGCATGTTCTGGCTGCGATCATCACCCAGGAAATGCACCACCGGCATGATCAGCTTCGGTGAATAGCACGCCATGAAAATGCAGGCGATACCCACGAACAGATCCCAGAAACTCCCATCCTGCAATGAGGACGTGGTCTGCCTGGTCATCAACGCGGAACCCACGACGATCACCAACGCAGCCAACGGTTTCGCAAGTAGCACGCCCACCACAGCCGAAAGCCACCGACGCGCGGCCGGCCTCGTCGCGCTCCAGCCGCCCAGCATCACGGGAACAGGAGCGATCGCCGCCAGCAGGATCAGGACCAGGCTCCTCGCGGCCAGCATGCAGCACAACAGGAACACGCCCACGAACAAAACGAGATACACGAGCAGCATCAGGAACGTGCCCAGCACGTTCGCCTGATCAAGGATCTTCTTGAAAAACGCCGACGCGATATCAGCCGCGCCACGCTCCGAATTATCGACCGCGCCCACCATCAGCATCTTCGCCGTGATCAGGCTCAGTACACCCTCCGCCGTGATCATCACACTCACGCAGATGGCGGTCAACGGCCAGGCAAGCACGCTCATGGCGAACGACTTCAACGCGTCCGCGACACTGGCCTTCATGCTCGCATGAACCGCGCCCGCGACGCATACCGCCATGTTGATGAAACCCATGATCCAGCCGATGCGGTTCGCGGCCGTGATCGCCACGTTCCACTCGGAAACGCTGATGCCGGCCGCGTTCTGCGTGAACGCGCCGACCATCATGCCCCTCAACGAGACGCCCATCGGATCCAGCATCCACGGGATCAGCTGATCCAGCACGGCCTCGACTATCTCACCCAACGCAGGCCTCCCCACAAGCAAAACAGGAACGGAAAAGGGAAGGCCGCCGCCGCGTGAATACGGCGACGGCCCGGAACGAGGAACCCCGGAGACAAGCAGCACGGGGACGCCGCGTGAAACGTCAGAACAAGGCCTGCGTGGCGAAGAACTTCACGATCGCCATGGCCGAACCAAGCAGCATCGTGCCCAACGCGATCCACACGAACACGATGCCGGAATACTGCTGCATCGCACTATTGCCGATCGCCTTCGAAATGATCCACGCGACCGCGCTGACGATCCACGCGCCCACGGCCGCATACAGGCCCACAGCCCACAGGCCTCCCACGATGTTCCTCACCAGATCAAGGAACGGGAAGAAATCATAGTTCGGCGCCACACTGAAGCTGGACAGATCCCCATCCTCCAGGGCGAGGATAAGACCGGTCGCATTGTTTGGGTGAATTGACATATCGCCCTCCTTTCACCCTCACAACACCAGCGGAGGCCCGTACCCGATAGCGATAACGGCATACCCGGAACCCGTAAGCCACGAATACAAGCCACTCAGCCCGTCACCGATCTTCTCGAATACATTGCCCTGGCCGTCACCGCCCGACAGGAAATCCCAAAGACCGCTGCCAGCCTCCAACGCCTTCGACACCGCGCTGCCGGCAGCCTTGCCGATCCGATCAGCGATATCCTGACCCAACTGGGACACCAGGCCGGAAAGATCATCGCTCCTCGACTCAGACTTCGCATCGACCCCGGACCAGTCCGGAGAACCCGATTCCCGCTGATATGAGGAATTCGCCTCCAAACCATCGGAACCGAACGAAAGATACGACCAGGACAACCCCGACGTGGCCGCTCCTATCGTCATCGGAATCATCACCGCGCACAGCAGCCGCTTCCACGAAAACGCACGCTCCATCATATTGTTCGTAATCAACCCGGGAAGCAGGGTCAGAATGCCGATGATCACCATCGCCACCGCGAGATACAGGCAGACCGCGATCACGCCGCCAACGAAATCCCTCACACCCTGCACATCCCACCCGGGATCGGGGACCAGCCCCTTCAACCGCTCATCAGCCAACACAACCACAGCCATGCCACCCATGACCCAGCCTCCCATCATCTCGAAACGGAAACACATCCCGGCACACCACACGGCCGAAACAGGAAACCAGACGGATAACGGAAACCATACGAACCGAGAACACGCGCATTATCAGGTGCGACATCATGTCGCACCTGATAATGCGAACCCCGGGAAAGGCGAACGCCCGCCATCCCGGAAACCAACGGGATGACGGGCGCCACCGACAGAGGGAAACGGAGGGAGATTATTGCAGAGAGAGTATTGATAGCTCCGTTCCAAACCATCCACCCATCAAACGGCCGATAACACGACCGAAACAGGTCTGAAGAAATCGTCACGAGTCACGGCATCCCATCGAGGCCACGACCGGCTCGAAACAAAAGGTCAGTACCAATGAGGGCTCCGGGACTGCCAGACGCCCCATGCCCCGCAAGGAGTCTGATACCGCTGCTGGATGTACTGCAAACCCCAGTCGATCTGCGTGGCCGCGTTCGTCTTCCAATCCTGGCCGGAAGACGCCATCTTGCTGCCCGGCAACGCCTGCGGAATGCCATACGCGCCCGATGACGGATTCTCGGCATCCCACCTCCAACCGGACTCGTGATCCCAAAGCTCCACCAGGCATTCGGCCTGGGTGTCATCCCAGCCATGCTCCTTGACCTTACGACGGGCTATGCTCTTGGCGTCCTCGACCGAAGCCCTGTCACCGTCGGACTCGTTCGCCGTGCACGTGGCGGAGGATGCCGCGCCGGAGATGACATCCTTCGGAAGGATGTACGAAGCGCCCGAAACGATCGGCAGCACACGCTTCGAATACAAAGCGCCCTTCACGTTCATCTCGCTGATGGTCACCTTGCCGGCAGCCGTGTCCACGGACTCGACCACGGCGACATGCCCGTACACGGCGGCGGCACCCTGCACACCAGGAGGGAAACTCGCGATAGCACCGGCAACGGGAGCCGTGGACGTCACCTGATAGCCGGCAGCAGCAGCCGACCTCGCCCAATCACCGCCATTGCCCCAATGCCTGCCGATCTGCTTCCAACCCAGATGATAGGCGCGCACGCACGCACCCCACGTGCACTGGCCCGGCGGATACGAGTCGCACACCGTATAATCCACATCCTTCCACCTGCTACGGGCATCCGCCACGGTCATGCCCTCCCAGCCGGAATCCGACGTTCCACCCGAAACCGCCTGGGTCCCCGCGCCGGAAGGAGCCCTATAGACACGCGAATACGCGGCCGAGAGAGAAGCGGTCACACTGATCTCATCACCGGTCTGATCACCGGCCTCGGAACCCTCGATACCACCGTTCTCGTCATGATGCGCGCCGACGAACATGCCATCACCCACATAGATCTCCGTATGCCCGGTGGCCCACACGATGTCACCGGTCTGCAACGAAGAGACGTCCTTATAATCCATTCGCGTGAACCCGGCCTTCGTGAGCATGGAATCCATACCTCCCGTGGCGAACGCAACGGAACCCACATCAAAACCGGCGTTCCTCAACGCATACCAGACCAGACTGGAGCAATCGTAATCCGGATTACCATCACGCCGACGTTGGGAATAACCATGCGAATCATCCTTGGCGATGCTCTTCGCCCACTCGACCCATGACGTGCCGCCGGCCGTGCAATTCGCCCAACCATAATCGGACTGGAGAACCGCAACGATTAACACCACCAAACAAACCAGGACAACGACCGCCGCGACAAGCAACGCGACCACGCCGCCGCCCAACACCACGGCAGCCTTCGCCGCCAAACCGCCCTTGCCCTTATCGGAACCATCGTCCGCCACGAAACCACCATCCCCGGCAGTGAAACATGAACACATTCCAGCAAGTCACACCGGCCCGGACGGAAACAAAAACGATAACGAGACCCACACGACGGAAAAGAGAGCCAGGCACGGCGAACACACATGCAAAGAAAACCGTGATCCCACCAGACGGATCATCCATCGCGCAGACGAGAAAGGAGGATGAAAAGCCTCCGTCGAACCGGAAGCGCCGTGATCATGGGACGCACGTCCAATACTGTAACTACAGTGAGATTACATTATTGGCAGTGAAGGCTATGAGGCTCGCGGATGCTGTATAGCGGCTGCAAGAGCGCTGTACATATCGGCGACGTCGCACAGGAAGGAGAGACGGGCATGGCGAACACTCCAACCACCACCATGCGCCTCGACCCAGAATTGAAGGACGAGGCCATGAAGGTGCTCGAACCATTGGGATTGAACATGACCGGAGCCGTCACCATCTTCCTCAAAGCGGTGGTAAGGGAGAACGGTCTGCCGTTCGACGTGAGGAACAAGGAGGCTCGCCAATGAGTGCTTCCCTTGCGAAAACGAGCATGAGCAGCAACGAGGATATTCTTCGAGCCGCCGAATCCATTCTTTCAGGGGCCGTTCCAGCGGACGAACTGTCCGCCGCCCTTGCGGTCGGCAGGGACTTGCTCGGCGACGCCTACATGATTTGCAACACCGCCGAGGAGCGCAGGGCAAGCGGCAGCACATATACGCCACGACCCATCATCGAGGAAATGGTCGATATGGCGCTTAAACGCATACAACCCTCCCTGATAGTCGATTGCGGATGCGGCAGCGGAAGATACTCATTGGCCTGTGCGACGGCGTTCCCGGATTCCAAAGTATTGGCCTTGGATAATTCACGGGAGGCGGTCTCCATGTGCAGGGCCAACGTCGCCGCCTCCGGCCTGTCTGCAAGGATCGAAGTCGTTCAGGCCGATTTCACGGAGTATGAGATAGAACGCCCCGACGACGGACCCGTTCTATGGATCGGCAATCCACCCTACGTCAGACATCATGACATCGCCCCCGAGGCCAAGAAACGGTTCAAAACCGTTGCCGAACAACTGGGATTGAAGGCCAGCGGCCTTGCCGGCCTCCATGTGCATTTCCTCGCCGCCATCGCCCGCCAGTGGCAAGCCGGCGATTACGGTGTGCTTGTGACCAGTTCCGAATGGATGGACGTCAATTACGGAGTCTTCGCCCGTGAACTATTGGCGGACAGGCTCGGGCTGGATGAACTGCGACTCTTCGACAGAACCAGTCAAGTGTTCGAGACGGCGGATACCACAGCGGTCATCATCGGATTCGGAGGGCACGCCGACAAGGTCCACGTTCGATCTTCCGACGGCGATGGGAAAATCATGCCTCTTTCGGATTTCCGAAACAGTGGACGATGGACACAGCTGGTCGAATCCAAACAGTCGAATACGCGCCATGATTCCGGGGCGCGATCCGGCGGCATGGTTCCGCTGGGAACCATCGCACGCGTCCATCGAGGCGTAGTCACCGGCAACAACGGGTTCTGGGTTCGCAAAGGCCCGGCCCTGGACGGCATCCCCGAGGAACTCACCGTTCCCGTGGTATCCCACGCCAAGGAAATCATGGGAGAATGCGTGGCCCAGTCCTCCCCGGAATCACTCAGCCGTCTGATCGTCCTGCCTGAAGACACCAATGGCTTGGCGGGCAACTCCTACGAAGCGGCAATGCGCATCATCAAGCAAGGAGAATCCTACGGAGTCGATGCCGGATACGTGGCCCGACACAGGCGCAGGTGGTGGTCCATCCGCCCACCTCAACCCCCAGCCATACTCATGACATACATGGGCCGTGGAAAGCCCACTTTTGTGGTGAACCGCCAGAAACTGCCCATGCTGAACGTCGTGCACGGCCTGTATCCCAAAGTGGATATGACACCAAAAGCCATCGATAGACTCACTTCCTTCCTGAACGAGTCGGTCGATACCGCTTCGGGTCGAACCTATTGCGGAGGCCTGGTCAAATTCGAGCCACGAGAAGCGGAATCCATCATGGTTCCGGCATTGGAGGAATTGGAGGCATAAGCATGCTGTTCAACAAACCAAAGAAATTCACGCGCGAGGAGCTTGAAGAAGCAGCATCCCTTGCGGGCGATCATTTCAAACGAACGCGCACCGAGGCGGAATCCGACATCGCCGATTACTACAATTCCGTATTCGACCATGCGTATGACGAAATAGAACACATTCTCGCAT
Organism: Bifidobacterium saguini DSM 23967; assembly: GCF_000741715.1. Classification (GTDB taxonomy): domain Bacteria; phylum Actinomycetota; class Actinomycetes; order Actinomycetales; family Bifidobacteriaceae; genus Bifidobacterium; species Bifidobacterium saguini. The sequence goes on along the minus strand of NZ_JGZN01000016.1, from coordinate 93,293 downwards.
CCACCAACCAGTTGCAGGACTTTGAAAGCATGGCGGCGCGATTATTCGGTGACGGGTATCTGGACACCCTGCGCTACATGGAACGACCGACGCTCAGCGCCGACGATTTCAAGAAACTCTCGGCAACGAATACGGACGCGAGAAGCAAACTCAGCCAACCCGAAAATGCGGCTCTGGCCATGGAGTATCTTCTCCGCAATCTGAACACGCGGATCTTTCCATGGTTCGATAGAGGAGCAGCCCCGACGGATAGCGACTTGAACGCGGCGAAACATGCAGTGGCGGCGCTGGTGGCCGATCAGAAAACCAAGACGATGCTGCGTAACAGACAATCGCACACGCAGGAAGAAGCGGTACGAGAAGCTCTGATTCGCGACGCCGGATTCACAATGGTCAAAGCCCATGACTTCCGGATGATCACCCAGGGACCGAAGCCGGGAGAGGTGTTCCACAAGGAAACGTCCATTGACGGTGTCAAGGCCGATGTCGTCTTCGGTCTGTATGACGGCCGAATCATGGCATTGGAGTGCAAGGGCTCGAACACCGCCGTGAACTCCTACAAGAGACTAAACCATGAGACCGTAGACAAGATCGTCAAATGGAACAACATGTTCGGCAGCAATGGAATCGTGGGCGGATGTGTGCTCCAAGGCGTGTTCGCCGTGGATAATCTTCTATCAGCACAACAGGCCGGAGTCGCCATCTTCTGGTCGGCAAGCCTGCAAGAACTCACGGATTACGCACTAAACACCAAACAATAGAATCCCATGTCGGAGCTGCTTCCCCCCCCCCCTCAACCACAGAACAGCTCCGACACGTCGATTCCAGTTCAAAAGACTTATTCTTCTTCAACCATGGAGCGGTGTCAAGCGGAGGGTACCAGTGAACCAATCATGCTGAACAGCTCCTGGAACCTGCTCATTATCTCCTGCAGACTGGTTGCATCGCCCACGAACGCCAACTCCTCCGTCCGTCCCTCGGAGACAATGCCAAGCAAGCGCATAAGCGAATCGTCCTTCGCCGCCATGGAATCCGCCATCTTGTTGACAACGTCCTTCTGATGCTCCGGAATGGTTCGAGTGTAATGACGCATGACCACCTCCTGCGTCGAATCCCCGATACTGTCCATGGCCTCACGAACAGTGCCGCCATACTGCAGCAACTGCGTCGTATGCGTGACCCGCAAAGTACGGAACGTCGCCTGGGGGCACCCCGCCTTCACACGCGCATTGCGGAACTGGGTAGCCAACGTGTTCCGGCACAACATCTTCCCACGCCGCGCCTGGAACAGCATCGGATCAGACGGATCGCAGTACTTCTCCACATGACTCCTAATTAAAGGAATAAGAACCTCGGGAAGAACACACACCCTCCGGGAATGCTTCGACTTCACCGGACCCAAAATCACCGAACCAAGATCGTTCTCATCACGGCACACCGAATGCTCCACACGCATCAGGCGCATATCCAAGTCAAGATCCTCGACCCGCAGAGCGCACACCTCACCGATACGCATCCCTCCCGCCCATACGGCAAGAAGAACCGAAAGACGTGTGTACTCAGGCATATTCTCATACAAACCACGCAGCTGCGTAGGAGTCAACGGAGGAACATCCCAAGACTTAGGCTCCGGATCGGGCGGCATCGGCAACGTAAAAGGATTCGACTCAAGCAACGGCATATCCCCGCCGAACGAATCGGAACAAGCAATGGAAAGAATCGCGTTCAACCGCTGACACATACGCGGGAAAACCCACGCACCCTCGTCATGGGGGCCGAAATACCATTTGGAAATAACCTCGGGAGTGATATCCGTAAGCAACCGATCGCCGAACACATCCTTCAAATGACCTACATCAGTCTTCAGGTTCCTCTTCGCGGCACCCCGCAACGCGCTCCCATCGGGCTTACGGTGATTCTCTATATACCAGTCGGCCAACTCGTTGAATCGCATCGCGGCTGCCTTGCGACGACGATTCCTGATCTTCGGGTGGACCCACTCCTGAACGCCTCTACGATGCAGATCCACCAGCAAGGACTCGCTGCGCAGCCAATCCTCCGCGGCCGCATGATCATCCGACCCGAATGCGCGCTGCACCCGCTTGGAAGGCTCCAACGGGTTCGAATATCTCGCCAACCATGCCGAGACGCTGCCATCACTACGACGCCGGGCAACCACCGAACCAAAACGACGGTGACCGTCAACACTACTTCGTGCACCCATCCCAACCACTTCCTTCCGGGATCAAACCCTGGAAGGAAGCGGCTCATAAGATATCAGATATGCACCTGAAAATGCACCTGAACAACCGAATCAACCAGGGGGTAAACAACTATTGAATGACGAAAAGACATGGACACCATTTTCTAGAATCTGCCAGAAGAAAGAAGAACACAAGCAGCGGCAAGCTTTCGAGAATCAGAGTCACGGATATCCGAACCTGAAATCAGGATCAGAAGGGCAAGAAGAAGGATTAATTCCGAGTCCAGGTGGGGGAGCCCACAATAACGGCCGCTCGACATTCGAGTGGCCGTTATTTGTTTTTCCGTCTATTCTTTTAGATTGTTTGCAATAGCACAAGTTATTCCGAATCGAAGGGAATACGTCACTTATGGCATTATCCGCAGCCATCATCCTCGCCGCAGGCGAGGGCACTCGTATGCGTTCCAACAAGCCGAAGGTGCTGCACACCTTTGCCGGCAAGACTTTCCTGAACAGGGTGATGAACTCTGTAGCGGCACTGGACCCCGATACGCTCGCAGTGGTCGTGCACTTCCAAGCTGAGCGCGTGGCCGAAGCTGCACGCTCATACGATGAAAACGTGACCATCGTCAACCAGGACGATATCCCCGGCACTGGCCGCGCCGTGCAGTGCGCCATGGCTCAGCTGACTGAGGCTGGTGAACTCAATGGGCCGGTACTGATTGCCGCGTCTGATATGCCGCTGCTTGATAGCGAAACCCTGCGCAAGCTGGTGGAATTCCATAACGCTTCCGGCAACGGTGCCACTGTGCTCACCACGATTCTGGACGATCCAACCGGCTACGGTCGAATTATTCGCGACCGTGAAGGCAACGTATTGCGCATTGTGGAGCAGAAGGACGCTAACCGTAGCGAACTTGCCGTGCAGGAAGTGAACACGTCCGTGTACGTGTTCGAAGCATCCGTACTGTCTGAGGCCATCGCCGGACTGAAGTCCAATAACGCTCAAGGTGAGTTCTACTTGACTGATGCTTTGGAAACCGCCAAGGCTTCCGGCAAGGTCGGCGCTTTCGCAGCTCCTGATCCGCTCACTGTGGAAGGTGTCAACGACCGCGTACAGTTGGCTGCTCTGTCCAAGACCTATAACCGCCGCGTCTGCGAGCGTTGGATGCGCGACGGCGTGACCATTCTCGATCCGGAAACCACATGGATTGAAGACGACGTGGAAATCGGCCGCGACGCCACCATTCTGCCTGGCTCCTTCCTTCAGGGACATACGGTAATTGGTGAGGATGCTGTGGTGGGCCCATACACCACGCTGATTGACGCCACGGTCGATGCTGAGGCAGTGGTTGAGCGCTCCCGCGTGCAGGAATCTTACATTGGCGCACGCACGAACATCGGCCCATGGACCTATCTGCGCCCGGGCAACGAGTTCGGCGAGGACGCCAAGGCCGGCGCCTTCGTGGAAATGAAGAAGGCCCATATCGGCAACGGTACGAAGGTGCCGCACCTGAGCTACGTGGGCGATGCCCAGCTTGGCGATCACACCAACATCGGTGGCGGCACTATCACCGCCAACTATGACGGCGTGCACAAGAACCGCACCACCATCGGTTCCGGCTGCCATGTGGGAGCAGGCAACCTGTTCGTGGCTCCGGTTCAGGTGGGAGACAATGTGACCACCGGTGCCGGTTCCGTGATTCGCCATACCGTGCCCGATGACACGATGGTCTATTCCGAAAACACGCAGCACAACGTTGAGGGCTGGAAGCCCGCCTGGGAGCGCTGATCAATGCCGGCGCTTCAGGACTCCATTAATGCCGTTCGTGTGGCGGCTGCAGCTGCTGACCGCATCAAAGCTACGGATATCGTGGCTTTCGATGTTGCCGATTTGCTTGGTATCACTGACATTATGATGATTGCCGGCGCTTCGAATGAACGTCAGGTACTGGCAGTGGCCGAGGAAATCGAAAAGGATTTGTATCTCAAATGCGAGGGCCGTGAGCCTCGCTCGCGTGAGGGATTAACCGAAGGCCAGTGGGTGCTGCTTGACTATGGCGACTTCGTCGTTCACGTTATGCATGATGAAGCTCGCGAATTCTATGGTTTAGAGCGACTGTGGAAGGATTGCGAATCCATTGATCTACAGCTTGAGCATCCGGAAACGGTAGTTCGTGAATCGACTGCCGATTTGGCTGACTAGCAAGCGATAGCAATGCGTGTGGCGGCAGTGGACATAACCTTGCCGCCACACGCATTCTGCAATCATCTGTTGTTTCTGTTGGTACCAGAGCTAAGGACTGTTTTATGGCACTTCAGCATGTCCGTTCTATTTTTTTGGTTCGTCATGGCCGTACGTCATACAACGCGGCACACAAGCTGCAAGGGCAAGTGGATATTCCGCTGGACGCAGTAGGGCAGTGGCAGGTGAAGCAAACCGCTGCCGCACTCAAAGATCTGTATGTGGACCGCAGGCCGGAAACCGATCATCGACTTATTGTCTGCTCTGATTTGGTCCGTGCGCATGCCACAGCACAAGCCTTTGCTGATGCTTTGGGTGGAGCGCCTGTTCATGATGACGTACGCGTGCGCGAACGGAGTTTTGGCGACTGGGATGGTCATGCTGTCTCTGAACTCGCCCAACGCTATCCGGAGGACTTCCGCTCATGGATGGAACATCGCGGTGGCGAGATGAAATACCATGCCGAAGCCAAGGAAGATGTAGGCAAGCGTGGCGTTGAAGCATTGGAGGATTGGTCCACGCGCGCCGGCATGGATACTGATTTGTTCGTGTTCTCCCATGGCGCGTGGATCTCTCAAACTTTGCAAACGCTGTTGGGCCTCAGCAAGGTTGATTCCACATTCGCGTCCCTGCTGTCGATGCGCAACGCGCATTGGGTGCGCTTGATTCCGATGGATATTGAAGGTGAGCCAACTCGTTGGCGATTGCTGGATTACAACCACGGACCCGCCATTGCCGATACGGATGAGTGGGAGAAAGAACGCTGAATCGCAATGTTCAGTAGGGATAACGGCGCTTGTTATCCCTACTGAACATCTGCCAAATCACGTGCATGTGATTTGGCGACACGCCGATTTGCCCTATCGTTCATTCCGTCGTAATGTATACGAGGTCCGAACGACGGGCCAACAACTGAAAACGGGGCTATAGCGCAGCTGGTAGCGCATCTCCATGGCATGGAGAGGGTCAGGGGTTCGAATCCCCTTAGCTCCACAAAGAGGTTATTGATAGTCAGCATTGATAGCTTCCTCATGATTCATATGATTGTGAATCAACCCATTTGGGGCTATAGCGCAGCTGGTAGCGCATCTCCATGGCATGGAGAGGGTCAGGGGTTCGAATCCCCTTAGCTCCACAAACAAGGCCGGTGCAGTAAGCGCCGGCCTTTTGCGTTGTTCATCCGTTGTCTATCCTGCAAAGTTTCAGGACAATATCTCGAAATGCTTCAGCGCATTCAACACGCCATCATGATCCACATCGTCGGTCACATAATCAGCAGCGGCTTTAGGTGTGTCAGTGGCGTTACCCATTGCCACGCCAATGCCAGCGTAGGCGAGCATATCCGTATCATTGCCGCCATCGCCAAAAGCCATGGTCTGTTCTCGCGCAATACCGTAATGCTGCATAAAACGTTGAATACCGCGAGGTTTGCCACCATCGGCCGGAATCAAATCAGTGAAATCAGGATGCCAGCGCACGCCGCGCACATTGCCGCACAGTCCCACTAAATCGGCCTCCTCATCAGGGCCAATAAACGGGCTGATCTGGAACGTCTCATGCGTTAACGCACGCTGATGAGGGTCATCGAAATACCGTGTAGGTGCTGTTTTGCCAAGTTGTGCCCACGTGGCTCGCAGCGCCTCATTGGTTTGATTGAAATACACGTAATCTTGTTCACCGAAATTAGCTACCACATCCGGGTGCTTATCCAGCCAATCGAGAATCACCTGAATATCAGCCGGCTCAATGGACTGAGAAGCAAAGAAGCCGGAATCATCGAAACAGTACTGCCCGTTGAATGCCACAATGCCATCGAAAGAAACCGGCATAGTATCCAGCACCACATTCATCTGCGAAGGAGCACGGCCGGTGCAGATAAGCACTTTGATGCCCTTGCTTTGAAGCTGATGAATCGCCTTCACGGTGGAATCGGGAACCTTATGCGTGGCAAAGCTGGTCAGTGTGCCGTCAATGTCAAAAAACACGGCCTTGATGTCGTTGTTGGTCATGCTTTCATTGTCCGTAAACGTCCATACGAATACGTAGCGCCACGCCGCCATTACTTCGAAAAACCGCAGTGTTGTGCGGAATCTCATACCGGTCATAAACAACACCTATACGGCAATTCGCCATTTTCGGTGTATTCAGCGCAGTTCAGCCGCTATTGTGTAACACGTCCATCAGCGAAAGCCGTGTACGTTCAAGACATGGCGATAGCGCGAATGAACGCTAAGAAGAAGAGGAAAGAAAGACCATGACCGCAGCAAACCAACCAGCTACTCCGGCCAACAACAATGAGCCGGTGCGCGTGAACAATACGCCGCGCAACATCATCATCGCCATTGTAGTCGTCGCCATTATCGCCGTAGCCGCATTCTTCGGCTTCCGCGCTTATTCCAACGCCAACCAGGAAGCCGTGAAGGGTTCCAAGGATAATCCGGTCAAGATCGGTGTGGTCGGCGCAACCGATCCGGAATGGGTGCTGTTCAAGCAGAAGGCAGAGAAGGCCGGCATCTACGTCGATATCGTGGACTTCCAGGACTACACTTCCGAAAACCCGGCTCTTGACTCCGGCGAGCTCGACCTGAACGAGTTCCAGCACCTGCTGTACCTGGCCAACTACAACGTGAGCAACAACAAGGACCTGCAGCCCATCGGCGGCACCGCCATCTACCCGCTGGGCGTCTACTCCACCAAGGTCAAGGACATCAAGGATATCCAGCAGGGCGCTACGGTGACCATTCCAAACGATGAGACCAACCAGGCTCGTGCTATCGGTGTTCTTAAGGCTGCCGGTCTCGTTACGCTGAAGAGCGACTGGACCGCATTCTCCACTCCGGCTGATATCGATGAGGCCAAGAGCAAGGTCAAGGTCACTCCGTTGAAGGCTGAACAGGTGGCAACCACGCTGAAGGATCCGACCATTGCCGCAGGCGTGATTAACAACGATTACGTGGCTGATGCCGGTCTTGACCCGAAGGACGCCATCTACCAGGACAACGCTGAATCTGAGGAAGCCCGCCCGTACATCAACGTGTGGGTGGCCCGCAAGGATGACGTCAACAACGAGACCTACAAGAAGCTGGTGGACATCTTCCACGAGCAGGATGTGCTGGACGCGCTCCAGGAGAAGTCCGGTGGTACCGCTGTCTTTGCCGACAAGTTCACCGGCAAGGAGCTGCAGGGCTTCCTGGCAGACATTGAAAAGGACGCCAAGGCTCAGTAAGCCTAAAGCACGATCAGTATTCGCAATCGCTCATGCCGGGTGAGGGAATCTGCCACGACCAGTCGTGATAGTAACCTCACTCGGCATAGCCGATTACATTTCAGGAACACAGGCACAATCAGGGAGGACCATGAGCGAGCCAATCATCACCTTCGACCATGTGGTCAAGGAATTCAAGACACGTGGGCACGGTGGTGCCGCCACTCGAGCTGTGGATGACGTAAGCCTGGCTATCAACCGTGGTGACATTTTCGGCATCATCGGATATTCAGGTGCTGGCAAGTCCACACTGGTGCGCCTGATTAACGCCCTTGAACGCCCAACTTCGGGCAGTGTGACGGTGCTCGGTACCGATATCACCAAACTGAGCGAAGCAAAATTGCGTCCGATTCGCCAGAAAATCGGCATGATTTTCCAGCAGTTCAATCTGTTCTCCACCAAAACCGTGGCGCAGAACATCGCATACCCGCTGCAACTGGACCATTGGCGCAAGGATTATCAGGATCGCCGTGTGGCGGAGTTGCTGGACTTCGTGGGTCTTTCCGAACATGCCGACAAGTACCCGTCGCAGCTTTCCGGTGGCCAGAAGCAGCGCGTCGGCATTGCCCGCGCATTAGCCACGAACCCGGAGATTCTGCTTGCCGATGAGGCTACCAGCGCTCTTGACCCAGAAACCACTACCGAAGTGCTGAACCTACTCAAGCGAGTCAATGAGGAATTCGGCATCACCATCGTGCTGATTACCCATCAGATGAACGTGGTCCAGCAGATCGCTGGCCGTGTGGCCGTTATGAGCTCCGGCCGTGTGGTGGAAGCGGGCGATGTCTACGACGTATTCGCAGCACCTCAGCAGCCGGTCACCAAGCGCTTCATCGCTACCGCACTGTCCGGCCTTCCGGAAGAGGAACGCGTCGATCGGCTGCATCAAGAATGGTCAGGCCGTATCGTCACCGTGCTGATTCGTCAGAAGGATGTGTCCGGTTCCCACGGCCATACGGTTGGTGCGTCCGGCCAGAACATTTCCGGATTGATTGCCAAGCATGGTGTGGAATCCAGCTTGCTGTACGGCGGGATCGACACGGTTCGCGGCACGGCCATCGGAGCCATCACGTATGAATTCAGCGGACCCAATGTGGAGCCGTTCCTGAAAGAACTTGCGCAAGACAGTGACGTAGTCGACTTTGGTACTGCTGCACAGCCGGTGGATTATGCCGAAGCGGTTTCCGGATATTCGCCGCAGTCGCAGCCTGTTGAACTGTCGACTGAACCGTCTGCTGAAACGCCGGCCGCAACGAACGAAGGAGCTGAATGATGATTACGCTCGCCAACTCTCATAGCGATTGGACTGTGCTGCGTCCGCTGCTGTTCGAATCCATCGGGCAGACGCTCACCATGGTGCTCATCACCTTGGTCGTCGGCGGTTTGCTGGGCCTGATTCTTGGCGTAGTACTGTATGGAACCCGTCCGGGCAACCTGTTCGAGAACGCCATCGTGTACCGCATTCTCGACGTCATCGTCAATATCGTTCGACCCATCCCATTCATCATCTTCCTTGCTGCCATGCAGCCGCTCACCATCGTCGTGGTTGGTACATCCATTGGTACCGTTGCCGCAATCTTCCCGATGGTGGTGATGTGCACCTTTGCCACATCCCGACTGGTCGAACAGAATCTGGTGCCTGTTGATCCGGGCATGATTGAGGCCGCGCGCTCCATGGGTGCAAGCAAGCTCACCATTATTCGCACGGTACTGATTCCTGAAGCACTTGCTCCGCTGATTCTCGCTTATGCGTTCCTGTTCATCGGCGTACTTGATATGTCCGCCATGGCCGGATACATCGGCGGTGGCGGTCTCGGTAACTTCGCCATCGCCTACGGTTATCAGAAGTTCGATCAGACCGTCACCTGGACAGCTGTCATCATCATGATCGTGCTGGTGCAGGTGGTGCAGGGCATCGCCAACGCCATCGCCAAGAAACTGCTGAAGCGCCAGCAGTAAGCTGCCTGATTCAACGCTCAATATCTGTTGTAATCTCTCACTGGATGTATTCCAGTGAGAGATTTTCCATAAGCAAACGCACACATTACTAGAATCGCCAACTATGAGTGAACATATCGATTTCGATCCGGAACTTATCTCCATCCGTCACTATCTCCACGCCCACCCCGAGCGGAGCTTCAAAGAATTCGATACCAGTATTTACCTGGCCGACCAGCTCAAGGCGCACGGCATCGAAGTATTGCCGAATCCTATGGAAACCGGCGTCGTGGGATTAATCGAAGGGCAAGCCGGCCCCGGGCCGCGCATCGGATTGCGCGCCGATATCGACGGCCTGCCCATCGTGGAAGATACCGGCTTGGAATTCGCCTCGGTCAACCATGGTGTGATGCACGGCTGCGGTCACGACCTGCATATGACCGGTTTGCTGGGAGCCGCATTCTGGCTTGCCGAGCATCGTGACAAGTTCGCCGGTTCAATCAAGATTCTGTTCCAGCCCAGCGAGGAAACCGGCCAAGGCGCCCGCGCAATGATTGATGCTGGATTGGTGGACGATGTAGAGGCCATCATCGGCACGCACAATAATCCGAACTATGCTCCCGGACAGTTGGCCATCGGTGTGGAACCGATGATGGCCGGATGTGTGAAGTTCCGCGTTGACATTCACGCCTCGGGCTCGCACGCCGGATACCCATATAAGGGCACGAGCCCGATTGAAGCGCTCGCCAGCATGATTATGAGCCTGCAAACCATCGTGAGCCGCAATGTGACTCCATTCCATCCGCTGGTGCTGTCAGTGACCGAAGTGCACGGTGGTGATGTGTGGAACGTGGTACCGGCAGAGGCCGGCTTCCAAGGCACGGTACGCTACTTCCATAAGGAAGACGGCAATCTGGTGGGCCGCCGATTCAAGGAGATTGTGGAACACACAGCCAAGGCTTATGGCATTAGCGCTGATGTGATGTGGGATGATTTCCAGGATCCGCTGGTTTCAGACTCCGGCTTGGCCAAAGTTGTGGCTGCGGATGTGCATGATTACGCGCAGCTTGAACCGATTCGTCCATCGATGGCGGGGGAGGACTTCTGCGAATTCTCCAAGGTGACGCTGCCGGTGTTCGCATTCGTGGGCTCCAATGGTCAGGAAGGCTGCGCCGACTGGCATAGCCCGCACTTCGTTGGGCTGGATGAATCGATTCCGACATTCGTAAACTTCTATGTCAACGCCGCTCTGCGTGTGCTGCACGAATTAAGCTGAGTACACTAAGAAGCCATGACACAGCTACGTTTTGCACTCGCCCAGATTGACACCTGCGTCGGCGCACTCGACGCTAACGCGGCCAAGGTTCTTGACTTCTCCCGTAAGGCTGCCCAGGGCAACGCCCAAGTGGTGGTTTTCCCGGAAATGACGCTGACCGGATACCCTATTGAGGATTTGGCATTGCGCCGCACCTTCCGCCAAGCCGCTTGGGAAAAAGCCAACGAACTCGCCAAGAAGCTGAACGACGAAGAACTTGGCGATCTGTTCGTTGTGGTGGGAACCGTTGGAACCGACCATGCCACAAGCAAGCCGCGCAATCGTCTCGTGGTGCTTCATGAAGGCGTGGTCTGGGCCGGCTATGACAAGCATTTCCTGCCCAACTATGGCGTGTTCGATGAATTCCGCATCTTCTCCGCAGGTGAGCGTTCCGTAACGTTGGACGTTGATGGCGCTCGCATTGGTGTGGCCATTTGCGAGGACATCTGGCAGGATGGCGGCCCGGTTGCCGAACTGGCGGACAAGAATATCGATGTGCTGCTTACCATCAATGGTTCGCCATACGAGGAAGGCAAAACCAACACCCGCTTCGAGCTGGCACAGAAGCGTGCCACAGAAGTCAATGCTCCGGTGATTTACCTCAACCAGGTTGGCGGACAGGATGATTTGGTGTTCGACGGCGGCAGCTTCGTCGTGGATGCCGATGGCACTTTGCTGGAACGCAGCCCGATGTTCATGGAAAATCTGACCTTCTGGGACTTCGACACCACGGCCGAACACCAGGCCAAGGCCACAATTGTTCCGGAGCTTGATCCGGATGAGGAAGTCTACACGGCCTGTGTGCTGGGCTTGAAAGATTACATGGCTAAGAACCACTTCCGTGGTGTAACCCTTGGTCTTTCCGGCGGTATCGATTCCGCACTGGTGGCTGCCATGGCTGCCGATGCATGCGGGGGAGAGAACGTGTGGGGTATCTCCATGCCGTCCATGTATTCCTCGGACGGTTCCAAGGATGATGCCGCTGATTTGGCTCAAAACATCGGCGCACATTACGAGGTGCAACCTATTGAACCGTTGTTCAATGCCTATCAGCAGCAATTGCATCTCGAAGGCGTTTCCGCGGAGAACCTGCAGGCCCGCATCCGTGGCGTGATTGTGATGGCCAGCTCCAATTCGCGTGGCTTGCTTGCCGTGGCCACCGGAAACAAGTCCGAGCTGGCTTGCGGTTATTCCACGATTTACGGTGACGCGGTCGGCGGTTATGCTCCGATCAAGGACCTGTTGAAAACCCGCGTTTGGGAAATTAGCCGTTGGCGCAACAAGGCTGCAGCCGCAGGCGTGGGCATCGGTGGTTTGAAGATCGTCGGCAATGAGGAAGGCAATGCAGGAGTGCCGCTCAAGGACGGCATTATGATTCCGGTGTCTTCCATTGAGAAGGCTCCGTCTGCCGAGCTCCGCCCTGGCCAGAAGGATTCCGATTCGCTGCCTGAGTACGCGTTGCTCGACAAGGTACTGGCCGCATACATCGAACATGCGCATGGCCGTGCTGATTTGCTTGCAGACGGTTTCGATGAATCAACGGTGGATACGGTGATGCGATTGGTTGACCGCGCCGAATGGAAGCGCCGCCAGTATCCGCTCGGCCCCAAGGTCACCGCACTCGCTTTCGGCCGCGATCGCCGCTTGCCGGTTACCAACGCCTTCCGCGAGTAGTAGTGATTACGTGCTAGAAGCGCATTCTTCACCGCAGAAAAGCACCTCGTCATGAGGTGCTTTTCTCATATATTGAGATAAATGGCGGCTTATAACCGGTTATCAAGCGCAAAACCCGTAATGCCTCGTAGCGGGCTATAAGCAGGCCGTATGGCTAAACGGGCAGTAGGGCGTCTTTCAGCCTCTATCGTTGGGTCATGTCATCGAGGGAATGACTTGACCGTTCAACAGAGGGGAAATCGAAATGTCCGCAGCAACTCAGACTCAGGCACCCATTAATCCGCAGGAGCCGGTGAGGGTGAACCATACACTGCGCAACATCATCATCGCAGCCGTGGTGGTGGTACTGGTTCTGGCCGGAAGCTTCTTCGGCTACCGTGCATTCGCCAACAATGCGACCGCCGAAAAAGGCTCCGAAGCCAATCCGGTCAAGATCGGTGTGGTCGGCGCATCTGACAAGCCATGGCAGGTGTTCAAGCAGGAAGCACTGAAGCAAGGCATCCACGTCGACATCGTGGACTTCCAGGATTACACTTCCGAAAACCCAGCACTTGATCAGGGTGATCTTGATCTCAACGAATTCCAGCACTTGCTGTACCTGGCCAACTACAATGTCAAGAACAACAAGGACCTGCAGCCTATTGGCGGAACCGTAATCGTGCCGCTGGGCCTCTATTCCAGCAAGGTCAAGAGCGTTGACGACATCAAGCAAGGCGACACCATCGCCATTCCGAACGACGAAACCAACCAGGCCCGTGCCATTGGCGTACTGCAGAAGGCCGGTCTGGTAACGCTGAAGAGCAAGTGGACTGCCGTCACCGCTCCGTCCGACATCGACGAATCCGCATCCAAGGTCAAGGTCGTGCCGTTGGGTGCCGAAAAAGTCGCCAACTCGCTCAACGATCCGCAGCTGACCGCAGGCATTATCAACAACAGCTACATCAAGGATGCCGGTCTTAACCCGAAGGACGCTATCTTCCAGGACGACCCAAGCGCCGACTCCGCCAAGCCGTACATCAACGTGTTCGTCTCCCGCAAGGCCGACGTGAACAACCCGGTGTACAAGAAGATCGTCGAAATCTACCAGAGCAAGACCGTTACCGATGCCGTACAGGAAGATTCCAAGGGCACTTCGGTGCTGGCAACCGACTACAGCGCCAAAGAACTGCAGAGCTTCCTGGCTGAAATCGAATCCGATTTGTCCAAGTAAGCAAAGCTAACGCGAAAGCATCATCTCCATTCATGAACTGGCGGCTCAGCAGTATATGAGCCGCCTTAATCAACCTTCAGCAATCGCAATCAATCTCAATCAATCGCAATCAACGAGGAGTACAGCACCTATGAGCGAGCAGGAATCCATCGAAACCCGTGTAGCCAACGCCAAACAGCGCATCAGCGACTATGTGGATTCGGTGTTGCCGGACTACCAGCGTATTTCCTTGGCCATTCACGACAAGCCCGAATACAGCAACTACGAATTCTTCGCTTCGGAGACGTTGTCGAACAAGCTCAAGGAAGAAGGATTCGACGTCACTCTTGGCGTTGCCGATCATCGCACTGGTTTCGAAGCCGTCTACCGTACCGGTAAGCCAGGCCCGGTTGTGGTATTCCTCGCTGAATATGATGCTCTGCCTGGTGTGGGGCATGGTTGCGGCCACAGTGTCTTTGGCCCCAACTCGTCGCTTGCTGCTGCGTCATTGAAGCGCGTCATCGACGAATTCGGCGGCGAATTGCGTGTGTACGGCACTCCGGGCGAGGAAGGCGGCGAAAACGGTAGCGCCAAAGGCAGCTTCGTCAAGGATGGTTTCTTCGACGATGTTGATATCGCGCTGTGCGCTCACCCGCACGCTGGCGGCAACTATCTGTCCTCGCGCAACCTTGCATGCCAGCCGATTGACATCGAATTCCATGGCAAGGCCGCTCACGCTGCGGCGACGCCTGAGCAAGGCATCAATGCACTGGATGGTGTGATTCAAACATTCAACTCAATCAATGCGCTTCGCCAGCATCTACCCAAGGACGTGCGCGTCCATGGCATTATCACCGACGGTGGCTTGCAGCCGAATGTGGTGCCTGACTATGCCAAAGCCAAGTTCTATTTGCGTTCCGCTTCAGTACCAGGACTGCTCTCGTTGCGCAAGAAAGTAGAGAATATCGTAGCCGGTGCCGCGCTCGCTACGGGAGCAACCGGAACGTTGAAGCCATACCAGAATCAAGTTGATAATATGATTCCGACTCCACTGTTCGATGAAGTCTGGCAGCGTAATGCGGAAAGCTTGGGTCAAGTGGTTGAGCCGACCGAACAGGATAAGGTGAGCTTCGGCTCCAGCGATGTGGGCAATGTTTCTCAAGTGGTGCCCACCATCCAGCCGATGTTCTCCATCTCCCCGGAAAAGCTCGGCGGGCATAATGAGAAGGTGGCTGCTGCCGCTGCAAGTCCATTCGGTTTGGAATCAATCCGTTGGTCCTCCAAGGCACTGGCCTACACCGCGCTTGATGTGATTGTTGACCCTGCGTTGCTTGAACGGATTAAGGAACAGCATGCCGCACGCGTCAAGACGCAGGAAGCTGATGTGGCCGCTGTAGTCTGAGTCAGATATATGCTCACGTGAATTGGCTGCGTATTGGATGCCTGTACGTTGATGGTGTCTCGGCTGCGAGTCACCATCAACGTACAGGCATTCTTCAATTGATTGAAGGAAGGGGAACGGAAGTATGAGCGAGAACGATAAGCAGTGGTACTTCAACATGGTTAAGGGCCGTGCGGAACTTGGACCTATTTCTCCAATCGAACAGCGTATGGGTCCATACAAGAGCAAGGAAGATGCCGAACACGCGTGGGATATCGTGGCTGATCGCAACGCCAAATGGGAGGAACAGAACCGTCAGTGGAACGGGGAAGGATATCGCCACTGATATAGCAGTGGCTTGCTGTGTGCGGTTGCCTGTGCACATGTGAACGTTGTTAACGGTCACATTGTGGGAAAACGTTCAATTATTTGTGTTTAAAATTGACGGTTGTACTGTGATGTAGCTCATGGTCTGCGGCGCAAAACGTTGCAATATCAAGCAAATCACACGAATGTGATATAGCTCACTTGCAATTTCAGCTTTTCCCAAGCATGTGCAAACTACACTTAGTGGCAATGGTTCCGTGAAGATGCGAGACCAACAACCCCACTAAAGGAGTGACATGACCGCAGTAGAGAATGCAGCTGTCTCCCAGGAGGAGCTCGACGCAAAGGCGTGGGCAGGCTTCACCGAGGGTAACTGGCAGAAGGATATTGACGTTCGCGACTTCATCCAGAAGAACTACACCCCGTACGAGGGCGACGAGTCCTTCCTGGCACCTGCCACCGAAAAGACGAAGCACCTGTGGAAGTACCTCGACGACAACTACCTGGCAGTAGAGCGCAAGCAGCGCGTCTACGATGTGGATACCCACACCCCGGCCGGCATTGACGCCTTCCCGGCTGGCTACATTGATTCCCCGGAAGTCGACAACGTGATTGTCGGCCTTCAGACCGACGTGCCGTGCAAGCGCGCCATGATGCCGAACGGCGGCTGGCGTATGGTCGAGCAGGCCATCCGTGAAGCTGGCAAGGAGCCGGATCCGGAGATCAAGAAGATCTTCACCAAGTACCGCAAGACCCACAACGATGGCGTCTTCGGCGTCTACACCAAGCAGATCAAGATCGCTCGCCACAACAAGATTCTGACCGGTCTGCCGGATGCCTACGGCCGTGGCCGTATCATCGGCGACTACCGTCGTGTGGCTCTGTACGGTGTCAACAAGCTGATCGCTTTCAAGAAGCGCGACAAGGACTCCGTGCCGTACCGCAACGACTTCACCGAGCCGGAGATCGAGCACTGGATCCGCTTCCGCGAAGAGCACGACGAGCAGATCAAGGCTCTGAAGCAGCTCATCAACCTCGGCAACGAGTACGGCCTCGACCTGACCCGCCCGGCTCAGACCGCTCAGGAAGCCGTGCAGTGGACCTACATGGGCTACCTGGCTTCCATCAAGTCCCAGGACGGCGCAGCAATGTCCTTCGGCCGTAACTCCGCCTTCCTCGACTGCTTCATCGAGCGCGACCTCAAGGCCGGCAAGATCACCGAGACCGACGCTCAGGAGCTCATCGACAACATCGTCATGAAGCTGCGTATCGTGCGCTTTCTGCGTACCAAGGATTACGACGCCATCTTCTCCGGCGATCCGTACTGGGCAACCTGGTCCGACGCTGGCTTCGGCGATGACGGCCGTCCGCTGGTCACCAAGACCTCCTTCCGTCTGCTCAACACCCTGACCCTGGAGCACCTTGGACCTGGCCCTGAGCCGAACATCACCATCTTCTGGGATCCGAAGCTGCCGGAAGGCTACAAGCGCTTCTGCGCTAAGATCTCCATCGACACCTCCGCCATCCAGTACGAGTCCGACAAGGAAATTCGTTCTCACTGGGGCGACGACGCCGCCATCGCATGCTGCGTCTCCCCGATGCGCGTGGGCAAGCAGATGCAGTTCTTCGCAGCTCGTGTGAACTCCGCCAAGGCTCTGCTGTACGCCATCAACGGTGGCCGCGATGAGATGACCGGCATGCAGGTCATCGACAAGGGCGTTATCGACCCGATCAAGCCGGAAGCCGACGGCTCCCTGGACTACGAGAAGGTCAAGAACAACTATGAGAAGGCTCTCGAATGGCTGTCCGAGACCTACGTCATGGCCCTGAACATCATCCATTACATGCACGATAAGTACGCTTACGAGTCCATCGAGATGGCTCTGCACGACAAGGAAGTGTACCGTACCCTCGGTTGCGGTATGTCCGGTCTGTCCATCGCCGCTGACTCCCTGGCTGCCATCAAGTACGCCAAGGTGTACCCGATCACCAACGCCGAGGCCAAGACCCTCGAAGGCCACGAGTACGAGTACGTCGAGGGCGCTGACGACGATCTGGTCGTCGGCTACCGCACCGACGGCGAGTTCCCGATCTACGGCAACGATGATGATCGCGCTGATGACATCGCCAAGTGGGTTGTCTCCACGGTTATGGGCCAGGTCAAGCGCCTGCCGGTCTACCGCGGTGCAGTCCCGACCCAGTCCATCCTGACCATCACCTCCAACGTGGAGTACGGCAAGAACACCGGTTCCTTCCCGTCCGGCCACAAGAAGGGCACCCCGTACGCTCCGGGCGCCAACCCGGAGAACGGCATGGATTCCCACGGCATGCTGCCGTCCATGTTCTCCGTCGGCAAGATCGACTACAACGATGCTCTCGACGGCATCTCGCTGACCAACACCATCACCCCTGATGGCCTGGGCCGCGATGAAGAAGAGCGTATCGGCAACCTGGTCGGCATCCTGGACGCCGGCAACGGCCACGGCCTCTACCACGCCAACATCAACGTGCTGCGCAAGGAAACCATGGAGGATGCAGTCGAGCACCCGGAGAAGTACCCGCACCTGACCGTGCGCGTCTCCGGCTACGCGGTGAACTTCGTCAAGCTCACCAAGGAGCAGCAGCTCGACGTGATCTCCCGTACCTTCCACCAGGGCGCTGTCACCGACTGATTCGTCGAATGACACCAACCGTGTGAAACGGTAGAACGATGAAGGGGTGGGCAAGTCCCACCCCTTCCTTATGAGATTCATTTTTGGTTTCCCTCACCAAAGAAGAATCAGCACAACATGATTGAGGGGAAGGTTGAGCTCTGGCCGAACAACCACAGGGCAAATAGCATCACTTGCAGGAACAGGAGGACAATGATGCCCGACGACCAGTTCCGTACCACTACGCGCCACATGCTGCGCGAATCCAAGACTTATGCATCCCAGACATTGATGGGTGGCCTTTCCGGCTTTGAATCACCTATCGGTCTTGACCGGCGAGACCGTATCGCGGCGCTGAAATCCGGCGACATCGGATTCGTGCACTCCTGGGATATCAACACATCCGTGGACGGTCCGGGAACTCGTATGACCGTATTCATGTCCGGATGCCCATTGCGTTGCCAGTATTGCCAGAACCCGGATACATGGAAAATGCGTGACGGCAAGCCGGTGTATCTGGATGCGATGATTAAAAAAGTCGACCGTTACAAGGACCTGTTCAAAGCCACGCATGGCGGTATCACCTTCTCCGGTGGAGAATCGATGATGCAGCCGGCCTTCGTGTCGCGAGTATTCCACGCCGCTAAGGAAATGGGCGTGCATACTTGCCTTGATACTTCCGGCTTCCTCAACACCAACTACACTGACGAAATGTTGGAAGACATCGATTTGTGCCTGTTGGATGTCAAATCAGGCGATGAGGCAACCTACCATAAGGTGACCGGCGGCCTGCTGCAGCCCACTATTGATTTCGGTCAACGATTGGCGAAGGCTGGCAAGAAAATTTGGGTCCGTTTTGTTCTGGTTCCAGGCCTTACGGATTCTGAGGAGAATGTGGAAAACGTAGCTAGGATCTGTGAGACCTTTGGTGACGCCGTAGAACATATCGATGTGCTTGGCTTCCATCAGTTGGGTCGTCCGAAGTGGCACGAGTTGCGCATTCCATACCCGCTGGAGAATCAGAAGGGTCCGAATGCCGCCACCCGCGAACGTGTGGCGAACCAATTCAAGGACCACGGTTTCACTGTGTATTAAACCGTGCGCTGACGAAGTATTGTGCATTTGGTGCAGTTGCATATCCGGCTCCCCTCCAAAAGGAGGGGAGCCGTAGCATTCCGTAAATTTATGCGCGCCACACGCGTCAATACCGCGTTTTTCTCAGTTCGCTCGTAGCCTAGAGATATGGCTGACATCTACGCATTTCCTGTGGGTGTGCCCAACGAAGGGCAGCCCTTGCGCCCTCAAGGTGTGCCGGATGAGCTCTGGGCTGCAGTCGAATCAGTAAGCGGTATTACCAAAATCGCCGGCGTGCGCTATCGCGAAATTCCAGTGCCTTCCACCTTGGCGGATTATGGCATTGGCGTGGAACTTGAAGCGGATAATTCAGATAGTTCAGCACATCACGAAGGCGCAAGCCGAGACATCAATGCAATGGATTATGCAGCCATGCGCTCAGCTACAGGCTGGCTTATGGTGCTGTATTGCAATACACCTCGCCCCGATTGGGGATCGCGATGGCGATGCGTGGCGTTCGCCAGGTTGCCGCTTGAAGCTCAAGAAAATGATTCCCTGACTCCCGGCATGTACTGGGATGACATGTGCGATTATCTCGACAATGTTGAACCGGACTCCGTTTCCGGCACAGTAACCGTCAATCAGAACACGGCATTCGGCACGTTAGCCGGCACCACCAGCGCAGGGTGTGAGATTCGTGTCTCCTGGACTCCGCTTGACGGTTCTGGCCCGGACGGTACTATGGACGCCGGCGCACAAGTGAACTCGTGGGCCGCATTCATAACATCCGCTGTTCGCTTTGAGGAGGCTGACGACAGGTGAGTGACGTCCGCGACACCCAACCACGGCTATTGAAAGAACCTCGTGGGGGAGTGCCTAATGTCACCGCGACACTCGAGGAATACCATCGAGCCTGTGAAGCGCTAGCTGAGGCGAACGGTTCTTTGGCCGCAGATGCCGAACGTGCATCCGGATTCCGCTATGGTCATGAGGATTGGCTGATTCAGTTCAAACGCGAGGGCGCTGGCATTGTGCTGCTTGATCCTATTGCGTTGACTGCGGCTGGTGCGGATTGGAATGAATTCAATGAGGCCGTGGGAGATGCTACCTGGATTTTGCATGACTCATTGATGGATTTACCGGGTTTTGCAGATATCGGATTGAAACCTCAATCACTGTTCGATACGGAGATTGCCGCCCGACTGTTGGGACTTCATCGCTTCGGTTTGGCTGCGGTTACCGAGCATTATCTCGGCATTACGTTGGCCAAAGAACATTCCGCAGCTGATTGGTCGTACCGCCCATTGCCGAGGGATTGGCGTAATTATGCCGCTTTGGATGTTGAAGTGCTTATCGAGCTTGAAACTTTGATGCGCCGCGATCTCAAAGCCGCAGGCAAGGATGAGTGGGCGGAAGAGGAATTCTCCTATGCATTGCATAAGGGGCTTGCTCCCCGAAAGCCGCATCCTGTGCCATGGCTGCGTATTTCACGCATCACACAGTTGAGCAAAGACCCGCAAGGATTGGCGGTTGCCAAATCACTATGGGAAGAACGCGATCGACTCGCCAAGCAATACGATATTTCATCATCGTTGCTGCTGGCTGACTCGTCAATCATTGAAGCAGCCACTCATAAACCGCACAATGCGGCACAATTCCGTATGCTGCGTTCGTTGAATGAGCGTGTGCGCATGCATACCGGTACCGAACAAGACAAAATGTTCGAACGATACGCTCCGATTCAGCGCATTGTGAAACCGAAGGTATGGAAAGGCGCCATCGATAGAGCTCTTGCGCTCAAACCATCCGAATGGCCGGCAATGCCGGTTCCTGAACAATCGGATGATAATGGTGTTGTCAATGCGCCGCGGTCAATGAAACTATGGCAGCAGCGCCACCCGGATCGATACGAGCGTTTGCAGCGTGTGCGCAAAGTCATCAACCAGATTGCAGAAGATACGCGCACGCCATCGGAAATGATTATCAAACCGCAGATTGTACGCAATCTTTGCTGGGTGGAAGACCCGGGCATGATTGACGTAATGGACTTCCTCTATGAGCAAGGCGCACGAAACTGGCAGGTGAAGCTTATTGCACCGTCCGTAAGTGGCGTTATCATGTAGAGGTTGCCTAACGGCAGATTATAAGAATTAACGACTTTTTTGAGGAGTCATTAGCGTGAAGATCAGCGTTCGTAACCTCGAGCCCACCAAGGTGAAGCTCACCGTCACTGTTGAACCGGAAGAGCTCAACCCGTTCCTGGATGAGGCCCGTAAGGAAATCGCTAAGCAGGTGAACGTTCCCGGCTTCCGTAAGGGCCACGTGCCGGGCAAGATCATCGACCAGCGCATCGGCTTTGCAGCCGTCGCCGGCGAGGCCGTGAACAACGCAGTGCCGGAGCTGTACTCCAAGGCTCTCGAGGAGAAGCAGATTCGCCCGATGGCTCAGCCTGAGTTCGACGTGCAGGAAGTCCCGCAGTCCGCTAAGGATGAGACCAAGCTGAAGTTCGTGGCTACCGTTGAGCGTCGCCCGGTCATCGAGCTGCCGGAAATCGATGGCATGGAAATCGCCATCTCCAAGCCGGAAGTCAAGGATGAGGACGTTGACAAGCGTCTGGAAGCTCTGCGCCAGCGCTTCGGCACCCTGGTCGGCGTTGATCGCCCGGCCACCAAGGGTGACTTCGCCAACATCGACCTGTCCGCTGAGATCGACGGCGAAGTCGTTGACTCCCAGGAAGGCGTGAGCTATGAGCTCGGCTCCAACACCATGCTCGACGGCCTGGATGAGGCTCTCGACGGCCTGTCCGCCGGCGAAGAGACCACCTTCGAAGGCACGCTGGAAGCTGGCGAGCACGAAGGCCAGAAGGCTCAGGTCAAGGTCAAGGTCAACTCCGTCAAGGCTGAAGAGCTGCCGGAGCTGAACGACGAGTTCGCTTCCGAAGCTTCCGAGTTCGATACTCTCGAAGAGCTCAAGGCTGACATCCGCAAGGCCGCTGGCCAGGATGCTGAAGGCCGTCAGGCCACCGAGGCTCGCGATGCCTTCATCGCCAAGCTGCAGGAAGGCCTCGAGATTCCGGTGCCGAAGGGCGTCAAGGCCAACATGGTCGAAGAGCAGCTCAAGGGCATGACTCCGGATCCGGAGAAGGCCACCAAGGAGCAGAAGGACGAAGCCGAGAAGACCGTGGAGAAGGATCTGCGCGATCAGATGGTGCTCGACGCTCTGGCTGAGAAACTGGACGTCAAGGTCTCCCAGTCCGACGTCTTCAACTTCCTCGCTTCCATCGCCCAGCAGTACGGCATGGATCCGAACGCCTTCATCCAGGCCATCATCAAGAACGGCCAGCTCGGTTCCGCCGTGCAGGAAGTCGGCCGCTCCAAGGGCCTGCTCGCCGGCATGCGCGCCGTCAAGTTCACCGCTGATGGCGAGGTCGTGGACCTCTCCGCTTTCCTGGGTGATGCCGCTGAGGACGAAGAAGCTGAGTCCGTTGAGGCTGCTTCCGCTGCCGCCGCTGTGGCTGACGAGCTGTCCAAGTCCGATGAGGACCAGGCTGCTGACGCTGAGTGAGCGTAATCCTGTGGCGCATATAGCGTAATGAAAGCCCGGAATCGTGTGTACGATTCCGGGCTTTTGTATGTGCGTTACTTTTAGTTTTTGAGTAAGACTGCTTACAGTGTTGCTGATTCAAAGAGAGCAGGCATAACTATGCAATCGACCATCACGGCCAAACGACTCGGTTGGCTTACAGCTGCGACTATTGTGCTCGGTGCTTTGATTGGCGCAGGAGCAGGTTTGCTCACATTATTGCTGTATGGCGTAGAACATGTGATGCTTGGGTTTATTGAAAGCTCCGATATCCCCGGTGCATTTGGCGTACCCGCCATCCGGCGCATGATTGCTGTGACTGTCGGCCTGACCATCGCTGGCATTATCTGGTATTTTCTGCGCAACAAAACCACTACGGTTCCTTCCGTCAAGAAAGCTGTGGCAGGGGAGCGCATGCCGATTTGGCAAACCGTGTTGCATGTGGTGCTGCAGATTTTCATCGTCGGCTCTGGTGCTTCCATCGGTCGAGAAGTCGCCCCGCGAGAACTTGGCGCCATGTTGGCGCAGCGATTCTGCGATCTGTTCCATATTGAGGGCAATGATGGCATTGACCGCCGTATGGTGGTGGCTGTTGCCGCAGGCGCTGGCCTAGGTGGCGTCTACAACGCACCGTTGGCCGGTATGTTCTTCGCCGTGGAGATTCTGCTCGTTGACGTGACAATCGAAAAAGTGGCATTCGGCCTTGGCATGTCCGCTGTTGCCGCATTCGTGGCAGCTTCGATTAAAGGCCATCACACGTTCTATGACATCACCGCCATGCAGCCGTCATCAACGCCAAGCCTGATGCTGTTCGCTGTATTGTGTGGCGCTGCTTGCGGCGTAGCAGGCGCATTGTTCCGTAAAGGATCCTCATGGGCTGAATCCCATAAACCCAAGTCCAAGGCAATACTGTGGCAAATGCCGCTGGCCGGCTTGATTACCGGCGCGGTGGCGATGATGATGCCCCAGGTGATGGGCAATGGTCGAGCGGCTGCACAACTGGGATTGAGTACGTTCATTCCTGAAACCGCTGCAGTCTCTGGCGCCTCGCAATCCGCTGTATCGTCGGATTCTTCGCCGTGGGCGCTGCTTGCTGGCAGCGGCAATGTATCCGGCACGGCCGGCTCGGCGCTGAACGCAGGATTCCCGTTGTCTCAGGCACATATCGGCATGCTGCTCGGTGTTCTGGCGGTAACCTTTGTGGCAAAAGCACTGGTTACTCTGATGACCATTCGCTCAGGAGCCTCAGGCGGCGTGCTCCAGCCGGGTATTGCCTTGGGCTCAACATTGGGAGCCATGCTGGGACTGCTGTGGATACTGGCATTTCCTGCCGACTCAGTGACGGCGTGTGCACTAATTGGTGCGGCGGCATTGCTGGCAGCCTCTCAACAAGCACCGCTGATGGCCATGTGCCTGGTAATGGAATTATGCGAAGCTCCTATTACCTTCTTTGTGCCGGTCGGATTGGCTGTGGCCGCATCCGCACTGGTCTCAAAGTGGATGCTGAGTCGTCAGTAGGTAGTCTGTTGACTCCCCTCTGAAGAGGGGAGCCGAGGAGAGGGATATGTCTGAAAACACCGAAATCCGCGCAGCCTTGCAATCGTTGGCTTCGGAACCGTTACCGGAACGAATCTCCTATTATCGCAAGCCGTTCATGGTGTTATGGGCGGCCATTCAGGAAGCCAGTAGCGACGTAGCCGAAGATTATGATCTTCCCACAGAAATGGCCCAATTATGGGTGGCGGAACAAATGCGTCAGGTTTCCGATTCCCTTGTGGACCGGCTTGCGGAAAAAGCAGTGGCACACGGGGCAAGCAAATCGAATGTCGCAAGAGCGGCTGGAGCAAGCCCGGCCAACGCTGAACGACGCTTCCCCAGGCTCAAAGGCGAAGGCCCGCAAACCCGTCTTCTGGTAGATGATGTCCTCGATACGCTGGAATAATCGCCAACGCCTACGCTAGCCGCCGAAATACAGGCAAAAATACGCTGTCAGTCGCTTCAAGGCGGTAGTCTGAACAATGTTCGAGTTATTAGAAGGAGTTTCAAGGTGAGCAATACCTTTGCGACCTTGCCGGTTATGGCGGGCGATGACGTCCCGGCCGGCCCTGTCGACCCGATTTTCAACCGTCTTCTGAAAGACCGCATCATTTGGATGGGCGAAGAGGTCAAGGATGATATGGCCAACCGTATTTGCGCTCAGCTACTGATGCTGGCTGCGGAAGATCCCAAGAAGGATATCTGGCTGTACATCAACTCTCCGGGCGGTTCCATCACCGCTGGCATGGCCATCTACGACACCATGCAGCTGATCGAGCCTGACGTGGCAACTGTTGGTCTTGGTATGTGCGCTTCCATGGGTCAGTTCCTGCTGAGCTCTGGTACCAAGGGCAAGCGTTACCTGACTTCCCACGCACGTGTGCTGATGCATCAGCCTTCTGGCGGCATCGGCGGCACGGCAACTGATGTGCGCATCAACGCTGAGCTCATCATGGACATGAAGAAGACCATGAGCGAGCTGACCGCTGAGCAGACCGGTCATACCGTTGAGGAAATCTACCGCGATAACGAATACGATCACTGGTTCACCGCTCAGGAAGCCTTGGAATATGGCTTTGTGGACAAGCTCGTTACCACGCCGGACACCATCGGCAATAAGGGGGAGTGAGACATATGGCAAGTGAAGAAGCAAAGTTCGCCGCCCGCGCCGACCGACTGGCCGGCCGCCAGGGCGTAGTCGGTTTCATGCCGGCCGCCGCGCGTGCACAGGCTGCCCAAATGCCGACCAACCGTTACATCATGCCGCAGTTCGTGGAGAAGACCCCGTATGGCATGAAGACTCAGGATGCCTACTCTCGTCTGTTTGAAGACCGCATCATCTTCCTCGGTGTTCAGGTGGATGACGCCTCCGCCGACGATGTGATGGCACAGCTGCTGGTGCTGGAATCCCAGGATCCGAACCGTGATGTGATGATGTACATCAACTCTCCTGGCGGCTCGATGACTGCAATGACCGCTATCTACGACACCATGCAGTACATCAAGCCCGATGTGCAGACTGTGTGCCTGGGCCAGGCGGCTTCCGCTGCAGCTATTCTGCTCGCATCCGGCACTAAGGGCAAGCGCTTGATGCTGCCTAACGCCCGTGTGCTCATTCACCAGCCGGCTATTGATCAGGGCTTCGGCAAGGCCACGGAAATCGAGATTCAGGCCAAGGAAATGCTGCGCATGCGTGAATGGCTGGAGAACACGCTGGCTAAGCACACCGGCCAGGACGTGGAGAAGATCCGCCGCGACATCGAGGTGGACACGTTCCTGACCGCACCTGAAGCCAAGGATTACGGCATTGTGGATGAGGTGCTGGAACACCGCCAGTAAATGATATTCCATTGCGTGTGGTTCCCAATGAACAGGGAGCCACACGCATTCATATATGCATGGCGAATAGATCATGCAAACAAGCGCAAAGGGGCATTCATGGGACGTGTGGTGAGCTACAACGATGACATACCACGATGCACATTTTGTGGCAAAACCGAGCGTCAGGTCAAGAAACTAGTGGCCGGACCGAATGCGTCCATCTGCGATGAATGCATCGCGTTATGCGTAGACATTATTTCCGAGGAACGAGTCAAGGACGCTGAAGTCAACTCGTTGAGCCTACCTAAGCCAACACAGATTTTCGAATATTTGAACCGGTATGTGGTAGGCCAGGAAGACGCCAAACGCACATTGTCTGTAGCCGTATACAACCATTACAAGCGCGTCAACATGGAGCTGCGTGAAGCAGCCGCGCAGTTGGACGGCAACAATACTCGAAGCAATGCTCTGGACGATGTTGAAGTCGCCAAATCCAATATCTTATTGCTGGGCCCTACGGGTGTAGGCAAAACATATTTGGCGCAATCATTGGCGCGCGTCATGAATGTGCCGTTCGTTATTACTGATGCCACTACATTGACCGAGGCCGGTTATGTGGGCGACGATGTGGAAACCGTATTGCAACGGTTGCTGGAAGCGGCCGATGGAGATATCAGCAGCGCGCAGCACGGCATCATCTACATCGACGAAATCGATAAAATAGCCCGCAAATCAGGAGAGAATACATCCATCACCCGAGATGTTTCCGGCGAAGGCGTGCAGCAGGCGTTGCTGAAAATCCTCGAAGGAACCATAGCTTCAGTACCGTTGGAAGGCACCCGTAAACACAAGGATCAAGACACGGTGCAAATGGACACGCGTGGCATCCTGTTCATCTGCGGTGGCGCTTTTGTGGGGCTTGCTGACATTGTCCGCAAGCGGCTTGGCCGGCGAGAAACCGGATTCGGCACGAACTGGCATGATGCGGACCTCAACGATACTGAATTACTGGAGCAGGTCAACGCCGATGATTTATCCGAATTCGGTCTACTGCCGGAATTTATTGGTCGTCTGCCGGTCACCAGTGTGCTGCGTGATCTTGACGTGGATGATTTGGTTGAAGTCCTTACCCGACCAGCCAATGCGCTGATTAAGCAATACCGTAAGTTATTCGCTGTGGACGGCGTCGATTTGGAATTCACCGACCAGGCGATTCGTACCATTGCTGAAACTGCTATAGGGCAGGGCATAGGTGCTCGCGGATTACGATCCATTATCGAGAAGACCCTGCAAGATACGATGTTCCAGATTCCTGGCCTTGACGATGTCAAGCAGGTAATTGTCGATAAAGCCAGCGTCACCGGTGCGAGCAGCCCTAAACTGCTTCGCCAAGCCGTGCAAATCGAAGAAATCAATCAACGCCGTGAAGCATAAGCAATATGGCTGATACAGGTGTGAAAAGCTTGAAATAACGCCGATTTCGAGAAGTTCACGCACTGCGACACGCCGAGTTGCGATAATCGAAAGAGTGGGTAATATAAATCGAGTTGTCTGAACGACAACATGCGCCAGTAGCCCAGCGGATTAGAGCAGCTGACTACGGATCAGCAGGTCGCAGGTTCGAATCCTGTCTGGCGCACACCTCGCACCGCACGAGGCAAAACAGCGGTATGCGCCAGTAGCCCAGCGGATTAGAGCAGCTGACTACGGATCAGCAGGTCGCAGGTTCGAATCCTGTCTGGCGCACGATAAAGCCTCGAAAGCGAAATGCTTCCGAGGCTTTTCCAATTTCATACGCTTTTGCTTTTTGCACGCAGGAGCTGTGAGGTTTGGGGCAGGGTGCCGGACCGTAAGCTTGGCCGAACGGCCTTGAGTGTGTCGGACTGCATGCCCCAAACCACACGCCGGCAGCAGTGCCGGGTGCATAGCAAACGAATCTAGGGAGGACAGGCAGTGACGCAGCAGTCTCGATATGATTTCGATACGGTTCTTGAGCGACATGGCTCTACCTCAATCAAATGGCACATGATTGAAGAGGCAATGGGTCCCGACTCCAAGGATGTGATTCCGCTTTCCGTGGCCGATATGGAGTTTAAGCCGGCTCCGGAAATCGTGGAAGCTTTAGCTCGGGCTGCTGCGAACGATGTGTTTGGCTATGACTATGCCACGGATGATTACTTTGCTGCACTTGTTGGCTGGATGCAGCGCCGCCATCACTTCACTGTGGATCCATCTTGGGTAAGCCTGTCTGACGGCGTGATGCCGGCCGTCAATACCGCGCTGCGAGCGGTCACGCATCCCGGTGACAAGGTCATCATTCAGCGTCCGGTCTATTATCCGTTCACTTTTGCTGCTGAACGCAATGGTCTGACCATTTTGGACAACGAACTGGTATTGCATGAGGCAACCGGGCGATATGAGATCGACTTTGACAATCTGGAGGAGAAGGCTTCCGACCCGCGCTGTACTGCCATGATTCTATGCAACCCTCACAACCCGGTAGGCCGCGTGTGGACCGCTGAAGAATTGACGCGAATCGGTGATATTTGCCTCAAGTATGGCGTGTATCTGCTGTGCGATGAGATTCATGCGGATTTTGCCCATTCAGGGCACCAGGTCACGCTGTTCGGCACGCTTGGCAGCAAGTACACGGATATTCTCTTTGAGTTCACCGCACCGACTAAAACCTTCAACCTGGCTGGCCTGCTGTGCTCGAACGCTATTATTCCCAATCCTGATTTGAAACGTCGTTTTGATATTGCCGCTGAAAACATCGGCGGATTGACCGTCAGCCATTTTGGTCTTGTGGCCTGCCAAGCTGCCTATAACCATGCCGAAGCATGGTTGGATGAACTCTTGAAGGTGCTCGAGAGCAATGTGAATGTGGTTCGCGAATTCACCCATCGTGTGGACGGTATCCGTCTTATCGAGCCGGAAGGCACCTATCTGGCATGGTTGGACTGCCGAGGTCTCGGTTTTGCCTCTCCGGAAGCGCAGTGCGAATTCCTGCGCAGCAAGGCTCGAGTCTGGTTCGATGAGGGATCGTTATTCGGCCATTCCGGCGATTTCTTCGAGCGCGTCAATCTGGCATGCCCAACAGCATTGCTGGAACGCGTACTGAACAATATCGAACAAGCATTAGCTGATCGCCACTAACGCAGTATTCGACACATCACTACTCAGCCCGGGGCGGAACTGTTCCCGGGCTTTACCGTAATATGGATAGTCGGTTTGGCCGCATGATGGTGCGGCCTGTAGACGAGGAGTAATGATGGTTGGAACAGATACCAAGCGGAGCGTGTGGAGCGTAATCAAGCGGATTGCCGCATCCGATCGCATCTCTGGCCTCATTATGCTCGGATTTGCATTAATCGGCTTGGTATGCGCCAATCTTCCATGGACATATCATCTGTTTGAAACCATTGCGGAAACGCATATCGGCATACCGCATACCAATATTGATTTGCCTATCGGCCATTGGGCTCAAGATGGTTTGCTGACCATTTTCTTCCTGACCGTTGGCCTTGAATTAAAGCAGGAACTTACCACCGGCTCACTGTCCAATCCCAAGGCGGCGGCTGTACCCATGCTGTGCGCCGTGGGTGGCATGCTGGCTCCGCCGCTGCTATTTATTGCGACTATCGCCGTGTTCTCCCAATACGGGCCAGGCCAAGTCGGTAGCCTGATTCTCACCACAACAGGAAGCAGCATCCCCTTTGGTGAGATGGCGCATGGCTGGGCGGTTCCAACCGCCACCGATATCGCGTTCTCCCTGGCCGTGCTCGCCTTGTTTGCCAAGGCATTGCCGGGATCGATTCGCGCGTTTTTGATGACGCTCGCTACCGTGGATGATTTGCTGGCGATTATTCTGATCGCAGTGTTCTTCTCCTCGGTGAACGCGTGGTACTGGTTCATCGGTATCGCTGTATGCGCAGTGGTATGGTCCTTCCTGGTTCGCATGCGGCGAGTGCCGTGGATTGCCGTGGGATTGGTCGGTATTTTGGCATGGATCATGATGTTTGAAGCTGGTGTGCATCCCACACTGGCTGGCGTAGTGGTGGGACTGTCCACACCGTCGCGCGAAATGTATGGTGAGACCACGCCACGAGCAGAACGCTATGCGACCAAACTGCAGCCATTCTCCGCATTACTGGCGTTGCCGATTTTCGCACTGTTCGCCACCGGCGTGCATTTCGAGGAGTTAAGCCCGGCATTGATGCTTTCCCCACTGGTGATTGCACTGGTGGTGGCGCTCGCCGTAGGCAAACCTTTGGGCATTATTACTACGGCTTGGCTTGTCACTCATGTCGGTGGCCTGAAAATGGCTAAAGGCTTGCGCGTCAGGGACATGATTCCCACGGCATGCGCTTGCGGTATCGGATTCACCGTATCCTTCCTCATCGCATCCTTGGCGTACAGCAATGCGGAACTGTCCGCTGAGGCACGATTCGGCGTGCTGGTGGGATCGCTGGTCTCCGCACTGGTTTCCGGCATATTATTAAGCCGTCAATCCAAACAATACGAACAAGCGATGGCCTCGCAGGAAGACTAATAATGATGCAGAATCAGCAATCGCCATCAGCAGATGATGAATTCTCTCCGCAAGGAAACACATACCATCGTGGACCGGTGATTCTCCGTGGACAGATGATTCCTTCGGATAACACCACAGCGAATCTGCTGAAAGCCGAAGCGGACACTGACTGGCTGCACATGGACCCATGGCGTGTGCTGCGCATTCAATCCGAATTCGTGGACGGCTTTGGGGCGCTTGCTGAACTCGGTCCAGCGGTTGCGGTGTTCGGCTCGGCACGCATCAAACCTCAGACAGCCGAATATGAGGCCGCTGTGCGGATGGGGGAAGCGATTGCACGCAAAAACATCGCTGTCATCACTGGCGGCGGCCCTGGCGTCATGGAAGCCGCGAATAAGGGAGCATTCCTCGCTGGAGGAAAATCCGTAGGCCTCGGCATCGAACTGCCTCATGAGCAGGGGATCAACGATTACGTGAATCTTGGTATGAGTTTCCGCTACTTCTTCGTGCGAAAGCTCATGTTCGTGAAGTATTCCTCCGGAGTGATCATCTGCCCCGGAGGATTCGGCACGCTTGATGAAATGTTCGAAGTTCTGACACTGGTGCAGACCCATAAAGTGGCGGATATGCCCGTCGTCTTGTTCGATAAGTCCTACTGGCAAGGGCTTTTCGACTGGCTGGAAGGGTCAGTGAAAGAACACGGCATGATTTCCTCAATCGACCCGCATCTGGTGACTATCACCGATGATCCAGATGAGGCTGTGGCAATCGCCACAAGCGCGATTCACTGATACGATTTTGCCCTAGAGCTCTCTTGACAAAGAGAACTCTAGGGCAAAAAATCTGCGTAGATTATGCAGGAACCGAATTCACTTCTTGACTGCAAGCAGCAGACCCGTGCCATCAGGAGTCAGCGTGGATTCGAATGCGTCATTCTCTTCCACCGTGGCAATGAGCTCGCGCATAGCAGTCGCCTTAGCGCTGCGATCAGCGGCGTCCAGCACACCACCATTATCAGAGCTCAACGCCAACACGTCGGTAAAAGCGATAATGCCATGCGCGCGCAGTAGTCGAGATGCCTGTGCGAATGTGGCGGCATAGTTGGCGGCATCACCGGCCACAACAATCATGTCGTAATCATTGGCATTCAACCTTGGTAGGAACACACTTGCCGGCGCATTCACCGCACGCAGTGAAATATCAGTAGTGTCCTGCAATTCGGCGAACACCTTGCGAATCATGGCAATACCTTGCGCGGTGGAATCAACGGCAGTAAGTTGCCCGTTGCCGTTCAAAGCATGAGCCAGTTGCACGGTTTCAACAAGAGAACCCGTACCCACGGCAATCACCGACGAAGCACCAGTAATATGCACGAGCATAGCCAACAGTTGAGCTTGTGCTGCCGATCCCTGCGGTTGGCTGGACTGCTCAGCACGTTCACGTACTGCGGCAATTGATGGCAGCTCACGTTCACGGGCATGCTCTTCCGTATATTCCCATGCTTTGGCGAGATTCGTATACTGCGCTTTATCCATAATCGTTCCTCTATAGTCGTGCTCGTACTGTGAGCATTACTGCATTCCTGATGTGCAGTTTACCGTTCTCGAACCTTAGCCACGATCTGCCACATTTCCTCGCCGACATCAATGCCGCGCGGGCAGTGTCGAGAGCAGGCGCGTACGGACTGGCATGCTGCAACACCATCGGCAGTATCGATGGCATCCATACGTTCCATAGCCTTGGTATCACGCGAATCATTGATGAATCGAGACGACCAAATCAGTGCAGCAGGGCCAATAAATGCGTCGCCACCGGCAAACACCGGGCAGGAGCCTTCGCATACGCCACAAGCGATGCAGTTGCTGAGCGTCTCGTACTTGGCCAGTTGCTCCGGATGCTGCAGATATTCGAATGCGTTCACCTTACCTTCAGCAGTGGTGGCCAGTACGCCATCGGCTTGAAGATACGGGGTGAGTTTGCGAATCTGATTGAGCATCGGGTCGATATCGGCGATAAGATCGCGCTGTGGCGGGAATCCAGGCAGAGGAGCGAGTTCGATAACGCCCAGCGAATTGGCATCCGCCGATGAAGCTTCCTCGCCAGTATCGGCATCCTCGTCAGTGCCGATATGGCGGAAACCTTCGTCATCCACCTGAGCTATTGCACCGGGCTGCTTGGCCCAATCGCGAATGGAAGCCGTACACAATAGGGTAGGAGTGCCGTTAATGGCCACTGCATCCGAACCGCACATGCCATGACCGCAGGAATAGCGGAAAGCAAGCGTGGGGTCAACCGTTCGCTTAATGGTCAGCAGACAGTCGAGAACCGTATCTTCCGGGCGGGCAGGAATCGTATATTCCTGCACCCATTGCTTGCCGCGCGGGCGGCGGCGTGCAGCATTATCTGAGCCGCCGCCGAACGGGGAACTCTTACGGGCGAACGGGCTGCCTCCGCGCGCACGTTCCGCGCGCTCGGGACGCGGCGTAAAACGATGCACCTGCAAGGTAACCGTTGTGTTGTTCGCCTCAACCATG
Source organism: Bifidobacterium saguini DSM 23967 (assembly GCF_000741715.1). Lineage (GTDB taxonomy): Bacteria > Actinomycetota > Actinomycetes > Actinomycetales > Bifidobacteriaceae > Bifidobacterium > Bifidobacterium saguini. The sequence goes on along the minus strand of NZ_JGZN01000016.1, from coordinate 60,024 downwards.
CTTGTCCTCCATGAAACAGTGCGTCATTATCTGACTAATCAGCCAACCTATTGTGCCACAAGCCCTAGGCGGCTCAGTATTCGCGCTTCTTTGGCGGGTAGTCAGTAATCACTACCGGCTTGAACGTAACCGCGTTGGAACGGTCCACCATCGAATGAGCCAGGAAATGCTCATCATCACGTTCAGGGAAATCAAGCCTGCGCATCGAACCGCGAGATTCTTGACGTGCATCGGAAGCGGTCAACACGGCTTCCGCCAATTCGATGAGATGACGGGTTTCCCAAATGGCCGTGACCTCCTGGTTGAAGGCAGCCGTTTTGTCATGAGCGACCAGCGATTCAGCCGCAGGTGTAATGGTTTCCTCCAACTGTTCGCGCGCCGTTGCAATGGTTTCAGCACTGCAACGCACCGCCAGAGCGCGCTCCATAACCGAGCCAAGCTGAGACATCAATGCGTAGGCATTCACATCGTCTTCGGCAGCCGATGATGCCGCATCATCAGAGCCTTGCAGCAGGGTATTGAGCTCGTCAGTGCGTGCATGCGCCGCCTGATCAACTGCGGCAATCAGATCATCATCAAGAGAATCATCCGACATGGGGGAGTCGACCGGGTTGTGCGCAATATGGTCAGCCAATGCGCGGCCGGCACGAGTACCAAAAAGACACGCGTCAAGCAGGGAATTGCCGCCCAATCGGTTGGCACCATGCACGGAAACACACGAACATTCACCGGCTGCAAACAGGCCATCGACCACAGAACGGTGTTCGCCATCCCAACGGTACACTTCACCATCCGTCGTGATGGGCAAGCCACCCATGGTGTAATGCGCGGTTGGCTTGATCGGCACCAAATCCTTGGTGGGGTCAAGATTCGCGTATTGCTCGATGGTCTCCACCACCTGAGGAAGAACCTGCTTCATACGTTCCGGGTCGATGCCCGTCATATCCAGCCAGACGCAATCCTTCGGACCATTCGGATCCTTCGGATCAGCCACACCGCGACCGGCATCGATTTCCGCCATGATGGAACGAGACACCACATCGCGAGCCGCCAAATCCTTATGTTCAGGCGCATAGCGTTCCATAAACGCTTCGCCGTCTGCATTCCTCAGAATGCCGCCCTCGGCTCGGGCTGCTTCAGAGAGCAGAATACCCGTGTGAGCAAGGCCAGTGGGGTGGAACTGCACAAACTCGATGTCTTCAAGCTGCAAACCAGCGGTGAGGGCCAGCGCCATACCATCGCCAGTCAAATCCCAAGAATTGGAAGTGGTGTGGAACAGTCGACCAGCGCCACCTGTGGCAATCAGCACATTGCGCGCATGAATAGCCTGGATCTTGCCGGAATGCGTGTCAAACGCCACAATGCCGGCCGCCTTGGTTCCTTCCTCACTGAGCACCAGATCGGTCACATACCATTCTTCAGCGAACTCGACACCTTGCGCCACACACTGCTGCCACAGGGTATGCAGAATCTGATGGCCAATGCGGTCGGCCGCATAGGCGGCACGCTTAACCGGCTCACCACCGAAATCACGCGTATGACCGCCAAAACGGCGCTGCGCGATATGACCGTCCTCAGTACGAGAGAAGGCCACACCCTGACGTTCCAAATTGATAACGGTTTCCGGCGCGTACTCGGCAAGCAGCTTGGCCGCATCCTGATCGACCAGCCAATCGCCACCCTTAATCGTGTCGTAATAATGCCAATGCCAATCATCGGATTCAATATTGCCGAGGCTGGCCGCAATGCCACCTTCCGCAGATCCGGTGTGCGAGCGCAACGGCTGCAATTTGGATACCACAAGGATTTTTGGCTCTACGCCTTGCTCCTGCAAATCAGTGATTTCGGGGGAGCGCAGCAACCCTAATGCCGCGGACAGGCCGGCTGCTCCAGCACCGATGATCACCGCATCATACATATCTTCCAAACGTTTCGGACTCATGGGTTTGATTCTCGCACACCCGGCGAACAGCTCAGGTGGGGATGATCTACTTCCATGCAATGCGCGTGTGGAAAGTGGCGTGTGGCGAGGAGTATCAGGCGACGAATTCGCTTAAGACCATGGCATCGGCCTTCCTTTCCACAATACCGTTGAGTTCCATTGTTCCCAGTAGTTCCAATACGGTTGCGATATCGGGAATGTCGTCAGCTGCGATGGTTCGCGCCACTCGCAGCAATGCGTCGGGCGTGGTAACAAGATGGCGTTTGTTGCATTCGCGAATCAGCGACACCATCATCCGTTGCGTTTCCGGCAGATCACTGATTCGTATTGGTGCGCGTCGGAGTACGCGGTTCGTTTCCGATGGAGCTCGTAAATCTGGCATTTGTGATGGATACGTGGTGTTTTCCGTATGCGCCGAATGACTGAAGCCGGCAGTCGATGATGCTGCGCGTGATGATTCGGTTGTTTGTTGCGCAGATGCTTCAGACTCACCGTAAGCCATGATGGGAGGATGTGCTTCATGGCATATGTCTTCGATGGCGGTGGCCGCACAGAGCAGTACGGCTTTCTGTTCGCTGATGATTTTGTTGCATCCAGCGTTGACTGGCTGATTGATATCTCCTGGTGCGGCATAGACTTCGCGCATGAGTTCGCATGCCCATCCTGCCGTATTCAAGGCGCCGGAGCGTAACCGGGCTTGAGCCACCACCAGTGTTGATGAGAGCGCGGCGATAATTCGATTGCGCAAGAGGAAACGTCTTGCTTCAGGCACCACATTCGGGCAGAGTTCGCTGATTAACGCGCCTGACTGGGCTTCGATTCGTTCGAACAATGTGCGGTTGCGCATCGGACCCATATGGTTGAGGCCTCCGGCGAATACTGCGACCGTTCGTCCGACGGTGAGTTGGTTGCGCCCATGGACTGCGTTGAGCGCGCCCCAATGGGCTGCCGCATCAGTGCCCATGGCTCCTCCCGAAACCACGAGATGGCCGGAAGCCGCGGCTTGTTCCGCCAGAGTATGAGCAACATATCTACCGTATTCGGTTACGTCGCGGGAGCCGACGATTCCTAAGGGTTTGGAGCAGCTGGTGAGTGCTCGCGGGTCGCCTTTGCCCCATAAACATAATGGTGGCGCCCAATCGGATCGAATGGCCAGATCTTCCAATTGGCTGGGCCAGCAGGGACTGCCTGGCGTGACGATCCATTGGGTTCCATCCACAGTAAACCAGTCGGCAAGTGCCAGCGGATTCATATCGGGCAAGTCCTGCATGCGGTTATGCCAATTCGCCACTGCGGTTCGAAATGTTTTCATCATGCCTGCAGTAGGCTTGCGGCCCCATCGAACCAGTCCTTCGGCAAACATGCGTTCCAGCTCATTCATTGCCGAAGCGCATATATTGGATGGCTTGCTGGGATGAGATTCAGCTAGCACACGCCATATGGTTTCCGCGCTATTGGCACTTTTGAACAAGGCATACATTGACGCGTCAGCTCCATCAAGGCAGAACGTGAGCGCCGCTCGGAATATGGCATCGCGTGACAGTATCGGCATCGTTGCAGTGTGTTGTTCGCTCATGACATCCTCGTTCTCAATTCAATGCCTTGATGAACATCCTGTTCAGTAGGGCTGGTTCTTCCATCCAGATCGGCAAGCGTCCATGCGAGTCTCATAGCTCGGTCTGCGCCGCGTAAGGTGAGTTGATGATTCGATAACGCCGCATTCACCAATTCCATGGCTTTCAGTGAAGTATTGGCATGCAGCCATTTTCCCGATGCCTGCGCATTGCACGTCCAGCCGAACTGTTTGAACCGGCGCATTGCTGTTTGCCGAGCTTGAATCACACGGTTGCGGATAGTTTGGCTTGTTTCTCCCTGAGGTTCATGCTGCTGTGCGATACGCGAGACGGGTGGTACGCAGAGTTGAATGTCAACGCGATCGAGAATCGGGCCGGATAGTCTGGAGAAATATCGCATACGGTCCTTTTCCTTGCACGTACAGCGCTCGCCGGTGCCGTAATAATATCCGCACGGGCATGGGTTCGCGGCCATGATGAGTTGAAATGAAGCCGGATAATACGTGCTGCCTTTTGAACGAGATAATGCTATATATCCGGATTCCAAAGGTTCGCGCATGGTTTGCAAGGCTCGAGCACTGAATTCCGGAGCCTCATCGAGGAAGAGAATGCCACGATGCGCTCGAGTAATGGCACCGGGTGTGGCTAAGCCACTGCCACCTCCCACCAATGCTGCCGTGGTGGCAGTGTGATGCGGCGCTTCAAAAGGCGGTACATCCGTGATGCCGTAGTGGGGTAATGTGCCGCATAACGAGCGAATCGACGCGACTTCCAGTTGCTCGTCCTCGCTCAAAGGGCACATGATGCCGGGCATGCGTGAAGCCAGCATGGTTTTCCCGGCTCCGGGAGGACCAGTCATGATGAGATTATGACCGCCTGCCGCCGCTACCTGCAACGCCCATTTGGCGTATTCCTGGCCTAACACTTCACTCATATCGCCGCAGGATTGCGCGTCTGCAATCTGTAATGAGTCCGCAATGGCTTCTTCACCGTTTTGAGGGAGATCCGGTATTCGATACGTGGCATTACCACCCAAGAGCTCGATAAGCTCGCCAACATGCTGCACGCCGATAACATCCAAGCCTTCCATCATCTCGGCTTCATCGAGATTGCGATAGGGGACGATGAGCTTATGGATGCCGCGTTCCTTAGCATGCAGCATGATGGGCAGCAAACCATGGATCGGCAGTACTGAACCATCGAGATTCACTTCACCGAGCACAATAGTGTCTTCCAAACAATCGTGGCTGATGGCATTCGACGCGCACAACACACTGGCTGCTATGGCCAGATCATGTGAGGAGCCACGTTTCGGCACTGAAGCAGGGCTCATATTCACGGTGACTCGGATTTGCGGCCACGAAAACCCACTCGCCTGGCATGCGGATTTCACGCGCTCACGCGCTTCAGACAATGACGTATCCGGCAGTCCGATAATGGAAAAGTACGGCAACCCTGGGCTGACGAATGCCTGCACTTGGATGATGAAGGCCTTTAAACCAATCAGCCCCACTGACAGTGTGCTTCCTATAGGCATGGTGATTCCTTTCAGAACGCTCCTGCAATGTGATGAACCGTGGGAGAGCCCATGCTCAATACGATGGTGATGACATCAAAACGAATTCCCGAATGGGGTATGCGATTGCGCGAATCGATTAGCCATTCGCAGGCGGCTCTGCGAAGATTCGTCTGTTTGGCTCGTGTCACCGCCTCCTGTGGTATGCCGTAATGCACATTGCGCCGTGATTTCACCTCCACGAACACAATGGTGCGATCCGGCGTCATCATCACGATGTCCAGTTCGCCATACCGGGTATGCCAGTTGCGGCTTAACGTATGCCATCCTTGCTGTTCAAGCCAAGCTGTGGCATATTGTTCGCCGAGCTTGCCGAATTGTTTGGGTGACAGGGCGGAATCAGCCATGGCAACGGCAAGGTGATGTAATGGCTGTTCTTCACCATGAAGAGGTGAATCCAACATGGGTTGTTGGTAGTGCGGCTCGGCGGCTATGCCGGCTTCCGTAATCTGCGGTGATATGGAAATGCTCATGTATCCACTGTGAAGGCTGAAGCATTCGCTGCACAAGCGCAACCGGCAAATGTGGATACTATGACGCAGTTTGGAGTGTTGTGGATAACGTGTGGATGGAATACGGGTTATCCACCGTTTGTTAAGACCCTTAGCAGCTATGTAATCCGTGAGATGACAACAAACGGTCATGTTGCATGCTCAACAATGCTAGCGTGGCTCATAAGGGGTCGGCAGCGAAGCCGGAGGATGGGGAAATCATCATGAGCGATGCAACAGCAACCAATCAGACGGGCATACAGACGGGCCTGCAGGCAGACGTGCACGAGGAGCAGAAGCAATCCGTACGCCCCATCGTCACCATCGGTCTAGTGGACAATGACGCATTCTCTTTGGCATTCCTCGAACGGTCCATCAGCGAATTGATGCTCGAGGCTCGTATCCTCTGGAAAACCACATCCGGCAGGGAAGCGGTCACCCGTTGCCTCGACCCGAGGCAAAGCCCCAACGTGTTGCTGACGGACATGTCGATGGACGAGCTTTCCGGTCTTGTGGTCTGCAAAACCATTCGCATCAAAACCGCCCGCGTCATGATACTGGCCGTCACCTCGTTCTCACTCGCCGTATATTCCAGCAAAGCCGCCGAAGCCGGAGCGCAAGGCATCGTGCCCAAATCCGTGGAAGTGCCCATCATCGAAGCGATTCGCACCATAGCAGCCGGCGGCACATGGGGAGAGGGATTCCAAACCGCACCAGCCGCACACGCCCGGTTAACCAGTCAACGCATGCCAAGGCAGTTCCTGCTCTCCGACCGTGAAGCCGAGGCGATGAACCTATGCTCAAGAGGACTCACCACCGAACAAATCGCTCACGACATGCAGGTCAACACGTCCACCGCCAAAACCTACCTCACCCGCGCCATTCACAAGCTTGGCGTCACCTCGCGCGGGGCAGCCGTGGCATTATGGACCGGAGCCTCGGAGGAAGAGCGATGAGCCGCGGAAAGACTCCAAACGCAGCGGAAACCACCGCAGCCCAGACGCCATCGCACGATGGCATCATGCAGTCCAGCGGTGATTCACGATGTCCGACAGGCACGTCGCAGATAATACGGTGGCTCAGATCACATTGGTTCCGCATTGCCATTGCGGCATTCGCGCTCGCGGCAACCTTGGTGGAATGGTCGGTGATCCCGCCAATCTACCCATTGAATTTCCTCTTCTCAGGACTGTCGGTCATCGCCATCATCCTGTCGCCGTTCATTCCCCGAACCTCCGGATGGGTGATCATCATCACCGTAGTGGCCAGATTGTTCGTACTTGATTTGTCCGGCCCGAATCCGCTGTGGGCGGCATATCTGGCGCTCGCCATTATCGGCTACGATTCCACGATTCCGGTGGCTATTGCAGCATTGCTCACTGTCGCGATTGCCGAATGCGTGCCGGTGGCGTTAAACACGTTCAATGCGCTTTCTGCCACATGGATAGGCATGGTCAACTACATCGGCATGTTCACGCTCGCCACCATGGGTGGCATGTCGTTCCGCTGGCGCAAGCAGCGTGACGAAATCCGCGAACAGGCGATGGTGTTGGAACGCAAACAATGGCAGTTGGATACATTGCAGCGCAATACGCGGCTTGCTTCCCGCATTCATGATTCCGCCAGCGGTGGGCTTTCCTATATTGCATTGACTGCACAACGCGAGCTGCGGCGCATCGGCGATGATGCCAGTCAAACAAGTGCACGACAGGATTGGCAATTCGTCAACGATCAGGCGCTATCCGTGCTTGATGAGATTCATCATGTGATCGACCTGCTGGAGCAGCCACAGACGGAATCAGCAAACGCTTCCGCAGTAACTTTCACAGTAACTTCCACAGCATCGTCGGGTACAGCGTCCACCATGCACGTGCTGGATGCAGCAGCACATCACGCTTCCAGTCACAGCAATGAGCTGCATCTCGCAGCCGACCAGGCCAAAGCCAAGCTGCAGCATCTGGGATTTCAAGGAACATTGGAAATTCGCGGCGAAATTGCGGACGACTGTGCCGGCGAAACCCAACAAGAAGCAGCCAATCTGCTCGGTGAAATCGCAGCCAACATCACCCGCCACATGGCTCCTGAAATAGGCGAATACTGCTGTGCGATCACCCTCGGCGGCAACGACATCGAAATCATGGAAACCAATCCGATTGCTGCGAACGCCGGTAAGAACAACGATGATACAGATGCCGCTCCCATGCTGAAACCGCACGGCAAGGGGCTCGCCATGCACCGCAGTATCATCCAGCAGCTCGGCGGCGAACTCAATACCACAGCTGAGGACGGTGACTGGATTCTCTATGCCCGTATCCCCACGCACCCAAGCATGTCGGAGCATCCGCAGCAGGGGAGCACGTCATGATTCGGATTCCCCATCGGCGCAATGTGATTACAGTAATCATCCTTGCTTCAGTCATTGCCATTGCGGTATTGCTGACTGCTCTTCTGCCGCAGCCGTGGAGCGACGTGGCATCCAACGCCAGTAACGGTTCCAGCAGTGCATTGCCTACTACCAGCGAACATCCTGAATTCACCGGTCCGCACAAGTATGAACTGCTGAACGCATGGAACAATATGCATACCGAACTTGGGCGAAGCATACTCGAAGATGGCAAAGTGAGCGCGGATGAGCTCGCTCAAGTGCATAAAGCGTATAACGAATGCTTGTCGGTCTACGGTTTGCAAGCCAAAACAATTACGGATAGCAGCGGCGCTTCCATCGGGGAAACCATAGTGCCGATTCGCGGTTCAATGAGCGGCGAACAACGAACATCCATTATCGACCAATGCCAAACCGAATCTGATTATCGGTGGCTCACCTCATTGGCGGAAACGGACCAGGGACGTGACAACCAATCTGAATGACGCGGCAACGCTTTACTGACGGGGATCATCATTGCATTGGATCCAGCTTTCATGGTTCTGTTCGCTGTAGTACTTGCCGCCGGCAGAGGTGAATTGTTCGCTCCATTGCTGGAACTCTTCTCCGTCCGCATCAACTATCGGAATATCGTCCGTGGTGAATTCTGGGTCGACCACGCCCTTGCGTTTGAGGCAATCCGCTAGATCCTGACGTGCCTCCTCCGGGGTGCGGTTGCGCAGCTCGCCATCCGGATCCTGAAGCAACGCGTTATACAAGGCCGTGATGAAATCCTTGCCCGACTCCTTGGAGCAGACAGTGCCCTGCTCCTGGAACCGCTGCTGTTCGGCATCGCTCATATCGCCGGCCCTCATTTGAACGGAACCATCGGGGTTCACGTAGTCGTACACGAACCCGGCATCCGCCATACAGGACTGGTATCGATTCGCCACCTCCATGGCCTCCGCCTCGGTGATCTGCTCGTCGTGCAACACATCCTGCGCGAATGTGTTGCCGGATTCGCGGGCTTGATCATAGCTCCAGCGAAAATCCTCCGCCCATGGGCCGGAGAATGTGGGCTCACCCTGCGGTTGCACGGTGCTACTTGCAGGGGCGCTACACGCAGTAGAGGATATGCTCATAGCGGCGGCGAACAACACAATGGTTATCGAACGAATGAATGTACGCTTCATTAGGAATCCTCCTTGTTCCGTGTAGAGTGCCGCGACTGTTGCCGTTGAATGAGATGGAGACAGTGATGAATGGACTCCATTGCCCGTTGATGCTTCCACGATACGTGCGCGATTACTGCCTTGCCCGATGCTTTGTAATCCCTACGGCTACATCAGCCTGATGGTTTTCATGCTGTTGCGCCTATGCTTGAAACCAGACAGGGAGGTCATCATGGTTGGGTGGGGATTCAGCGGCAGACGGATACCAAGCATTGTGTGCAGAACAATGACATTGCTTATCACAATGCCGTTGCTTGCATCATGTGTAGCTTGTGGTTTCCCTTCGAACACTGCGGTAAATGGCGATAAGAACAACGCACAATCCACGGCAGTGACATGCAAAGCCCCGGACTTCTCCGGCCCATACGCCAACGAATTCAAGAATGCCTATGAACAGTCCAAAACAGAACTCGGCAAACGGATTCTGGAAGACTGCCAAATCACTGATGCGGAACTCAACGAAATTCTTGATACGCAGAACGCATGCCTGGCACCATATGGGCTGGCCACCACGAAAAGCCAGCTCACCCGGTTGCGGGATAGTGCTCTGAGCGATGACGAGATGAACCAAAAGAACACGGAATGCGCTGAGAAAACGGATTGGTGGAATATCGAAGCATTGTATGACGAGATGCAAGGCAATCCCAGCAATCTTGATGTTGAGGCTGTTCAGAAGGCAACATACCGATGCCTCACGCAGCACGACCTGCTGCCCAAGCCAATTACCGAGCAGGAGTACCTCGCCATGGAACTCACTGGCTCGGAAGGATTGAGCGATGAGCAGATTGCCGAAAAGACCAGCAGGTGGAACGAGTTCTACCACGTCTACATGCAGTACAACGACGACGGCAGCCCCAACTCCGACTATGACGCCGCCAAGGCCCGGCAATTCTGGGACTGCCAGTCCGATCCATTGGCCCAATGACGGGTCATGTAGCCATGTAGTCCGCAGGGCGACGGAAACGCTGGGATTACGGCCATACGCTTCATATGATGCATAAGCAAGAAGGCGATGAAAAAGGCGAGGAGGCCATCATGCACGGGATACATTCGGCAACACGGAGGATACGGACAAGCCGGACGATGTTCATGATCGCCGTCACCGCGCTGGCCTGCGCGATGCTTGCGGCCTGTGGCTCGCCCTCGAATGCCGACGATGGCGGCGCAACGGCCGGTTCCGACGGCGAGCCCAGCTTCTCCGGCCCATATGCCGCCGAATTCAAACAGGAATACGAGCAGGCGTCCACCGATTTGGCCAGAAACATCCTTAAAGACGGCAAAATCACGCAAGCTGAAGTGCAGGAAGTGTACGACGCATACAACAAGTGCCTCGAACCGTACGGATTGCAGGCCACCTGGGACGTGGAGCAGGGCGAATCCATGGGGCAGTTCCGCGGCTCGATGTCCGACGACGAACAGGTCAAGGTCATGGACCAATGCCATGCCGAAACCGATGCGGGCAATATCGCCAGTCTGTACGCGACCATGCACAACAACCCCGACAACATCGACCAGGCGGCCCTCGAACGCAAGGTCTACCAGTGCTATGTCAAATACGATCTGCTGCCGAGCCCCGTCAGCGAAGACGAATACATGAGCACGATAAGCACCGTCGGAATCACAGACAAAAGCCGGTTCGAGGAAACCCTCAAACGCCAGCATAAGTTCTTCAGTGAATACATGAGCACGACGTTCGACGGCCAACCCAATCCGAACTACAAATACGACCAGAATTCAACGAAGGGGCAGCAGTTCTGGGCATGCAACCAGGATCCATTGCATCAATAACGGTGTGAGTGCAAGGGAGCCGGAGCCGAAGGTAAGGAGAATGCCATGACTCAGGGGAACACAGTGGCATCCAGAGCCGCAGTCTCTCGCAAAGAGCATAGGTCCGCGCGTAATGGTGTGGCGATTTCCATCGTGATATTGCTGGCATTGGTGATGCTTGCGATAGGTGTGGGCGGCGGGTTCCTGCTGACTCGTTCGATGATTCCTCCGTCACTAGTCTCCAATACCGAAGCTGATAGCGTGAAGGTGGCGTCCACTCAGTTCGATGATTCCCGTTCGGTGGCACTTACCGTGAGCTTGGGAGAATCTTCGGTGGTTGCTTCGCCGACCTCCGGCACGGTCACAGGCATATCCATGAGCGCGGGTGCACCAATAGCATCCGGCCAGGTGGTGTTCAACGTTGATGCCACGCCGGTCATGGCATTGCATACCGATGTACCGCTGTACCGCGAGCTTAAGAGCGGCATGCGAGGCTCGGACGCCGCGGGGCTCAACGCCGCGCTGCGCCGTCTCGGCTACAATGCGCCGGATAGCGATTGGATGACCTGGGACACGATTACTGCTTACAATGCGCTCGCTCAATCCGTGGGTGCTCGCCAATTGAGTCGCGACACTGGCTGGACCATCGATCCGAGTTGGTTTGTATGGTTGCCCGCTGATTCGGTAACTGTCAAGCAATCCTCCATTGCGGTCGGCCGGCAGGTCGCTGCTGGTCAGGATTTGTTCACCACGGCTGCGATTCCGCTTAAGGCCACATTGCCGGCGACTGCTGGGGATTTGGTAGCGGGGGAGCGCGTGATAACGATTGGCGATCAAACGTTCGATGTACCGGCTGATGCCACTGAACTGACGGATGCCGCATTGCTGTCTGCAATCAATAATTCCGTGGCATTCCGCATGGCTTCGCTCGGCTCGGATTCCGGTGGTTCGATGGCTGCCGGTGGCGCGTCTGCCGGAAATACTGCTGGTGCTTCCTCAGGTGGAACATTGAACGTGTCCTATGACTGGAAATTGAAGCAGCCGCTGACCGCGCTCACCGTGCCGCCCTCAGCCGTGTATGATGCGACCGCGGGCACGGGATGCGTCAGCGTTGACGCGAAGCCGGTGCAGGTGTCGATTATCGCATCGCAGCTTGGCAAAACCATGGTTAGTGTGGGAGATAATGCTGGTTTCGACCATGTTGACGTCACCCCGCAAACCACGGCACACTGCACGGTTCAAGATGGTGAGTGACATGGCCAAGGCTATATGGTCGGCTCCGCCGACAGATTCATTTGATGTCTCTCCCTCAGCCTCGCGATGCGAGGCAGCTCCCTCGTCAGAGGGAGCCAGCACTTCAGCGAGAAAAGTAATACTCACGAACGTGGGGCATAGTTTCGATAGAACCGGTGAGGATATGCTGTTTCGCCATCTGACGATGACTTTGCTGCCGCAACACGTGTACGCGTTGACCGGCCCCTCCGGTTCGGGCAAATCCACGCTGCTGTCCATCATCGCCGGATGGGTCACACCGGTAACCGGTTCCGTGGAACGCGTCGATTGCGGGCGAGTGTGCTGGGTGTTGCAGAATCCCCATGGCGTAGCCCGACGTTCGGCGATTGATCATGTGGCTTTGCCGTTCATTGCCCGAGGGGAGCGGCGGCGGGATGCGGAAATGCACGCCATGGAACTGCTAGAAGCCTTCGGATTGCGTGCGCTGGCCGATAAACCATTTCGTGATTTATCAGGCGGCGAAGCCCAGCGGCTCATGTTGGCACGTGGCGTGGCTTCGCATGCAGGGCTGCTGCTCGTAGATGAGCCGACCGCGCAATTGGATCTCAACACCGCCGCCACCGTCAACGAGCATCTCCATAACCTTTCGATGAGCGGAGCCATCGTAGTGGTGGCCACCCATGATCCGCGCACGCGAGACGCATGCACCGATCTGATTGATCTGCGTGACTGGCAGAGCGAGGAGGAGCACCATGAAGTTTCAGCACAATAGTGCGAAACCTCGCATGCATATCGCCGGCATGCTCGGGGAAGCATGGCGCAATCTCATCACCGGAACCAGCCATGCATGCGCACTGGCAATTGGACTTGCTTGCCTAATCGTGCTGCTCGCCGGAGCTGACTGGCTCACCATTGTGAGGATCCAGCGGCAAACCGATGAATACGTGGCGTCAGGCGGTTCGACCTGGATCTTGGAATACCCCAATCACATTGATGGAGCCGCCTGTGATCGGCTCGCGTCACTGGACGGGGTAGAGGCGGCCGGCGCGGTGCGGCAAACCGATATCAAACTGGTGTTCGCAACGTTGCCCTCTACCAGCGTGCCATTGTATGAAATCACGCCGGGCGCAGTCGAAGTATTTATGCGAAGCACTACTGGCACGGGGTGGCAGTATAGCGAGACTCAGGAGCCTGAGCATGCTCCCACGAGTCAGGAAGGTGTATTGCTTTCCAGCGAAGCCGCGAAACCCTTCCAAGCCCAAGCCGGGCAATCCCTGGCCTTGAAAGACGGGCGCAAGCTGGACGTGTCCGGCATATTCGACTGGCCGGATGACGGCAGAAAATCAGGCTTCTCCTATGTAACACTGACACCGGTTCCCGCAGACTCCAGTACCGCGTTCAGTCAATGCTGGGTGCGCGCATGGCCGCAAACCAAGAATCTCGAATCATTGATTCGACTGTCCAGCGACGGTACAGTCAGCGCAAGTGCAGCAGAACGACCGCAGATATACAAGCTCAACACCGCCAAAGGCAGCGAGCTGGACAGCGCAACAGTATTCCAGTCCCGACTCACAGCCTACGTGCCATGGATTGCGCTCGCAGCAGCGCTGATATTAGGGCTTATTGCCACGCGTATGCGCAAACTGGAAATGGCATCCGCATTGCACTGCGGTGTACCGAAAACCGCACTGTTGGCGCAAATCATGCTGGAAACTGTTGCGTGGAGCTTAGCAGGTGTGCTGATAGCCAGCCCATTACTGGTTTGGGTTTGGCTCAGCAACAATACGGCCGAAGCGATGGCACTGACTGATACGCTCATACGCGTGCCAGTAGCCGCCACCGTGGGAGTGCTGTGCGGCGCATTCGTGGCCGTATTGTTGACGCGTGAAAGTCACCTGCTCAAGTATTTCAAGAACAGGTAATTCATGGAACTGTTGGTACTCTCCCTCAGTCAGCTGTGCTGACAGCTCCCTCGACAGAGGGAGCCATGAATGGTAGCTCGGTGAGCTCGCCAAGATTCAGTTCGAAGCTCAAACCACGGTCTTCAAAATGCGGCTGGTTACGCGTATTGGCCATCGCATGGCGCACGAATTCGCCGGCGATACGTGCCGACTCGGCAAGGCCACGCCCCGCCAATACTGCCCCGCACAAGGCGGATGCAAACGCATCTCCGGTGCCATGAATCATATAGGGCAGCTTCTCGTGGCCGAGTTCGATCTTCTGTTCCACGCCGGTTGCGGCGCTCGCCACATAATTGATGATGCGCCCATCTCCGCGGTCGATGCCCTTCAGCACCACGTTCTTCGCACCAAGTTCCAGCAGTGCTTCAAGCATGCGATTGACGCTTGCGTCATCCAAATCATGGCCGGGGTAATCGGTTTTGGTGAGAATCGCAGCCTCGGTCAGATTCGGCATCAACACATCGGCGCCCACTGCCAACGCACTCATTGCCTCGCACAATTCCGGCGTATACGTGGGGTACATCTGCCCGCCGTCGCCCATCACCGGATCGACCAAACGCAAAGCATTCGGATACTCACGGTACAAACGCTGAATGATCGCCACCTGTTCGGGCGAGCCCAGGAACCCGGAATAGATGCCGTCGAGCTCCACATCCTCGGCCTGCCACGCGTCCAAATAACCATTGAGTATATCCGTGGTGTCGTGGAAGGTGAACACTTTGTATTTGGTGTGCGCGGAGAACAGTGCGGTCGGTACGGGGCATACGTCGCAACCAGCTGCCGAAAGAATCGGAATAGCCGCCGTCAAAGAACACTTGCCATAGCCGCACATATCGTGCACGGCGGCCACGCGTGGAATGTAATGCGAATCGCGGTCATACAACGTCACGTCAGTCATAAGGTGGGTTCTCTTTCGGCTCTTGCTCGACTCTTGGCCAAGTGGAATGGTTCTGTGACGAGCGTAACGCAGAAAGCAATTTTTGATGGTTCGAATGCCCGCATGCTGTGCGTGCGGCGCATATGCTCGCTTCGGCGTGTCGCGAGATTTTAGGCAAGAAAAATGGCAACGCAAACCACTCGCAATCCCAATGATTCCAACGGGTTATAAGGGTCTATAGGCAACCGTGATAACGCTCAGCTTGCGCCGCGCCGAGTCACACGCGTACTTTCATAACCAACACCTCGCCAACCGCCGAATACGGCAGGCGGGTGGCAAGGAAAAGAACCTCGCGACCAGCACAACCAGCAAGGAGCACACCAATGGCCGAGAACAAGAAGTACCGTTTTGAAACCCTGCAGCTGCATGTGGGCCAGGAGCAGGCCGATCCGGCTACCGATTCCCGCGCAGTGCCGATTTACGCCACCACTTCCTACGTTTTCCACAACTTCGATCACGCCGAGGCTCGCTTCGGTCTCGCTGACCCGGGCAACATCTACGGCCGTCTGACCAACTCCACCCAGGGTGTCTTCGAGGATCGTATCGCCGCCCTTGAAGGTGGTACCGCAGGTCTTGCCGTGGCTTCTGGTGCAGCCGCTGTTGAATACGCCGTGCGCAACATCACCCAGTCCGGTGACCACATCGTCGCCGCCAAGAACATCTACGGTGGTACCTTCAACCTGCTGCGTCACACCCTGCCGCGTGATGGCATCACCACCACCTTCGTCTCCGCTGAGAACCCGCAGGAGTTCGAGGACGCCATCCAGGAGAACACCAAGCTCGTCTACTTCGAGACTTTCGGCAACCCGAACGCTGATCTGCCGGACTTCGAGGCCATCTCTGAGATCGCTCATAAGCATCATCTGCCGGTGATCGTCGACAACACCTTCGCCACCCCGTACCTGTTCCGCCCGCTGGAGCACGGTGCTGACGTCGTGGTCGAATCCGCCACCAAGTTCATCGGTGGACATGGCACTACCTTGGGCGGTGTGATCGTTGAAGGCGGTAACTTCAACTGGGCTGAGGTGCCGGGTAAGTTCCCGACCCTGACCGAGCCGGATCCGTCCTACCACGGTCTGAACTTCTACGAAGCTCTGGGCGGCACCGCATTCGTGACCCGCATCCGCGCCATCCTGCTGCGCGACACTGGTGCCACGCTGTCTCCGTTCGCTGCCTTCCTCCTGCTGCAGGGCACTGAAACCCTGTCCCTGCGCGTTGAGCGCCACGTCCAGAACGCACTGAAGGTTGTCGAATACCTGCAGACCGTGCCGGAAGTCGAATCCGTTTCTCACCCGTCCATTCCGGGACGCCCGGACCATGACCTGTACGAGAAGTACTTCCCGAACGGTGCTGGCTCCATCTTCACCTTCGACATCAAGGGTGGCAAGGATGCAGCTCGTGTCTTCATCGACAATCTGCACCTGTTCTCTCTGCTGGCCAATGTGGCCGACGCAAAGTCCCTCGTCATCCACCCGGCTTCCACTACGCACTCCCAGGAGACCCTGGAAGAGCTCGAGGACCAGGGCATTCACCAGGGCACCATCCGCCTGTCCATCGGCACCGAGAACATCGAGGACATTCTCGATGACCTGAAGGGCGGCTTCGAGGCCCTTCGCGCTTCCGGCTTGGCCAAGTGAGGTCGACAGGAGGGTTGACGGCCCGATGAGAAGGGGCGCGATGCTAATGGGGTGCATCGCGAATCATCGAGCCGCATGGGGTGCCTTCCGTCCGATAACTTGACTCAAGGAGTAGAAAGCTCGCACTGACGTCATGCAGTGCGGGCTTTCTTGCGTCTGTATGCCTCACACTGTTTGCGCAGAGGCATGAATAGTGTGAGACCTGAGACGACATAATCCTCAAGGATGAGGGCCGGCGCGTGGCCGACCGCCCAATTCAGTCTGGCGCACGATGGGGCGCGCCGTTATTTCTTCATAAGTTGGAATCATCATCCGGGCATAAGGCCCGGCCCAATATGGAGAGGCATTATGAACGTGCAGAACCCGTCCGCATCGCGCGGCATCGTTATTCAGGCCGTCGACTTGGTCAAGAACTACGGCACCGGCAGCAATATGGTTCACGCCCTGCGCGGCGTGAACGTGAGTTTCGAACGCGGCAAATTCACCGCCATCATGGGCCCATCCGGTTCCGGCAAATCCACGCTGATGCACACGCTCGCCGGTCTCGACTCCGCCACTTCCGGCCATATCTTGTTCGGCGGCGCCGACCTGACCCGCATGGACGACAAGCAGCTCACCTTGCTACGTCGCCACAAGATCGGCTTCATCTTCCAAAGCTTCAACCTGCTGCCGATGTTCACCGCCGAACAGAACATTCTCATGCCATTGACCTTGGCTGGAGCGAAACCCGACCGACAGTGGTTGCGTCTGCTGGTGGAAACGCTTGGCCTTAAGGAACGTCTCAACCATCGTCCGAACGAACTATCGGGAGGCCAGCAGCAGCGTGTTGCCATTGCGCGAGCATTGATCACCAAACCGAAACTGGTGTTCGCAGACGAGCCCACCGGCAATCTTGATTCCGTATCAAGCGCCGAAGTGCTGAGCTTCCTGAAACGTTCCGTCAACGAACTTGGCCAAACCATCATCATGGTCACGCATGATGCGGTCGCCGCGTCTTACGCCGACCGTGCGCTCGTGTTCGCCGACGGCCAGATCGTGGCGGACGTAAACAAGCCGACAGCAGACCAGATGAGTGAACTGCTGATGAAGGAACGTGAGGCCGCCACAATGAATGTGGCTTCCGCGAGACATTCCCGCTAAACGCACTATAGAAGCATTCGAAGAAGGGAACAGAATCCACCATGTGGTCCATCACTTTGAAACTCATGCGAAAAACCAAGCGCATGCTCATACCCGCAGGCATCGCCATCATGATCGGCACGGCGTTCATCGCCAGCACCTTCCTGTTCGGCAATGCCATGAACGACTCCCTGACACGGCAGCTGACCGCCATGTTCGGAAACGCCAACTATGCGGTGACCGTCAACAGCTCCGACCTGAGCGATAAGGAACTCAACGAGGCGTATTCCAGCACTGTCGGCGACTTTCATCTCGACCAGATCGCCGGCATCGAAGGGGTTGGCGGCGTCCGTGCCTCGGTGGAAACCGGCGTCAGCGTTTCCAAGGGAGACAGCACCGTCAGCGGCGAGATCATTTCCACCGCGGCACAGAAGAACATGCTCCCCGTGAATATCACGGAAGGGGACCAGCCGAAGGATTCCAACGAAGTCGCGCTGCCGGAAGACATGGCGAAACAGTTGAACGTCGGCGTTGGAGACACTGTAAGCCTGACCTCCCGATATGCGGTAGGCGACGATGGCAAAGCCAAGGCGGACAACGTGCGCGTGGTAGGACTCACGTCCGATCCGAACGGCGTCTACTCATACTATGGTGGTGCGATCGTAGGATCCAACAATCTGCTTGCCGCAATGCAGGGAGTGGACGATTTCAACGCCACCGGAACAACAATGGTGTATCTCGACCTTGCCTTGGATGGAAACAGCGTATCCGCAAAAACCATCAACGGTGTGAAAGCGTTGCTGCCAAAGCATTTCGATCTGATGTCACGACAGCAAATCAGTGACGAAAGCATCAAATCCTTAAGCGGCAACCAAACCAACATCGTCACCACATTCCTTATGTGCTTCGGCGTGCTTGCCATGTTCGTGGCGGCTCTGGTGATCGCCAACACGTTCCAAGTGCTCGTGGCGCAACGCCGCCGCACACTCGCCTTGCTACGCACCATCGGCGCAAAGAAAGGCCAACTGTATGGTTCCGTGCTGTTCGAAGCGGTGGTGCTCGGCTTCGTCGCATCCGTGCTTGGCGTGGTGCTTGGAAGCCTGCTCATGTGGGGCATGTGCGTCAGCGACATCATGCAAGAGGGTATGCGATTCAATTTCTCTTGGCAGGCCGCCGTCGTACCTATTCTCTTCGGTATTGTGGTGACGGTGCTCGCATCCTTGGGATCCGCACGTTCCGCTACTGCGGTGACGCCATTGGAGGCATTGCGCCCGATTGAACTGACCGACAACCGTCGTTCCAGCCTCACGCGAGCCATAATCGGTATTCTGATGGTGGTGGTCGGTATCGCCATGGCAGTATTTTCCATCTGGCAGGTACAAGCCACCAATGGCGGCGAGGAGGCGAACAGCGATCAATTCACGATGATTCTGCTCATAGCCATCGCCGGCGCCGCACTGGTGTTCCTCGGCATGGTGGTCACCGCGGTGTTTTGGATGCCGACCCTCATGAAGGGCGTTGGAGCGTTGGCCTCGCTGACAGGACCTTCCGCAACGGTTGCGCACGCCAACATTCAGAAGAATCCGCGACGCATCGCAGCAACCGGTGCCGCTCTGCTCATCGGTGTCACCCTGGTTTCCACCATCGCAACCGGTGCCGCTAGCGCCAAAGAGACTATGAATGGTGCGCTCGCCACCCGTTATAGCGTCGACATCGTGGCCATGGGCGATGACATCAGCCAGCAAATGGCCAAGGATGTAGCCGACATCAACGGCGTGTCCGACACATTGTATGCGCCGGCGGTTTCCGTGACCTTGGAGAAAGCGGATGGAACCCAGCCTACGTCCGCATTGCTGGTCGGTGTGAAGAACATCGATCAGGTCAAGCAGGTCATGCGTGCCAACTTGGGTAACGCCTCCATCGACAGTGATAGCGTGCTCATGCCAACATACAATGCGCAAACCGGCAAGGAACTGCAGTTCGCCAATGGCACGGCTGATTTCTCTACCGAATGGAACCAGGACGGCGTCACTACGCGTTCGCTGACATTGCAAGCAAACCAAGCCGACTACCGTCGCGTATCCGCACAGTATGGAGCTGTCGGATTCGTGGATGAAAGCCATTTCACCAATGGTGACCTCGATGCCGCCACCCATGTGTTGCTGGTCAAGGCAGATACTGACAAGTCAGGAGTTTCCGTTGACGGCATCTACAACGACATGCAGGCCGCATTGGAGAAGAGCGCTGATGCGACAGTGACAGGACCGATCGCCGAACGCATCGTATGGGCGAAGATGATCGACTCCATGATGATGCTTCTGGTGGGATTGATCGCTGTGGCCGTGCTCATCGCACTTGTCGGCGTGGCCAACACGCTGTCGCTGTCAGTGATCGAACGCACCCGAGAATCCGCCACATTGCGCGCCATCGGCATGACCCGAGGCCAGCTGCGACGCTCTCTTGCGGTGGAAGCCCTGCTCATCTCGCTGGTATCCGGCATCGCGGGCGTACTACTTGGCACCCTGTTCGGCTGGCTGGGCGCATACGTGGTGTTCAGTATGTACGGCAAAGTGGTGTTCCCGTTCGAATGGGGCATTAACGGCATCGTACTCGCCGTGGCAGCCGTGGCAGCATTGCTCGCCAGCGTATTCCCCGCACGCAGGGCAGTGAGCACGCCTCCTGTTGAGGCGCTCGCCGAAGCCTAAGCTTCATAGCAAACACAACGAAAAGGACTCCTGCCACAAACATGGTAGGAGTCCTTTTTGCGTATCATGCATACGCAAAACAACAAATCAATCAGACCAAATGGTTTTCGTAAGCGAACACCACCGCCTGCACACGGTCACGCGCATTGATCTTCGCCAGAATATGCGCCACATGCGTTTTCACCGTCGGCAGACTGATGAAAAGCTTGTCGGCAATCTCCTGATTCGACAATCCACGTGCGATCTCAATAAGCACTTCGCGCTCGCGATCAGTCAGTTCATCTAATTCCGGATCGGTGTACGTCGAATCAGAAGTGGAAGAAGCAGTGGAATTTCCATGTGCACCAACATTCGCAGCCATGAAATCGCCTTCCATCATTTTCTCGATAAGACGTTTCGTGGCGGACGGTGCGATAATCGCATTACCTTGAAAAACCGTGCGAATCGAATTCAACAACGTTTCCGGTTCCGTATCTTTCAGTAGAAAACCGGAAGCCCCGGCAGTGATCGCAGCCATAACATATTCATCCAAATCGAATGTCGTCAGAATGATCACTTTGGTATGAGTGACTTCTGATTGCGTTCCATCGGCAGCAAAGCGATGCTGCAACGCACTGATCTGCCGAGTCGCCTCGATACCATCCATGCCGGGCATACGCACATCCATCAACACCACGTCAGGATGCAGCGTTTCCGCCAACGCCACAGCCTCTGCACCATCGCGAGCCTGCGCCGCAACCGCCATATCAGGTTGGGACCCGATCACCATGGCGAAACCGGCACGTACCAATTCCTGATCATCGGCAATGACCACACGAATCTTCTGTTCTTCACTCATACTCTCCACCTTATCGGCATTGTTCCGCTCACAGCGCGAAACAAACCCTTAAATCTCCCTGAAAACTTGAACCGGCTATCGAGACGCGCGCTGCAGCTGCTCCTCCAGCGGTGCTGCGGGCCTCAACTGTAGTTCGCTCGCGCTACCGGCATGAGCGTCATCGCTGAAACCAGTCTCACGAAGCACGCCAAGCAGTTCGCGCATACGTTTAAGCGCGGCGCGCCCCTGTTCTCCAATGGCTTTGAACGCTGTGGAAATCTCGTCGGCGGTAGGCTCTTTGCCTTGTGCTTCGGCGCGATCCAGCATGCGGATACCATCGACGGCTTGGTTAATCACGCTGTTCAACGTGGCAGTGACCTCAGCCTGAATGCTGGCACTGATACGGTCACGTTCCATATTCGCCGCGAGAATACGCTGCTTCTCCTGCTCGGCCACCAGCGCTTCCTCTCGCGCCTGCAACACCAGTGCGTTTGAATCACTGGAACGAGCCCAACGTGCCCACGCCATAATGCCGGCGCACAGCATCAGCACTGCAACCGTATACATAACGCCGGTAAAGAACGCCGCCGTAGTACTTGACGTGACTGAAACCGGTTTCGTCAAGCCTGCAAAAGCGGCGATGGCGCCGAACAAGGTAGTGTATCCGTGTTGATCAGCCGCGATTTTCAAGCCCATCAGCACCGAACAGGTAGCGGCGGCAAGACCGGTCCAACGCCATGCGTGTTCACGCCCATACAATACGGCTGAATACAGCGCACACAGCGACGCTACGATATGTCCAACCTCAATCGATCCCAAAAACACCAATTGCACAACTGACAATACGAACACAATAAGCGCGCAAGTCTCGGGGAACCTGCGTCGAAGAGCCAGCGCCAGCAAGCAGCATGCGGCGATCGCATTTGAGAGCTGCGCATGAGGTGAACTATCAAAAAAGAACGTAACCGACATGCGATTCAGCAGCATGACCAATGCCACGGCACCAACGGAATCCATGAGCGCATAATGGCGCTGCGTCCACGCGGAAACACGTTCCACCCAATTCAGCCCTCGCGAATTGGATGTATTTGCAAGTTCTACGGATTTCAGTTTCAATGATTTGAGCAAATCATGCAGATTGGGTGCGGTGATGCGCAAATGTTGCAGGGCATTCGAACGATGATCGCGACCGGTCGGTTGGTTGGTTTCCTTCGTTTGCTCCGATGGCTGATCTGGGATTCGCGCCGATATGTTGACGACTGTGTGAGGTGCGATTGCTTCGTCGGATAATTTCGCTTTGCTGGATATGGCAGTTGTGTTGCACGATTCGGACTGTTCCGAGGCATACTGTTCGCCGGTTTCTTCTGTCACCTGTTCTTTACCGCCGTAAGGCAGGGTGGCCATGACTTCGAAGCCTCCGCCGAGTTGAGGGCCAGCCTGCAACGAGCCTCCGGCCGATTCGATGCGTTCTTTCATGCCCAGCAGGCCGTAACCTGGCGTATGCCCGTCGATATTGGCCGCCGCGCCATGACCATTGTCGGTGATGGTCAAAGTGAGCAAACCGTTGTTCCATGACTCTTTAATGTGCACATCGACGTGCGGCCCCGCATACTTGCGGATATTCGTCAGTGCCTCCTGCACTACATGGTAGGAAGCTATCGAGGCTTGTTCGCCGAGTTGTTCCGGGCTGGCGGTGCCGGTGATATTCCGTCGGATTCGAATGTCGGGGGAGACGTTTTGCGCTTGTTCCACAAGATTGCCGATATCGTTATAATCGGCGTGCGGTGAACCCCCGAATACTCCCAGAAGACGTTGCATGTCATGCAGTGCGCGTTCCGATTCGTGTCGAATCGTCTCCATGGTGTTTCTGGCCACCGCGGGATCATGCGTGCCTGCATAGCGACCACCATCAGACTGCACGATGATGATTGACAAGGTGTGCGCCACCACATCGTGCATGTCACGTGCGATGCGTGCGCGTTCCGCCAACGCGGCGATATCGCGTTCATCCTGGTCTCGCGCGGCGATTGCCTCATTGCGTTCCCGCATCATGCGAATGGTTGCCAGACGGGCACGCTGCCAGAACGCTACAATGACGGTGGAAATGATACATACTTCGAAAATCGGCGTCAGCACCAACATGTATTGCGCCACCATGTTGGCGACTTCCGATATGGATGTTCCTGTGTAGATGGAACCGAGAGTGTCTTCCGTGACCATAACGCCATTTGGATTTGAGTCATTCCAGCTGCTCCATGTATGCACTTTGCCTCCGGTGAGCAGTGGTCCATTGGTCATGGTCCATGCCGCCAGCGCCGAAGCCAGAAGACCGATGGTCAACGCCAGAATAATGAAGGCTTTCGTGTTTTTGGGATTGCCGTAGACGATCACTGAATACAGCATGAACAATGCCAGAATATCGGCACCCAACAGGCAAGGGCCGAATATGAGATGCGCCAAGGTCAATGCCACGCAGAGCAACGCTCCGGTCTGTGGCCACCATCGACGGATTAGCAGCGGAATAAGCATTGCCGCTTCCCATGTCATCTGCGTGGAAGGCTTAAGGTCAAACAGCAATCCCGGATTATAGGTGATGCCGCCGGTCACGCCGAACAGCAGAACACCTATAACAAGCGTGATGATGAGATCGCCTGCGAAAACATGGCCATGCATCCATGACAAGAGACGCTGCTTGAGATTCGGCATACGTTCCACCCTAGCGCCAGATATGCTGTGACGCCATCATGCGCAGGAATGAAATAGCGGTAAGATAAAGCCGCTTTTGTGAGGTAAGGTTGTCTCCGCATGTGGGTGGGATGGAAGCCATCAAAAAGTCACTACCCGCATTGAACATGCCGATGATGCCAAGGGAAAGGTGAATGCATGACGTTGCTGAGCGAATACTACGTGCCCGGATTGCATATTGAGGATCGTTCCATCAAGGTGCCGTTGGATTGGACGGGCCACGAGCCTGGTCATGGGTTCGATGGCGAATCGATCAGCCTGTTCTACCGTGTGGTCACCTCTCCCGAACATGTGCATGACGACCTGCCGCTGCTCGTGTTCCTGCAGGGTGGTCCCGGCGGTTCCGGTCCGCGTCCGCTCGGCCCAAGTTCCGATGGTTGGATCGAGGAGGCTATTAAGCATTTCCGCGTGGTGTTGCCGGATCAACGTGGTACGGGGCGTTCGTCTCGTGTCGATACGCATGTGATTGAGGGCATGGATGGCGACGGCAAGGCAGGTGCCGCGTTTTTGAAGCGTTTCCTCGCCGATTCGATCGTTCGTGATTTCGAGCATCTGCGTCGTACCGAATTCGGGGGCGCACGTTGGGTCACGCTTGGCCAAAGCTATGGCGGATTCCTGACGCTGACGTATCTTTCGCTGTTTCCGCAAGGAGTTATCGCCAGTTTCACCACGGGTGGCATTCCGCATGTTCCCGCCGATGCGACCGACGTGTACCGTCATACGTTCCCACGCATGGTGGCAAAGACGAAGCAGTTCTACGAGCGTTACCCGATCGATATCGAACGTGCCGCGGCCGTTGCCGACGTTCTGCAGTCGCGTAAGGTCGCATTGCCGGACGGCGATCCGCTCACGGTGGAACGTTTCCAATGCTTGGGATCCGATTTCGGTATGAAGCCGAGTTTCGAACGCGTGCATTGGATTCTTGACCAGGCATTCCTTGACGGCGACGGTTCGGCCTCGACCTCGGCGGAACTGTCTGACGAATTCCTGTCTTCCGTGATGAATGCGACTTCATCTCGCCCGCTGTATTGGCCGTTGCAGGAGTTCATCTACGCCAATGGTGAGCTGGAAACGCCGATTTGCTGGGCCGCCCAGCGCGTGCGTGGCGAGTATCCGGAATTCGCGGGTGACATTCGTCCGCTTAATTTCACCGGCGAGGCCATGTTCCCGTGGATGTTCGAGCAGGAACGTGCGTTGCGTCCGTTCAAACCAGCCATGGACGTGCTTATGGAAGACACGCATTTCGGCACGATCTACGATGCCGACCAGTTGGCGCGCAATGAGGTTCCGCTGCAGGCTGCCGTCTATTTTGACGACATGTATGTCGACTCCGGTCTGCAATTCGATACGCTGTCCCGTGTGGGACGATCGCACTATTGGACCACCAACGAATTCGAGCACGACGGCGTACATGGTTCCGTGGTGTTCAAGCACCTGTTCGACGAGGCGTTGAACAGGGGAGACCTGGAAGAACTGTTCTGACATTCCCGAAATTCTCCGAAACCATCGCATCCAAAACAATTACGTCCATTAGAAAAGACGACAAGGAGGACACCATGTCCAATCCAACCATCGGATTCATCGGATACGGCAATATGGCGCAGGCCATCGCCGAAGGACTCGTCGCAGCCGGCGCCGTCGACGGTGCCGACATCGTGGCTTGCGCCGCGCATTACGACAAGCTGGAAAAGACCACGATGAAAGTGGGTGCAAAGCCATTGCACAACGCGGCCGAAGTCGTTGCAGCGTCCGACATGGTCGTCATCGCCATCAAACCGTACCGAATCGAAAGTGTCATCAAGCCAGTCATCGGCGCGATTGCCGACGAAGACAAATTCGTCGTATCCATCGCGGCGGGCTGGGATCTTGACAAATACCGAGACTTGTTCGGCGCCGATTTCAACGCGGCGCATATCCAATGCACCATTCCGAACACGCCGATGGCCGTCGGCAAGGGGGTACTCGTCACCGAAGCCGACAACACGCTGACCGACACGCAAGCCGAAGTGTTCGAGCGGCTGTTCTCATCGATCAGCCTCATCGAACGCGTTGATTCCGCGCATATGGGCATTGGCATGTGCATCGCAGGCTGCGCACCGGCATTCACCGACATGTATATCGAGGCGCTCGGCGACGCGGGCGTGAAATACGGCCTGCAACGTGCCACCGCCTACCGTCTAGCCGCGAAGATGGTGGAAGGCGTCGGTGCGCTATACCTCAAAAACGAAACCCATCCGGGCGTCATGAAGGACGCCGTCTGCTCGCCGGGCGGCACCACAATCAAGGGTGTGACCTCGCTGGAGGAAAGCGCGTTCCGCGGTGCGGTCATCAAGGCCGTCGACGCCATCGAAGCCTAATACTAAGCTAGGGAATCATGTCTCTTACTATCGGAATCGTCGGACTGCCCAACGTCGGCAAGTCCACCATGTTCAACGCACTGACCCGCAACAACGTGCTGGCGGAGAACTATCCGTTCGCCACCATCGAGCCGAACACCGGCATCGTGCCGCTGCCAGACGACCGTCTGCCAGTGCTTGCCAAGCTCGTGCATACCGAAAAGATCGTGCCGGCCACCGTCACCTTCGTGGACATCGCCGGCATCGTCAAGGGCGCCTCCGAAGGCGAAGGCCTGGGCAACAAGTTCCTGGCCAACATCCGCGAGGCGGACGCGATCTGCGAGGTCGTGCGCGCCTTCGAGGACGACGACATCGTCCACGTCAACGGCAAGGTGGATCCGGCCGACGACATCGACACCATCAACACCGAGCTGATCCTCGCCGACCTGCAGACCATCGAAAACGCGCTGCCCAAGCTGGAGAAGGATCTGAGGGGCAAGAAGATCGAGCCGG
The DNA here is from genome assembly GCF_000741715.1 of Bifidobacterium saguini DSM 23967. Classification (GTDB taxonomy): domain Bacteria; phylum Actinomycetota; class Actinomycetes; order Actinomycetales; family Bifidobacteriaceae; genus Bifidobacterium; species Bifidobacterium saguini. The sequence goes on along the minus strand of NZ_JGZN01000016.1, from coordinate 33,077 downwards.
CCTACATGGACGCAGTCAAGCAGGCAAAGACCATCCTTGAAGCCGGCGAGACGCTCGACAAGGCCGCACGCGAAGGCCGCTTCGACAAGGATTCCGTCTACGACCTGCATCTGATGACCGCCAAGCCGTTCATCTACGTGTTCAACGTGGACGACAACGAGCTGGCCAACAAGGACCTGCAGGCTAAGCTCGCCGCATCCGTGGCCCCGGCTCCGGCCGTGTTCCTCAACGCTCAGTTCGAGGCGGACCTGACCGAGCTCGACGAGGCGGATGCCCGCGAAATGCTGGCCGACGCTGGCTTGAGCGAGTCCGGTCTCGACCAGCTGGCCCGCGTGGGCTTCGACATCCTCGGCCTGCAGACCTTCCTGACCGCAGGCGTCAAGGAAGTGCGCGCCTGGCAGATCCACAAGGGTTGGACCGCCCCGCAGGCCGCCGGCGTGATTCACACCGACTTCGAAAAGGGCTTCATCAAGGCCGACATCGTCTCCTACGACGATTTCGTGGCCGCCGACGGCTCCATGGCCAAGATCAAGGAGGAAGGCAAGCTCCGTCAGGAGGGCCGCGACTACGTGATGCAAGACGGTGATATCGTCGAGTTCAAGTTCAACGTTTCCAAATAGGGTATGAAGACCCGCGAAAACGGCGTGTTTCCAAGGGTTCCGAGGTGTCGGAGCGTTGGAATCGCGCCGTTTTTCGATTCACGGAAAACCGCCGTTTTCCGCACGTCTTCCGCCGTTTTACGCGGCGATAGAGTGTAAATAGAGTGTACTTCCGCAAGTCACGGAGGACACTCGCCGTAACGGTTCTCGCCATGTGCGTGGACGCTCATTGAGTGCTCTCGGACACAAGGAGAACACCATGACGGCGAAGACCTCACGGAACACGGTCGGACGCTCGCGACGCACCAAGGGCGCGGGAAGCATCATCCACCGCACGGATGGACGATGGGAATTCCGCCGCGAGATCAGCCGAGACCCCGCGACCGGCAAACGCCGGTTCATAGCGGCAAGCGGCCGGACGAAGGCCGACGCCCGCGAACGGTTCGACGCCAAGGTCGCCGAGATGGAGCGCACCGGCCTGCTGCCCGGAGCCAAGAGCCCGTACCTGAAGGACTACGCGGAACGCTGGCTGGAGGAATACCGGCTCAACGTCAAGCCGACCACGTACCGCACCCGCGCAGGCCGCATCAAGGCGTGCATGGATGTCATCGGCCGCGTTCGCCTCACGGAACTGACCCCTGACCATGTGCGCCAATGCATGCGCGTGCTCTCCAAGCGACTCGCGCCCTCCACGCTCAAGGACCACTTCGTGAGCCTGAAGATGATGCTCGACCAGGCCGAGCTTGAGGAACTCATCCCGGTGGACCCGTGCCGCAGGGTCAAGCCACCGCGCGTGGAACCCACCGAGACCAAGATTCTTTCACCCGACCAGCCGAAGCAGCTGATCGAAGCCGTGCCCAACAGAGGCGCGAAACGACGCGGCCCGGCCCCGACCGTGGACGTGGACGAATCCTGGATGCTGCTGTTCGAGCTCGCGTTCGCCGCCGGCATGAGGGAGGGCGAACGCTACGCGCTCATGCCTTACGAATTGGAACAGCGCGACGGCGTGCCCGGCATCAACGTGCAGCAGCAGATCCAGCAATACGGCAAGCCGGAACAGGCGGTCATCCCCGCCTGGCTCAAAGCCGAGCACCTGTACGGCATCCTGTGGCTCACCACGCCCAAGACCCACGCCGCACACCGGTTCGTGCCCATATCCATGAGCCTGTGGCAGCGATTGTGGGCGCGCATCAAACGACTCGGCATCGGCCCACGCCAGCTCATATTCACCAACTCGCGCGGCAACCCGATACGCAGCAGCACCGAACGCTACAACTGGAACAAGGCGCTGGAGGCCGCAGGCCTTCCACCGGTCACCATCCACAGCGCACGCCACTGGACCGCCAGCATGACGGCCCGCGCCAACATGCCAGACGACGCACGCACCGCCATCATGGGCCACACCAGCATCACGATGACCAACCACTACACCCACAGAGACGAAGCCAGCCTCGCCAAACTCCTCGGCCAGGCCATACCCGATCTCCACGACGACACCGACATCATCGAAGCCGAAGTCATCGAGGAAGCCTCATAAACGAAACAAACGAAAGCCCCGGCGCTCGCAATGAGTGCCGGGGGCTTTCGCCTATTCAACGGGATGTTTGCGCGGCCTGCCGCCACCGACCCCACGACCGGGACGGGCCGCGTTCCACCGGTCGATGGTCTCCGGCAGCCAGCCGCGCGTCGTGCCGATCAGCGCGTCCGGCTCCGGCAGGTTGTAGCCCTTCGCGGCGGGATTCTTCACGCCAAGGCGCTCGCCGACCTCCTTGAGGCTCAGGAAGCGTTCGGTCATCGTTCTCCTCCCGCGAGGTAGCCGAAGACGCCTGCGGCGGCTCCGAAGACCCCGGCGGCGATGGTCCGTCCGCCGATGGCGAGGATGAGGCACATCGCGCCGCATGCCAGCGAGACGAACCTGTATGCGCTTTTTGCGTTCATGATGATTCATGGATTAGTCTGGGAAGGGAGCCGTAGCTCCGGATAGTAGGGTTATTCGGAATCTACGGCTCTTGCTCTACCTGCGTGGCCTGCGCCGCCTGCGTGGCGGTTTTGGCTTCGGCTTCGGCGATGGCTCGCTGCCGTTGGACTTGAGCGCGGCAATGACGGCCGCAATCCCGACAAGCAGGGAGCCGATGGCTTCGATCGCTTTCCAGACCTCGTCCATGTTCACCTCCTTTCACTGTTCTGTTTTGCTGACATAACTAATATAACATAACTATGTAAGTTATACAAGCCGGGCGCAAGCGACACGCCGACCCGCTGCTAGAATCAAACGGAGCCGCAACGAGCCGGCCGCGAATGATGTACAGGTGGAGGGCATGATGTCAAACGGACAGCACGTCGAAGTGCGACAATCGAAAACCAAGAAAATCGTATTGAGGATTCTCGCCGCACCATTCCTGCTTGCATGCCTGCTCTCGGCCGTCATGATCATCTTTGGATTGTTCAATCTCAAGGAGAGCTGGGCCGTAGGTGGCATCATCGGCTTCATCCTCATCGGGGCGTTGACGGGATTCATCGGACTCGTCCTATATGGGCTGACCCTGCCTCCGGCACCACAGCGGCAGGAGGAAGAGCCGAAGCCGCTGCAGGCCGCGGCGCCTGCAGTGGTATCGACGCCCTCCAAGCCACCTGAGGGCTCATTCGTCGCCTCTGCGGACGCAGCCCAAAAGGCGAACGATAAAGTGCTTGCGTCAATCAAACGGCGCGAAGCCAATGCGCCGGCGCTCGCTGCCTCCGGCACGCTCGGGCCGATCGTCATTCAACCAAGCAGCATGGCTACGCAGGCGGCTGCGACGACGAAAACAATATCCGGCTCATACGAGGCGAAGATCTATGTCTACGACCCGCGCCCCGTACTTAAGCTCAGGGAAGGGCTAGCCGATCGGGTGACAGTCGTCATGCGCCCGATAACGCTACGTAGCAGAATCAACGGCAGCCAATGGCGAACCGGCATCGACGACGGATACGCCATCGAATACAAAGGCAAACCATTCGGCGTGCTCTTCAACAACATCGCATCAATACATATCCGCACCCTCATCGAGAACGGCGCGCAAAGCGTGGAACTCACGGCCGTGCGACGCGGATGGTACCAAAGAGGGGTGCCGGAGGTCTACGTCATGGTGCCAACAGTGGCGGAGGCGAAAAACCGCGAATCCGAGGAAACCGCACTCAAGGAATACGAACGCAGACAGACATACGGGGTCGCCGGGAAAACATCACTTGCCGCCTTCCGCATCACGGAAAACAACTGGGGCGGCCCAAGAATCCCAGACGAAGGACTCGTCGCCTTCGAGGCCACCGTCGAAAAGATACCGACACCAGACGGATCCAAGGCCAAGCCCCACATCGCAATCAAAAGCGGCGGAACCACGCTCGCGGAAATCACAGCAAGATCGGCGACGGCATACGCCATGTCCGAACCTCTCGAAGGAAGAAGGCTATTGCTTCTGGCAAGCCGTTACTACACCAGCATCAACATAGAGGCATACGAAAGATAACGACAACAAAGAAGAATCGCCCCGGCGCTCGCAGACGAGCGACCGGGGCGATTTATATTCTAACGATTTTTGGGTCTTATATTCTAGGGGGATATTCCCCTGCGGGGCTTTTGGAAGACTGAAATTCATAGATTCTTGGGGAATCTGGTGCTAATCGACATTGGGCGGCTCCTGCCACTTGGGGTCGGCATTTGCTTTTATTCGGCGGCTTAGTTCTGCCATCAACTCATCGTCGGTCGCATCCCGAAGGGCGTCTTGGCTTTTAATCGCTTTAACGTCGTCGTCGGTTAGCAAGCCCATAACGATTAAGGGCTCTATGGCGGGACGGCCATAGGCGCGTGCGATTGCCACGGCATTCTTTTCGGACAATCGATCAGGGAGCTGCCTCCAAATAGAGGAGGCTTGCACACCGGCTTTTTTGGCGACTGCATTGTAACTTTCGCCTCCGGTGACTTCTACAAACCAATCGTTAATACCCATACATTGCATTATGCAATAGCTTTCCATTGCAGTCAAGCTCAGAATCATTGCAAAATGATTTGACTTGCATTACAGTCTGCAATATACTCATTGCAATAAGCAATGAGCGCATGGCATTGTGGAAAGGAATGATATGACCTCGCGAGTGGTGTTCAAAGAAGGCTTCCTCGATAGAGCAAAGCGAATGTCTGGCATAAAAACTGATGAATCCTTCGCGGCAGCTATAGGCATCAATGAGGAACGGCTTGAGAACATGAAGGCCGGTGGCGAAGTAGGCACCGATGTGCTCGTCGGATTGTTTGATGCCTTTGGCTTCACGCCTGGCGAGGTCGTGACGGTAGTTAGGGACACCAAAACGCGCTCGCAGAAGCTGGTGGCGTGATGTGCGGGAAGGCCATGAATACGGAGATTCACACCGAGGTGCGCGGCAACGACAGGTTCGCCAGTCTGGTCGCCTTCTACGAGCCCGATGACGAAAGGCTGGTCTCGACCCGCCACGTGGACGGCCATGTGACCATCCGCATCGGCAAGGGAGGGACTGGCCCGCGCAGGGAACTCAGCCCCGAAGCCGCGAAGGCGCTCGCCGCCATGCTCGTCGCCCCGGCCAAGGAGGTGGCGTGATGGACGCCGTATTCGAATTGACGCTCAGCGACCCGACCGGAACCGTTATGGAAACGATCACCAGCATGACGATTCACCTGACCGACCCATCGAACGGCAGAGCCCAGGGCGTTGTACAGCTCGAACCGGATATCCCAGAACACGTGCGTGACCTAGCGGCCATAGCCGTCGAAAGCATGAGCCGCGCATTGAGGAGCCGCCATGTAAAGGATGGCGACAGCCTAGGCACCATCAATCGCAGCGAAGTCAACCCGGAGATCAAGTGATGAACGAGACAACCAAGGAAGCACTGGCCGGACTGATGGAAGACTCCGGCAAATATGAGTTCGCGGACGCCACGCCATACGGCATCGTGTTCAGCACCGCGCCCGGCAAGTTCGAGATCGGCGTCACCCAGCTCATGCTCGACAACCAGGGGCATCTCTTCAGTCTCGATGCGGGCTGGGGTGGCGAAACCGTGTTCGTCACCGGCACCCCGCGCCAGATCCTCCAACGCCTCACGGCCAAGATCAAGAGCTTCTAAGGAGACCGACATGAGCGAGAAGAACACCGAAGCATTGAAGGACACGAGCCGTGTGCCGTTGGGAGAACGGCAGGCATGGTCGCCCGCCCAGGCCGCGCAGGTGTACTCACTCGACTACGAGGGGGTACGCCTGGCGATCAACAACGGCGACCTCGACACATTCCGCCCGCCGAACCGCTTCGGCAAACCAGGCCGCCGCAGGGTCACGAAAGCCGCGATGGACCGCTGGATCCGCGGCATGGAGGAATAACCCATGAACACGGACAAGACCACAACCGGCTGGCCATACACACGAATCGAGACCATCGCGCTCGCCGTCGTCACGCTGCTCGCCCTGGCATGGCTGCTCACCCACGACGGATGCATGCACCCGCTGGGCAACACCATCGCCCTGATCATCTACGCGGGCTGCGGCGCGGCGCTCGCCACACCGTGGGCGGTGCGCAAGCTCGGACCATATCTCACCGAAGACGACGAACAGGAAGAGGAGGAGTAGATGGCGAAGGATCCGAGCATGGTCATCATCCGCGGCAGGCTCGCCGCCGATCCGGAGCTCAGGACCGTCGGCGCCCAGGCCACGCCCGTGGTGAACCTGCGCATCCTGTCCAGCGGCTGGGAGAAGGACACGGCCGGCCAGCCGGTCGAAGTCACTCCCACGAGCTGGAACTGCGAGGCCTGGCGTGGTCTGGCCGAACACATCGCCGCGAGTCTGGCGAAAGGCTCCCAGGTGATCGCGGTGGCAAGGCCGAAGACCGACCGGTTCACCGCGCAGGACGGCACGGAGCGATGGTCCACCCGGTACGTCATCGACGACATCGGCGCCAGCCTGCAGCGCGCCACCGTGCAGATCACGAAAACAGGCGGCGGCCGGAACGGCAACCAACACCAGGCCGCGCCGGCTCCCGCGCAGGGCTATGCGGGGGCCGTGCGGAACAATGACGACTTCGATACCGGGGAGTGGTGATGACCAAACCGAAGTACACACAGCAGGAACTCGAACAACTGTATGCCATCGCGTTGCGCGACGGCTGGGACCAGCTGGAGCAATCCGAACGGCTCGCCGTGGGCCGCTACTGCAGGAAACACGGCCTGCAGCGCCCCGGCATCACGCCGAGCGTGATCACACAGCCGGTGCAGGCCGAAACCGAAGACGACAAGCCCGTCGAATCCCAGCCGGAACCGTTGGCCCCGCCGGCGCCGGAAACCACCATGCCGGAACCGGCGGAAACCGAAGCACAGCCGGTGGGCAAGGACGAGGACCTGGCATTGCTGCGCTCCGTGAGGTTCATCGCGGACTGGCCCGCCGACATCCACGTCAAATCGGCGCCACCGGAAAGCAAGTGGTCGAAACCCGCCAAGGCGTTGCGCAGGTTCGAAGGCAGGATAGCCGTGATCGGCGAGAACATGGAGCGCCGCGCCGCGTTGAACCTCAAACAGCGGATCCTCCACGGCAGCATCAAGGCCTTCACCCCCAAGGGCGCATACCGTGTGGAAGTCGCACCCGACCACCGGCACGAGGGCAAATGGATCGTCTGCGCCCAATATCCGGGCGACAGCCTGAACACCGCGAAGAGGCCACGATGAGCACACAGCATGTGATCGTCGTGGAGATTCCCAAACCCCTGTGGAAGAACGACAACGGCTCGCACGGCAACTGGTACGCGCACAACCGGCTCATGCAGACCCTCAAACGCCTCGGCTGGGCCGAAGCCGTCAACTGGAGGAACCGGCATGGCGGGGTGAGCTTCGAACATTGCCGGCTCGACGTGTACGTGCAGTATCCACCAACGGGAGAAACCAGGCGGATCCCAGCAACGCCGACAACGTGGGCAAACCCATCATCGACGGCTTCACCAAAGCCGGACTCTGGCCGGACGACAACTGGCGGCACGTGGAAGGCCCCTTCTACCGGATGAGCCCCACCATCGCACCCAAAGGAATCCACCGGCTCGAATTCCACATCACCGAAACCACCGAAGGAGACGACAAGCATGGCCAAGCGTAAGCACGGACGCCAGCAGCTCGAACACCAACGCCAGCGCAGACGCCGCAAACGCCTGCCCCGCACCCCGATGCCCACCACCATGTCCAACGATGTGAAGGAACAGTGACCCGCAACCAATGGAAAACAACGCCACAAGCCCGCTGATCGTGGACATCCCCGCCACGCAGCTCATCCCCAACGCGGCCAACCCGCGCAAGACCGTGGGCGACGTGACCGAACTCGCCGCGAGCATCAAAGCCCAGGGACTCCAGCAGCAGCTGCTCGTCACCCCGGCCGGCCAGGACACGGACGGCAAACCCCTCTACCGGATCGTCATCGGCCACCGCCGCTACCAGGCCTGCATCAAGGCCGGCATGACCATGATCCCCTGCACGGTGCGCCATCTCACCGACCGCGAGGAACGCGAGATCATGCTCATCGAGAACACACAGCGCGCCGACCTGACTCCCATCGAGGAAGCCGACGGATACCAAGGACTCCTCGACCTCGGCGCATCGATCGACGAACTCGCCGACAAAACCGGCCGCAGCACCAGCTTCGTCCGCCGCCGCATCAAAATTGCCGGCATACCGCAAGCCACCCGCGCCAAAGCCAAGGACTTCAGCCAACTCACCCTCAGCCAGCTCGACGCGCTCGCCGAATTCAGCGACGATCCGAAAACGCAAGCCCGCCTCGCCGAAAAGGCCGAAAGCAACGACTGGCGGTGGGAGCTCGAGAACGCGCGCGACCACAAACGCATGAACCAATGGCGCCGGGCCGCCGACGAATACATCACGGCGAACCACCTGCACGCCATCAAGGTCAAGAACCTGTGGACCGGCATGGAAGGATACGGCGCCACCCACGCGCCCAACACGTCGAAACCATTCGCCGAATCCTGGGAGGAATACCTGCGCCACGGCGGCGACCCGGCCAGCATCATCCTCACCACCGCCGACTCCGGCTACGGATGGGCCGAACCCGCAGCCCCGAAGGACACCGAGGAAAACACCAAGGAAACCGAACGCCTGAAGGCCATCGCCGCCAAGGAACGCGAACGCAAAGCCAAGGTACGCGAATACACGGCCACCAGCAACCGCCTCCGCCGCGAATGGATCCGCACCCACTCCACCGAATGGACCGGCCAGCAGATGCGAGACGCCATCCAAACCCTCGCCAGGCTCGAAACCATCGGCACCGGCACCTATCTGCCCACCGGCCTCGACGCCAACCAACGCGACCAGATGATCACCGCCTACAACCAGATCAGCGGCAAACCCCTGCCCGACGAGAAAAAGAACCCGAAGGAAGGCCTCTACCACCTCGACACCCCGGCCAACCTCAACGAGCTGCGCCGCCGAGCCGACAAACCCGGCCAGGAACTCCGCCAACTCACCCTCGTCATGCTCGCCCGCCAGGAAGCACGCATCACCCCCGAAACATGGGACGGCACCGGCTACGGCACCAACCTCAAAACCACCGCCATCTACTACCAGGCGCTCGCATGGCTCGGCCACCAACCCAGCACCAACGAACAACAGGCACTCGCCGGCAACCTCACCGCCACAAAGGACAACGACCAGCAATGATCCCACAACACGAAACACAACGCATGAAACGCCAACAAGCGCTCGCCGTGGGCCGCATCGACACCACCAGCACCCTCACCGACACACTCATCAGCATCGTCAACGCGATCCGCGACCAAGGAGCCCCCGAAGACACGCTCGAACACCTCACCCAAGCGCTCACAGGCCTCAACCAGACCCGAAGGGCGCTCGCCGCCGCCTCCCGCAGCCTCTACAGGCATTCGGAGGAACAGCCATGAGCCGCAGAGAGACACGAAGCCGACTCGAACGGCTCACACCCACCATGAAGGAGCTGCTGATCGCGCTCCTCAACCACACCATGCTGCCCGCCAACTCCAACAACAGCCGCACCTTCGCGGCGTTGGAGGAACGCGGGCTCATCCAACCCGACTTCTACGACAACTGGGCGCTCACCGACGAAGGCCACAAGACAGCGCTCGACCTGCTGAAAAGGAGATAACACCATGAGCAGATACGTCGAGAACATGCAACGCCACGTGCACAGCCGCCACATGGTCGAACAGGACATGGACTGGCTCAAGGAATTCCGCGACGACCCCGACTATCCCGGCCCGGAATCGGAGCCGGTGCGCGTATGGAGAAGCCGCGACTACCAGGCCATGCTCTACATCGACCGTGACAGCGGCATGAAACGACTCGCCATCACCCGAGTCCAGATCGACAGATACACCGGCGAATACCGCGAAGGCATCAGCTGGGACGCCCTCCAGCAGATCAAGAACGAGACCATCGGCGAAGAAGCCTGGGCCGTCGAATGCTACCCACCGCAGCGATACGTGCAGAACGTCGCCAACATGCGCCACCTGTGGATCCTCGACACCGAGCCACGCTTCGGCTGGAAACAACCAACCGGCCACACGACGGAGCCCGAGCACGACGACAACGAACCGCCGGCCTATCACGGCGGCATCCACCAGATCATCATCGGAGGCGAATCATGAGCCAGCAAGCAACCGCATGGACCCTCTACGAAGCGCCCATCGAACTCGACGCCATCGAATTCCGACTCCTCACCATCATCGCCGACAACGTCGATAACGAAGGCCGAGGCTTCGGCAAAAGCGTCAAAACCCTCATGGAACTCTACCGGGCACCCATCGGCGAACGCACCGTGCGCGCCAAACTCGCCCACATGGTCGAAATCGGCGTGCTGCGCGAAGGCGACCAACGCCTCGTCTCCTACCTCCCCGGCAACCGCAGGCCCAAGGTCTACGACATCGTCATGAACGACAGGGGTGCAGAATATGCACCCCTGAACGACGATGACGCATACCCGATCAACGAACCCACGCCGGAACCGGCCACGGAAACAGAACCGGAACCGGCCATCACCACCGACGAATGGACCACCGACGAATGGACCACCGACGAAGCCGACCCCGACGCATCACAGGGGTGCAGCAGGGGTGCAGCTGGGGTGCAGCTGACCTGCAGCAGGGGTGCACGTATAGCTGCAGACAAGAGTATTAAATCTATTAAGAATATTAAGAACATTAAGAGAGAGTACGCGCGCGCAAAAACGCCAACCCAAACCACCACCAGCCAGCCCACGGATCCACGCCAAGCGCTCGCCGACTTCCAACCCGACCAGACGCACATCGCGCTCGCCGACGCGTTCGGCCTCGACCTCGGCTATGAGCTCGCCAAATTCCGTGACGCGCTCGACGCCAACGGCAAGTACCCGTCCAATCCGGCGCCGGCGTTCCGCAACTGGCTGCGCCGCGGCAAGGAGATCGGGCTGAGCGGCGCCAAGCTCGGCACCGGCATGCCCGATGCCCCGGATCCGGCCGATACGGAGCTGGAACGCAGGGCGCGCAAGCTCGTCGACAGCTCCACACGCCTCAAGCAACGCCAACCGGACCCGGCTATCCGCCACGAGTGGATCCCGGCCGTGGCACGGCTCCTCGGCCAGGGCAAAGCGCCCACCGACATCGTGGATCGGATCTGCCTCGGTCAGCCGGACGAACTCGCCGAACTCGGCATCCACGTCGACGGACTCGAGGCCATCGCATGAACGGCAAAGTCCAGGAAGCCATCGACTGGCGCACCGCCAAACCAGCCGAACTCGACGGGGCTCGCTGCATCCTCATGACCCAGGACGGCACCATCATCGACGGCCGGCTCAAAGCCAGCTGGCCACGAGACGGCTACCAAGCCACCCGATTCACCCTGGATGACAGCGAGGAAACACTCAAAGGCATGCGGATCCTCAGCGTCAACCCCAAACACGGCACCGCCATCCTCCAACCCCACATCAAAACCCTCACCGTCCTGAAAGGCTAGGAAACCCATGAACACAAGCGATGCGCACTCCATCACCGTCGGCGGCACGCCCGTCACGCCGGAACCCGCCGACGCGCTCCTCTGGCTCGACGTGGAAACCACCGGACTCGACCCGAACGAATGTTCGATACTCGAAATCGGAGCCATCTGCACCAGCCTCGACGCGACCAGGGAGTTCGGCCGCTACGAGACCGTCATCCACATCCAGACCGAACAACTCCTCGACATCAGCCTCAAAGCACTGAAAATGCACACAGCCAACGGCCTCCTCGCCGCCTGCGAACAATCCGGCAGCAGCGAACAGGAAGCCACCGACGACCTCGCCGACTTCATCGACCGACTCACCAGCGAACAAGGACTCACACTCCACCCCGCAGGCACCAACATCCAGCGCTTCGACCTACCCGCCATCAACCACCTGCTCGAACAACACGAATGCCACGGCTTCCTCGCCAACCAACTCCACTACAGGGCATTCGACATGACCACCATCCGCCTCCTCTGGCAATCACTCGGCCACAACCCCTACCAACACCACCAGCACGGCACCCACCGAGTCCACGACTGCCTCACCAGAGACATCACCGAATACCGAACCCTCCGTCAACACATCAAGGACCACACCGCATGAAACGAACCACCACGCGCACAGCACGCGCCACCCTCACCACATTCGGCAAAACCATCCTCTCCATCAACCTCCTCGCCGTCATCTTCACCGCACTCCGCCTCGCCAACATCATCGACTGGAACTGGTGGATCGTACTCCTACCCATCTGGGGACCCGCGGCATACGTGGCACTCACCCTCGCCTTCTGCACCATCGGCCTCATCGCCGCAACCATCCTCGACCACCTCGACCACACCAACACCAAGGACAACCAATGAACAAGCTCCTCAACCACATCTTCAAAGACTGGACCCTCGAAGAATTCACCGGCCTCCTCTTCACCCTCATAGCACTCATCGCCACCACAGGCCTCATCGCCACCATCGGACTCATCGGCTACACCATCGCCACCGGCAACGACCAACCCAAACAAACCACCATCCAGAAAATCGAAACCACCGGCGACATCAAGCGCTTCTGCATCGAAATCAAAACCGGAGACCACATCGACGCAATCGACTGTGAACTAATCGACCCAATGACCGGAGGCGTCGCCAAATGACCGAACGCCACGGCAAAATCCTCACCTACCACGAAATCAAAACCGCGCTCGCCGACTGGTATAGCCGCAACCGATTCCTCATCACCGAGGAAAGACTCATCCGCTTCGCCAGCTTCATCTACGACAACTACGGCACCAACTACTACATCGAATACCCGCCATCACCACCGGAAAAAACCACCAACCCGTGAGACAATGGACAACGGGCATGAAGCCAACCGAACAGCAGCGAAACCACACTGACGGACCCGGAGGAACCATGCCCACACCAGCCCAACAACTCCACAACAACCTGAGCACACTCAAAGACGGCTGGCCCATACTCAGCCTCATCGCCGCCAAAAAAGCCAACATCATGGCACGCAGCACCGGCAACGGCACCCACAGCATCGCGCCAATCCCAGTCAACATCGACGCATGGCAACTCAAACAAGACATCGACATCCTCACCCGAAAACTCGCCAGAGCCGCCGGCCTCCACCCGCACCGAGGCATGGACGTCCCCGCACTCCTCAAAGGCATCATGCTCCACGAAACCAACCTCCTCGCACAAGACGACGCCGAAACCATCACCGAACAAGTCGCGCTCGCCGCCATGCGCATGGATCGGATGCTGAATCCTCCACCGGCGTGCAAGATGATAGGCCCGTGCCCGAAATGCGGTTATGAGCTGTGGTGCACGGAGTTGGAGATGTTCTCAGGGTACAAGGCCTGTGATCGCTGCCGAGGCGAGTGGAGAATCAAGGATGTGCAGCAGGCCAGCGTTCTGAGACTGGCTCTCGGCGGGGCGCAAGGCAGCGCGTCTGCCATCGCCCGATGGATGGATCCCTACGGGGTGGCGGTCAAGCCGAACACAATAACCAAGTGGGCCAAACGAGGGATTCTGGAACCGGTGAACGTGGATGAGAACGGCAATCCGGTCTACAACGTATGGGACGTATGGCAGGCATTCACACGACGCGATAAAAGAGAATGACACGCCGAAGGTCTTGACAGAAGCAAACTGTCACCGCTAGAACTACTAGCGTTGGTTATTTTTGTAACCACATGGATACTTTGAAACCCCGGGCGCTTGCGCTTCGGGGTTTTCTTATGCCCGGACCAGCGAGGGGAGGCCTGGAATGACGTCTCCCAGCAGGAAGGTCAGAAAAGGCGGACGCCAGTTCGAGAAGGATCGCAAGGCGTTCTTCCTCAAATGCAAGGCCGAACACGCATGCTGCTGGCTGTGCGGCATGCCCATCGACTACGACGAGCCGCAGAACACCACGGACGACTCGTACAACCTCGACCATATCTACCCGGTCACCAAACGACCCGACCTCCAGCACGACCCCGCAGGATTCCGCCCCTCACACACCCAATGCAACAACCTGCGCGGCAACAAAGACCCAGCCACACCGATAGGAGCACTGTCACGCCAATGGATACGGACCGCATGACCACACCACTCCGCATAGATTCCAAAGCCCCGGAATCAGCATTGGTCGGACGCCTGCTCATCATCGAGGAAGGCAACGTGCGCCGCATATGCCGCGTCACAGGCGCACGAAACGGCGAAATCGACTGCGAAATACTACGAACCCTCATCCCGAACCAACTGACCAAACCGGTAGGGGCGGTGAAATCCCAAAACAAGCCATGAGTGGGAGACTACCCGCGTGCCCGCTCTTCCTCTCTCTCCGATATTGACCACCCCATCGCGCGCACGCGCGGGAAGGAGCTCTCGATGACGGCAGACAAGGACGATGAGGCCCTCAATCTGTTCCTCGCCGCCACACCCATCGGCCAGATCAAAACCAAGATGGGATATCGGTCGACCACGAGCGCGATGGCGGCGATTACTCGCGCCCTCAAAAGTGCCCGGTCTGGAAAGAATCCCGATACGGCGCGCAGCATTGAGATCGAACGCCTCGACAGCATCTACCGGCAGATCTATCCGCTCGCTCTGCAACAGGATGCCAAAGCCATCGACCAATGTCTCAAGATTGGCGAACAACGCCTGCGGCTCATGGACGCGCCGATCAAGGCGCAGAAGGGACTGCTCAAGGCGTACGAGGATACCGTCAAAGCGCTCGCCGACCGGCTGAAGCCCGAAGACAGCGCGCTGATCCAATCCGGTCGAATGATCGCCAGCCAGATCGACTATGCCGTCACCCACGGCACCGGCATCGAGGTCACCAAAGCCCTCTACCTCATGCCGCACCTGATGAACGTGCTGCGGGAGCTCGGCGCTACGCCTGATGCGCGCGGCGCCATCACCAACGCGCTCCAGGACGCGAAGCCGAAGCAGGTGGCTGACGAGTTCGAGGAATACCTAGCGAAAATGACCTAGGAGGAAGACCGATGGACATCGGCGAAATCAACGACGATGCCCACGGCATCACCGCACCAAGAATCTACACGCCACCGCTCCGGCCGCTCACCCCGGCCACCTCCGACGGCTATGGGGTCATCGAATTCGCCGAACGGTTCCTCCACGTGAGCCTCTACCCGTGGCAGAAATGGCTGCTCATCCACGGGCTCGAAACCAACCCCGACGGATCCTACCGATTCCGCCGCGTCGTCGCCGAAGTCGCACGGCAGAACGGCAAAACCACTGTGATGAGCGTGCTCTGCGCATGGTGGCTGTTCGTTGACTCCGGCCGCCGCCCCGAACTCTCTCCATCATGGAAGTTCCTCATTGTTGGCGCCGCCCAAACCCTCGACAACGCCAGAGCCCCATACTCCGCCGTGCTCAACTGGTGCAATCCCACACCGCAGACCGACGAGGAAGCCGCGCTCGCGGTGCCTGCGCTGCAGAAGCGTGTGCAGCGGATCAACAACAGCCACGGCGAGGAGGCGATCATCTGCCGCAACAAGGCGCAGTACATCGTCAGAGCCGATAAGAACATCCGTTCGAAATCGGCCAGCCGAGTCGTGTTCGACGAGCTGCGCGAACAGCACACGGATGACGGTTGGAACGCGGTCAGTCAGACCACGAAGGCCATCTGGTCAAGCCAACTGTGGGGCATCAGCAACGCCGGCGACTACCGTAGCATCGTGTTGCGCAGGGTCGTGGATGAAGGCCGCAGGCTCTCCGACTCGTGGAACGCGAGTGTGGAGACCGGACGACAAACCGCCGCTGAATGGGCGGAAGCGCATGACCCATCCTACGGATACTTCGAATGGAGCGCCCCGGACGGCTGCGGGTTGGATGATCTGGACGGGATTCGTCAGGCGAATCCGTCACTTGGCTATGGGCCGATGACTTACCGAAGTGTGATTGCCGACATTAACGGCATGACTGAGGCGGCATACCGCACCGAGGTGCTCTGCCAATGGGTGACGGCCGACATCATTCCGTTTATCAACCCGAAGCAGTGGAAGCGTGGCATCGACAAGAAATCCACCATACCGTTCGAGAATCGTGTGGTGCTCAGCGTGGACACATCGGCTGATCGCGAGACCACGTATATCGCCGCCGCCGGATACCGAGCCGATGGGTTGCCGCACGTCGAACTGATCATGCGCCGCGACGGCATGCTCTGGGTGCCCAAGTATCTGGGCATGCTGCGTGAATCATGGCCGAACATCACCGAGATCGCCATCCAGTCGAAAGGATGCCCGGCCGTGGACTTCTGCGATCCGCTCACCGAAGCCGGTTGGAACGTACACCTAATCGAAGGTTTCCGTGTCGGCGCATGCACCGGCCGTTTCAAGGACCGCGTCAAGGAGGGCAAACTCCGGCATCTGCCGCAGCCAGCCATCGAACAGCAGGTGAGCGTGGCCATCACACGCCGGCTCGGTGAAGTCGAGGTGTGGGACCGTCAGAAATCGGCCACGCACATCAGCGGACTCATCGCCGAAAGCCAGGCGCTCTACGCATTGGAGACCATGACCGCCGAACCAGTGAAACCTATGCGTTCCGCATACGACAGCGAAACCGGGCATGGACTGCTCGTTCTCTAGGAAGGAGGTTGAATCTTGGGCATCTGGCAGAAACTCACCGACATATTCCGTCCCACATATCACATCAGCTTCGATATGGCTGACGCGATGACCATCATCCAAGGCCAATCGGAGACCGAGCTGTACAAAACCCAGCCTCATCTGCGCACGGTCATCAGTTTCCTCGCCGACAACGTTGCGCAGGTCGGATTGAAGGAGTTCCGCAGAATCTCCGACACCGACCGCCAGCGTGTCACGGATTCGCCTCTCATCAACCTGCTCAAGCAGCCGAACCCGGACATGACCGGCTTCGAACTGCTCCGCCAGCTCACTGCGGATTTGGCTCTGCATGACGTGGCCTACTGGATCGTCACCCAATCCCCGGAACGGGACGTGGAGAAATTCGGAGGCTGGCAGATCAGGCCGATACCACCATCGTGGGTGACGGCCAAACAGGAAGGCAGCGTGTTCGCTCCGGCTTCCTACCGTGTGGATACGGGGCTCGGCCGAGGCTGGTTCGACGTGCCGGCCGAGAACATGCTGGTGTTCCACGGTTGGAATCCCACCGACCCGACCAACGGGGTCACGCCTGTCATGGCGTTGAAGGACATCATCAACGAGCAGATCCAAGCGTGGAGCTACCGCACGCAGACATGGCAACGAGGCGGCCGAGTGGGCACCGTTCTCGTCAGACCGAAAGATGCTCCGCCATGGGATGACACGGCCCGCGAACGCTTCGCCCGTGATTGGAAGGAATTCACCGACAAGGGAGCCCGCGCCGGCAGCACCCCGCTGCTTGAAGACGGCATGGAGCTCAAACGACTCGGCTTCAATGCGCGCGAGGAAGAATTCAGCGAAGTCACGAAACTCAGCCTGCAGACCGTGGCCAGCATCTATCACGTGAGCCCGGTAATGGTCGGCATCCTCGACAACGCGAACTTCTCCAATACCAAAGAGTTCCGCAAGATGCTCTACAGCGAGACCCTAGGCCCGACCATGCGCATGATCGAGGACCGGCTCAACACGTTCCTCGCCCCGATGGTCGGCTCCGACCCTCTCGACTACGTGGAATTCGACATCCGCGCGAAACTCAGCGGCGACTTCGAAGAACAGGCCAGCGTGCTCTCCACATCGGTGGGAGCCCCATGGATCACACCCAACGAAGCCCGAGCCACGCAGAACCTGCCACGCATCGAAGGCGGCGACAGCCTCACGGTGCCGCTCAACGTCACCCAAGGCGGGCAAGCAAGCCCGCAAGACGGCGGCGATCCGATACGACCCCCATCCGATGGGGACGAAACCGCGAAGAACCGCATCATCGCCATGTGGAAGGCAAGACTCGGCAAAAGCGTGCGCAGCAAACTCGGCGCCGGCATCGATGTGGAAGACATCGGCTGGCTCAAATGGCAGAACGAGCTCCAATCCGACCTGACCACCGCACACATCGACCAGTTCAACAGCGGACTCATCGCATTGAATGAAACCCGCAAAGCCCATGACGACTACGCGAAGGAGCAACAGCATGCGGACCAAACAGCTTGATTGCCGGTTCAAAACCAACGATGAGGCGGACGACCTGCAGGAAGGCGAATTCATCGCCTACCCCAGCACGTTCACCCGCCAACCCGACTGCTACGGCGACGTGGTCGCTCCCGGAGCATTCCTTGACAGCATCACGCACTGGAAGGAAAGCGGCAACACCATGCCCGTGCTCTACGGGCATCGCATGGACGACCCCGACTACAACATCGGAGGCGTCACCGACATGGGCGAAGACGACCACGGATGGTGGATCCACGGCAGCTTCGACATGGATTCACCAAAGGCCGCACAGACCTACCGGCTCGTGAAGGCCAAACGAATCTCGCAGCTCTCCTTCGCGTTCGACGTGGACGACGAAGGCACCGTCACATTGGACGACGGCACCAAGGCCAACGAGCTCAGGAAGCTCACCGTATACGAGGCCAGCTTCGTGCCCATCGGCGCCAACCAGGACACCAGCGTCGTCGCCATCAAAAGCATAGGCGAACAATTCGCCAAGGCCGGCCGCATGCTCAGCGTCGCGAACATGGACATGCTCACCGCCATCTCCGAACAGCTGGAGGCGGCGTCCAAACAGATGAAGGATTTCCTGGCATCGGCGACGGCCAGCCAGGAGCAGGAAAACAACCAGAGCGACGGTGCGAAGGCATCGGAGCCGGACAAGTCCAAGAACGAGGAGCCCCAAGGGGCCAAGTCCGAGGAGACCAACCGGAAAGCCGAAGCGGAAGCGCTCGACCTCGCCATTCGAATCGCCCTCAAAGGGCAGAAAGGAGAGTAGGCATGTCCACTCTCATCGAAAAGCGAGCCGCGCTGATGGCGCAGCTCAAGGAGAAGCAAACCGGACTCAAGGCCGGGGAAATCAGCGATGATGACGCCACCGCCATCAAGCAGCTGCTCGACCAGGTCGACCAGCTCGACCAGCAGATCAGCAAGGCCGAAGACCAGGCGCAGATGATCGCCAAGATTGGCGCGCTCGCCGCCACGTCGACCCCGACCGGCAACGATACCGGTGGCCAGAACGATGAGTCCCCGGCCAAGAGCGCCGGCGACCTGTTCGTCAAGTCGTATGCGAAGAACGTGGGCACTCGTCTCAAGGCCGGCTATGCGGTCGAATTCAAGGCGAACACGGACACGCAGACCGTGGGCGACTCCACCGGGGCGTTCGCACCCTACACGGTGCAGACCGACACCCAGGCCGTGTTCCCGTATCAGCGTCCGCTCGTGGTTGCCGATCTGTTCAGCCAGGGCACCATGGGAGCTTCCACGAACGCCGTCAAGTATCCGGTGTTCGGCGAATTAGAGGGCAGTGCGGGCACCGTCGCCGAAGGCGGTCTCAAACCCCAGCTGCACTTCCCGGATCCATCGTGGAAGACCGACGATCTCAAGGAGGTCGCCGGCTGGTTCGCCGTGTCCGACAACATGCTCGACGACCTCGACTGGCTGCGCAGCGAGATCACCGACTTCGCCGCATACAACATCCAGTTGCTCGAAGAGACCCAGCTGCTCTCCGGCGATGGAGCCGACAACAACATCGACGGCCTGTTCAACCGAGAGATCCAGACTCTTGGCCAAGGCGCGGATTCCGACGCGGACCGCATCTTCAAATGCCGCAAGCTCATCGCCACAGCGACCGGCTTCCAGCCCGATGGCATCGTCATCAACCCCACCGACTACGAAGCCATCCGCCTGTCCAAGGACGCGAATGGCCAGTACTTCGGCGGCGGATTCTTCACCGGCCAGTACGGTCAGGGCGGCATTATGCAGGATCCTCCGCTGTGGGGCGTCAAGACCGTGGTCACCGAAGCCATCGCACCCGGCACCGCGCTCGTCGGAGCGTTCAAGGCCGGTGGCAAGGTGCTGCGCAAGGGCGGACTGCGCATCGAATCCACCAACGCGCACGCCGACTACTTCATCAACGACAAGGTCGCCATCCGCCTCAAGGAACGCCTCACCCTGCAGGTGAAATACCCGAAGGCCTTCGTCAAGGTCACCCTCGGCAAGCCGGCCACGACCACGAAGTAACCACCAGTCACAGGAAAGGAGAGCCCGATGGCAGACGTCTCCAAAGTCACCCCGGACATCATCGAGAATCCCGGCGAGTTCACCACGGACGGGCTCTTCTTCCTACGTGCAGCCCAAGCCGCCATCCGCCGCGAATGCGGATGGCACGTCACGCCCAGCTGGACGCACACCATCCGCATCGACGGCTACGGCGGCGGCACACTCATACTCCCCAGCAGCCACGTCACCGACATCATCGGCCTCGAGTACGGCGGCATCAACCACGTCGATGACATCGACTGGTCAGAGAAAGGAACCGTGGTGCTCCGGCACGGCGTGCTGCCGGACAGACCCGGAGCCATACGAGTCACACTCACCGACGGCTGGAATCCCGAAGACGTGCCCGAACTGCATGCGCTCACGCTCTCCCTCGCCAAACGCGCCGCCACTGCACCGGCGCCGATGATAGCCTCGCAAAGCACCAACGGCAGCAGCATCAGCTACATCACCAACGGCGGCGCCCCAATAGGACTGCAACTGTTCGAAGCGGAAAAACGCCAACTTGATCCATACAGGCTCACATGGGGAGCCCGTACGATATGAACGCGCTCGACTACATCACCAACAATCCAGGCGGATTCTCACTTCTTGGAGCCACCAATTTCCAACGCTTGCGTGCCAGACGCATACCCCGCGCCATGAACCCGAAACAAACCGATGAGGACTGGACGCACCCCGACATCATCGAGCTTCGCGGCGCGCTCGCATCCTCCACCAGCACGCGGCTTCCCGATGCGCTGGATATGCAGACCACCAGCACCGCCGTGCTCACCATCGACAATCCCAAAGCCGATGTGCGCATAGGCGACCGCATCAGAGCCATGCCGGATGACGGCCGCCTATGGGAGGTCAGCGGTTTCCCCTCGAACGATGCGAACGCGTTCAGCGGATGGCAGCCCACACTCGAAATCCAACTCACCGAATGGAGGGGATGACGTAGCTATGGCTCAATGGGGAACATTCAAAGGAGACCATATTCTCGTCAACTTCAATGACGAGTTCTTTGACTCTGTCCTGAAATCACCAGGTGTGCAGGCCCTGACCAGAGGAGCGGCCGAGAAAGCCCTCAACATCGCCAAGGCGAACGCCCCGGTGGATACCGGAGCCTATCGAGACGGGCTGCAGGTGGAGGCCGTACAGCACGCGCACCGCACCACCTACATGGTGGTCGGCACCGATGAGAAGACCATGCTCATCGAATCGCAGACCGGCAATCTCGTCAACGCTTTGAAACAGGCGAAGCCATGAGCGTGCTCTCACCCGACCTCGAGCAATGGCTCTGCGATTATCTGCGAAACCGGATCTACGACGTTGACGGACTGCAATTCGACAACCGCAAGCCGGAAAACTACCGCGGCGATCATCCGCTCGTCACCATCCGCGACGACTCTGGAGCCGGAGACGGTCTCGCCCAGTTCGATCGCACCATCGGCATCAACGTCTACGGGTGGACCCGTTCCCGTGACAAGCCATGCAAGGATCTCTCACGACGAATCCAAGCCCTGCTCACGGACGATGCCATCGCATTCGTCGAAAACTCACCCGTCATAGCGGTCGACCACTCCCAATGCAACGGCCCCTACGTGGTGCCGGAGAACGAGTCCACGGCCCACTACTACCTGATCATCGCCTATTCGGTGATCGGTGAAATCCAATAACCAAACCAACAACCACCGAAAGGAACCATCATGACAGCAGACGCACAAGGCAATGACCTGACAGCGGTCAAGTACGTAACCTCATCCAAGATCATCATCGCGCCATACGATCCAGCCGCGAAGCTCACCGCATCCATGATCGCCAAGACCGTGGCAGACCCGATCACCACGCTCAAGGACATTTTCAGCAAGGGGCACGCGGTCGGCCTCATCACCAGCGACGGCGCACCACAGGATGCACGCGACTCCGACGACGCCACCGAATTCCACCAGCCCGGATACATGCTCAACGCCGACCCGAACCTCACCCTCGCTTTCACTGTCGCAGAAGACAACGAAACCGTGCGAGGCATGACCATCGGCACACCGGATGCCGATGGCGTCTACCACGTCTCTGACACCATCCAGGACTCCAAGTGGATCGCATATCAGGAAACCCACTACAAGACCGGCACCATCCGCCGCCGCCTCGGCGTCTTGCAAACCACCGGAAGCGAACCCGCGCAGGACACGCGAGGCGAGGTCTCCGGCATCGCACTGACCACCACCTGGCAGAAGGACAGCATCGTCGACAACGGCAACAGCCGCTACCTGCAGTCCTACTACACGCCAACCACCGCCACGGAAACCGGCAAGTAAACCGAACGTCCCTCGCATGAGCTTCTTCTCCCATCGGCATGCGAGGGACCCCACTCACCGATGGGAGAAAACCGATAGGAGAACACCATGGCCACCACAGAATGGACGCCAACCCCGGAAGACTTCGAAAACTGGACCGACGACGACGAGCAGGCCGCACTCGCCGCCATCGCCTCGCAGATGAAGATCCGGCACATCATCAAGAACGATGAATACTGGGCGCTCGCACCCGGCGGAGTCATCTACAAGCTGCCGATGTTCCTCAGCATCCATGACTTCGAAGCGCTCTCATCCGCCACCGACGATACCGACAGCATCGAGCAGATCAAACGCATCCTCGCCCAGTTCGCCGGCGAGGAACAGGCGAAGAAGCTCGAAGATGGGCCGACACAGATCGCGTTCAACCTGCTTCAGGACTACGGGGCCACCCTGATGAAGACCCAAGGCGTCGAATTGGGAAAATCGCCGGATTCTGCCGAATCCTCAGATCCAAAGACGGTGTGAAGGTACGCGCCGACTTCGCCAAAGCCGGATGGAGCCTCGAACGCGACCTCGGTCGACGGCTACGCTACGCGGACGCGATAAGCCTCCACGAAGCCATGAGCGTCGACCCAACGACATACACGGGAGCCGCCGCGTTGGGGCTCGCGTTCCCCATGAACGCCACCGACATCACCATCCTGCACGCCATAGGAGCCAACGGTCTGGTGGATGCACGTGACGGCAGCGAGAATCCGGATGATCCGGCTCCAGCGGAACCCCATGACACCGAGGCCCATGAGAGCGCCCTATTCAGCATGTGACACTAGCAAGGAGGACTCCAATGGCGGGAGGCGCAGAGGTCGGCACCGGCCACATCTCCATATTCCCCGTGATGAACGGCTTCCGAAACGCCGTGAACAAGGAGATGAAGAACGCCGGCAAAACCGGGTCGAAAACCTTCGACAAGGCATTCGGGACCGGCAAGAAGATAGGCAGCCGCTTCGGCACGTCCTTCAAGAACGGATTCAAAGGCAGCACCGGCCAGCAGCTCGCCGATGACGTGCTCAAACCGTTCAAGAAGGACGTGGCGCAGGCCTCCTCCAAGGCCTCCGCCGCTCTCCTCAACTATAAGCAGTCCACCGTGGCAGTCGCCGCAGCCCAGGACAAGCTCAACGCCGCCATTGCGAAATACGGTGCTGACAGCACACAGGCCCAAGCCGCAGCCATCAAGGTCGAGCAGGCCCAACTCCGCCAATCGGTGGCGCTCGAGAAGTCCAACGAAGCAGCCCGCAAGCTCACCGAAACGAAAAAGGTTCTGCAGGCGGCGGAATCCGAACTCACCATGAACAACGGCAAGGCCACGGTGTCGTTCAAGGCGATGGCCAGCTCGTTCGCGGCAGGATTCTCCAGCATCAGCCGTGGCCAATCCGTCTTCACCGGGTTCTTCGGAGCGCTCGGCAGTCTCGTTCGCAGCCTGCTCGGCGTGGACGCCATCTGGAAGCCGCTCGGCGCGAAGATCAGTGGCTTCGCCAATACGGCGGTATCCAAACTCAGCGGCTTCGCCGTACAGCTGGGTGCGAAAATCCAAACCGGCCTCAAGGGCGCCATCAGCGCCGCCCAACAAACCCTCAAAGGTTGGGGAAGCAGCATCGCCTCCACCGTGTCAGGCATCGCCAAACCAATCGGCGCGGCAATCACCGCATGGACGCAACCTATTCGCGACTGGGGAAGCAAAACCGGCACCGTCATCAAAAACGCGGTCGCCACCTGGGCCGCACCCATCCGATCATTCGGCGGCAAAATCGGCTCGGCCATCGGAAACGTCGCCGGAAAAGTAGGACAAAAACTCGCCCCGGTGGCCAACGTCGCCAAGAACTACTTCGGCAATATCGCCACCGCCGCCGGAGCCGTATGGTCCAAACTTCCCGCAGGAGCACAGACCGCCGCCGGGGCAATCGGAAGCACGCTCGGCGGCCTTGCCTCCAGCGCCGGCAACGCATTCAAGAATCTTGCCTCCAGCGCCGGCTCGCACCTCAAGAGTCTCGCCACCGGAGCGGTCGCCGCGGTGGGAGCCGGCATCACCGCCATCGGAGCCACCGTGCTCGCCACAGGCAAGCAGGCGCTCGCCGCCTATGCCACGTGGGAGCAGGCGGTCGGCGGTGTGGACACGCTATTCGCGGATGCCAGCGGGACCGTGCAGAAGTATGCGTCCGAGGCATACAAGACCGCAGGCATCGGCGCGAACGACTACATGAACCAGGTCACGAGCTTCGCCGCAAGTCTCGTGAGTTCGCTCGGCGGTGACACCGCCAAAGCCGCCGAGATGGGCAACCAGGCCATCATCGACATGTCGGACAACGCCAACAAGATGGGCACCGACATCGGCAGCATCCAGCAGACCTACCAGTCGCTCGCACGCGGCAACTACGCCATGCTCGACAACCTCAAGCTCGGCTATGGCGGCACCAAGAGCGAGATGGAACGCCTCATCTCGGACGCGAACAAGCTGCCCGGTGTGCTCAAGGACGGCAACGACCTGAGCATCGACTCGTTCTCCGACGTGGTCGAGGCAATTAGCCGCGTCCAGAAGGAAATGGGCATCAGCGGCACCACCGCCAAGGAAGCCGCGACCACCATCGAGGGATCCGTGAACTCGATGAAGGCCGCATGGCAGAACTGGCTCGCCGGTCTCGGCAACGAGAACGCCGACATGGGAGCGTTGAGCCAGCAGCTCGCCGAAAGCATCGGCACCGCGCTGAAGAACATCCTGCCCCGCGTAGGCCAGATCGCCAAAGGTGTCGTGAAGGCGATACCGGCATTGTTCTCTGATCTGGTGACGCTCCTGCCCAAACCATTCCAGAACGCGATCAACGCCATCGGCAACGTGTTCAACGGGCTGGGTGAGATGTTCAAACCCGCACAGAACGCCATCGCTCCACTGATCGCCGCATTCGCGGCGCTCGGAGCCGGAGGCATCGCGCCGCTGCTGTCCAAGATTCCGCTGCTCGGCGGAGTCCTGGGAGGATTGAGCGGCCCGCTGGCAGCGCTTGGCGGACCCATCGGCATCGTCGTGGCCGCATTGGGCGCGCTCATCGCCACCACGCCGAAACTACGCGAAGCGTTCGGCGAACAGGTCTCCGCGCTGTTCGAACGGTTCAAAGCCGAGATCACGAGCATGCAGCCCGCGTTCGATGCGCTGGTGCAGAGCATCCAAGGCATGCTCAAGCAGATCATGCCGGTCATCACCGACGCCATCGGCCAGCTGATACCCGTGGCCGGCGCCATCATCCAGACGCTACTGCCGCTGATCCCAACAATCGTCGAGCCGCTCATCAACGGCCTCACCGCGCTCATGCCCGTCATCAGCCAAATCGTGACGAGCCTGCTGCCGCCGCTGACGGACGCCATAGCGGCATTGCTGCCACTGGCCGCGCAGATCATCAGCATGATCACGCAGATAGCCAGCCAAGTGCTCGCCGCGCTCATGCCCGTCATCCAGCAGATCGTGGACTTCATCGGACAGATGGCAGCCGTCATCGGCCCGATAATCCAACAACTGGTGCCGGTCATCCAACAGGCCGTGCAAGGCATAGTCTCGCTGCTTCAGCAGCTCATGCCGGTGATACAAGGCATCGTATCCGTGGTGGGCACCGTGGTATCCACCATCATCGGATTCATCACCGGCTCGCTACTACCTGCAGTGCAGGCGATGCTCCCATACGTGTCAGGCGTAATTAATGGCATCAGCGGCGTCATCCAAGCCGTCGTCGGCATCGTCTCCGGCGTCATCAGCATGGTCACCTCGCTGATCAACGGCGACTGGCAAGGCGCATGGAATGCGTTCAAAAGCATTCTGTCCAACGCGTCGAGCGGCGCCGGAAGCGCCCTGCAAGGCGTCATCAGCGCCATCAGAGGCGTGTTCGCCGGAGCAGGGTCGCTGCTCAAGAACGCAGGCCAAGCCATCGTTCAAGGCCTCATCGACGGCATCACCGGCATGATCAGCAAAGCCGGCAGTGCCATCAAAAGCGTCATGGACGCAATCAGCTCGTTCATCCCGCACTCGCCAGCCAAACGAGGCCCCTTCTCGGGAAGCGGATGGACACCGCACCGCGGCCGCGCCCTCGTCGAAGGCCTCGTCGAAGGCATGGACAAAGCAAGCCCCGAAGCGGCAAAATCCATCCGCAACGCGATGACCGGCATCAGCGGAGCCATGACCGCAGACAGCCAGATCGGCACAACAGCCACAGCCATCGGAACAACGGCGCTCACCGCCGGAGCTTCCGGCGGGCTCATGGATCTCATCACCGAGATCCGAGGTCTACGCTCCGATCTGCAAGCGTTCCATGACGACCTCGGGCCGACCATCGCGAAATATGCGCCAACCATGACCATCCGAGAAACCAAGCGCAAGCTCGGCATAGTCCAAGGAGGGAACCGATGAGAACCATGGCCTACACCTGCGGTGCCACCCCGCATCGCACGGTCGATCTCATCGACCCCCACGGCATCATGGTCAACCGCATCGAATCCCTGCGCACCCACGCATGGGATGTGGAGCTCGCCGCGCACGGCATCGACTCCGCAGCACTCAACGCCTCCACCGTGCAGCTGGAGGCGAAGTGCGCGGACCTATCGATTCTGGACACGGCGAGCAACCTGTTCGATGCCGACATACGAGCCATCTCATCCACCGGAAACCGGAACAAAGCCGGAACCATCACCGTGGATGGATGGACACAAGCCGCCCTCATCACCGGCATCGAACCATCGCGAGATCTTCCCGACCCGGCGAAATACACGCTCACCGTCGCCCTCCTAGACGGCGTATGGCGCAAACCCGCCACAGTGCAGCACTTCCTCAGCGACGAGCTGCAACCCGGACTCTACCTCGATTACCCCTATGACCACCCATACGACTACAAGGCACCGACGCGCGGCGCAACCACCATCAACTCCACCGGAGCCCCGATGCCGTTCAAAATGGTCATCTTCGGCCCATGCACAAACCCGTCAATCACCATCGGCGGCAACCGATACGAACTGACCATGACCATACCGGTCGGAGCATACGTCACCATCGACAGCCAAACCGGTCACAAAACCATCACGATGACAGACATCAACGGCGACACAACCAACATATTCGACAAAGCCACAAGAGGCAGCGGACTCGACGGTGGACGCTACATCTTCCAACCGATACCAGCCGGCGAAACCAACGCCCAATGGAACGGATTCGGCTGGGACCTGACCATCATCATGGAAAGGAGCGCCCCGGCATGGCTGACCTCATAATCACCGACAGCGCTCGCAAACCCATCGCCTCACTTGACGACTACGAGCTCGATCTGGCTTACGGAAGCGACGAGAACGACTTCACGCTTACCTGCCTTCCACAGCCAGCCGCTGGCGCGCTGATCATGATGGATGGCACCGAGTACGGCGGCATGGTGACTGTGCGCAACACGGACGGGTCGGTGGAAGGCCCCACGTGGCATGGCATGCTCGCACGCCGTATCCTCCAACCGGATGCAGACAAGGATTACCTCGTTGTAAGCGGCAACGCCACCACCATCCTCAACGCATTATTCAAACGCGTGGGCCTGGATGCCCTGTTTACCGCTGACGCAAGCACTGTGACCATCGGCAACTGGCAATTCGACCGATACGTCGACGTCTACACAGGCATCACCAAGATGCTCACGGCGAACAATGCGAAGCTCCGCCTCGCTTGGCTCGACGGCCATGTGCACGCCATCATCAAGTCGGTCGACCACTACGGCGACACCATCGACAGCGACCTTCTGACCTTTCAGGCGTCGCTCGACTCGCAGCCTGTGAACCATCTCATTGGCCTAGGTCAGGGAGATTTGCATGAACGTGTGGTCGTCCACTGGTATGCGGATGCCAACGGCAAGGTCAGCCAATCCAAGACGCTGACTGGACTCGCCGAATATACGGCCATCTACGACTACAGCAACGCCCAGGCTGACGAACTCAACGAGAAAACCAAAGAGAAACTCGAAGAGCTCCAGACGCAGGGCGGCGTGAGCGTCACGCTCAACGACCTCAGCCTCTCCATGGATGTCGGCGACACCGTCACCGGCCGAGACAACCGGCTCGGCATCACAATCACCGTGCCGATCTCCAAGAAAATCGTCAAGGTCAACAACGGCATCATGAGCGTCGACTACGAATGCGGCACCGCGGACGGCGTCACCACTAGCCTCAGCGGCACGGCCGAATCCGGTGGTTCCGGCGCCACGTATTACGCGGATGGCACGACCATCACGATGAAAAACAACACGTTCTCGGCCGTGGTGACTCCGAGCCGCGTCGACGGGGTGGAGAAGACCGCCACCGACGCGTACACGCTCGCATCCGGTTTCTCGTCCGAGATCGGCAAGGCGCAGCAGACAGCCACCGAAGCCAACGCCATAGCGGCGGCGAACGTGGCGGCTATAACCGCAGCCCTTCCCTTATCCGCGAGCAGAAATGGTCAGGCCGTGCACCTCACGGCAGCGGAGGCCACAGTCAACGGATCAGGACTCATGAGCGCTGCGGACAAAAAGAAACTCGACGGATTGGAGAACTACACGCTTCCAGCCGCCACCAACGGCACGATTGGCGGCGTCAAACCGGACGGCAGCACCATCACCGTCAACGATGATGGCGTCATCACCGCGCACGCCACCTCGGCCGGAGGTGGACCCGTGATGCCGATTGGCTATGTGGTGATGAACACCACCGGAGCCAATCCGGCTAGTGACTTCGGCGGCACCTGGGAGCAGCGCCCTTCGCTGGGCGCATATGTGTGGGAAAGGACGAAATGAGATGACGGCGACATTAGGCAGGCTCGGCCTGCTGGAGGCGAGGCTGCTGCTCGTGGCCGGCGTGACCAACCATGTGAGGCTGCTGTGGGTGCGCAACATCCTGCGATCGGACGGCTCTCGCGCCGCGGTGCCGGTGGATCTGACCGGCTGGAATCCCCGGCTGCAACTGCGCCGCGACGGCAAGGTGCTGGCGGATCTGAGCGACTGCGTGGCATTGGACGCGCAGGGCCATGTGGACATCCACATCACCGACGAACGTTCCTCGACGCTTTCGCCATACGCGGGCGCATGGGACCTGCTGCTGGAAAGCCCGCAGGGGGAAGTGACGCGCCTCGTATACGGCGAATGGGTGGTCGTCAGCGCCATCAGCAGAAAGGAGCTCTCATGATCCGCACACTGGACGGCTGCTCGTGTGACGAGGGGCCGGTAATCATCCTCGAGGACGCGGTCATCGGCGACGTGAGCATTGTCTACGCCACCGACGCGGACATCGACAACCTGTTCCCAACACCAACCACAGATAAGGAGGAACACGATGGCTGACACAAGCAAGGTCATCGACCTGGACCGGCTCGCACGGTTCAAAACCAAACAGGACGCGGCCAACGAGGCCAAATTCGCCCTGAAGGGCGAGGGCGGCTCCATCGCCACGGCAGACAAGGCCGGCATCGTCAAACCCGGCAGCGACTTCGACATCGCCGAAGACGGCACCATCAGCCTGTATTCGAAGATCGCGGTCGCTTCGTTCACCTGCAATCCCTCGCAGGCCGAACGCGGCGCCACCGTCGCGGACGTGGAGCTCGCATGGGGGTTGAACAAGATCCCCTCGACGCTCACGCTCGACGACGCGGCTCAGAATCCGACCGCGAAGGGCGCATCTCTCAAGGGCGTGAACCTCACCGCGAACAAGCAGTGGACGCTCAAGGCCACCGACGCGCGAAACGCCAGCGCATCACGCACGGCGGGGATCACGTTCTACGACAAGCGCCACTGGTTCGTCGCCACCGACCTCGCCGCCTCGGGCATCACCGACGAGCTCATCAACCAGGCCGCCGGAGAATACGCCACGAGCCGTGCCAAGACGTTCACGCTGACCGCCGGCGATGGACAGCACATCTACTACGCGTTCCCCGCCAGCTGGGGGACACCGACATTCAAGGTCGGCGGCTTCGAGGGCGGCTTCAACTTGCTCACCACCTTCGATCACACCAACGCGTCCGGCGCGACCGTCAGCTACACGGTCTACAAGAGCACGAACGCAAATCTCGGCAAGACCACCGTGGAGGTGAGCTGACATGGCAATCGAACTGATTGACACCCTGACGCCGAAGAACAACGGCACGTTCCCCATGGTCAATGCCAAGGACGTGGACGTCGACGGCAAACGCCTACCCGAAAGACTCCAAGAACTCGAAGCCGCGGCCGGAAGCATTGAATCCGCGACCAACGACGACATCAACAACCTGTTCAATTCCGCCAGCAAATAGCCACAGAAAGGAAATCATCATGGCAACGAAATTCATCAACCTAGACAATCTCGCCGCGTTCCTCGCGAAACTCAGGACCCTGTTCGTAGCCAAGGAACTCAAGACCGGTAGCACCGACACCTACAAGGTGCTCTCCGACAACAATCTCACCGATGAACTCGTCACCAAGATCCAGAACGCCGGCGACTCCACGTTCTCCGGCGCCTACGCGGACCTGACCGGCAAGCCCAGCATCGGCGGCAAGGAAATCGCTAGCGGCGACCAGACCGCCGGCAGTCTCGGCCTCGCCACGCCGGATGACGTCACCAAGGCCGCAAACGATGCACGCACCGGTGCCATCGCCGACGTCGAGAAGATTGGATACCAGACCGCAGTCAACGTCGAAACGGCCATTACCGCGAAGGGCTACCAGACCGCGGCCCAGGTCGACACCATCGTCACCGGCAAGGGCTACCAGACCGCGGCCAACGTGGACGCAAAGGTCAACGCCGCAAAGACCGAACTGCAGAACTCGCTCGGCAGCGCATTCCGAGCCAAAGGTTCCAGCGCGTTCGCAAACCTGCCCGCCCTCGACGCGACCGCGAAGGGCGACGTATACAACGTCACCGACGCGTTCACCACCACCAACGATTTCGTCGACGGCGCCGGCAAGAACCTGCCTGCCGGCACTAACGTCGTCGCTGTGGCCGTCACCACCGGCGAAGGAGACAACGCCACCACCGCGATGAAATGGGATGCGCTCACAGGCATGATCGATCTAAGCGGCTACATGCTCAAGAGCGACCTCATCGCCGCCACCGACGCCGAAATCGACGCCCTGTTCTAACCCCAACCCGAAGGAGCAACCCCGATGGCCTCGAAATACGTCACGGTCAGCAACATCCAGCACCTCGTCGCCAGGATCAAAGCCGGTTTCGCGGCCATCGGCCACAAACACGCTGCCGGCGACATCACCAGCGGCACCCTCGCCGCAGACCGACTGCCCACCATGCCGATAAACAAGGGCGGCACCGGAGCCACCAGTGCGGAAACAGCCCGCAGCAACCTCGGCATCACACCCGCCAACATCGGAGCCGCCACAGCCAACCACACACACTCCGAAATGAAAGGCGCCACCGCCAGTGCCGCGGGGGCCGCAGGACTTGTGCCCACGCCAACAGCCGGGACGAACAACAAATACCTACGTGGAGACGGCACCTGGCAAACCCCGCCAGACACGAACACCACCTACAGCACGATGAAAGGCGCAAGCACCAGCGCCGCTGGAACCGCAGGCCTCGCACCTGCGCCCGCCGCCGGAGCCAGCAACCGCTACCTACGCTCGGATGGCACCTGGCAGGTGCCACCGGACACCAACACCACTTATGGAACGGCCACCCAAACCGCCAACGGACTCATGAGCGCCGCCGATAAGAAAAAACTCGACACTGTGCAACTCGCCTCATGGCCCATCGGAGCCATCATGATGACCGCCAACAACACCAACCCATCAACCAGCCTCGGCGGTACCTGGAAACAACTCGAAGCCGCCGGCTTCACCGGATACCTCTGGCAACGCACCGCCTGACACGAAAGGACCCATCATGACAGTCGAACTCATCACAGGCTTCGCCGGAACCCCGCACATCGGCAGCGACGACATCGGCGCATTCCAAGCCGGAATCGTAGGCCCCGGCGACTATGCGCTCGCCACAGGTAACCAGCTCAAGGCCACCATGAGCAACGCGAACACCATCGCGATCCAATCAGGAGATGCCGTGCTGAACGGCCGTCACGTGCACCTAACCGGCACCACCACCGCGACCGTGCAATCCGGCACTCAGGGCCAGAAACGCAACGACAAAGTCGTGCTCCGATACACGAAGAACACCACCACCGGTGTGGAAACCTGCTCAATCGTGGTCATCAAGGGTACTGCCACCACCGGCACCGCAGCAGACCCGGCACACAACACCGATAGCATTCTTAACGGCGTCGCCACGCATGACATGCCTCTTTACCGCATCCCGTTGGACGGCATCATCGTCGGCACTCTCGTACCATTGTTCAACGTGTTGAAGCCTATGGCTGACGTGTGGGATTCACTAACCCCGGCCGCGCCGCAGACGTTCCGATGGACCGACCTGGCCGCATCGGGTAACCCCCAGCTGGTGATCGTGGCCTGCGCCGTAGG
>NZ_JGZN01000015.1 GCF_000741715.1 Bifidobacterium saguini DSM 23967 | reverse complement strand
GGAACCGCGAACCCGCCGCGAACCCGATCGCGATATGCAGTTCCCGTCTCGCCGTCCTCCTCGTCACGGAACTCCACGCCCGACACCCTCCACGGGTCAGGCAGTTGCAGGGCGGCGGTGAACAACGACGTGGTATCCATACCCCCAAACTACCCGACCAGCACCACCACCCCCCCGACCCACTCACCCACACCAAACAGCGAAAGGCCTAAAAATTGATAATTATTTGAGCTTAGTCAAGTGCAGTGCGGTGGTTGATATGGAGCAGGATGAAACATGCCTCCATTGACTACGTAGTTCAGCTGATCGTGGATTGCCGGTTGTGGTGGTTCGCTCTTGTGATACGTGCCGAAAAAAGCTGGAAGAACCGTTGGGCTCTTCTCGGCAGGCGGGGAAGCCGTGTACAGTGGCGTGTAGTTAGCCGCAATCAAGGAGCATCGTCATGACCAATGGGCACATCAATCCCGCCAACGTACCAGACATCGCGTTGAAAGACGGACATTCGATTCCGCAGGTAGGACTCGGTGTGCTGCGCATCGACGACGATGGCGTGACCCCGGTGGTCGAATCCGCGCTCGCCGCCGGCTACCGCCATATCGATGGAGCGGCAGGTTACAACAATGAGGCCGGCGTGGGCCGTGCGCTCTCCGCCACCGGCTACAACAAGGGTGCCGCTCGTGAGACTCTGTGGGTCACCACCAAGTTGCGCGACTCCCAGCAGGGCTATGATTCCGCACTCAAGGCGTTCGACGATTCCCTGAACAAGCTGCAACTCGACTATGTGGACATGTACATGATTCACTGGCCAACCCCGTTCGATTGGCGCAGCGCCGACACCTGGAAGGCGTTCGTGAAGCTGCGCGAGGAAGGCCGTGCCCGCACGCTGGGCGTGTGCAACTTCATGCCCGCCGATTTGAAGCGTCTCTACGATGAAACCGGTTCCTGGCCTGCCGTGAACCAGATCGAACTGCACCCCACTTGGCAGCAGCGCGAAGTGGTGG
Organism: Bifidobacterium saguini DSM 23967; assembly: GCF_000741715.1. Classification (GTDB taxonomy): domain Bacteria; phylum Actinomycetota; class Actinomycetes; order Actinomycetales; family Bifidobacteriaceae; genus Bifidobacterium; species Bifidobacterium saguini. The sequence goes on along the minus strand of NZ_JGZN01000015.1, from coordinate 29,002 downwards.
CCTACTGCAAGGAGCACGGCATTGCTGTGGAAGCCTACTCGCCGATGGCTCGCGGTGCTGATCTCAATGCTGGCAACGGCACGATTGAGCGTATTGCCGAAGCGCACCAGGTGAGCCCAGCTCAGGTGATTCTGCGCTGGCATATCGAAAACGGCACAATCATTATTCCGAAGTCCGTGCATGACGAGCGTCAGAAGGAGAATCTGGATTTGTTCGGCTTTGCGCTGACCGCCGAGGAGCATGCGGCCATCGACGCTCTGGACGGCCCGACCCGCGCCGGCCACGACCCCGCCACCTTCACCTACGCCTGATTAGATGCCACGCCGCTCATATCGCCGCTCAGGTACACGTTCCGCGCATTTCCGCCGCGGATTCAACGCATCGAACCCCCTGGAACGCATCCTGATTCTGCTCGTGATTGCCGCCATCGTCGGTGTTACGGCAGGATTACTGCTGCCGGAGGTAAGCCCCACCGCGGCCAAAATCACCGGCAACTACACTGCCACCGGTTCGGCTGCGGACACTCTGAACCAGCTCACTGTGGACGATAACCAAAGCTCATCCGGCTACGACCGCGACTCCTTCGGCTTCCGCGAAACCGACACCGACGGCAACGGATGTGACGCCCGCGAAGACGTGCTCGCCCGCGACCTGACCGACGTGCAATACAAATACGCCGGCTCCTGCCAAGTGGCATCTGGCACCTTGCAGGACCCATACACCGGCCAGACCATCCACTTCGTGCGTGGCCGAACCACCAGCGCCAAAGTACAGATCGACCACGTAGTGGCCCTCGAGAACGCGTGGCAATCCGGTGCACGCGACTGGTCCACCGCCGAACGCCACCAATTCGGCAACGATCCTTACAATCTACTCGCCGTGGATGGCCCCGCCAATCAGGAGAAAGGCTCAGCCTCCGCCGCCTACTGGCTGCCCACCAATGCCGATTACCGCTGTGATTACGTGGCTCGGCAAATCGGAGTCAAAGACAAATACAAGCTCACCGTGACCACGCAGGAAAAAGATGCGATGCTCGCCGTGCTCCACACCTGTCCTGGGCAGGCGGTCCCGGCTGATGAATAGTCATTGATGAATAGCCACTGATGAATAGTCACTGGTGAATAGTCAGTGAACTGACGCTTGATCAGTAATCTCGAATGACTTATTAATTGACTCAGAAACATGGTGACGCTATAACAGGGGCCGGTATATAAGAGAGGCACGAACACATATATGAGCGCCAACGAGAACACGAATAATCCCGCGGAACCCACCAATACATCGACATCATCTACGTCCGACAATAGGCATGCGGCCAGTCAGCACATGCCGCGTACCAACGACCCCACCATTGCTAGCAACACCCACGGCCGTGGTTATGGCCGTATGCATACCATCGATAAGCGCCGCACCATCCACCCCGAGCAGGAGAGGCTCACCGCCAAGCACCCTGAACTTAATATCGTGGATGCAGAAACCGCGGCCAGCATTGAGCGCGGCGACGCCGAAATCGACAAGGAACGCGCAGCTGCCCGTGCACAAGAACGCGGTGGCAAGTCGGTGACCCACCACGGACATGCGCTCGCAGGTATTCTGGGCCCTGCGTTCGTGGCCGCGGTGGCATACGTGGATCCTGGCAATGTGGCCGCCAACGTCACCTCCGGCGCGCGTTACGGCTATCTGCTGGTCTGGGTGCTGGTGCTCGCCAATGCGATGAGTGTGCTCATTCAATACCAGTCCGCCAAACTCGGCATTGTGACCGGCAAGTCCCTGCCGGAATTGCTCGGCGAACGCATGCATGACGCCGGTCGATTCATGTTCTTCATGCAAGCCGAAGTCATCGCCATCGCCACCGATTTGGCCGAGCTTATCGGTGGTGCCATCGCGTTGAACCTGCTGTTCGGTCTGCCGCTGTTCGTCGGCGGTGTGGTGATCGGCGCGGTTTCCACCGTTCTGTTGTTGTTTGAGGGTGGCAAAACCCATCGCCTGTTTGAGAAAATGGTCATCGCCTTACTGCTGGTGATTACGTTCGGCTTCATCGCCGGCCTGTTCATCGCTCCGCCAAATCCGGCTGATGTGGCAGCTGGTCTGATTCCGCACTTCACCACCACGGATTCCGTGCTGATGGCGTCCTCCATGCTTGGCGCCACCGTGATGCCGCACGCGATTTACCTGCATTCCACGCTGGTGAACGATCATTACGCGGGCGGGCAGGAGAAACCGTCCATCAAGCGTTTGCTCGACGGCTCCAAGGTTGACGTGTTCTGGGCGTTGCTACTTGCCGGTACCGTGAATTTGAGCCTGCTGATTTTGGCCGCCAACTCTCTGTACGGCATGAAGGGCACCGATTCGATTGAAGGTGCTCAGCATGCAATTGTGGCCGTGCTGGGCCCGGTGATCGGCACGATTTTCTCTATCGGGTTGCTGGCTTCTTCGCTGAGCTCCACCTCGGTGGGCACGTATGCCGGCTCCGAGATTATGCATGGATTGCTGCGCATCAAGGCTCCAATGTGGGCTTGCCGTGTGGTGACCTTGGTGCCAGGCCTGATTGTGTTGTGGTTTGCGCCGAACCCCACCGAAGCGTTGGTGATTGGCCAGGTGATTCTTTCCGTGGGTATTCCGTTCGCCATCATTCCGCTGATGCGCTACACGCATGACAAGCAGCTCATGGGCAAATGGGTGGACGGCCCAATCAAGCACGCCATCTTCATTGCCGTGGCCGTGCTGATCATCGCGTTGAACGTGCTCCTCATAGTCCTCACCCTCCTCGGCAAGGCATGAATACGTTCCCGCGGGCGAGGATTTTTCCTCGGTCAAACCGACTCATCGGGCCAACAATTAATTTAGCCGACTCAATTGATTTGTTTGGCCTGCCTGAGTTGCCTGCCCCGGATAATCCGTCTGTCCCCAGCTAGCCTGTATGATCCGGCTAACCTGTCTGACCCAGCTAACCTGTATGACCCGGATAATCTGTCTGTCCCGGTTAGCCTGTATGACCCAGCTAGCTTGTCTGCTCCGATTAGCTTGTCTGACCCAGCCAATTTGGCCGAATTGGCGGTACTGTCCGACTGAATACCTATTTGACTGTAGGATTTCCAACACTGACTGTAGGTTTTTGAACATTGACTGTCGGACTCTGAACACTGACTGTAGGTTTCTGAACGAATTTCGTTGGAAATCCTACAGTCAGTGTCAAAAAACCTACAGTGATTGTTCAAAGTCCTACAGTCAACGTAGAAAAACCTACAGTCCAGTAGTGGTTTTAGTCAGTTGTAGGGTTACTAAGGCACTGGACGCTGGGCCACTAGGCTACTGATGTCACTAAGGCCAATAAGACACTGGTCTATTTAGATTTTTGGACCATCAGGCCACTAGGAAACAACTGTTTGGCCGCCTCGTTTAAAAGTTCCCGCCAAAGATTAACTACCACAATATTTATTGTGGATAATTCGAAATTATCCACAAGAGTTTTTACCCCGTCATAGTATCCACAATTGTCGGTCGAGCTTGCTGAATACCATTGACGATTCCTAGCGTTGATATATGGATACATATACAACAGTGATGAATAAATTAGATGCCGCAAAACGAGCTAAGCGGTGCATGCGAGCATCTGAAGATGCAGAGTACATGCTGCTGAGGCGGTTACGGGCAAAAGGGGAAATCATTTGCCCATATCCCAACATGTACATGGATCGCGGATATTGGAATAGCCTCAGTCCACCAGATCAGATGCTGCATATTATGCGCACGTTGTCGGTAGGACATCCGGATATGGTCTTTGCTGGCATTTCAGCGGCCTGTGCATGGGGATTAGACCATTCGTTTTATTTGCATGCTCAAGATAACCGAATCATGATAGCGGCCAGTAGTGGAACGCCGACTAATGAGTATTGCAGTCAGGTACGCAGATTTTATGTGCCGCAGCATGAAATCGAACAAGCTCAGTACGTTGGCGGAGTTAAAGTCACGACTATTCAACGTACGCTATTCGATTGCGGTCGTATCTATGAACCTCGAATCGCGCTGTCGTTTTATGACTCCGCCATACGGCAGAGGCTCATTGCTCGTGAAGACTTAGTCGCATATTGCAATGAGAAGCATCGTTGCCGAAACCAATATCAAGCTCGTGCGCTCGCAACCTTTGCCAATGGGCTTAGTGAGAATGGTGGCGAGTCATTTTGCTATGGAACTATGGCAGAAGACGGCGTGATGTTACCGGAGCAGCAGGTTGAGTTCGTTGATACGAATAATCCAAATACTGTGTATCGAGTTGATTATTTATGGAGATTGCCTGATGGGACAATGATTGCTGGCGAGTTCGATGGGCAAAGAAAGTATGTGGACCCGTCGATGACCAACGGTCAGAATGTTGGTGGCATAGTTAAACGCGAACGCAGCAGACAAAACGTGCTTACGACGCTCGGTGTTAGTCATACTGTGCGCTGGTTTTTCGAAGATGCGTATCATCGATTGCCAATGAAAAAGGCTTTGGCTGCAGCGGGAGTACCAATTGGTGAGCCTACTGCTCCGTGGATTCGATGACTATGTATGTCTGATGACAAGATGCGGCCAGTTGCCACTTGCGACATTTGGGTTAGGAGTTTGCCGGCAACGGTCTGATCGTCTGCTGCTTGTGGTGGGTTGATTGGTTGATATCTGCGAGAGTTTGTATGAGGTAAGGGTGCCGAATCCTATACTGACCGTAGTCGACTACGGTTGGTTGTCTCCGACGGCAATTGACTGTATGTTTTTGAACGTTGACTGTAGGATTTCTAACACTTTTTAATACTGTGTATATGTTGACTGTAGGATTTTGGACATTGACTGTAGGATTTCCAACGAAATTCGTTCAAAAACCTACAGGCAACGTTAAAAACCCGACAGTCAGTGTTCGGAAACCTACAGTCAGTCGGATAGTTGCTGGACTGGGGGATGGACGAGTCGGCAACTACCCGACGCTTAACGTCAGTTAACGGCCCGACGCACGCTTCAAACGCTGGCACTCGGCGAATCAGGAAAGGACACCCTAGCTCAGGAAGTTCCTCCTACGCGCGCTTCAACCGTTGGCGCAGCACGCGCAGGGACACGGCATCGCGCATGTGGCCGGCACCATCTCCGCGCACCCCGAACGCCACCATGAGCACCATCACAAAGCAGATGCCTGCAGAGATACGCAGCGCCCATTGAATGCCGAAAATGGAAGCGGCAACTGCGGAAGCCCCGTTACTGTGCTGCCATGCGGCAAACGTCTCCATCAGGATCACAAGCACCGGCGCACCCACGGCACCAGCAATCTGACGCGCGGTGTTGGTCACCGAGGAGCCGGCCGAAACCTCATCCGGCCCGTTCAGGCAGTTCAAGGACCATGTAGTGATGGGCATGAGCAGGAATCCCATACCGATCTGACGCACGAACTGGCAGATGGATACCCACCAAATCCACGTATCCATAGACACCAAAGACATGCCGATGGTGCCCACGGTAAGCACGATGGAACCGAACAACGCCACAGGCCGCGCCCCGAAGCGGTCCATTGCACGCCCGCCAAAGAACTGGGAAACGCATTGACCGATGGCGCCGGGCAGCATGATCAGGCCGCTCATCGTGGCTGAAAAACCACGGTCGGTCTGAATATAAAGCGGCATGATTACCAGAATCGAGCTAAAGGCAAAGAACGCCAATGAAGCGGTGATGGTGCCCACGGTGAAGGAGCGGTTCTTCAGCACTCGCAAGTCGAGCAGCGCCGGCTGGGGGAGCGGCCCCTTGCCCAAAGCCTTGGCTTCGCTATAGCGGCGGCCGTGACGCAGGTTCCGCAGCACGAACCACACGATGCCTACCAGGCCAACAAGCATTGGCCCCCATACCGCAGGAGCCGCAAACCCGTAGGTCTCCGAGTTGGTGAAGCCGAACATCAGCCCGCCGAAACCGATTACGGATAGCGACACTGAGAAGAAGTCGGCGCGTGCGGATGGGTCGTGCGAGCCGAAGTTATGCAGCCAGAACATGGCGGCGAGCAATGAGAGCACGCCGATAATCGTCATGGTCAGGAAGATGGATCGCCAGCCGTTGGCGTCGGTCTGCCAGCCGCCCAGTGTCGGTCCGATGGCCGGAGCCACGCTCATGGCCATACCCACGGTACCCATTGCGAATCCGCGTCGAGACAGGGGGTAGATGGAGAACACGGTGATCTGCAGCACCGGCCACATCACGCCCGTGCCCGCCGCCTCCAGCACGCGACCGAGCAGCACCCATATGAAGTTCGGCCCGAGCCATGCCATTACTGAGCCAAGTGTGAACACCGCCATTGAGCAGATCACGATTTGGCGCGTGGAGAAACGTCGGGTCAGGAATGCGGTGAGCGGCACCATAACGCCCATCACCAACTGGAATACGGAGGTGAGCCATTGGCCGGTGGTTACGGAAATGCCGAATTCGGAAACGATGATCGGCAGCGCTGAGCTCAGCTGCAACTGAGTGAAATTACCAACGAATGTGATGAATGTAAGAATGGCGATGGAAACGAATGCGGCTCGGCTCAGTTTGCCGTCCACATAGGATTCCTCTTGGCTCAGTACTTGCTGCAGTTCGCTTGTACGATTCTTGATTCCGTTCTCTCCAGCCACACAAACTCCACTTCTGCGCTCGGCCGGAAAAGCTGACTGGCTATATGCGATGGGATTGGAGACTTTGCCTAGTCCAACCCAAATAGCAAACAACTGTTGCAGAGCCTATCTGCTTACCGTTGCCGATACGCTGTGTGCCGCCATGTGCTTCTGTGCTTGGCCGGGCAGCCCCCTTGGAAAGCACGAATATACACTACGCCTCAGGGTGGTCTGTCTTGCTGAAGCTCGCCACACTGCAAAACCATCCCCTCGTGCGCCGAATCAAAGGGCGTATCTTCCACCCCTATATGCAAATAGGGTCACATGCTGATTAATGCAGGCCCAATAAAGGTTTGGTAAAGCGTTTATTCGTCTAAATCACCCCGAAAAGCAACATTAAACCCCCTATTTGTGCCCCGTTCTTTGTAGGATGCTGTAATAGGCCCGTTTTCTGGAACGTGACTCGAAATGCGAATGAGAACAGCCGGTTGAGGCGTGTATGAGTTTCGAGAAAGCAGGGGCCGCAGACAGAGAGCAAGTAGTGAAGAAGAGGATGTCCGTAATGGCGTCAGCAGAACATAATCCAGCGACTGTAACAGCCAGTCAATCTGATACGACGAGATCTAGTCGGCTTGCCACCACTCGCCAGCAGCGATTGACGCAAGTTCTTCATTGGCGGTTTTACGTCAATCTAGCATTGATGTTTATTGATGCTGCCATGTTCATTCTTGCGGGAGCGTTGATTCTGGGTATTCGCGATGAAGTTCACCCGTTCTATTCGTCGCGATTCGACTTCACCATGAATGTCACGTTGTACCTTGTTATTGCCGCGTGCTTCTGGGTATGGTCTTTGCACTTTGTTGGTGTGTATCACCGTCATATTATGGGCGATGGGTATCAGCTGAATGCGCTTCTGGTGCGGGGGTTGGTTACCTGCTGGATTATCCAGTGCGCATTCAATTTCTTCTTTGATTTCAGGTTGACGCTAACCTCACTATGCTTGATTGATCTGGCGGGATGGCTTCTTACAGTAGTTGAAAGAGTGTTTACGCGCGCTTTTATTACAAGGTCGCGTAAGAAGGGTGCTTACGCTTACGGTACTGTGCTTGTTGGTTCTCCGTCTGGCATTAGCCACACGCTCAAATTCTTGAGCAAGCGTGAGCAATTGAACTATCGTCCGGTGGCTGTTTGTCCTATTCGTATCAACCGTGATTCTGATGCCATTGAAGCGGATCGCGATATTGAAGACATGCAGCGAGATATCTTCATGAATTGGGGAACTTCTCTGCCGGTGGTTGAATATGCTGATTCCGGTTTAGCGGAAAACTTTGTTGATATGGATGCTCAAACTGTTATGGTCACGGATGAGCTGCGCCGCTATTCTGATAACTACAACGTCTTCTCCGTGCGTATGGAGTCTATGGGGCTTGAAGTTGCCATGCTAGCGTCCGCAGCGGATACCGCTAATCATGAGATTCAGATTCGTTCTATTCAGGGCACCACGATCATTACGCAACGATTGCCTCAATATTCGGTGACGGCAAAGATCTATAAGCGTGTGTTTGATGTGATTGTTTCGTTGATTGCACTTGTGTTGTCTTCACCTATCATGCTGATTACGGCTATTCTCATCAAACTTGAAGATGGCGGTCCGGTATTTTACAAGCAGCAGCGTATTGGTCTTCGCGGCAATCCGTTCTCTATTCATAAATTCCGTTCTATGCGAGTGGATGCGGATAAGTATCTTGCCGAAGTTGCTGCCCAGAATGGGCAAAAGTTAGGCGCACGCGTGAAAATCAAGAAGGACCCACGTATTACGAAGATTGGTCATTTCATTCGTAAGACTTCAATCGATGAGCTTCCGCAGTTTATTGATGTTTTGCTTGGCACTATGTCGGTGGTGGGTCCTCGCCCGCAGCGTCAGTTCGAGGTGGATGAATACAGTCGAGTCTTTGCTACACGACTCCTTGTAAAGCCTGGTATTACAGGCCCGTGGCAGGTGTCTGGTCGTAATGACTTGTCTGATGAGGAATCTGAAGCCTTGGATGTGGCCTATGTGCAGAATTGGTCGGTAATGGGAGACATTATCTACATCTTGCGCACGGTCGGTACAGTGCTTCATCCGAACGGTGCTTACTGATATATAAATCTATAAGCTGATTCTGGGGGGGGGGTAGCAGTTTATCTCTAAGCTAGCCCCTTGTGCACGGAATTATATGGCTGTACCGATTGATGATATTCGGTACAGCCATGCTCATATATGTTATTTGTTTTTGCGGTAGGGGAAATCGATGGCAGAGCAGCTCAATAATGAAGGTAATTTGAGCGATGCAAGCAACCAATCTGAGCTTGAGTACATGACTGATGCATCCATTGTGAGCAAGTCTGATACGCCGCCGCTTCCGCCCACTGATCAACCTGATCATCATTCCCGCCATCGGCGCCGCATGAGCGCACGGCATATTCGTCGTATTCGTAGACGCCGCAGGATTCGCCGTATGCTCATTGGCCTGGGTGTTGTTCTGCTGTTCGTGGCTGTGCTGGCGGTATGGTTCGCCTGGTCCGCTATGAAAACCAAGAATGAAGTGCAGCAGGCTGTATCTGTGGCCACGAGTATGCAGGAGTCGCTGACGAGCGGTGATACGGATGCTCTGAATAAATCTATGGAAGTTTTTTCTTCTCACGCAAGTGCCGCCTATGATCAGACCAGCTCTATGCTGTGGAAGGTGGCATCGCAGGTTCCGTATTACGGTGATGATATTCGTGCTGTGCGTACTGCGGTCACTGCTATGGAGAATGTTTCTTCTCAAGCGTTGCCTTCTTTGAAGCAGGCGTCGTCTGCTTTGAATATGAGCGATGTTTCCGTGAACAATGGAACGGTTGACGTCTCAGGTTTGACGAAGTATTCTGCGGCACTGCAGAAGGCTGATACGGCTATTGAGAGCGCTGAACATGATTTGATTGGTGCTCCTGATCCGCATATCGCTCAGATTTCCGATGCCATGCAAAAGGCCAAGAATTATATGCACACGTTGTCTGGCATGGTGCATGATGTGAATGTGGCTGTGCAAGTGGCGCCTAAAATGCTGGCTAATGATGGTTCCACGCGCACGTATTTGATTCTTGCCCAGACGAATTCGGAGATTCGCCCTGGTGGTGGTTTACCTGGTTCATGGGGCATGATGACCGTGAGCGGCGGCAAGGTTGAGCTTGAACCGTTCATCTCTGGTAGCTCAATTCCTTGGTTCGATGAGCCAGTGGTGGATCTTACTGCCGAGGAACGTACGCTGTTTACCGACAAGCTGGGCCGAGTAGCGGTGGATGTGAACTTTACCCCTGATTTTCCTCGCACCGGCGAAATCGCTAAGGCTATGTGGAAGGCCCATGCTGGGCAGGATGTGGATGGTGTGATTGCCATTGATCCGGTGTTCTTGCAGAACATGCTGAAGGTCAGTGGCGGCGTCACTCTGGAAGATGGAGTGACGTTGGACGGCACCAATACAGCTCAATATTTATTGAATCAGGTGTATATCGATAAGCCTGAAGATCAGCAAGATGCGTATTTCTCCGCTGCCGCTGGTTCTGCATTTAGTCACATTATGGCGAATGCACAGGATGGCAAGGCCTTCCTGAAAGCTGTGACTACTTCCGTGGCACAAGGCCATATGAAGGTGTGGAGCGCGCATGAGGATGAGCAGGAACTGTTGCTTAATACCCCAATTTCCGGGGCGTTGAAGACTGATGCGGCTACGCCAGAAGTGGGAGTATTCTTCTCGGATTTGACCCAATCCAAGATGGATTGGTCTTTGAAGCGTAGCGTCGAAGTGAAGTTCGATAAGGTGGTTCCTGATGGAGCCAACCAATACACGGTTCATGTAAAGCTTACGAACATGATGACCAGTGACGAAGTCTCTTCTATTCCGCAGTATGTTCTAGGTTATCAACCTGAGGGCATTGAGAATGGGCAGATAGGTACGGCAGTATTTGCCTATGCGCCTGCCGGTGGACGTTTAGTGGATTGGAAGTCCACCGATGGTAAAAGCTATGACGGCGTGACCACGCACAATACGCTCACGGTTGGCGTTAAGAAGCTGGTATTGAGCCCCGGCGAATCCTATGAGGCCACCATTCATGTGGAAGTTGCGCCTGACGTCAAAACTCCGCTGGACATCTACCAGACGCCGCAAGTAGAAGGCCGCACTGACGAATAAGCTTCAGCCCCTAGGCTTGTGATAAGGGTACTTTGCTTTTCTTTTGATTTTAAAATCAAAAGAAAAGCAAATGGCAAGCAAAAGAGAAATCGTTGGAATTCAGCCATTCCGCATGGTCCCGTTGCGTAAAATCAGCCAACGAGTCAAAAGAAAAGCAAATGGCAGGCAAAAGAGATTATGCCCAGTATGGTAAGTATCGGATGTACCGTTTCCCCGCATCTGGATCTGCGATTTTAAGCAAGTGATCATCCAAGCATGTTTTGATAAGACGGGAAATCTGTGATGTGCCACTCTGTGGCAATGCAAACCGTTCGCGGAGACTGGTATTGGTCATCGGTATTCGTTGTGCATACTGTACGCAGGCGTGCCAGTATGCAGCGTCCATACGTTGTTCTCGTGTGAGTTCTCGGTATGGCGTCGCCTGCATAAGGGTCACTCTCATATTGTCTCCGGGTTCTTCCACCTGCGGAGCTGGGAGATGATGTTGTTCACAATCGAGAACCACTTTATCCCAGCCGGATCCTGCTTCTTCGCAAAGCTGTAGACGGCGACAGATGGCAGCCATTTTCTCATTGCGTGAATGTGGCGGATCGTTGAGTAATCGTGCAACATTCACTAGCGAGCGTCCGGGGTTGGTAAATTCGATACGATTATCAAAAATGCAAACCATAGGTCCAGCTCCAGTAATGGAGAGGTCCTGATGAATAAGCATGTTGGCGGTAAGTTCACGCAGTGCCGTGTGCGGGAATGCGCGTAACGTGACTCGGCGTGCCCCTTGGATAATTTCCTGTTCCGGAAGTAGCGCCTCTATGTATTCAAGCATCTGGTCTAGCTGTGCATAGCCGGAATTAAATGTTTTACTACGTGAAGGCGCGATAGGGGAGGAGCCATCGTACCGGATAACGCGTAGTGCTTTACGTGAGACGGTTGGAAAGTCGTTGAGATTCCTAGCGAACAGCAACGCTCCAAGATTGGTGATGGCATATGTGCCTGAATCCTGAGGGAAAACAAACTGTTCGCTTTCTAGCAGGTGCATGGTTTGTTCGATGGAAGTGGTTTGTGGAATGCCGAATTCCTGACGGTACCAATCCGTGTCTAATTTATTGAGTACCTCATCATCGGTAAGACCGCTAAGAGCGTATTGGAGTTCAAAAAACTCGGCTCGGGTCCGGCTCCATAGTTCTTCCTCGCGCTTTGATCCATGTTTGAGCTCTTGCGTTGATGAACCGGTGCGGATGTAGGCGAGCCCTTGCCAGAGCACAGGGCGATATTGTGCCGGCCAGATGCGCAGTAGAATGAGGTGTTTGCCAAATGCCTCGGCAGATTCGAATCGGAATTCAACATTGTCGGATAGGTGTTGGCGGAGCCAAAGTTCCAGCTCTTGATTGCCGACCTTAGTGGTTTTGGGATTGAATGCAGTTCCGATGAGCTCATGAGTGACATCGTCGATGCCCCATACCTTGTATGCGAAGGTATGCCCGAGCAAGGCTGCGGAATTGGCGAGTGCGGAAATATCGCGGCCGATTCGGTTGGGATCGGTATTGCTGTGCTTGAATTCAAGGCATTCGTTTTCGCTGTCTTGTCTGGCTAGTGCCGTGATAAGAGCGATGATATCTTCGGGCATGCTGTTTCCTTGGGGACGTGATTTGGCACTGTGATTAAGTTGTTCTGTTAACCATAGTAGTTTCTTTTGATTTTAAAATCAAAAGAAAAGCAAATGGCGAGCAAAAGGGGAATCGTTGGAATTCCGCCGTTTTGTGTGTTTTGGTTGCGTGAAATCAGCCAACGAGTCAAAAGAAAAGCAAATGGCAGGCAAAAGAGATTATCTTGATGTTTGCTGAAAAATGTGGATAGCTTGGCGAGTTTGACATCGCCGACGAAACAACTCATCTGCAGTACGTCCGGCTGATAAAGGCGTGAGGTTTGCTTACGTAGTGGATCTTTTAGAACCTTTTAGATTGTTTTAGAATTCGACCCGGAGGTTCGGTTTTTCGCAGTTGGGCGTCGAGTATTTCAGGCTTGGCGGCGAAAACCCTCAGCAGATTTCCCTGTACCGCGCATAGCAGGTTGATAGTTAACTGTGTCATACTTACCTTAATCGTGATACAGTTAATTTCAATACACTTAGTGGGAGGGTGTGAATCGAGACCATCTGCCAGCAATGGTTGATGCGACGCAATTCCTTAGGTAAGTTGCCTTTCATCGCCACGCAATTCGGCAAGTGGTGGGGCAACAATCCGATTGCACGTGAACAGGCCGATATTGATGTGATCGCGGCCGAGCCGCAGGGAAAGAACATTCTGTTCGGCGAATGCAAATGGCGCAATACGTTCAACGAGACTGAGGCCATCGAACGATTGCACCGACGTGCGGACCTAGTACGTGGCTACCCAGTCGAAAACGCGCGATTCATGTTGTTCACCAAGTTACCGGTCTCAGAAGTCACAAGAAAGCGGTACCAGGAGGATGACTCCATGACGTTCATCTCGGCGAGCAACCTGTATACAGTGGAATGACTGTACTGTTTCTCCGCGTTGTTCATGCATGAGTTAGGGTTTGATGTGGCGTTGTTTAGCGCGGATTTGGAGGTTTCTGATGGTTCCCATCGAGAACGTGTATGCGCAGATCTGCGAATTCGCTGCCGCTGCCGGCGTGCGTAAGGTGATACTTTTCGGTTCTCGCGCGAAGGGAACGGCGCGGCCAAAAAGCGATATCGATCTTGCTGTATCTGGGTGTCCTGATTTTCAATACTTTCGAGGATCACTTGCAAAACGATCTGTGGTCGTTGCTCAAGTTAGATGTCATTAACCTCGATGAGCTGATTTCCGAGTCGTTGCGGAGGGAGATTGAGCGTAGCGGAAAGGTCTTATATGAAAAAGTATGAAAATTATGTCTCCGCTCTGAAATCATTACGCCTTGCGCCCATGCAAGACCTTGAGAATGAATTCATCTAGAGGGTAGTGCCCGAGATGCGGCTAGTCGCCGAGCAGGTAGGTCGTCGTCTCGCCGGTGCTCTCCCTGGGCTTCCTCACGTCCATTTCCGCGGCGGCGGATTCGGCCTTCTCCAGGGCCTTGTCCCTCGATTCCACGGCGAACACGGCTTTCAGCGCGTCCGCCGCCCACCGCGGCCACGAGGCCCGCGTACCGGTCGCCGGTCTGGCGCCTTTGAGCCCGTGTGCGGTCATGCTGGTGATGAATTCGCGCCAGCTTTCCGCGTCCTCCTTCATGCCCTCCGCCACCGCGAGCACCTCCCTGCGGCCGTCCACGCCGACGCCGACCGCGACCAGCACGCTCACGTTCTCCACGCTGCCGCCCCAGCAGCGCTTGTGCCACACGCCGTCCATGAACACGTACGGGTACTCCTGCGTCAGCGGGCGCCCCCGCCACGCATCGATGTCGGCATACACCTTCTTGAGCTTGTCGGAGAGGGTCTGCGAGGGCATGCGGTCGCCCCACAGCAGCTGGCTGATGTCGTCGACCTGGCGCGTGCTCACGCCGGCCAGGTACATGTCGATCAAAGCCTCCTCGACGCTCTCCTCGCGCCGCCGGTAGCGTTCGACCACAGCCGATGAGAATATCGCGCCCTTGAGCTTCGACACCTTCAGACTCACCTTGCCGGCCTTGACGGTCAGATCACGCTCGTAATGGCCGACACGATACGCCTTGCGTCGTAGCGCGCGGCGCCGGTGATCTCGTCGGCCTCGGCGTCGAGCATCGCGTTCAACGTCTCCTCGACCGTCTTCCTGACCATCCGGTTCAAGGTGGTCTCGAGCATGGCCTGGTCGACCTGTAGAATCTGCTGTGACATGGCTTGTGTCCTGCTTTCCAATCGCGGTTTATCTTGTTTGGCGACAGAAAATCGTACACAGGACACGGGCCATGCCCCTATCCCAAGCTCAAACCAAAGTACGCAAAACTTCGGACGTTATCATCAAACATCTAAGATATACCAAGCTTCATTGACCTCTTTAAATCCTATGAGTTTTTCCTTGTAATGGATTGGAAGTGAGGGAGATAAAATTTTTGGAATGTATCCGCGGATACGATTTTCACAGCCAAGTACAATGTTTCCGCAAGTCCAATTTCACTCCGCAGTGTGAATTCTATAATGGATCGCTGCATATGAGCGAATACCGGATTCGCTGATGGGGATAAAGTACGACTACCTGTCATTCCGGGAATATGATCATTCCTTACAACGACAAGTACCGCGAATGTTCGTCGTAATGTCTCCAAATCAACTACTTTTTCCTTAACAAGCATTAATGCGGAATCATATAGCTTCTTTTCTATTTTTATAGCTTCTTTTCTATTTTTATAGCTTCTTTTGACTTAATTGACAAAACATTTGTTTTTTGATCGCGACCAACAATATTTCCCCCTTTATATTCGACAAAGAAAAACGATGATGGTTAACCGAACTTCGGCTTAACGCGTCACAAGATGAAGGAATGGCAATACCATGTCGATTAGCAAAGCATCTTGCATACTCATCAAAATCAACCTGTGAGATTGAATCTGAAACAACGGAACCGCCTCTTTGTTCATCTTCATGAATTGAATTATCTATAGATAACTCACTCACAGTACCTACTCCAGGTTTTCCAAGAGTTTGCGCACTTATGATTACATATGGAATACACTCATCAAGAGTCAACATTATTCATCCTACCAGACCATTGGCAATATCCTGTTCAATTTGAATAAAGGGTGCAGCCATATCCATGAATATTCGTGCAATACCGCTTTCATCTTCCTGTTTAAATGAGATAGTCTCATCTTGCTGCATAACCGATGAATATACGACTGTTTGTTTGGTAAATTCATGCAAACGAGAGTAATCCACCAAAGCTTGTAAAAAGTAAGGACTGTGCGTAGCAATGAGAATGCGCACACCAAGCCGTTGCGCCACCGTCACAATAAAACGGGCATAGGAGATTTGCCAATGTGGATGAAGATGAATCTCTGGCTCATCAAGAATTAAAAAATCTCCCTCATGTAGTTTACCCTCCTCAAAGAGGTATCGAATAAGCATCATGGCTTTACTTCCCATCGAGGCATTTGCTAAATGTACGGGGTCCTTGACTGGAGCATTATCGGATAACACTGTGCTGTTCATTTCCCCGCGAATGATTTTTCCTGGATACGCTTGATTGAGTCTTTGCAACGCCACGTCGACATCCTGCTGCGTGAGAATCATATCAGCCACAGTCGAATCAGAATCAACTTCCTGCTCTTCGGGGAAGGAATCCTTCATATGTTCATCCGCCAGATGTTGCCATGATAGACGCTCATATTCATACGAACCAAAAACATTCCGTCCACGAATGCCGGATCCCATAGCACCACGTCCAAATACATCGTCCGCGATGCGTGGATCATCTAATATAATCGCGCGTAACTGCCTGTCGAGACGAACCACCGCCTTCGCCTGTCCATTACGAGGAATAATGGCTTCTGCTATCGATCTGTCATGATTTAAGAGTTTGACATGCGCGTTCTCGGCACCAGTAATAAGATTCGTGACTTGCCCATCAAACATACCGCGAAAAGTTGAAGAAATGAATTCGGAAGCAAAATCATCATCCTTTAACGCCAATAAACGCGCTATTCGTTCTCGTATTTCTGCAGTTTGTTGAATGTCATGTATTTTCCGTGTTAAATTACTTAAATCTTCTTCAGACCACTTCTCACGCGGGAAACGAGGCTGATTAGTGTCAATCTGGTATCTAGAAAAAACCTCAGAAACTTGTTCTAAAGACAAATTATCATTATTATCATGATAGATGGTGAAAAGAACGTCAGTCAAATCGTCAGCAACACGCGAGGAGAGTCGATATAAATTGTCCCGATATGAAACATCGGCGGTAAGAAAAAGACGCAATCTATTACGGATCGAACGATGCATTTGCCGATGTTTTTCAGCCGGGAAGTCACGGAACGAATCAATGAGCGCGAACAGAGATTTTCCCAAGGAACTTTTACCGGTATTATTTGCCCCTACTAACACGGTAATACCATCAAGCGCAACAGAAGCGTGATTGATTCTTCCAACCTGGTCAACTATCAAACGCATACGAATCAGCTCCATCTTCATTGTTACCAACATGATCAAGTCTAAAGGCATAAACCGTGCTCAGCAAAATTAGCGTGGAGCGCTTTGGACGGATTGGTTTATTCTGGGGCATCTGATAAGTGAACAACTAGTCCGATTTTATCTTCTTCGTCTCAGGACTTATGGGTTCTGAGTTCTAAATAGAGCCCCATCCTCAAAGAAACTGAACGAGAAAACAGGACGAACGGGACGGACGACACCGCCTCGAACCGGATGAACGAGAGAAGAACATTGCGCTGAGGAGGGGAAACAACAACAGGAGGAAGCAGATGAGTTGGCTAGGCGTAGACACAGCAGCAAAATCAAGCTCAGCAGGTTCAGGCTCGGTAAGAATCATAGGATCAGACACAGGTGTCAGTTCCGCAGCGGTCTCAGTCGACCGTCAACAGTGTCGGTAGGGCAGGCTCCTTGACCCCATTTGCAGCGATGATATGTAGTTGGTTCCGTTCCGGGCGCGTGCGGCTATCGCAGCTGTACTCCCATCGCGGAGGCACAGCCCAGCGTCCCGGTCGGCAATAGGCGTGGGGACGTACAACAAGAGTGATGATACTGAAGTACTACGAGCTGTCTGTTGATTTCGTAGGCCGTCATTGAAATCCAATCACTCGGATATCATGACAGCTACCGGATCCACCTGAAGTTGCGGATCGCCGCTCTGACATGTGGTGGGTCTTTTTGTCTGCAGTGTCGGAAGGAGTGTGGCGATGGCATCTATCACCGTGCATCCGGCCACGCTCCGATGGGCCGTTCATCAGAGTGGTGCTGATCCTGCGGCCGTGGCTCATAAGGATGGTCTGGCCGAGTTTCCTCAGTGGCTGAACGAGACGGGCCCATTGAGTCTGTCTTTTACCAAGTTGTCCGCGATCGGTTCCGCGTTGCAGGTGCCATTCGGTGCGCTGGTACGTTCTGTAGTTCCCGAGTCCCATGAGGATGAGCTGATTCGATATCGAACGGTCGACAACCACGGGGTCGAAGCGAGTCGGAATCTTCAGGATACGATCGCGATCATGCGCAACCGTCAGGATTGGGCGCGTGACGAGATGATCGCGCAGGGCTTCGGGGAGAATCTGCTGGTCGGCAGTGTGCCGTCCCATGCGACCGTGAGTGAACTTGCGGGGCATATTCGCGAGGGATTGTCCTTGGACGTTGGCTGGTGCCGGCGTAAGAGCAGTGCTGATCGATTCCGTTTCCTGCGTGGCAAGGCTTCTGCCGCGGGTCTGATGGTGATGGTCGATTCCCGAGTGGGCACGTCCAACGCGCGTCGTTTGGACGTGCGCGAGTTCCGTGCGTTCGTACTATTGGATGACGTGGCGCCTCTGATCTTCGTCAATCGCAATGATTCCTATACGGCGATGCTGTTCTCCCTTCTGCATGAGATCGGTCACGTGCTACTTGGCTCCAATGAGGTGTACAACGACTCCTCCACTGACGGCAGCAATGGCGTCGAACGCAAGATCAACCAGGCGGTCGTTCTAGCGGTCATGGATGATGAGGCGGAGTTCCGCGCGTACTGGAGGCAGGCGGCTGCGCATGGTGCTCACGTGCAGGACATTGCGGATGATTGCGCGAAAAGGTACGGTTTGAGTGCTTTGGCATTGACGATTCACGCCTGTAAGCTTGGCTTGGCCAGTGACGAGGACGTGCGTCTGGTCCGCGCCCTGAGCGAACGGCGTGTGATGGATACGGAGGCTGCCGGTTCCGGTGGCAATCAGAACCTGACGAACGCTTCCCATCTGGACACGAGATTCGTGCGCATGATCCGGGACGGTGTCGACCGGGGGAGTCTGCCCTATTCCGATGGCCTGTCCCTGCTGGGCGTCAGGTCCATGCACGCCTATGACGGCCTGCTCAAGGCGAAAGGCTTGGATCAGTGAGCGATCTGTTTTTGCTGGACTCGAACATTTTCATCGAGTCCTACCGCACACATCACCCGTTCGCCTACAAGGAGTTCCATCCATTCTGGCGATGGCTGGAACGCATGGCACGCAACGGCAAGATACGAATACTCGACACCGTGTTCAAGGAGATCACCCAGAAGGACAGCGACGGCAACCGTGACGAGCTGGCCGAATGGGCGTTCAACCTGTTCGCAGACAAACAACTTTCGCACAAGACCGACGAAATCGGAGCGGCCTATGCGCAGGTTCAGGATTATCTGGCCACCTGCGGACTCTACCGTCCGGCCTCGTACCGTCAATGGGAGCCGGAAACCAAAGCTGATCCGTGGTTGATCGCCGCTGCAATGGTCGAGGATGCGATCGTCGTCACCAACGAGCAGGCCGCATATCCCATGCTTAGTAACCCGTTGAAGAAGGAACCCAAAATTCCTGATGTGGCTGATGCGATGGGCGTACGTACCATGAACCTACGCGAGTTCTACGACGCCAGCGGAGAGCTCATTGCCTCGCCCTACCCCATGCGGTCAACACTCTAGGCATTGTCGTCGGCATGACCGTATAGCGGAATTGCTTGAGGCTATTCCTTCGCCACTGTGATGGTGATGAAAACATCCCTTTTCTGGTAGCAAAACGGGGGTATATTGGAATAGGTCGGGGGAATGCCGTAGCATGATTTGCATGGTCAACGATGATTTTTCTCAGTTAATTATTTTAGGTAATGGATTCGATATCTCTTGTGGACTCCCATCTCGGTATAGTGATTTTTATAAGACACGGCCTGCTGTTGCGGAAATATTTAATTGTGCTTGTCAAGCTAAAGCGAATGTTAATATTTGGGATGTTATTCTCGGTTCAAGTAAAGGAAAGCAGGAAAATTGGGCTGGTATTGAGGACGCCATAAAAGAGTGGGTGATGACCTCTCATGATATCGGAGCGCCCGCGATGCCTGTGGAGAAAGTTGCTTATTATCTTGCGAGAGATGATTTTTCTGTATATCCCGAGTGTTCTGTAATAAAAGAACTGGATTCGGAATACCCGGTTGCTTATTATCTTAAGCTTAAATTTCTGAATTCAGATGAAAGAATAATGAATTGGAGATCCTATATTTCCCGAATATTAGATATATTTTTGGATCAGCTTGAAAAATATGAAAAAATCTTTCAAGATTATCTAGGTGACGTTCTTCAACTTAGGAATGATGATTATAGATATCGTGCGTCTCGACGAGTATCTTCCTTGATTAGTTATGGGGTTTCTGATCTCTCTCTTGAGCTAATTCAAAAAACATCCATATTGAGTTTTAATTTCACTCTACCTTTTTACAATAGTCCTATAGCGGATGTTGGAATATCGAGTCTTCAGGACGAGTTCGATGTTTGTCAGAATGTTCATGGAACTCTTGCCGTCGAAAATTCCTTTTTCGGTATTGATGGGAAGGACCTTATGGATAATGAAGATTTTCTTCCGTTTACTAAAACATATCGGATTATAAATGAGCAAAATAAACGTTATTCATGTGTTTTAGGTAAAAGAAATTTTTCGATAATAAAGATTTTTGGACATTCGATGTGTGAGTCCGATTATTCGTATTTTCAGGCAGTATTTGATGATGTAGATCTATATCATTCTCATACAAAGATTATTGCTTTTTATTCGGAAGACATTCCCGATGATAAGACTGTTCAGACAAAACGATTAGTAAGATTATTATCTGTATATGGATCTACCTTGGATAATAGGGATCATGGTAAAAATTTGATTCACAAAATGGTTCTCGAAGGTCGTATCGAAATTGCATGTCTCTCTTAGCTGATTGCGATTATGTGGCGTCTATGTATAAGGGTTAAGATGATGAAGAAGTCATCAAATATAATATACAGGAGAATCTCGAAATGGCATGTTCAGATATAATCAATCTAATTATTGCCGTTTTAACTGCTTTTGCTGCTATATCCGCAATGTGTACTGCGATAAAGGCTAATGAGATTGCAGAACAGTCTTTTGAAATTTCTAAATCAGTATATGAGCATTCTCAATCGGATAGGATATCCGTGTGGCTGGTTAAAGCGGAAAGGGGCGATGATATTATTTTGCGAAATGGATCAGAAGCTCCGATATATGATGTATTCGTCGGTGCTGGGATCTCCAATAAGGGTGACGAATGTAAATTGACTAAAGGACTATCGAATTCTTCTTCAAACTTACATGGCTTGAATCATAGTCTTGGAGTTGTTCCTCCCGGTACATGGATAATTAAAGCCGAATTGATGATGGGTGGTATGAGCTCGATTCCTGGGGCTACTGTTGTCTTCAAGGATATGTACGGAAAAACATGGGTACGTGACGCTGCTGGTGATCTGCATGATAAAGGAAATGTTACACCGGCGGATGTCCTTGATCTTTACAAGCTTGGGGAAGTGCCATACGGTCAAGAGGGATACAAGGAATACAAGCAGTAGTGTGAGGGGCGGACGACATGTTCTAACCGTCGGCGAATGTGACCTTTATGGCCTATTGTAGATCGATGTTAGTCGTAGTCCTCGTATTGCTGCTCAGTCATCATATTTTGCGACGAACTATTGCAGCTCCCGAGTGTACTGGCCGATGATGCTGCCTTGTATACATGCAACGATGATTTCTGATTGATCTTTCCAAGCTCCAAACTCTGTCACACATAGTATTCCGACGCCTTGGTGTTACCGCGATGGCGTACCAGTCCTTCGACTTCCATATGTTTTAGCAGCCGCAAGGTAGGCGAATGCGGCCATGTTGGCAATGATCACTGAGTCGTCAACCGGTCCGGATTGTTCGCTCTTGAACTCTACCTGAAGTTATCCCTTAAGAAGAATGGGCCGATCCTCGTTCATTGATTCGGGCCTTCCGTCAATCCTTTCGGCGACAAAATTAATCTTGTCATGACAGGACTGATATTGTCTAGTCTCAGCGGATAGTTGACACATGTCTCGGGGCATGGTTGACATTCTTGGGAATGGCCGGATTCCAGCTGCCGAGGTCTCTTCCTCAGACTCGCGCCGAGGGAGAGACTCATCCCCGTCCTCGTGCTCGGCTCAAAGAGAGATGTGCCATGCACCGCAGCGCAAGGTCTCGTCGCGGCTTTCAACGCGACACAGATATGTCGGATCCTTGCCCTTGCACTGATCTTCAATGCTCGGTATCCGTATGCCGGACATTCCTACAGATATAACGGATGTCAACCATGCCCCAAGACATGTGTCAACCATGCCCCAAGACAATACACTAAACTCTCAACATCCAATTGAACACAAACACGCGGGGATGATCCCAGGACATCATCGACATCATCGACGCGGCCCTAGTGTTCCTCGCCCGCGCAGGAGTGTTCACACAATGCCGGCCATGTAGAGTGGCATGTCCTTGATCGCGTCGTTATCTGAGTGACGGGTTGCAGAGTATCGGTAGGCGAGTGGGTATTGGTATTTCTTTTGCGCGTAGATGAGGGATTTTGCTTGCTTGTGACGTCCGGCTTTTACCTCAACTGGTACAACTTGACCATCCTGTTCGTAGAGGAAGTCGAGTTCGCCGCTGGAATTCTCCGCTGACCAGTAGTGGGGGACTGACCCATGTTGTGTGGTGAGTTGCTGACAGACGAACTGTTCTGTCAATGCTCCCTTGAATTCTCGGAATAGCGCGTCGCCATCGAGCAATGTGCGGACGTCTAGTCCGCTCATTGCTCCGAGCAAGCCGACGTCGAGGCAGTAGAGCTTGAACGCGTTGCCGTCCTCATATGCGGACAGTGGGTTCATTGGCGTGCTGACTCTTTTGACGCGTAGAGCAAGAGATGAATCCACGAGCCATTGGATGGCGATTTCGAAGTCCTTGCCGCGTCCGCCTTCGCGTACGGCGCCGTAGAGGAATTTGCTGTTCTCGCGGGCGAGTTGCGCGGGCAATGAATCCCATACTTGATTGAGGCGCAACGTGGAGACGACCGGTCTGGGCTGGGAGTCGGTGTGTTTGGAAAAGTCGTCGCGATAGTCTTGGACAAGAGCCGTCTGCACTTGGCGTATCGCGTCGAAATCGACGTTCGGAAACGCGTCGGCGAACGTCGAAACGGCCTCCGGCATGCCACCCGTGTACATGAAATACCGCAGCCAAGTCATGAGTCGTTCGTGCATGACGTCGATCAGAGTGAAGTCCTGCGCTTCCAACAATTCGGCCAGTGAATCCTGTCCGCACGCGTACAGGAACTCGAGAAACGTCATCGGGTAGAGTTTGAGTCGATTCACCTTGCCTACTGGAAACGCAGAACCGGGATGCATGGCGATGCCCAATGCTGATCCAGTGGCGAGCACGTCGTATTGTGGCGCGGTCTCGTTGAACATTTTTAGCGCTGTCATCGCACGGGGGATCTCTTGCACCTCGTCGAGTATGATCAGCGTGTTCTCAGGTGTGATCCGGGTGCCAGACTCGATTGACAACGCCGGGATCAGCCGGTCCACTGACAGGCTTCCCTCGAATGCGGTTCCCATCGTGGGATTGTCGAACAGCGATACGTACGCGATGTTGTCATACTGCGTACGGCCGAACTCGCGCGCGATCCACGTCTTGCCTACCTGACGTGCCCCCTCGAGCAGCAGGGGCTTGTGATGTGCGGTGTTCTTCCATGAGATGAGTCGGTTCATAAGAAAACGCTTCATCGCCGAGTGCCCTTCACGATCAGGTGGACTTTCATGCTGATAATCTACATAATCAGGTGGACTTTTTTGTAAATGATTCACATAATCAGGTGTACTTATGGTGTCTGATGCTGCATAATCATGACTTGGCGGGCAAAGTCGTCGGACGCGCCCGGAAAACGGATATGAGAACGATGGAATGAAGGTCATGTTTGCTGCGTTTGTCGTCGCTTCCATTGACTGTTTGCCAGCGGATCTGCTGAAGTCGATGGTTATGCGGTTACAAAGGGCAGCTTAACTGTACTTGAGCTGGCGTGGTTATTGCCTTGAGTGGCTAAATCGGTAACGGGATTCGAGGGGGAGCGTCGACTAATCGTCGTCGCAAAGTGAATGAAAAGACGGATGTTGCATCGGCGTCGCCTTGGAATTACTATGATTCTGAAGTGCGTTCCCTGCTCACGCGGTGATGATTGTGTTTTAGCAAGTTGGTGTCCGCTTTGTGAGCGGTGTTTTCCCGCAGTGTAGGCAGCGGGTTTTCCGCGGTGCGGGCGGTGTCGGCCTCTGCCTGTGTGCGTGTGTTGTGTTGTTGGTTGGTTATTTGGTCATGAGGGCGTGTTCGCTGCGGTAGGAGCGGCCCTCGAATCGGATGAGTCGTCCGTGGTGGACGGTGCGGTCGATGAGGGCGGCGGCCATGTTCTTGTCGCCGAGGACGCGTCCCCATCCCGAGAATTCGATGTTGGTGGTGTAGATGATGCTCCTTGTCTCGTAGCTGTCGCTGATGATCTGGAAGAGGAGGCGGCGCCTTCCTCGTCGACGGGCAGGTAGCCGAACTCGTCGATGATCAGCAGGCGTGCCTTGCCGATGGCGGCGAGTTCCCTGTCGAGCCGGTGTTCCTGCTGGGCGCGGCGCAAGCGCATGAGCGGTCCGGTCGTGGTGAAGAACCTGACCGGTATGCCCTGCGCGCAGGTGAGTCTGCCGATCGCGATCGCGAGGTGGCTTTTGCCGCCCCCGACCGGCCCGTAGAGCACGAGGTCCTCGCGCTTGTCGACGAATTCGAGGCTCTCGAGCTGGGCTCGTCCCCAGTCGGCGGGCATTCTCAGGTTGGTCCAGTCGTAGCTGTCGAGGGTCTTGTCCGCGGGGAATCCGGCCTGTTTCAGGAGGCGCGTGCGTTTGGATTGCTCGCGTGAGTCGAGTTCGGCTTGGAACTAGCGTTCGATGAAGTCGAGCTGGTTGGGGGTCGCTTCGGCCAGCGTATCCGCGAGCACGCTGCGTGTCAAGGTCAGGCTGTGGCTCATTTTGAGGATCCGTTCGCTTTTCTCGGTCGTGGACGCGCGCCGAAGGCGTGTCTCCGGGATCACCGGATCGGGTCTGATGCTCATTCGCCTTCCCTCCCGCTCGCATGATCGATGTCGGTGATGAACCGGTCGTGTGGATTGGCTCCAATGTATTGGACGGTTGTTTGAGGGACTGGACAACGAAGGAGTTGATGGTCATGGCCGATCCGAGGCATCCCCGTCATTACGAGGAGGAGTTCAAGCGCCGGATCGTGCAGTTGTACGGGAACGGCAAGCCCGCGCGTGAGATCAAGGCGGAGTACGACGTCTCGCATTCCACCCTGCACCGGTGGGTGCAGGGCATCCGCAACAGCGGCTCCACCAAGGCCGCCGACAACCGCATGCCCGAGCAGAACGAGCCGGTCGAGTTGCGCAAACGCAACCGTCAGCTGGAGATGAAGGTGGATGTTTCAGAACAAGCGGCGCCGGTATTCGCACGAAAGTAGAGGTCATACGGTCCAACGCCGGCCGCTGCCCGGTATCCAGGATCCTCGGCGTCGCGAAGTCCACCTACCACTGGATGCTCGAACACCCCGAAGCCGAGCGGACCGACCCCCATGAGGCGGATGTGGAGCGCGTGTGGAGGGATAGCGGCGGGGTGTACGGGGCCAGGAAGATCAAGGCCCAACTGCGCCGTGAGCATATCGTCATGTCGCGCCGCCGCATCAACCGGATTCATGAGAGGGTGTCTAATTGTTTGTGTATGGGCCGCCTTTCTGGAAGGATTGAATGATGGTGACCTTGAAGAACGACGATGCGGTCGTGGGTTCCGGCGATGGCGTCGTCGTCGCTGCCGGTTCGGCGCGTGAGCTGGTCGACGGGCTGGTCTCGTCGGGCGCTTTGGATTCCCTGTTCGAGCGTATCGACAGGGGTGATGTCGAATTGACCGGGGACGGGGGCCTGATTCCGGAACTGGTGCGCACGGCGTTGGAGCGTGGACTGGAGGCGGAGATGACCTCGCATCTGGGCTATGGGCCGGTCGACCGTGAGGGCAAGGCCGCGGCCGGCTCCGCGAATTCGAGGAACGGCTCGTATCCCAAGACCCTGGCCACCGAGGTAGGTCCCGTCACCATCCAGGTGCCCCGTGACCGTGAGGGCTCGTTCACGCCGAGGCTGGTGCCGAAGTGCTCCAGGAGGCTGGGCGGCCTGGACGACATGATCATCAGCCTGTACGCGGGCGGCATGACGGTGCGCGACATCCAGCACCACCTCGTCAAGACGGTCGGCGTCGAATTGTCGCACGAGACGGTCTCGTCGGTCACCGACGCGGTGGCGGAGGCGGTGCTCGAATGGCAGGAGAGGCCGTTGGACGAGTTCTATCCGGTCATGTACCTGGACGCGATTCGCGTCAAGGTCAGGGACGGCGGCAGGGTACTGCCGAAGGCCGCGCACATCGCGATCGGCGTCGACATGGAGGGGCTCAAGCACGTGCTGGGCATCTGGGTGCAGGATTCGGAAGGCTCCTCGTTCTGGGCGAACGTGTGCGCCGAGATCGCCAACCGGGGCGTCATGGACGTGCTGGTCGTGTGCTGCGACGGGTTGAAGGGCCTGCCCGAGGCCATCGAGGCCACATGGCCGGACGCGATGGTGCAGACCTGCGTGGTGCATCTGATCCGCGCGGCCAACAGGTTCGTGGCCGACAACGACCGCAAGGCCGTGTGCCGCAGGCTCAGGGAGGTGTACGGGGCGGCCAACGCGGATCAGGCCCGCAGACGTCTCGGTGAGTTCAAGGCGAGCGAGCTCGGGCGGAAGTACCCGTCCGTGGCGGCCACGTGGGAGCGGGCGTGGGACCGGTTCACGCCGTTCCTTCAGTTCCCTCCCATGCTGCGCCGCGTGGTCTACACGACCAACAGCATCGAATCGCTGAACTACCAGTTAAGGAAGGTCAGCCGCAATCGCAGCCAGTTCCCCAACGACCAGGCCGCGGTCAAGCTCCTATGGCTCGCGATATGCGACATCGAGGACAAAAGGGCCAGGCAACGCGGAAAGACCGGCAACGGGACCAGACGCAAGAGCATGGGCAGGCTCATCGAGGGCAGGGTCACCACCAACTGGAAACAGGCCCTCGCACAACTCGCGGCCGCATACCCCGAACGCATGGAACCACACCTATAAAACAACAACAAAAACAACACCCAAACACAAACAATTTGACAAGCTCCAGGTCGACGGCAACTATTACCTCGCCGGCCCCTCGTGGCGTGGCTGGACGTTGGACGTGGGACTGCGCGCGTTCGACGTGACGATCCGCACCCAGGACGGGCGCACCTGCGCCAGACTGCCACGCGTGTACGGGGACTCGCCCGCCACGATCCGCAACCCCGCCACGCTCCTGCCCGCACTGGGACGCAAGACCAACGCGTGGCCTGATTCCACCATCCGCAGTGATTTTCCCGACAAGCTCCGTCTCGCGATCGACCACATGGACTCCAAGGCACGCAGGAACGCGTTCCGACTCATCTCCAGAACGAGCGACGCGTGCGGGTTCGAATCGGCCGTCAAGGCCGGCGAGCATCTGATCGAACAGGGACATCCGCTCGACGAGGCCAGTCTGACCACTATGGCCCGGCGCATCGCCGCCGGCGAGAAACCGTACGAGCAGACCGCTCCCGATCTGACCGGATACGACGTGTTCATGAAACCCCGCGAGACACGCAAAAGGAAGGAGGCATAAACCATGACGTCACATCGGCCGCCTATCGTCATGCCCGACACGAAACACCGCCGCGCGTCCACCGGCGAGAAGATCGCAACGATCATGAACCTCGCACACCGACTGCCCCTGACCCGCCAGATCCTCGCCGACCAGCTCGCCCAAGCCACGCCAAGCCAGATGGAGTTCATAGAGGAATGGATGAACGCCGAACTCGGCTCCCGGGAACGCTCCAAACGCTCCCGACTCCTCAAACAGGCCGGATTCCCGGCCGACAAGGAACTCGACGGGTACGACTGGACCCCGATACGCTTCCCGGTCGACTACGGCAGGCAACAGATCGAAAGCCTGGACTTCATCGACCGGCACGAGGACCTCGTCCTGTTCGGCCCTCCCGGCACCGGCAAGACCCACCTCGCCATCGCGCTCGGCAGGAACGCGTGCCGCAAGGGAATACCAGTACGCTACTATACGGCCGCGAGCCTGGTCATGCGACTCCTCAGAGCCCAAGCCGACAACCGGCTCGACAAGGAACTCACGCTGATCGGACGGACACCGCTGATCATCATCGACGAACTCGGCTACGTGCCCATCGACGAGGAAGGCAGCCGTCTCCTGTTCCAGGTCGTCACCAACGCATACGAGACCCAGAGCATCATCTACACCACCAACATCGAATTCAGCGGATGGGGCAGGATCTTCGGCGACCCCAACATGGCCGCCGCGATCATCGACCGCACCGTCCACCACGGCAGGATGATCAGATTCGAGGGCGAATCCTGGCGCAAAACCCACGCCCTCATGCAATAGACCACAACAACCAACGACAGGACCGGCCAACGCCCAAACGGCCTAAAACCAACCGCTCAAACGGACCAAAAGAAACGCCAAAACGGCCCACCCCAACTTGACAAAACACAGGTCGTGTTTGATACCCACCGAATGACCGGCGATCTCGCGGTTGGCCAGATCGATGAGCAGGCGGATGTACGCCCATGAATTGCCGACCCTCACGTAGGTCAGGTCGGAGGCCAGATGGGTGCGCGGCCGGTAGCCGTTGAACTCTCGGGCCAGCAGGTTCGGCGCCGGATCGTCGTTCGGCCTCGACGGATGCGGCCTGTAGGCGGCCTTCGAATATGAGCTTGTCATGCCCCTGACCTTCATGTCCGGTTGACGCGGCGACGCGACATGACGATATGCTCACGGCGGAGGGCGGCCTTGATCTTCCTGGCCCCGTACACCCCGCCGCTATCCCTCCACACGCGCTCCACGTCCGCCTCATGGGGGTCGGTCCGCTCGGCTTCGGGGTGTTCGAGCATCCAGTGGTAGGTGGACTTCGCGACGCCCGGGATCCTGCATTGCGCTGATATCGGGTAACGGCCGGCGTTGGTCTGTATCACGTCTACTTTCGTGCGAATACCGGCGCCGCTTGTTCTGAAACATCCACCTCCATCTCCAGCTGGCGGTTGCGTTTGCGCAACTCGACCGGCTTCGTTCTGCTCGGGCGTGCGGTTGTCGGCGGCTTCGTGGA
>NZ_JGZN01000014.1 GCF_000741715.1 Bifidobacterium saguini DSM 23967 | reverse complement strand
TGCCCCGTACACCCCGCCGCTATCCCTCCACACGCGCTCCGACGTCCGCCTCATGGGGGTCGGTCCGCTCGGCTTCGGGGTGTTCGAGCATCCAGTGGTAGGTGGACTTCGCGACGCCCGGGATCCTGCATTGCGCTGATATCGGGTAACGGCCGGCGTTGGTCTGTATCACGTCTACTTTCGTGCGAATACCGGCGCCGCTTGTTCTGAAACATCCACCTCCATCTCCAGCTGGCGGTTGCGTTTGCGCAACTCGACCGGCTCGTTCTGCTCGGGCGTGCGGTTGTCGGCGGCCTTCGTGGATCCGCTGTTGCGAATGCCCTGCACCCACCGATGCAGGGTGGAACGCGAGATGTCGTACTCCGCCTTGATCTCACGTGCAGGCTTGCCGTTCCCGTACAACTGCACGATCCGGCGTTCGGACTCCTCCTCGTAATGACGGGGATGCCTCGAATCGGCCATGACCATCAACTCCTTCGTTGCCTAGTCCCTCAAACAACCGTCCAATACCTGTAGCCAATCCAGGACTGGCACCAACGATTCGGAGGAGGCACCCACGCCGACGCCATCATGGACAAGATCGTGCACAACACCACCTGGATAGAAACCGGCGACTGGAACATGCGCGAACACGCCCCGGCAAGTAACGACTGCTCGCCATGCTCGAGACCCGTCTGCCCGATAGCGCGAACCCGATACTCCACTCCGACATGGGCTGGCAGTACCAGCACCGGTGGTGGCGTGAGCGGCTGGCCGGGCTGAACATCCGCCAGTCCATGAGCAGGAAGGACAACTACATCGACAACGCCGCGACCGAGCAGGTGTTCGGCCACTTGAAGGACGAGTTCTACACCCGGCCGCGAATTCTCCTCCTACGAGGAGTTCAAGACCGAACTGGAGGCGTACATCATCCACTGGAATACCAGACGAAGACAGGAAAAAAACTGGAGGGACACACCCCGGAGGAATTCCGGAGCATGTCCCTCACAGACTAATCAGCTACCCTTAATAAACCATGTCCAACAACCGTAATCAGTTTTGTTATTATCTGTGTTTTATTATTTGCAGGCATTGTTTGATGATTTTCTTGCACTTGTGGAGCACACGTTTTTGGAAAGGAATGCTGGTATGCCGGTATTCTCGCTCATAAGGACGCATGTGTTTGATGAACACATCAAAATTTCCGGCATCCACGGCCTCACGAAAAGCAACGAAACTCTCATTCTTTAAGGTGGTGCGCATGGCATAAATAATCTGACGTTGCTCGCTGATACCTTCCAAAGAAGGCTTTACTCGCTTTGTTGGAGTCCATTCGCCTCGCTTCTCATGCACGTGGAGACGATAAGCAAGTCCTTGGCGACGATGCCGGAAACCGCCAGCTTGTGATTGGTAAACTTCGTCCGCATTGGAGTCATGCAGCACAAGTTCATCCATATGACGCTCAAAAAGATTCAGCACATCTTGATTACGAACGATAATGACATTGCATCCTTCGCCGTCAGATACGTACTTAGGAATCCAAGCATCGCCAAACGTCACGTCAGCGGTCTCGGCAAGTACGTCATCGCAATAATCGCATGCATTGTATTTGAAGTATCCAAGACCCCAATTGGTAACCGACAGCTCTGCAGTGCGCTTGATAACCGGCTGGCCGCCATCAGTACGACGCACTTCAACTGCATAGTCGGACGCTGGAGAGCCCGGCGTCTTGTGACGAAAATCTACTCGGGCTATCTTATCCAGCGGAACGCCGGACTCCCATGCTTCTGCTTTAGCGAAGTAGTCAGACTTCAAATGGCCACATACCAAACCGATACAATACTTGATGCGTTCGTTCAGGATTGGATCTTCACGGCGCAGCAGTCGCACGGCTTTGACAAAACATGGAATGCCGACGAATAGGTAACGGCCTTCATGCTCACGGACATAGTCAAGGGCCTCAGTCATTTCGACGGGATAGTATTTGGATTTTGCGCCTGTCTGAAGCTCGTCGACCGTATGCGAAATCTGAATGGTGTACATGTGCTCAGGATCAGGACCGTCCTTCGCATGAATAACGGCATCTACCAGTCCGTCTTCAAGCATTTTGGCAGCTGTCCAACTGACCAAGCCACCGGAGCTGCCGCGTGAACGCCATCCATCTGCCTGCACATATCCGACATAAGTGTTCAAGAAATAGCCAAGGTACTGGTTGTGCTGCACACCGGTCTGAGAACTGAATAGTTCTTTTCCGAGTTCATCTTCATTCGTAGAAGCAGCAAACGGGCAGACGCGCTCCACAGCAGACCAATCCCGCACCTGACCGTTAACGGAAACGGAGTAACAACCATCAACACTCTTCGCGATTCGGAATGCTGGATCAAGATACGCACACGAACCACAACCGACGCAATATGTGGTTTGACCGTCAACCGCATCCTGATCTGGTGAAGCAATTACTTGTTCAATCACATGAGTATCGCTCATTTTGATACCTTTCTTTTGACGAATCCAAAAACTCTGATACGTTCTTCGGCTGTTAGCGACACCTTTGCCGCGCAACTGATATATGCCAGGGAATATATGACTCCCCACGCTAGGAACATGATGATGGAATTCACGGGAAGCAGATATGTTCCCAACAGGCATACAGCAATAATCGCGAACGACATCAACATCGTAGGTGTCATCTTGCGCCAGAAATAGATCATGTCCAGGCCAATACGCTTTTGGTAATACCAGTTCATAAACAGGCCGGTGCCTAACGCGATACTGGCCATATAGCCAATGGCTGTGGCCCAATACCCGCAAACTGGAATCAGGACTACTGACAAAACAATATCGAGTAGAGCCGTGAATACATATACGATGCTACGGGCCTTATGCCTGTTTTTTGCACGTTGAATCTCGATTCCGGTGTTCTGTGTCAATGAAATCATGACTGGAAGAACCATAATCACGCTCAGCCAGTACGCATCCATGTTCGCTTTACCGGCCCAAATCTGAACGAAGTATTGTCCAATGACAATAAAACCACCGTACAGAAACCAAAACAGGATCATTTGGTAACGGCCGACACGAGTCATCAGTTTAGTAAGCACTGTGTTGTCATCATGTTCAGCCACAATTTTGTTTATCATTGGCACGAACACGCTTGACATCGTGGTGCTCATTGCAAAAAAGATATTTCTAATCTGCACCGCGATTGAGAATGTAGCAACCACGGTGGAACTGGCCATGGCACCAAGTAAAAAATTGGGCACATTGTTATTTACCAAATCAAAAATCTGGTTGAGAAAAATCCAGAAACTGAAGATTGCTACGGCTTTGAACAAACTCCATTGCAACCCCGTAAACTGGAATCGCATGCTAAGTTTACGCACTGCATAAACAATATTCATCAGTAACAAAATGGTTGAAATGGTTAAGGTCGCCAGTGCAACGCCGACTGCGCCCATACCCAGCCAGAGTAGAAACACCGCCAAGATAGGAGTGGCTAACGTAGTGAGCAACTGGCGAGTCTGCTGATAGATGAATTGTTCCCTGGCAACGATGTAGGAGTTGAAAGGGTTGGAAAATAGCTGCACAGACACGCTAATTGTCATGATGACCATGAGCTCACGTGCAAGAACCAATTCAGAGGGAGTCAATCCATTAGAGAAAAGTGCATCCACATTCATCGTCAGAGCTATGCCGCCCAGCAAGCACAGCGCGATAACCGCAACATAGACCAGCAGAAACATACCATTGAGCCGACGAATGCCTTCAGGAGTGCCGTGTGCCTTCTCCTGCATATAGAAACGAACATAGCTGCCATAGAAGCCCGCGCTGAGCAACGTCAAGGCGAACACTACGCTGTTCGTCATTTGGAACACGCCATAATCACCCTGTCCAAGGAAATGTAGGAGCAGAGGCACATACATTAAATTAACTAGGTTCTTCGTTATTACCGTCGCATAGCCTAGAATCGCGCCCACTTTACGTTGTGATGCCATCTTTTCCTTTCCGCAAACAACGATCAAACAGACTCTGCAAGCTCATTCGCTAATGCCGATTTTCGCCAGGGCGTCATCAAGCCACCGGCGAGATTCACGCCGGTGCTGTTCGAGTAAATCGTTAACCCGCGTATAATCAACCGGATCGAGTCGGGTATCGTCATCCATCATGTCGTTAAGCTCAAAAAGCCGGAACAATGTCTGCATACGAGAATTCATACTGGCGGTGCCAGAAAAACCGGTGCGGTTGAAAACCTTGAATTGCTTATTAAAAATGATAGAAAAACAACACGCATGGTAGGAATCCGTAAACACAAATTGAGATTTAGAGAACATTTCAACAAATTCGCGTGGTCCAACAACGTATGTTTCTGGATCAGAGATATCCAGCATTCTGCGTATCTTGTAGCCATGCTTTTTGGCGTATTGTTGAATAACTTTATCTTGTTCTAGAGATGGTTTCCCTAAAAAGTAAGTAAGCACATATCGCTCATCTTTTGGAATGTAATTACCGGGAATGATGTCATTCCACCTTGTTGAAGTCAGCATAAGAGTGGGGTCAAGGACAACGGAAGCAGGCTGTCCTGAAAGCTCACGCACAAGGAGTGCGCCTTGGTCCTCACGTACGGAAATGGCACTAAGTCTAGGTAGGAATTGTGCATATGCCTCGCTAGAGGACTCTGAAACCTGTGATATGCCGAAGCTGGCAGCATAAGCGATGCCAGTATGTTCGGGGAACAATGAACCGAGCCTAACCTCTAACATATCGTTTTTGACCAAACGATCATTCCAAACCTGGTCGGAACCGATAATGAAGCGTTCGTTACCGGAAAGATGACGTGAGAAGCCGACACCAGGGGTTAAAGACAATAGCCCATCATTCACAAATTGATTCGTAAATGATTCAAAATTTTTCCGACGTTTCTTCTGTAGCGCGCCGGCTGCACCTTTATGCTCTCGAATGAATCTCTTTATCGGTCGAAGAATATTCTTCACCGCGGCAACGCAACAGTTACTTGACTGAACAGCGCAGTGCAGAGTGCTTACTTCACATGCATATGTGCGTAGCACTTCCTGCAATGCATAGTTCTGAAGACGATTTCCATAGTTGGCGTTATCGTTGATGGTCAATATCCAAAGTGAATGTTTTTTATCCATGCTATACCTATTTTTTGAAATAATTATTTGAATTAGTTTTATTAGTGCTTCTTAGATTTCAAAGTGCTCAATAATTGTTTTATGTGCAGCAACATTGAATATATGTAGTAATGTCTACCTAAAA
This sequence comes from Bifidobacterium saguini DSM 23967, assembly GCF_000741715.1. Taxonomy (GTDB): domain Bacteria; phylum Actinomycetota; class Actinomycetes; order Actinomycetales; family Bifidobacteriaceae; genus Bifidobacterium; species Bifidobacterium saguini. Next base: position 7,972 of record NZ_JGZN01000014.1, on the reverse strand, counting down.
TTAGGTGACACTGAAGCGATGATGCATAGGCGTCTTTTTTCAAATAAGGGTTATTGCGCCATTTCGGGAAATGCTTGGTGCAATAATGTTCAAGCTCTTTGATAAATGAAGACTGCGGACCACACCATGAAATCGCCCGAGAGATGCCAAAACATAAAACATGTTTGATTGCCAGCCACTCGATTTCATCGAAATATTCTTTGGAAGAAACACGGTCCAAAATCACATCAAATGCATCCGTTATATCCATAATACGTTTTGGATCGGGTGTATTGACCATGCTTGTCTCGCGATGAACGTATCGGTATAGATCTATGTCAGCCGCATAAACCGTGCAAGCGTCTACGTATAATGGGACTACACTGGCAAGATCTTCACCTATGCGTACATTCGTTATCAAATCATAACCGGCATGGTTATAAAACTCACGATTATAAACTTGTCGCCAAAGAGCACCGCTTTGCACCAACAATGATTTCCGAGGGACTGTCCCATATTCTTGGTGAGTCATAGCATAATCGCTTAAAGGAACACCATTATCATCAACTATAGTTGCGTTAATTGCAAGGATATCAGGGGAATTCTTTTCAAGAAGATCTAGGAGGTAACACTGCTGTCGCCAATCAATATAGTCATCGCTGTCTAAAAATTCGATGTATTTTCCCGTCGCATGCTTAATGCCAAAAGATCGAGCTCCATTCTGTCCTTGATTGTCATGACGTAGCAGCAACATGTGATTAGAACATTTTTTTTGATAATCAATCAACTTGTTTGCGGTGATAACATCTGATCCATCATCTACAACTATGATTTCGATTCGAGAATCAAAATTCTCCATAAAAGGTGAGAGACATCGTCTTAGATAAGCATCTTCTGTATTAAAAACAGGTATTATAATGCTTATAATATGATTGCTGCGACACATATCAATCATTTCTATTTCACTCATTTAATTGGCTGTTCATAGCATCTGAACTTATAATTATTATTATTATGAATTATCGTGATTTCTCGAATGTGATACATGGTGAGTAGAAGAAGAAAGATATATATCATATATGTATAAATCTCTGATGTCATCATTATCGAGTAAGCTCCAAAACAGGCAATAAGAATTTTATATGCTCTTGTATGGAAATAGGGTTTTACAGCTAAAGAAATAAAAAGCATCATCAAGCAAAAACATATCACTGTGAATAAGCCGCCATCATATGCAAGTTGAAGCCATTGATTATGTGCCTGCCATAAGGTGTATTTGTAAGGGACGAAATTGCCGTTTGCGGCCATTCCGTGTCCTAATAATGGTTTTTGGGCAATAATTGGAATGGCAATACTCCAAATATCAGAACGTCCAGTCAAGGTAGAATTCTTACCTAAGACGCCGCTGATTAACCATGAGAAATCTGTTTGTATCTGACGAAAAACGACAAAATAAGTAATTATCAAAGAAATAATAGTGAGGCCGAAAGGAGAGCATAATGTTCTTGTCCTCGTCATATTCGACAAAAGCATGTAAACAATAACTGCTACACCTAATCCAACAAGTGCTGTACCAATCCAAACCATAACAATGTTAAATAACGAAATCGCAATAGCTAACGCAGTGCGAGTGCCGATATTTCGACATTGCATCCAATCGCATATCATGCTAATAGCAATCATTACGAAGATTGGATCAGTGAATCGAGTGCGAATTCCGATAAAGTAAATACCGTCTATGAGCCCTCCAGGAGATAGTAATACTATAAGAGAATTAATAATCATATATAACAGAAGCATATCTGCAAGCGAATTTAAAAATCTCTCAAAATTAACTGTTGAGTAGTATTCGAACAGTAAACAAAGTGCAAGTAGGACAATAGACATATAGCCCCATGTGAGCAGATCATTGTTTTCTGCATATATTGTTTGTACGCCGAAAGATAAACGATATAAAATGATGGCGGCAAATAAGGGGGTTATTGAAACTTTGAAAGTAAAAGCTTTATAAAGAGCATAGCTGAATACGATCAATGCCCCAATGATGTATATTGCATTAAATATACCAAATTTCACAGCAAGTTTTGGCTCACAGCAGACAGCCAACATTAAAATTTGTACTGGAGAACTAATACGTTTTTTCATTATTCTTGACCTGTATTCTTGATTAAGAGATCGCTGTAAAGCTGTTCCATAATCAAGGTATTGTCATGATAATCATAACCTGATTTACGAACGATAGAATCGTAGCCGTAGCGTGACTTTTTTAAGCATTGACTTATTTGTTTGGCCCAATAACCCGGTCCTTTATCTAAAGGAATATATTGTATTAAATTCGAGACAGATGTTTCACGAGTAATCGAATCTGCCATAAAACAAGGTAGTCCTGCACATTGTGCTTCAATGCCAGCCAGGGGAAGACCTTCATATAAAGAAGGCATCACGAAGGCATCCATTGCATTGTAATATTCCTGTGGGTTACCTGTTACCGATTCAAAAATCACATTTTTGCTGATTCCGTATTCATCAACAAGTTTTTTGATAGATTCTTTGGTTTCGCCTTCTCCGACCATAAGTAGTTTGCTATGAGGATTTATCTTTTGTAGTTCCAGATAAATACGGATTAAGTACTCATGATTTTTTTGTAGGTTAAAACGACCTATATGACCAATGAGGAAACTGTCTTGTTCTACGCCAAGTCGTCTTCTCGTTTTTTCTCGCAATGTATTATCATATGCAAATCTTTTTGTATCTATTGCATTTTTTGCAATAGAGAATTGCTCATTGCCGAATAAAAATCTCCCTGCTTCCGTTGAGCAAGCAAGTCGTACATTAGCGTATCTTTTTGCTTCTTGAAACATTATGCGCTTAGCTACGCCTTTTGGAGTCTTTAAAAAAGATGTTCCATGACTATGTATGATACGAACAGGAACTTTAGCCCTCTTGGCTGCGCCAAGATAAAAGACGGCCAAACTAGCGGCTTGGCCATGAACAATGTCAAACTTGTGTTCTGAGAATAAATTCTTTAAGCCCTGATGGTATTTAAAAATATTTTTATCATCAAGAACGGGTAATCTATAGATATGGCATCCGTATGATTGAATCTCGTTATCAAAATATGACTCTGACATATGATGTTCAAGAAAATCAAAATGAAAACGCTCACGGTCAATTGACCGCAGCATATTCATGATATAATTCTCTATTCCGCCAGAATTCATATTTGGTACTACTTGTAGTATTTGAATTGGATCGTTCATTTCTCTCATCCTCGTACGCAGATTATCGGAAAGTGTGGCAAATCTTATATGATTTATTTACTTCAACTTGATGCCTAATTTATCTGCGACTTTCACGGCAGTTTCTTTGCCAATTGTGGACTTAACGATTTCTTTAGCTTCTCGTTTCATATCAGAAATCAAATCCCTTGGCCGGCTTAAATTATAGAAATCATAAATAGCTTTTGAGTCCGTACTCATTTCGCTAAAAACTTCAAAGAAGATGGGTTTATCGGATTCGCTGGCCATAAACTCTGGGAGCGTCTTATTATATGTATCTTTATCAGAAGCAGTCAAATACTTGAAACCGCAGGATTCGGCCCATCCTTTTGCGTTGGTATTATGACGCGCTGTGGTATGCAAGTCGCTGGCTTTATTTTGATACATGCCGTTGTAATAGAACTCTTCGCCACCGTGATTGTTGAGCAACATAATGCGAACATTGTTGCCAATATGACGGATACGCAGGGCATTCATATCGTAGAAGAAGGCAAGATCACCAATCATAAGATAGGCGGGTTGGTCTCCAAGAACAATTGCTTGGCCAAGGAAGGATGATAGACATCCGTCAATACCATCGGTGCCAATGTTTGCATACGTTTTGACATTCGGATGCAATTCAAAGAAGTTTGTCAGTCGAATTGCGTTATTGATGCTCATATGGATGATGGAGCCAGAGGGCACCTGCGTGACAACATGTTGAACCGCATAGATATTGGACCAGGGGAACTCATGGTATTTCACGCTCTGTGCATATTGCTCAATCTGATGATGGTAAACAAGATCATTCTGACTGTCATCCCCTGCTGTCTCGTTGAAGAAACGGAAGAAATACTCAGGAGTGCACTCGAATATGGTGGTCAGACTCTTAAACAAGTCACAAACATGACCGTCTTCTTGAATAAGCCAATGTTCGAACTGCCCAGCTCGCTTGCATAGGTCGGCCTTCACTCCTTGCATTACATTGCCGCCATAGGAAATCACAATGTCAGGAAGCAGCTCATCAGCTTTCTTGTCGGAGATAAACCTGGAGTCCAGACAAACAGAGGTATTAATTGCACCTTCACATTCAACGTTCGACATGTATTCCATGGAAATAGAACAGTTAAACTTATGGAAGAACTCAGTCATCTGCTTCTGCTGTTCATCGGAAATATAGCTCGACTGTCCACAAACCACGAGAATACGCTTTGCCTGCTGCAGCTCACGAACCTTTTCTTCCCATTTTGCAGCCGCAGTCTCATGTCCAAGACGCTCAATGCAAGTAACTTTAGGCAGTTCCTGTACGGGGAACGACGTGCTGTACCACTTCATCGGTACATTAATATGCACAGGACCCGTTTGCCCATTATGGTCAAGTTCCAGCAATGCCTCATTCACTAGACGCTGACAATAGATGAAATCATCATCCGTCTTCACTACAGGCAGATTCACAGACTTGCGCACATGCCTGTCATACATGCCCACCTGATCAATCATCTGATCTTCGCGCTGACCCAGCATGGCCACATCACGGTCACCGGTAAGCACAATCAATGGAACGCCCTGATAATACGCCTCAGCAACAGGCGGCCAATAATTGCAGGTCGCAGTAGAGGATGTACAAGAAATAACAACAGGCTCATGAAGCTGCTGAGACAGCCCCAGAGCAAAATATCCCGCGCTTCGCTCATCAACAACCGAATAGCACTTGAAGAAGGGGTCTTCCTCAATAGAATGCACGAAAGGCACATTCCTGGAACCTGCAGAAAGCACACAATGACGGATACCTCGTGCTTTCAACAAGGCAATAATAATCTGATACGACTTAATCTCGGTAATCATGAACGTTTCCTCTTCTCAGTCGTTAATTGCGGTATTGAGGAAGGCGAGAGCTTCCCCACGTTTGGTTTCAAATACCTGATGCACGTGTTGGTAATCAATCGGATTATCGATTACGCTCAAATCTCGATAGTCCTGCAGATACTGGTCTGTTTCGCCGGTCATTTCCAGCAGATTCATGATGCGGCCGCTGAAACGGCCCGGGCTAATAGAAACGAACTTTTTCGCTAGATTCATCGAGAACGCAGTGCCGTGGAATGAGTCGGTAACCACATATTCGGCGCTCATGAACAATGAAACGAACTGTTCTACCGTGGGGCACACAATGGTGTGTACACCCGTGCGGCGTTCGTTTATGCCATACGCGATGCGGTAGAGAGGCAGCCCAAGTTTCTCGGACAAACGCTTGGCATACTCGTCAAACTCATGATTGCGGTTAAGTTGGTAAATCAGAATGAATGGCTCTTTCGGCACATCGTCGCTGTGCAGCTCGGCCCAGTCATCTCGTGTAAGCATAAGCGTTGGGTCGATTACGGGAACTGCTCCACGAATACCGATGGAATCCAACAGGTCCGCCGCTTCAGCTTCACGCACGGAAATGTGCGAGTACTTCAGCAGTTCCTCACGCATCGGCTCGATTTCCCAGTCGTCAAGCTTGGACTTGCCAATGCTCGCAGCATAGGCGATTTTCTTTGCACCTTCAGGCGCAAAAGTGAGATAAAAGGCTTTCTCAAACCCCTTGTTCCAAGTGCTATTCCATACTTGGTCGCTACCAGTGCAATAAATGTCTGCTTTAGGTGGGTCTTGTTCTAACTCGTCGATGGAATAATACGGGCGTGGAGTTAGGTTCAATTTGCTGTGGCGGAAGGCGTTCAATGGGGCAGCGCGACGCTTTACCATATGACTCACTGGAATACGGGCCAAAGCTTTTACGCCAGGAATCTTGAAAATTGGCATCTTGCTGGCGACTTGACCGTTAAGTGCACGATCAGTCTCATTTTCAGGTATTGCATCAGCTCGGTAGTAGTCCACGATAGTTGGATCGGCTCCTACACGTGCTAGCACTTTTTGCGTGGCATAAGTTTGCAAGCAGGAACCATAATTCGGAGAATTGTGCAATGTGACGACTGCAACGGTCGGCTTGTTGCTGGCGAGTGCTGTCATTATTAATTGGTTCCTTTTCTCAATAGATGTGTGTAAATGAATGAGCGAAGTCCGTTGGGAATGAGGCATACGATCACGTGGGGAACCGTGGAAGCCAAGAACTGTGGGAAAGTGAAGTAGCCTCGTTTGAGCTGTGCGGTCTTGAACCTCCAGATATGAGGCAAATATGCGGGACCTCCACGGCGACCATAGAAATCAGCACTCACGCGCATGGCCACCAGAGGACGATCCACATTCCACGCACGGCACCCTGAAGCCAGCATTCGATTGAATAAATCCCAATCCTCGAAATATAAGAACTCAGGACTGTAATTGCCCGCAGCTAGCGCCTTAGACTTCTTGAACACCATCGAGGGATGGCGGAACGGATTACGCTTCTTTGAATACGCAACAATATCTTCGAAGGAAACAGGAAGCGTAGAGGCAGCAACTGGGGTATCAGGATTGTCGATAAACTCAACAATTTGAGAACCGACCATATCCAGGGATCGGTCACGCATCACACAGAGCTCAGTCTCCATACGATCCGGGAATGCGATGTCATCTGAATCCATGCGAGCCACAATTTCATTGCGGCATTCAGGTACGCCTTTCATCAATGCGTACCCCAGACCGTGGTTTGGTGAGTACGAGACTACGGTTAACAAACTAGGATGAGCCTTATCGAAACGGCTAATAGCGGAGTAAAGCGAATCGGTGAGCGGACCATCCTCCACTAGCACTATTTGTTCTGGCGGAATTGTCTGCGCAAGCATGCTCGCCAAGGATTCCTCCAGAAAAGAGGAATCCTCTTTTGCGTACACGCTCATCAACACGCTGTATGGTGGGAAAATATTAGTGTCTTGAGCGACGCCGTTTGACGCCACTACTTCGGAATCTTCAGTGATTTTCACCGCTGACAACTTCCGACATAACGGGCGTTATCGGCGCAATCTTGATATTTGCATGCCTATCTCAGTCAAAATGACTGAGATAGCGAGTGAAATAATTCCGCGTTGAATAAGAAAACTGTCCTAGTGAAAATGGCTTAGTTCCAGTAAAAACTAAGTTTTTGAGATCCCATATATGGATGCGGAGAACTTGTATATCTCAGTCACTATCTCAATAATGTGATTGAGATAAATCAGTGTGACTGGGATAAGCATTGTCTATTAATTAATGCGGGAGTCCCCGTCGCTCTACCCGTTGAAAGCTCGATGTAAGCGCTTACCCACCCTACATACTTTCCAGTAAGTGGAATAAGTGTTAAGAATCTGTGTGCGAATGTGTGCGTTAACACCGCAAGAACCGCTATATTTTGCGGTTTATCTTTGTAAAACAGCATTCCCCCGTGTCTCATTTTCAGGGGTATGAGACACCCCCGTGGGTTATACTGCTCTCTAGTTTTGTCATGAGGCACAGCTGTGCCGCAGGCAGGGAGGAAGAGCCGTGGAGAAGAGACCATTAGCCGATAACGCCCGTTATGTCGGAAGTTGTCAGCGGTGAAAATCACTGAAGATTCCGAAGTAGTGGCGTCAAACGGCGTCGCTCAAGACACTAATATTTTCCCACCATACAGCGTGTTGATGAGCGTGTACGCAAAAGAGGATTCCTCTTTCTGGAGGAATCCTTGGCGAGCATGCTTGCGCAGACAATTCCGCCAGAACAAATAGTGCTAGTGGAGGATGGTCCGCTCACCGATTCGCTTTACTCCGCTATTAGCCGTTTCGATAAGGCTCATCCTAGTTTGT
>NZ_JGZN01000013.1 GCF_000741715.1 Bifidobacterium saguini DSM 23967 | reverse complement strand
GTCGCATGCCTGGGGCGTGGAGCAGGTCCCAAGGGTTCGGCGTTCGCCGATTAAAGCGGCACGCGAGCTGGGTTCAGAACGTCGTGAGACAGTTTGGTCTCTATCCTCTGCGCTCGTTGGAATGTTGAGGAGGCCTGCCCATAGTACGAGAGGACCTGGGTGGACGAACCTCTGGTATGCCGGTTGTCGCGCCAGCGGCACGGCCGGTTGGCCACGTTCGGAAGGGATAACCGCTGAAAGCATCTAAGCGGGAAGCCTGCTCCAAGATAAGCATTCCATGGATCCCCGGATCCTGAACCCCCCATGAAGAACACGTGGTCGATAGGCCGGACGTGGAAGCCCCGCGAGGGGTGGAGCCGACCGGTACTAACGGGGAAAGGCGAAACCTTCACGCCGACACCTTCGATTGTCGGCGACCGTGCTGCGCACAATGACACGCGGACGACAGAAAGACACTGCATCGTCGCGGAACATCGGAAAACGAACATCAGGAAGCGTCCACCATCCGGTCCCCGAACCACCACATGCCGGCCAAGACATGGTCTTGGACCGTATAACAGAAGATTTGCGGCGGTCATGGCCCAGGGGAGACGCCCGGTCCCATTCCGAACCCGGAAGCTAAGGCCTGGCACGGCGATGGTACTGCACCCGACAGGGTGTGGGAGAGTAGCACACCGCCGCATTTAAACTTATTAAAGTCCGACATCAATCGATGTCGGACTTTTTTTATTCTCCTTTTCCTACGTAACGAATAACAACGGTAATTACGACACGGCGCCTTACATATGCGCGTCAGCCAATGCGCGATGCATCCGTATACCGATATTCGCGGTATACAAACAAAGACGAGGGCCTCTATGGAGCACTAGTTTCATAGAGGCCCTTTTGCGTTCGTGGCAATTCTGCCTAAGCAGCCATATGGCCCAATGCAATCGCACAGGAGAGCACAAACGCCTCACGCGGGTCGGAAGCATCCCAGCCCGTCGATTCGGCTGCACGCTTCAAACGGTACCGAATCGTATTCGGATGCACGTTTAGTTCCTTAGCTGCCGTCTCCAGTGAACCGCCATACTTCAAAAACGTCGAAACCGTCACTAGCGTTGGATCATCTGGTCCTGCTGCGGCCAAGCTGCCATACACCACGTCCACTAGTTCCTTACGCGCATCAGGATCACCAATCATCGCACGCTCGGGCAATGCATCATCATTGCGTAATGGGCGGGGTAATTGCGGCACTGCAGCAGCCAATGCTGGTGCCGCTTGCAAACAGTACAAAGCCGTACGAATGGAACGCATAGCACCATTCGCGCCATGCAGTTGAGGTCCTAACGTCAAAGCACGCGCATCGTCGAACTCCGAGGCAATCGTATTGCAAATCACCTCAGGCGTTGCTGCACCCACCGGGCGAATCAATGCCACAACCACAGTATTACCGGACTGTTTTGCCGACTTATCCACAGACTTATCCACCGTACTATCGAATGACGAACCACCCTGCTCAGCCGCAAGCGGGGAATGCAATGTATGTTCGGCAGTAATGCATACTCCACCGAAGTCCGATACGATTTTCTCGATGGTTTTACGGGTTCGTACAGAGGACCTTGCAGGATAACCAGCGATGGCATAGCAGTCGAATTCACCGGTAAATCCAAGCAAAGTAAACAACGATGTGACACGTTGATCGGAAAGTTGATGGAACAGACATTCAAACAGAACCTTGCGTATCCGGTCTGCAGCGGAAACGTCGTTGGCGTCAGCTGCGTCGGCGGCTAGAAGATCAAGAAAGTCTGAAGGCATAACCATAGTGTAAACCTTGATGCTTGAGCTACAAGTGCCTTATACGGGTTCCTATGCGCGGCTGCTGAGCATCATCGGCGTTGAAGCCGCGGCTGTAGCCAGCTCGGCACGCGACTCACGCCAGTATGTAAGCACAACAAAACCGAATACAAAGGCCACCGGAAGCATATGACGTTCGAAATTATTAGCCGGGGCAGTAATCATCACACCCATCAGCAACAGCAGTGGGATATGCGTCATCAGCGTGAGCCAGCGGCGGCGAATCACTTCGGCAGCACCGATAAGCAACGTCAGTACCACATAGAAATTGCCATGCGTAGGCCAACCAATGACTGGAATCTTGCCCCAGCTTTGGGTGAAGTGAGTGATTTGTTCACGCCAGTCATGGTTGTAGTACTTAATCCATGCGGAATTCTTCTGCACATAGTCGCTGCTGACGTAATAATCCATCGAAACATACGGCAGATCGGTCACATTGAAATAGCCGAAGCATTTGGCCAGCAGCGCATCGAGTGCAATCACCGGATTGTCTTTGATGATATCGAGCCAAGCAGTATTGAAATTCGCCATATCCTCCGGCGTGACCGTGCGCCACTTGTAGCTCACTTTTTTGGCTTGAATACCCGAGGACTTCACCGGATCGGCATCCTGCTGGAAGTATGCGTCAGCCATCTGATCCTTGTTGAACACGGGGGAGAGGTTCTTCATGGCCTCATTTGAAATGCCATCGGGGTTGCGCTGCGCCACGCGGGCGATCATCTGCAGCTGCACACCGCGGCTTTCAATCGGATCGCCGCCGATAATCATATTCGATGAGATGGCATAGGAGATGCCGCCGTGAATCAGCACTGTGGGAATGAGCAGCGCGGCAACATAGGTAGCCCAGCGGCGGCGGTCGGCGATAAGTGCCAGCACGATTTGCAAAGCGATGATATACCACGCGTATTTAGCGGAAATCAGCATCACTGCAGTAGAGACGATAAAGGCAAGGAAGCTATGGCGCGGCAATCGGATAATCGGCTGTACAGCATGGTGCTGGTTGTTCTTGCTGCGCATACGCCACTTGGCTGCTGGCCTCCAGGTCTGTGTGAGCTCGTACCAGATACCAAACCACCAGACGAATGCGAACGCGAACAACGGCGATTTGGTCAGAGAAATAGTGGCGAATACAGCCAGCGGGCACACCATGAAGAAGAGAAGAATCAGGAAACGAGCCAAGCCACCAGCCTGTTGAGGCACAGCTGAATCCGTAGCGGTGTACGCGGAAGTATCGGCGGCACTCAGCCACGGTCGGTTCAAGAATCGATGGGCGGCTGCCGCACAGCAGAATACGGCGAACAACATTTGCAGGGCGGCGAGCACCACAATGCCTGCATCATTCGAACCGGTCACATAACGGGAGAATGCAGCCGTTGCACCGTAAATCAACGTGAGCACAATATTGTGCTGGTCAGTCAAATACGTGGGGTTGGACGGCCACATATAGTGCGCGGTGGGGTAGATGTCCATCGGCACGAATGAGAAGAAGCCGATATAAGGCTGCTTCAATCCAGTCCACTGGTTCCAGGCCCAGCTGAATTCGCGTATCTGCGAACGAACGTCAGCACCAAATGCAGCAAGCAGCGTGGTGGGCACCCACAGCCAGCCAATGAAGAATACGAGCAGGAGTTTCCAGAATCGGTTCGTGCCGCGGATAATCCAACGCTGGCAGAACAGCAGCGCCTGTGCTACCGCCGTAGCGATGCGTTGAGGAGAGATATGAAAACGGGTTTTGCGCTTATTCTTACTGGTTGCAGCATCAGCTGTGCTTCCGATGTCTGTTGATGATTCAGAATTGTTGTTGTCAGCATCGTGGCGACGCTTGGTACTACCGGCGCTCGCGAAGAACTGCTGCTTTGCAGTGCGCAGCTGTTCGCTCAGCTTGGCGGGAAGCGCATGGCCGATTGCAGCGAATCTCACCAAGGCAACGATAATGCCGAAATAGATGACGAATGAGCCAATGAAGATTGCGGTATTCGCCCAGTTCCAGTGTGCGATGGTGCCGGTTTCAAAATCCCAATACAACGGGCCGACGGCAGTGCACAACGACAGCCACAAGCAAGCCAATACCGCTAGTGTCCACCGGGCGATGGTGCCAAGGCGGGCAAGTTGCGTATGAGGGCGCGAACTGATCGCGGATTTTGTAGGATTCGCGGCGGCGGCAGGCTTGGAGATGGCTGGTGACGTCATGTCAGTCAATGGTAGCCGTATACGCGAACGGCAAGGCAATCAACATGCCTTGCCGTTGCTTGAGAGGAAAAGGAGTGTGCGCGATTGTTATCAGTCGTGTGCGTTGATATAGGTGGGCTGTTCCACCGGTCCCATGCCGCCGTAACGCTTGAGGCCCCACAGGAAGACCAAGGACTTGGCGTAAGCACCCCATGCCACGCCGAAAATCAGTACAAGCACGCGAATGAACGGAATGAAGTAGGCCACGGCGAGCAGCACCACATCAATGCCGAGCAGTGCCAGCGTGCAGGGGAACGCACGCCAAGGGAACATGGCCGCCAGCTTCCACTGCGTACCCAAAGAGTTCTCGAAACGGGCTTGCATAGGGAAGAGGTATTCGGCGGTGAGTACCACAATCACCGCTGCGATGATGAGCACAATCAGTGGAATATAGGAAGCGTTGGTGTTCCATGCGCTCCAGAAGGCAAGGCCGAAGATGATGGCCGCGACAAGCACCATGATGATAATGCCGGAGATCAGGCCGTGCTTGAATTCGCGCTTGAAACGGCGCAGGTATTCGCGGGTGAGGCTGATGTCGTCATTCTCGTCGTACGCAAACATGGTGCTGTACAATGCCGCGCGAGCTGGGCCAATGGTGATGACCGGGACCAACGTCAGCAGATACAGCAGATTCAGTGCGGTGAAATGCACCAGAGTATCCATGAACCGCCAGAATGGTGCATTGGTGTTGAACTTCATTGTTCCTCCTATTCCTCAGGTGAATGCTCACCGATTGCGACACGCTTATTTATAAGTATATAAATAAAAATTCTATTGGTCGAATTCCGTGATTTTTCAAGGGTTTTCGGGTGTTGTGCGCTCGCTGATAGGTGGTTTTGGCCATAAGCGCGTTTGACAGGAAAAACTCTTATTTATAAACTTATAAACAAGAGACAAGAAGACAGCGGGTTGCGAAATGGGTCGCACCCAGACAATGTCTTCGCTGCATTGCTTCAAAGGAGACAAGATGCAGAACGTTGCAACCGCAGACGGCGAAGTCGGGTTTGCCGCGGATAACGTCGCAGCTGCCGACGCTAAGCCAGCGCGTAGCCGTCGTGATCGTCGTGCCGCCAACAAGGCGAAGAAGATGCTTCCCGGCGCTGATTACAACAAGCGCCACGGATTGAAGCTGTTCCTGCTGGTCGCACCCCTGTTGGTTATGGTGGTGCTCTTCAGCTACCTGCCGCTGTTCGGCTGGATTTACGCATTCTACGATTACCAGCCGCCGATTCCACTCTCCGAAAGCGAGTTCGTGGGCCTGCAGTGGTTCCAGCTGCTGGTGCAGAACCCGGCTCAGCTGGCCAAGATCGGTCAGGTGTTGATGAACACCTTCGCCATGTCCGGCCTGAACATCCTGACCTCGTTCTTCCCGGTGATCTTCGCTATCGCCCTGAACGAGATTCGCGCAAAGTGGTTCAAGAACCTGATTCAGACGCTCACCACGCTGCCGAACTTCATCTCCTGGGTGCTGGTCTACTCCATCGCCTTCGCAATGTTCTCCTCCTCCGGCATGATTAACGAGCTGCTGCAGAACCTGCACCTGATCACCGAGCCAATCAAGTTCCTTGATTCCGGCGATCACATCTGGCTCAAGATGCTGCTGTGGAACCTGTGGAAGGGTCTCGGCTGGGGTTCCATCATGTACCTCGCAGGCATTGCCGGCATCGATCAGGAACTGTATGAAGCCGCACAGGTGGATGGTGCCAACCGCTTCCAGCAGATCTGGCATGTGACCATCCCGCAGCTGCTGCCCACCTACTTCGTGCTGCTCATGCTCTCCATCTCCAACTTCCTGAACAACGGCATGGACCAGTACTACGTGTTCCAAAACAACTTCAACCAGAAGTGGATCGAAGTGCTCGACCTGTACGTCTACAACGTCGGTCTCGGCAACTCCAGCCTGTCTCTGGGTACCGCGATCTCCATCCTGAAGTCGCTGGTCTCCGTCGCCCTGCTCTTCATCGTTAACTGGCTGTCCAAGCGCACCCGCGGCGAGGGCATCGTCTGATCGGCCAAGCAAAGTCACGCGAGATTTATTAAGGAACAATCATGGCAAAGCAGAAGTCAAGTGTCTCGCCGGCGATGCGTCGCACCACGGGTGAGAAAGTCTACAACGTATTCAACATCGTGCTGCTGTCAGTGTTCGCACTGATCTGCACCTACCCGTTCTACTACCTGATCATCAACTCGCTGTCCGATAACAACCTGTCCGCAGCAGGCGAGGTGACCTGGTGGTTCAAGGGCTTCCATCTGCAGAACTACAAGGATGTGCTGGCGCTCTCCGGCCTCGGCCGCGCGGCATGGATCTCCCTGGCCCGTACCGTTATCGGCACGGTGCTGACCGTGCTCGCCAGCGCCTACCTGGGCTTCATGTTCACGCAGAAGAAGATGTGGGCACGTTCGTTCTGGTACCGCTTCGTGGTCATCACCATGTACTTCAACGCCGGCCTAATCCCGATGTTCATCACGATGAAGAACCTTGGCCTGACCAACAACTTCTGGGTGTACATCCTGCCGGCAGTGGTGCAGCCGTTCAACATCATTCTGGTGAAGACCTACATCGAGTCGATTCCGAACTCCCTGCAGGAAGCCGCCGAAATGGATGGCGCTGGTACGCTGACGATCTTCGGCAAGATTGTGCTGCCGATGTGCACGCCGATCTTGGCCACGGTCGCCATTTTCTCCGCGGTCGGCCAGTGGAACTCCTTCCAGGACACGCTGATTTACATGACCGACGACAAGCTCTACTCCCTGCAGTACCTGCTGTACACGTACATCAACCAGGCCAGCGCCTTGGCCAACGCCGCTAAGGCGAACGCCGCGAACGTTGCCGCTCTGGCTTCCGCAGCCACCCCGACCTCGATTCGTATGACCGTCTCCGTCATCGTGGTGCTGCCGATCATGTTCGTCTACCCGTTCTTCCAGCGCTTCTTCGTCAAGGGCATGATGCTGGGAGCGGTCAAGGGCTGAGGTCATCAAGGAAGCCCGGTGGGCTTCCGGCTGACCTCAGCCTGAGCCGGGGCGATAGTCCCCGGCGAAGGTCGGATTGAGTCTCGCCGGAGGCGAGTCCTTAATTGCAGGACTGAGCCGTTAAGTAGACCCCAAAGTAATCACACTTCAACAGACAACACAAGGAAAAAGAAACAAGGAGGTTTCCGTCATGGAAATCAAGAAGAAGCTCACCTCGGTGCTGGCCGTTGGCCTGGCCGCGGCGATGACGTTCTCGCTGGCTGCTTGCGGTGGCGATACCGCAGCCGATGCCAAGGATGATGGTTCCCTGGTCACCATCGATGTGTTCGACTCCCTGGCCAACCAGCAGGGCGAGCAGAAGGGCTGGTTCGCCAAGATCGTTCAGGACAAGTTCAACCTGAAGCTCAACATCATCGCTCCGAACGTCTCCGGTGGCGACACCGTCTTCGATACCCGCGCAGCCTCCGGCTCCCTGGGTGACCTGATCATCACCAGCACCGGCAACGGCCGTCTGCAGAAGCTGGTCAAGGCCAACCTGGTGGCCGACATGACCCCGTACTACGGCAAGATGACCAACGTCAAGAAGTACCAGAACGCTGTTGACTCCGTGACCAAGCAGGCCGGCAAGGACGGCGTGTGGGGTATCCCGCAGGGCGTCTCCTCCTCTGACCCGTCCAGCCCGAGCGAAGGCATGGAGCCCACTTCCGCTCCGTACATCCGCTGGGAGTACTACAAGGAGCTCGGCTACCCGGAGATCAAGGATCTCGATTCCTTCCTCGACGTGCTGAAGAACATGCAGGATCTGGCCCGCAAGGAAACCGGTCAGGACGACATCTACGCCTTCTCCCTATTCAAGGATTGGGATGGCGACGTGATGAACAACGCCTCCGCCATCGTCAACTGGCTCGGCTACCAGAGCCAGGGCTCCGTGTTCGTGAGCGCTGACGGCAAGGACGTGCAGCCGGCCACCCAGGAGGGCGGCGTTTACCAGCAGGCTCTTGAGTTCCTCAACAAGGCTGATCAGATGGGCCTGGTCGATCCTGAATCCACCACTCAGGATTGGGACACCATGCAGAACAAGGTGACCAACGGCAAGACCCTCGTCTCCATCTTCAGCTGGCTGGGCAAGCCGCGTATGAACTCCGATGAGAACAAGGCCAAGGGTGTGGGCTTCATGCTCGCTCCGCTGCAGTCCATGAAGGTCTACTCCACCGGCTTCACCCCGGACGGTGACGGCACCACCATCATCGCCATCGGATCCAAGTCCAAGTACAAGGAACGCATTGCCAAGTTCATCGATTGGCTGTACTCCTCTGACGGTGTGTACGCTGCTGCTTCCAACGCCGGCGGCGCTGCGTGCCCGAAGGACCTGGGCTGCTGGACCGAGGGCGAGGATGGCAAGCCTCAGCTCACCGACTTCGGCAAGCAGGCCATGAACGGCGACCATGCTAACCTCAAGATCTCCGACAAGCTCGGCGGCGGCACTTACGACTCCGGCTTCTCCCTGCTGAACTTCAAGGCCGTGCAGCAGAACGACATCGACTCCGAGACCGGTGCTGCATTCAACCCGCAGCTGTGGGAGTCCGAGGCTGACACCTCCGCTCTGTTCCAGGATTGGTCCGAGCACATGGGCGGCGCCACCAGCGACATCGACTACCTCCAGAAGAACAACCTGCTCGCTGTGGCTCCGGGCGCCTCCTACACCACTCCGCAGGAAGAGTCCACGGTTTCCGCAACCCGTAGCTCCATCAAGACCGAGGTCGTCAACGCTTCTTGGAACGCTCTGGTGGCCAAGTCCGACTCCGAGTTCACCAAGGTGCTCAAGGACGCTCGCCAGCAGGTCAAGGATCTCGGCTACGACAGCGTGCTGAAGGTTGACCAGCAGAACGCCAAGGACTGGATCAAGGCCCGCCAGGAGGTCGTCAAGCAGTACGAAGCCTCCAAGTGATGAGGTAATCCCCTCATAACAGGCCCTCTCTCATTGCGCGGCGGCCCCGCTCCTTCCGGGCCGTCGCGCAATCTCATATCTGAAACCGAAAGCGATCATCATGCTGATTTTCCCGAAACATTCCCGCATCGTGTTCATGGGTGATTCCATCACCGATGCCGGCCGCGACCGTACTGCCATCCCCGGTGGTTGGGGCTACGGCACCGGCTACGTGAATGCTCTGCATAACCTGCTTACCGCCGTCTACCCCGATCGTGCATTGTGCACCATCAATTCCGGCATCAGTGGCGACGACATCGTCGCATTGTCCGAACGCTGGCAGCAGGATGTCATCGATCTGAAGCCGGACTATGTTTCCGTGATGGTCGGCGTCAATGATGCATGGCGATACTTCGACGGACCGCTGTGGCAGGCTCGCCTCAATACCGTGGAGGATTTCGAGCGCATTTACGATGAGCTGCTCGAACGCACTAAGGAAGCCTTGCCTGAGCTCAAAGGCATCATCGTCATGCGTCCGTTCATGTTCGAGCCGAACCCGCAAGACCAGATGCGCGCCAAAATCGAGGAATTCGCTGCAGCATCGAAGCGTGTGGCCGAAAAGCACAATGCAATCTTCGTGGACACGCAAGCGGCAGTGGACCATTGGCTTACCCAGCTGCATGGCTGCTTGGCCAGCCAGGATCGCGTGCACCCATACGAGCGTGGCGCAATGATCATCGCCCGTTCATGGTGCCAGGCTGTTGGCTTCGATTGGGATAGGAGCACGTTCGATGATTGATCTGAACACCATCGATCAGGTGATTGCCGCAGGCCCGTATTCGGATACATGGGAATCGCTTGCCCAGGCTCCCGTGCCAGCATGGTTCCCGGATGCAAAGTTCGGCATCTTCACCCATTGGGGGCTTTACACCGTGCCCGAATACCGCAATGAATGGTATTCGCGCAACATGTATATCGAAGGCTACCCGGAATTCGACCATCACCGTGCCACCTTCGGGCCGCAATCCGAATTCGGATACAAAGACTTTATCCCGATGTTCACCGCCGAACGGTTCAACGCGGACGAATGGCTCGACCTGTTCGCCAAGGCCGGCGCTCGCTACTACTTCCCGGTTTCCGAACATCATGACGGCTACCAGATGTACCGCAGCGAACTTTCGCATTGGAACACGGTGGAAACTGGCCCTCATCGCGACATCATTGGAGAACTGCGCGAAGCAACGCTGAAGCATGGTCTGCACTTCGCCACGTCTAACCATCGTGCCGAACATTGGTGGTTCATGAGCCACGGCCGAGATTTCGACTCTGATGTGCAAGGTGCCGAAGCGGATACCAAGGGCGGCTTCTACTGGCCGGCCATGCCCGAGCGCAACGAGTTCGACATCCACTCCGACCCGCACCCCACCGCCGAATATCTTGAGGATTGGCTGCTGCGCGTATGCGAAATCATCGATAATTACCAGCCGGAACTGCTGTACTTCGACTGGTGGGTGCAGCATGAATCATTCAAGCCGTACATGCGCAAGCTGGCCGCATTCTATTACAATCGCGGCGCGGAATGGGGCAAGCCGACGTCCATCTGCTACAAATACGACGGCATGGCATGGGGCTCCGGCATCGTCGACGTTGAACGAGGCGGCTACGCGGATGCAACGCCATTCGTCTGGCAAACCGATACCGCCATTGCACGTAACTCCTGGTGCTACACCATGTCTCTGGAATACAAGGGCGTGGATGAGCTGGTGATTGCGCTGCTTGACGCGGTGAGCAAGAACGGTAATCTGCTGCTGAACGTCGGCCCGCGCGCAGACGGTTCGATTGCGGACCATGACCGTGAACTGCTGGAAACAATGGGTGCATGGATGGCGGCCAACGGCGAAGGCATCTACGGCACTCGCCCGTGGCGCATCACGCAAGAAGGCCCGACTGTGGCCGGCTCCGGTATGTTCGCCGACCAGCAGGCAACCGCATACACGGCGGAAGACTGGCGATTCACCACAAAGAACGGCGCTATTTACGCGTTCTGCCTGAACCCGGTCAACGCCGAATCGGTGACCTGCACCACGTTCGCCGCATATCACGACGGCGTGAAACCGCCATTCAACGGTGTGATCGACACTGTCGAACAGCTCGGTGCAGGACCCGTATCGTACGAGCGCACCAACGATGGGCTGACCATCGTGCCGGCACAGCGTCCGGGACTTGCCGCAAACCTGCCCATCGGATTCAAAATCACCGTTCAATAAGCACTGCAGCTTGGGTTGCGACATCGATGCTGCAACCCGAGCAATACCGAAAGAAAGACCATCATGACTGCCATTACCGAAGCCAACGTTGCCGCAGCGCGCGCGCTGCTCGCCGAGCTTACGCTGGATGAAAAAGTCGATATGATTCACGCTGCCGGCCTTTTCCGCACCGAAGGTGTGCCGAGGCTCGGCATCCCGCCGTTCAAGATGGATGACGGCCCGATGGGTCCGCGCGAGGAGTTGCACAACGACAATTGGGCTCCACTCTATAACACCCGCGATCGCGTCACTTACCTGCCATCCGGCTCCGCAGTAGCCTCCACTTGGAACCGCGACCTGGCACACAAGGCCGGCCAGGTGCTGGGAGCCGAGGCCCGAGGCCGCGGCAAGGATGTGATTCTTGGCCCTTCCATCAATATCAAGCGCAGCCCGCTGTGCGGCCGCAATTTCGAATACATGAGCGAAGACCCTTATCTGACCGGCGAGCAGGGCGTGGCCTTCGTCAAAGGCGTGCAGGAATCCGATGTGGCCGCCTGCGCCAAGCATTATGCAGCCAACAGCCAGGAAACCGATCGCTTGGAAGTCGATGAGACCATCAGCGAGCGAGCATTGCGTGAAATCTACCTGCCCGCGTTCGAGGATGTGGTCAAGCGCGGCGGCGTGCTGTCTTTGATGGGCGCATATAACCTCGTCAACGGTGAGCAGTGCTGCGAATCCAAGCGCCTGCTAGACGATATTCTGCGCGACGAATGGGGCTTCCGCGGCTTCGTGGTCTCCGACTGGAGTGCCGTCAAGCGCACGGTGGCCAGCGCCCGCGTGGGCCTGGACGTGGAGATGTCCGTAACGCCGAACTTCGATGAGTACTACTTTGCGAACCCGCTGCGCAAGGCCGTTAAGGATGGCGAGGTTGACGAAGCGGACATCGACACCAAGGTATTGCGCGTGCTTGCCGTCATGGATGCACTGCACATGCTGCCGGCACACGGTGAGAACGGCACTGTGAACACCGCCCGCAAGCCCGGCTCCTATGCCACGCTCGCGCACGCTCAGGCTGCACTGGATGTGGCCCGCGAATCCATCGTGCTGCTGAAGAATGATGCTGATGCCCAAGGCAATACGTTGTTGCCGCTCGATGAGCATTCGATGCGCCGCGTGCTGGTTGTTGGCGCGAATGCCGACCGCATCCACTCCAGTGGTGGTGGCAGCGCGGTTATCAAGGCGCTGCACGAAGTGACGCCGATCTTGGGTCTGAATGGCCAGCTCGGCGGCAACGTGGAAATTGAATACGCGCTCGGCTATGACGCCAAGCAGGTGGTGCAGGATGATTCCTGGCAGGAAGACAGCTTGGAGAACTCGGTTGGCTCCGCCGCCGATGATGCCGAGCGTGCCGTCCGTCTGCGCGAGGAAGCCGTATCCCTAGCCCGCGAATACGCAGCCTCCGGCGATCCGGTGATTTTCGTAGGCGGACTTGACCACGAATACGATCTTGAAGGCCGCGACCGTGAGAACCTGCAGCTGCCCTACGGCCAGGATGAGCTGATTGAAGCACTGCTTGAAGCTGATCCGAATACGATCTTGGTGTTCGTGGCCGGCTCTCCGGTGGCTATGCCGTGGGCCGATCGCGCTCGCGCCATCGTCTGGAACTGGTACAACGGATGCGAATCCGGCACCGCGCTCGCCGAAACCCTGCTTGGCCGTGTGAATCCGAGCGGTCACTTGCCCGAAACGTTCCCGATTGCTCTGGAAGACAGCCCAGCGCATTCCATCGGTACATTCGGCCCCGGCCTTCATGTGCGCTACGACGAGGATATTTTCGTGGGCTACCGCCACTACGAGACCGAGCATGCTCCAGTACTCTTCCCGTTCGGTCATGGCTTGGGATACACCACGTTTGAGTACAGCGCGTGCGATGTGCGACTCGTGGATGGCGCAGTGCATGTGGCCTTCACGGTGACCAATACCGGCAAGCGAGCCGGCAAAGCCGTGCCGCAGGTGTACTTCGGTCTTGAAGGTACCGGTGAGCGCCGCCCGGTTAAGGAATTGCGCGGATTCACAAAGGTGGAACTGCAGCCGGGCGAAAGCCGTCAGGTTGAACTGGCGCTCGATGCCGCTCGTGCGCTGCGCTACTGGTCCAACGAGTCGGGAGCATATGCCCTTGCGCCGGCCGCCCATGTGTACGTTGGCGAATCAGTGGCGGATATTCGACTGACCGGCTTCCTCGCTGCATGTGAGGCTGCGGATTCCAATCGATCTCAAGACGGTGTGGCTATCACCGCCTGAAATCTCAGCAATATCAAGGCCTGCCGTGGATTGCTCAATGCAATCTGCGGCAGGCCTTTTGCGTTGTATTGCGGTATTTATGCGGCAGTTAGTACAGCACTGGCGTGTCGAAATTGGTTATTTATAGACTTATAAATAAGATACATTTCAACACAACGTACTCGCAATGAAGGAGACGTAACAATGAAGTTCCTCAATGGTGGCTGGCTTGTCAAAGACGGCTTCGACGTCAAGTACGCGGCCAATGTGTACACGGCGAACGTCGCAGAAAAGAAGCTCACCCTGTTCTGCCCGTTCGGCGTGCCGATTCATCACCCCGGCCAGACCCTGGATGGCGGCATTCTGACCATCGAAGTCACCAGCCCGCGTGAAGACATCATCACCACCAGGCTCATCAACTTCAAGAAGGATCGCGGCCACTGCCCGAAGTTCGCGCTCAACGAATCCGACCCGAACGTCACCATCACCGAGGACGATGACAAGTGGTCCTTCACTTCCGGCAAGCTGACGCTGGAGATTTCCAAGGGCGAGACCATCGACTTCAAGTATGTTTACGACGGCAAGGTCATCGCTCACTCCGGCTGGCGTGCCAAGGGTCTCGTGACCGATCCGGAAGGCCGTCTGCACGTTTCCGAACAGCTGGATCTCGGCGTTAGCGAGAAGATCTACGGCTTGGGTGAACGCTTCACCAACTTCGTCAAGAACGGCCAGACCGTTGACATCTGGAACGAAGATGGCGGCACCGGCACCGAGCAGGCTTACAAGAACATTCCGTTCTACCTGTCCAACAAGGGGTACGGCCTGTACGTGGACAACCCCGGCAAGGTCAGCTTCGAAATCGGCTCCGAGAAGGTCTCCCGCGTGCAGTTCTCCGTACCTGGCGAAGAAATGAGCTACTCGGTTATCGGCGGCAAGGATTTGAAGGGCATTCTCAACACCTACACCGACCTGACCGGCAAGCCGCCGCTGGTGCCGGACTGGAGCTACGGTCTGTGGCTCTCCACCTCCTTCACCACCGATTACGACGAGAAGACCGTGATGGAATTCGTCGACGGCATGGCCAAGCGCAACATTCCGCTGTCCGTGTTCCACTTCGACTGCCGTTGGATGAAGGAACTCGAATGGTGCAACTTCGAGTGGGATGAGACCAAGTTCCCCGATCCGGAAGGCCTGCTCGCCAAGCTGCACGAGCGCGGTCTGAAGGTGTGCGTGTGGATCAACAGCTACATCGGCCAGAAGTCCCCGCTGTTCGAGGAAGGCGCCAAGAAGGGCTACTTCATCAAGACCACCGATGGCGACGTCTGGCAGTGGGATAAGTGGCAGGCCGGCATGGCCATCGTCGACTTCACCAACCCCGAAGCCACCAAGTGGTACCAGGACAAGCTCAAGCACCTCGTGGCTCAGGGCGTCGACTGCTTCAAGACCGACTTCGGCGAGCGTATCCCCACCGAAGGCGTGCAGTACTACGATGGCTCCGACCCCGAGCTGATGCACAACTACTACACCTACCTGTACAACAAGGCCGTGTACGACGTGCTGGTGGAAACCAAGGGCAAGGACGAGGCGATTCTGTTCGCTCGCTCCGCCACCGTGGGCGGCCAGCAGTTCCCGGTGCACTGGGGTGGCGACTGCTCCTCCAACTACCCGTCTATGGCCGAATCCCTGCGCGCTGGCCTGAGCTTCGGCATGTCCGGTTTCGGCTACTGGAGCCACGACATCGCCGGCTTCGAAGACAAGCCGACCCCGGATCTGTTCAAGCGTTGGACCCAGTTCGGCCTGCTCTCCTCCCACTCCCGCTACCACGGTTCCACTGAATACAAGGTGCCGTGGCTGTACGGTGACGAGGCTGTAGAGGTCTCCCGCGAGTTCACCGAGCTCAAGCTCAAGCTCAAGCCGTATCTGGAAGCTATGGCCAAGGAAACCCATGAGACCGGCGTGCCGATGATGCGCGCAATGGTGCTTGAGTTCCCGACCGACCCGGCCTGCGAAGACATCGATACCCAGTACATGCTGGGTGACGACCTCTTGGTGGCACCGGTGTTCTCCGAAGACGGCACCGCGCGCTTCTACGTGCCGGACGCTGGCGGCGACCACGCTGGTGAGGCATGGGCCAACCTGCTGACCGGCAAGACCTACGAGCCGGGCCGCTGGTACACCGAACAGTACGACTACCACACTCTGCCCGTGCTGGTCCGCCCTGGCTCCGATCCGCTGGCCTTCTGATCAGCGTAAAAAACATGGCTCTGTTAAACCTAGATTGACATGAATCCGGCGGAACTACCCCTCAGTCGGCTTCGCCGCCAGCTCCCCTGACAAGGGGAGCCAAAAATAAGGGGTGTGTCAATTTTGGTTTAACAGAGCCAATAAGACTTTGCAATAAAGGTAGAATCATGACCCTGTTCAACGTTAAGCCGGCACGGCGCATCGCCTCCGGATTCCACCCGGACCCCACCATCTGCGAAACCCCGCAGGGCACATACCTGATGGTCAACAGCTCGTTCGAATTCTTCCCAGGGCTCCCGGTTTTCGAATCCGAAGACGGCGAACACTGGCACAAGATCGGCGACGCGATGAACCGCCCCGAGCAGTTCCCGTACGAGACGATGGACAACAGCCAGGGCATCTATGCGCCCACCTTGCGCTACCACGATGGCACCTACTACCTCATCGTGACCAACGTGAACGCCGGCAACATGATTCTCACCTCAACCGATCCACACGCCGGCTGGTCGGATCCCATCTGGGTGGAAGGCTGGCCCGGCATCGACCCGAGCCTGTTCTTCGACGACGATGGCACCGCCTACATCTGTGGCAACGAAGGCGGGGAGCCGGATGAGAACGGCGAACGCGAGCCAGCCGGTATCTACCTATCGAAAATCGACGTCACCACCGGAACGGTGCTGACCAAGCGTAAGCGCATCTGTGGCGGTATCACCGGTTCCAATCCGGAAGGCCCGCACATGTACAAGCGCGGCGACACCTACTATCTGATGTGGGCAGAAGGTGGCACCGAATCCGGGCATATGGAAAACATCGCACGTTCCAACAATCCGACTGGCCCGTACGAGATGTATCCAGGCAATCCACTGATCACCAACCGTTCCACCCATCTGACCCTGCAGGCCATCGGCCACTGCGATTGCGCGCATTTCGAAGACGATCGCACGCTGATGGTATTCCACGGCACCCGCAACAACAACGAATACCCAGCCCAAGGCTGGGTCGGCCGCGAACCGTACGCCGTCTGGTTCGATTGGAAGGATGGCTGGCCTGAGTTGGCCGATCAGTCATACGACTGCGACCTCAACGGTCACAATGATTCACTGGAATCAGATGTTGAATGGATTACTCCCGGCATCGATTCGGACAAGCAGTACATCGTATCGTCCGGTCATGCAATGGCGCCGGCCACCACCAATAACGCGACCATTACCGTGCATGCAGCCGCACAATCATTCGATCTGACCCACGGTGCACCGATGATCGGCACTCGCCAGACCGACCTGCGTTTCGAATTCGGCGCAACATTGGCGGACGCCCGCGCACTGTCCCTCGGTGAAGCAGGCGTTGCCGTATACGCCAACAGTCACCACTACCTGACCATCGCAGTGCGAGCATCCGATGCCAACGGATTGATTCGCGTCAAAGCCACGGCTCACAACGCCGGACTTGCCACCATAGTCGGTACTGTAGCTGTGCCGGCAAGCGCCAAACTGCGCCTGATTGTGCGCGGCGACGAATCCGGATATGACTTCGCCGTGGCCAACACCAGTGCATTCGCAGGCGGCGAGCAACTGCTCGGCCATGTGCCGGGCAAACTGCTGAGCTTCACCAACGCAGGTGGCTTCACCGGCATCCTGCTCGGCGTCTATGCACACGGCCAAGGCAACATCACCTTCAACAACGTGCACTACAGCGTGCAGCAGTAACACAATTCTGCCCGGCTCCCTCAAAAGGGGAGCCGGCGGCAAAAGGAGCATCGCATGACACCTTTATTCGACACGTTCCTCTTCGGCGGCGACTGGAACCCGGAACAATGGCCCGAGGAAACATGGGAACGCGATCTCGACATGCTCGAGGACGCGCACATCAATGAGGCAACCATCAACGTGTTCTCCTGGACGCTGCTGCAGTCGGGCGAGGAGGCCTACGATTTCACGATGCTTGACAAGATCGTGGCATTGCTGATCAAGCATCACTTCAACATTGTGTTCGCCACAGGCACCGCCGCATTGCCCGCATGGATGGTGCGCGAACATCCTGAAATCATTCGCACCACATTCGAAGGGCAGCGCCATGTGTTCGGCGGCCGCCATAACTTCTGCCCGAACTCTGCCTACTTCCGTGCGGTTGCCGGCAAACTCGCCGGCAAGATCGCCGAACGATACGCCGGCACTGAAGGCTTGAAGGCTTGGCATATCGGCAACGAATACGGCGGAGGCGGCGGCCTATGCTACTGCGAAACCTGCGCTGAAGCATTCCGCACATGGCTCAAGGCCAAGTACGGCACTCTCGAGGCGCTCAACAAAGCATGGTGCGCGAACTTCTGGAGCCACACCATTGTGGATTGGGCGGATATCGTGCCACCGGTCGGCTACGGCGACGGCATCGGATCCGACTGGGATCCGAGGAAGTGCGTAATCTCCGGGCTGCTCATCGACTACCGCCGATTCCAGAACGAATCCCAGCTGGCATGCTTTACGAACGAGCGCGACGCCGTGCGCCGGTTCGATGCCATCACGCCCATCACCACGAATCTGATGGGTACGTTCAAAGACCTCGACTACTTCACATGGGGTCCAGAAATGGACGTGATCAGCTGGGACAACTACCCGGGCATGGGCATGCCGGCAAGCCGCGTGGCCCTGAACCACGACTTGATGCGTGGCGTGGGCGGTGGCAAACCGTTCATGCTGATGGAACAGACGCCGAACCAGCAGAACTGGTTCCCATACTGCAAGGTCAAGCGCCCCGGCGAGGTGGCCGCATTGAGCTGGCAGGCCGTGGCACATGGCGCGGATACCGTGCAGTTCTTCCAAATGCGGCAGTCGATTGGCGGTTGCGAACGCTTCCACGGCGCCGTGATCGCACATGATGGTACCGAGGAATCCCGCGTATTCCGTGAGACTTCGGCGCTTGGCGAAGCACTCGAGAATATCGCACCGCAGATTATGGGTTCCGAAGTGCATGCACATGTGGCCATCATGTTCGACTGGGAAAGCTACTGGTCGCTGGAAGGCTGCGTGGGACCCATCGCAGGCTTCTCCTACCCGGATGAAGTGCACCGCTTCTACCGTGCATTCAACCGTCGCGGACTTGCCGTGGACATCATCCCCAGCACCACGTCGGCAGCCGAGCTCGCCCGTTACGCCATTGTGGCGGCACCGACGCTGATCATGGTTAAGCCCGGCGTTGCCGAAGCCGTTGAAGCATATGTGCGCGATGGCGGACGATTCATCACCGGCTACATGTCCGGCATTCACGACGAGCATGATCTGGTGATTCCGGGCGGTTACCCCGGTCCGTTCCGTGCGCTCGCCGGCGTCTGGGCCGAGGAAATTGATGCAATGGCACCAGGGGAGACGATCCCAGTGTCGTTCGGCGCGGAGGCTGCTGCAGCCAAGGGCACAGTAGAGGCAAGCGGCGAAATCGTGGCCAGCATCATGCATCTGGAAGGCGCCCGTACGCTCGCCACCTATGGAGGCAGCGAATTCTATGCCGGCACGCCAGCCGTTACCGTGAACACGTTCGGCAAGGGTGAGGCTTACTATGTGGGCACTCCGCTGAGCGAGCCCGGCATGGATGCGTTGGTACAGCCGATAGTAGATGCCGCAGGCTTGGCTTCGGTGAATACCCCGGATGGCGTCGAAGTCGCCGAACGATATGCGGATGATGGCCGAGTGTTTACATTCATCATCAACCTGACCGACCGTGAGCAGCAGGTTGCATTGCCGGCCCTGTCTGGTGCCGCCGACCTGCTGGCTCACGATGCCGTGCTGGAATCTGACTGCACATTGGCTCCGTATCAGGTCATTGTGGCGGCACGATAACTCAAATCTCAGGCCTTGTTAAGTCGGTCATCAATACGAATAACAAGGCCTGTTAAACTACCGGTATTGCTCCGTTTCATGCTGGTGTGAAAGCGTCAACGAGGCGAAAGGAGTAGCCGGAACAGCCGAGGAGGGCATATGGAAAGCACACGTGTGCTGACATTTGATGTGGGGTACAGGTTTATTCGCCATGCTGTGGTGACTGACGGTATTCAGGATGTGCCGGCTGCTTTTGCCACGCCCAAGGAAGATTCCGAAGATTTATTCGATGGCATTGCCAATGTAGTGCGCCAACAGCAGGAGTCGATTGATGGTATTGCGCTGAGCCTGCCCGGATTCGTTGACGTCAAGAAGCAGCGCACCATCACCGGTGGGGCGGTCAATGCCCTGTATAAGCAGAATGTGGGCAAGGAATTGCGCCGCAGGCTCGGTGATGATCTGCCTATTTGGGTAGAGAATGATGCGAATTGCGCAGCTATCGCCGAACGATACGCCGGCAACGCCCGTAAACTCGATGATTTTGTGGTGTTCACCATCACCGATGCCGGTGTGGGCGGCGCACTGTTCTTGGATGGACATATTCGCCGCGGCCGTGATTGGCGTGCTGGCGAGCTCGGCATGATGATTACGAACTATCAGACGGAAGGCGCGCGATCGCTGCATGAATACTCGGCCACGGATCGGTTGAGTGAACGCTATGCGGAGAAATTCGGTGGTCCTGCCGAAATCGTGGTGCCCTCCAGCCTGTTGCGCCGTATGAATGATCCGGAAGTGCGCAACATCGTGGAGGAGTGGGCTCAGTACATCGCCGTGGGCATCTACAACGTGGTGGTGTCGCTCGACCCTGAATGCGTATTGCTGGGCGGAGCGGTATGCCAGGAGACGGCATTCATGCCGCTGGTGGAACAAGCCTTAGACACGATCCCATATTGGAAGGATTTCGCCACCCCCATCAAACGTTGCCGCAACGTGAGCTATGCCGGTCTGATTGGAGCCTATTACGCGTTCGTAACCGAGCTGCAGAAGTAACGAAAATAAACTGCCGGTATCAATCACATGGCTGATACCGGCAGTTTATTTTCGTTACAGTTCCCTTGCTGCGAGCGTGAACTCTTGCAAGCATTGGCCGCTTGCAGGATCGTATTCGGACGGGTCACGGAAGCCTTGCCAAACACTCTCCGGGAAGATTTCTTCGGAGAACGCCATCCATTCCTCCAACAGATTGACGGAATGATCGGCAAGCCAACGATACTGCAGACCATCCATCGCAGACATCGACAGCGTATAGAGATGGTAGAGCCGCTCCTCATCGTATCCGGGCGGCAGAATCCATTTCATCGAACCAATCTGTTCCCAATTGCGCAAATGGCGGCCGATGAAGAATCGGTGGGCGGGGTGCGCAGGATTCAAAGCCTCGCCGTTGATCATTGAGAACAATTGCACCATTTCCGGGCGCTGCAGGTTGTACAGCACCACATTGACGCAGTAACGCGGGAAACAGTAGCAGAAATGACCGTCGAAATCGGTCACGGTAGCAGTGGAGGCATTGTATTCGTCGGCTTCGGGCGTATCGTAGCCCTCGGCGAGCACCATGTTGAGCAGTTCGTTCTTTGAACGAATGTAATGGTACAGCGCTGCCTCAGTAATGCCGATCTCATCGGCGATATCCTGCAGCGACATGCCCCAGAAGCCTTTGGAGGCAATGACTTTGACGGCGGCCTGCATGATTTGCAGATGCCGTTCCTCCGGGCTCATGCGCTTGCGCTTTTCGAAGGTAGTGCCGGATGTGGTATCGCGCACCACGGCTTGGAGGGTGGTCCTGGACGCCGCGGGCCAGCTGTTCTGATCCTGCAAGAATTGTTCCCATGCTGCAACGGGCATTGATAACCTCCCTCCAAGGAAATGTGTGCGCTCACAATGCTTCAATAGTTTACGCTATCGAATGCTATGCGAACAGTCGTTTCATCCAGCTGATAGCGAGCTCAGGCCACACCTGCACACATTCGAATACGCAGGCCGGATTCGCCTCCCATGCGGTTTCGATAGTGCCGAGCGCAAGTCCATGACCACCCTCGGGGAAGAGATGTGCCTCAACCGGCACCTTGGCGGCCTTGCACGCGGAAATGAGCTCGAGACTGTTCTCCACCGGCACGCAATCGTCAGTGACGGTATGCCAGAGAAAGACCGGCGGCGTCTTAGCGTCGATATGCTGTTCGATGGAAAGCTTCTTCAGCCAATCGGCATCGGTATTGCGGCCGTCGCCGAGCAGTGCATCGAAGCTGCCGCGATGGGCGTATTCGCCGGAAGTAATAACCGGGTAGCCAAGAATCAGCGCGTTCGGGCGAACCTCATCCGGATCATAGCCGTGAGTCTGCTCGTCATCATCGCCTGCGGATGTGGCGAGATTGGCGGCAAGATGGCCGCCTGCGGAGAAGCCGGCCACAGCAATACGGTCGGGGTCGGTATGCCATTCGCTGGCATGAGAGCGAATCAGGCGCATGGCTTCAGCGGCTTCGCACAAGGCGGTCGGATACACGCTGGGTTTGCAAGAGTAACGCAGCACGAACGCGTTGTAGCCGGCGCCCACGAACTTCAGTGCGATGGGCTCGGCCTCGCGGTCGGAAGTCATCTCATAGCCGCCACCGGGAATGATGAGCACAGCCGGGCGCTTGCGATGAAGATCGACTTCCGCAGAATTGTCGATAACATACCCGACGAATTGCGCTTGAGTGCCATCGATTCCTTCGATGGTGCGTTCAATGTATTGCATGAAGATCCTTTATCAGCGGGTGAGGGTTGGCTTGCCCTTGCATGCGCCGCGTGGACGCTGTGCGGATGCCAACCCTCACGATAGGAAGGGAAATGGATATCAATCAGAAGGTGACGGTGACCTCAACGTCATCGGCATCCTGTGCGGCTGCTCGCACCAGAGTGCCATCAACAGGCTGTCCGTTCACCGTGAGCGTGCGCTCGCCGGTGCGCTCCAGAGCAATGTGATAGGTCTTGCCCTGATACTTGCGGGTGACATCGAGATGCGTGTACTCGGCAGGCAGATGCGGCTCGATGGTCAGACCGTCCAGAGTGGGGCGAATACCGAGCAGATACTGGGACACATCCACGAACGTCCAAGCTGCGGTACCGGTGAGCCAGGAGTTCTTGCCCTCACCAGGTACAGCAGCCTCAGGGCCAGCCACCATCTGGCAGTACACGTACGGCTCAACCTTGCGAATGTCGGACTTATCCTCCAGCCAAGCCGGGCAGTTGCGGCGGTAGACGGCGAATGCTTCGTCATCATTGCCGGCAACAGCATTGGCAATAGAAATCCACGGATTGTTGTGGCAGAAGATACCGCCGTTCTCTTTATATCCGCGCGGATAGGTGGAAATCTCACCCAATTCGATGCGATAGGTGGAGTAGGCAGGAGCGAGGATGGCAGTACCCCACTCGCAGGTCAGGCGGTCGCGCACCGAAGTAAGCGCAGCCTGAGCCTTACCATCGTCGAGACCAATACCAGCCATAACGCACATGCCCTGCGGCTCAATGAAGATCTGACCCTCATTATCAGTGTGGGAACCAACCGGACGAGAGTAAGCATCGTAAGCGCGGACGAACCATTCGCCATCCCAGCCAGCAGTCTTGACGGCCTCAGTCATATCCTTGATTGCTTCGCGCACATGGGCAACCTCAGCGCTGGTTTCGTTGGAGGACATGCCGCAGTCGGTGCCGTAATGCTCAAGAATATCGGCGTACTGACCGCCATAGAGCACGAACATGCCGCCGATGAACACGCTTTCCGCAATGCCGGTGTCGTTGTTCTCCACGGTCTGGAAGCTTTCGCCCGGAGTGGCGGAGAAGCAGTTCAGGTTCAGGCAGTCGTTCCAGTCCGCGCGGCCGATCAGCGGCAGCTTGTGCGGGCCGAGATGAGTCATCGTGTAATTGGCGGAGCGGCGCAGATGCTCGAGCAGCGGAGCTTCGGAGCCTTCGACGTTGTTGAACGGCACCGGTTCGGTAAGAATGCTGACGTCGCCGGTTTCGGCAAGGTAGGCGTAGGTGCCGGCGATGAGCCACAGCGGATCATCGTTGAAGCCGCCGCCGATATCGGCGTTGCCCTTCTTGGTGAGCGGCTGGTACTGATGCCAGGCGGAACCGTCTTCCATTTGCGTGGAGGCGATGTCGATGATGCGCTCGCGGGCGCGTTCGGGCACAAGGTGGACGAAGCCCAGCAAATCCTGGTTGGAATCGCGGAAGCCCATGCCGCGGCCAGTGCCGGACTCCCAGTAGGAGGCGGAGCGAGACATGTTGAAGGTGACCATGCACTGGTACTGGTGCCAGATGTTGACCATGCGATCCAGGCGTTCGTCGCCGGATTCCACGGTGTAGATGCTCAGCAGCTGGTTCCAGTAATCCTTGAGCTCGGCAAGTGCGGCTTCGACCTGCTCGATAGTGGCGAAGCGCTCGTAAAGGTCGTGAGCGGGCTGCTTGTTGATGATGCCCACCTTGGCGGGATCGTTCGGATCCTCCCACTTCTGATCGGTGGGAACTTCGATGTAGCCGAGCATGAACACCAGCGAGCGGGTTTCACCCGGCTGCAAGGTCAGACGCACGCGGTTTGCGGCAATCGGCGACCAGCCATGTGCATAGGAGTTGCGGGCGCGGCCTTCGGCGATGACCTGCGGGGTATCCCAGCCGTTGAACTGGCCCAGGAAGGTTGCGCGGTCGGTGTCGAATCCGATGGCCGGAGTGTTCACAGACCAGAATGCGTAATGGTTGCGGCGCTCCTTGAACTCGGTCTTGTGATAGAGCAGGGTTGCATCCTCGCGCTGCTCGATTTCCACCTCGCCGGTGGACAGGTTGCGCTGGAAGTTCGTGGAGTCATCCACGGCGTTCCACAGGCACCATTCCACAGCACCGGTCACATCCACGGTCTTGGCGGAGTCGGTGGTGTTGGTTACGTCGAATCGGTTGATTTCCGCGTTGGTGTGCAGCGGCACGAATGCGGTCAGCGTGGTCTTGATGCCGGACTTTGCGGCTTCGAACACGGTGTAGCCGATGCCGTGGCGGCACTGGTAGGAATCCAGCGGGGTCTTGGCCGGCAGGAACGTGGGGGAGAAGGTCTCGACCGGGGTTGCGTCGGCGTCTTCGCCGCTCATAATGCTCACGTAGTAGTTGCGGGCGCCGTTGTCGGCGGGAACGCCGTTGTAACGGTAGCGGGTGATGCGGCGCAGCTTAGCGTCCTTGTAGAAGGAGTAGCCGCCGGCGGTGTTGGAAATCAGTGAGAAGAAGTCTTCATTGCCGAGGTAGTTGATCCAGGGCAGTGGGGTTGCGGGAGTCTCGATGACATACTCGCGGGCTGCGTCGTCAAAATGACCGTATCGCATGGTGTTCCTTTCGGCTGCTTCATTGCTGCTGCGGCGTTGTGGTCGTTTTCTGTGCCGCATTGTGCGTCTTTGGTACTACACCAGCATAGCACTTATTTATAAAGTTATAAATAAGGTTGTGGTGGGCGTGTGATGAGTAGGCGATGGTGGTTGTGTTTTTAGTTGTAGCTGTTTGTGTGTTGGTTGTACACGGGTGTGTGTCGTATGTATAAACCGCCGGGCTGTTGTGTGTTGTATGTGTCGGAGTGTGTTGCTCGTGGGTTGGATGCTGTGTGGAGGTTGCGTGTTGTACGCGAGCCGAGAGTGTGTTTTGCGTTGTCTCTCGGGTGGATGGATATGGATGGTGGGAGCCTTCTAGGGTGTGTGCGAGCGGCTGTGACTTTGCTCACCTGTGAACGTTCACATGGTCGCGGTATGTAGAAAAGCTTGATATTGAGCCGATTTTCATGGGATTTTTGGGTTTGGAACCGTGAGAAATGCGGTAACGTTTTGCCCATGATGCTTGCACTACAGACCACGACGCCTCGGCTGCCAAGAACCGAGGCTGTTGCGAATCGGATCGTCAGTGTTGCCGAAACCGATTCCACTAATGCACTGGCCGCGCAGATGATTGCGGACGGCTCGTTGGTGTTGCCCCCTATGGTTGCCGGCTCTGGAGCCGATCGTGCCGACCTGCCCGTCGCTCTAGTGGTAGCCGATCGCCAAGTGGCCGGGCGAGGACGCAACGGCCATTCCTGGATTAGTCAGCCCGGTTGCTGCTCGACGATTTCCTATGTGGTGCGACTCCCTCGCGCCATTGCATTGGATCCGTCCGTGAACGGATGGCTGCAGATGATTGCCGGACTCGCCACTCTGGACGCGCTCAACGGCATGATTGAGGAATATGGTGCCTCGATGATTGATGCGGCGCATTTCCTTGAGCTGAAATGGCCTAATGATGTGTTCTGCCACGGGTTGAAGCTCGGCGGTCTTTTGTCTGAAGTGGTGATGATCCCGGGCTCGGAAGATGTTTCCGATGGCGATGTGGCACTGGTGTTCGGTGTTGGTCTGAATCTGGCGTTGGGCCCCAGCCGACTTCCTACGGCGAAGTCCACATCATTGCAGCTTCATGCCACCGGATTGCCGTCGTTCGATGTGATGCAGGATGCCGTGGCGGTTCGTGAAGTCAAGGAACTCGGCCGGCGACTGGCGGAATTCGTGGCTGATCCGCAAGGCCAGGCCGAAGCGTTGCGCGCGGAGATGAGAACTGTATGTTGGGCTCGTGGCCGTGAAGTCGAGGCGCACTTTACTGATGGCTCCTCATTGGTGGGCGAAGCCATCGGACTCGACGATGATGCCTCTCTGGTGTTGCGCACTCCAGATGGTGTGGACCACATCGTGCACACCGCCGATGTCGGCGTGCTGTAATCCGTCCTCTTTTCTTACCCTTCGCTAGAGAGGCCAAACCTCCCAAAATTCTTGTACTGACGATTACTCAGTGCAAGAAATTCGGGAAATCAGCCCATAGTTCCCGAAATCCTTGCGCTCACGGTTGTTCAGTACAAGAAATTTGGGAACTATGGGCAATATGCCCGAAATCCTTGCACTGAGTAATCGTCAGTACAAGGATTTCGGGAGGGGTGGGGTGATTTCCGGAATTATGGACGCTCAGTGGCTGAGTTTGGTCAGTCCGGTGGTGGCCACAGCGGCCACGGCGGCCTTAACGATATCTCCAGCAACAAATCCCAGAGAAGCCACAGCCACAGCGGCCATCGGAACACCGGTCAGTGCGGACTGCACAAGGAAACCGAACGCGTACACCACGATAACGCCGCCGATGATGGCGGCGAACAAGTAACGGACTGCAGTTAGTGCGGTGGCGGCTAATGAAGATGTGTCGGCCTTGCCTCGCAGCAGCGCGATGGCCACCACCCCCGGCAGGAAGCCGAAAATGAAGCCTGCGCTTGGGCCGACCAACGCCATCGTGGAAGCGCCACCGGCGAATACCGGCAGTCCAATGGCTCCAGCGGCGATATACAGCGCCAAAGCTGAGCCGGCCTGGCGCCAAGTCAACATCAATCCGGCGAGCATCACGACGAACGTTTGTAGCGTAATCGGCACTGGAGTGCCCGGGATTGGGATTTCGCCAGCCGCGGCAGACAGCCACAGCAGCACGGTGAATAGCACCGGTTTCCATGATGCGGCAATGATGCGGCGGACCAATGAGCTAGTTGCTGCGACGGATGTTGTGGTGTGTGTAGTCTGCATAATGATTACCCCTTGCATGGTAAATGCTTGGATTCTTGAATTTCCTCTGGAAGGAAACGTCAAGAATCGTTATTTGCATCGGCGATTTTGGAAGGGCTGTGCCGCTGTTGATAAGTGTGATTGAGCCAGCAGCTCGGGAGCCTTCCCCCAACACTTGCCATCGTACGGTGTGCGATTTTTTGCGGTTTCGTATAAAAATACAAAATTCATCATCATTTTTATTACAAGTTGACGAATAAGCGCATTATTGTCAACTCATAATGTCCTGCTAAAGAACTGCTGATAAATGGCGGAATACTGCCGATTTTAGCCTATATAACTTGCCGGTTACGTAAGCGAAACTTACGCAGTCGTTTGTTCGGGCTCTACAAAATCCAGTGAGAGCTTTTGTTTGGATGTCGATTGCTGAAGCTGGCAGACACGAGGACAATCTGACGATATGACTCAAAGTGTCAAAAAATTACTTATCGCGAACCGAGGTGAAATAGCCCTTCGCGTGGTACGCACGGCCAAGGAGATGGGGATCTCCACGGTTGCCGTGTATGCCGAACAGGATCGAAACAGTCGTTATGTGGACATGGCGGATGAAGCCTACCTGCTTTCCGGCGACACCTACAAGGACACGTACCTCAACGAAGACTTGCTCATCGATATTCTTCATCGCTCAGGGGCAAACGCCGTACACCCAGGCTACGGTTTCCTTTCCGAAGTACCGAGTTTTGCGCAGAAAGTCGAGGATGCCGGTGCGATATGGGTAGGGCCACATCACACCGCGCTCGTAGACCTTGGCGATAAGATCACTGCCCGCCGTGTGGCATTGCGCGCCAAAGTGCCGCCGGTGCCCGGCATCTCCGAGCCGGTGACCGACGTGCGTACGTTGCTCGACTTCGCGCACACCCACGGCTACCCGATCATGATGAAGCGTACAGATGGCGGTGGCGGGCACGGCATCACTGTGGTACATGATGACGAGGAGTTGCGCCGTTTCTATCTCAATCACGATGCACTGCAGGGTGGCGACCTCAACGAATACTTCATTGAGAAATTCGTAGACAAGGCACGCCATGTGGAAACCCAGTCCGGCCGCGATGCGCACGGCAATTTCACCGTGTATTCCACGCGTGACTGCTCACTGCAGCGCCGTAACCAAAAACTTGTGGAGGAAGCGCCGGCGCCATTCCTGACCGAGGCAGTGGTCTCCACGCTGGAGGAATACTCCCGCAGGCTGTTCGCCACTGTTGACTATGTAGGCCTCGGCACTTGCGAATTCATGGTGACGCCGAACGGCAAGGTCTACTTTCTGGAAGTCAACCCTCGACTTCAGGTGGAACATACTGTTTCCGAAGAAGTCAGTGGACTTGATTTGGTCCGCGAACAACTGGTGATTGCTTCGGGTAGTGAACTGACTCGTGCTCCCGAGCCACGCGGTCACAGTTTTGAACTGCGCATCACCAGCGAGGATCCAGCCACCAACCTGACTCCAGGCTCCGGCACACTAGAGAAGATTCAATGGCCGGCAGGCCCAGGCGTGCGTATTGACACCGGTGTGGAACAAGGCGACACCATCTCCCCGAAGTTCGATTCGATGATGGGCAAAGTGATTGTCACCGCGCAGAACCGTCTCGATGCCGTGGCCCGCGTGCGCCGCGTGCTGGACGAATTGGTGATCGAAGGTGTGCCGACGCCGATTTCGCTATATAAGGAAATCTTCCGCAATGACGATTTCACCGCCGAACATAGCCACCCGTTCTCCGTGACCACCAAGTGGCTGGAGCGCACGTATCTCAACCGTGAACCGAACTCCGCACGCGCTGGCCAGCCGGCTTCGCTGGGTACCGGCGCTCCAGGGGCGGCCGCTGATGCCGCGGACAAGGCCAAGTCCGAGACGTTCGTCATCGAAATGAACGATCGCCGCGTCAAGCTCACCGTGCCGCTCGACATTGTGGAAAACCTGACTGGTTCCGCTCGCGCCCGCAATGCCAAGCGCCCGACCCAGCCGTTGCGTGGCGCTGGACTGCACAACGTGGCATCCGGTGCTTCCGACATCAACGATGGCGCCAAATCCGGCATTATTGCCTCCCCGATGCAAGCCGTAGTGACGCGCATCAACGTGTCCGAAGGCCAGCAGGTAGCCAAAGGCGACCTTCTGGTGGTGCTCGAATCCATGAAGATGGAGAACTACGTGTACGCGCCAGCGGCCGGCGAAGTCAAGAAGATCTTCGTCAGCCCGGCCGATGGTGTGGAAGCTGGCGACACCTTGGTCACGCTCGACGTGACCGGAGCTAACGCCGATGTTGCTGCGGCTGCGCCGCAGTCTCTCCCTCAGTCCGCTACGCGTCCAGCTCCCTCATCAGAGGGAGCCGATTCTGTGAAGGAAGGCGGCAAGAATGACTGACATCATGGATTCGCCGGCGGTCAAAGCCGTACAAGCCTCTGCCGCCGAAGCTGTATCTGCAGCTAATGCGGCATCCAGCGCATCAGCTGCTCGGCCGTCCACTCACCAACCGCTGCGCGCCGCCGTGGTGCGTGCCGCCGAACTGGCCCGTGCCGCCGAAGATCGCGCCCGCGACAAGCAGCACGCCAAAGGCAAGAAAACCGCGCGCGAACGACTCGATTTGCTCTTCGACACCGGCTCCTTCGAGGAAATTGGCCGATTCCAAGGCGGCAACATCGCCGGTGGCAACGCCGGAGCCGCAGTCATCACCGGATTCGGTCTCGTCTATGGCCGCAAAGTCGCCGTCTACGCGCAGGACTTCTCCGTCAAAGGCGGCACCCTGGGCGCTGCGGAAGGTGAGAAAATCTGCCGACTGATGGACATGGCCATCGATCTTAAAGTGCCCATCGTGGCCATTGTGGATTCCGGTGGCGCTCGCATCCAAGAAGGCGTCGCCGCGCTCACCCAGTACGGCCGCATCTTCCGCAAAACCTGCGAAGCCAGCGGATTTGTACCGCAGCTGAGCCTGATTCTGGGCCCTTGCGCTGGCGGTGCCGTCTACTGCCCGGCATTAACCGACCTCATCATCATGACTCGTGAGAACTCGAACATGTTCGTCACCGGCCCGGACGTGGTCAAAGCGGCTACTGGCGAAACCATTTCGATGGCCGACCTCGGCGGTGGCGAAGTACACAACAAGGTCTCCGGTGTGGCCCACTACCTCGGCGAAGACGAGTCCGATGCCATCGACTATGCGCGCACGGTGCTCGCCTACCTGCCATCCAATGCGGAAAGCCAGCCGCCGACCTACGCGTACGCTGCCACTCGAGCCGAACGCGACACCGCCAAACGACTCGCCACCATCGTGCCCGCCAACGAACGCCAGCCTTACGACATGCTCGACGTGGTTCGCTGCATCACCGATTATGGCGAATTCGTGCAGGTACAGGAACTCTTTGGTGCCTCGGCACTTGTCGGATTCGCCTGCATCGAAGGCAAGCCGGTGGGCATCGTGGCAAATCAACCGAACGTGCGAGCCGGCATCCTCGATGTGGATTCCTCGGAAAAAGTCGCGCGATTCGTACGCTTATGCGACGCCTTCAATCTGCCGGTAATCACGCTCGTGGACGTGCCCGGATACAAACCTGGCTCCGATCAGGAGCACGCCGGCATTATCCGCAGAGGCGCCAAAGTGATTTACGCCTACGCCAACGCCCAAGTGCCACTGGTCACCGTGGTGCTGCGCAAGGCCTTCGGCGGCGCATACATCGTAATGGGCTCCAAAGCCATCGGTGCTGACCTGAACTTCGCATGGCCGAGCTCGCAGATCGCAGTGCTTGGTGCAGCCGGTGCGGTGAACATCATCCACCGTCATGATCTGGCCAAAGCCAAGGCCGCAGGCCTCGATGTGGAAGCGCTGAGAGCCAAGTACATCAAGGATTATGAAACCAGTACGGTCAACGCGAATCTTTCGCTCGAAATCGGTCAGATTGACGCGATGATTGATCCGGAACAGACACGCGAAGTCATTGTGGAATCACTCGCCACACTGGCCACCAAGCGAAGAGTCAAGCTCACCACCAAACACCACGGCAACCAACCGTTGTGACCCACATGCCGGTCGCGGTCCGGTGGGTCGCCGACTGACAGAGCCATCCATATACCCCAACTTTTTTAGACGCCAACTCAACACAAGTAAGGAAAGTAATGACCACCTTCTTCCTCAATCGTCTGGCCGCCGAACCGCACGCGCTCGCTTTCGCCGGACAGTCCACTCCGTGGCCGGTCGCACTCGCTGACCAGACCACCGACCCCAGCCTCGCCGACGCACTGCATGCGCATGCCGAAGCCGCCAGCCGACTGCTCGCCCCA
Organism: Bifidobacterium saguini DSM 23967; assembly: GCF_000741715.1. Lineage (GTDB taxonomy): Bacteria > Actinomycetota > Actinomycetes > Actinomycetales > Bifidobacteriaceae > Bifidobacterium > Bifidobacterium saguini. Next base: position 273,897 of record NZ_JGZN01000013.1, on the reverse strand, counting down.
GTCGCTGCTGACCTATTGGCTACCACCGGCCGACCGGTTGATTTGTTCGGCTTCACGCCGAACCCAGCTCGACTGGGCGCTGCCGCCGATGCCACCGCATCCGTGGAAGGCATCGCACTGACCCAGCTGGGCGCGCTGCTCGACCTCGAGCATCTCGGCTACGAACTGTCCACAGCCAAGCCGGTTGCTGTACTCGGCCACTCGCAGGGCGTACTTGCCGTGCACATGGCTCGCGCCATCGAGGAAGCCGGTTCCGTTGAGTCGGCAGCTGATGCGCTGAACGAAATCTTGGCTGCTGCGGCGTTGATTGGCGCTGCCGGTACCCGCCGTGTGCGTGCGCTGGGCTTGGCTGCCAAATACGGTGACGCCAGCCCAATGCTCTCCGTCAAGGGAGCCAACAAAGCGCAGGTTGAGGCGCTGATCGCCCGCGTGGATGCTGCTGGCCATGCTCGTGGGCCGATTTCCATCGCCGTCACTAACTCCACGAATCATTATGTGCTCTCCGGATATCCGGAAGATCTGGCCGCATTCGCCGTGGAAACCGAGCGCGAACATAAGCATCAGGCCAAGCTGCGCGAACAGAAGCTGCATGGTGGCACGGTGTTCAACCCCACCTTGGAATATCTCGAGGTCACCCTGCCATTCCACTCGCCGCTGATGGCTGAAGCCGTGGAGCAGACTGTGGCATGGGCGGCGGCTTGCGGATTCGATCAGAGCCGCACCCGTTCGCTCGCCGAGGAAGTGCTCATCAATCATGTGGACTGGAACGCCCGCGTCAGGCATCTGCTGGAGACTGCCGAAGACCCGGCCAAGCTGTGGATTGTGGACTTGGGCCCGGGCAACACGCTTGGCAAGCTCATCGGCAATGTGGTTGAGGGCACTGGCGTTGGTGTGGTGGAAGCTACCACACTGGCCGAGCGTGCTGCGCTTTCCACGTTGGAGAGCGAGCCGGAGCGCACGCAGAACTGGAAAACGTTCGCACCGCGTGTGATCAGCACGCCGGCCGGCGACAAGCTCGTCACCAAGTTCTCCCGTCTTACCGGCAAGCCGCCGGTGCTGCTGCCGGGCATGACGCCAACCACCGTGGATCCGGAGATTGTGGCTGCGGCTGCCAACGCCGGCTACTGGGCTGAGCTCGCCGGCGGCGGCCAGGTGACCGCTGAGGTATTCGATCGCCATGTGGTCGCTCTCGAAGAGCAGCTTGAAGAAGGCCGCACGGTGGAATTCAACGCGATGTTCATGGACCGCTACCTGTGGAACCTGCAGTTCGGCTCCTCCCGCATCGTGCCGAAGAAGCGCGCATCTGGTGCTCCGATTGATGGTGTGGTGGTGTCCGCCGGCATTCCTGAGTTGGATGAGGCCGTTGCCTTGATTAAGCAGCTGCATGCCGATGGGCTGCCCTACGTGAGCTTCAAGCCCGGCACCGTGGACCAGATTCGCCAAGTGGTGGCCATTGCCAAGGCTGTGGCACCTGCCACCATCATGATTCAGGTGGAAGGTGGCGAAGCCGGCGGCCACCACAGCTGGGAGGCGTTGGATGACCTGCTGGCCGCCACCTACGCCGACGTGCGCGCTTGTGAGAATCTGGTGCTCGTGGCCGGCGGTGGCATCGGTACTCCGGAACGTGCCGCCGACTACATTTCCGGCCAGTGGGCTCGTGCTTATGGTCTGCCGGATATGCCGGTGGATGGTGTGCTTGTGGGCACTGCTGTGATGACTGCTAAGGAGGCACACACCAGCCCTGAAGTCAAGCAGCTGCTGGTCAAGACCCCGGGCATCTCCGGAGCTGAGGCTGCTGGAGATGACTCCGATGGTGTTGTTGCTGATGTGTTTGCGCCACAGGCCGCGCACTGGGTGCCGTCCGGCAAGTCTGTGGGCGGTGTTTCTTCTGGCCTGAGCCATCTGCATGCCGATATCTACGAGCTCGAGAACGCTTCCGCCGAGTGCGGCCGACTGCTGGTGCGCGTGATGAAGCACCCCGAGGAGCTGGAATCTCGCCGTGCTGAAATTATTGAAGCGCTCGATAAGACCGCTAAGCCATACTTCGGCGATCTCGCCTCTATGACCTACCTCGAATGGGCGCAGCGTTTCGCCGATCTTGCCTTCCCGTGGGTCGATCCTACGTACGCCGATCGCTTCCAACACCTGCTCGAGCGCATCGAAGCCCGCGTCAACGACACGGATTCCGGCGAATTCGTTTCCAAGCTGTTCGCCGCAGCCGGTGCTTCCGCTGAAGAAGCTGCAGCAGCGGGATTGTTGACTCGCGCGGATGTTGCTGCCGACCCGACTGCCGCCATCGCCAAGCTCACCGAAATCTACCCGCGTACCGCCGAGCTCAAGGTGGTGCCTGCGGATGTGGCTTGGTTCCCGGTGCTTGTGCGCGAATATCCGAAGCCGATGCCGTTCGTGCCTGTTATTGACAATGATTTGCTGCGTTGGTGGGGTCAGGATCAGCTCTGGCAGTCCGAAGACGCGCGGTATTCCGCCGATTCTGTGCGTGCTATTCCTGGTCCGATCTCCGTGGCTGGCATCACCACTGTGGACGAGCCTGTGGCTTCGATTCTCGGCCGCTTTGAGCATGCTGCTATCGAGCGAGCCAAGGAAGCCGAGGATGCGACTGAGCCTGGGGCAGCTGATTTTGCGGCGCTCGGTGAGGCGACTTCCGCCGAAGACTTCATCCGCAAGTCCCCGAACATTTCTTGGGTCGGTCACATCACCGACAATCCCGCCTACGGCACCGTTTTAGGTGACAAGAACTATGAGATTCGCGCATTCGATGCCGCAGCAGGCAAATACGATCTCGACATTCACCTCGACACTTTCTGGGACAACGATCCGGACGGCGGCACCTCCAAGCATGCCGTGCGCGATATCGTCATCCCGTTGATCGTGAATGGTACAGAGCCGGGCCGTGTGCCGGTCGTGGATCGCGAACGACTGATCCCGGACGTTTACGCGATGCTCGCCGCCACCGCAGGCATCGGCAACACCGCCATCACCGGCGACAAGCTCACCGCCATGCCGGAGATTGTGCCGTCCGGCTCTAGGCTCCCTCTGACGAGGGAGCTGTCTGTGCAGCAGACTGAGGGAGAGAAGCACAATAGTGCAGCATCGGCTGGCTCCGTCGTTGGACAGTCCACTGGACTGTCCAACTCCTCGCACGCTTCGCAATTGGCGGCTGCTTCGCATTCCGCCGGCGAAGCGCCATTCGGCGAAGCGCACACCACCTACACGCTGTCCGCCAACCTTGGTTTCGATCACGAGGCAGCCACCGGTGGTGCACTGCCGACTTCGCTGCAGCCCAGCCGCATCGCCCCGGATGCGCTGGTCGGCCCAGCATGGCCGGCAATCTATGCGGCACTCGGTTCCGTATCCGTAAACGGCTACCCGGTGATCGAAGGCCTGCTCAACGCCGTGCATCTCGACCATCTCATCGAACTTGAGGTTGATGAGGACGAGCTGCTGCGCCACGTCGGCGAAACCGTCGCCCTGACTTCCTGGGCTGAGGATTACTACGAATCCGCATCCGGCCGCGTGGTCACCATCCATGTGACCCACACTGCCGCCGACGGCACGCTGCTCGCCCGCGAAACCGAACGCTTCGCCATTCGAGGCCGTGTCTACTCCGATGCACTGCCGGCAGATGCTCCTGAATTCGGCGACGCCCAGCACGATGAGATCGAGCCCACGCCTCGTCGCCTGCTGCGCCGCGTCAAGGTCACCGCCCCCGGCGATATGACCGCATTCGCCCGCACCTCCGGCGACTTCAACCCGATTCACACCTCCGCTCGAGGTGCTCGCATCTCCGGCCTGAAGGCTCCGCTCGTGCACGGTATGTGGCTGTCCGCCACCGCCCAGCACGCAGTACAGGCCATCGATGAGAAGGGTGCACATTACGAGATTGCCGGCTGGACCTACAACATGTACGGCATGGTCCAGTTGAACGATCAAGTGGAAATCTCAGTGGAACGCGTCGGCAAGGTAAGCCACGGCGGCATGACCCTCGAAGTCACCTGCCGTATCGACGGCCAGTTGGTTTCCCGCGGTACCGCACTGGTGCGCGCGCCTCGCGCCGCCTTCGTCTACCCCGGCCAGGGTATACAGAAGCAGGGCATGGTTCTGGACGAGCGCGTCAAGTCCGCCGCCGCACGCGATGTGTGGGAGCGCGCCGACAAGCTCACCCGCTCCAAGCTTGGCTTCTCGATCATCGGCCTCGTGCGCGATAACCCGAAGGAACTGACCGCCAACGGCGTCACCTACCGTCACCCTGAAGGACTGCTCAACCTGACCCAGTTCACCCAGGTGGCGCTCGCCACCGTGGCCTTCGCCCAGACCGCACGTCTGCGCGAAGCCGGTGCGGACATCTGGCCCGCCTACTTCGCCGGCCACTCGCTCGGCGAATACAACGCACTCTCCGCATTCGCCGGCGTGATCCCGCTGGAAACCGTGCTCGAGCTCGTGTTCCACCGCGGCTCCACGATGCATCACCTGATTGATCGCGACGCACAGGGCCGCTCCAACTACCGCATGGGAGCCCTGCGCCCGAACCAGTTCGGTGTAGACGATGCCCATGTGAAGGAATACGTGGAATCCGTGGCCAAGAAGAGCGGCGAATTCCTGCAGATCGTGAACTACAACCTCGCCGGCCAGCAGTACGCCATCGCCGGTACGATCGCAGGCCTCAAGGCGCTGAAGGCCGATGCCGCCCGTCGCGTGGCCGAATACGGCGGCAAGCCGGCATTCATGCTGGTGCCGGGCATCGATGTGCCGTTCCATTCCACCCTGCTTCGTAAGGGCGTGCCGGAATTCCGTGACAAGCTCGATGCACTGCTGCCGCAATATATCGACTACCGCGGTCGTTTGGTCGGCCGCTACATTCCGAACTTGGTGGCCACTCCGTTCGAAATGACCAAGGAATTCGCGGCGAAGATTCTCGAAGTCGTGCCATCCGAGCGTATCAAGGCCGCTCTCGATGACCCTGCTGTGTGGGATTCCTATGCTGCCGATGATCAGAAGCTTGGCCGACTGCTGCTGACCGAACTGCTCTCCTGGCAGTTCGCATCCCCGGTGCGTTGGATCGAGACCCAGGCACTGCTGTTCGGTTCGCGAGCCGCTGGTGGTCTCGGCGTTGAGGAATACGTGGAAGTCGGCCTCGGCAATGCGCCGACGCTGGCCAACCTCGGTGCCAAGACGCTGCGCTTGCCCGAATTCGCTGGTACCAACACCGTGGTCTACAACGTGGGCCGCGATGAAGGCCGCGTCTATATGACGGATTCGGACTCGCTCGTGAGCGAGGACGAATCCGTGACTGAGCCGTTAAGCGGACAGTCCAGTGGACTGTCCGTAGGCGAAGCTGCGCACGATAGTGCGCAGTCTAAGTCGGTAGTCGCCGCCCACAGTGATGCAGCTGCCAAGCTCGGTTCTGGCGTTGCTCCGGCCAAGGCTCCCACTGTTGAAGAGAATGCTGCCGCTGCGGCTCCTGCGCCTGCTGTCGTCGGCGCTCCTAGTGGCGCCGCCGTCGATGACCTGCCTTTCAAGGCATCCGATGCCATCGGTGTGCTTATGGCTTACTCCGCCAAGGTGCGCCTCGATCAGATCGGCAGTACCGACACTACCGACACTCTGACCAACGGCGTCTCTTCTCGCCGTAATCAGCTTTTGATGGACATCAGCTCCGAGTTGGGTGTGGCCAGCGTGGACGGTGCCGCCGAGGCGACGCTGGTACAGCTGGCACAAATCGTCAACAAGGCCACCCCGAACTACAAGCCGTTCGGTGCCGTGCTCTCCGAGGCCCTGCGCGACCGTCTGCGTTCGCTGTTCGGTGCCGCCGGCGTCAAGCAGCAGTACATTCGCGACCGTGTGACCAACGTCTGGCAGCTCGGCGAAGGCTGGGTGGCCAGCGTGCTTGCCGCACTGCTGCTTGACACCCGTGAAGGCGCCAGCTCTCGTGGCGGTGACCTGGCCAAGCTGCCAACCGCAGCCGTGCAGTCCAAGGCCGAAGCCGATAAGCTCATCGACGCTGCCGTGCAGGCCGTCGCCCAGCTCAAGGGCGTTTCGGTGGCGCTGCCGTCCGCCGGTGGTGCAGCCGGCGGAGCCGTGGTGGATTCCGCTGCCCTCGATGCATTTGCCGAGAAGGTCACCGGTTCCAACGGTGTGCTCGCCGCCACTGCCCGCTTTGTGCTGAACGAGCTTGGTGTGGCCGCTCCGGTGCCGGAGGAGGGTGACGACGAAAACGCCGCAGTGGTGGCCGCGGTCGAAGCCGAACTCGGCTCCGATTGGCCGAAGCAGGTTGCGCCTCGCTTCGATGCCAACAAGGCAATTCTCTTCGACGACCGTTGGGCCTCTGCCCGCGAGGATCTGGCACGTGCCTACTACAACCGCGACGCTTCCGCGCTCGCCGGCAGCTTCATCGGTCTTGGCAAGACCATCGCCGACGAAGCTACTTGGTTTGCTGGTCAGCTCTCGGCTGACTCCGGCCTCAAGGCCGCATTCGCCTGCATCGCATCCGAGACTCTCGAACCAGTCACTTCCGACGCTGCAGCCTCCCGCTTCGCGAACGACATCGCCATCGTGACCGGCGTAAGCCCGAACTCCATTGCTGCACAGGTGGTGGAAGGACTGCTTGCTGGCGGTGCCACCGTGGTGGCTACCTCGCACAGCTTCAAGCCATCCGTCAAGGCATGGGCCAAGCAGGCCTACCGCGAGCACGCTACCGGCAACGCCAAGCTGTGGCTAGTTCCGGCCAACCTCTCCAGCTACCGCGATGTGGATGCGCTGGTCGACTGGGTGGGCCACGAGCAGAAGAAGACCTCCGGCGCCACCACGACCATTCTGAAGCCTGCGTGGGAACCGACCCTGTTCTTCCCGTTCGCAGCACCGCCTGTACATGGCACCTTGGCCGATGCCGGCGATCTGTTCGAATCCCAGGCACGACTCATGCTATGGGGCGTGGAACGCGCAATTGCAGGCTTCTCCAAGATCGGTGCTGACACCAACGTGCAGCACAAGCTGCATGTGGTACTGCCTGGCTCCCCGAACCGTGGCGTCTTCGGCGGTGACGGTGCCTACGGCGAAGTTAAGTCTGCTTTCGATGCCGTGGTGAATCGTGCGCGCGCTGAGCGTGACGCCTGGGCCGGCCGTGTGACCTTCGCCCATCCGAAGATTGGCTGGGTGCGCGGCACCGGCCTGATGGGCGGCAACGATCCACTGGTCGCAGTCGTCGAACGCCACGGCATCCACACCTATTCCACTGCTCAGATTGCATCCAAGCTGCTTGACTTGTGCACGGCGGAATCCCGCGTGGAAGCCGTCAAGGCCCCGCTCGATGTGGACCTGACCGGTGGCCTCGGCTCCGAGCCCATCGACATCAAGGCCCTGCGTGCCGAGGCTCAAGCCGATGCAGAAAAGGAGTTGGCTACCGCCAACGCTGCATCTTCTGAGTCTCTCCCTCAGTCTGCTGCGCAGACAGCTCCCTCGTCAGAGGGAGCCAAAGACTGGACGTCCATAACCTTGGCCCCCTCTGATGGGACCTTGCCGTTGAGCGGAGAGTCCGGTGGACTCTCCGTAGGCAAGGTGCGAGACGATAGTCGAGCTGATATTTTGGTCGCAGGCTCCGTTCTCAAGGCTCTGCCCACGCCCATCGTCACCAAGCAAGCCGTAGTCAACCTTGCCGACTGGCAAGGTGTCACTGCGAAGCCTGAAGATGAAATCGTCATTGTATCCATCGGCGAACTCGGCCCGTGGGGGTCCGGCCGCACGCGTGCCGAAGCCGAGCTGGGTATCCACTCGGACGGTGAAGTCGATCTGAGCGCCGGCGCGGTGCTTGAACTGGCGTGGAACATGGGTCTGCTGACTTGGGCCGATAGCCCGAAGCCAGGCTGGTATGACGCTGACGGCAACCTGATACCCGAAGAGGATATCGCCGAGCGCTACCACGACGAGGTCGTGGCTCGTTCTGGCATCCGTCCGTTCGAAGAAGGTATGGGCAACGACTACAAGGACGGTGCCGACGAAGAGGAAGCCGAGGTCTTCCTGGACCACGACGTTACCTTCTCCGTGCCGTCCGAAGACGTTGCGCGCGAATACGTCAAGCTGGACGCTAAGCACACCACCATCGCTCCGGACCCCGAATCCGGCGAATGGAATGTGACCCGTCACGCCGGTTCGATGATTCGCGTGCCTCGCCGCGCCACCATGACCCGAACGGTCGGCGGCCAATTCCCGAAGGGCTTCGACCCGACCCGCTGGGGCATCCCGGCTTCAATGGTCGGCGACGTGGACAAGATCGCACTGTGGAACATCGTCACCACGGTGGATGCTTACCTGAACGCAGGCTTCACCCCGGCCGAGATTCTGCAGTCGATTCACCCGTCGCTGGTGGCATCCACGCAGGGCACCGGCTTCGGTGGCATGGCCTCAATGCGCAAGCTCTACCTCGACCGTTTCCTGAACCACGAGATTCCGACCGACATTCTGCAGGAAGCCCTGCCGAATGTGGTGGCCGCGCATGTGATGCAGTCTTACATCGGCGGTTACGGCAACATGATTCAGCCGGTTTCCGCCTGCGCCACCGCGGCGGTCTCCCTCGAAGAGGGCGTTGACAAGATTGCCCTCGGTAAGGCCGACTTCGTGGTCACCGGCGCAATCGACGACATCGGTGTGGAATCCGTGATTGGCTTCGGCAACATGAACGCCACCGCCAACTCCGCCGAAATGTACGGCAAGGGCATTGACGCGCGTTTCTTCTCCCGTGCGAACGACCGTCGCCGCGGCGGCTTCCTGGAATCCCAAGGTGGCGGCACGATCTTGGTGACCCGAGGCGATATCGCGGAAAAGCTCGGCCTGCCGGTCGCGGCTGTGGTTGGCTTCATCCACAGCTACGCCGATGGTGCGCACACCTCGATTCCAGCCCCAGGCCTCGGCGCTTTGGCCGCGGGTCTCGGCGGACGCAAATCTAAGCTGGTGCATGATCTGGCTGTGCTGGGTGTTTCCGCAGACGATATCGCCGTGGTCTCCAAGCATGACACGTCCACCAACGCCAACGATCCGAACGAATCCGAGCTGCACAACACGCTGGCTCACGCCATCGGCCGCACGGACGGCAACCCGCTGTTCGTGATTTCCCAGAAGACGCTCACCGGTCATGCCAAGGGCGGTGCCTGCATCTTCCAGGTCAACGGCTTGACTCAGTTGTTCAAGTCCGGCGTGATTCCGGCAAATGCCGCGCTCGACTGCGTCGACCCGAAGCTGAAGCGTGACGATCACATGGTCTGGTTGCGCAAGCCGCTTCGCATCGGTGGCGGTGAAGACCAGTTCGGCCGCGAAACCGCAGGTCGCCCGGTCAAGGCCGGTCTTGCTACTTCGCTCGGCTTCGGCCATGTGTCCGGCTTCGTGGCATTGGTTCACCCCGGTGCCTTCGAAGCGGCTGTGGCAAAGACCGATGGTGAAGAGGCTCTGGCGGCATGGCGTGAACGTGCCAACGAGCGTCTGGCCGCCGGCCAGCGTCGCCTCGAGGAAGGCATGATGGGTCGCGCCGCGCTCTACGAGCCGATCGACAACCGTCGCTTCCACGAGGACCACCGTGGCTACGATCACCACGAGGTCGAAAAGGCGATGCTGCTGAATCCTGATGCTCGCCTTAGTGAATCCGGCTTCTACGAAGCCTGACTCAGTCGGCTCACATCAGGATTCCTTCGCGGGGCACCTGTGGTGTGCCCCGCTCACTTCGCCTACGGGATGCCCGCTGGGCATCCCGCTTGACGGCTCTCCTCCGGCCCTGCAATTGTGGACTCGCCTGCCGGCGAGACGTGGTTTTGCTTCGCTCGTCTATCGCCTCACTCAGCCTTCGCCTACGGGATGCCCGCTGGGCATCCCGCTTGACGGCTCAGCCTGATGCTCGCCTTGGTGAGTCCGGCTTCTACGAAGCCTGACTCAGTCGGCTGAGCGGTAAATAAGAGCACATGAAAGGGTTGGGGGCACAAAACTTTGTGTCCCCAACCCTTCGTAAGTGAGATACGCAATGTATCGCTGTGAGATGGTCGCTTAGACCTGTGGAAGATATCAGTAATAAGACAATAGTGGTATGAGTATGTATGGGATAGGCCACGACATAGTCGATGTCGTGGCATTTGCTGAGCAGCTGGCCGAGCCGGGCACTCGTATGCGCGAATTGTTTTCCATGAGAGAGATTCGTCAGGCGAATGCCTGCGCGCAGCAGAAGAACGATGGCGAGGCTGTGCATTTGGCCGCTAAATGGGCCGGCAAGGAAGCGTTCCTCAAGGCGTGGTGCGAAGCGCTGGGGGAGAGGCCGTATCCTTTCACGCTCGATAACTTCCCGTGGCATGAAATCGAAATCCTTGATGATTCGCACGGAGTGCCGCATGTAATGCTCTCTGGTAGAGCGAAGCGTGCGTTCCGTGATTCCCTGGGCAGCGGGGATTCCTCGGCGGAAAATATTGGAAGCTCGGTTGTCCAAAGTGATTACGCGGGTTCGATTCTCGTCATCCATATTTCCCTAAGTCACGACGGCCCGATTGCCTCGGCTGTGGTCATGCTTTCTGATTGATGAGTATTGATGAGTGTGGTGCTGAAACGAGCGGAATTCCTCGGTGTGTCGCGCTTTATGCTGTCGAACCGGTTCGATATTATAGGCATCAACGTCAATCGGTTGACGCGGGCACAAAGAATGGGACGAAGGAGTTTCCGATGGCTCAGGGTAACCAATCGGTAGAAGAAGCAACCAACGCAGCCAAGACCAAGACTGCAAAATCAGCCAAGACGACCACGCGATCGACAACAAAGCGCGCGACTGCAGCCAAGCGCCACGCTCCAAGCCCGGTTTTCCTCTCCCGCCTCGAATCCCACAAGGCTGAGCTCGAGAGCCTCTTTATGAGCCTGTATGGTGAGCGCGCAACCGCCACCGAAGACTTCAACGCACTGCTCGATTCTATGGCCACCGCCTACGCCGATCGTCCGGCCGATTTGAAGCGTCTCGACAAGACGCGCGAACAAGACCCTGAATGGTACAAGCGCGGCGATATGTTCGGCATGACCATGTACACCGACCTCTTCGCTGGCGATCTCAAGAAGCTCGCTGACAAGATTCCGTACTTGAAGGAACAGAAGCTCACTTACCTCCACCTGATGCCGCTGCTGCAGATGCCGCACCCGAACAACGACGGCGGTTATGCAGTCGAAGACTTCGACAACGTTGACCCGAAGCTCGGCACCAATGAAGACCTTGCTGCCCTTGCCAAGAAGTTGCGTCGCGCCGGCATTAGCCTGTGCATCGACTTCGTGATGAACCACACTGCCTCCACCCACCGCTGGGCCAAGGCCGCGCAGACCGGTGATCCTGAATACCAGGACTATTACTTCTGCTATGACGACCGCACCATCCCGGATGAGTACGACGCCCACGTGCCGCAGGTCTTCCCGAACACCGCTCCCGGCAACTTCAGTTGGAACGAGCAGATGAACAAGTGGGTCATGACCCAGTTCTACCCGTTCCAGTGGGACTTGAACTACCGCAACCCCAAGGTGCTTGTGGCCATGATGGGCTCCGTGATGCATCTGGCCAACCTCGGCGTGGAAGTCTTCCGCATCGATGCTGTGCCATACATCTGGAAGCAGCTTGGCACCAACTGCCGCAATCTGCCGCAGGTCCACACCATCGTACGTATGCTGCGCATCATCCTTGAATGCGTCTGCCCGGCTGTAGTGCTCAAGGGCGAAGTGGTGATGGCTCCCAAGGAGCTCGCCGCCTACTTCGGTACCCCGGAAGCTCCCGAGTGCCACATGCTGTACAACGTTTCCATCATGGTGAACCTGTGGAGTGCGCTCGCCAGCCGCGACGTGCGCCTGCTCAAGAACCAGATTGACCAGTTCGATGCTCTGCCTGACAACTGCTGGTTCGTCAACTACCTGCGCTGCCACGACGACATCGGCTGGGGCCTTGACGAGGATGTGGAACGTTACCTCGACATCGACCCGCTTAAGCACAAGGAGTTCCTGTACCACTTCTATGAGGGTGCGGTTCCCGGCAGCTGGTCGATGGGCGAGCTCTACAACTACGATGAGGCCACTCGTGACGCCCGCAGCTGCGGCACCACTGCCTCCCTCACCGGCATCGAGAAGGCCATCATCACGCATGATAAGCCGCTGTATGAGACCTCCATCAAGCGCGATCTGCTGATGCATCAGACTATGGCATTCCTGCGCGGCTTCCCGATGCTCAACTGCGGTGACGAAATCGGCCAGCTCAACGGCTGGGATTATAAGGAAGATCCCGATCGCGTGGAAGACAGCCGCAACTTGCATCGCAGCAAGTTCGACTGGGACAAGGCCGCACTGCGCAAGAAGGCTGGTACGCTCCAGAACCGACTGTTCAAGGGCATGGAAGGCCTGCGCGAAGAACGCCACGACCCCTGCTTCGCTCCGGATGCCTGGGTTTCCACTTGGGATACCTTCAACGATGCTGTGCTCGCCGTGGCCCGCAAGGTTGATGACGCTGTGCTGGTCGGCCTGTTCAACTTCTCCGAACTTGAGCAGCATGTCCACTTGAACGCTGGTGCCGATGAGCAAGGCGATGCTGTAATCAAGGAACCTCTTGATGCCGACCTTGCCCCGTACGAGGCCCGCTTCATCCACCTGTGATTTTCCTTCATCCCTGAGCTGCCGGCTCTCCTCGCACAAGAGGAGAGCCGGTTTTGTATAACGGGCTTGCCGCTTTCCGGGATTTGTGTATAATATCTCAAGTCGCCAAAAGCGACGCCCTACACGCGGATGTAGCTCAATGGTAGAGCCTCAGTCTTCCAAACTGATTACGCGGGTTCGATTCCCGTCATCCGCTCCATTTCAAAAGGCCGAAAGTCCAAGCATTGTAAGGGCTTTCGGCCTTTGTTGTTCTTGCCGTGGCTCGCATTGCGGGCGCGACTCGCCATGCCATGAAGAAAAGCCTTCCGAATTCGGGGGTGAGCGCATGGGTCTAATCGCCTGAATATTCCAAGAAACCTTGATTTTTCGGGGAAAAATTGCCCTCTACTAGGGTGTACGCATCCGCATTTTCTGTTGAATAGCCTAACGCCTTGTAGGCGTATAGCCGGGTTTTGGCGTACGCAATCGTAGAGATAGGCAAGGCTATGAAGAGAATGAGAGACTGGTTCGCCGCAGTTGGGGATGCGGCGGGCAAGAGTGGCAAGCGTATTATGGCCATCATTGCTGCCGTGGCGATGCTCGGTGGCGTCGCCGGTGTAAGCGCAACCGCTATGGCTGATCAGTCTGCTAGTGCCTCGGATGCTCAGGCGCAGCAGTCGGAGGAAGCTTCATCTGAGGCGAAGGCGAAAGCTCAGGCAACTGCCGAGGCATCGACTTTACAGCCGGAAAGCGCTGAAGCAGATAGTGCCACGGATTTGGGCGCGCCTGCACACCGAAAGTACATCAAATACAACAATGATGGTACCTATTGGCTAAGCCTCGATGTGACTGGCGCTTCTCGAGCCAGCACCGAGGAGAAGCATCAGCCAGCTGACGTGGTGCTGGTGATGGATTCCTCCGGCAGTATGTCAACTCAGGAATGCCTTAAATCTGAATGGTGGGGTTGCGCGGAGCGCGGTGACAGCCGTTGGACGGTCGCTACATCCGCTGCCAAAACATTGGCTCAGAAGTTGTTGACTGCAGACAATGCTGCATTGCCTGCTGACCAGCAAGTGCAGATGTCGGTGATTGACTTTGATACTGACTCACGCATTATGACTCTGGGCCGTGGTCAGTGGACCACATCCGCCCAAGCGGTTTCCGATTCCTTTAAGAGCATGGATGCCAGCTACGACAATGGTGGTGGCACCAACTGGGAAGCAGCATTACGAAATGCGAATTCTTTGAATACTGCTCGCGCAGGTGCGAAGAAATACATTGTGTTCGTGTCGGATGGCGAACCTACATACCGAGTCAACGGTGGAAACGGTTCAAATGACGATGGCAATTATAACTTTAACGCCGCCGTCGCGGAAGCCAACCGCCGCAATGGTGCCACACTATATGCGGTAAGCACCGGAACTGAAGCAAATACTAAGATGCAGAAATTTGCGCAAACCATTAATCCTGCCGGTACCTTCTTCGACGGTACGGATGCCAACAAGCTTGCCCAAGCATTCGATACCATCATCGAACAAATCAAGACAGACTCCACGTACCAGGATGTGCTGATCAAGGACACGCTATCCGGCTACGCGGTATCCACCGATCAGAACGGCGGTACCGGATATCTTCTGTCCGCCTCCGCGCGTGATGCCGATGGCAACGATGTATCGAAGACGGATCCCGCGGCCACCAAGATGCACGCGGTTTACAATCAGCAAACACAGCAGCTTTCTTTGAACTTTGATGAAGGCACCAAGCTTAGCCCAAGCGTCACCTATACGGTGTCCATCATGCTGAAGCCTTCCGATGCCGCATATCAATACTTCATCGAAAATAGTGGCCAATATCCGAATACAGGCGATCAAGGAACCGATGCCGAAGGCAACAACACGAGTTCCGGCAAGCCGGGATTCTATTCCAATGCAGATAATGCTGATGGCACCACACAGGCAAACGTGTACTACAAGGTAGTCACTAATGTCAACGGTCAGGAAACTGTTGGCGAGCAGCAGAGTTCCGCATATGATCGACCGGTTATTCAGGTGAATGTGCCGAGCATCACTCTGACGAAGGGCGTTGATAATACGTATGCCGGCAAGCTTGGCGCAACGCCTTCTGATTGGAAGCTCTCCGCACTGAAGAACAGTGGCACGTACGGTGTTGAAGCTACGAATCCTTCCGGTGAAACCACTACCGAAGGCAACGTGACCAAGCAGTCCGTGGCCAAGACATTGGTGGCTCCTGGTACCTACACGTTGAGTGAAGTCGCCGATACGTCCACGAATTACCAATACTTTAGCGGCTATACCGCAGGCGAGTGGTCATGTGTGGACGCAAACGGTAATAACGTTAGCGTCTCCGCGAACAACACAGTGAATTTGGCGCAGGGTGTTGATCTCACCTGCACGGTGATCAACACGGCAAAGCCTGGCGCTATCCAATGGCAGAAGGTAAATGCTTCGAAGCAAAATCAACTGCTGTCTGGCTCCGAATGGTCTCTCACCGGCAAGACCGATACCGCCTTCACCAAGCATGTGGTTGATGACGGCGAGAATGATGCCGCCACTGATAGTGCTGGCACCATTAAGGTGTCCGGTCTGAAGTGGGGCGACTACTCGCTGCAGGAAACCGTTGCGCCAAAGGGTTATCAGTTGTCCGACAAGACTTATGACATTTCTGTTGTGCCGGCTAATGACTCCTCCGACGATGCTGAGTTCACGGTCAGTGCCGGAAATGACGGCAAAATCACCAACACATACATTGCAGTCTCTCAGCTGCCGCTCACCGGTGGCAAGTCGGCTCGCGACTGGATGGTTTACGGCGGTGGCATGGGCGTTCTTGCCCTGCTCGCTGCGGCAAGCTACACCATTTGGCGCAAGCGTCAGCTGATTTGATTGCACGCTCAATCCTGCAAGCTGGCTCCCGATGGTAAGGAGTCAGCTTGTCAGGTGACTTGAGGGGTAGTTCTTATTCCCCTCAACGAATTAAAGATTTGCGGATCGCGAAGGTACATGGGAATGGACCCGAGCCTCCGCGATTGCAAGAACAAACCTGCTGATGGGGCACTCCACCAGCAAAAAAAGTAATTAAGGAAGAGAGGATTTCTCATGAAGATGAGGAAGCTTTTCGCGGGCGTTGCCGCTATGGCCACCCTGCTCGGTGGCATCGCGTTCGGCACCACCACCGCTAATGCGGCTGATGATGCGACTGCTACCGCATCCATCACTGTGCATAATGCACAGAAGGATCACACCTATACCGCATATAAGTTCGCCACGTTTACTAAGGCTGATGTGGTCGATGGCACCACGTACTTGGATGTCACCACTGATGAGGGTTGGAATGACACTCTGAAGGCTGCTGTTGAGGCTGCTGGTTTGCAGCCGGGTGCTGAGTATGCAAACAATTATGCTGCCTACGTTGCCACTTTGACTCCGGCGCAGCTGCGTTCCTTCGTGGACAAGCTGAATGTTACCGGTAAGACTTCCGCTGCCGCACAGGCAGGTACTGAAGACGGCGCTGATTTGAAGCTTGAAAACTTGGCTGAAGGTTGGTACTTCGTGACCGATTCTGACGGCAAGACCGCTGTTGTTTCCTCCACCTTGGCTGGCGACGCAGCTAACGTTAAGTTGAACACTCCTGACGGTCAGCGTGACATCACTGCCGTTGGTGCTTTCAACTCCAAGGGCAACAACTATGCAACGACCGCACCGACTAAGACCTCCGACAAGGATGATCTCAAGGGCGTTGGCGACGGCACCGTGAACGTTGGAGAAAAGGTTACCTACACTGTTGAAGCCACTATCCCGGCTGATGCAAATGCTTACGATACCTATGCTTACAAGTTCACTGATTACCCGGGTTCTGGCCTGTATGTAAACCTTGGTGCTGAAGAAGACACTTCCGTTCCTCCGTACACTTACTACCCGGCCAACGTTAAAGTCTATATTGCCGATGAGAACGGCAACTATGACGAGACCAAGCCGGTTGAGGCTACCGTTGCTCCTGAGACGTTCGTTTCCGGCAATGACAACCAGTCTGCTTCCTTCACTGCTACTGTCGCAAACGTAAAGGGCTTTGCCGGCCGCAAGATCAAGATGGTCTACGCTGCAACCGTTGTTGCTACTAAGGATGGCAATGTGTACAACTGGGCTTCTGTGACTCCCGGCACTCGCGCTGAGTCTGAAAAGGTCCAGAACCTTCTGAAGAACTATGGCTTCAGCTTCACCAAGACCGATGCCGACGGTAAGGCTCTTGATGGCGCTGAGTTTACGGTGACCAACGCAGCTGGCCAGTCTATTGATAAGAATGGCATGGTTGCTACTACCGTATTCACTGGTACTAATGGTGTCTTCAGCCTCTCTGGTCTGAAGGCCGGTACTTACACCGTTGAAGAGACTAAGGCTCCAACTGGCTACTTGAGCACTGCCAAGGCTAAGTTCACTGTCACCATCGCCAAGGATGGCACGGTTTCTTATGCTGAGTCTGAAGGCGCTGCTCTGAACCTCGGTTTGGTTACTGGTGAGACCTCCGACATCAAGGTGAAGAACGTCAAGTCCATCACTCAGCTGCCGCTCACTGGTGCTGCTGGCACTGCACTGTTCGTCGTCGTCGCTGCTCTGATTGCTGGCGCTGGCGTGACCGTGTTCGCCAAGTCCCGTTCCACCAAGCACGCTCTCGAAGCCTGAGCTTGACACTTGCTCGTAATTGAGTAATACCGAAGCCGACCTGAGAAATCAGGCCGGCTTTTTGCTTATTTGCAAAGAGAAGAAAGAGGAATAATTAAAATGGCCAGAGCTGTATCTAGAAGATTAAGCTTTAATAACCGGACGAGCACTACCGATGGGATTCCTCCGGTGTATTACTATCGTCCTCGCCTAAAATACAATCCTCGTGCTGTTATCGCCTATCAGGTCAGTATTGAAATATTTGCTCCTGGTCTTAACTCATCCACATTGAGCCGTCCTTTGAGAAATACTGCGATACATTTCGCTGAATCTGTCGTTGAGCAACAATTACCAGCAGTTCAAAAGACGATGCGTGCTCGTTACCCTTTAAGATCAGGATCGATTGCAGTTGAAATCAGAGATGGCTCTGTTATCATCACCGACTTTGGACAGATTCTTCAAGCCGGTAAGGATTTCATTGATTTTATGGGATCGGTTGACGGCGCTTATAATCTCGTAAATGGCTTCGTTAACCATGTCAGAGCAATAGAAGAACGTGAAAGAAAAGCCACTCATGCGCCTCATCATTCGTCAGGTGATTTTCAAGTGAGAGCCGACTTCCGTAATCTTATTGGTGCAGGCCAAGTCAGGATTGATATTACCGCTCAGCCGGTTCGTAGGAGTGGGCCTAAGCATAAAGCACATAGGCGGATTGACCTGTAAAGAAGTCCTTAATTCGTGCCCCGCAACTGCAAAATTGGGGATTTTGCGGTTGCGGGGCACTCGTTTGTGTCACGCGAGTGCAAAATCGCTTGAATTGCATTTGTGTGGCACGGTTTTTGGCGGAAATTGGTTATTTTCACTGGTGCAAAGTGTCCCGCGACTGCATTTCGACTGTTTTTGCGGTTGCGTGGCACTAGATTTCCTTAATCGTGCTCTATTCCGTACTATTCACACTGCGTCAGTGCTCCTTACCAAGGAAAATCGGGGATAAAACTGCCTCTTTACGGGGTTACAACGGTCTGTAACCTACTGACTACTATCCCGAACTGTGGCACGTGCTGTTTATTCGTAGCCTTCCGAGTGCAAGTAAGGGATGATAATGGCCAGTGGTGGCGGGGTATTTAGCCCCGAGGAAATAAAGTATCTGAAGTCTTTACCGTCGGTAGCGGGAGCCACCTCGAAACGCATAACCTATACCGATGACTTCAAGCGGTACTGCATAATTCATTACAATCAGGGTGCGTCGCCTGTGCGCATGTTCCGGGAAGCTGGGCTTGACCCTGCGCTGATTGGCTATAAGCGTATCGAACGGTGTATAGCACGTTGGCGCGAACAGCAAGATGAGATATTGCAGTCAGGATCCGACGAGTCAAACCCTAAAAATGGCCCTGGGGGGGGGGGTATCCTCATCGCCAGTTTTTCCAGGCAATACATGGCGTAAGCAATCCGCGCAAGGCTCTAGCGGCGAGACTGATTTTCATGTGTCCCCTGAGCGTCGCGCGATTATTCTGCCAACCAGTACCCTAGATGGTGATATTCCAAACAGTGATCTACGTGATCTGCTGATTTCTCAGCAAGTTCGTCGCATCGATGAGCTGGAGCGCCAAGTAGATATGCTGGAAGCGTTGCTGCATACGGAGCAGAGTAAGAGACAAGCCGATGAATCCGTTGCAAACAATACTGCGGATCATGCTGACTCCAGCAACAATGCTGTTTCATCTTCAGAATGAGTTGATCGATGCCGTCGTCAGCTGGACTGGCGGCACGCTAAGATAGTCACCGCAATCAAACTGCAACGAATAATGGGCGAGGCGGTGCATGCAGAAGGAACCGAACGAAGCTACGGAAATCGTGGGCGGTAAGGTCGAAATGGTTGAGGTGTCCAAGCACCCCGAAGCTTCGATTCCCGTCACCGAATTATCGCTGGCGGACATTGAACGCCGGCGTTCGCATCCTGCGCGCTGGATTGCCGTTATTGTTGCAGCTCTGGTGGCTATCATCGCTCCTTATTGGTTCGGTCGTACGCTTGCGGTTAACAATACGGATGCTGTAGTCGCAGCTTTGGGCGGTATCGAACCTCGCGGCATCGCCTTGGTGGGCTGGGCAGTAGTGGTGATCGCCTACGTTGGCCTTGCAATGGCCGTGGTCGTATCGCCCTCCTGGCCGTGGCTCATCGTGTTCGTCATAGGGCTTGCCGCAGAGCAGTTCATTGCGGGCCTGAGCATGCTCAACCTGAACTTCTGGTATTCCACATATGTGGTGTACGGCGATCAGGCGAATGTTTTTAATGCTGCGAACTTAGGTATTTTGGCAGCGGCGATTGGCATTGCCGTGTATGCCGTAGTGTTCGTAGGGTTGCTTGTCATTATTAAGAAAACTTCGCCGCTTAATGTGCTGACTAAAAGCTGGGCCAGTTTTATTCTGTACTTTGCGATTGAAGCGTTGGCATTGTTTGTGATTCTGTTCGGCGGATTGCTGACTGCGGTGTGAGGTGCGACGGTGCTGCGGTCCGCACCTTGCCGTACAGTATCCATTTGGCGTGATTTCGCCCGCGGATAGAGAGCGTTCCGAGCGAGCCCGCACGGAACACCGCGCAACGACACAATTAAGGAGGATGCCGTGGCACTGACGGCTGAAGAGAAGACCCAGATTATCAACGAGTACGCAACGCACGAAGGTGACACCGGTTCCCCCGAGGTTCAGGTTGCTCTTCTGTCCAAGCGCATCTCCGACCTGACCGAGCACCTGAAGCAGCACAAGCACGACCACCACTCCCGTCGTGGTATGCAGCTCATGATTGGTGATCGTCGTCGTCTGCTTGATTACCTCAAGCGCGTCGACATCAACCGTTACCGCTCCCTCATCGAGCGTCTGGGTCTGCGTCGATAATTACAGACTTCCGCCCGAGTGCCTAAGATGGTGCTCGGGCGTTTTACATATGCCAGCCAACGGCAACAACAACAAGAGGGTTAGAGGATAGGCCGCACAACAAGCGCCATGTGGCATTGAAACGGGCGCGGAAGTTCAAGTAGGTAAGGCCGACAAGAGAACCTGAATGAATGGGTTGACACGAGGAAACGGCGGCCAAGGGGCCAGCCGAAACACGGTATGTGACGTCCGCTGAAGAGGACATGCGGTATGAAACCGCATTTGCATGTAGGAATAAATAGATAAGTAAAAAGGAGGAACCCTATGGAGGGTCCCGAAATCAAGGCCGTTGAGGCCGTAATTGATAATGGATCGTTCGGTAAGCGCACGCTGCGCTTCGAGACTGGCCGCCTTGCACAGCAGGCTGATGGTGCTGTGGCCGCCTACCTTGACGACGATTCGATGATTCTGTCCACCACCACCGCTGGCTCCAGCCCGAAGGAGAATTACGACTTCTTCCCGCTGACCGTGGACGTGGAAGAGAAGATGTATGCAGCCGGTAAGATTCCGGGCTCTTTCTTCCGCCGTGAAGGCCGCCCGAGCTCTGAGGCTATTCTCGCTTGCCGTATCATCGACCGCCCGCTGCGCCCGCTGTTCCCGCACACTCTGCGCAACGAAGTGCAGGTTGTCGAGACTGTGCTCGCAGTAAACCCGGATGATGCTTACGACGTCATCGCGCTGAACGCTGCTTCCGCTTCCACCATGATTTCCGGTCTGCCGTTCTCCGGCCCGGTTTCCGGTGTGCGTCTGGCCCTGATTGATGGCCAGTGGGTTGCTTTCCCGCGTTGGAGCGAGCGTGAACGCGCTGTGTTCGAGATCGTGGTCGCTGGCCGCGTGATCGAGAACGGCGATGTTGCTATCGCTATGATTGAGGCCGGCGCCGGCAAGAACGCTTGGCACTTGATTTACGACGAGGGCCAGACCAAGCCGGATGAGACCGTTGTGGCTCAGGGCCTTGAGGCTGCCAAGCCGTTCATCAAGGTGATTTGCGAGGCTCAGAACGAGCTCAAGGAGAAGGCTGCCAAGGAAACCAAGGAATTCCAGCTCTTCCCGGAGTACACCGACGAACTGTACGCTCGCATCGACGAGATCGCTCACAAGGATCTGGACGAGGCTCTCTCCATTGCCGAGAAGCTGCCGCGCCAGGATCGCATTCATGAGATCAAGGAACACGTTCGCGAAGTGCTCGCCAACGAGTTCGAAGACATGGACGATGCCGAGAAGGACAAGGAACTCGGCAACGCCTTCAAGGAACTGCAGCGCCAGATCGTGCGTCGCCGTATCCTGACCGAGGACTACCGCATCGACGGTCGTGGCCTGCGCGACATCCGCACCCTGTCCGCCGAAGTGGACATTGTGCCTCGCGTGCACGGCTCCGCACTGTTCCAGCGCGGCGAAACCCAGATTCTGGGTGTCACCACCCTGAACATGCTCAAGATGGAGCAGCAGATCGACGCTCTGTCCGGTCCGCAGTCCAAGCGCTACATGCACAACTATGAGATGCCGCCGTATTCCACCGGTGAGACTGGCCGCGTTGGTTCCCCGAAGCGCCGCGAAATCGGCCACGGCGCTCTGGCTGAGAAGGCTCTCGTGCCGGTGCTGCCGAGCCGCGAAGAGTTCCCGTATGCCATTCGCCAGGTCTCCGAGGCCATTGGCTCCAACGGTTCCACCTCTATGGGCTCCGTGTGCGCCTCCACCCTGTCCCTGCTTGCTGCTGGCGTGCCGCTGAAGGCTCCGGTTGCTGGCATCGCTATGGGTCTGGTCTCCGGCGACGTTGATGGCAAGCACATCTACAAGACCCTGACCGATATTCTGGGTGCGGAGGATGCTTTCGGCGATATGGACTTCAAGGTGGCTGGCACCTCTGAGTTCATCACCGCTCTGCAGCTTGATACCAAGCTCGATGGTATTCCGGCTGATATTCTGGCCGCTGCTCTGCAGCAGGCTCACGAAGCCCGCACCACCATCCTCGAGGTTATCAACGAGTGCATCGATGGCCCGGCTGAGATGAGCGAGTTCGCTCCGCGCATCATCACCACCACCGTTCCGGTTGAGAAGATTGGCGAAGTCATCGGCCCGAAGGGCAAGATGATCAACCAGATTCAGGAAGACACTGGTGCTGAGATTGCCATCGAGGATGACGGTACTGTCTTCATCTCCTCCGAGGGTGGCGAGGCTGCTGAGAAGGCCAAGGCCATTATCGACTCCATCGCCAATCCGCATGTGCCTCAGGCCGGCGAAACCTACAACGGCAAGGTTGTGAAGACCACCTCCTTCGGTGCTTTCGTGAACCTCACCCCGGGCACTGATGGCCTGCTGCACATCTCTCAGATTCGTAACCTCGCCAACGGTGAGCGCATCGACTCTGTGGAAGACGTGCTCAAGGAAGGCGACAACGTTGAGGTCGTTGTGCAGGGCGTTGACGATCGCGGCAAGATTTCCCTGGCTATTCCGGGCTTTGAGGATCAGGAAAACAATGCCGGTTCCCGCGGTGGTTCTCGCTCCGAGCGTTCCGATCGCGATGATCGTCGTGGTGGCCGTGGCTCCCGTGGCGATCGTGATGATCGTCCGCGTCGCCGTCGTTCCGCCGATCGCGATGACCGCGATTTCGATCGTGATGATCGCGATGATGATCGTCCGCGTCGCCGCCGTTCCGATGACTTTGAGGATGATTACGATGATCGTCCGCGTCGCCGTCGTTCCGATGACCGCGACTTCGATGATCGCGATGACGATCGTCGTGGTTCCCGTGGCCGCCGTTCTGACCGCGATGACCGCGATTTTGATCGTGATGATCGCGATGATGATCGTCCGCGTCGCCGTCGTTCCGACCGCGATTTTGATCGTGATGACCGTCGTTCCTCTGGCCGTGGCCGCGGCCGTGGCTCTGACCGTAACCCGCGTTACGCCACCGACGACAACTACGATGACTACCGCGCCGATCGCGAAGAGCGTTCCGAGCGTCCGCGCCGCCGCGTCCGTCGTGACTTTGATCCGTTCGAAGACTGACGTCCTCTCGCGGATTCCCTCACTGAGATGATCCGCTGACTAGCCAAGTGCCTTTGTATTGCGTTGAATTTTCGCAGTACAAAGGCACTTTTTGTTTTATGCGTTTATCTCTATCGCAAGTTATCCACCGTTCTTTTGCATGTGGTGTGGATAACTGGAGCTAGTGCCACATACCCCATTTCAGCTTTTCCCGTAGATTTCCAGTAGCTACGGTGAAAGAATGAGTACCTATGTCAATGAATCTTCAATGCGAGATAGTCTCGATAACCGCCGGCGGGAGACGCTCAATCGATGCATTGAGGAAGCTAACCGAATTGGTCGTAATCTACTGTTCGGTATGACCACTGCGTTGATATTGTACGGTGTGCCGCTTCCCGCAGATTGTGATTTGGATACTTCGCAGTTGCACACGGTATTTGAAACAAAGGAGAAGCGACTGCGCACAAATAGCACGACGTTGTGTCCGCATGTATGGAAGTTCTTACCGCAATCGCATGCAGTGAAAATCAATACTCGAGTGTATGCGCTTGATATATTTCATGTGTGGGCGCAGATGGCAAGTCATGTTTCGTTGCAATCATTGATTGTGCTTGGTGATTCCATTATCAGCGTTATGAGTCGCCGTAGACAATGTGATATGAAGCAGATTTATTGTGAATTGGTGCGATTTACGCAATCAGTGACAGGATTTGCTGGCCGTCCTTCCTGCATTCGGGCATTATCGCTTATCATGCCGGGGGCTTCATCGCCGAAGGAATCCGAGAAAAGAATTTCACTGTGTGCTCACGGTATTCCTCAACCGAAATTGAATTACGTTGTGCCGAACATAATGTTTGACTCTGGCGTAGTGATGACACTCGATCTTGCATGGCCGGAATATAAAGTCGCGGTGGAGTATGACGGAGATCAGCATCGCACCGACAAAATGCAATGGCGCCGCGACCGAGAGAAGAGGGGAAAACTGGTGGGGCGTGGATGGCTGATTTTTACTGCGACAGCGGCAAGTCTTGCGGATGACGATGCGCGAGCGGAGTTCGCATTCCATGTCGGTCGTGCGTTGACGCTGCGAGGTGCTGATTTTGTATTTCGTCTCAAAGCATTGCCACTTGAATTGATGGCTCCGTTGCCGAGGAAAGTCGATTGGACTGCATTAGAGTCGAAAGTAGGGTAGAAGTACATTGCTGCATGAATGTGCTGCGGATATGTCTGTGCCACGCTAGCGCGAATTGAGCAGTATTGTGCTAGTGGGGCGGAGCCTCATAGAGAAATCACACGATTTACCCCATGAATCGTGCCACACGAGTGCGGATTGGGCCCTTATTACAGTTGTGTGGCTGAAACCAACGCCACGCCAGCACAAAAGATGTGATATTGCGCTGGCGTGGCACGCGGGGTACGTCCTCACCGCTCGCGGAGTGGGGCGAGCTGGAAGACCTCGTCGGATTGGGCGGCGACTTCGGGGCTATGCGTCACAATAATCACGCATTTGCCCTCGTTGTGCGCCAGATCCTTGAAAATCGTCATAATGTCATCCTGAGTGGCAAGGTCGAGATTGCCGGTAGGTTCATCAGCCAGAATGATTTGCGGATCGTAGCTCAATGCGCGAGCAATGGCCACGCGCTGCTGCTCGCCACCGGAAAGATGCAGAATACGCTCGTTCAGATACTCCGGCTGCAGTCGCACTTTTTCAATGAGCTCGGCCGCAATCTCTTTCTTGGGCTTATCGAAGGTCTTGCCGGAAGCGTCCATCGAGAGAATGATGTTCTCCGCCACGGTTAGCGCCGGCAAAAGATTGAAGCTCTGGAAGATCACGCCGATATCGTGACTGCGGAAGCGGTAGCGGTCGGCTTTCGCCAAATCCTCGCCGTTATGCAGCACACGACCCTTGGTGGGTGTGGTCAGACCGGACAGCAGCGAGAGCAGTGTGGTCTTGCCTGCGCCGGAAGGACCGGTAATCGAAATGACTCGACCGGTGCGGAATACGTAGTTCTTGTCGATGAGCACGCGCTTGCCGCCCTTGGAATACGAGTAAGAGACGTGCTCCAGCTCCAAGGCTGGGGTGTCAGTGTTGGCGGTGACTGCCGGTTCGGCGGTGGTTGCAGTTGCAATATCCATGATTTTTCCCTTCGGATTTACGAGCGATCGGCGAGAATCTGTAGCGGTTCGTAGCGCATGACGAACACGATGCCGACCAGTGCGGAGATAAGCGTCAATCCAAGACCGATGAGAATCAGCTGGCCGACCACCGCCAGATTCACGGTGGCGTTGATTTCGCTGACATAATTCACCGCCTGACGCATGCCGCCCGGGCCGCCTTGCTGAGTGTTGTTGCTCTTAGTAGAGCCTGCGGAGTCGGAGGACGAGTTCGCAGAGCTGGAGTCAGAGGAAGAAGACGAGCTGCTCGAATCCGAAGAGCTAGAGCTGGATTGCTGCTCGCCGCCCGGTCCACCGCCCATATCCGCCGCGCGGCCGAACTGCTGCTGTTGGCTGGATGCCTCGGATTCCTGTGCAGACACCTGCGATGCCAGCAGTTGGTTTGATACCGGCACGGAAGCCACCGCACCGCCGGCTACACCAAGTGCGATGCCGCACATCGTCACAATCAGCAGCTCAATCACAAACTGTGCCGCGACCTTGGCTTTCTTCACACCGATGGCGGTCAGCACGCCGACCTCATACTTGCGCTCGCGGATATTGAACAGATTCAAAACCACAAGCACCACGGCCCCCACAACGAGCACCACAATCAGCAAGGTCAGTGCGAACTTCGCGAGATTATCGAGCGGCACAAGACTGGACTCATACTGTTCCACATCCGCGGACTGTACGGTGTAGGTGTCGTCCAAGCCAGCGGCCTTCACGTCGGCGGCGAAGGTTTCGTAGTCATCCGCATTGGCGAGCACGTAGGTGTAGTTGAGCTGGGTGGTGGTGTCGTCGTTATCGTCGTTAGCGGTGGTGTCGGAATCAAGCCCAAGCGACTTCAGCGTAGAAACCGAGGTATAGATCGCATTGTCCGCGTCCTGCGAGGTGCCACCCATCGGACCCATTGCGTTGGTGTTGCTGGAGGTGGAGTTCTCGTAGATGCCGCAGATGGTCAGCGTATACGTGAGCGAAGTGTCGCTCGGGTTGGTCACGGTGATGGTGTCGCCCACGGAGAGATTGTTGAAGTCGGCCAAAGTTTTGGAGATGATGACTTTGCCGTTATCGGATTCGTCGTAGCCGAACACTTCGCCGCTGGACATGGTGAACGAACCGTTGGAAGCGTTGGCGATGGCGGTGTCCGAGGAGAAGCCGGTCAGGGTGAAGTCGCCGGAGGTCATCATGTTGCCAGGGCCGCCGCCTTGACCCTTGCCATCACCGCCCGGTCCCTGCTGACCATCGCCAGAATTGGAGGAATCGGAAGATGAATCAGAGGAGCTGGAATTCGCCGCATTCGCCGTGCTGGTCTCCACTGGCTGGAACGAATCCGTGCCAGAGACGCCGGTGCTTTCGGAATAATATGAACTCACCGAAACGCTGGAGGCCTTCTCATACTTCTGATAGTCAGCCAGAGTCAGGCTGCTGCCTTCCAGAGCGCTGCGCATCGAATCAAAATCGGGCGTGGAATCCCCGGAACTAGAGGAATCAGACGAATCCGAGGATGAGCTGGACTGCGATTCGCGCGCCTGCTCCATCAGCTTGCTGCGGTCCACACTGATAGTGGCGGTTACGGAAGTATTCGCCAATCCGGTTTCACGCGCGGTGCTGGCCGCGTTGCGAATGGCGAGTCCGATGGTGGCTGCCGCGGCAATGATCGCCACGATGAGCACAATTAAAATATTGCGGCCTTTGTTCCGTATCACGGTTTTCCAGGCGTTGTTCAACACAAACATAACAGGTCCTTGGGTGAGCGCGGCACCGAACAATCCAGCGCCGCAGAACTATGGTTGTTTCGCAAGTTCCCCGCTAAGCAGCTCGCCTCGCACGGAACTTCTGCCCCTAACTATCGGGGCCCATGATGATTGCGCGCTTATGCAAGGCTGAGCGCAACAGACAAACTACGTTGCACTTGACTGAAACGTTCCTGAATGCTTGCTGGACTTGCACGATTTCAAAGTGATTGTCAGTGCCTCCTCGCTTTTTATGCCGACTCGTGAAAGAATAGGCGTGAACAGTAATCCGGTACTATCCGGTAGCCGAGAAGGGGAAAGACTACTCGGCAAGGCCTATCAAGGCCAGCAAGGGGGCAGTTATGAGCGCTGGTGCAATCATCGGCATTGTTATTGTCGTTATTATCGTGGGCGTGATCGGTTGGGGCATTAGCGCCTACAACGGATTGGTTACGCTGAAGAACCGTGTGAAGAACGGTTGGGCGCAAATTGATGTGCAGTTGAAACAGCGCGCTGATTTGATTCCGAATTTGGTGGAGACGGTCAAAGGTTATGCTTCGCATGAATCCCAAGTATTTACGCAGGTGACTCAGGCTCGCGCTGGTGCTGTGGCTGCTGCGAATGATCCGAATGCGACGATAGCGCAACGTACCGCTGCAGAAAATCAGTTGTCGCGCGCACTGGTCAATCTGCAGGCGACTGCGGAGGCTTACCCGCAACTGCAAGCCAATCAGAACTTCATGGATTTGCAGGGCCAGCTTAAGGACCTGGAGAATAAGATCGCGTACGCCCGTCAGTTCTACAACGATGTGGTGCTGAAGCTCAACACTGCTATTGAGACGGTGCCAACCAATATCATCGCTGGACTGTTCCACTTTGAGCAGGCTCAGTACTTCCAGGTTGATGAAACCGCACGCCAGGCACCGCAAGTGAAGTTCTGATGAAGAAGCGATTGATTCGAGCCGCTATCTTCAGCGTGATTATCACGCTGATGGTCAGCGGCATGTTCATATTGTTCGCATTTACTGCTGCAGTCGCTGGAAGCGGTGCCGATCTGAGTTATCGCACGCTTGACTATGACGCCACCTTTACCACTGAGGGTGACCTCAAAGTCACGCAGCATATTGACATGAAGCTGCTGAAACGCAAAGATGATAATGGCGACACTAAGCCGTGGAAGCAGCTCTACCAGCAATACACGCTGCGTTCCGACAATCTCACGGACATCAGCGACATTTACGTGCGCAACGTCACCGACGGCACCACGTATCAGCAGCAAACCGAACTGAAACTGCCGGACGAAGTGCCAAGCGATGACGCATGGAATTCCGATTACGCCGATCACTGGTATATCGCGGACGTGACTGCCGGCGAAAGCGACGCCCACCCCTACACTCCCGGTGAGGATGCGCTCGCCGTTACCACGCCCGGAAGTGCTGATACAACCCAGAAAACCGTGGAGATCGGTTGGAATATTCCCGCCACCGAGTCTGCGGATTCGATGAAATTCGATGTTTCTTTCACCCTGCACGATGTGGCCACCCAGTGGGATGACATTGCAAGTCTGCAGTGGGAACCGTTCGGCAAGTCCAATCCAGTACCCATCGGCACCGTGAGCGGCACCGTGCACTTCCCGGACGGCATCACCTCAGACACCTCGTGGGGCTGGTTGCATACCGAGCGCACGTCGGAAACCCGCCGAGCTCAGGACGGCAGCCTCAAATTCAAGGCCTACAATGTGCATTCCGGCGACTATCTGGACGTTGTTGCCGCATTTAAGGCAACCCCGAACGAAACCGGCATTGCTCGCCATCAATCCGGCGATCATTTGGATGCGCTGAAGCAGAGCGAATACCAGCAGGAGCAGCAGTGGCGTGATAGTCAGCGCACGCTGGCTCGTGTACGCTTGGGTATTTGGATTGCAACGACGGTGCTCGGCCTCATCTTCTGCGCGTGGGGCATTGTGGTTGTGGTCAGGAGCAATAGGAACTCAAAGTATCGTGGGCCTATTGAGTACTGGCGCGACCAGCCCGGCATCAGCCCGGCTTCGGCCGCCCGACTTATCGAAGTGGTGGAACCGCCGAAGCGTTCGCGGCCAATGAATCGTGAGCTCACGGCAACAATGCTCTCGCTTTCCGTTAAGAAGGCCATCGCCATCTATCCTGGTCCCTCTGACATGTATCGCGGCATCGATATGAGCAAGGCCACACCAGTGAGCTTAAGTCACATGATCGATGCTGATGCCGGAAGACGTTTTGCTGCTCGCACCACCAGCACCATTGTGATTTTGCCGGCTGCTATCGATGGTGTGCCGAACGCCGAGCAGTTGGGCTTAAGCGAATCCGAAAACGCACTGTTGAATCTCTTGATTGTGATTTCCAAGCGCGTTGGCTCCCCGGTATTCGACTTCGGCCAGATGAAGCAAGCCTGCAAGGATTGGGAAGACGGTTATCTGGAACTCGACAAGTTCACCGGCGCTTGCGATATCGAATACGCGCGCTTGAATGCTTCGCGTTCGCGTGGCTGGCAGGCGATTGTAGCCGGCATATTCGCTGGAATCATCGGTTTCGCTGCCATGATGGCCAATGCGATTCTTGGTTACGCTGTAGTCGGTATCATTATCGGGATGCCGATGTTCTTCATCGGCATGTTCTGTACTTTTGGCGGTGCGGCAAAGGAACTCACTGCACAGGGCCAGGAAATCGCCGGCAAGTGCTTGGGGCTGAAGCATTACATGCAGGACTTTTCCAACTTCACCGACCGCGGTGCCGCCGACCTTGCCATGTGGGATTGGTACATGGTATACGCCGCCGCATTTGGCATCAGTGAGCGGGTGGCCGCGGAGCTGGCCAAGGCATATCCGCAAGTCACCGACCCGCGTTGGCTCGACGACAACGCTTCCGACTCCACACTCTACTGGTCCTACCGTTCGCACAGCTGGGATGACGATGGTTATGGCGCACGGGTCAGCACGCAGAGTGTCGGCGGTGGTCTCGCCGGCCAATTCGGCGCTAACTCGATGTTCGGAGGCTCCTCATATACGCCGAGCTTGAGCTTCAGTGATCTTGGCTCGCAGCTCTCCTCTGGATTCGCGGACATCACCTCCACCATCGATGCCGCAGCACCTAGTTCATCAAGCGATAGCGGCTTCAGCTCCAGCGGTAGCTTCTCGTCCGGTGGTGGTTTCGGCGGCTCCTCCGGTGGGTCTGGCGGTGGTAGCTTCGGAGGTCGCTAAGGCGTATGAACTGCAGGATTCCACGCGCCATTATTTCGTCGGTGATATTCACCGCTGTGGTGTTTGCCGTGATATTCATTGGCTTCTGGTTCACCGGAAGCCGTTCGGATTTGCAGTATCGCAGCGTTGATTACGACGTAACTGTGCAAACCAACGGGGATATCACCGTCACCCAGCACATCGATATGAAACTGGGAAGGCGAAGTAAAGGCAAGCCGTGGAAGCAGCTGTACCAGCAGTACACGTTGAACCAGTCTGATTTGGCGGATATCACCGACATTTCCGTCAAAAACGTGACCACTGGCGAAACCTACACGCGCACCACAACCGTGCTACCGAGCGACGTGGCGAGTGATGCCGAATGGAACAATAAGTATGCCGGCCACTGGTATGCGCAGATATCAGACCTGCTAGGTGCGAACCCCAAGGAATACAAGCCTGGCATCAACGGTATGCCCATCTATTCCGATGAAACGCAATACGATGATTTCATTCAAGGCAATGCGCTGAAGCGCCAACGCACTGTGGAAATCGGTTGGAATATTCCTGCCACCAAGCATGCGCGCAGCATGAAATTCGATGTGACAATGACGCTCGTCGGTGCCGCTCGCCTTCACCCGGATATCGCATGGTTCCAATGGGAGCCGATTGCCGAAAGCAATACGACGCCGATAGGGCGTGTGACCGGCACCGTGCATTTCCCGAAAGGTATTACCGCAAAGAATTCTTGGGCATGGCTGCATTATGCCGGCTCGTCCTCTACCTCCCGCGATGCTGATGGTACGTTGCATTTCCAAGCAACCAATGTGGCTGCCGGGCGCTATTTGAACCTGCTGGCGGCCTTTGACTCCTCAGTGGTGCACGATACATCGAATGGAATGGTCGGCGCCAAGTACCAGCCGGCGGGGGAGTGGATTCGCACGCGCGACTATCCGGGATTGCAATCGCTGAAAAAGCTTGAATCCGAAAAGTTGGCCAAAGCTCAAGCCAAGCAGCGCAAAACTGTGCGAACCTGGGCTATTGTGCTCGGCTTGGAACTGCTGCTATGTGCGATATCGCTTGGTACGGCGATATTTGGCAGATGGCGTGCGCATGGTCCGCTACACAGCAAGCGTGTGGCCTATCGGCGTGAGGTACCGAGCCTCAAACCGGCCACTGTGGCGAAAATCGCTGATATTCTCGGCATTGCGAAATCAGACAACGTGGAACATCGCCGGCTTGCCGCCATGATGCTGTCGCTGGTATCCAAGGGAGTTATTGCACTGTATCCCGGCCCGGCCAGATTGTACGGCACTGACGAGGCGAGTATTCCCGGATCCATGACGCTCACCCCGCATGTGGCGTTGCAGGCATTGGAGACAGGTGGCAGTAGCGGCGGCGTACGCTCGGTCACTGAGAAGGAAATGAACAGTACCAGCACCATCGTGCTGCATCCGGTTCGCCGCAGTCAACGGAAACCAAAACCGTTGACTAAGCCGGAGCATGCGCTACTGCGCATTCTGGAGTTCGTTGGCAAAGATCGTGGCGCGGATACGTTTGATTTGAATCAGATGCAGAAGAGCTGCCAAGGGTGGCGAGGCGGCTATAAAGCATTGGAACGTTTCACCGATGCCTGCAATGAGGAATTGGGCAAGCATAGGATTGTACGGCCTATTGGAGGTATGACCGCTTTCTTCGGTCTCGGCACAGTACTTTATGGCGTGACTGCCGCGGTTATTTACATGGGACTCGGCAATCTTGCGCTTTCACTGATTATGGGTGCACCCGGCATGCTGCTGGGCTCCTTTGCCTTCCTGATTGCTCCCAAGGAAATGTTCACCAAGAACGGCGCAAAATATGGCGAAGAAGTGGCTGGCTTCTACCGGTACCTCACCGATTTCAGTGATTTCACCGATCGAGGCGCACTCGATTTGGCGCTCTGGGATGAGTATCTGATTTATGCCACCGCAATGGGCATTTCCCGGCAGGCATTGAATGAACTTGCCAAAGCCTATCCGCAGGTCAAAGATCCTGAGTGGTTGGACAGCAATGCCTCTGATTCGTTGATGTACTGGGATTATCGCTCCATTTCGCTGTTTGGTGCCTCGAATGTTTCAAGCGGGCTTGATTCAAGCGGCTTCGCCTCAGGTATTGCCAGTAATTATGGCGGCATTACCGATTTGGGTTCGCAGTTGAGCTCCGGCTTCAGTGAAATCAGTTCCACGATTCACGCGGCTGCGCCTGTGGATGCCAGCGGTTCCGGCTCAGGCGGCTTCTCCGGCGGTGGTTTCGACGGTGGCGGCGGTGGAGCCGGTGGTGGTTCCTTCGGCGGCCGTTAATGCGTTCAATGCACTCTTATGAGTGAGTTTTCAAATATATGCAAACAGTGCGTTTGCCTGCGTGTCGTAGCTGACTACGTAATTTTTGTCAAGTTCATCACAACGCCCAACCTGTTCGCATAATGGAGGAATTTCGTACTGCGATAAAGGAAACGGGGGCGCTTGTTAACTGAGTTAAACGGCCCCGTGTTCCTCCGGTTTGCTCGGCCTTAACCACAAGGCTCCGGCATTCGAGAACACGTACACGCCGCCGCTGTCTG
The DNA here is from genome assembly GCF_000741715.1 of Bifidobacterium saguini DSM 23967. GTDB lineage: Bacteria > Actinomycetota > Actinomycetes > Actinomycetales > Bifidobacteriaceae > Bifidobacterium > Bifidobacterium saguini. Next base: position 240,969 of record NZ_JGZN01000013.1, on the reverse strand, counting down.
ACACCGGCTCCAACACGGCAACCATTGCAGCACTTGCCCTGATGCTGCTTGGTGGCGGACTGATGGTGGTTGCCATTCGCCGCAAGCGCGAAAGTGTCGCTGCCGTGGCGGTCACCGTGGCCTCGGCCCGAGGTAAGCATCGTAAGTAGCGATGATTCGCTAGTACGAGCGATGCACTGCCTCGCATGAAACTGCCTTGCCATCCCAATATGACATTGGGATGGCAAGGCAGTTTCATATTCAAGGCCTATAGTGGCCAGTAGAGTGTTTTGCACTTCATTGCACCTATATAGCAAAGGAGCCACTATGGCACTGTTCCGCAATCTTGGTCCGTTTTCCACTACGGCCATCGGTCACGGCGAAATGCCGTTGACTATTGAAAACAATCGTGGTCATGAAGTCGGTTTGGAAACCCTGCATGCTTCATTGGATGCCGGATGCCGCCACATTGATACCGCTTGGGCTTACTACACGCCCGGCCAAGAGGAGCAAACCGGCGAAAAGCTGGTGCGTGAGGCTTTGGCTACGTGGAAGGGCCCGCGCAATGAAGTCACTGTGGCCACCAAGATTGGTCTGCGCCGCGTGTGGGGTGAGAATGGAGAGCCGCTATGGCCGCGTGATGGCAAGCCGGAGCATCTGATTGAATACGGCAAGCAGTCTGCTATGGCGCTCGGCGTGGACACCATCGATTTGCTGTACCTGCACCGCCATGATCCGGAAGTGCCGTACAACGAATCCATTGAAGCGTTGAAGCAGCTGGTGGATGAGGGCGTGGCTCGCGTGGCCGGTGTTTCCAATGCCTCCATCGAGCAGATTGACATTGCCCGTTCCATTCTGGGAGACAAGCTGGTGGCCGTGCAGAACCAGTATTCCCCGGTCCATCTGGAAACTCAGGACACGCTCGACTACTGCGCCAAGCTTGGCCTTGCATTCGTGTGCTGGAGCCCGCTCGGTGGCTACCGCCATCCGTATGACGAGTCCAAGTTCGATTCGTTCCGCGAAGTGGCCGCCGCCCACGGTGTGAGCTACCAGCAGGTGGTGCTGGCTTGGGAGCTCGCCAAGGGCAATCATATGTTTGTGATTCCAGGTGCCCACCGCCCCGAAACCATCCTCGACTCCCTGAAGGCCGATCAGCTCGAGCTCAGCCCCGAAGAGCTCGCCAAGCTCGGCTGATTCTGCGTTTCATGAAAAGGCACACCGAGAGTAATCGGTGTGCCTTTTTCCATGAGAAATGGGCTTTCTTCGGGAATGGGCAACGCTGATTGGGGCTCGGCCGTACGTTTTCTGCGCTGATGTTGTTCGAATACGAAGCGTGTTGCTCAAGCTATTTGTTTATACGCTTCAATACACTGGTTATTGAGTTGTTCAATACATGTCGACATGCAAACAATGAGGTGAACATGGTTACCGCGAAAGATGTGCCAAGAAGGCAGGGGTTTCTCAAGCCACGGTCTCGTATGTGATGAGCGGTAGCCGCCCTATTTCCGAAGCGACCAAAAAGCGCGTGCGTAAAGCAATGGATGAATTGGGCTATGTGCCCAACATCAACGCTCGTTCTCTTGCGGGTGGCAAGGTTGGAGTCATCGGCGTGCTGGTGCGCATGGACGAGAACACCGATCTTGCCGAACTTCGACCATTCCTTGTGGTGATTATGGAAGAGGCGCGTAAGCGCGGTTCCAGCGTGATGCTGGTACCGGCCGATGAGGGCATCGAAGGGCTTCGGCGCATGGCTCGTCAGGGCTTGGTTGATGGCGTGCTCGTATTTGATATCGAATGGCATGACAGCCGTCTGGAGGGCATCGCTGATTTGAAGATACCGGTGGTACTGATTGGCACCACGGAGAATTCCTATGGGCTGCCGTGCATTGATGTGGATTATCGGCGCGTGGCCCAGCTGGCGGTCAATCGTCTGGTGGAAGAAGGCGCTCGAAAAATTGCGGTGATTGGTGATTGGGGTAGAAGCTCCGATCGCTTCGCCTTCTCGAAACTGTTCGGCAGTGAAGCGCGTGTGGTCGCTCAGGTTCTGGGTGTGGATTATGAACTGTTCACGCCTCCTGAGCGAGGATGGCGTGGCATATGGGCGATGAAGGATATGCTGCTTGATATTGCGAAATGCCACGGTGGCGTGGCGGTGCGTACTCCTCATGCGCTGGAATCGTTGCTTGAGTTGTGCGTTGAATTGGGTATTCGGCCCGGCAGTGATTTCTATTTGGTCGCAGTATATGTGGATGGTTTTGAGGATGCGCTGCGCGTACCGGTGGATAACATTGATCCGGTGCCTGAGCTGGTATCTCGGCAGGCGGTGGCTATGCTATTCGATCAAATCAATGGTCATGTGGTAACCGGTTCTCGATTCATCGCCCCGCGAATTACGGTGCGTTCGTAGATGATGGTTTGATTCCTCCCCTATATGAAGCGGCGCTTTGGCGTCGCTTTTTTGTTGGTTCCATTAAACCAAAATGGGCATGCTTCTTTGAGTTTATGCGCTTCAACACGCCGAGCTTGCCGCTGTGGAATACAGTGATATCTTTATTTATACGCATCAATGTTGAAGCGTATAACCAATTGAAAGGAAAAGGTTATGAAGGGTTTCACAAAGAAGGTTGCCCTGAAAACAGCAGTGGCGCTGGCGGCTGCTGCAGCTATGGTGGTACCGATGGCAGCATGTGGTTCCGGTACCGCAGGCGGTTCCGGCAAAACCAAGATTACGTTCTACTCATACTTCAAGGATTCTCAGATTGGCGATGTTGTCAAGGGCTTTGAGAAGAAGAATCCGGATATCAAACTTGATATCCAATATGGTCAAGACCCCGCCCAGTACGTCTCCACACTGCAGACCCGCCTTGCCGGTGGCAAGCCGCCGACCATCTTCAATCTGACGATGGATAATCGTACTGATGTCATGAAGTCCGGTGCCGCGATGGATCTGACTGGTGAGGATTTCCTTGACGGCATCGATGACACCAACTTCGCTCTGTTCCAGCAGGACGGCAAGACCTACGGCATGCCTGTTTCCGCTTGGGTTGGTGCCTTCTTCTACAACAAGGACATTTTGAAGAAGGCTGGATACGATGAATTCCCGAAGACGTGGGACGAATTCATCGAAATGGGTAAGAAGATCAACGATTCCGGCAGCACCGCATTCCTGGAAGATTTCAATACCCAGATTGCAGGTTCCTTCACCGGTCTGCTGGCCAGCTACTACGGCGAGCAGGGCAAGAGCGGCGACCTAGATGAAGATATCTGGAGTGGCAAGTCCACGTTCGCCAAGGATTGGACTCCGGTCTTCCAAAAGTGGGAGGATGCAGCCAAAGCTGGCGTGATTCCGCAGAAGTCCGTTGGTCTTTCCGCTGACCAGGTCAAGCAGGAATTCGTCAGCGGCAACCTTGGTGTGATGCGTTCCGGTCCGTGGGATCTGCCTGATCTTGAGAAGTCCGGCATCGATTTTGGTGTCGCTCCCTTCCCGGCCTACAGCAAGGAAGACGGCCAGTGGATTAATGGTGGCCCTGATCAAGGCTTCGCCATTGCTGCCAAGGCTTCCGATCAGGAGAAGGCAGCCGCTAAGAAATTCCTCGCTTACCTCAACAGTGAGGAGGGCTTGAAGGCCTTTACTACCGCCGCTGGCACGCTTTCCCTCTCCAGCAAGTACACTGCTGAGACTCCGGACGCCCTGAAGGATGTTGTCGACAACTACTTCAAGACGAACAAGTTCTACTGGGTCAACTGGCCGAAGTCCCCGACTGTGATGTCCACCGAAGACATCGCTCAACAGCAGAAGCTGGTTCAGGGGCAGATTTCCGCCAAGGATGCAGCCGAGGCTCTGGACGCAAAGTGGGCGACGTTGAAGTAATACATCACTGATTATTCATAGATCTCATTCTCTTCTTGTATTTCCTCTCTCCTCCGCGGGGCCGTGCCGATCGCCCATTCGGCGATAGGCACGGCCTTCTCAATTCATTCGACTCGCTTTCAAAGGATTCCCCATGACCGCTGCAACCATAGGGCATGCTTCTGCAACCACGAAACACAAGCATGCATCATCATCCCTTTGGGCAGAGAACCTTTCGTCGCTGTGGTTCCTTCTGCCAATCATCATTGTTTTCTCCATCCTGACGCTTATTCCGCTGGTGCAGTCGTTCTTCTATTCACTCACCGATTATGACGGCTACTCCACAACATTCAACTTTGTTGGCGTAAGCAACTATGTGGCGATTTTTAAAGACCCATCGCTGCTCTCCGCTCTTGGATTCACCCTGCTATACGCCTTCGCAACCACGCTTCTGGTCACATGCTTCGCCATCCCGCTGGCGGTAACACTGAACAAAGCTATGTGGGGCCGCAGTTTCGCCCGCTCCCTGTTCTTCTTTCTGGGTGTTCCCGCGCAGGCCATCATCGGTCTGATTTGGCAGTACATTTTCTCCCCGCTCGGCTCTGGCGTAATGAACAAGGTGCTTGCCGTATTCGGCATCCCCAATGTGCCTTGGCTGGCCGACGACAATTGGGCCCGCTTCTGTGTGATTTTCGTAGCCGTATGGATGCAAGTGGGCTGGCATGCCACACTGTATCTCGCCTATTTACAAACCATTCCAGCTGATTTGTATGAGCAAGCTCGCGTGGATGGTGCCAATAGCCGTCAGCAGTTCTTCCACATCACGCTGCCGCAGCTTATTCCCGGCATCGTAGTCTCCATGTTCCTGCTGATGACCGGTGGCCTGAAGATTTACGATCTGCCATACACCTTGACTGGCGGTGGTCCTGGATACTCCACGAACACCTTGTCTCAAGCCATCATCCTTAAGGGCATCGGCCAAAGCCAGTATGGCTTGGGTTCTGCACTCTCTGTGCTTTTCACTCTCGCCTGCATTATTGTCATCGCCGCGCAGACCGGCATCGCTAACGCCGTGGAAAAGAGGTTCCAATGACACCGTCTCAGCGTGAACTCGTTAAGAAAATCATCCGTACCATTGTGGTTCTGGCGCTGGCCTTGATTTGTGCAGTGCCGTTGTACTACGTGCTGATTAGCTCGTTCAAAACCTCAATCGATATGATTAAGAATCCGCTTGGATTACCTGCGCGATGGACATTCGACAATTACAAAGAAGCATTTGCGGACGGCACGATTGTTCGCGCATTCATCAATACGCTGATTGTCACGGTGGTTGCCGTGGCTCTGCAGGTACTCATCGGTTCTATGGCTGCTTTCGGTGTGATTTATAAAAAATCGAAGTTTACTGCCATCGTCGGCGGTGTGCTGATGGTCACTTTCGCTATTCCTGCGCAGGCAACCATGCTGCCGCTGTACCGCATGGAATCCGACTTCGGACTCGTGGATTCACTACTCGGCTTGATTGTGCTGTACATGGGCTCCAGTGTGTTCTGCTACTTCCTCATTGTCGGATACATGAAGTCGCTGCCGCAGGAGTTGTTTGAAGCCGCGAAAATCGATGGGGCTGGCCCGTGGCGTATTTATTACCGGATTGTGCTGCCGCTCATTACTCCGATTTTGACCACGGTGGTCGTATTCCAGGTGATGGGTACGTGGAATGACTTCCTCCTGCCGAGTGTGTTCCTGAGCTCCACGGAAAACCAGACTGTGGTGCTACAGGTCTACAACGCCGTGCAGCAATTCTCCACCAACTGGCCGCTGTTTATGACCATCACGGTTCTTGCCTTGGTCCCGGTATTCATCTTCTTCTGCTTCTGCCAGAAGTGGATTGTATCCGGACTGGTTGCAGGCTCCGTTAAGGGCTGAAAGGGAAGTGCCTGTTATGTCTGTAACACTTACTGCAGCACAGCAAGCTGCCATCGAGCGTTCAAAGCGAGAAGCTCAGGCTACCTCCAATTTGACCGAATATGCTGGTTCCGCACTGAAATTCGGTAACGGACGTGCCCTGCTCGATCAACAAACAGGAGCCCCAGTGGCGTTCATCAATGATGACAATCCTGAACGTCACTACCTTCTTGACGACAGCGTCTCATGGCACACTTCAGATCAATATTGGGGGAGCGGATACGCTATCACATCCCTGGGCGGCGCCCAATGGAATAAACCACACCAGTATGAAGTTTCCGGTGGAGAAGAACATCAGATTTTCGCCATTACCGGTACCGGATTAGCTCTAGATGTGACTCGCACTGGCGGAGAACGGTTAACCGAACGATATGAGTGGCGCAATGTTACCAATCAGACGGTTACCATCACTGGCCTCGGCGTTCAAGCTCCATTCAACGATCGCTATCCGGGCGCCTCAAAATCTCTCCGTGAATGTGTGAACACGCACATATTCGCAGGAGGCGACTGGAGCTGGGTGCTGGCCAAGCCAATGAACGGGCAAGGCAATCGCCTCGGATTGATTGTGCGCGAAGGCGCAATTAACGCGTACTCCATCCAATCGCGTAACCAAGTCACCTATTCGGATGTTCGCGGACATATCGTGCTGCAAGTCACCGATCAAGCCATCAATCCGGATTCCTTTGGCGGGCAGCCCAGCATTGTTCTTGAACCCGGCGAATCCTATGTACTGTCTTGGGAACTGGGATGGTATGCGGACGAGCAGTCATTCCTGAGTGCCACCGACGCTCCGGCTACATTCTCATCGATGAGTGCCACCGTTGGACAAAGCATCATCGTGACCACCGAGCGTGAGGTCAAGGCCATTGGCGGCGGGCTCACAGTTCAACGTACCGATACCGGCGATGTGCTTACTGCGGACCATGCTGGGACCTATCAGCTGGCATTAGTGGATGGTGATGCACGCGCTCACACGGAAGTGCTGTTCCACAAGTCGCTCAAAGACACGGTCAATGATCGTGCGCGTTACATTCTGAAGCATCAGGTAGCTCATGAACGTGAAGGCGTGCTTGCTGGCGCGATAGTTGCCACCGATGTGCGCAGTGGAGTGCATTTCATTGATGCCAGCTGGAACGATTGGTCGGACGGCTCCGAACGCATTGCTATGCCAGTGTTGCTGCAGCGCTCGCTGAACCTCGGCTTTTTGGAGGAACCCTTACGCGGGCCAGCACAGCAAGCTGCCGATCGTTGGCGTGATTTCGCGGAAGCTGCGCTCATCGATGAAACCGGAGCGATCCGCCGTGGCTCAGGTCTGCCGGAATCCGAATTCGGCGGCCGTCTTTATGACTGCCCGTGGATAGTGAGCTTCTATACCGAGCATTACTACGCCACCCATGATGAGCATGACATCGATATGGCGCTGAAAATCTTCGACCGCGCGGCTGAAATCGGGGGCGAGCACTTCCTCAGCATCGAATTTGCAGAGAGCAGTGCCACATTGGCTCATGTGCTGGAAGTTGCCGGTCGATTGGAAGATGCCAAGAGGCTACGAGCCCGCGTGGTGGCCAGTGCCGACTACTTCCTCAAGCTTGGTAGTGATCTGCCTTACCATGAAGTCTCCTATGAGCAGTCCATTACCGCTCCATTGGTGAGTTTGCTGTTGGAGGCTCACCGCATCACTGACCGCGCAAAATATCTGGATGGAGCGTTGGAGCGCCTGCAATGGCTGCTCTCGTTCAGCGGTCCACAGCCAGATTCTCGCCTTTATGGTGTGGCCATCAGGCATTGGGATGGCTACTGGTTCGGCATCAACCGCCAATTCGGTGATGTGTTCCCGCATTACTGGTCCACGCTGACGGCGGAAGTACTGGCCAGGTTGCCGCAATCACATCGCACCAAGGAAACCGACGTACTGGCCAAAGCCATTTTCGAGGCGAATATGGCGAATTATGGTACAGACGGTTCCGCCACCTGCGCTTATGTATTCCCCTCCAATGTGGATGGTCGCGCTATGCATCAGGCCGATCCGCTGGCCAACGATCAGGACTGGCATCTGAATATTTGGATGCGCATGATTGCCGAAGAAGATTTCCCTTCGGACTGATTATTCGGGGCACGTCATTGCAGCGGTGGCGTGCCCTTTTTTGACGATACATACGTTGTCAGCGGCACACAGGCTGTCGGCAACATTGCAATGGGGGAAGGCTGATTTTGAAAAAGAGGGAAGAGAGGGGGTGATATGGAAGCCGTACGGTTGCGCCAAAAACGCGGCGGTGACTGTGACGGCAACAGTAAGGGTTCTGATTAAGCCTCTGCAACGAGTATGAGCAGATGTGCTTTTGTATACACATACGAAAGGATTTATTCTCTATGAACAACCAACAACGGCGTTGGGTTGCCGGAATGGTGTCAGTAGCGGCGCTGCTTACATCATTTTCATTGCCGGCGTATGCCAACGAGTGGAATCCGGAACAAGTGGATGCCACTACATCACATGTCGGCACGGCAGCAACAACTGATGCGGCGAAAAAACGTGTATTAGCAATGGCTTCCAATGGAGATTTCGCTGGATACATCAATTACGCATATAAGCAATCTGTCAGCATGGATCAGCCGCAGTATCAGGATTCCTCGAACAACCATTCGGCTGACCATGCGGTAGACGGTGATAGCACTACCATTGCCCAAGCTTCTGCTGGTCAAAAGTTTGCGCTGACTATTACGCTCAACGAAGTAGTTGAGCTCAATACCATCACCATCAAAAATAAAGAGTCCAAGTTACCTATTAACAAATACACAATTAGTTATTCGTCAGATGGGCAGAATTGGACAGATTTAGAGGAACAGTCCGTAAGTGATGATGAGAAGCAGAATTTGACTGCTATTGCTTCATTAGGCGACAAACCGGTGAAGGTGAAGGCCTTCAAGGTTGCAATCACTGATGCGGCTACGTGGTTCGCGATTACAGAGATTGGAGCTTATAACACTGACAAGCTGCGAGATATTCAGGCTGATGTAGCCTCTGGAACAGAGCTGCGCCCTGGTTCACAGGTGCGGCTTGCGTCTCCTGATTCAGATGCCGCGATTCATTACACTACGGATGGTTCGCAGCCTACGGAAAAATCTGCCGAATATCGCGATGGCATTACTATTGACCGTGATGTCAAGATACGCGCTATAGCGGTGCAGGATGGGCGAGAGTCTTCCAACATTGCTGAATTCGAGTATGCAGTGCAAAAAGTGTATTCGTCTGTAGCGCCCGGCAGAGTCAAGCAAGGTACGAAGATTGGCCTGCGTTCTGCCTGGAGCGATGCGAAAATCTATTACACCACCGACGGTTCCGACCCAAAGACACAAGGCAAGCTTTACGATGGTACCGAGTTTAAAGTGGATGGATTCCTGAGCATCAAGGCGTATGCCAAGGTCGGAGATCAAGCCTCACATGCGTATACGCTGCTATTCTCTACTACCAATCTTCCTGCGGATATGAAGCTTACATTCTCTGCTTCCAGTGCCCAGAATGGCCAGGCAGCGGATAAAGTAGCCGATGATGACGCTACTACGGGTTGGGTGCCGGTTGAACAGAACCAGGATAACCAGTGGATCAAAGTGGACATGGGAGCTCCATTTGATTTCGATGGCATCTCATTGACATGGCCGCAAGCCAATGGTGGGTATTTATACAAAATTGAGGTATCCGATAATGATGTAGCCTACCGCACGTATTACGAGGGGACTTCCACTGGTGCTACGGATAGCGTTCCTTTAGCTGAAAGTCATATTCGCTATATGCGCATACGTGTGCTCGGCGCCGCTTCGGGTGCTATTCGCGGATTGAACGAATGGCAGATTTTTGGAGCGAAAAGCACTGATGGTGTGAACGAACTCACCATGAAGGGCAATTCGGCAAAATATGATCGCGTTGTAGTCAACAAGATTCCGGAGCAGGTTGCCGGTGTGAAAACTCCGGTACTATCGTTGAACGGAACTTGGAAAGCGACGTTGACGCCTCAGAACGCTTTCTGGCGCGATTCTACGGACACTAGCGCATGGAAAGATGCGCAGGTGCCAGGTGATCTTGACTCCCAAGGGTTCCCGGTGTATTACCCGGATGATCCCAACAAGCATGATACTGCATGGGGCAATGGTCATGTGCCGTGGTGGCCGGGCAACAATATTGAGACACCATACAAGAGGCAGATTGATGTACCCGCGGATTACAAGGGCAAAAAAGTGTTCCTTCGCATAGACAAAGCGTTCAATTACTCACGCGTATGGGTGAATGGGCACTTTGTTCGCGATCACCGTGGCGCATACAATTCCTATGATGCGGATATCACCGATTATGTAAAGCCTGGAGAAACCAACTGGATTACTATTTCGACCATTGCGGAAGGTAATACTTTCGACAACGAAGGCGACACCTCATACAGTGGCGCATACGGTTTCTTTGAATTCCGCCATACTCGTGGACTTGTTGGCGATATCTCCATGTATGCCACGCCCGCATCATATGTGAATCGAGTCCAAGTGGATACTGATTTAGATGATGAGTATAAGGATGCGACGCTGAAACTCACGACCAGTGGTGTGCTCGCTAGCGGGAAGACGAACGCTACGGTGAAATTCTCCCTTAAGGATGCTGATGGCAAGACCGTGCCCTTGAAGAATGACACGATAAGCCTCAAAGACAGCCTAAAGGATCAGTCCATTTCGAATCATATTGAGAATCCGCTGAAATGGGATGCCGAACATCCGAATCTCTATCAGCTGACTACTAAGGTTCAAGTGGATGGCAAGACCGTAGAAACCTTCAACCAGAAGATTGGTTTCCGCGAAGTGCAGGTCAAAGGCAACAAATTCTTGGTTAATGGTGTGCCGACCAAGATGCGTGGCTTTAATTTCCAAGCATATTATGGTGTGGAATCTATGGATGAGCTTGGCAAGGACTGGCAAACGCAAAAACGGTTGCTGGAAAAGGTCAAGGAACTCAACGGTAACTTTATCCGTGCCTCGCATTTCCCGATCAATGATCAGTTGTTGGAGCTGTGCGATGAACTTGGCATTTATGTGGAGCAAGAGAATTCCATTACTTTCGTAGGCGAATTCGCTGCGGGCGCTGCATATCAGGAACGGTACCGTGAGTACATAGTTCACACCGCCAATGAAATGGTGGAGAAGGACCGTAGTCATGCCAGCATTGTCATGTGGTCATTGGCCAATGAATCCAATTGGGGCCAGAACATGGCAGAAGAAGCGGAATACGTCAAGACTGAAGATCCCACGAGACCAACCATTTTCTCTTGGGGTGGCCGAGTGGCAGATCATACGAATGTTGACGTGCTCAGTTATCACTACCATAACGGCGGTGATGGCATTCGCTTTGCGGAAAGCACTGGTAAGCCGGTGATTTGGGATGAATACGCGCATGGATTCATCAGCGGTTCCATTAACAAATTGCAATATAACCCTGGCTATCGTGAGCATTACTACCAGACCATTTTGGCGGATTGGAGCCAGGTCTACAGTGCCGATAACTTTATGGGTGGTGCTATTTGGAATCTTGTCGATTACTACAATGAAGGTTTGAACCAGACCAACGGTGGTGTCGGCACGTGGGGTCAGTTGGACATCTGGGGACGAGAGAAACCAGAAGGCTACGCTACCAAGAATGTGTATTCGCCAGTGCAGTATCAGGGAGCAAATGCTATTGATTTGCCGAATGATAATACAGCTGCACTCAAGCTGAATTACGAGAACCGATATGAGACTGTTGATTTTGGCGATAACGATTTTGCCGTGTACGCCACTGTTTCCAACCAAGGTGAAACACGTGTGAAGCGAACTAAAATTAGTGGAATAGCACTGTCCCCAAAGACCAAGGGCGACATCAGCATTCCGGCACCAAAAGGTGGCTGGCAGTATGGCGATCAAGTTCAGTTGGAGTTTGAAAAGACCACTTCAGGCATCACCCGTAACGTGATCACGCATATCGTCACTATCGGAACTAAGTCTTATGCGTTCCCGGCATCATATGGCAATGCGCCTCGGATAGAGGAGCATGACAACGAAGTGAAAGTCGTAGGAAGTAATTTTGATATTGCTTTCTCGAAGGCCACCGGTCTAATTACTGCAGGCAATTATGATGGCAACACATTGCTTGTCGGAGGACCATACCTGAATGTCGACTACCGTGGTGTTTCCGGCTGGACATTGAGCAGCCTCCAAACGGAGACTACACGAAACGGGACGGTGAAAGTCATTATTGCCGGCACCTATGATAGCGGTCATGCTGTAACCTTCAATTTGACGATTGATGGCCAAGGCAAAATCGTTACTGACTACACCATTACTGCCAATGGCACGCTATGGACCTACGAGTTGGGCGTTGCCTATGATTCCGCCCCGAACATGGACAAAGTCAGCTGGAACAGGAACGGTTACTTCACGTACTATCCTGACTATCAGTATGGCGTAAATGATGGTACGGCAGATAGGACTGTGACATACAAACGCCAGTATGGTGTTCGTCCACCCTCCACAGCTGCTGACGGTTCATTCAATGCTGATGCCACGCCCTGGAAGCTTGACGACAAAGACTTCTTCGACTTTGGCAACAGCGATCAAGGAAATCGAGGAACCAATGATTTCCGCGGCAGCAAGAACAATATCTATTACGCTGAAGCTGGATTCTCTGGCAACAGCGGCATAGTAAGCGTCGAAGGCACTGGCACAGGTGCTATCAAGCCAAGCGTTAATGCCGATGGCAGTGTGCATTTCGGAATCGACGATTGGTGGGGTTATCCGGCATCGGATTTGGAATACCATAAATCGGAGTGGGGTCTTACCGGCACATATTCCGGCTCTGTCACGATACGCCTTGGCAATCAATCAAAGGCACGTTACGCGAACTATGTGTCTGCGGACACGAGCAAGCGATTGACGATTGCCGCTGATAACAATGTTGCCGCTGTTACTGCAGATCATGGAACGTTGGACTTCAATGTAATTCATGGAACCGAAGATGTGCAGTGGCATGTTCTTGATACCGATGGCAAGAAGAGCTCCAAAGCTGTAATTAATGCTGATGGATTGCTCAAAGCCCAAGCCAATGGTTATGTCGTGGTTAAAGCCGTGGCAAAGGATGGCACGGGAACATCTGATGCGGTCATCGTGTCAATCACAGGGCAGTCCAAGAGCGATAAATCTGATCTGAAGACGGCGCTTGCCGAAGCGGAGAAGTTGAAGCAATCGGACTATACGCCTGCTACGTGGAAGGTGTTCGCTCAGGCGCTTGCCGATGCTGAGGCAATCGTAAAGGATGATTCAGCGGATCAGGTTGCAGTGGACAACGCTCTTCAGGCATTGACTGGAAGCCAAACGGCTCTTGTCAAGAAGGCCTCCGTCAAGGCTTTGGAAGCTGTGATTGATCTTATCGGCAAACTTGATTCAACCAAGTTCACCGATGAATCCTGGTCTGCACTGCAGAGTGCTGTTGATGCAGGCAAGAAACTGGCTGATGATCCGAATGCTGCTCAGTCTGATGTTGATGCCGCAGTTGTGTCTATTCAGACGGCTGTACAACATCTGCAGGTTAAGCAGCCTACTTCGGAGCTCGGTAAGGTCGACAAGACTGGTCTCGAGGCCTTGATCAAGGTCGTGGACAGCGGAGTACTGGATCTCAGCCAATACACGGATGAGTCTGTCTCGGCTCTGAACAAGGCGCTGGTGTCCGCCCGCGCTGTGTTCAAGGATAAAGATGCTACCCAGCAACGTGTCGACACCGCGGTAACGGAACTATCCGATGCTCTTAGCGGTTTGGAACGCAAAACGGCTACTCAACCTGGGCAGTCCGACCAATCATCTGGACAGCTTGACCGAGTTGGACAGTCTGGCGGGATTAATCAAATGAGTGCCACCGGCAGCTCTGTCATGGTGATTGCAGTTGTCGCCATAATGGCTTTGGCTGCAGGACTGATTGGCATTGCCACGAAGTACTCGAAGCGCTATTGCGAATAATCGAATAACTGGCTGGGCGTCGAGGATTAATTTCTGCGATACTCGGCTAGTTGTATTTGGATAGCAAACGGAAGACCTCTTGGTGCACGTACACCAAGAGGTCTTCCGTTGTTCACTGTTTGTCACAGTCCCGGAATCAGACCACCGGGCGGGTCGAGCGTGAGGTACTGCTCATCTAGGTCGATGTCGGGTACCAGCTGCTCTACGAACGGGATTAGTGCGGTCTTCTCGACCACATCCTCACCCTTGGAATTCTGGCCGGTAATCACTGGCTCAGTCAAACGGATCTTGAGCAACGACTGGGCGGGGGAGTCGACCACATCGACTACTTTGCCGACTACCTGGCCGGCCGGCAGACCCAATCCGTTGTCTTCAGACAGTCGAGCCTCAAGACCAATAAGATCCTTCGGATACCATTCGTCCGCTTCCAGCATTTCATCCGGGTCATCGGCCTCACCGTAGAGTTCGATGCCGTTCAATGCTTCGGCGGCGGTACGATCGTCGGCACCTTCGAACTTGATGATCCAGCGGTCCTTGAACGTGCGGGAGTTCTCAACAATGTACTCGGTTTCACCGCTCTGATCGTAGAGCACGGAACCCGGCTCAAATCGCCATTCCGGATCATCGGTATACAGGCGAACGGTAACTTCGCCCTTCAAGCCTTGTGCCTTACCAATACGAGCGACCCTCAGCAACTCGAGCTGCTGAGGGTCGTCGTGCATGTCTTGCTGTGCCATGCTGTGAATTGTTCCTTATCGACGAACGTCCATGATATCGACGCGCACCTTGTGATCAGACAGAGCCTGAATCACCGTGCGAATCGCATTGGCGGTGCGGCCAGAACGACCGATTACGCGACCAATGTCCTCTGGGTTCACGCGCACACGAAGCAGTTCGCCGCGCGCATTCTCATGAGACTTGACAGAAACATCGTCCGGAAAATCAACGATGTTCTTGATGAGGTGTTCCACAGCCTGTGCAAGCATTGCGAGCCTTTCTCGAATCAGGCTTCAGCCGGAGCTTCTTCAGCAGCGGCGTCCTCAGCCGGGGCCTCCTCAGCGGCGGCAGCGGCTTCAGCCTCGGCCTTGGCCTTGGCTTCAGCTTCGGACTTAGCAGCCTTCAGCTTCTGAGCTTCGTTCTCCACAGCCTCAACGCGAGCAGCGGCGTCCGGGCCAGCCTCAACGGTCTTCAGGGTGCCTTCAGCACCTTCGAGGCCCTTGAACTTCTGCCAGTCACCAGTGATGTTCAGCAGCTTGAAGACCGGCTCAGACGGCTGAGCGCCGACGCCGAGCCAGTACTGAGCACGCTCAGACTTAATCTCGATGGTGGAGGGCTGGGTGTTCGGGTTGTAGGTACCGATCTCCTCGATGACCTTGCCGTCGCGCTTCTTGCGGGAATCAACGACCACCACGCGGTAGAAGGCGTAGAACTTCTTGCCCATTCGCTTCAGACGAATCTTGGTTGCCAAAATGGCTCTCCTTGTAAATACTAGGTTTGTGGTTTCTCGGTATGCTGTGTGGGGCACGGCTCGCCGGAACCCACGTGTCCTCACGGTGCGGGGTGTAGAGGGCGCCACGCGCGCGTGAATAACTGGCCCATTATAGCGCCGAGCCCCGGACGTGAAACACGCCTGTACTGGCGATAGTTGCAACGCATGAATCAGCGCAGAGTGAGCGTTGCGGTGAGTGCAAGATGATCGGTGTCTTTGACTTCAAAGGAACGCACGCCGGACGGCTTCAGGCCGGGAGTAAAGAGAATGTGATCCAATTCGATGCGCGGCCACTTGACCCAGCGCGGGAACGTCAGATTCGGGCCGGCCGCTTGCGTGAGGCTCGCGTCTTTGAAACCGGATTTCAGTAGCGCGCGGAAGCTGGGATGATCGGTGCTGGAATTGAGATCGCCCATCACCACGGCAATATTGTGATCGCCAATGGCAGAGGCTTTCGCCACGGCACCAAGGCCGAGAATGCCAGCCGACCAATCCGCGCAGCCGCGCATTGGGGATTTCGGATGTGCTGAACAGAAGGTGATGGTGCGGCTGTGCTGCGGAGTATCAGTGGATGCGGCCTCATCGGTGAGCTTCAAGGTCATTGCCGGCACATCGGCTGCAGGAATCTCCACCACGTTTGGCACTGCGGCAGCCGGTTCGTAACGAGAAAACAGCACATTGTAGCCGCCGTTATCCGTGTCTTGCGGCTCGCCAGACTGGCGGTAGGGGAGCAGATCCGCGATGCCTGCGGCATCCAAACGCGCAACGAGCTCGTCGGAGACCTCCTGCAAAGCCAACACTGCAATATGGCGTTCGCGCACCGCGGCCACAATGCTCTCGGCATTTGCGCGCCCGTATCGGCAATTCAACGTCATGACCGCAAACTGATTTGGCAATGTTTCACAGGTGGTTCCACGGTCGGCCAAGTCTGTTTCACGAGGTGTTTCACGTTTCGTGCCGGAGGTTAGGCCTGTGCCCCAGTAGCTGATGCGCTGCGAGCTGGTCATCACAGCGGAGGCCAGAAGCAGACACATGCCGCCCCATTCATGCTGCCAAGCTGCCACACCGGCCGTAATAACCAGCGGAATCCACAGGAATGGGGTGAGCGCAATCATATATGGCATGGGCATGCGCGCTTCAAGGCCAGCTGGAAGCGCGGACAATCCCAGCCAGAGCCATGAAAGAATGACTATCACAGCGAACAACGTAGTCATAAACAAAACTCCTTACGCAGCAAACTAAGTACTGAACTACTGAAGTACAAAAGAGGCTCCCCTCTGTGGAGGGGAGCCGGAAGTCAGCTGAAAATCAGCGGCCGAACAGGCCACCGATGCCGCCGCCAAGATTCGGCGGCAGTTCCATACCGTCACCCTCAGCATTGTTCATCATCTGCTCAAGACCTGCAGGCAGAGCTGGGTTCTGCGGCTTCTTAGCGAAAGCGGAGCCGCCGGTAGAGCCAGAACCAGAGGACTTGCCGGCCAGCTTATCGCGCAATGCCTTCTCCTCGGCCTCACGCTTCATCGGGTTGCCGGACTTGCCGCCCTTCTTCTTGTTCTTGCCCTTGCCCTTCTTCTTACCGCCGCCCATAGCCGGGCCGCCGAAGCCGGGAATGCCGCCGCCCATGCCAGAACGGTTGGCCATACGCTTCATCATCTTCGCAGCCTGTTCGAAACGTTGCAGTAGAGCATTGACCTGGGAAACCGTAACGCCAGAACCATAGGCGATGCGGGCACGGCGAGAACCATTGATAATCGAAGGATCGCGACGTTCAGCAGGAGTCATCGAGCGGATAATTGCCTCAGTGCGGTCGATTTCCCTCTCATCGAACTGCTCCAGCTCCTTGCGATGCTGAGCCATGCCCGGAATCATGCCGAGCAAGGACTTCATCGAACCAAGCTTGCGCACCTGCTGCAGCTGAGCGAGGAAATCATCCAAGCCAAAGGAACCTTCGGAGATCTTCTCAGCGGCCTTGCGAGCCTCCTCCTCATCGAACTGCTTCTGCGCCTGCTCGATCAGGGTCATGATATCGCCCATGTCGAGGATGCGGGAAGCCATACGATCCGGGTGGAAGACCTCGAAATCCTTCAGACCTTCGCCGGTGGAGGCGAACAGAATCGGCTTGCCGGTCACGGACGCCACAGACAGGGCCGCACCACCGCGAGCATCGCCATCGAGCTTGGAAAGCACCACGCCGGTGAAGTCCACGCCCTCATCGAAAGCCTTGGCGGTCTTGACGGCATCCTGGCCGATCATCGCATCGATGACAAACAAGATCTCATTGGGCTGCACGGCATCGCGAATATCGCGAGCCTGCTTCATCAGCTCTTCGTCAACGCCCAAACGACCAGCGGTATCGATGATCACCGTGTCGTACAGCTTCTGCTTAGCGAAGGCGATGGAATCGCGTGCCACCTTCACCGGGTCGCCAGACACCTGGCCCGGAGCGGCAACGGCCTCGCCACCATCGGACTGCACGCCCTTCTCAGGCGCATATACCGGTACACCGGCACGCTCGCCAACCACCTGCAGCTGGGTCACAGCGTTCGGACGCTGCAAATCAGCGGCCACCAGCAGCGGCGTATGGCCGGAATCCTTCAGCCAGTAGCCGAGCTTGCCGGCCAGCGTGGTCTTACCAGCACCCTGAAGACCGGCGAGCATGATAATCGTCGGCGGATTCTTGGCGAAGTTCAACGGGCGGTCCACGCCCTGGCCGAGCACATCAGTGAGCTCTTCGTTGACGATCTTCACCACCTGCTGTGCAGGGTTCAGTGCCTCGGAAACCTCAGTGCCCAGCGCACGTTCGCGCACCTTGCCGGTGAAGGAACGAACCACGTCGAGCGCCACATCGGCGTCGAGCAGTGCACGGCGGATTTCGCGAATAGTGCCGTCGATGTCCGCTTCGGAAAGTTTACCCTTGCTCTTCAAATGCTTGAACGCATTCGAGAGCCTGTCAGTTAAAGAAGAAAAAGCTGCCATAATGGGCAACAGTCTAGCCGCCACGCGGGAAATTAGGCCGTGCCGCAATCATGCCGCGTGCTTTTCGCGTAAAAACACATTGATGTGGAAAGGCTCGTCCGCTCACGGCACAACTGGTCCCATGCCGATCGAGGGGTGTCCGGTACTATGGAATGGCAAAAATCCAGTGTTTTTTGGAATGCTTATGCAGTTTTGAAAATCCTTGGACACCGCCCTATACGCAGACTGCCGTGCGCCCTCGCGAATCGAGCCGACTGAAACGAGCATCCCAAGCTCTCAGATCGGCCAGTGAAGTAGCGGGCCAACGCAGACATGCCGTGCAATACGGAAGGACCACCGATGCCCCAAACGAAAACTATCGAACGCAAAGCCCTGATCGTTGGCATTGTTGTCAACATCATTCAGGTCGCTGCTGGTATGGCCGTGTTCTTTATGACCGGCCTGAAAGCCATGTTCCTCGATTTCTCCTTCACCGCCATATCCGTGCTATCGGGTCTTGTGGCGGTGTATCTCTCCACCCGAACCGTGCGCACCACCGAACGGTTCCCCAATGGCATGTTCGCGCTCGAGCCGATCTACGCGATTTGCAAAGCCATCTTCACCATGTCCTTGCTGGTGTATTCGCTGATTGACGTCTGCCAAGTAGCCTACGACTACTTCGTGCTAGGCGACGGCGAACGCATCGTCACCGGGCCTGTAGTGATCTACGAAGTGCTGACCGTGCTGGTTTGCTTCGGATTGTTCATGTATTACCGCCGCGAAAACCGCTCTATTCGCAACGCGAGCACCATGCTCACCGCCGAATGCAAAAGCACATTGGTCGACGGCGCGATGTCGTTCGGCATTGGTGCAGTGGCAGTGTTCCTGATGGTGCTGCCTACGAATGGTCCGTTGGACTTCCTGCATTACACCGGCGACTTCTTCATCACCGTGGTACTGGTCGCATTGACCATCAAAGAACCATTCAGTGTGCTCAAGGATGCGTTCATCGAGCTGGTTGGCGGCATTCATGACGATGACGAAACCAATGCGTTCGTGGAAACAACCGCGCAACAGCATCTGCCGGCCAATACCGAATACGAGCAGACGCTGATTTTCAAAACCGGTATGAACTACACAGTCGATGTGTATTTGGCCGGCACCGGCGAGACCATTGACGTGGCGAATCTGGTGGAATGCAAGCGTTCGCTGGAGAAAGCGCTTACTAAGCGTCTGCACATCGTTGATGTGGACTTTGTATTCGACTGATTACTGACTAACAAGTGAGCCATGCGCATACTGCATGGCTCAATATTTTGGTTGCTTCTCTCCCTCAGTCTCACTGGCGTTCGACAGCTCCCTCATCAGAGGGAGCCGGATGCCGAAGGCGGACTGAGGAAGAGAAGCCTGTTATCAATGTATTACTTCAGACTCCACGTAGAGCCTTGCGGGCCATCTTCGATGGCGATGCCAGCAGCACCCAATGCATCGCGAATGGCATCAGCCTTGGCGAAGTCACGAGCCTTGCGGGCTTCCTGACGAGCTTGAAGCTGCTCGGAAATCAAAGCCTCAAGTGCCGTGTGCTCAGGAGATTCGCCTGTACCAGCACCAGCACCACCGGCAGCGCCATCGGAGAGCCACGGTTCGGCCAGCGGATCGAGACCCAACGTGTCGAGCATGGCACGCACGGAAACCAGAGTCTCACGCACTTCAGCCTTGGCGTCTTCGGAATCCACACGATCGGCCAGCTTGGACAGCAGCGTATTACCGGAGCGAATAGCGGTGAAGATGGCGGCGGTGGCACCGGAAACATTGATGTCGTCGTTCAGCGCAGCCACAAAGTCAGCCGGAAGCTCATCGGCGGATACCGCCACGACCTCGTCGCGGGTCGGCTGCTCTCCGAGCACCACGCCGGCTCGCTCAATGAAGTTCGAAACACGGTCGTATGCGGCCTGAGCTTCAACCAGCGCCTGATCGGACCACTCGAGCATCGAACGGTACTGCACGGAACCGAGAGCGTAACGCACCACCCAAGCGGAATGCTCAGCCAGCACGGAAGGCACGGACAGGCCGGTGCCCAGCGACTTCGACATCTTCTCGCCCTTGGCGGTCACCCAAGCCGAATGCATCCAGCGAGCCGCGGACGGATAGCCAGCCGCACGAGTCTGGGCCATCTCGTTCTCGTGATGTGGGAAGCGCAGATCCAGGCCACCACCGTGAATATCGAAACCATCACCCAGATAACGGTGAGACATAGCGGAGCATTCGATATGCCAGCCCGGGCGGCCAACACCGAACGGCGTGGACCAGCGGGCATCTTCAGGATCAGTGTCTTTCGGAGCCTTCCACAGGGCAAAGTCACGCGGATCATGCTTGTCAGGGGAGGCATCGGCCGGATCAACCGGGTTGTATTTGTCAGCGCCGGTGGCGTCCACAGACGGGCCCATACGATCGGCCACGGCTGCGGCTTCATCCACCTCGGCGGTCTGCTTCTGGTGGGTCAGCTCACCATAATGCGGCCAAGAAGCCACATCGAAGTACACATTGCCGGTGGGCTTACCCTCATCATCCAACACTACATAGCCGTGGCCATTGTCGATGATGCGCTGAATCAAATCGATCATGTCCGACATGTGGCCGGTTGCGCGCGGCTCAACGGTAGGAGGCAGCACACCCAGCGTGTTGTATGCCTCAGTGAATTCACGCTCGTAGTAGTAGGCGCGAGCCCACCAGCGCTGACCAGCGGCAGCGGCCTTATCAAGAATCTTGTCGTCGATATCAGTCACATTGCGCACGAACGTCACCTGATAGCCAAGCTTCAGGAACCAGCGGCGAATCACGTCGAATGCCACTGCGGCGCGAATATGACCAATGTGCGGGGAGGACTGCACGGTGGCGCCACACACGTAAATGCCCACGCGGCCAGGCTTAAGCGGCACGAAATGGCTGACCTGATGCGAAGCGGTGTCGTACAGGTTCAAACCCTCGGCAGCCTTGGCCACGCGCACGGGCGTAAGGCTTGAAGGCATAACGGAAATGTTGAAATCATGCGGTTCTTGGCTGTTTCCCATAGCTTCCAAGCGTAGGAAACAAGCCAGACATGGAAGATGCCTTGCGCTTGCATGTGGACGGAATTGGATGGCTGCTGCGGCATGAGAAAAAGGCGCAATCCATGCGCGCCATGCCGTCGAATTAACGCAAACGGGGAATGCTCGTGCCACAATGGGGAGCATGGTCACACCACAAGTGCTCATTTTGCAACATGTTTCATGGGAGCGCCCTGGGCGCATTCTCTCGAACCTTGAGGATCTCGGCATCCAGACGGTGACGATGAACATCACCAAAAAGAAGAAGCCCGACCTCCCCGACTTCAGCGAACTCGCAGGCGTGGTGATTATGGGCGGCCCAATGGGAGCGCTTGATTACGACAAGTATCCTGGGCTCAAAACCGAGGCCAAGCTGGCCAAGGCGGCCGTGGCATCCGGCAAGCCGGTACTTGGCGTGTGCTTGGGGCATCAGATTATTGCCACTGCGCTCGGTGCGCAGCTGCGCAAGGGGGATGCGCCTGAGATTGGATTTGCGCCAATCAAGCGTGTGGAAAAGCATGACTACTTCTCCATGTGGGATAAGCAGTTGAACGTGCTGCATTGGCATAACGATGTGGTGGGCCTGCCCGAAGGCGGCGAGCTGCTCGCCCGCTCGGCAGGTACTAAAGTGCAGGCATTCCGGCTCGGCTCGGCGTTAGGCTTGCAATTCCATCTTGAAGTCTGCGGTTCGCTGCTGGACGAATGGTTGGAAGAGCCCAGCATGGTCAAGGATTTGAAGGACGCGGGCGGTTCGAAATCTGAACTGCGCGAACAATTCGCTCAGTATGATCCGCTGCTACAGCCGCTCGCCGAGCAGGTATTTTCTGGATTCGCGGCACGCTGCAACTCATACGCGCAAACGCTGGCTTAGTAAGAGGTCCATCGCTGGGCAAGCATGACGCTACATTGGTGAATCATGCCGACTTACGATATTGGACTTGAACACGTTTCGCTCGCTTTCGCCACCAAAACCATCTTCACCGATGTGACGCAAGGTGTTTTCGAAGGCGACCGCATCGGTATCGTTGGCCGCAATGGCGACGGTAAATCCACGCTGCTGCATCTGTTTCGCGGCACGCAGGAGCCGGATTCCGGCCGCGTGACCAAGCGTGGCGGTTTGACGTTCGGCATGCTCGACCAGCGCGATCCGCTTGACGATAACGCCACCATTCGCGAAGCCGCACTGGAGGGTCGTGCGGATTACGAATGGGCATCCGATAACACTTCCCGTGAAATCGTTGAGGCGCTGCTCGGCGGCATGAGCTTGGACGCCAAGGTCGGCTCCCTGTCCGGTGGTCAGCGCCGCCGCGCCGATCTGGCTCGTTTGCTGCTCAAGGACTGGGATATTCTCGCACTCGACGAGCCCACCAACCACCTCGACGTGGTCACTATCCACTGGCTTGCCGAACATTTGAAGAACCGCTGGTCCAAAGGCCAGGGTGCTTTGCTGCTCGTCACCCACGATCGTTGGTTCCTGGATGAAGTCTGCGAATCGATGTGGGAAGTTCACGATGGCGTGATTGAACCATTCGAGGGTGGCTATTCCGCATACATGCTGCAGCGCGTGGAACGTGACCGCCAGGCCGACGTGCGCGAAACCAAGCGCCGCAATCTGGCCCGCAAGGAGCTCGCATGGCTTTCCCGCGGCGCTCGCGCCCGTTCTACCAAGCAGAAGTTCCATGTGAAGGCCGCGCGCGAATTGATTGCCGACGTGCCGCCGATGCGTAATACGCTTGAGCTGAAGCAGATGGCCACCTCCCGTCTCGGCAAGCAGGTGGTCGATCTGGTCGACGTGACGCAGATCTTCGAAAAACCGCAAGGCATGGCCGATATCGACCCGGATGTGGCGGCGCTCTCCGCGTCCGCCTCCCGCGTGGATGTGGTCAACGCCATGTACGCCGAGCCGCAGCTGCACAGTTCCGTTGAGGTAGCGGTCACCGACATGACCGACCCTCGCCTGGTGGATGCCGGCGTGTCCGAAGCAGTCGAGGCCGCGGAAGAAGCTCGTAAAAAGGCCGAGGCCGAGGGTAGTAATCCGCAGCTCGCCGATGATCGTGAGGTTCGTCGCATGAACACCGGAGGCGAAACCATCGGCGAGGCGGATGCTGACACTGCTGCAGCCAGTGCCACCTCGGCTGCCCGCAAGGTGACGGTTTCCGGCCGTGAAATTTTGGATGATGTGACGTGGCTGATTGGCCCGGGCGACCGTTTTGGCATCGTCGGTGCGAATGGCGCCGGTAAGTCCACGCTGCTCAAGTTGATTGACGGCACGCTCACCCCGACTGCAGGCCATGTGAACATTGGCAAGACGGTAAAGTTCGCGGTGCTTTCGCAGCGCCTCGATGAGCTGGAGAAGCTCGGCAAGTACAAGATCAAGGAAGTGCTTTCCCGCTATAAGCCGAGCTACATTGTGGACGGCAAGGAAGTGACGCCGGGGCAGCTGATGGAGCGTCTCGGCTTCGAATCCGCCCAGCTGATGACGCCGATTCGCGACCTCTCCGGCGGCCAAAAGCGCCGCATGCAGCTGTTGCTGATTCTGCTCGACGAGCCGAACGTGCTCATCATGGACGAGCCCGGCAACGATTTGGACACCGATATGCTCGCCGTGATGGAAGATCTGCTTGATACCTGGCCGGGTACGCTGATTGTGGTCTCCCACGACCGTTATCTGCTCGAACGCGTCACTGATCAGCAGTTCGCCTTGCTCGGCGGCAAGGTACGCCATCTGCCCGGTGGCGTGCAGGATTACCTCGATATGGTTGAGGCTATTAAGAACGGCAAGGGGTTGCCGGCTGACACGCCCGGCTTCGCTGGTACTGGTAGCAGCTCGGCGAAGCGTAAATCTTCTGCCTCCCCCTCGAAGGGGGAGGTGGCGCAAAGCGCCGGAGGGGGTTTGCGCGTCGAAACGCAATCTCAGAACTCCGACGAGGATTCCACCCCGAAGCTCACCGGCAAGGCCTTCCACGAGGCATCCAAGCGCGTAAATGCCATCGAGCGCAAGCTCGCCAAGCTTGAAGAGCAGAAGGCCGACCTTGAAGCGCAGATGGCCGCTCACGACCCGTCCGACTACGAAGGCCTCAACAAGCTCAACGAGCAGCTGACCGCTATCAACACGGAGAATGACGACCTCGAAGCTGAATGGCTCGAGCTCTCCGAACAGCTAGGCTAGCCCCTACCTCACTTATCTCACTTACCCTTACTTACCTCACGAAACGTACGCTGACTGCGGCTCAGCGTACGTTTGCTGAGGTAAGGGGAGGCTATCGATTCTGCTGATTGGCGAAGTCCTGCAGCATATCCAGCGAAGTCAGCCCCTGGTCGATGGCGGCATAAGCCAAGCCAACAATGCCGGCCTGAGCCTCATCTGAGCAGGATTCAATACGCAATGATTTGGTCGCGAGCGGTTGTGCGCGCGCCCATACGCGCTCGCGGATGCCATTCATCAGCAGTTCGCCGCAATGCGAAAGCTCGCCTCCGACCACAATGCACGAAGGATTCAGCATGTTGACGCATGCGGAAATCACGTCACCGATAAGCCGACCAGCCTGACGGATAAGTTGCACGGTCTCAATGTCGCCATGGGAGGCTAATTCAACCACGTCATCCAAGGTATGTGCAGCTTTGCCTTGCGTTTGCAAGGTTTGCAATATGGCCCATCCGCCTGCGGTGGCCTCCACGCATCCGGTGTTGCCGCAACGGCACAGATTGCGCTCGCCAATATTGCCGAAGACATGAATGTGGCCGATGTCGCCCGCGGCGCCAAACGCTCCATGCATGATGGAACCAGAGGAAATGATGCCGGCACCGAGTCCCATACCGGCATGCACATACAACAAATGAGACACCATGTGCGATTCGTCACCGGCTAATTCATAAGCTTTGCAGAGGGCTCGAGCATTGGCGTCATTCTCGATAAAGGCCGGGACGTGGTATCGGTCGGCAAAGTATTCGCGGATGTGGTGATTCTCCCAGTGTTGCATGACCGGAGCCTGAATGATATTGCCGGTGACTGTCTCGACTCGAGTGGTCACGGCAATGGATACCGCAAACAACCGTATTGCACCGGTGCTGGAGGCTTCTGTAGTTGATGAAGCACTGAGTCCCTGAAGAAGCAAGACGTCGGCGGTTGCGCAAATCGTATGTAAGGCATCTTCAGGCTCGTTCTCTGCGCCGACGTTGATGGTCTGCGCGACGGCCGGCTGCCCGGAAAGATCACATAGCGCAATCGTAGTGACTGTGGTCGCGATATCTATAGCAAGGATGTACGCGCAGGAAGGGTTGAATGCAAAGCCTTGTGCCGGTCGGCCTCCTGTTGCGCTGGCGATGGCAAGCGGTTGCGCGATGCTGATGGCGGTGAGCTCGTCGATGCGCTTGTTCACAGTCGGGCGTGCCCATCCGGTTGTCGCACCAATCTCACTGCGCGTCATCGGTCCGTGTTCTCGCAGGCGTGTGAGTAGCTCGACGGTACCGGCGCTGATATCGATACTCTCCGCTGACTTATCCATAGTTGTTAGCATACAACATCGCTCTATTTGACAAGACCTTTACAAATATTTTCTTACTTTTGTATAGAGCTATACAAAACAATGGTATAGTTATGTATAGCAAGGAGAAAATGGATGGCGGTGAAGCATTCGGTTACTCCAGTTCGTTGGAGACTTCGGCAGTGGGAATCCAGCGGGCCCAGCGCGAATACAACAGAATTCATTCCGAGGAAGGAAACGACAATGATGGTCCACATCGCAAATCTCGAAGAAGCCAAGGCCCGTGTTAGGGAGCTGCTCGAATCCAATGAACGAGTGATTCTTGGCATTGTGGGCGCTCCCGGTGCCGGCAAGTCCACGCTGGCGCAGCTGATAGCCGAAGCATTCGAAGACGGCAGCGAAGCCGGCATCGTCGAGCCGGTGGATCATTTCGCCGCTTGGGTGCCGATGGACGGTTATCATTTGGCGGATGTGGAGCTGAAGCGCTTGGGGCGTTTGCAGCGCAAAGGTGCCATCGACACCTTCGATGCACGCGGCTATCGTTCGTTGCTGCAACGCATTCATCGGGGCGAAGATGGTGTGATTTACGCTCCGATGTTCGAGCGTGACCTCGAGCAGCCTCTGGCGGGTGCGATTCCGGTATTCCCGTGGACTCGTTTGGTGGTGACCGAGGGCAACTATCTGCTTGATGAAGCCGACGCATGGAAGAATGTGCGTGGGGCCATGACGGAAGTCTGGTATGTCGACGTTGATGATGACCTGCGACGCGAACGCTTGGTGGAGCGTCACATTCAGTTCGGCAAGTCTCCAGAGCAGGCGCGCAAGTGGGTGATGGAAGTCGATGAAATCAATGCGCGTCGCATCGCCGCATGCCGCGACCGCGCCGATGCCACAGTCGAGCTGCCTCCGCTGAATCTCTGACTCGGCAATCCCCTCACTGCTCACCTCCGTAAACGTACGCTGAGCGCTCGCTAGCGTACGTTTACGGAGGTTCTATTGACTTTCTTCTCGCTAAACGTACACTGACTGCGGCTCAGCGTACATTTGTGGAGGTATTACTTGGTGTATTCCCAAGGATTAATGAGTTCGACGCCGGTGTCCTCGAAATCTTTGATATTGCGAGTGGCCACAGCTGCACCGTGGGAGCGTGCGATGGCTGCAATCATGGCATCCTGCACGCCGATGGGTCGGCCGGCTTGTCGACGTGATGCGGTGATTGCGGCATAATGAGCTGCGGATTCGACATCGAAGTCAAAAGTGCGATATCGAAAATTATCTAGAAAAGCAGCAGTCGCATTCTGAACATAGTTTTTTCGATGCGACGTTGGCATCAGTGCTACTCCATACAGCAGTTCTGCGCCAGTGATGCTAGTCGTGTATAAATCGCGTAGATTTTGCGCAATTATCCAATTTTGCACTGAATGATTTGCGTGCTGCCTAGCAATAATTTCGCTGACGACATTGGTGTCAAGCACAATCATCATCATCTCCGAAATCTACTGGACGTGGCTCGGTATCGTATGTGTTACGAGGAGGGACAAGCTCTTCATCTTCGCTCAAACCGTTTCCGTCCAGCAATCGTTGCATCTCTGCCACGAGATCAGCGGTCGTAACGATTTTGTGCGCCACATACTGTGAAGTGAACTCTTCCAATACTGATTTGGCTTCAGCTTCCATAGAACGATTGTTGTTCTTGGCTGCCTTTTTCAAGATTTCTACGCATTCGTCAGGTACTTTGCGCAAAGTGATGGTCGCCATGTTGGAGCTCCTTTCCATAGGTCGATTAAAAAAGACCTCGTTGTCTGTGCTAGCAAAATGCTAGCATAATTTGCATGCATTTTGCTAGCACATCAGACAATAGAAAAACCTCATGGAGCTTACGCTGACAAGGAATCAGCGTAAGCTCCATGAGGTTATTGGCTTGGTATCTGGCTGACTGAATCAGCGACCGGTGACTTCGGAGCCGATCACCTTTTCGCTCAGGGCGCGAGGACCACGGGTCACAGCCACAGCACCGGAACGCACCAGCTCAATGACGCCGTAGTGCTCCAGAAGGCCCAGCAGCGCATCGATCTTGCCTTCGGCACCGGTGGCCTCAATGGTGAGCGATTCCGGATTCACGTCCACCACGCGCACGCGGAACAGGCGCACGATCTCGAGCACGTCGGAACGGTTGGACTGGTTCGCCGCCACCTTGATGAGCACCAGTTCGCGCTCCACAGTGGAGTTCGGGTCGAGTTCCACGATCTTCAGCACATGCAGCAGCTTGTTGAGCTGCTTGATAATCTGCTCCAGCGGCACGGCTTCCACGTCGGCGGTCACGGTCACGCGGGAGATGTCCGGACGCTCGGTGGGGGAGACGGACAGCGAGTTGATGTTGAACGCACGGCGGGCAAACAGGCCGGCGATACGAGCCAGCACGCCCGGGCGGTTCTCCACCAGCACGGACAGGGTATGACGCTCAGAACCCGGCTGAGATGCAGGATAAATAGCCATCGTAAATCTTCTCCCCTCAGTGCTCGTTCACAGCAGAGTCAGCGGAATCGGCAGCAACTTCGGCATCAGCAGCGCCAGTTCCCGGAGCCGGAGTGCCACCCATCAGCGGCTTGATGCCGGGCATATACGTCACTTCATCATTGGAAGCGCCAGCGGCGACCATCGGCCAGACCATAGCATCCTTCCACACGCGGAAGTCAATCAGCACCGGACGATCATTGATCTCGTTGGCCTTCTTGATGGCGGCGATCGCCTCATCCTCGGTAAAGGCGCGGATGCCAACGCAGCCGTAGGCTTCGGCCAGCTTGATGAAGTCCGGGACTTCGAGCGGAGCCTCGCCGGCGGTCAGCTGTGCTTCGCCTTCGGTGCCGTGAGCCTCGCCATCCTTCAGGTTGGTCTGCGAATAGTGGTGGTTATAGAACAGCGTCTGCCACTGGCGGACCATGCCGTACACGGAATTGTTCAGAATCGCGATCTTCACCGGGGCGTGGTCGAGGAATGCGGCGGCCAGCTCTTCGGAAGTCATCTGGAAGGAGCCATCGCCATCAATCAGCCACACCGGCTTCTTGCCGTCGAACTCGCGGGCCGAACCCACGGAAGCGCCGATGGCAGCCGGCAGACCATAGCCCATCGTGCCAAGGCCGCCGGAGGAAATCCAAGAGTGCTGATTCTCGAAATCAATGAACTGGGAAGCCCACATCTGATGCTGGCCTACGCCAGTAACCCAAATGGTAGAAGGATCTGCAAGCTCGGAAAGCTTCTTGATGACCCACTGCGGAGCCAAAGAACCATCGGTCGGCTCATCCCAAGTCATCGGGTACTTTTCGCGCCAGCCGTCGATGGCATCCCACCACGGCTTCAGGTTCGGCTTGCCCACAATGGCCTGCGTACGCTCGATTTCCGGAATCAAATCATCGAGAACCGTAGCCACATCGCCCACAATCGGCACATCAGGCTGACGATTCTTGCCAATCTCAGCCGGATCGATATCGATGTGAATCACGCGAGCGGTCGGTGCGAAGGCATCAAGCTTACCGGTCACACGATCATCAAAGCGAGCACCAATAGCCACCAACAAATCAGCACGCTGCACAGCGCCGGTGGCTGCAATCGTACCGTGCATACCCAGCATGCCGAGGTTCTTCGGATCAGTGTCCGGAATAATGCCGCGGGCAGGCAGGGTAGTGACCACAGGAGCGCCGGTCAGATCAGCGAGAGCCTTGACCTGAGCACCGGCGTTGGAGCGAGCCGCGCCGCCGCCCACATACAGCACCGGGCGGTAAGACTTGGAGAACAGTTTCGCCGCATCCGAGAGCACGCGGCCGTGCGCCTTGGTGGTGGGGTTGTAGCCGGGCAGAATCATGCGCTGCGGCCAGGAGTAGTACATTTCACCGGTCTGAGCGGTCTTGGTCAAATCGACCACAACCGGGCCCGGACGGCCGGTGCTAGCGATGTGATACGCCTCGGAAAGCACGCGCGGAATATCCTGCGCGCGAGTCACCAGGAAGGAGTGCTTGGACACCGGGTAGGTGATGCCCACAATATCCGCCTCCTGGAAGGCGTCGGTACCAATAGCGTTCACGCCCACCTGGCCGGTGATAACCACCATCGGCACGGAATCCATGTTGGCGTCCGCAATGGCGGTGACCACGTTGGTGGCACCCGGGCCGGAAGTCACAATGCACACGCCCACCTTGCCGGTAGCCAGCGCATAACCTTCCGCTGCGTGACCGGCCGCCTGCTCGTGACGCATCAGCACGAAGCGGAACTTGGTGTTGCCGTTGATTTGATGGTAAACCGGCAGGATCGCACCGCCTGGAATGCCGAAGACGTCCTCAACGCCCAGGTCTTCCAACGAACGTACCAGCGCTTCGGCGCCAGTCATCTTCTCGCCGTCGATAATGGTCTGCTTGTCCGTGGCCGCAGTGGTTTTGGGCACACCGCTGAAAGCCTGCAAAGGCGTGGGTAAAGCCATGATTCCTCTCACCTCATAAAGTACCGCGCTTACTTGCCGACTGTGGGGTGAAGTCGGTGCTGCGCTCGTATGAATTCTCGCCGATGACTGGGCTTGTGGCTCAGGATGCGGCTCGCTGCTCATGTTGTGGTATCAGTCTATTCGTAATGCTGACAGCAGGCCTACTTAGTCCGCTTCTTGAGAGCGCCGGACTTCTGCTTTTGGTCAAGTGCCTTCCAGCCGGCTTCGGCAGCTGCCAGTTGAGCCTTGCGTTTGCTGGAGCCTTTGCCGACGCCGATGATCTGGTCATTATCGCCGAGGCTGACTTTTGCAGTGAACACTTGGGCGTATTCAGGGCCGGAGACTTCCATGTGATAGATCGGCTCAGGCTTACCCAGCTCATGCGACTTGACGGTCAGCGAAGTCTTCCAATCCAAAGCCGGACCTTCAGTAGCGACTTCGGCAAGCGTATCGTCAATCAAACGATGCACTACCTTGCGAGCCTCGTCAATGCCGTGCTCCAGGAATGTGGCACCAATCAGCGATTCCACGATGTCGCACAGAATCGAGTTCTTTTGTGCGCCGCCCTGTTCGGCCTCACCGTGGCCCAACAGAATATAAGGGCCTACTTTGAGCTTGGTTTTGGCGATGGCGCTCAGTGCATCTTCGGAAACGGCCTTGGCGCGCATCTTGGCAAGCTGGCCTTCGGTCATATCCGGGTGAATCTTGAACAGGGTTTCGGTGGAAACCAGTTCCAGCACGGCATCGCCCAGGAATTCAAGACGCTCGTAGTTGAGCGCACCGGGATTCTCGTGGGAGAAGGAACGGTGGGTGAGGGCCTGTACCAGCAGTTCAGGGCTGATGGTGGTGCCGAGCGCTTCCAGCAGCTCGTTGGCTGGATTGTTCTCGGGAGTTTGGACGCTGACGCGGACGTGATGTTCGGCTGATGCTTCAGTCATGATTAATGCGCAATCCTTCGCAATAGTGAGATGAATGGATGGATAATGTGCCGCATTGTCGGCCGACCGTGAGCTGCTTTGCTGTATTGGCGCATGCGGATCATAATCAGCCGGTATGCGAAGACCCTGCCACCCGTCGATGGCAGGGTCTTGGTTAAGCCGTTATCTCAGGACTCACTTGGTGTGAGCCGGCTGGATGGCGTAGCGGTAGGTGCGGCCGCGGTAGTTGCCGCATGCCGGGCAAGCCATGTGCGGCAGAGCCGGAGCACCACAGTTCGGGCAGCTCACGGTTGCAGCAGCGGTGGCCTTCCAGTTCGCGCGACGCGAATGCGTGTTGGCGCGAGAGGTCTTGTACTTAGGCAGTGCCATTTGAGTATCCTCTGTTTCGTTCGAACAATTGAGCTTAAGCGTCCGTTATCTTAACGCAGGGCTCGTACAAACGCCAAACTCACCTGTTTTGCGCCTCGACTATTCGCCTTGTTCGGCTTCCAGCTGGGCTTTCAGCGCGGCGAGTCCGGCGAAACGAATATCCGTGGTGTCGTGATGATGATCGGGGTTTTCGTTCAAATCCACGCCACACTGGGAGCACAATCCCTTGCAATCCGGCTTGCACAGCGGTTGCAGCGGGAGGGATTCGACCAGCGTGTCGCGAATCATCGCTTCGATATCCGCAAACGCCCCATTTTCCAACAACGGGTAAGTGTCTTCGGACTCATCTTCGCCGGCGAAGATCTCAACTTCCTCGTCCTTGGAAGCCTTGCTGCCCTTGCCTTTGCCGCCACGGCCTGCATTCTTGTCTGCGGCGGATTCATATGGGAAGAACACAGTGACGTTCACCGGCCAATCCTCATCAATCGGCTTCAAGCATCGCGTGCATTCGCTGACAAACGGTGCCACCAAGCGTCCGGTGAAAATCAGTCCGTCCACAATCGAATCGAACTGGCCGGTCACATGTACGGGCTCGCCTTCTTTGATGCCGACAATGCTATCGCCAATACCGCTCGGTGCGGGGAAATCAGCGTCAATCGACTTGGACTGCCCGGCTCGGGAGGCGATTTGCGCCACCGGAATCGCCCAGGGGGAATCCTCAACTCGTGCCATGTATATACCTTTCGTGCGTACTACTTTGCTGTACTTGCTGTGCTGCTGGTTACTGCGCTTCAGGATAATCGTTCAGCGTGATGTTCGGCATTTTTTCCGCTGCCGCGCGCTGCCGCTCGTTCAGCACATTGAGGCCAGCCTGAACATCCTGATTCAGCTTGGTGAGCTGCTGGGAAAGTCCTTCCATCACCGTGGTGCAGTATTGATCCGCACCCTGAGTGAGATGATCGGACTTGTTCTGTGCCTGCTCTAAGATTGCGCGCGCCTTTTGACGAGCCAGTTCGGTCACGTTTTCCTGTCCTGCCAGGAACTGTGCCTGTTCGTTGGCTTCATTGATCATGTCGGCAGCGCGGCTTTGTGCGGAAGCCACCACAGCGTTGGCCTGCGTCTGAGCGGATTCCAAGCGGCGCTCCGCTTCGCGCATCAAAGCGGAAGCGCGTTCCAACTGCACCGGCAGCAGCTTCTTCAATTCGTTAAGTTGTGAGGTCAGCTCATCGCGGTCGACTCGTACCATGCCGGGGGTGAAGATGCTGGTTTTCGCCTCGGCGAGCATGGCGTCAATCTGATCGATAACGTCATACACGGTGGTAAATTCCTCGCGGCTCTTCTCCGTGGGGGAATCAGGGTCCAACGTGGTGCGCAAATCAGGCAGCGAATCCATATTGAAATTGCGCGGTTTGCTGTCGGCGTTACTGGTTGCAGCTGCTGGTGCCTGTTCGGCATAGTTTGCATGCGGTGCCGGCGAAGCAGCAGAAGGCATGACTGCGGAGGCTGCCTCGGTGGGTGCGGGCGGCTCATAGTCGGCAGTTGATGCAGGAGCCGGCGAAGTCACCGGTGGAACCGGCACATCATCGGCCTGCGTATTTGGGGCAGTATCTTGCGCCGGCTGAGTCAAATCAACGTATCCAGTGGGATGCTCGTCACTCATAGTCATCAGTCCTTCTTCTGACCTTCCTTGGCCAAGGCTTCGGCAAGCATAGGGACAACGCAATCGGGCACCATGCCGGTTACATCGCCACCGTGGCGGGCCACATCCTTGACGATGGAGCTGGAGATATGTTCAAGAATCGGGTCGGCCGGCAGGAACAGCGTCTCGACGCCGGCAAGTTTGCGATTGACCAAGGCCATGCCGAGTTCGGCTTCGTAATCACCGTTTTGGCGAAGGCCCTTCACAATGACGCTTGCGCCAACCTTCTTGCAATAGTCGGTGATGAGTCCTTCGGTGGAGGAGACGACCACATTAGTGCAGCCGGCCTTCTCCAATGCATGACGGATTACTTCAACTCTGGTGGATTCGGAAAACATCGGTGTTTTCGCGGCATTAACAGCCACCACTACATGTACCTCGTCGAAAAATCGCGCCGAGCGCTCGATTACATCCAAGTGGCCGGCTGTCACGGGGTCAAACGAGCCGGGGCATACTGCGATAGTCATGGTTCCTAGACTACATCGTTCGGCAGGGGTAGTGGGAATCTATGATGGAGTGCGGATATCCGTCTGTGTCGATGGCGGACGCTGTATGTCAAGGAAAGAAGTGCGTTATGAGCCTGAACTTTACAAGCTTTGTCAATGATGCTGAGCCGTTGAGAAATCCGGATCAGTCCGCGGGAACTTCGGTGTTGGAGCGCCCGCAGGTTGAAGAGTCTCCGGTGCGCGATGATGGCGGTGACGCCGATCGATTCGCGCATTATGTGTCTCGTGACCGTATCGCCGAGTCCCGTGCGACCGGTCGCCCGGTGGTGGCGCTGTGTGGCAAGGTGTGGGTGCCGAAGCATGATCCGTCCAAGTACCCGGTCTGCCCGGATTGCAAGCGCATCTATGACGAAATGATGGCCTGAAATCTTAGGTTATGCCGGCGTAAACAGGATTGATGCGGGTCTATTTGCAAGGTTTATGCTCTTGTTCTTCTCTCCCTCAGTCTCACTTCGTTCGACAGCTCCCTCATCAGAGGGAGCCAATTGTATGTACGTGAGTTCTGCCTCCCTCTGATGAGGGAGGTGCCTTTGGTAAAGCCGAAGGCGGAGGGAGAGAAGAGCAGGACATGTCCTGCAGGACTCGCGCATCGGCCGAAGGCCGATTCCTTATGTCAGAGAACAGGGAGATCAGCGAGCCGCGATCTCGTCGATGAGCTTGAGCTCTTCATCGGTGAAGTGGGTGTTCTTCAGTGCACCGATGTTGTCCAGGATCTGCTGCGGCTTGGAAGCGCCGGCCAGCACGGAGGTCACCTTGCCGTCGTGCAGGAGCCATGCGAGGCTCATTTCTGCAAGCGTCTGACCGCGCTCTGCAGCCAGATTGTTCAGGTCCACCACCTGCTTGTGCAGCTTGTCGGTGAGTGCGGAATCGTTGAGGAATCGCGGATCATGGGCGATGCGGCTGTCAGCCGGGATGCCATTCAGGTAGCGGTTGGTCAGCAGGCCCTGTTCCAGCGGGCAGAAGGTAATGAGGCCTTTGCCGAGCTGGTATGCGGTTTCCTTCAGGCCATTGTGCTCCACCGTACGGTCGAGGATGTTGTACTTGTTTTGGTTGATGATGAACGGCACATGCAGTTCCTTGAGAATCGCGGTCGCCTTCTCCATCGTCGGTCCGTCATAGTTGGAAAGACCCACGTACAGCGCCTTGCCGGAGTTCACGGCCTGAGCTAGTGCGCCCATCGTCTCCTCAAGCGGGGTCTCTGGATCCGGGTGGTGATGGTAGAAGATGTCCACGTAATCAAGGCCCAGGCGCTCGAGGCTCTGGTCAAGCGAGGCGAGCAGATACTTGCGGCTGCCGAGGTCGCCGTACGGGCCTGCCCACATTTCGTAGCCGGCTTTGGTGGAGATAATCAGCTCATCGCGATGATGCTTGAAATACTTGGCAAGCAGCAAACCGCAGTTCTTCTCGGCCTGGCCGGGTTCCGGGCCGTAATTGTTGGCTAGGTCGAAGTGGGTGATGCCGTTGTCGAACGCGGTGAACACGAGGGACTTCATCTGTTCAAACGGCGTGATGTCGCCGAAGTTGTGCCAGAAGCCGAGGGAAACGGCCGGCAATTTGAGTCCGGAGTTACCGGCGCGGTTGTAGGTCATCGTGTCGTAGCGATGTGGATTGGGGGAGTAGGTAGCGGTTGGTTCGAACATAATGCCTCCTGTGGCGTATTGTTCTGGTGTTCGATTCGGGGTGTGCTTTTTCCTTTGTCGGTTATTATGGTTCCAGTTCAAGTGAACTTGAATGCAAATGTTGGACGGCACGTCGGCGTGTCGTGGCCATTGCGCAGCGTCGGTACCGTGCGATGGCGGCATTGCGCATCATCGGTACCACGCAGGGGAAGGGAACATACATGTCATATACGATTCGGCAAGTAGCCACACAATTCCATATGCAGCCATCCACACTGCGCTATTACGAGGATCAGGGGCTGCTCACCAACGTCGGGCGAACGGAAACCGGGCAGCGTGTATATGAGGACTGCCATATCGACCGTTTGCGTGCCATCTGCTGCTTCAAAAACGCTGGCATGACCATTGATGATTTGAAGAAATTCTTCGTCTACGAATCCAATGAGCCAGAGCATATCAATGAAATCTTGGAGCTCTTGGAATCCCGGCGCAAAGCTTTGGATGAGCAGCGACGCGCGCTCAACGAGGCAGCCATCCACGTGCAGCGCAAACTGCATTATTACAGTGATATTAAGCGCGCGATAGACGCGGGCGAGTCCTTGCCTGATTGGAAGAACTACAAAACCCGCGTCTACTCGATCGATTGCTAAATACGGAAATCACAGAACTGTGGTTTCCGTAGCCGAACCGTTAAATGGACAGCCCAGTGGGCTGTCCATAGGTGAGGGGAGCGGCTGTGCCGCGACGGATTCCTACGGAAATCACAGAACTGTGGTTTCCGTAGGAATCACAGGCTCACCCTTCATCAGGCTTTGTGCGGTAATCGGCAGCTCGGCCAGTGCCTTGGCACGGTAATCATGTGCAGCCATGATGCGTCGTGACCCTGCCACTGAGAATCAATCTCGCCGTGATTCACAAAGTCCACGAGCAGATTCTTCCATTCCGGCTCCGGCGTGAATCCAGCGAGCTTCTCCTCGGAGCCAGAAATCACATGCTCGGCTTCGGCCAGCGAATACTCATATGAACGGTAGGCCAGCTTGCGGCCGGGCACAGTGGCCTTATCCTTCGACTTCTTGGCAACCGGCTGCATCGTGCCATCCGCACCCTCGCGCTCGGTGAGCTTATACACCATTGCGCAGGTCGGGGCACCGGATCCGGTGACCAGCATCGTGCCTACGCCATAGGAATCCACGGGTGCGGTTTGCAGCGAAGCCAACGCGTACTCATCCAAATCATTGGTCACAGTAATAGTGGTGTTCGTAGCACCCAGCGCATCCAACTGATTGCGCACACGCTGAGCCATCGCAGCCAAATCACCAGAGTCAATACGAATGCCACCGAGCTCCGGACCGGCCACCTCAACAGCGGTTTTGACGGCTTCCTCAATGTTGTATGTATCCACCAGCAGCGTGGTGTTCTTGCCGAGGGCGGCAATCTGCGATTCGAAAGCCTCGCGTTCGGAGTCATGCACCAAAGTGAAGCAATGCGCGGCAGTGCCAATAGCCTTCAAGCCATAGAGCTGAGCGGCGAGCAGGTTCGCCGTGCCCTTGAAACCGCCCACCACGGCGGCTCGTGCAGCAGCTACGGCGGCCCATTCGTTGGTGCGACGCCCGCCCATATCCATGCACGGGCGATCTTTGGCGGCCGACACCATGCGGGAAGCGGCGGAAGCCACGGCGGAATCATAATTCAGAATGGACAGAATCAATGTTTCCAGCAGCGTGCACTCGCCGAACGTGCCTCAACCTGCAAGATCGGGGAATTCGGAAAGAACATTTCGCCTTCGCGGTAGCCCTTGATGGAGCCGGAGAAGTGGAAGTTCTCCAGCCATTTAATGGTTTCAGGGCTCACCACATGGCGGTCGGCAAGAAACTTCAGGTCCTCGTCATCGAGGTGGAAGCGCTCGAGTTCATCCAGAATGCGACCGGTGCCGGCCACTACTCCATAGCGTCGGCCTTCCGGCAGGTGTCGAGTGAACACTTCAAACACGCACTTGCGGTTCGCGGTGCCATCTTTGAGCGTGGCGTCGAGCATTGTGTATTCGTACATGTCGGTCATTAGAGCCGGCGAATAATCGACCATTATCGGGCCTTTCGTATCTGCTTTCCTACTAATAGTAAATCTGACTATAAGTGTAGTCCTTATGTGGTTCCGGTGTGGGCCTGCGCGGGATTATGTCGGCGGATTTCAGGAAATGCAACGTGACAAGTCATGGGCTTTCGCGGCGAGGCTGGCGCAGTGAGTAGACTCATCGATATGAGATTCATTGCGGCACTATGGCGTCTGGCCATTGCGGGATTCTGCTTCGTAGGCACGTATGAGGCTTGGTCGAAGCCGCAATATTGGGTATATTTCACCTTCCAAACCGGCTTTGTGCTGGGCGTTGTGATGCTCTGGGCCGGAGCCGCCACACTGCTCAAAGGCATACAGCCGCCCGCTTGGCTGAAAGGTTGCGTCACGTTGTACGCCATTGTGACCGCACTGGTCGCCTTCTTTCTGATGCCGCCTGACGATCCCGCCTATGTGCCGCAAGTCATCGGCATTATGACCAATACCATGCTGCACAAAATCGCGCCGATCATGGCAGTAATCGATTTCCTGCTGTTCGATCCGCACCGCCGATTCCGCTGGCATTACATGTTTTCGTGGCTGCTGTATTTCCCTCTGTATCTTGCGTTTGTGCTGATTCGAGCTGCACTCTGGCCTAATTCCGGTCCGGCTGCGGGCGGGAGCCCATACCCGTATGAATTTATTAATCTGAGCACGCTTGGCTGGCAAGGCTTTGCAGTGAGCTGTGGCAAACTGGCGCTCGCGTTCATCGTGCTTTCTTTTGCAGTGTGGGTGATTGATCGTGCACTGCCGAAGAAAGCCTTGCTTGGCTAGGTGACTTGCGATTCGTGCGTGAGCCGGTTGGCGTATGCTGGGCCTCATGGCTGAAATTAAAGATTTGCTTCCTAATCATCAAATTATTCGTGCGGACGGTCGTGCTGTGGATGAGCTGCGTCCGGTTCGCATCACCCGCCACTTCACCGACGCTCCTGAAGGCTCGGTGCTGATTGAATGCGGCAACACCCGCGTGATGTGCACCGCAACCTTCACTCCTGGTGTGCCGCGCTGGCGCAAGGATTCCGGCCTCGGCTGGGTCACGGCCGAATATGCGATGCTGCCGCGTGCCACATCCGAGCGCACTGATCGTGAATCCGTCAAGGGCAAGCTCGGTGGCCGCACAATGGAAATCAGCCGACTCATTGGCCGCTGCCTGCGCGGTGTTGTCGATATGAAAGCATTGGGTGAGAACCAGATTCAGCTTGACTGCGATGTGCTGCAGGCGGACGGTGGTACTCGTACCGCTTCCGTGACCGGCGCGTATGTGGCGCTGGTCGATGCGGTGAATTGGGCTGAGAAGAACCGTCACATCAAGTCCGCCGCCAAGGTGCTGAAGGATTCAGTGTCCGCGGTATCCGTGGGCGTGATCAATGGCACGCCGATGCTCGACCTGCCGTACATCGAAGACAGCCAGGCCATGACCGACATGAACGTGGCCATGACCGGCTCCGGCACGTTCATTGAAATTCAGGGCACTGCTGAGCATCGTCCGTTCAACCGTGCCGAACTCGGCACCTTGCTTGACCTCGCTGAAAAGGGCAACAAGGAGCTGCAGGCCGCCCAGCGTGCCGCCTTGGCTCTGGATTGATTCCACTGACCGAACTTGCAATCATATAAGGAGAAAACCCGATGAAACTTGTCGTTGCCACGCACAACGAAGGCAAGCTGGTGGAAATCCGCCGCATTCTTGAAGAGGACTTGGGTGCGGATGCCGCAAACATCGAGCTGGTTTCCGCTGGCAGTCTGCATCTGCCCGACCCGGTGGAAACCGGTGTGACCTTTGAAGAGAATGCGCTGCTCAAGGCGCGCGATGTGGCCAGCTGCACAGGCTTGCCCGCCATTGCCGACGATTCCGGCCTGATTGTGGACGTGATGGGCAATGCGCCTGGCATTCTGTCCGCTCGTTGGGCTGGTGCGCACGGTCATGACAAGGCCAACAATGCGTTGCTGCTCGCTCAGATCGAAGACATTCCGGATGACAAGCGCACTGCTCGATTCCGATGCGCAGCGGCACTGGTTGTGCCGGACACTGAAGCCGGCATCGATGTAACTGGTGATGCTCAGGCTGCGGATTCCGCTACGGCCCAGAGCGCTCCAGTAACCGGACGCTACGCCATCAAATCTGAAGTGGTCAAGCTAGGCGATATGGTCGGCCGCATTATTCGCAAAGAACGCGGCGAGCATGGTTTTGGCTACGATCCGCTGTTCGTGCCGAACGACCAGCCTGCAGGCCGCACCAGCACCGACCCTGATTATGAGGGTGAGCCGCTCACCAGCGCCGAAATGACCCCCGCCGAAAAGAACGCGATCTCCCATCGAGGCAAGGCGCTCAAGGCTTTGGTGCCGGATATCGAAGCACTGCTTGGCTGATGCTTCGGTATCGACCTGAATGCGGCAAGTAGCCGAAAGACGATTTGAGGCCTGTACTTTCATTGTTCTGAAGTACAGGCCTCAAATCATATCGTGTGATTGTCGCGCCGCCTCAATCACACACCCATCAGCGCGTGGGCAATAGCCATCAGCACTAACGAAATAATCGCAGTCAAGGCTAGCGAGAAGCCAGCGAGCTTGGCATTGCCGAGCACCTTATCGGTGAACAGTGTGGAGAAGATGGCGATAGGTGCCAGCGCACAAATGACTGCGACCGCGCGAATCGAAGCGCTGAATGGCAGCAGGAACCATGCGGCGCAGGCGAATGCAATACTGAACGGCAGTCGCCATGCCACAACGGCCAGCACCTCGCGCACATCGTGCTTGGATTGCGGCAAATCCATGAGCATACCCACCATCAGCATGGATACCAGTGCGTTTGCACCACTGAGCGGCTGGCATATGGTGGCAATCCAGTCAGGAATATGCACATTGAACATGGTGAGCGCAATCATCAGCAGATAGGTGTCGAACGGTACTGAACCGAGGAAGCTTTTGCCAATAGTGCGCAACAGTGCGCGCCTGGCCAGTCGCTTAGCGTCGCGATCCTTGGGCTTTTCATATGGCAGCGTTGGTGCAGAGCCGGCGTGCTGTTCGGCGAGTGTTTTGCCGGGCTGAATATGCAGAAGTTGCTGGGTGAGCACATTGGTGCCGGCTGCAACCATCACACAGTTACCAATATCGAACATTGCGGCAGGTACTACTGCACCCGCACCCCAGAATGATTGCACTACCGGGAAGCAGAAGCAGCCGAGGTTAAACCCGGCACCATTGAGCATCAGGAATGCGCGGTCGGTGACATTGCGCTTGCGTGTGGCGATGAAAATGCACACGACTGGAATGAACGAACAGAAGAACGCGAACAGCGAAATCCAGAGTAGGGAGATGTCGTGAGGATTTGTGGCGAACGAGTAAACAATGGCACCCGGCAGCACGATATTGAATTCCGCGGTTTGCAGGACTCGGTAATCCTTTTGCCCGAAGAGGCCAAAACGCCGAAACAGGTAGCCGGCAAGAATGATTAGCAGCAGGCCGACTGGCGTAAGTATGGCAGACACAGCTTTTCTCCCTCAATCGCGTACGGTTTTACTATCCTCGCCGTGGCGGACTGTGAACATGAAGCGTTGAGGGATTTCTCACACCGCGGACATGTGATGTGAGTTTTGAGGGTGCGCGAGATGGGACTTGAACCCACACGTCAAAGACACAGGAACCTAAATCCTGCGCGTCTACCAATTCCGCCACTCGCGCGTTGCTGCATATCGTTCGCGCCAATTGATGCGAGGCGATATGCAAAACCCTAGGCGGACGAACCTACCTAGGGCAGTCGAGCCACTTGTCAGAATCGAACTGACGACCTGCTCATTACGAGTGAGCCGCTCTACCGACTGAGCTAAAGTGGCTTGTCTCGCGGAAAGCATTCGCTAACCGCGCACAAGATAATGAGTATAAAGCACACTGTGGAAAAACGCCAATCGGACGTGTTCGAGCGTGAATACGGTGGTTCGAGAAACGCCGAGAGGGTCGCGCTCGGTGAGTGACCAAATGGTAACTATATATAGGTTTCTGGCGCGTGCAACGTAGTTCGACTCCGCGACACTGACTGTTTTTGTTCTGTTCATGTCCGAATTTGTGAGTATTCTGTTTGGTGATACGGAGCGCAGATGAACCGTGTGCGCGGGCGCTCCAATCAACGAGGAAAGGAAAATTCCAATGGCAATCAATCCTCCTGTTGACGCCACCAAGACCCCTGCATGGGTTGCGTTGCAGAAGCACTATGACGAGCTTCAGGCCGAGGGCATCGACCTCAAGAAGTGGTTCGCTGAAGATCCCGACCGCGTCAAGGAGCTGAGCTTCGACGCAGGCGACCTGCACTTCGACCTGTCCAAGAACCTGATCAAGCCGGAAACCCTGCGCCTGTTCACCTTCCTCGCCGACGAGGTCAAGCTCGGCGACCGCATCAAGGCCATGTACACCGGTGTGCACATCAACAACACCGAGGATCGCGCTGTGCTGCACACCGCGCTGCGTCGCCCGGTTGAGGATGAAGGCAAGTACATCGTTGACGGTCAGGACACCGTCAAGGACGTGCGCGAAACCCTCGACAAGATTTACGCTTTCGCTGATGACGTTCGCTCCGGCAAGTGGACCGGCGTGACCGGTCGCAAGATCGAGACCGTGGTCAACATCGGCATCGGTGGCTCCGACCTGGGCCCCGTCATGGCTTACGAAGCCCTGAAGCCGTACGCTGACGCCGGCATCTCCGCCCGCTACATCTCCAACATCGACCCGAACGATCTGGCTGAGAAGACCAAGGGCCTTGACCCGGAGACCACCCTGTTCATCATCGTTTCCAAGACCTTCACCACTCTGGAGACCCTGACCAACGCTCGCGAAGCCCGCACTTGGCTGCTCGAAGAGCTCGAGGCCAACGGTGCCATCGCTTCCGGCGATGCCGCTCAGCGTGCTGAAGCCATCAAGAAGCACTTCGTGGCCGTCTCCACCAACCTGGAGAAGGTTGAGGAGTTCGGTATTGACCCGGCCAACGCTTTCGGCTTCTGGAACTGGGTTGGCGGCCGTTACTCCGTCGACTCCGCTGTCGGCACCTCTCTGGCTGTGGTCTTCGGCCCGGCTCGCTTCGAGGAGTTCCTGCACGGCTTCCACGAGATCGACGAATACTTCGCCAACACCCCGTTCGAGAAGAACGTCGTTGTGCTGCTCGGCATGCTGAACGTGTGGTACCGCAACTTCTTCAAGGCCGCTTCCCACGCCGTGCTGCCGTACGACCAGTACCTGCACCGCTTCCCGGCCTACCTGCAGCAGCTGACTATGGAATCCAACGGCAAGTCCGTGCGTTGGGACGGCACCCCGGTCACCACCGAAACCGGTGAGATCTTCTGGGGCGAGCCTGGCACCAACGGCCAGCACGCTTTCTACCAGCTGATTCACCAGGGCACCCAGCTCATCCCGGCCGACTTCATCGCGTTCGTCAACACCCCGAACCCGACCAAGGACGGTGACCAGGACGTGCACGAGCTGTTCCTGGGCAACTACTTCGCTCAGACCAAGGCTCTGGCCTTCGGCAAGACCGCCGACGAAGTCCGCGCCGAGGGCACTCCGGAAGAGATCGTTCCGGCTCGCGTGTTCACCGGCAACCGTCCGACCACCTCCATCTTCGGTGTGGCTCTGACCCCGTTCGCACTTGGCGAGCTGATTGCTCTGTACGAGCACATCACCTTCGTTGAGGGTACCGTGTGGGGCCTCGACTCCTACGATCAGTGGGGCGTCGAGCTCGGCAAGCAGCTGGCCAAGCAGATCACCCCGGCCATCTCCAAGGATGACGAGGCTCTGGCCGCCCAGGATGCTTCCACCCAGTCCCTGATTGAGTTCTACCGCAAGAACCGCGAGTTCTGATTCCACTCGCGTTCTGATTGGAACTTCGGTAATTCGTCATAAACGACGTTGACACCGTAATATGAGGCTTTCCTCCATGACCGGAGGGAAGCCTCATGTCGTTTTTTCCGTAAATCTTTGTACTGACGTTGTCTCA
Organism: Bifidobacterium saguini DSM 23967; assembly: GCF_000741715.1. GTDB lineage: Bacteria > Actinomycetota > Actinomycetes > Actinomycetales > Bifidobacteriaceae > Bifidobacterium > Bifidobacterium saguini. The sequence goes on along the minus strand of NZ_JGZN01000013.1, from coordinate 197,457 downwards.
GTGCAAGGATTTACGGGAATTGGGCTTATCTTCCTGAATTTCTTGTACTGAGATGGCGCCAGTGCAAGGATTTCCGGAGAATAGACCTCTCTCCCCGAATTTCTTGCACTGAGTGTGCCTCAGTGCAAAGATTTTGGGGGATTAGGCCTAAATTCCCAAATTTCTTGCGGTGAGGCATCCTGAGTATCCTTGTATCTGGAAGCGACCATGAAGCAAGGAGGCGGCACATGGTGGAAACGCATAATCACGATACTGACTACCCAATGGCGGCCAATGTCTATTTCACAAGGGATATCAGCCCAGCCGGCCTGATGCGTGTGTACGAAGCGCTCGGCGCAAGGCCTCAGGGCAAAGTGGCCGTCAAACTCAGCTCCGGTGAAGGCGGCAACACACACTACCTCCAGCCGGCGCTGATCAAAGATCTGGTGCAGCACCTGAACGGCACCATCGTGGAGTGCAACACCGCTTACCCCGGTACGCGCGACATTTCCGCACACCACTGGCAAACCATCAAAGACCACGGCTTCCTTGACATTGCCCCCTGCGATATTCAAGACGAAGAAGGCGAAATCACCATCCCGGTCGAAGGCGGCAAACGCATCACCGGCGACATCGTTGGCTCGCACTTCCCGAACTACGATTACTATGCCGTGCTCTCCCACTTCAAAGGCCACATGATGGGCGGCTTCGGCGGCGCACTCAAAAACATCTCCATCGGCATGGCCTCCTCAAACGGAAAGAAGCGCCTGCACTCCGGTCAGGACGAGATCCTGCCTAATCCGTTCAGTGGCGATCAGGACTCCTTCCTTGAGGCAATGGCCGAAGCTGCAACCGCCGTATTCAACGCGCTCAAGGGCAATATGCTCTTCATCAACGTGATGAACAACCTTTCCGTGGATTGCGACTGCGATGGCAACCCGCACCCGCCCGTCATGGCCGACATCGGCATCTGCGCATCACTTGACCCGGTGGCCGTGGACCAGGCCTGTGTGAACATGGTTTACGTTTCGCATGACAACAAGGAACCGCTCATCGAACGCATCGAATCCCGCCACGGCATCCATACCATTGAGCACGCCGTGGAGATGGGCCTCGGTTCGCGCGACTACCACCTCATCGACCTCGACCAGCGGTAAGAGCGGTAAAAGAAGGAGCTTGAACTATGCAAACCGATACTGCAGCGCGCACCTATGCGCTGCCGTCCGTCAAATTCCAATCCGCGGCCGCCGTGCTCGCCGTCATCGCCGCGGTGGCGCTGCCACAGATCTTCCATGTAGCTGGTGCCGCGCTTGGCTTGGGCACGGCCCTCGGCCAAATACTGCTGCCGATGCATCTGCCGGTGTTGCTCGTCGGCCTCCTCGCTGGCCCTTACGCCGGTGTGGCAACTGGTGCTTTTGCGCCCGTTATCAGCTTTGCCTTAACCGGTATGCCGATGGCTCCAATGGTGCCGTTTATGGTTATTGAGCTTGCAGCGTACGGTCTGTTTGCGGGACTGCTGCGCGGGGTGCGACTGCCCAACGCTGTTCCTTCGCCCATCGCTTGGCTGATTAAGCTGCTTGGCGCGCAGGTTGCCGGCCGTGTGATCGATGCTATTGCTATCGCTGTGGCTGTTTATCTGCTCGGCAATGCGCAGATGTCCATCGCCTCGGTTGCGGCTGCAGTCGTAACTGGTTTGCCGGGTCTTATTCTGCAGTGGATTGCGATTCCGGTGATTATGTTCGCTGTGGATCGCAAGCGCGACTGAACATCTTCAAATATCTGTGTATTCCTCATCGATTGCTACTCGTATGGTGAGTCGCAATCGATGAGGATTTTTCATAAGAGGGACGATCATGTCTGATATTGAACAAGCGAAAGCACTGCTGAAATCGAACTCGGCACTCGGCTGCGTGGCCTGCCGCAGTAACGCTGAGACCCTGACCGGCACTGGTAGGGGAGTGCGACCACTGCTGCAATGGCTTGCTGCTGGGCAAAGCTTGGATGGATATTCTGCCGCTGACCGAGTGGTTGGCAAAGGCGCCGCGTTGCTCTATGCCAAGCTTGGAGCCAAAGCCGTATATGCCGAAACAATGAGCGAAGCTGGGCTGAAAACCCTGCAACACAACGATATAGCAGCTTCTTATGGCACTCTGGTCCCGATGATTCTCAATCGCACAGGCACCGGCATGTGCCCAATCGAGCAGTCGGTGGCAACCATCAGCGATCCAGCCGCCGCTGAACCGGCCATCCGCGCAGCTGTAGCCAGGCTGATGCAAGGTTAACCCTGCAGCGAATCATTCTCATTAAGAACCGTGTGTGGATTTTGAGCGGCAAATCGCACATCGGGACATAAGAAAATGGCGGAACCGCAATGATTCCGCCATTGTGTGTTCGAGTGATTATGTGCGTTTCCTTGCACAGTTCGAGCGCCACTGTCAAACTGTGTGCGGAACTGGTATTGCTGGTTATCCCACGAGCCTATTGATGTCGTTGATGCCGATGACCTGACCGTGGCGAGTGTCGAAGGTCTCGTTGCCTCCGTAGACGACGTATCGGTGGCCGGAGTCGAGTCCCATTGCCGGGGCAAGGTCTTCGAGGTTTTCGAATGCCTTCGGCCTGTAGGTGGTGGATGATTTCACTTCGATGGCATACTGCGGGTGCCCGCCTTTTTCAATGATGAAATCGATTTCCTTCTGGTTACTGTCCCTCCAGTAGAAGAGTTTCGGTTCACGGCCGATTGCTTGGTACTGTTTGATGATTTCGACGGCGATGGCGTTCTCGTACAGATTGCCGCGGTACTGACTGGTGAGCAGTTGGTTGGAGGAATCCATGCCCAGTAGGTTCGCGGCGAGTCCGGTGTCGTAGAAGTAGAGTTTTGGCGCTTTGATGAGTCGTTTCCCGTAGTTTTTGTGGTAGGGGTGCAGTCGGAAGGTGATGAAGCTTGTTTCCAGAACGGATAGCCAGTCCCGGGCGGTGTCGACGCTGATGCCACAATCGTTGGCGAGACTGGTGATGTTGAGGACTTCGCCGACACGGGTAGCGCACAGTGTGAGGAACGTGTTGAACTCGGGAATTTTTCTGACTCCGAGTTCAGTGCGGACATCACGAGCTATGTAGGTTTCTACATAGCTGGGGAAGAAGTCGGACGGGTCGATGCCCCTCGACACGGGACGGGGATAGCAGCCGTTGAATAAGAAGTCGTCGATAGTGTCCGGAATTTGCCCGGATGCGGTGATTTCTGAGTAAGACAAGGGCAGCAGATGGAGCACGGCGACGCGTCCGGCCAGTGATTGGGAGATACGTTGCATGAGTAGGAAATTCTGCGACCCGGAAAGAATATATTGGCCGGGCTCATTGCGTTGATCAATCACGCCCTGAAGATAGGAAAATAGTTCGGGGACGCGTTGCACTTCGTCCAAGATTACATGATTGTCGTATCTGGAGAGGAATGCTCGTGGATCATCTAATGCGAGCTCGCGCGTATCCTCGTTCTCGAGCGAGACGTAACGATAATCTGGGAACGCTTCTCTTACGAGTGTGGATTTGCCGCTTTGGCGTGGCCCTGTCAAAGTGATTGCGGGAAAAAGATCTGCCAGGGAAAGCAGCTTGGCGGTAAGTGCGCGGGGAATCATAGGCTGCTCCTATCTAATCCGTTTCTCGTCAGTATCGAGTCATAGGGCGCGAGCGTAATCGACGCATCTCTAGTCACTGATTCGCATAAGTTCTAATCGATGATTTACATACATTATACTCGTTGATTTACATAATATGTAGTCGTTGATTTGCATAGGCTGGATGTTCGCCATTGTGGTGGATTTCGGAATTGGTTGATAGACCCTGCAGCGAATCATTCTCATTAAGAAACGTGCGGGGATTTTGGGTGGTGAATCGCACGTCGGAGCATAAGAAAATGGCGGAATCGCAATGATTCCGCCATTGTGCATTTGATTGCTTATGTGCGATTTCCGCGCACAGTTCGAGCGCCACCGCCAAACTGTGCGCGGTCTAAAACGCTCACGCCGTAAAACGCACCGCCGACCAAGCGATAGACGGCAGCGCAAAGCTCACCGAAGCGCCATCAACATCCACGGCCAGCTCCTGCGGCGTCACGGCCAGCGGATCGTCTGCGGTGTTCTTGTGGTACGGGTCATCGTCATGCAATACTTCGGCATGCGTCACTGCAAAGCGGCCAGCATCCACGCCCGGCAAGGCCGAAACGTCAATGGACACTTCATGAGCGGCATCTGGGTCGCGGTTCACGGCCAGAATTAGGCCTTCGCGCGTGGTCTCATCCCAGGTCACCACGGACTCCAGCGCCTGCACATCGCCATACGTTTCAGTGTGGAATGTCGGACCATCGACCGCAGGAGCATAAGCCACACCGCGGGCGTGGTTGGCCACTTCGGCGAACGGATAGTAGATGGTCTGCTTCCAAGCCGGTCCGTTCTCTTCGGCCATGATCGGGGCGATCACATTGACCAGCTGGGCACGAGATGCGGAACGCACACGATCACAATGCTTAAGCAGCGTGATCATCAAGGAGCCCTCAACCACGGCATCGGACGCGTTATACACATCCTCGAGCAGATGCGGTGCCTTTGGCCACGGTTCGGTGTGCAGTCCCTCGGTTTCGGCGGCCTTCCACTCGGCTTCCTGCTTCTGCCAAACGTCCTGATACCATACGCCCCACTCGTCGAAGGAGATGGCGATATCCTTCGTGCCGTGGTTCTGTTTGCGCGCATAATCGGCGCAGGAGGCCACCGTGGCGATGAACTGCTTCATGTCTTCGGAAGAAGCCAGGAATTCACGCATGCCTTCCGGCTTGTGCGAATCATGGTCGTGATCGTAGTAGTAGGCGTGTGCGGAAACGAAGCTCAGGTATTCGTATGCGCGGGTGAGCACGGTCTTCTCCCACGTGCCGAAAGTTGGCATTTGGGCGCTGGAGGAGCCGCAAGCCACCATTTCCAAGCCGGATTCGGCGAGCTTCATGGCATGTGCCACCTTCTCCACGCGGCTTGCATACTCCTCGGGGGTCATGTGGCCCACCTGCCAAGGGCCATCCATCTCGTTGCCGATGCACCACATGGCAATGTTCATCGGCTCCGGAATGCCATTGGCCACACGGCGGTCGGCGATGGTGGTGCCGGGGGCGCCATTCACATACTCAAGCTCGTCAAGTGCTTCCTGCAGACCGCGGGTGCCCATGTTGACGGCGAGCATGATTTCGGTGCCGGCCTTCTTGCTCCAGTGGTAGAAGTCATCGATGCCGACCTCGTTGGTTTCGGTCTGGTGCCAGGCCAGTTCGCGGCGTACTGGGCGCTTCTCGCGAGGGCCGGTGCCGTCTTCCCAGCGGTAGTTGGAGACGATGTTGCCGCCCGGGTAGCGTACGCAGGTGACGCCGAGCTCCTTGACGAGGTCGAGTACATCCTTGCGGAAGCCGTATTCGTCAGCGGTGGGATGGGTCGGCTCGTAGATGCCGCCGTATACGCTGCGGCCAAGCTGTTCAACGAATGATCCGAACAGGCGGCGCGGAATATCGGCAACTGGGGTGAATGTTGCGATAGTGGTCTTGGATGGTGATGTGGTGCTCATGACGTTGTCCTTAGGCTGTAAAGAAAAAGCTGTTTCGATTGTAGAAAAGCCGGGGATGGTCGTCGGTGATTATCCGGCCGGTAATGATTGGAAGATTACTGGAGCCAAGCCTTACGCGTGGCAAGGCTTGGCTCGATTGCTATTGAATTATGGATGATTACTTCACGCGCTTGATCATCATGATTAGCAGGCCGCCGATCACGCAGATGATGGTCTCGGCCGGGAACATGGCACGGTAGCCGAGAACGTTGATCACGCCGGCGGCGATCATCGGGCCGAAGACCTGACCCAAGGTATTGGCCATATTGATGATGCCCAAGTCCTTGGCGGCAGTCTTCGGATCAGGAAGCACGGCCACGTTCAGTGCCTGGTCAACGGCGTTGTAGGCACCCATGCCGATGCCGGCGACCACGGCATAGGCGAGCATGGTCCACGGCTTGGCTTCGATGAACGGGAAGAATGCGCCCACGCCAAGCATCACGGTGGTCACGGCAACCGGAGCCTTCAAACGGTGGAACTTATCGGTCAGCGGTCCTGCGATGGCGCAGAACAGGATGCCAGTGATCATCAGGATGATGGACATGATGGAGACGGAGCTTGCGGTGGCCTTGTCGTCCAGCTTCATGTAGTCGGTGAAGATGTACAGCTGGTAGCCCACGATGACGTACTGGCCGGTGACCATCAGAATCTTGCCGGCGAGAGCCAGATAGTAGTCGCGGCAGTTCTGGGTCGGGAACATGAAGTTCTGCTTCAGGGTGTTCAGATCAAACTTGGCGCGAGGCTCATCGAGGTTGCTGGGTTCCTTGGCGATGACCGCGGAAAGGATGCCGCCAATCACGGCGAAGGCGGCGAGCACCTGGATACCGGTGCCCACGTTGCCGAGGAACTGGGAGGCGATGATGCCGGAACCGTAGTTGCCGAATGCCATGCCGATGCCGTAGAAGGAGGAGATGGTGCCGCGCCAACGCGGTGCGACACGATCGGAAAGCTGGGCGATCATCGGGGCGACGACTGCATTCAGCACAGCTTGGTAGATGGCCCATACGCCGAGCAGCACAGGAATGTTCGGGGCCATAGAGAGCAGCCACAGCAGTACGCCGGAAAGAATCGAGCAAATGACGATCCACGGGGTGCGCTTGCCATGCTTGGTGCGGGTGATGTCAGACAGTGCGCCGGCCAGAATGTTGGCGATGGTGGCCACGATCATGGCCACGGCGGAGAAGGTGGCCACCAAGGTGACCTTATCGTTCGGGGCAAGCTGCTGAATCTTGGCCGGCAGCAGGGTGACTGAAGTGCCGACGTATGGGCCGAGCCAGCAGGCCGGGCCGATGACGAGTGCCCAACCAATGCGAGTGGGCAGCTTGGGCTGTGATTCGTTGGTAACGCCCACCGTTGTGGTGGTTGCTTCGTTGGAAGACATGGGGAAGTCCTTTCTTCTGTTATTCCCAGTGGTAACAACGCTGCACTACACGTTTAGGAAACTTTCTCTGTTTTAGAGAAACTTCGTTGTTAATTTGCACTGTAGTAATTCGGTGTTTGCGCTATCAAATACGGCGTGTTGCTTGATATGGCGCGTTTTATGGGCATTTTCCCAACTTTCGTAGGATAAAAGAAAGTTTCATAAAAACTTTCTTTTTTTGGATGGAAGGTAAAGATTGTTCTGCGCTGCGACCGTCAGCTGTTTTCCCGCAGCCTCCGCGATGCATTGATACTGCCCGTGCATCTGCTTCGAATGACGGCGAAAGTTTCGTCTTCATTGCATATCCGGCTCTAAACTGCGCTATGGTAAAGGCCATGACTTCCCAACCCGGCAATACCAAGCTCGCCCAAATCGCCCGAGAGGCAGGGGTGTCCCTATCGACGGTGTCCAAGGTGCTCAATAATCGCCCGGGTGTATCCGATGCCACGCGTAAACGCATTGATGCGTTGCTGGAAAAGAATGGGTATCGCCGGCGCAAGCGCACTGAGCAGACCACGACCAATATGGTTGAGCTGTTGCTCGACGATCTTGACACACCGTGGTCCGAGGAGATTCTTTCCGGTGTGCTTGCCGGGCTCAACAAGCCATATGTGCCCATTGTTTCCGCCAGAACCAACGAGGATTGGAATATCAGCGATTGGCTGGAAGAGGTACTGGCTCGTAAATCAGCCGGCGTGATCATACCGCTGTTCGAATTTCCCAAAGAAGCCGAAGAACGTCTGGCTCGCTCCGGCATTCCTGCGGTGCTCGTCGACCCTACCGGAGAAGTGCCGAAAAATGTGCCCACTGTGGGGTCGAATGATTATGTAGGCGTGCGCGAGGCTACGGAATACTTGATTGCACAAGGTCATACGCGCATCGCATTCATCGGTGGCCCAACCTATCTGCAGACTGCCTTAGCTCGATTGGATGGTTTTCGCGGTGCCATGCGGCAGGCAGACATCCCGGTAGACCCCGCGCTGATCACATCCGGGGAGTTTCGCTATGAAGACGGACGCGAGCATGCACGCAAGCTGCTTGACCTGCCGAATCCACCCACGGCCATCTTCGCCGCCAGCGACATGCAGGCTGCCGGCGTATATGCGGTCGCATGGGAGCGCGGTCTGACAATCCCGAACGATCTATCGGTAGTCGGATTCGATGATTTGCCCACCAGCCGCATGCTGCTGCCCCCGCTGACCACCGTGCATCACGCCGTGCGAGAAATGGCACAATTTGGCGCCACTACGCTGATGCAGCTGCTCGAAGGCAAAGGTGGTTCCATGCCCACGCATATCGAGCTGACCACGAACCTGATCGTGCGCCAAAGTGTCCGCAAGCTGCCGTAAACTTTTGCTTTGTTGTGCCGAGAAGTAGGCCGCCGCATAAGCCAACTTCTCCAAGGGTCCAGTCGAACAAGACTTTCGGCGGATTGGCAGACTTCCCAAAGGCAAACCTGAGGGATAAATGTGAGCGATTGCGCCACATTATGTTGGCAGCAATCCCAACCTAGGGCTGGTATGCGGCAGCACTGAAGGAACAACAATGGTTAACGCTATTGAGGCTTTTGACGCCAAGCACATGAAGCCGGCTGAGGAAATCCCGGCCTTCCGTCCCGGCGACACCGTCGACGTGAACGTGAAGATCAAGGAAGGCAACAACTCCCGTATCCAGACCTTCACCGGTGTGGTGATCGCTCGTCAGGGTGCTGGCGTTCGTGAGACCTTCGTGGTCCGCAAGATCAGCTTCGGCACTGGTGTGGAGCGTCGTTTCCCGGTTCACTCCCCGTCCATCGAGTCCATCAAGCTCGTGCGTAAGGGCCGTGTGCGCCGCGCCAAGCTGTACTACCTGCGCGCTCTGCGCGGCAAGGCTGCTCGTATCGTCGAGCGCCGCGACAACTCCGCTAAGTGAGTTCGTCAATAGGTTTGTTGCAGCTTGCGACTATGCAGTCGCGCGAATAAACCGTGAAATTCAGCCCGGAATCGTTTGTGGTTCCGGGCTGAATTCGTATTGGGCAAGTAAGATGGAGCCCGCTTATATGCCGGCTACCGGTTACGCGGAAACAGACTGGACCACGGAGGATGTGCAATGCAGGATGATCAGGATAACGAATCGCTGCCGATTTCCGTGATTGCCGAAACTCCGAGCGCGGATCCGCTGCAATCTGCGGACGCTGCAGTCACCGATGCTGCCAATGCGGCCGCTGATGCCGAATCCTCGGCCCGTGACCTACGCACTTTGCAAGTGGCCGATCATGGCGTTGATGTGACTCCGGTGCCGCCTGCCGTAGTGGTGGTTGGCAGAGGATCGCAAAAAACCGTGGCTCGTCACGCCAAGAGTGCAGCCGAACCCGATGATGGCGGGTTCACGTTGCGTGACTTCTTTATCTGGTGCGGCGTACCGGTACTGATTGTGTTGCTGATTCGTATTTTCCTCGTGGGATTCTACGAAATTCCATCTCGATCCATGATGGATACGATTGTGCCCGGAGATCGAGTGGTGGCCAGCAAACTCACCCCGAAATACTTTGATTTGCAACGCGGCGACGTGGTGGTCTTCAAAGATCCGAACAATTGGTTGAGCGCCGAGCAAAGTAACGGCCTCGGCGGAGGATTCCTTATCAAACGTCTGATTGGTTTGCCTGGCGACACCGTGGAGTGCAAAGGCGCCGGTCAGCCGATTACCATCAATGGTGTGGCGATTAATGAATCCTCTTATATTCGCCCCGGCGTGGATCCGAGTGCCTTCCCATTCTCGGTGACCGTGACCGAAGGCCATGTGTTTGTGATGGGTGACAATCGCGCTAATTCCGCCGATTCCCGTTACCATCAAGACGATGGAGATCACGGCTTGGTGCCCATCTCCGATGTGGTGGGTACCGGCCTGGTGACGTACTGGCCTCTTAACCGCATTGGCGTGCTCGATGCCCATCACGATGTCTTCGCCAACGTCCCTGACCCCACTTCCTCCGCTTCCTGAATTCCTTTTCCTTGACTCGCCTTGTCAAGGGAGGTGCCGGTGAAGCCGACGGAGGGGTAGTTCTTCGGTGGAAGTTTTGAAACGCATTGAGTTGTTTATCGGAGGTAAGGCATGCCGAAAATCACGCCAACACTGGAACTTGAACAAAGCCTTGCCTCCCAAGGCTATGACTTGATCGTTGGCTTCGATGAAGTCGGGCGCGGAGCGCTCGCCGGGCCGGTAATGGTTGGCTGCGCTGCGATTTGGGCGCGCGATTTGAACACCCTCGATGTTCCCGCAGGCGTAGCCGATTCCAAAATGCTCACCGAACATCGCCGCGAAGCCATCTACGACGAACTGTGTAACTGGAGCGCCGCCTGGGCGGTGGGCCAGGCCAGCAATACTGAAATCGACGACTGGGGCATCTCCTATGCGCTTGGCATTGCTGCCCTGCGTGCGCTTACCCAAGCCGAACGGCAGCTTGGGATGAGAGCCGATCAGCCGCTGCGAGTCGGCGCAATCCTCGATGGTCCAAGCGACTACATCACCAAAGCATTAGGCACTTTTGATGCGCCAGATGTACCGATTCCGGCCGCAGTCACCACCAAAGTCAAAGGTGACCAGCATTGTGCCACGGTAGCTACCGCCGCGGTGATTGCCAAAGTCACTCGAGATCGGCTCATGGTCGACATTGCACGCAGCCATCCGCAGTATGCGCCATACGAATGGGAGCACAACAAGGGCTATGGCTCTTCGGCTCACCGTGCAGCCATTGCCGCCCAAGGCCCGACTCCGCTGCATCGCATCAGCTGGCATCTGACCTGAGTTGTTGCGGGTATGCGAATAATGAGAGCCGTGGTCTTCGAACGAGAGGGAGTGAACATTATTCCCCGCGACACGGCAATGTGAGCGTTAACGCTCCTTGATGAAAACGCGCTAAAGTCAATACCAGCAATGCCATTCAACGGCTGTGCAATGGATGCCAGTCGCGAGCGGAAAGGTTCAGGTGGTATGGTGAACAGCCGCAAACCAAGCAAGCGTCCGTCCATGTTCGAGGTGGCCAAACTTGCCGGAGTAAGTCATCAGACCGTTTCCCGCGTAATCAACAATTCTCCGGACGTTTCCGATGCCACCCGTGCCAAGGTTCAGGCCGCAGTCAATCAGCTGGGTTACCGTCCATCCAATTCCGCGCGCGCATTGGCCTCCCACCGTTCGCGCACCATCGGCCTGATTGCAGGCGGTATGAAGTTCTTCGGCCCTATTTCCGCCATCGCGTCCATTGAATCCATCGCGCGCGAGCACGGGCTATTCATGAGCGTCATGATGGTGCACGAGGCGCTATGCACGCAGGCTGAATTCGATAACCTGTGCGATACATTCATCGAACAGAACGTGGATGCTTTTATTTTCCTCACGCCGACTGATGTGATGTTCGCGGCGGCCTGCCGAGCCAAAGTCAACCAGCCTCGCGTTATCGTGACCTCTACTCACGGTCAGATGACCGTGCGCGAGGGCTTGAGCCTGATTTCCGCGGATAATAAGCGACGCACTGCGCTGGTTGGTGTTGATCAGTGGGATGTGATGGCCAAAGTGGTGAGGCTGATGAGCGAATATGGCCATAAATCCGCGCTGTATTTCGCTGGTCCGAACGAATGGCGTGACGCACATACGCGTCTGGACGCATGGCGCAAACTTTCGGCCATGCACTCCATCGATTCGCAGATAGTGCGTTGCCATACCTGGAATTCCGATGAATCCTATGCGCAGATGAACCACTTGCTTGACGAATATGGTGTTAAAGGTGCGCCGCTGCCCACGGCGGTAGTGGCTGCGAACGACAGCCAGGCAGTCGGCATTATTCGTTCTCTGCATGAGCATAAGATCAGGATTCCGCAGGATATCAGCGTTGTAGGCTTCGACGATATGCCTGGCATGGATAACCTGTATCCGCCACTGACCACCGTGCGCCCTGATTTTGAGGCGTTGGGTGGCGCAGCCATGCGTGAAACATTGCGTCTTTTGGGGGAAGGCTCCGAGCCTGTGTTCCTTACTAATCAGCACAGCGTGGGGTTGATTCCGGCCAAGGTGATGAGCCGCAGCTCGCTGGGTCCCGCCCCGCGCAGATAAATATCGGCTGTTATTTCGTGGCTCCCCTTGTTAGGGGAGCTGGTGGAAAAGCCGACTGAGGGGTAGTTAATAAGAGGTGCCGTTGCGTCAATAAGCGATTCACTTGCTGTTATCGATTCGTTATAAACGAAATAACGCTATAAGTTGTGTCGAACCTCGGTTATAGGTACAATAATTTTCGGAAATTGTGAGCGCTAACAGAAGTGCCCCAAAGAAGGGGAGCAAACCCCGGCGCTCCACAGGGTAAGGATAGATATGGCAGTTATCGACAACGCGGCCGAGCAGGTCGCTAACATCGCCGAGAAGATTCGCGCGGGCAAAACCACGCTGGGCATTGAATTCGGCTCCACCCGAATCAAGGCCGTTCTGATCGACGACACCTTCCACACCATCGCTTCCGGCGACTACAGCTGGGCATCCCACCTCGAGGATGGCCTGTGGAGCTACTCCACAGAGGAAATCTGGGGCGGACTGCAGCACGCCTACGCTTCTATGGCCAACGATGTTGAGACCGCATATGGCGAAAAGCTCACCCACATCGGCCACATCGGCTTCTCCGCCATGATGCACGGCTACCTCGCCTTCGACGAGAACGGCGAGCTGCTCGTCCCGTTCCGCACCTGGCAGAACACCAACACTTCCGAAGCTCACCAGAAGCTCTCCGAGCTGTTCCAGTACAACATTCCTGAACGCTGGTCTATCGCTCACCTTTACCAAGCTGTGCTCAACAAGGAAGAGCACGTCTCCAAGGTTGCATACTTCACCACTCTGGCCGGCTATGTGCACTGGAAGCTCACCGGCAAGAAGGTGCTCGGCGTTGGCGATGCCTCAGGCATGTTCCCGATCGACCCGACCACCCACACCTACGAAACCGAATTCATCGAGAAGTTCGACGCCCTGCCCGAGGTTGCCGCTCAGCCTTGGAAGCTGGAGAGCCTGCTGCCGACCCCGCTCGTCGCCGGCACTCCGGCCGGTGAGCTGACCGAGGAAGGCGCCAAGCTGCTCGACCCGTCCGGCACTCTGAAGCCCGGCATTGTGCTCGCACCTCCGGAAGGTGACGCTGGCACCGGTATGGTGGCCACCAACTCCGTGCGCGTGCGCACCGGTAACGTCTCTGCCGGCACCTCCATCTTCGCTATGGTCGTGCTCGAGCACAAGCTCAAGGCCCTGCACCCGGAAGTCGACCTGGTCACCACCCCGGCCGGCGATCTGGCTGGTATGAGCCACGCCAACAACTTCACCTCCGATTTGAACGCTTGGGTCGGCCTGTTCGGCGAATTCGCCAAGGCCATCGGCCAGCCGGTCGATGCCGGCACCCTGTACGGCACCCTGTTCCGTGCAGCCATCGCCGACGATGTCGACGCCAACTGCGGCGGCCTGTTGAACTACCCGTTCCGCTCCGGCGAATTCCTGGCCGGCCTGCCCGAAGGCCGCCCGCTGTTCGCCCGCAGCCCTGAGGCTCACATGACTCTCGGCAACTTCATGCGCGCGCAGCTCTTCTCCGCATTCTCCCCGGTCAAGATCGGTATGGATGTAATGACCAAGCAGGAGCATGTGCAAATCGACTCCCTCGTGGGCCACGGTGGCATCTTCGCTACCCCGAAGGTCGCCCAGAAGATTCTGGCCGCCGCCTTCAACACCCCGATCAAGGTCATGTCCACCGCTGCGGAAGGCGGCGCATGGGGCATGGCAGTGCTCGCCAACTACCTGTGGAACACCAACGAAGACCACTCCAACCTGGCCGACTACCTCGACGGTTGCGTCTTCAAGGATGCCCAGTCCGTTACCGAGACCCCTGTGGCCTCCGACGTCATCGGCTTCGAAGACTTCTTCGCCCGCTTCTCCAAGGGCCTGCCGATCGAGCACACCGCCATCGAGTCCATCAACCTCGAAGACAAGTAAGTTTTAGCAAGCTTCCAACTAAGTGGAAAGGAAAACCAACAATGGCAACTTTGGCTGATTACGGCCCCGAGGTTCGCGCCGAGGTCAAGCAGGTTCGTGAGGTCGTCTCCAACCTGCACCAGCAGCTGATCAAGTGGAACCTGGTCGTCTGGACCGCAGGCAACGTCTCCCAGCGCCTGCACACCGCCGACCTGTTCGTCATCAAGCCCTCCGGCGTTCGCTACGAGAACCTGACCCCGAACTCAATGGTCGTCGTTGATCTTGACGGCAATGTTGTCGATGGCACCGAAGCTCCGTCTTCCGACACCGCTTCCCACGCCTACATCTACCGCAACATGCCTGACGTCTATGGTGTTGTGCACACCCACTCCACCTACGCCACCGCATGGGCTGCTACCGGTCAGAACATTCCTTGCGGCCTGACCATGATGGGCGACGAGTTCGGTGGCCCGGTCCCAGTTGGTCCGTTCCGTCTCATCGGCTCTGAGGCCATCGGCAAGGGTGTTGTCGAAACCCTCAAGAAGTACCCGAAGTCCCCGGCTGTCCTCATGCAGAACCACGGCCCCTTCACCATCGGCAAGGATGCAGAAGGCGCTGTCAAGGCCGCTGCCATGACCGAGGAAGTCGCTCACACCATGTGGGCCGCCAAGCAGCTCGGCGACATCATCGAGATCGACCAGGCCGATATCGATAAGCTTAACGACCGCTACCAGAACGTCTACGGTCAGCACTGATCTGGCGGAGTGTCCGCGGCGTTGCTCCTCGGTCGACGTACCTTCGTACGCCTTCCCTCGGTGCGCCTTGCGGACACACACGCCAGCCCAGTGCTTCCAGCACTGATTTTTAAACACTCCACACAACGAAGTAAATAAAAGGAGCCACTATGGCAATGGAAAACCCCTTTGAGGGCAAGGAAATCTGGTTCGGCGTCGGTTCCCAGGACCTGTACGGCGAGGAAGCTCTGCGTCAGGTCGCTGAGCACTCCGCCGAAATGGTCGACTACCTGAACAAGACCGGCAAGATCCCGGCCAAGATCGTTCTGAAGCCGACCCTGAAGTCCTCCGACGGCGTCAAGCAGTTCATGGTTGAAGCCTCCGCCAACCCGAACGTCATCGGCGTCATCACCTGGTGTCACACCTTCTCCCCGGCCAAGATGTGGATCCGCGGCCTCGAAGTGCTGACCAAGCCGCTGCTGCAGCTGGCCACCCAGCACCACAAGGAGATTCCGTGGGAGACCATCGACATGGACTTCATGAACCTGAACCAGGCCGCACACGGCGACCGTGAGTTCGGTTACATCGTTTCCCGCCTTGGCATTCCGCGCAAGATCGTCGTCGGCCACTACACTGATCCGGAAGTCGCCGAGAAGGTCGGCACCTGGGCTCGCGCTTGCGCCGGCTGGGACGCCTCCAACAACATGAAGGTCATGCGCTGGGGCGACAACATGCGTAATGTTGCTGTCACCGAAGGCGACAAGACCGAAGCCGAGCGCGTGTTCGGCGCTTCCATCAACACCTGGGCCGTCAACGAGCTCGTCGCCGCATACGATGCCGTCAAGGACGACCAGGTCAAGGAAATCATCGAGGACTACAAGGCCAAGTACGACGTTGACCCGGCTCTGCTGGACGCCAAGTACGACTCCCTGTTCATCGCAGCCAAGGAAGAGGCTGCTATGGTCAACATGATGCGTGCCAACGGCTGCACCGCAGGCGTCGACAACTTCGAAGACCTCGGCGCTCTGCCGCAGCTGCCGGGCGTTGGCCCACAGCGCTTCCCGTCCGAGTACGGCTGGGGCTTCTCCGCTGAAGGCGACTGGAAGACCGCTGTCCTCGTCCGCATCGGCGCTGTGATGGGCTACGGCCTCGAGGGTGGCGCCTCCCTGATGGAGGACTACTCCTACAACTTCACCGCTGGCAACGAACTCGACATGGGCTCCCACATGCTCGAGGTCTCCCCAGCCATCGGCACCATCGCCAAGCCGAAGCTGGAGATTCACCCGCTGGGCATCGGCGGCAAGGCCGACCCGGTTCGCCTGGTCTTCTCCGGCGCTCCGAAGAAGGACGCAGTCGTCGTCTCTATGGCCGACGAGCGCGAACGCTTCCGCCTGCTCATGGACGTCGTCGACGTCGTCGAGCCGCAGGGCTCCCTCAAGGAACTGCCGTGCGCCCGCGCCGTCTGGAAGCCGCAGCCTGACCTGAAGACCGCCGTCCAGTGCTGGATCACCGCCGGTGGTTCCCACCACACCTGCATGACCACCTCCGTTGGCCGCGAGGCTTGGGAAGACTTCGCCCGCATCGCCGGCGTTGAGCTCGCCGTCATCGACGACAAGACCACCGCTCGTCAGTTCGAGAAGGAACTGCAGCTGTCCGAGATGTACCACCGTCTTGACAACCGTCACTGATTAATGGAGTGTCCTCGTCGTTGTTCCTCGGTCGACGTACCTTCGTACGCCTTCCCTCGGTACGCCTAGAGGACACACACATTAAATCAGCGCCGGCAAACCGTCACTGATTGGATAATTGAACAGCGGAGCGTATACCGCCTTTCTTCAGGCTCGAAATACCGTTGTATTCCTTCGTCCTCAGACGGCGGTCTCCGCACACGCTATTCAATTCTCTTCTTGACTCTTTAGAGTGAAACTGCCCAAGGGCCGCTTCGGGAAACCGGAGCGGCTCTTTTGCGTTGCCGCGCTATAAATTGCAACACAAGCACCAAGATTGCAGGCAAACAAAATAATTGTGAAGATTTTGTGCTGCCAAGAAGTATCGGGGTATTAAGAAAGTCAGTAATGCCGGCAATCGCGCGCAGGTCGGGGGAATGAATTATCGGGTGGACTGATTTTCGGGGGATTTCCGCCATTTCTATGAATTGCTACTGTGCCGAAACGAAGTATCTCAAGAGATATACCGCATGGAGTTGGGGTGCGGGAATGCAATGGTTGTTAGTGAATTACCAGTATGCAATCACATGTCCCTCCATGCTGGAGGGAGCAGTACATGATGAAGATATTGCATGCAAGCAATGAAGGCTCGCACAATGCAAGGAAAGGTTTGCGTGCCGCACTGAAGACCGCTGCGGCCGCCATCGTATCCGTAGCAACGCTGGGCACTATGGCCATTGCCGGTGTAGGCATGGCCTCAGCTCAGGAAGAGTCCGTTACTCTGCCGCAGCCAAAGGCGGAGAAAACCGTGACCGCTAACGGCGACGGCACCTACAAGATGACGTTGAGCGTTACTGGTCAGACGGCTGAAGACAGCTCGCAGAAGGTGACTCCGACCGACATTGTGCTCGTTGTTGATAAGTCTCGTAGCATGAAAGGCAATCGTTTCACGACTGTTAAGACTGCAGCTACGAATTTGGCAGACAAGTTGCTGACTGAAGCAAATAAGAACAGCGGCAATGTTCGTATGTCCGTGGTGACTTTCGACACCTATGCTGAGAAGGCTTCCGACTGGACCACTAATCCGTCTGCTGTGGCCAATGCCATTGGCGATCAGCCGCGGTACGACGATAAGGATTATGTGCGTGGCGGCACCAACTGGGATGACGCTTTTGAGAAGGCTAATGCTGCTGAAACTCGTAGCAATGCGGCCAAGTACATCGTCTTCCTTTCCGATGGTCTCCCCACGTTCCGCAATGATGCCGGTTCCCGCAATGGCATTGCCGGTAATGGTCAAGATGATAAAGATGGCAAGAACCTTGCCGCTGCAGTTGAAGAGGCCAACAAGCGCGGTAACGTTGCCCTCTACTCGGTGAGCGCTGATGAAGCCGCCAACGAAGCGATGCAGAATCTTGCCAATGCAACCAATGGCAAGTTCTTCGACGGTAGCGACTCTGCAAAGCTCAATGATGCTTTCGATTCCATTTATCAGGAAATCGTGTCCTCCGCCGCATACCGCAATGTGGTGATCAGCGATACGCTGTCTCAGTACGTTGACTTCGTCAAGGCCAACGGCACCCCGACCTTCACACTGACCAAGAGCAACGATGCCAACTGGAATGGCCCGGCGCCGAAGTTCGATGGCAAGAACGTGGTCTGGGATCTTGGCGATACCGAACTGGAGCAAGGCGTTACGTACACGCTGACGGTAACCCTTACCCCGACTCAGGCAGCCTTCGACAAGGCTGTGGAGAACGGCGAGGAATCCAAGCTGCCATCGAACGATGCGGCAACCGTGAACTACAAGGTGGCCACCAAGATCAACGGTGAAGAGCAGACTCCGGTGGATGGCACTCCATTCCAGCTGGCTCCGGGCTCCATCACCGCTCCGGTTTCCAACATCACCATCAAGAAGGTGTGGGCCAAGGGTGCTCCTGAGAAGACCGTAACCGTTCAGCTGTTCCAGAATGGCAAACAGTATGGCGAGAACATCACCCTGTCCAAGGATTCCAAGTGGCAGGCTGATGTGATTGTTCCGGCAGGTCTCGAGGACTACACCTGGAGCGTCAAGGAGCTCTCCGCGGGCAAGGGTTACACTGCCGCCGTTGACCCGGGCGAGGTGACGTTCAAGGGCGGCCAGCACAATGAGGCCACCTTCACCGTGACCAATAGCTACAAGGCTGAGGTTGTGCCGAGCAAGCCGGCTGATACCACTAAGACTGACACCAAGAAGCCCGTTCTGAGCAACACCGGTGTGGCTGTGGCTGGTATTGCAGCAGTCGCCGTGCTCATCGCTGCCGCTGGTGGTGTGGCGCTCGCAATTCGCCGCCGCAATGCCTGAATTCAGACTGCTGTGCTCTGACTCTCGGTGAGGTAGAGCACTAGCCCAAATAGCAAGTGGGTTCAACATCTAATTGATGTTGAACCCACTTTGCGTATGTGGTGCTTGTGTTAGTGGATTAGTGCTTGCCGTTGTAGATTTCGCGGTCGATTACGTCAGCGAACACACGATTCACAGCAGGACGTACCACTTTCAGAGACGGTGTCAGGCACTTGTTCTCCTGCGTGAACTGCGTATCCAGCACGGCGAACTTACGCACGGATTCAGCACGGGAAACCGTGGCGTTCGCCTTGTCCACGTACTGTTGAATCTCCTCGCGCACTGCAGCGTTCACGGCCAAACGGTCCACCGGCGTATCGGCGGACAGGCCATGAGCCGGCAGCCAAACCGCCAGCGATTCCGGATCCAGCGTCACCAAAGCGCCAATGAACGGGCGACGATCGCCCACCACCACGCAGTGCTCCACAATCGGGCACTTGGTGATCTCTTCCTCCAGCGGAATCGGGGAGACGTTTTTGCCGCCAGCGGTGATGATAATGTCCTTGATACGGCCGGTAATCATAATGCGACCCTCATCATCAATCTCAGCCAAATCGCCGGTGCGAAGCCAGCCGTCTGCCGTGAACGCTTCAGCGGTCTTCTCAGGCAAATTGTGATATCCGCGGAACACATTCGGGCCCTTGACCTGCAGCTCGCCCTCGTCGGAAATACGCACAGAAGAACCAGGAGCCGGCTGGCCAACCGTACCAATCACATTGTCGGTTACGCGAGTGGCGGCGAACGGGGCAGCGGTTTCGGTCATGCCGTAGCCCTGAATCATCGGCAAGCCAATGCCGTTGTAGAAGTGCGCCAAATCCAAGGAAAGCGGAGCGCCACCGCAAGCCACATACTTGATCTTCGGCCCCAAAGCACCGCGCACCGTGCGGTACACCAGCGTCTCATACTTTGCATGATCAGCCATCTCAGCCAACGTATGCTTTTCGCCAGCCTGCTCCTTAATGCTCCAGACTCGAGCGGCCTCAGCAGCCTTCAAGAACAGACGGCCCTTCCAGCCAGTGCCGGCCTTACGGGAAGCAGCGTTGTACACCTTCTCGAACACACGCGGCACACCAAGCAAATAGGTCGGTTCAAAGGAACGCAGATCGGGAAGCAGGGACTTGGTGTCCGGCAAGTAGCCGACTACACCATCATCCGAAGCGATGGACGCGTACTGGATGAAACGTGCGAAGCAGTGGGCGAGCGGCAGGAACAGCAGCAGACGCGGATGATCATCAAGAATCATCTCATGCAGCGCCTGAGAAGCCGCAATCGTAATCGAAACGAAATTCTTATGCGTCAGTTCGGCACCCTTAGGATTGCCGGTGGAGCCGGACGTATACACAATCGTGGCCAAATCATCGATGTGCACGGAAGCCACGCGCTCATCGAATTCCTCGTCGGACACAGTAACGCCCAAACCCTCCAAAGCGCCGAGTGCATTGCCGTCGAACATCAGAATCTGGCGCAGCGCAGGGCAATGGTCTTTCACCGAATCAAGACGGTCGAAGCGCTCGCGATTATCGGCTACGGCAAGCTTGACTGCGGAATCGTTCATAATGCGCTGAGCCTGGGAAGCGGAATCGGTGTCGTAAATCGGCACGCTCACCGCGCCCACAGCGGCCAGGGCAAAGTCGAGAATGCCCCATTCGAGGCGGGTGGAGGAGAAGATGGTTACCGCATCGCCCTTGTTGATGCCCAGAGCGATCAGGCCTTTGGCGGCGGAGATGACGCGCTTATGGAATTCGCCGGTGGTCACATCCTGCCAGCGGCCGGGGCCGAGCTTCTTGGCGGCGATGATTGTATCTTCGCCGGTGCGCAGAATGCGGTTGGTGAGCAGTGAGTAAATGGTTTGATCGTCGCGTAATGTAATGGATTCGCCGGGAGTGGTGTATTCGGTGAGCATGGTGCCTGTTCTTTCATGCCGCGCGCTGGTGTGCACGGCGGTTGCCTTACGATTGACATTTTCAGCCATTCTGTTAGCTGAGGTTACGCTGGCGTAGCGTGAGGCGCGTTGTGCGCGGCGAAAAAGTCGTGACCGCGCTTTTGTGGATTAGCTACAAGTTGACGCTGTGGCAACTTATGCCACTGAATTGATAACAGTTTGGCAACGTATCGATAACGGTTTTACAACGATTTGCTCCAGCGGTGCTTTTCCCGCATTTTACGGGGTAAACAAGCATTACCATAAACCTTTGGCCGCATGTGCTGTTAGCGCAAACAGTACATGCCAAAAGAGAGTGAAAGTAAAAGAAACAGAGGGTACTGCAGTGAGTCAAGCAGCATCAACAACCGCATCCATTCAGACGGTTACCGAAGACGACGAGCATCAGCGCCGCGGTTCGGGCCGTTACATCGTAGGCCTGGCACTAAGCGCGGGCCTCGCCGGTCTGCTCTACGGTTACGACACCGTCTCCATTTCCGGCGCCATCGATTTCCTACAGACCAAGTATTCGCTGAGCCCGGCACTGCAGGGCCTGGTCATCAGCTCCATCATGATCGGTGGCGTGATCGGCGCAGGCTTCTCCGGCTTCCTTTCCGATAAGTACGGCCGCCGTAAGATTTTGATGTTCGGCGGTGCTTTCTTCTTCGTAGCCGCACTCTGGAGCGCCTTCACTTTCAGCCCCTTCACGCTGATTCTTGCTCGAGTGATCGGCGGCGTCGGCATTGGTCTGGCTGCTGCGCTCGCCGTGACCTACATCACCGAGTCTGCACCTACCAATATTCGTGGCGCACTGACTTCCGCCTACCAGTTGCTGACTATTTCCGGCATCTTCCTGACCAACGTCATCAACTACTTCATCGCTTCCTCCGGCGACCACAACTGGGGCATCAACATCGGCTGGCGTTGGATGCTCGGCATCGGCGCTATCCCCGCTGCCATCTTCGTTGCGGCCCTCTGGTTCTCTCCTGAATCTCCTCGATTCCTCGTGCAGTCCGGCCGTATTGAGGAAGGCTACAAGGTTCTTGAACGCATCAACGGTTCCGACAAGGCCCGCCGTGATGTTGAAGAAATCCAAATGCAGATCAAGGCCGAGAAGGAAGCTAACGCTCAGTTCTCCGACTTGTTCAAGCCCGGCCTGCGCAAGGCCCTGCTCATCGGCATCTTCCTGGCTATCTTCAACCAGGCCATCGGCATGAACGCCATCTCCTACTATGGCCCGGTGATGTTCTCCCACATGGGCTTCGGCGGCAACACCGAATTCCTGGCCTCCTCCCTGGTGGGTGGCATCGAGCTGGTGTTCACTGTGGTGGGCATGTACCTGATTGATTCCGCCGGCCGTAAGAAGCTGATGGCTGTGGGTTCCGGCCTTATGGTGCTGTTCGCGCTGGGCATCTCCTTCTCTTATGCCAACAACTACCAGCTGCTCATGCTCATCTTCGTGATGTGCTTCACCTCCTGCTTCGCCTTCTCGATGGGTCCGATCCCGTGGATTATGATTCCGGAACTTTTCCCCACCTATCTGCGTGGTCGCGCCACCGGTATCTGCACCGTGTTCCTGTGGGGCACCAATTGGGCCATCGGCCAGTTCACCCCGATGCTCATCAGCTCCATTGGCGGCATGGGCACCTTCCTGGTGTTCGCCTGCACCAACCTCATCTGCTTCCTCGGCGTGATTACGTTCGTGCCTGAAACCAAGGACAAGACGCTTGAAGAGATTGCCGAACTGTGGAAGCCGAAGGGTGAGCAGTCCAATGCGCAGCTCGAAGTGGTACGCGCCACTGCTGACCTCAAGCAGGCCGAAGCGGATATTAAGGCTGCTGAAGCTGAACTGGCTCGTGCCCGCCGTGCCAAGGAACGTGCTATTGCTACCAAGGCTGCGGCTGAGGCTTTGGTCAATGCACAAAAGGCACGTTGATAATCGGTGATTATTGATACTCGAGAGCTCGAGCTCAGAGCTCATAATAACGAGTAGTAACCAATGCCAATAGCCTCTACATAAGACGGCGATTGCGGCAAAGCGCAGCCCATTCTAGGATGGACTGCGCTTTTGTATTTCAGGTCCATGCGTCAGCTGCACGCGATTGTTCGCGCCATCGCACTGGTATTTGATTTATAACAGAGGATTCAAGAAGAGGAATATCGAATAATGAAGAAGACCCGCACGTTCAGTGCCCTTCGCACGGCTCTGACGGCTGCGACCGCCGCCGTACTTGCCATCTCACTCGCCGCATGCTCGCAAACCGGTGGCTCCACCACGGCCGGCACCAGTGCATCCGGTGACCAGACCACGTTCACCTACGCTCGCTCTGCAGCCGTGACCTCGCTCAACCTGTGGACTGAAATCACCTCCAACAACGCGTTCGCCATCGATAAGATCTTCGAGCCGCTCGTCAGCTTCGACAAGAACGGCAAGATCATCGACTGGCTCGCCAAGTCCCACAAGATTTCCGACGACGGCCTGACCTACACCTTCACCCTGCGCGATGGACTCAAGTTCTCCAACGGCAAGAACGTGACCGCTGAAGACGCCGTGTTCTCCATCGAACAGCATCAGGCTGAGAAGGATGCCGCCCTGCCGCTCACCGCGGACATCGCATCCGTCACCGCTCCCGACGAGAAGACCGTGGAAATCAAGCTCAACAGCCCGTACACCCCGCTGCTCGCCGAGCTCGCCAACTTCTCCAACGGCATTGTGCCTAAGGACTTCGGCGGCAAGTCCGAAGACGACTTCTTCGCCAACCCGGTGGGCACCGGCCCGTTCGTGGTCTCCAAGTGGGATAAGTCCGGCGACCTGACCTTCACCAAGAACGAGAACTACTGGCAGAAGGGCAAGCCGGGCATCACCAAGCTCGTCTACAAGCTCGTGGAAGACGGCACTCAGGCCGTGAACCAGCTCAAGACCGGCCAGGTGGACGGTATCGAAGACCCGGCTCTCGAAAACCTCGACGAACTCGAGAACGGCAACGATACCAAGGTGGAAACCGCCGGCAGTTGGGTGACCCACACCTTCTTCTTCAACACCGCCGACGAGCACTTCTCCGACGTGCACGTTCGCCGCGCACTGGCCTACGCCCTGAACCGTTCCGATGTAACCAAGGCCGTATCCTTCGGTCATGCCGACACCGCCAAGACCGTGCTGCCCAAGGCCATCGAATACAGCACCCAGGATTCCATCAAGCCAGTGGATAATGACCTCACCAAGGCCAAGGAAGAGCTCGCCCAGTCCAAGTACCCGAGCGGCTTCGACGCCAAGATTCTGCTCGCTTCCGGCAACAACGCCTACTCTCAGGCCGCTCAGCTGCTGCAGTCCGCTGCCGCCAAGATTGGCGTGAAGCTCGAGATTGAATCTGTGGATATCGCCACCTTCCGCTCCCGCTTCAAGGCATTCGACTACCAGATCATGATCAACTCCGCACAGGCCGACTACCCGGATGCCGACTCTATCATCGACTTCCAGGCCGACCCTGACGGCTTCAGCAAGTCCTACTGGACCAGCTACTCCAACCCTGAAGTCACCGAAGAGCTTAAGAAGGCCCAGGTGACCCCAGACGGTGACGAGCGTGCCGTCCTCTACGAAAAGATTCAGCAGACCCTGGCCGACGAAGTGCCGTACATTCCGCTGTACTCCCCGCAGATCGTCAAGGCCGTGCGTAAGAACGTGACCGGCCTCGAAGTGCTGCCGAACAACTCCGTGCGCTTCCAGGACGTCAAGATCGGCTGATTGCTAGCCGTACAATAACCACTATGACAACATCACGACCTGCCGCCTTAGCCAAATGGCTGGGCGGCATTGTCGTTCATATGCTCCTTGTACTGGTTTTGGTCACTATCGGCGTATTCCTGATTGTGCGCCTCGTGCCTGGCGACCCCGCGCAAATGGTGCTGGGGCTCAAAGCCCGCCCTGAACAAATCGCGGATATGCATCATCGCCTCGGCCTCGACCAGCCCATCGGCAAGCAGTTCACCTCATTCGTCGGCACACTGCTCACCACCGGCGACACTGGCCAATCCATCGCGTACAACGTGTCCTCGCGGGCGCTCGTACTCGACCGTCTTCCAGTCTCCTTATGGCTGATTTGCTGCTCCGCAGTACTGGTTGTGGCGATTTCACTGCCCCTCGCCATGACCGCGGCCCTCCACAAAGGCAGCTGGGTTGACCAACTGGTGCGCATTGTGCCTACCATCACCCTCGGTATGCCGGAATTCTGGGTGGGATTGGTGTTCGTGCTGCTTTTCGCGGTGACGCTCAAAGTTTTCCCTGTCGGCGGCACACAACCCGGTATTGACGGCATGCTGTATTCAATGGCTTTGCCATCGTTGACCATTGCGCTCGCGCAAACCCCGTTTATCGTGCGCTCATTGCGTACGCGGATTTTGGATGTACTGCAATCTGATTTTGTGGTGACCCTGCGCGCGGCTCACCTACCTGAGCGCGTGATCCATCGGCATGTGCTGCGCAATGCGCTGCTACCAGCACTGCAGCTCTACGGTATGAAAATCTCGTTCCTTGTTGGCGGCACATTGGTAGTCGAGCAAGTGTTCGGATTGAAAGGCGTGGGCTCGCTCTTGTTCAGTGCCATTACCGCCCGTGATTTTCCGCTGATTCAAGCCATTGCTATTTACTGTGCGCTCGGCGTGGTGCTGATTTCCGTGATTGTAGAGATTGCAGGCGGACTTATTGACTACCGTGTGCGCGGTGGGGCTGAACAGACGACGGCTGGGGGAGTGGCATGAAGCTATCGCATGACCGCTTGCCCAGCACGCTAGTTGCCGGCGTTGCGTTACTTATCGCCATCGTGCTGGCGGTGCTGATTATTCCGCTGGTTTCTCCATACGACCCCACTGCGGAAGATATCTCTTCCATGCTGCAGCCGCCGTCATTCGCGCATCCGTTCGGTACCGATCAGCTTGGCCGTGATTTGTTGGTACGTGTGGCAGCTGCGGGCCGAGTCGACTTGGCGTTGATGGTTGGTGTGGAACTGCTGCCATTCATTATTGGCACGGCTGCCGGCCTGATTGCTGGCTATTATGGCGGCTGGCCGAACCGCGTCATCACTTTGCTGTCCGATGCGCTGATTGCCTTCCCGTTCTACCTGCTGGTGGCAGTGGTGGCATTCGTCACCGGTACCGGCATTACCGGTATTTTCCTCACCTTCCTTATCATGGGCTGGATTATTTTCGCGCGCACGGTCAAAGGTGCCACAGCTTCACTGGCCGGCGCGGAATGGGTGGAAAGCGCACGCGTGATGGGATTCTCCGATGCTTCGATTCTGGTCCATCAGATGTTGCCGAATGTACTTTCGCAAGCGGTGATTGTGCTGGTCAGCGACATGGTGGCACTGCTTGTGGCCATCGTAACGCTCGGCTATCTGGGCCTCGGCGTCACTCCGCCAACTCCGGATTGGGGCACGATGATCGCAGACGGCCAATCCTTCCTCTCCACCCGCTGGTGGGTGTCCACTCTGCCGGGTTGCGCGGTGGTGCTGGTCGGCATTGCCTTGGCACTCATCGGCGACGGCCTTAACGACGCGAGGAGGCAGTCATGAGTGCAGCCAACTCCAATATCGCCCCGATTATTCAGGTCAATAATCTCCATATTCATGCTTCGTTCGGTGGTCGTGCGCTCGTTGACGGCATCTCCTTTGACGTGCACCCTGGTGAAACCGTGGGACTGATCGGCGAATCAGGCTCCGGCAAAAGCCTCACTTTGCGCGCGATTATGGGACTGCTGCCCGAAGGCGTAGCCATTACGGATACGGAATCGATTACCGTAGCCGAGCAGAAGCGCATCGCCATGATTTTCCAGGACCCGGTGTCCTCGCTCGACCCACTAACCGGAGTGGTCAAGCAAGTGGCCGAAGTGCTGCGATACAACCAGCACGTCAATCGACGAGAAGCAAAAACCCAAGCTGCCGACCTCTTAATCAGCCTTGGTCTACCGGAATCCTTGCGCACTGCCGACCGTTACCCAGGGCAGCTTTCCGGAGGCCAATGCCAACGCGTCGGCATCGCGCTCGCGCTCGCCACCAAACCAGACATCCTGCTCTGTGACGAGCCAACCACCGCACTGGATGTTACAGTCCAGCTGCAAATTCTCGACCTACTTGCCGACCTGCGGCAGTGTCTCGGCCTTACCATGCTGTTCGTCACCCATAATCTGGGCGTCGCCGCTCATCTGTGCGACCGGCTGATCGTGATGCAGCACGGGCGCATTGTGGAAACTGGACCCACAGCATCGATATTGCACAGTCCGCAACAGGAATACACGAAGCGTTTGGTTAGCGCGATTCTACCGATTCCGGGAGCGCAAGATCGATGACACAACATACATCACCAGCATTGTTCGAACTGCGCGATATCACGGTGGAATATGGCGATTTCACCGCAGTGGATCATGTATCGCTGAGCCTGCGAGGGGCGAAGCCATTGGCATCGTGGGGGAGTCCGGTGCGGGCAAATCCACGCTCGCACGTGTGGCAGCCGGGTTGATCACGCCGGCAACAGGTCAAGTGCTGCTTGATGGGGAGCCGCTGGCACCGATCCATCGCACACGCGAGCAACACCGCCGTATTCAAATGGTGTTCCAGAATCCCGATTCCTCACTGAATCCGAGTCACAGTATCTATCGCATTCTTTCCGAAGGCATGCTGCTGCATCGCACACTTGGAGCCAGTGGAGTGAGGCCTTCCCGCGCAGCTATTACCCAGCGATGCCTCGAGCTGCTGAACATGGTTGGGCTGTCAGATGCCGACATCCTCTCGCGCCGTCCGCAAGCCTTCTCGGGCGGTCAACGCCAGCGTATCGCCATCGCCCGCACACTCGCCGTGAATCCGGACGTGTTGATTGCCGACGAACCCACTAGCGCCTTGGACGTCTCCGTACAGCACGAGATTTTGGACCTGCTGGCAGCGTTGCGCCAAACCCAAGGCTTGAGTCTCATGCTCATCACTCATGATTTAGGCGTGGCCAATGCCTTGTGCGACGACATTATGGTCATGCGCGGCGGCACAAGCGTAGTCCACAAATCAACAGAAGAGTTTTTCGCCGATCCAGGCCCTCAATACGCGCAAGATCTTCTTGCCGCAGCCAGCAGCGTCAGCATCACGCCCCAATCGGTGTGACCTATTTCGCTACGGGCAAGGCTGGCGTGTGCAGGGCTTTTCCATTACGGTGAAAAAGACTGGTGACGTACATTGAGGGGAAGCATGTTCGATAAGCGACTATTTCAACTGACGCCGGGGCTCGGAAAGCTCGTGGCCGGCAAAGTGGCTTTGATGTGGGTAGGATTACTCGCCAATATCGGCTTCGTACTCTCGTTGGTCATGCTGCTGAGCAATGCGCTGACGGCGGTCGATCCGCCGCTCTACCAATGTGATGACACGTCACCTGACGCGTGGCCGTGCCCCACACCGCTGCAAGAAGTAGCCGGTAGCAGCGTGCTTCCAATGGCTGGCGACATCATGTTTTACGTATTGCTCGCGCTCCTATGCGCCGCAGTGCGATACACCACTACCACGCACGCCACTCGACTCGGCACTGAAGCCGCCGAACGCGTGAAACTGGCCCTGCGCTCCAAACTGTACCGTAAGATGCTGGCGCTTGGCCCCTCCTATGCCAGCCGGGTCAAAACCTCGGATGTGGTGCAGTCTGCCGGCGAGGGCGTGGAACAGATTCAAAGTTTCTTCGAACTGTTCCTGCCACAACTGTTTTATGCGATTCTCGCACCGCTCACCCTGTTCGTGGCGATTGCGCCTATCGATATGCCCTCCGCGCTGACGATGTTGCTCTGCGCGCCGCTGATTATCATCGTGACTGGCATGGTCTCGATGACCGCCGCCCGCGCCTTCAAGAAATACTGGGGTCGCTACACTGACATGGGTGCGGCTTTCCTCGACAATCTTCAAGGCCTTGAAACCCTGAAGAACTTCGACACGGACGACCGTGCCGCGGCTGAAATGGACAATAAGGCCGAAAACTTCCGCGTAATGACCATGCGTGTGCTGCAAATCCAGTTGCGCTCCTTGACCGCTATGGATGTGGTGGCTTATGGCGGTGCGGCGGCCGGCATTGGCGTGGCACTTTGGCGCTATGCGCATGCCCGCGTGTTTGATTCTGGCTTGTCGATGGCATTCCTTGCCGACGAACTGCCCAATCCGTTGAAGTATGTTGCCTATGGTTTGCAGTACCTACTGCCCTTCGGCATCGGATTCCCCCTGACCTTGACCGGCCTGCTGTTCATTGTGCTGCTATCCGCCGAATTCTTTATCCCGATGCGCCAGCTCGGCTCGTTCTTCCATGTGGCCATGAATGGTATGACCTCCACCAAGCGCATTTTCGCACTGCTTGATGCTCCTGAACCAGCACATGGTACCGCTGTACTGCCGGCAGCATCAGCGGTTGACGGCATTGCCGTGGCGTTTAATCATGTCAGTTATTCGTATGATTCAGCATCTGCGGCGCAGAATGCCGCAGGACAGCACAGCGAACGCGCGATTCTGGCGCTTACTGACGTGTCCTTTACCGCGCACCCCGGCAAGCTCACTGCCGTTGTGGGCGTCTCTGGTTCCGGCAAATCCACTGCCGCAGCATTGCTTGCCGGCACATTGACCGGATACCAAGGTTCGCTGACACTCAGTGGCTGCGAAGCCCGTGAACTCACCGGTGAAACGCTTGCGCGCAATGTTACGTTGATTGGCGCCAGTAGCCATCTGTTCGCAGGTACGCTGCGTGACAATCTGATGATGGCACTGCCTGATAATGCTGAACGTTCCGATTCTGCGGTGAGCAACCGACTGTGGCAAGCTCTCGGGCAGGCGCGTATTGCTGACTTTGTGCGCAGTCAGCCGAATGGTCTTGACATGGTGATTGAGCCGGATGCTGCCAACCTGTCAGGTGGCCAGCGCCAGCGTATCGCCATTGCTCGCGCGCTGCTGCATGATTCACCGGTGTTTGTATTCGATGAAGCCACCAGCAGTGTGGATGTGGAATCCGAGGAGTTGATTCTCGCCACTATTCGCGAATTGGCGGAATCTCGCGGCAAAACAGTCATTATGATTACGCACCGCATGGCTAATGCCGAGCATGCCGATCAGATTGTGGTGTTTGACCATGCTCATGCCGTGGAAACCGGCACCCATGCTTCGCTTATGGCTGCGAACAGTCGCTACGCTGAACTCTTCACCACCCAAGCCAACATCGAACACTTCGCCGACGCACATACGGCAGTCTCTCCCTCCGTCTCGGCTACGCCGAGCCACCTCGAACGCAATCAAGGACAGCCAACTGCTGCGGCCCCCTCTGACGAGGGGGCTCCCGGTCGTAGACCGGGTGGGGGAGAGACCTCCCGCGATGAGAACACACAACCTACATCGTTGCTTGAATTCTCTTCAGTTTCAGCCACATCCGATCCTCCCGCAACGCACGCCACCTCGCTCACCACATTCCAAACAGTCAAGCGCTTGCTCAACGTGGCCGCACCGCTAACCCGCCTGATGGTTGCCGCCACCATCTCCGGCTCCATCGGCCACTTGGCCGCAACATTCCTCCCGGTATTCGGCATTGTGGCGGCATTCGCTATTGCCGGCCATCCGGTGTGGGGCATGGGAGCAGCTCCTGCCATCATCGGCATGATCATTTGTGCGCTCCTGAGAGGCATCACCCGATACATCGAGCAATATCTCAACCATAATGTGGCTTTCCACCTGCTCGCGCTCTTCCGCTCCAAAGCGTTCGCAGCTCTTCGCCGCCTGGCTCCGGCCAAGCTCACCGGCAAAGGCAAGGGCAATCTCATCGCAATGCTCACCACTGATGTGGAACTGCTGGAAATTTTCTTCGCGCACACCATCAGCCCGGTAGCCATCGCAGTAACCACCACCATCGTGTATGCGATTATCGCAGCAACCTTGAACCCGTATATGGCACTTGCGCTGATTATCGCGCATCTGGTTATCGGTGTAATCATTCCAAAATTCTTCGCCACCGGTGTGCACAATCTTGGCCCGGCCATCCGTGGAGCCGCAGGCCAGCTCGATGATGTGATGCTCGACGATATGCGCGGCATCGATGAAATCATCCGCTTCGGTCGTGGTGAAGATCGAGCCCGCGCTATCGAAGATCGTACTCGTGCGCTTTGGCGTGAACATGCCAAACTCAGCCGAGTTAATGGTCGTTTTGCCGGCATTGGAGGCCTGCTGGTCTTCCTGCTCAATACTGCGGCTATTGCCATAGTGCTTAAGCTTGCCACGGCCGAACCCATCAGCATTCCAGCACTGGTCACCGCTTTTGTGCTGTTCACCAGCTCGTTCGGTCCCACTCTGGCATTGAGCGCGTTGCCGGCAAACCTCACCCAGACGTTCGCCGCAGCCCGCCGACTCTTCGGCATCATGGACGAATCTCCGGCCGTTACCGAAACCGGTACCGCAGCTCCTCAATACGAGGGCATGCAGCTCAACCGTGTCACCTTCACCTACCCCAATGCTGGTGCCGAACAATCGGCCACGGCACTGCCAATTTTGAAGGACTTTAGCCTTGATATTCCGCGCCACGGCATTCTCGGAGTGCAAGGACCGTCCGGCCGCGGCAAGTCCACCATGCTGAAACTGCTGATGCGCTACTGGGATCCGCAATCCGGCCAGGTCCTGTTCTCCAGCACACCGCTGCCTGAAATCAACGCCCATTACCGTCGTCATGTGCAAACCATGATGAGTCAGGATACACATCTGTTCGACGGTACTATTCGCGATAATCTGCTGATCGCATTGCCGGAAGCGGAAGTCGCTACAGTGTCTGACGCTCATCTGCGAGACGCGCTCGCCAAAGCCTCGGTATTGGAACTGATCGATTCCTTGCCGAACGGTATCGATACCGAAGTGGGCGAGCTCGGCGATCGCCTTTCGGAAGGCGAACGCCAGCGCATCGGACTGGCCCGCGTATTCCTTCGCAATGCCGATCTCATCCTCTTTGATGAGCCCACCAGCCGTCTTGACGCGTTGAACGAGGCGATAATTCTGCGGTCAATTCAGGAAGCTGCTGCAAGCCGGAATACGGCCGTGGTGCTTGTCTCTCATCGAGAATCCGCCATGCGCATTGCGGACGCGACTCTCAGTCTCTAAGCGCTGAGTTAAGCCTTGATCAGCGCATCCAGTGAGTCAAGCGCCCGATTGATCGCCTTAGTTTCGCGTGCGTCTTCGGCTGCATCATAAGCCGGAGACGTGGCATCAGACAGAATCACGCCTTGTGCAAGCTCGTTGTCATGAGCCCTTTCCAGTGCGGAAATCGAAACATTGCCGCTAGTAGCTGAGATTGAATCGACTGCGTTCACAACCTTCGGCGGCTCAGGCACTGTGCCCTGATCAGGCAGCGGCATAGGAACCGGCTGAGTCATCGTACTTGCGTTTGCTGCAGCATGTGCAGCGGCGAACGCAGTCGCATCATCAATATTGATTGATTCATCAACGATGGCATGATTCTCTGCGGCAATGGCATTGGCGTTGCCGGCAGCATAATCAACTGGATGATTGGTGGTTGTGACCGCGGCTGAGACGATAGCGGAATGAGCGGCTGCAAGCGTATTGCCATGCGCGCGAGTCACGTTTTGATCTAGCGTGTGCCGTAATTGCTCAGCTCTCAACTGTTCCGCCGCATCATGCTGCGCGGTTTCGCGGCGTACTGCCGCAGCGCGTTGCTGGGCTTCCAATGCGAACACTTTCTGCTGTGCGGTAACGCGCGCTCGTTCAGCCGAAGCCATAATGCCCAATGCCTGCAATCGCTCGTTTTCCACGCGTCGCAGTGTCGCCTCAGCATGGCGAATATTCGCATCAGCGGAACTTAGCGCATACTTTGCGGCCGCCATCTCGGTTTTCGGCTGCCACAAATGGTCGATTTCCTCCAACGTGCGGCCCATAGTTTCCGGTACGAGTGTGATAATGCCAAGCAGGCAAATGAGATTCAGCATGCTGAAGATAGCGAAGGAGATGCCGCCGCCCCAGCCGTCAATCATCATTGGTGTGAACTGTGCGATCAGCCAATTGGCGGACAGCAGACACATCACGCACAAGCCGGTTGCACGCCCGCGCAAATACGTGGGGAACAGTTCGGGAATCACAATCCACGGAATCGGGCCCATCGAGAAAGCGAAAGACACGGTGAACGCCATCACGAATATGAGCGTTAACAGCGGGCTGCCGATGGCATAGGAAATGGCGATGCATAATGCGAACGCGCACATCATGCCGGCGCCGACCTCCATAAGGCGCTTACGGCCGAACGTGTCAATCAAATACAATCCCACAACCGTGGAGACCAGTTCCACGCCGCCAACGCAAGCGGCCGTCAGGAATTCCGTATCACCGCCGAAGCCCAAATCCGCGAACATCACCGGGCCGTAATAGGAAATAGCGTTCATGCCGACCAGCTGGTTGAACACGGCCAGAAAAATGCCGATGCCCAATGCCTTGCGCAAGCCCGGGCGGAAAAGATCATGGAATTCGTTGGACATCTCGTTTTCCAAGCGCACCGAAGCGTTGATGTCATCCACGCGCAGACGTGCCCGCTCGGTGCCGAGAATATGCTCGAGCACGGCGAAGCCTTCATCGGTTTTACCTACTTGAATCAGGAATCGTGGGCTTTCCGGGGCGCGCAGCATAGCGAACAGAAAAGCGGCGGCTGGAATGGCACCCAAGCCCAGCATCCAACGCCAGCCGGTAGTCACATCCCAAAAATCCGTGCCATATGAGGCGATGATGTAGTTAATTACATTGGTAAGGAATACGCCGCAGACGGCGAGCATTTGGTAAGAGAACGAGAGCAAGCCTCGAATATGAGTAGGCGCCGACTCCGTAATATACGTGACCGCTAGTGCCGCGGTAAGGCCAATGCCATAGCCTCCGATGACGCGAGACACAATCAGATCGATGGGACCTACCGTGAGCGAGCTCCAAATGGCGGCAACGAAGAAGAACATTCCGCCGATGATAAGAATGCGTCGTCTGCCGAATTTGTCGGAAAGGAAGCCTGCCGCCGCAGCGCCCACTATGGCGCCAATCATGATTGAGGAGATAACGAACCCTTGCATGACGGTACTGAGTTCGTAACGGATGCGAAGGAATTCAATGGCGCCGGAAATAGACACAGTGTCGTAGCCGTACAGAAGACCAGCGAGACCAGCGCTCAGAGCCAAGCCGAAGGTGTATTTACCGGAACCTTGCGTGCGAATGGCTGTTCCTAGAGGGTTGGTCTGTTTAGTGGCATCCTGAAATAGACCCGCCATGTGCTCTTCCTCTCAATACAACGTGGGGGACTCAGATAATAGTAGCCGTAGCACGTAGTTTCGGCTCGGAAATATCATAAAAATTGGCCTTTCGCTGTTTGGTGTGGGTGGGGTCTGTCAGGTGGTGACGGTGCTGAGGTCGAGTTTGCCGCAGGTCAGGTAGATCATGGTGCTGAAGTAGCCCATGTTCTTGAATCCGCGGGCTCGGGTCTTGACGTTCTGGATGACGCTGTTGAGTCCTTCGAGGATCGCGTTGGTGTAGGGGTGGTCGAAGTAGGCGAGGATGTCCCGCCAGTGGCGGCGTATCTGGCGGGCGAACTCTTTCATGGGTTCGAGCCGGGAGCGCGTCATCCACGAGCACAGACGCTTGAGGGCCGTCTCGGCCTCGGCTCGATCGGCGCTGGTGTCGTAGATGTCCTGGAGGGTCTCGCGCATCTGACAGGCGCGTCCGGTTTTCAATCGTCGCCGTTGCAGGCTGCGCTTGGTTTCCAATTGCAGGCCGGTCAGGTTCGATTCGTTCCTCAACCACAGGTACTTGGTCCGCTTGAGCAGCGCGTTGCCGCGGGCCTCCTGTTTGCGGACCTTGTCGACGGCCTCGTTGGCGTGTTTGATCACGTGGAACTTGTCGATGATTCTCGCCGCGTTGGGCAGCCGCTCGCGGATGCCCTTGGCGAACCCCAGGCTCATGTCGCAGGTAACCAGACGCACCCGGTCGGGATCGCCGTTGTGATCCATGAAATCCCGCGCGAACCGTTTGATCGTGGTCGAGTCCTTGCCCGGGACCACGCAGATTACGTTGCGCTCCACCAGGTCGGCGACCACGGTGATGTACCGGTGGCCCTTCCGGCTGGTCTCGTCGATGCCTATGGCCTCCACGCCCGTGTAGTCCTCGTAAAGCCTCGCCTCGTCCACGTAATGGCGGATGAACCGCCACAGGCGGGTGTCATGTTCGCCGACCTGCTCGGCGATGTCCGCGACCGGCTGGCTTTTGGCCAGCTCCACGACCATCGCCTCGAACAGGAGCGTGAACCCGCTTCCCGGCCTCGCCCACGGCACCGGGACCGCGTGCACGCCGTGGGCGGGGCACGTCACGCGCGGCACGCCCGCGTGAATGAACGCCTTGTACTGGAAGAAGTTCAGATGCCGCCACACGCGCTCCCTCGCGTCATGCACCGGACACGCGGCCTCGCCGCACCCCGGTTCCGGGCAGGGGAACCGCGAACCCGCCGCGAACCCGATCGCGATATGCAGTTCCCGTCTGCCGTCCTCCTCGTCACGGAACTCCACGCCCGACACCCTCCACGGGTCAGGCAGTTGCAGGGCGGCGGTGAACAACGACGTGGTATCCATACCCCCAAACTACCCGACCAGCACCACCACCCCCCCCGACCCACTCACCCACACCAAACAGCGAAAGGCCCAAAACGATCAAAGTCCAGCACATTCATCATTAATGCGTACACGTTGTACGACAAATGCTGCACCGCATATCCAGCTACAGCAATCACCAATGATTCCAGCCATGTCACGTACGCACACCAATGCAGGGCTATTACCATCAGCGCAAAGCTGCCAAAATAATACAGAGATTTGAGGGTAATGGTAAGCGCGGAAACAGAGTCGTTGTCAATCGCTCCGATGAGTGGAAAGTACATCCAATCGTATGCAAATGCGACTGCAGCGGCGAATACTAGGTACCACCGTTTGCGCCAGGTTACCTGCGCACAGAACACCAGCATGCCGAAGAAGAGTTCGATGGTGACCAGACTCATATCAGCCTCCGTAATACTCGGCGAGCGCCTGCATGAGGGGTTTGCGCTTGGAGCGGGAGACGGGCAGGGTTTGACGGTCTACTACTACGCTGTCGTTGGTGACGGCTTTGACCCATTCGAGGTTGACGAGGCAGTAACGGCTGGCGGTGGCGAAGTGCACAGGCTCCAATAGTGCGGCAGCTTCTTTGAGACTGGACCAGACTTTGTAGGCGACTTTCTCGGTGTGGTAGATGACTTCGTGGCCGAGCACCTCCACATAGCGCACGTCATGTGAGGAGAGGTACTGAGTGCCGGTTCCAACGGTGAGTGGAATGGTGACGCCTTGGCGTTTGGCCACGAGGTCTTCCACTTTGCGCATTTTGAGCGCGAAACTGAAGTATTCGAGTGGTTTGACGAGGTAGCCGATAGCATCCACGTCGTAGCCGACGGCCGCATATTGGGCCATTTTAGTGGTGAAGACGAGTACGACATGGCTGTCGATTTCGCGTAGTCGGTGGGCGGTTTCGAGGCCGTCGATGCCGGGCATTTCCACATCGAGGAACATGGCGTCGAACTCGGCTTTGTAGTCGTCCAGGAAGGATTCACCGTCGGCAAAGCGGGTGATGATGTAGGCGGGCGCAGAATCGCCCGTCCTAGTGTGCGCGGCACTGCCTTCGGCGTCTGCATGCTCGGCATAATATTGCGCGATCATCTCGCTGGTGCGCGCGGCATCAGTATCGTCGTCATCGACGATGGCAATGCGGATCATCTCGTCTCCCTTCATCTGCATGTCACGGTAGCGCATTTTGGGCACTGTTGATGTATCGAGACATACCTATACGAAAAGTGGTCTGTACTTATAGCAAATACAAGTACAGACCACTTCAATATTCAGTTATTGATTGACCTTCAGGCCTTGGCAGCCGGAGCTTCAGCTGCGGTCACAGCAGCAGCCTTGCGGCGCTTGAGGTACTTCATGATGGTCAGAGCCTCAAGACCAATCACGAGGACTGCGGTCACACCCCAGACCACGTACATGGCGGTCCTCCAAGCCGGGGTATCCACCTCGGGCTCACCATTCGCGTACTGCCAGCCATTGGCCACAGTGTAGAGAATGTTGTGAGCGGCGGTACGCATGGCCTTCACTGAGGTGGCGGACTTGTCGGTCACATGGTTGGTGATCTTGGTGGTTGCCAGCATTGCATCGTTACCGTTGCGGATGAGCTGGTCGGCGTTCTGGTAGCCGTAGCCACCGAAGTAATCGGTGAGCACGAAGCCACGGAAGCCCCATTCGTCGCGCAGCACGTTCTGCTGGAGCGGAGCGTAAGCGCCAGCGTAGGTGGTGCCGATGTAGTTGAAGGCGCTCATCACAGCCTGTGCGCCGCCTTCCTTCACCGACATTTCGAACGGCTTCAGGTAGATTTCGCGGATGGACTGCTCATTGGCCCAGGTAGCCAGCATGTTGTTACGGTTGGTTTCCTGGTCGTTCAGAGCGAAGTGCTTCATGAAGGAGTACACGCCCTTTTCGCGAGCACCAGCAATCTGGTTGGAAGCCATCACGCCGGAGAGCAGGCCGTCTTCGGAGAAGTACTCGAAGGTACGTCCGGAGAAAGCGTTGCGGTGGATGTTCATGGCCGGCGCGTACCAGCCAGCCACATGCATGTCGTGAGCCATCTGGCCGATCATCTCACCGAACTGCTTGGCGAGATCCTTGTTCCAGGTGCAGGCGAATGCGGTGGAGGCCGGGAAGCCGATGGAGCCCACGCCGGTGAAGTTGTTGTTCAGAGATGCAGGGCCGTCAGCATCGGTGACCTGAATCTTGCCGACAGAGGTCACGGCCTGAGAACCGTAGCCAGCGTTGGCGATCAGGTTGTCCATGTCGTCGAAGGTGAGTTCGTCGAGCAACTTATCCCACTGCGGATCGTCATAATCCTTGCCGTGAAGGTCGGCCAGTCGCACGCCGTTCTTGGCGCCAGTGGTCGGCATCTCATCGGAAGAATCGTCGTGATCAGCCGGGTTGTAGTTGTCGTTGTTGACGAAGGAGGCCTTTTGCTCGTCGGACATCGAGAAGTTGGTCGGAGCCGCGGTGGCCTCGGCGAAGTTGGCGAAGTGATCGGCACGGGACAGGTAGGTCACGTCGCCAGAGGCATCGTCGAACTGGTTGGTGGCCACGGTCTTGTCACCGTTGTGAGTGTTGTCTTCGGTGTTGTAGGTAATGGTCTTCGGCACGTTCACGGTGGCGGAATCGATCACCGTGTGGGAATCGGACTGAATAGAGATGTCATAGTCGCCGGATTCCAGCACGTAGGCCTTAGCATCCTTGGAATCGTAGGAGGCCATGTCATCATCGTCGAACTCGATCTTGACGGTTTCGGATTCGCCCGGCTTCAGCTCCTTGGTCTTCTCGAAAGCGACCAGGTTCACGGAAGCCTTCTCAATGCCACCATCGGTGTACGGCGGATTGAAGTAGGCCTCGACCACGTCCTTGCCGGCCTTGTCGCCGGTGTTGGTCACGGTCACATCGAAGGACACCTTGCCGTTCTTGTAGGAGACGTCACCCATCTTCTGATCGAAGGTGGTGTAGCTCAGACCGTAGCCGAACGGGTACTGAACGTAATCGTCGTAGTTAATCAGGCCTTCGTCGTCGGCGGTCTCGTAGAACTTGTAGCCCACGTAGATGCCTTCCACGTAGTTCACAAAGTTCGGGGAAACGGTCACGTCGCCGGTGAAGCCGGTGTAGCTGACGGACAGATCATCGGCATTGTCGTAAGCGAAGTTGCCGAAGTTGTTGTAGGAGACGGACTTGGTGAGGTCCTTGAGGAAGGTGTCGGAGGTCTTGCCGGACGGGTTCACATCGCCGGCGAGCACTTCACCGAGAGCGGAGAAGCCGGTCTGGCCTGCAGGCGGGCACCACACCACGGACTTGATCTGCGGATAGTTGGCCAGGAAGTCGAACTGGAAGGTGTTGGCACCGTTGTAGACCAGCGTCACCTTGTCGAAGTTCTTGGTGACCAAGTCGATCATGTCGCGCTCGGTCTTGGAGAGCTGCAGGAAGCTTTCACCCTTCTGGAAGTCGTCGTAATCCTTGGAATTATTGGTGTAGGTGATGCCATCAGCGGTCATATCCATTGGCAGATCGGCGCCTTCACCGCCAACGCGGGTGATGACCACCACAGCCTCATCGGAGTAGGACTTGGCGCTGGAAATCAGAGAATCGGAGTACTGGGCTGCCGGCACTTCAGGCAGGGTCCAATCCTGCTGGAACATGCCCACCACCGGGCGATCAGCGCGGTAGTCGGTGTACAGCTTGGTCAGGTCGGCGTTGGTTTCGATACCGGCTTCCTTCATGCCGTCGAGCAGAGAAACGGTCTCGTACTGGTCGGACATGGAACCGGAACCGGTGCCGCCGTATACCGGGTTGGTGGAACCCCAACCGAACACGTTCACCTTCTTGTTGGCGAGCGGCAGGTTGGAATCATCATTCTTCAGCAGGGTCACTGCCTCGGACTGCACTTCCTTGGCCAGCTTGTTTGCTGCGGAAACAGTGCTGTCGGACAGCATGTACTTGGTGATGGTGGCGTTGTTGAGCAGCGTGGCGAGCGGGCCGGACAGCATCATGGAAATCGCCACGACGATGCCCACGAGGGCTACGAGCCAAGACTCAGAATGAATAAGCTTGCGGTTGGCCACAGCCTTCACCGTCTTCTTGTTGACGGCGAACGTGATAATCAGAGCCAACACCAGCAACACGCCAACAGCAATGAGATATGGCGTAAGCGAACCGATGACGTTCATAACGTCGGCCATGTTGATCTGCAGCATGGGTTCTCCTCCTTGATTCTTACCTTTGCGCGGCATGTTTGCTCGAATTCGATACCGTTATCGATTCGAACCACAGCCTTGTGGACCTGCCCTGTCCACGTTGGCCGCTGAATGTGTCCGCTTGGCACTCCATTGGGTTGCTATGCTGACACGTCCTTGATGCCGATGACTCTAGAATCGCAGATTCGCCCCTGCCGCGAACATCGTTCAACCTATCCTGTCATTTCGAGCGCATAATCTGCTAGCACGCGCCACTCGAATTACACACCGAAAATACGCAAACCGCAGTTTTCAGTACGTGAATGGCAGCACTCCCAACAACTACTCCACACTGCACAAACCAAGCATCACGCCGCTCTCACCTACCCGCGGCTAGGATGGGGAGCATGAGCGATTTGAACGCGTTGAATCTGGAATCTGGCGAAGTGGTAGGCGGCTACACGTTGATAGACCGCTTGGGCTCTGGCGCTATGGGTTCGGTATGGCGCGTGCGCGATGACGGCGGCCAAACGTATGCGATGAAAATTCTGCGCGACTCCTTGGCCGATGATTCCGCTCCCGGTAACGCGAGCACGCCAGGCGCTAACGCCGGCAACCCGGCTCTTCACGACCCAAATCTCAAGGAAGACGTGACCCCCCGCGAGCGCCTGCGCCGCGAAGCGATGGCGTTAAAGAAGGTCAATCATCCTGGTGTCTGCGGCATTGTGGATATGGAGCTGGATGATACGCTCGCGTTCATCGTTACCGAGTTAATCGAAGGCAAGAATCTTAAGGATGATGTGGCCATTAATGGCCGCTATATTGGCGATGATTTGGAACGTTTGGCTCGTAAGCTCATTGAGGCTACGAAAGCTGTACATGCTGCCGGCATTATCCACCGCGATATCAAGCCCACGAATGTGATGGTTTCGGCCACCGGCCCGGTGCTGGTGGATTTCGGCATCGCAATGGGTGAGGGCGAGAGCCATGTGACGCGTACCGGCTTGGTGATGGGTACGCCTGGCTTCATTGCTCCGGAAATCATTGATGGCGCTGAGGCCGATGATATGACTGACTGGTGGTCGGTGGCTTCGGTGCTGGCTTTTGCAGCCACTGGCGCTCCGGTGTTCGGTACCAAGCCGATGATGGCGGTGCTTGAGCGTGCGGCAGCCGGCAACGCGAATCTTACAGGCCTGCCGGCCGGCACGTTGGCGGCTTTCCGCTCGGCGTTGAATCCTGATCGTTCCCAGCGCTGCACGCCGGATGAACTGTTGCATGCGATTTCGCTCGATGCGCTTAACCCGAGTGCATGGCAAGGTGCTCCTGCCAGCCCGTTTGGAGCTGGAGCTATAGCAGGCACACCTACTGCGATTGTGGCCGCTCCCACTGAGGCAACCGAGGTGATGCCCCCTTTTGGCGCCAACGCTGACGAGCCCGACGAGAGTAATCCGCGCACATTATGGCGTGCTGCCGACGCTATTCGCACCAGAACACTGCAGACTGAGGATGCAGCAACCGCTGTGTTCCCTCAGGTGGATGACTCAGCTCAGGCTGCGCCTTCATTCCCACCGGCGGTCCCGTCTTTCCTATCTCCGGTGCCATATGCTTCTCACGACGCACAGGCCACGGCAGTCCAGCCGCCTGTAAATCCGGCTGTGCGCCCTGCTGTGCAGCATATGATTGACCAGACCGCTCAGGCTGCGCCCACCGAAGCGTTGGTGCAGAATCCGGCTGCACCTAATCCTGCTGATGTTCGCCGTGGCGCATACTTGCAGCGCGGTACATTGCCACTGTGCTTGCTGACCATGCCATTAGCACTGCTGGCCGCCAGCTTCCCACTGATTGCCATAGGCGCGGCGGCAATCCTGCTATGGCTGGTGCTGACGTTGGCTTATAACATGGAATCTCAGCTTGAGCGCGAGGGCCGGCGCGGCGGCGAGCGCAAAAGTTCCGATGCATGGATTCGCGCGGCTTCGCTCCCCTGGCATCTCATCAAAGGCCTGCTGCTTTCGCTACCTCGCTTGGCACTACTCGTCATCATCTATATTGCCGGCACAGCGGTGGCTGCGTTGGCATTATCCCTACCCATCGAGGCTCCTATTATCTGGAGTTTCACCGCTGACTGGTCGGTTCCGGTACCGCTGCTGATTGATGTGCCTTATTCCTCTTCAGGGTTGGCACTTGGCGGTTTTATGGCTGTAGGCTGGTTGATTACGGTATTTGGCCCGCAAGCCATGATGATGCGCTTGGGAG
Source organism: Bifidobacterium saguini DSM 23967 (assembly GCF_000741715.1). Taxonomy (GTDB): domain Bacteria; phylum Actinomycetota; class Actinomycetes; order Actinomycetales; family Bifidobacteriaceae; genus Bifidobacterium; species Bifidobacterium saguini. Next base: position 155,666 of record NZ_JGZN01000013.1, on the reverse strand, counting down.
CCGGCGTCTTGCGCGGTTTATCAGCGCAACAGCCGGGTGCGGCTATTGGTCTCAACGCATTCGGTCAGCCGGCACAACCGGTGGCAGCTCCGATTCGTGGCCACCGCAGTACTGTGATGTTCACCATATGGCTCATCGTTACCCTAGCGTTGGCTGCACTGCCGCTGCTTGGTATGCCAATCAGCTGGATTCCGTTGGTATGACTGGGCTTGTGAAAGCTTATCAGGCGGATTAAATCCTGCGCAGCCGAACTTGCGCAGGCTGCTAACATCGCTGGCAGACCTCGGCTTTCACATGGAATTCATCTCATATCAGCTCTCAGCACAGTCTTGCTCAGCACTGGTCATTATGATTGGCCCCAGCATCCGCAAGTTATTTCAGGGGGATTATTATGGTCGATTCCAAGCGTCAGGCCAAGCGCGCCACCCGCGCTGAACGCCGCGCAGCCGAAGAAGCCGCATTGCAGGCGCAGGCAGCTCAGGCGGCTAAGGAACGTAAACAGCAGACCATTATCGGCATTATCGTAGTGGCCATCGTGGTAGTGCTGGTGGCAGTGATTGGCGTGGTGATTTACCGCAATGTCACTAAGAGCAGCACCAGCGCCACGGATAACGCTACCGCCTACAGCAAGATGCAGTCGGTGGAAACACAGCCTGCCAAGGCCAACGATAAGGGCGGCTTCCTGATTTCCAAGGATGGTTACGGCAAGAAAACCGCCAAGGTGCCCACTGTTGGCATCTACATGGAGCCGCTGTGCCCAGGCTGTGCTTCGGTGAACCGTCAGCTCGACCCCACGCTGGTCAAGATGATGAACGCCGGCCAGCTTAACTTGGAACTGCACTTCCTGAACTTCCAAGACAATAAGAGCTCGGATAATTATTCCAACCGTGCATTCAATGGCGCTATCTACATTGCTGAGCATGATAGCGACCCGAATCATCTGATGAACTACCTGTCCAACATTTACGCCGAGGACTTCCAGCCCGGCGAGCTGGATAACTATGTGTCGGTAAAGAACAGCAAGCTCGAAGAACAGGCCGTGAAGGCTGGCGTGAGCGAGGATGTGGCCAAGGCTGCGTTCAGCGGCAAGAACGAGTATGTGGAATGGTTGTCCGCCTCCAACGATTACACGATTAGCCGCCCTGAGCTCTTCTCTTCGTCCGGAGCCTTCTCCTCCCCCACGCTGACCATCAACGATACGTACTGGAGCCTGAACAACATCACGCTGGCGAACACCACGATGGTTGATGGCTTCTTGAAGGCTGTGGGCTTGAAGTCCGATCAGGTGGGTGTGGAAGGCCAGCTGCCCTCCATCGGCGCCAATAAGAAGCCGATCGACATCACCGCCTGAGATCAGGCTCAATGCCACGAATCCCTCCATTCGGTTCCGCCGATGGAGGGATTTCTCATATGAATGGGCAAAATGCGGCCGAAACAGCGCCATCTGCGTTTCGAACCGCTTCGACACCAAGTACCACACGTTCCGCAACTGCTGGTATGCTATTCATTTGTCCAAAACGTTTCATGTACAGTGTTGTGTTTTGAACATGCCTCTTTAGCTCAGATGGCCAGAGCGGCCGCCTTGTAAGCGGCAGGTCGTCGGTTCGATCCCGACAAGAGGCTCGTTGCGCGGGAAAAAAGCGTATCATGGTAACAGGGATGCGCAGTTGCTTCCCACGTAATAATTAAGTCTTACTTTGAGTAAGTTCTCCAGGAGCCTTCCCCCAACTTATGGCTTCTGGAATGAGGGCGGAGCGTCCCCCAACCAGCTCCGCGCCTTCCAAGGGGGGCGGGACATCCCCTTCTCTCCCGCCCCCCCTTTTTTCTTTGTCTTCATCGCACCCACATCCGAGCAGGTATGGTAACGGTGGTCTGCCAACGCGCAGAACGAACCAGTCCAGCCGTTACGATGGTGGGCGGTAACTATTCGCGATCAGGAAGAGATGGACATGGCACGGCGTTGGACCCCGCAGCGGTTTGTTACACTGCGTCGCATCCGCGTAATTGCTTGCATTGTGGCGCTTACCGCATCAATGGTTGGCTCGTTCGCGTTTACCGCGCGCAAATCAGTGGCTCTCAACGTCAATGGAAAAACCACCCAAGTCACCACGTATGCAATGACTGCTACGCGACTGCTGGAAGAGCAGGGCATCGACGTTAAGTCTCATGACATTGTTCAGACGTCTTCCGGCAACCAGCTCACCAATCATTCCGTAGTGACCGTACGCTCCGCCTACCAGACCACCATCAACATCGATGGCACGGAAGTTCCATTCTGGACCGTGGCCACCAGCGCCGACCAGCTGCTCGGATTCTTCAAAGAGAACAACGCTCAGGCAAAGAAAATCACAGTCGACATTGATAATGTCTACAACCAGCTCACCGGTGGCCTGGTCATCAACCAGGAAGGCCCGGTTACGGTTATCGCCGATGGTAAAAGCTCCGTGGCACCAAACGGCAAGCTGCCGGCCGCTTCCATCCTGGATTCCAAGGGCATTGTGCTGGGTAAGGAAGACCGCGTCAGTGTAGAGAAGGATGGCGATCAGACGATTTTGCGCGTCAAGCGCGTCACCCACGGCGAGGAAACCCGCACTGTTGCCATCCCGTTCGAGACCCAAACCATCATTGACCCGAATCTTGATGAAGGCCAGACTGAGATTCGTCAGCAGGGTGAGAACGGTGAGAAAACTCAGGTATACAGCGTCACTTATGTTGATGGCGTGGCTGAATCGGAAACGTTGAAATCCGAAACCATTACGAAGATGGCTATCGATCAGATTATCGCTGTAGGCCCGGCTAAGCCGAAAACCGATAGCGACTCATCTAGCACTGGTTCTTCCGATTCTGATAGTTCCAAGGATTCCGACACTAAGGCTGACTCTGGGTCGAACGACTCCAGCAAGAACGATTCGTCCGCTAACAACAATTCCGGGAGTAATTCCAACAACTCCAATAGCGGTAATAATTCCAACAGCGGCAGCACCGATAACGGAAATTCCGGTAACAATAATTCCAATAACAATTCGAATAATTCCGGGAACAATTCCAATAATTCAAACAACAACAGCAATAACAACAGCTCAACGGACACCACACCGTCCGGCAGACTGTGGCACCCGACCGTTGCCCAAGCGCAATCCTATGCAGCAGGTGCCGCAGCACAGCGAGGCTGGACTGGAGCTGACTGGGATGCGCTGGTGAAGCTGTGGAATCGCGAATCCGGCTGGAAATGGTATGCCGAAAACAAATCATCCGGCGCCTACGGTATTCCTCAGTCGTTGCCTGCCAGCAAAATGGCGGCGTTCGGCGATAACTACCGTGATGATGGTGCTGTGCAAATCGATTGGGGCCTGTGGTACATCGCGCAACGATACGGCAGCCCGTCCGTGGCATGGCAGCATTCCGAACAAACCGGCTGGTATTAAAGATTGCAAGGAACAACCGTTATGACTGAAACCGCAAACACCGCTGCCGGCCATCTGCTGGGAGCCGCTGATATTCGCCGTATCGCCGCTGACGCCGGCGTGAGCCCGACCAAGAAGTTCGGCCAGAATTTTGTGATTGACCCTGGCACCGTGCGCCGCATTGTGCGCGAAGCAGGTGTTACCAGCACTGATCATGTGATGGAAGTTGGCCCAGGCTTGGGTTCCCTGACTTTGGCGATTCTGGAAACCGGCGCTTCGATGACCGCAGTGGAAATCGACCCGCCGCTGGCCGAACGTCTGCCCGGCACGGTGGCTGAGTTCATGCCTGAAGCCGCGGACCGTTTGAAAGTGGTCAACCGTGATGCGTTGACTGTGACTCCTGAAAATGTGCCGGATTTCAATGGTGATGATTCCTTCACACTGGTGGCCAATCTGCCGTATAACGTGGCCACGCCGATTCTGCTGACCTTGCTGGAGCGCTTTGACCATCTGGGTTCGTTCCTGGTTATGGTGCAGAAGGAAGTGGCCGATAGGCTTGCCGCCAAGCCTGGTTCTAAGATTTACGGCACTCCGAGTGTGAAGCTCGCATGGTATGGCACTGCGGAACGTGTGGGCACGATTGGCCGCAACGTATTCTGGCCGGCACCTAACGTGGATTCCGCTTTGGTGAAGTTCACTCGATACGCCGCTGATGACGCAAGCAATCCCGCTACGGGAGATGCAGCACCTGACCGCGAACAGGTGTTCCAGCTGATTGATGCCGCATTCGGCCAACGCCGCAAAACGCTGCACGCAGCATTGAAGCATATGGTGCCTGCGGAAGCCTTCACGGCCGCAGGTATTAATCCGACCCGTCGTGGCGAGACGCTTACCATCAGTGAATTCGCCGCGCTGGCTTCTGCAGTTTCCGCTCACAACAAGGCGGCATAATGACTACTGCATATGCTCCTGCCGTGCGAGTGGATTGCCCGGCGAAAACCAATCTCACATTGGAAGTGGGTCCCACCCATGAGGAGTGGGGCGGTCGCCATGCTTTAGATACGGTGTATTGCGCAGTTGGCGTGTACGACACGGTCACCGCAGCGGCGAAAGAACCCGGCACTGGGTTCTCGCTGGAACTTGAAGGCGCCCACCTCGGCGATCTGGCTTCATCAAGCAGCGATATGCGCCGCAATCATGCCGTTTTGGCTTTGTTCGCTATGGCCCAGGAGGCTGGCCGCGAACCGGATGTAGCTCTGACTATCACCAAGCGCATTCCGGTTGGCGCAGGCTTGGGCGGTGGCTCTGCGGATGCGGCCGCCGCAATCCTTGCTATTGACCGGCTGTGGGATCTTCATTGGCCTATGGAGCGGCTGCGCGCCATAGCCGCCACGTTGGGTGCGGATATGCCGTTCTGCTTGACGGGCGGGCTTGCGCATGGCACCGGTTTTGGCGAGCGGATCGAAGACATCGATCCGAACAGCGCATGGGCTCAGGATCTGCATGATCAAGGGTTTACCGGCGAAGTGTTGATTGGTGCTTATCAATCACAGTTAAGCACTCCCGAGGTGTATCACACGTTCGATGTGGTGGGCGCAGGAGCCGGCGACCGTAATCATTTGCAGGCCGCCGCCATTAGTCTGCACCCGCGCAGCGGTCAGGCCATCGAAGCCGCGTTACAGGCTGGAGCGCGTCACGCTTTTGTCTCTGGCTCGGGCCCCTCTGTGGTGGCTTTTGTGCCTGATGCCGCAACAGCACAACGCGTTATCGATACTTGGGTCGAGCAGAATGCCGCTGACCGCATTATCAGGGCTCAGGCACCGGCGACCCCAGTCATCGCGTCACCCAGTGACGCTAATGTAGCAACAAGCCACTTGTGAGTGAAGGAAGTTAACGATGCCGCAACAGATTGACGAACGTCAGGCCCGTAAACGATACGTACGCCGCCGCCAGACCGTCGTATTTTCCATCAGTGGCGCGGTGATGGTGGTTGCACTGGTGATTTCGCTGCTATTCAATTTCCATGTGGGCGGCTTGGGCTTGGTTTCCACGCCGTTGGCGGAGCCGAATTATGGTAACCCTGCGCCGTGCGCCGTAAAGGGTGACGACGGCAAGGCCAAGTATGTGTCCAATACTTCGATTGGTGTTCGCGTGTTGAACGGCACCTCTCACTCCCAGTTCGCTGCCGCTGTGAGCAACGCGTTGGGTGTTCGCGGATTCGCCATGCAGGAAGCCGGCAACTTCTCCTCCACCAATGTGGAACGCACTACGATTTACTTCGGCAAGAACGCCATCAATCAGGCGTACACCGTGGCAGGCAACTTCACTGATGCCACGATGATTATGAACGCCCGCGAAGATCAGCTCATTGATGTGGTGCTCGGCGCTACGTTCAACGATTTGAAGGATGAGAAGCAGTCCCCACAGGAAGGTAAGGAAATCACCAGCATCGAAGGCTGCAAGGCCGCCGATAAGATGACCAATCTTCCGGCAGATACTCAGCATGACGCGTATCCTGCACAATGATTTGCTAGTCGTGTGACTACGAAAAGAGGCAGCCTCAGGGCTGCCTCTTTTTAGTATCTGGCCTGATTATCAGAATCGGCCTACGGCCGATAGATCTTTCTGCAGGCGTATGCCCGCTTGCTTCTCTCCCTCAGTCAGCTCCGCTGACAGCTCCCTCATCAGAGGGAGCCAGAAAAAAGATCACTGCTGAATTTCGGCGTACCAGCGTTTGAGTTCGGCTACGGCCACATCATGCTCGACTGGGCCATTATCAAGGCGATATTCGAGCATGTGCTTGTAAGCTCGGCCAATCATCGGACCAGGTTCCAAGCCCAAAAGCGCCATCATCTCATTGCCGTCCAGGTCAGGACGAATCGCGTCGAAGTCTTCCTTCTTCTTCAACTCGCGCACGCGCTCTTCCATCTCATCCATCGCATGCGCGAAAATCGCCGCCTTACGCTTGTTCTGCGTAGTGGCGTCGGCACGGGTCAAACGGTTCAAACGCTCATACAGATGGCCGGAATCCTTCACGTAGCGGCGCACCGCGGAATCAGTCCACGGCTCATCCACATACCCGTGGAAGCGCAGGTGCAGGTTGACCAGCTCGGAGACGTCTTCCACAAGATGATGGTCGAAACGCAATGCCTTCAAACGTTTGCGGGTCATCTTGGCGCCTACGGCATCATGATGGTGGAAGCTCACCTTGCCGCCTGGCTCGAATCGACGGGTCTTCGGCTTGCCGATGTCATGCATCACCGCAGCCAAGCGCAGCGTCAAATCTGGAGCAGGCACCGGGCCGTCCGGACCGGTTTCCAAAGCAATTGCACGCTCCAGTACCATCATCGTATGCTCGAACACATCCTTATGGCGGTGGTGCTCGTCAATCTGCAGCTGCAAAGCCGGAATCTCCGGGAACACAATGTCTGCAAGACCGGAATCCACCAATGCTTCAAGACCCGCGCGCGGGCGGTCGGAAAGCAATAGTTTGGTCAGTTCGTCGCGCACGCGCTCAGCGGAGACGATTTCAATGCGGTCGCGCATAGAAGTAATCGCTTCGGCGGCATCGGGCGCGATGCTGAAGCCCAGCTGTGCCACGAATCGCACCGCGCGCATCATACGCAACGGATCATCGTCAAATGACTGGCGAGGATCGACCGGCGTGCGCAACACGCCCTTGGCCAAGTCGCTGGCGCCACCGAACGGATCCACGAATTCCAGATCGGGCACGCGCAATGCCATTGCGTTGACGGTGAAATCACGGCGCGACAGATCACCTTCGAGCGTGTCGCCATAATTGACTTCCGGTTTGCGTGAATCCGGGTCATACGTATCCGAACGATAGGTGGTGACTTCCACCTTGACTTCGGTACCGTCCGCGCGCCGGCGCATAGCTCCCAGCGTGCCGAATTTACGACCCATATCCCAGAATCCGTCATGCCCCCAACGGCGCAGAATCGGTTCGAATTGCTCGGGTCTGGCGGACGAACAGAAGTCAAGGTCATGGCTACGCCTATGCAGGAGCAGGTCCCTAACCGGACCGCCGACCAATGCCAGCTCATACCCCTGTTCCTTGAACAGTCGGCCAAGTTCAATCGCCTCGGGCCACACTTCGAAATCCAATGGGCACCTTCCCCTATGTGGACGTTTTTCTGCCCTCCTAGCATACCGTTACCCCACCTGCACACGGGATTGAGTAAGGTGGGAACCATGATTACGCCCGCCGACCTTGCCCACATGATTGGGCAAACACCCAATGCTGCGGGCAACCATACCCAAGATCAGCTGCTGTATACCTCGCAAACACCGCAGAATTCTGCGGATTTGGAGGATTCTACCCCGGTTGTGAGCAACGATGAGCAGCAGCCCGTTGCGCCAACTCCGGCCACCGTGTTCGGCATGAAAGCCACGGTGACCATCGCCACGCCGAACGAAACCATCGCAGGGCAAACCGATGGCATAGCCGCCGAAGCTGGAGCGGAGACGATGGCCAGCATCGCCATTGCAGCATCGGCTGCGCCAGCTCCGCCAATTGAGACTTCTGCTCCTACACCGGCCACGGTGTTCGGACGGAAGTTCGCTGGTTCACCCACTACTGAAGCTCCTCAGAACGCATCAGAATCCTTTATTTCAGTGGATTCGGCAGGCAATCAGGATGCCGCACACACTGTTGCGGATGGCCCGAGCGCTTCTGTTACAGCAGATGCTGAGAGTGTTGAGCATACCAAGGCACCATTGTCTGCCGCAGCGGCCATGCGCGCTATTGCAGCCGCAACCTTGCATTTCACCGCTCCAGCTGCCCAGTCAGATGCAGAACCTGCAGTAACACCGTCAACGGACTCACCTGTTTCGCCGACTGCGCCTGAGCCAACTGTGCCAGAAGCAGCCCCCGCACCCGTCATACCGACGCCTGCGGATGTGCTGCGCGCTGTGTCGAACGCTGCACAATCCGCCAAGCAAACCACAGCACAATCCGCTGCAGCGCCAGCAGCCACACCGACTGTTCCAACCGGCCCGACCCCGGCCATGATGCCGCAGAAGCGCACTTCCGATGGACCCACTACGTTCGCCTCATTGGATGCTCAGGAATTGCCCGTGGTACGCGAATATTCGGCTGGTGGTCTGATTTTCGACAATCAGAACCGCGTGGCTATTATCGCCCGCCATTCACGTTCCGGTCATCTGGAATGGTGCTTGCCTAAGGGACATATCGAAAAGGGCGAGACACCGCAGCAGACAGCTGTACGCGAGGTGCATGAGGAGACCGGCATCTTGGGTGAGGTGATTGATTCCATCGCCACTATTGACTACTGGTTCACCGGAACCACGCAGCGTGTGCATAAGCTGGTGCATCATTTTGCATTGCGCCAGACTGGTGGCGAACTGACCGTAGAAGGCGACCCGGATCATGAGGCCGAGGACGCTATTTGGGTGCGTTTTGATGATTTGGATGATGTACTGAGCTACCCGAACGAACGCAAAATCGCGTGGCTGTACGCCAGGAAGAAGAACAGGCAGGCAAACGAGTGACCCTACCCGCAATCCAACACCGCCCGCATCATGGCGGGCGTTTTGCACATGCCGTCGCTGCAGCTTTGGTGGCTGGAGCGATGCTGTTTGCACCGACCGCATGGGCGGATACCACAACAACCACAACGAATGGCGCAACGGATAGCCAGACAACATCCGAAGCCTCATCCGCGCAAAACCAGCCAGCGGAAACGTTGACCATCGCACAGAGCACGCCTATCGTCACCGCTTCCTCTGGTTTCCACATGCAGATTGTGGTGGCCAATCGCAGCGACGCTGACCTACCTGCCGGCTCGCTTACCGTCAACACCAATGCGTTGTTCACCTTTGCGTCGCGCTCCGATATGCAGGCATGGGCAGAGAACGGTACCAATATTCCCACGCCGAACAATCTCGCAACCGTAGATGTGCCGGCAATCACCGCAGGCAGTACGGCAACCGTGGCCATTGATGTGACGGCAGACCAGCAGACGCTGACATCGATGCGCAGCTGGGGTCCCAAGCCGCTCAACCTGTACTATGTGGCAGGCGATACGCATGAGGAATTGCACAGCTTCCTGACCCGCTCTGCAGACGGGCTTAATACCGCGCAAACGCCGGCTATGGGTCTTACTGTGGCCATGCCGTTAACGTCTAGCGACTGGCAAACCAATGAGACGGCAATCACCGATCTGATTGAGGAAAATGATACGTCGTCGTCCTCGTCGGCTGCGCAGGCATCCGGTAGCCAGTCGAAGGAAACCGCCAACAGTAACGGTTCCTCATCCGACAACGACACTGATAATGATGATGCTTCCGATGATGCGGATTCTTCCGTCAGCACGAACAGCACCGAACCGCTGCTGCTGAGCACGCAGAGCATTGCGCAGACCAAGGCAGTGGAACAGGCTGTGGCCAAGCATCCTAAGCTGCAGGTCGTGGCCGATCCGCTGTATTTGCAGGAATCGGGCAGCAAGCCGACTGTAGCCGGTGTGATGCAGCCAGCGGATTTTGATATCACCGCATATGCTGCAGTCAATAATGCTTCGGCGTATACCAGTGCCGGTGTTTCGGATGCTCAGTGGACTGCGAAGAGTACACAGACGCTGTATGCAGTGGCCACTAAAACCACGGATACGCCGAATGCCTATGCTTGGCAGGGTTCGGCCGACTGGACGTTGGATGCGCTCACCAAAGCTCGTGCGCAAGGCTATACCACGGTTATTGCCGGCTCCTCGTTTGATGCCGAGCAGACTGATACCGTGCACACTGGCACATATACGGTCAACACGTCAGCCGGCGATGTGACCGTGCTCAAGGAGCAGTCTGAATTAGGCACGCTGGCGCATGGTCATGCCACCAGCAAGGAAGCCACTGCTGAAACCAGCGATGCCGGCCGCTTAGCCCGTCTGCTCGCCCAAAGCGCCTTCTACCAAATGGAACAGCCGTATACCACGCGCAACCTGTTGATGACGTTCACTCGTTCGAGTTCGGCAGATTGGATCAATCAGGTGATGAGCGCGCTCGAACAGGCATCTTGGCTCAATCTCACCGATTTGAACACGATGGCCAGCATGGATCCATATCAGGTGAATGATTCGGTCAATCAGAATGCAGACGCACCTGATACCTCGGCAACGCAGTCAATCCTGAACCAGCTTGCCGGCAGCAGGCAGAACATGACGCGCTTGGCCAGTTCGATTCTTAAGAACAGTGTGAATTCCAGCGATATCGATACGTTGGACACTCAGGCTCTGGCCCGTCGTGACGCGGATTCCACTGCAAGCCATAGCAATAATCCCAAGCAGTGGATCAGCGACCTGCTTGCCCTCCATGACAGCATGGCCTTGCGCGCCCTCACCGGCTCCGAGCCAACCGAAAGCCATCAGCGTATGGCGGATGCCGCACAGAACATGGCGAATACGCTGCTGAACAGCGTGAGCATCACGCCTTCCGAATCAATTTCCGTGTTCAGCGAATCAGCAAAAATGCCGGTAACCGTGAGCAATAATCTGCCGTATGCAGTTAATGTGCAGGTGAATTCGATTACTGATTCCATGCAGATCGTCACGTCACGATCCAACACCATTGTGATTCCCGCTCACAGTGAAGCCCAAGTGGCATTCACCATTCGTGTCTCTACTTCCGGCTCCACCACCGCGCATATCTCACTGGCCGACCGCCACGGCAATGCGTTCGGCAACACGCAGGACACTGTGATAACCAGCGTGCTGCGTATCAGCGATGCCAGCGGCTTCGTCATTATCGGTTTCGCCGTGCTGCTGGGCGTGGTGGGATTGTGGCGCCAGTTCAACCGTAAGAAGGATCCCGACGAATGAGTTCTACCGTAGGCCGTAATTCACTCATCATGGCTTCCGGCACTGCGGCTTCCCGTGTGACCGGTCAAATTCGTACGATTCTGTTGGCTGCGGCTATGGGCACCACCGGGCTCGCCGCAAACGCCTATCAGGCCGGCTCAATGATTCCGCAGGCCATTTTCACGCTGGTGACCGGCGGTATTTTCAATGCCGTGCTGGTGCCGCAGATTGTGCGCACGCTTAAGGAAAAAGACGCCCAGGAACGTCTGAATCGCCTGATTACGTTGGCTATCGTCATCCTGCTGGCGGTTACGGTTCTGATGGGTGCCGCCTCTCCTCTGCTGACGCGTCTATACGTTGGCGGCAATGATTCTCAGATGATTGCGCTCACCACGGCGTTCACGCTATGGTGCATGCCGCAGATCTTCTTCTATGGCCTTTACACCGTGCTGGGCCAGATCTTGGCCGCTAAAGACCATTTCACCGCCTATGCGTGGAGTTCCACCGGTGCGAATGTCATCAGCTGCGCTGGCTTCACCGCGTTCATTCTGCTGTTCGGTAAAGCCAATGAGCAGCCGCTCGATTTCTGGACAGGCGGCAAAATTGCGCTTACCGCAGGCACTTGGACGCTGGGCGTGGCCTTCCAAGCGTTGATTCTTTTTATTCCTCTGATGCGACTCGGCTTCAAATACCGCCCGCAGTTCGGTTTGACCGGCTTCGGTTTGAAGGCGATGGGCCCAGTGGCCTTAGGCTCACTGGGTGTGGTGGTTATCACCGAAATTTCCGGCATCATTCAAACCCGTATCGCCACACTGGCACCGCTTCGCGCACATGAGATGGTTGGCGCCAGCCTGTTCGATATTGCCGGCAACGCCACTTATCAGAACGCTTACACGCTGTTTATCCTGCCGTATTCGCTGATTGCGGTGTCTGTATCCACAGCCATGTTCCCGAAGATTTCGCGCTCCATTGCCGAACATAACCTGGATGAGGCGCGCACTGATCTGAGCAGTGCATTGAACAATGTGGGCTTGGTCATCATGTTCTTCGCTGCGGCAATGATTGTGTTCCCAGAGCCGATTATTCGCGCGCTGCTGCCGTCTGTATCGATGAACGAAACGATGCTGATCTCATATGCGCTGATTCCGTTGAGCTTCGGTATTCCGCTGGTTTCTGGATTCCTGCTGATTCAGCGCACGTTCTACGCGTTTGAGGATGGTTGGCATCCGTTCCTGTGCAATCTCATCGACTATGCGTGCGTCATCGCACTGATGGTGGCCAGTATGGTACTGCTGCCGCCGCAGTATTGGGTGGTGGGCATCGCCTGTTCCGCACCGATTGGTTCGATTATTGCCTTGCCGCCTACGTTGATGATGCTGCGTAAGAAATTCAATGGGCACCTTGGTCTGAAGGTGGTAGGCGTGGCCTATGGCAAGGCGCTGGCTGCCGCAGTGGTGGCTGGCGTTGCAGTTCGCTTGCTCAAGAATCCGATAGTGGATTTGTTCAAGGCTGATATTCAGCCGGCCAAGCATATGGATGGCGGCATCTTCCATAGGCCTGATCCCAATGGTCCGGCAGCCAATCCTGGCGGCGGTCATATGGGCTGGCTTTCCGCTGTGGGCATCTGCGTAGTGCTTACCATCGTTCTGGCTGTGGTGTATGTGGCCGTACTGTGGCTGCTGCGCACGCAGGAATTGAAGGCTATTGCGGGCCCTATGCTGGCGCGATTGGGGTTGGGTCGCAACATGGTTGCGGCTACTGCTGATGATCAGCCAAGCGACACTCCCGATAGCGCTCAGGGAATTTCACCTAGTGAAACGGGCCAAGAAATCACCCCTGAGGAGGACTTCTCTCAGGCTAGCCCCACGGATAGAATGTCAAAGACAATCCCAAGCAGTATTAGTAACAATCGTATGGAGCCGGACACGCATATGAAACCGCAATTGGGCGATACCATTCTTAACCGATACACACTGGTGTCAGCACTGCGTGAGGAACCCGGCATTGAAGCTTGGAAGGCGAATGACCGTATTCTGGCCAAGGACTGCCAGCTGTATTTGGTCACTGACCGCCGCCAGCTCAATACCATTAACGAAATCGCGGGCACGATTACGGCTACCCGCCCTGAGCATTTTGTGCCGGTGCAGAAGTATCGCCGTCAGGGTGATTCCATGCTGGTTATCACGCCGGTGGATAGCGGCAAATCGCTGACTGAATACATCAGCTTGCATTCCAGCAGCCCGCTGAGTTTTAATGCGATGCGCTCGATCATCGGCGAATTGTCTGAAGCCATTCGCCCGATGTTGCACGGAGACGCTACCGCAAGCATCGTGCTCACCACGGATACGGTTCGTATTTCCAGCGCTGGCATTGAAATCACGGGCGCACCTTTCGCTCCGCTGCTGGCCGATACTTCCGGCGCATCACTGGAGGAGGATGGCGCAGAACGTCATGCCGTTCGCCAGCTGGCGGCACTGCTGTATGCCTTGCTGACCAGGAAGCGTAATCCTCAGCAGCCTGCCTTTACTTTGGCTGCTTTGCCGCAGGATACCCCTGGTGAGTTCCAGGTTATCTGCAAGCGTGGCTTGGAGCTGTTCAGCGGCGATGAGCTTACGCTGCCAATGGCTTCCTTGGCTGAATTGGATGCACTGCTGGGCGATTGGAAGCCGCTGCAGGAGCTCGACGATACTGAGATTGCTTTGCCGAATGTTGCTGGCGATCCCTCCATTATTCGTATGCTGCTGAATAAGGCTGATACTGCTGCGGAGCTTGGTGAAATTCCTGCTTCGCTGATTACCAGCAAGCAGCTGCCCGATCTGGCGATTACTCAGGCCGGCCCTGTCGCAGCTGTTCCAGGTCCGAATGGTGCGGCAGTGGAGGAACCTGGCCGTCACCTGTTCGATTTCAAGTTCTCTGATGCTTGGAATGCTGAGAATCTTTCCGGCGATGATACGGCCGATTGGTTCAATGATTTCAACGCTCCTGCTGCCGGTGCCTTTGCTGGCAACTCTCACCCAACCGTTCCGATTTCTACGGATGGTTATGGCGAGACTACGAGCCGTATTCCGGTCTATGACGCTGGCGGCCGTGAGATTCAGCCGGGTGAAGAGTCATTGCGCGCGTTGGAAGAAGAGCAGGCTCGTATTGCTGAGGTTGCGGCCATTCCGCCGAGCTATGATCCGAAGAATCCGCCTGTGAAAAAGACTGGCGAAGACGATCATCTGCCTAACGAGAACCTGTTTGGTAGCTTTACCACCAAGGTAGTGGCTCTGATTGTGGCACTTGTTGTTGTGGTTGCCGCTGGATTCTGGGCATGGAGCGCATTCCAGAAGAGCGGTGTGGACCCGGCCGATGCCACGGATACCACCAAGTCTTCCACCGGCGATTGGCCGGATGTGAACATGAACGAGGTTCCGTTCGGCGATCAGAAATCTTCTGATTCCGGTTCTGCTGACGATTCCAACTCCACGGATTCCTCTCAGTCCTCGAACTCGAGTTCGAACTCTTCTTCTGACTCTTCCAATTCCGGTACGCAGGATTCAGAGAAGTCCAACTCTTCCTCCTCTTCTTCGAGCAACGCTAAGGCTCAGAAGAAGTCCACTGTGAAGAAGGTTGTGGAAGATAGGTCGGTCAAGTCCGTACCGCAGCCGCACGTGGTGAACACTACGGCATACACCATTTCAAGCGCCAACTTCGTTTCCAACCCTGGTGGACAGTCTGGTTATGGCTACACCCTGCATCTTGATCAGCCACATGATGTGTCTCGCATGATCATCTCCATCCGTAGCTCGGGTGGTAAGGGATACATTCGCGCCAACACAACCGGCAATCCGTCTGAGGGCGAGGAGATGGCTTCCTTCACCTTCGCTGAAGGTGGTACCACTGAAGTGAAGTTCAGCAAGTCGGTCACCACTCAGGATCTGATGCTGTGGGTGCCGATGGATAGCCTGCCTCAGAACCAGCTCTACATTCAGAAGGTAGAAGTCTTCTAACCCGCGCTTCCATTGCACGCACACAATGCCCTCCCTCGTGGAGGGCATTGTGGCTTTGGGCCGAAATTACGGGAAGGCTGACGTATCACCCGTATGATGGTGAACCTAGGAATACCGAAGACTTTTATGTGGGGAGAGACTATGGCACACAACGTTGTTATTATCGGCTCTGGTCCGGCCGGCTACACTGCGGCTATTTACCTCGGCCGTGCGGGATTGAATCCGCTGATGATTACCGGCGCTTTGGCTCCGGGTGGCCAGCTGGTGAACACCACTGAGGTGGAGAATTTCCCCGGCTTCCCGGAAGGTATTCTCGGCCCTGATTTGATGGACAACATGCGCGAGCAGGCCAAGCGTTTCGGCACTGAATTCGTTGCCGACGATGTGACTGCTATTGCTTCCGTGGGCACGGATAATGCGCCGCTGTATCGTTTGGAACTGTCCGATGACGAGGTGTTGGAAACTCGTGCGGTGATTATCGCCACCGGTTCCAAGTTCCGTAAGCTGGGTGTTCCCGGTGAAGTGGAGCTTTCCGGACACGGTGTTTCCTACTGTGCCACTTGCGATGGTTTCTTCTTCCGCAACAAGCCGATTGTAGTGGTTGGCGGTGGCGATTCCGCTTTTGAAGAGGCCCTGTTCCTGACCCGCTTCGGCTCTTCTGTGACGTTGATTCATCGCCGCGATGAGTTCCGAGCCTCGCAAATCATGGTGGATCGAGCAAAGGAAAATCCGAAGCTCAATTTGCTCACCAATACTGTGGTCACTGAAATTCATGGCAAGGAAACTGCACCGGCTGCTATTCCTGCTTCGCTGCCCGGCATTGGCCTTAAGCCCAAGCCACAGGTGAATGTGAGCAGTGTTTCACTGAAGAATACGGTTACCGGCGAGACCAGTGAGTTGGAAACCGCTGCCGTGTTCGTGGCTATCGGCCACACGCCTGCCACCGATTTTGCCGCTTCTGTGGTTGATCGCGATGAGGATGGGTACATTCTTGTGGACGGTGCCAGCACGCGCACCAGCACCCCGGGAATCTTCGCTGCAGGCGACTGCGTGGACCGCGTCTACCGCCAGGCCATCAGCGCCGCAGGCATGGGCTGCCGTGCCGCCTTGGATGCGCAGGAGTACCTGAGCGAATAGCGCACATAACAGTAATCACGTTTTACTCTTTGGCGAGCAGCCAATCGATAATGTTTATGCCACGTATGCCGTTGTGCGTTTGCGGGAATTCATCCATACTGAGCACGTACTTCGGCCAGTTGTCTCGCACGGCATCAAACACGCCGAACTCACGGTCCACCGTCTGCTGTGAACCAAGCAAGTACGTGACCTGATAGTAGGAAACCGTGTCACCGCGTCTGGCGATGAAGTCTATTTCCTTATCCCCCACTTTGCCCACGTGCACGTCATAGCCGCGCCGCTTCAACTCCATGTACACGATGCCTTCCAGCACCTGATCGATGGCATTGGCGTTGCTCAGGCCAACGGCATGGCGCAAACCCTGATCGACCACGTAATATTTCTCGTTAATTTTCAGCGTGCGTTTGCCGATGGAATCCTCGCGGGGCGCACGGTAGATAAGGAACGCTTTGCCTGCGGCATTAAGATAATTGGCGATAGTTTCAGGCGATACTTTGCGCTGCTCGCTTTTCATGTATGCGGCAATATTGGCGGCAGTAATCAGATGCCCTTCCTCGCCGATAACATACCGGATGACGCGCTCCAAGGCATCACTATCGCGAATGACGCACTCGACCAAGTCCACGATGCAGCGTGGATTATCACTGCAATCGTTCAGATCATTGGTGATGCTGCTCTTCATCTCAACGTCACTCAGGCACCTCATCCCATACGCCAATCACATAACGTTGACCTATGGGGGCTTATTGTTTCACGTGAAACATTGCAGCTTGTATGAATCATTCAACGGTCATCTATCGCCGCAACCGATTGCTGCACCTTATATGATTACGATTTATATTATCGTGATAATTATTATCGTGATAATATAAATCGTAAACCAATTAACAATTGTTTCCTTGAAAAACAACGTTAGACAAACCTCACACAGCATGGAATGGGCAGCATGACATTCATTGGTAGAGAACAAGATCTGAAGCAGCTTGAAGAATGCTATGCTGCCCATAAAGCCCAGCTCGTGTTTGTATATGGCCGTAGGCGCGTCGGAAAAACTGAAACGCTCATTCACTTTGCCAAGGACAAAGACACAATATTCTTCGCAGCGCAACATGCCACGAAAGAAGAGCAACTAGCCTCATTCTCTCGCGTCATGTTCGAAGCAGGTGCACCCGGAAAAGATTATCTCCAGCAATATCCTTCCTGGGAAAGTGCATTAACCGAAATAACACGCTTGCCAAATGCCAGCAATGGTCGGCGAAAACTCATTATCTTTGACGAATTCCCGTATCTAGTCAAATCGGACCCCTCACTCCCATCGGTATTGCAGAATCTGTGGGATCACACCTTACGCAATGCCAATGTGATGATAGTAATCTGCGGCAGTGCCATGAGCTTTATCGAAAAAGACCTGCTTGGAGAAAAGTCCCCACTCTACGGTCGTGCGACCGGCATCCTCAAAATGCTACCCATGCCATACTGGGATGCAACACGTTTCTTCCCGCAATACAGCGATGAAGACAAGGCTCTAGCGTATGCGATATTAGGGGGCATCCCACGCTATCTTGAAGAATTTGACCCCGATGAATCCATCGAGGTCAACATCAAGCAGCATATCCTGCGTCGCATTGCTCCCCTGTACAGTGAAGTTGAGTTTCTTCTTCACGAAGAATTGCGCGAAACCTCAAAATACAACAGCATCATACGAGCGATAGCCCTCGGAGCAACATCACTCAACGAAATATCTACACAAGCAATGATGCCTAATGCAACAGTGCCTTCCTATCTCAACAACCTGATGGAACTCGGCATCGTGGAACGTGAGTTCCCCGTCACCGCCAAACTCAAAGAGCAAGCCAAAGGTGCACGTGGACTCTACCAGTTGAGTGACAACTTCTTCAGATTCTGGTACACGTTCCTCTTCCCCTACCGATCAGAATTGGAACAAAGCGATATAGAGGGCGTATACAAACACCATATCAAGCCAATGCTTCATGATTTTGCTGGCAAACCATTTGAAGAACTTTGCCGAGCATGGCTATGGCGTGAAAGCACTGCTGGACGACTCCCATTCCACGCTCGCGAGGTTGGACGATGGTGGAATCGCCATGATGAAATTGATGTAATGGCGATTAATGCTACCGGCTCATCAGCCATTGCGGGTGAATGTAAATTCCGTAATACCCCTGTAGATCGTTCCGTATTGAATCTACTACGTGATCGTGCGTCTCGCACTGGTATCAATCAACGGTCGTACTACCTATTCTCGCTTGGTGGCTTCGAACAACCATTGATTGATGATGCTACATCAAGCGAATCTGATGTGAGGCTTATTGGCATCCATGATTTGTTCGAGCTATAACTCAGCGTCGCTCACCCTGCCGTACGGAGCATTTAGCGCAAAGTAATAGGGCTGGCTTCCTATCCATAGAAGCCAGCCTTTATGCGATTGATAGAATCGAACCCACGTCAGCACTTTGCCGACTAGTTCAGTCTATCGCAGCATGCCAATCACACCCACTTGGATTCCGAATCGCCACTGCTTGGCTGATTCGGTACCAGGAGCTTCAGGATGCGATCCATGTCTTCCGGGGAAGAGAACACGATTTCGATGCGACCGTGCTTCTGTGTGCCCTTAATGGACACCTTGGTATCGAAATGATTTTCCAGGCTCTGCTGCACAGCCGAGCCAACCCACGGATTGGTCTTGGACTTCTTCGGCTTCTTCGGCTGCTCCCCCGACGCAATCTTCATCGCCACGATCTCTTCGGTGCTGCGCACAGAAAGACCTTCGGAGATAATGCGAGATGCCAGCTTGTCCATTTCCTCAGGATCGCTCAAGCCCAGCAGAGCGCGAGCATGACCAGAAGACAGCACGCCAGCAGCTACCTTCTTCTGTACTGCCGCGGGAAGGTTCAGCAAACGCAGCATGTTGGCAATCTGCGGGCGGGACTTGGAAACCGACTTGGAGAGCTGCGCTTGAGTCAGACCGAACTCATCAATCATCTGCTGGTAGGCAGCCGCCTCTTCAAGAGGGTTCAATGCCACGCGATGCAAGTTTTCCAGCAACGCGTCACGTAGCATGTCATCGTCAGCAGTGGTCTTGACAATGGCGGGAATGGTTTCCAAACCAGCCAGCTGAGACGCACGCCAACGGCGTTCACCCATAATCAATTCATACGGGCTGTCCAGATGGCCAGCGAACGGATTGGCAGACGATTCCTGATCGTCCTTCTTGGCTTTCGCTTCGGCAATCTGATCGGCCGGGCGCTTGCGCACCACAATCGGCTGCAAAACACCGACTTCTTTGATAGAGGCAGATAGCTCGTTGAGCTCATCCTCATCAAAGATGGTACGCGGTTGATGTACGTTCGGGCCAATGTCGCTGAGCTTCAACTCTGCAAGATAGCCGCCCTGCACAGGCTTTAGCTCAACCTTCTCTTCGTCCTTACCGGATTTAGCGGTCTTAGCGGCCTTCGATGTTTCACGTGAAACATCCTTGCTCGTCGCCTTCGGAAGGTCGGCAACCGGAAGCTGCGGTTGAGGTGAATCCGAACCGAAGAACAAATCACTCGGGTGAGCAATATCATCCAATGCTGGCATGGCCGCGCGTTTGGCCATGTTCTTCTTCACATTGTTCGATGCCTTACCGGGAGTCGCCACTGAAGTAGCAGCAGAGGCCAGCACCTTGGTTGCCGACTTCGTTTCCTCCACCTTTTTGGCATTCTCAGGAGACTTTACTTTCTTCTCGACAGTCTCATCCCCTGGCAAATCAGGAAATAGTGCGCCGAGTCCCTTGCCCAATCGTGATTTCGATGCCATTATTTCCTCCTCGAATCAAGAGCGTCGAGTACATTCTGAGAGCGTCCAGCGATTTCCAGAGCGGCTTCACCATAAGCAATAGCACCCAAACCGCGAGGATCATAAGAGATAACCGATTGCGAGAAGCTCGGAGCTTCGGAAATCTTGACCGAGCGAGGAATCGTAGTATCCAGCACGATATTAGGATAGTGCCCCTTGACCTCGTTGTACACTTCCCTACTGAGCAGGGTACGACGATCGAACATCGTGACCAGCATAGTAGACACCAGCAGCACAGGATTGAAATGATCCTGAACCAGACCGATGGTGTTAATCAGCTGTCCCAGACCTTCCAATGCATAGTATTCAGCCTGAATCGGAATCAACATCTCCGTCACCGCGCACATGGCATTAATTACCAACAGACCAAGGCTCGGCGGGCAGTCAATGAAGACGTAATCATAATGCTTGTCAGACTGGCGCAGATACTGCTCAAGCGCTTCCTTCAACAAGATATTACGATTCGGCAAATCCGCAACCTCAAGTTCGGCACCACTCAAATCGATGGATGCCGGCACCACATCAAGCGTCGGGAAATCAGGGCAAACGCTGATGACATCTTCAATAGAAGAACGGCCTTCGAGCACATCGTATGTAGAAGGATCACCAGAAGCATGAGGAACACCCAGTGCCGTGGAGGCATTGCCCTGAGGATCCATGTCGATGACCAGAACCTGAGCGCCAAACTGTGCCATTGCAGCAGCAAGATTCACGGTGGAAGTAGTCTTACCTACACCACCCTTCTGATTGGCGACGGCAATCAGTCGAGTACGCTTCGGCTTCGTAAATACAGCCTGCTGCAGAGCCTCGTACCGTGAATTTTCATCGGCCATCTGGCTACCCAACCCAGAATTATCCCCACCAAAAATACGATGAAGGGTTTCGGAAGCAGACTCAATCACTTCCTCTTGATGATCCTTCGTGGCCATCGCTTCTCCTTGCACTGATATAGTTTCAAGTCTTCCTATTCGCATGGACAGGGTGCGAGGTTATCCACTTTTTCAGAACACAATGTGGATAACTGTGGATAAGTAGGTGTCTTCACCGCTGTCTTTTACGTTTTTCCTTGCCAAAAATCCTTGATTTTTGAACGATTTCGAGCTTATCCACGTTTTTGCACTACCAATGTGGATAACTTAAGTGGCATGTGCAAAATGTGGATAAGTGGATAGTGAATACAGCCACGCTCATCACCGCTTATCAACAATGACCACATGCGTCGGTTCCAGATCCGGACCCACGGGGGCCTCCACTACTCGCGCATTACGTCCACCGAAACGCCCTATCTGATCCTTTGCCTTATCGAGCTCTACCTGTGCGGAACGACCCTTCAGAGCAATGAGTTGACCAGACGGCTTAAGCAACGGCAACGTCCACCCCGACAATTTAGTCATGGGGGCAACAGCTCGACAGGTGACCACGGCAAATGGATGAATCTTATGCTTACGCACCTGAGCGATGACTTCATCAGAACGACCGCGAACCAACGTCACGTTATTCAGACCCATCAGGTCCACACACTCGGTCAGCCAGTCGATACGACGTTCCATTGGCTCAATCAACGTAAATTGATGATCCGGAAGGCAAGCCGCAGCAACCAATCCCGGGAAACCACCGCCACTGCCAACATCGGCCACCGTTTTAAATCGAGCACCAGCGGTCGACTGCTGTACATACGGCACGATGGCTGCTGAATTCAGAATATGACGTTCCCAGATGATATCCACGTCACGCGGACCGATAAGACCCCGAGGTTCGCCTTCGCTCTCGAGTTTCTTATGGAACAATTCGAGTTGAGGCAGCGTATCCCTAAGAATCTCGGACAGAACCGGAGATCCTTCCAAAGCGTCTGTCATGGTCACTCCCCTCTTGTGTTTCACGTGAAACATCACACATGGAATGAGGCGCCGCTGGTACGACGCCTCATAGATATGAAACCAAATGCAATCACATGCTGCTGAGATGTGGAACTACCGTTAAGCTCGGCTTTATCTCAACAGCATCCGAAATCACTCCTGGTCGAAATCCTCAGCGTCTTCAGAATCCTCGCTCTTATTGCGCAGGTAGACGGTCACATAACGATGAGGTTCTTCACCATGAGAGCGGGATTTCAGACCTTCCTCACGAACCACATCGTGCACAACCTTGCGCTCGAAGGAGTTCATCGGTTTCAAATCATATGGCTCGCCGGATTCCTTCACGGCATCAACGGCATCAAGAGCGATATCACGCAAGTGCTGACGCTTGCGCTTCAGGAAGCCATCCACATCGACAATCAGGTGGGAACGCTCACCAGTCTTCTGCTGCACGGCAAGACGAGTCAGCTGCTGCAGAGCATCGACTACTTCACCATTGCGACCAATCAGATGCTTGATGTCGGTATCATCATCCGCAACAATCTGAACGGTCGGACGGTTGTTGCGAATTCCCATTTCGATATCGCCTTCATAGTCAGCAATATCAAGCAAGCCCTCGAGGTAATCGGCAGCGATGTCAGCCTCTTCGTTGAGCTGGTCGATTGACTTCTCGTCATCCTGTGCCATGCGGTACTCCTTCTAACAAATGCTAAGTTTCAAGTCTAGGCCCTGTTCCCATGAACAAGGTCCAAAGTGTCGAATGTGCTCCATGTTTCACGTGAAACATGGAGCACATTCAATCAACAGATGGTTTTACTTGCGCTTGCGCTTACGCTGAGGCTGGACTCGCTGATAGCCCTTGTTGTCCTTGTGCTCAGCTGCTTCCTTGGCCTTGATCAGCTCCTCTTCTTCCAGAGACGGCAGACCAGCCTTTTCACGGCGAGCGTTCTCGCGGCGGTGATCGCGCTTCTCCTTATCCTCGGCAGCCGGAGAGCCCGGAGTCGGGAAGTACGTGACCTGCCAGACCGTGCGGATCAAGTTGCAGACGTTGTTGGTCAGCCAGTAGACCAGCACAGCGAATGGCATGGTGATGCCGGAGAAGATGTACATGATCGGGAAGATCCACAGCATCATCTTCTGCATGGACTCGGCCTGCTTATTCATAGAAGCAGCGGCCATGTTACGCTTCATGCTGAAGTACTGCACGAACCACAGGCAGAAGCACATCAATGCAACGAAGATGCCAATGACGATCTTGCCGGCAAAAGCAGCGGAAGTGAAGTTGTCGGTGACGCTCACGATGCCGAATACATCGGTCTGGGTGAACTGCTTGGCAGTGGCCACATCGAATGCACCCAGCGGTTCCTTACGCACACCGTTGGCGATGTACGGAATGGCGGACAGCGTGTAGAACATGGCCATGAACACAGGGCCCTGAATCAGCATCGGCAAGCAGGATCCGGCCGGATTGGCGTTGTTGTCCTGGTAGAGCTTCATCATTTCGCGGCTCTGGGCTTCCTTGGAAGCCTGATCCGTCTTGCCCTTGTACTTGTTCTGGATGCGCTGCATCTTCGGAGCAAGTGCCTGCATCTTACGCATCGACTTAATCTGCTTGTAGAACAGCGGGAAGATACAGATCTGCACCACCAGCACCAGGCAGATAATGGCAAGGACCCATGAAACGCCGATCTCATTCATGCCAAGCAGCACGAAGAAATCATGCACAAGCTTCAGAATCCAAGTCTGGAGCCACTCGACCGGAGTCAGGAGCTTATAGAAGAATCCCCAGAATCCGCTATCGAGAAGGAATTGGTTTGGATTAGTCATCGATGGGCCTCTCCTTGGGTCGTGGCCAATGGTGTCAGTCGAGGTTCCTCATGAGCCTTCGACCAAGAAAATCTATAAAAAATTGAATAGTGTTGCGGCACGTCGTCTATTCCCCCGCGACTCCACGGCCGGCAACGAAGCAATCGCAATACGGCGAGCACTCCCCCTTTGAAAGCGCCATACCGTTCGAAAGCCTCAATGGCGTAATTTGAGCATGACGGATAATACTTACAACAAGGCGGTGTATTCGCGGAAATGTGACGCTGGTACCAGCGCACTCCGCGAATCATCACCGCCTTGATGGAAGTAGACATATCACTTCGCCTTGTTCGCCACGGCAGCAAAGCATTTGGCAATTTGGTGGTCCAAGGACTCGAACGAAGCGGAAGCTGCGCTCGGCTTGGCGCGCAACACAATGTCGCAATGTTCCGGGAGTTGGTGCTCATGCATCCTGGCCAGGACTCGGAACCTGCGCTTCACCGTGTTACGGGTAACCGCTTTACCTACGGATTTGGAGACGGCTAAACCCAGGCGACGATGATTCGCCTGGTCGTCATGCTGTTCGTCGAGCACCAGATAATGCACGACGATGTCTCTGCCACCGACCTTTCGCCGACGTTTCAATACGCCGACAAAATCACGATGGCTTTGAAGCCTCTCCACCTCGACTATGCCGCTGTGGTAATGATCGCTGAGATCAGGCGGACAGATTCTTGCGGCCCTTGGCGCGACGGCGGTTGATCACCGCGCGGCCGGAACGGGTGCGCATACGCAGGCGGAAGCCATGCTTCATGTGACGACGACGGTTGTTCGGCTGGAACGTCCTCTTCATATCAATGCTCCTAGGTCTATTTGGCAACGCTTCGCGCTGCCCTCACGTGAGTCAAGCTATACCAACGTACTCTCAACCCTGGTCACAAGTCAAAATAAAGCACGAGTTTTCACATTTCGACACGGCGCCCGCAACACGCCGAGGACCTGAGAAGTGGCGTAATATCAACCATTTCAACCCAAAAGTTATCCACAAACTACATTGATGTTATTCACAATCCAGCATTTCCAACACGCAACACGGTGGATAACTTCCGTGGATAGTAGTAAACATTACCTATTGTATCCATGTACGTACGAGCAAGAAGAAGGGGTCTTTATGGCTAGTTCATCTGCCGACCCCGCGGTCGAGGCAGCCCGCATCTGGTCGGATGCGCTCACCATGCTCAAACACAGCAATTCGCTGACCCCGAGAGAGAAGGGTTGGCTCGAAGGTGTGGTTCCCGAAGGCGTATTCGGTTCCACCATTGTGCTGTGCGTGGAGTCCAATGACACGTTGCAGGCCATTCAAGGCAATCTCAATGAGCAACTGCTGCGCACTTTGCAAACCGTAACCGGCATCACGATGTTCCCGGCCTTCAAGGTTGCGCCGAAACCCAGCAAGTCTGCGCCTGCAGCACCAGCCCAGCCGAAGGAATCGTATCCTCGGGAAAGCGCACCCACGGTTGCCGAGTTCGGTCGCGACCCCTATGGTCTCAAACAACCTGAGCCAGTGGCGAAGCCCGAACCGAAGTATTCGCCGGTGCCGGCTTCCGAACCGCAGCAGTATCCGGTCGGCGGGCAGAAGATGAATCTCGATCCGGAGACTCATCTCAATAAGAACTTTACGTTTGATTCCTTCGTGCCCGGCGATTCCAACCGTTTCGCCCGTACCGTGGCACTGGCGGTGGCCGAGGGATCAGGCCAGGACTTCAATCCGTTGTGTATTTATGGCGGATCCGGTTTGGGCAAAACCCATTTGCTCAACGCCATCGGCAACTATGCGCTGGTCAAGGATCCGAATCTGAAGGTTCGTTATGTAACCAGTGAGGAATTCACCAACGAATTCATCGATGCGTTGCAGAACCCGAACCAAAGCCAAGGCCAGATTGCGGCATTCAACCGCCGTTACCGTCAGGTCGACGTGCTTCTGATTGACGATATTCAGTTCCTTGGCGGCAAGGAAGCAACGTTGGATCAGTTCTTCCATACGTTCAATTCCTTGCACCAGGCGAATAAGCGCATTGTCATCGCATCTGATGTGGCGCCAAAGAACTTGAAGGGCTTCGAGGCTCGACTGATTTCCCGCTTCGAATCCGGTCTGACCGTAGACGTCAAGCCACCGGATTTGGAAACCCGTATCGCTATTTTGAGGATGATCGCCTCAATGAACGGCTCCAAGATTCCAAGCGACGTGCTGGATTTGATTGCCGAACGTTTCACGGAGAACATTCGAGAGCTGGAAGGTGCGCTTACCCGCGTCACCGCAGTGGCTTCACTGAGCAATCAGCCGGTCACCCGTGCTCTTGCCGAGCAAACGTTGCAGGATTTCTTCACTACCGACGTGGAAATCAAGCCCACGGACATCATCGGGCAGGTGGCCAAGTACTTCCATTTGACGTTTGATGATCTGGTTGGCCGTTCCCGTACCAAGAATGTGGCTTTGGCTCGCCAAATCGCCATGTATCTTGCCCGTGAAATGACCAGTATGAGCTTGCTGGATATCGGTGAAGTGTTCGGTGGACGCGATCACACCACCGTAATGCACGCATATACGCGTGTCAGCGATGAAATGCAGCAGAAGCAGGAGATCTATACCTACGTTACGGAGCTCACTGTGCGTCTGAAGCAAAATAACGCTGAATGACACAAGCCGTTTGACAGACCGTTTTCGGCGATTTTCGTCGCCGGACGGTCAAAACATGCATTTTTCGTCGCTCAAACGCGTTGTACCGGACGTGGAACGAGCCATACCGTTCGCGTATTTGCTTTGCACTCGTTGCGCGTGTAAAACCATTCATCGCCGCGGGCGCGCATTCGAATTCGTAGTAGTTTCGCCTCGGTAGCAGCAGCTTCAAATCACTTTGCACTCCATATTCAGGAGAAGCCGTTTGACAAACCGTTTTCGTCACTTTTTCCGCAGGCACCAGAAAAAACGTCAAAATCGGTCTCCAGAATCGATTCTCCTCGATGATATTCGGGTTCAACACGCCGTGCGACCGGCGAAAAAGCATCAAAGTTATCCACATAGTTATTCACAAATGTGGGTAAAGTCTGCGGATAACTCGTGGATTACCCACTTATTTTCGGTGGAAAACTCGTGTATAAATCGCGTTTTGATGTGGAAATCTGAAAAGCATCAAAATTCCTGTGGATAACTTGGCTATTTATCCACCGTTATGCAGAAGTTATCCACATTTGAAAATCTCTCGTGACGCGTTCTCGCAGAATACTTTTCCCCACTTATCCACACTATCCACCGCGCTTATTATGTAGATTACTTACGAGGTACTTAGAAAAGCATCGTCACCACAGTAACTGCCCGAGCTTTACCCGAATCAACTTCGCCGCCTAACGGCTAGAATGTTCTTCAGCAAATTCAGACGAAGGGAAAACCCACATGAAAGTCGAAATCGATACCGCGGCCTTGGCCGATGCCGTAGCCTGGACGTCTCGCGTCATCGACGCTCGACCCTCCAACCCAATTTTGGCTGGCGTTCGCCTTGAAGCCATCGATGGCACGCTCCAGTTCTCAGCTTTCAACTACGAGATTTCCGCTCGCCACCACATCGAAGCTGGTGTGGACGAAGCAGGTTCCGTTCTGGTTCTGGGCAAGCTGTTAGCAGATATCACCAAGTCGCTGCGTTCCGAGAAGACCTATCTGAGCACCAGCGATTCCACGCTGACCATCACCGCTGGCAAATCCACGTTCACTTTGCAGCTCATGCCGGATACCGAATACCCGGATCTGCCCACCGTGCCTCCGGCACTTGGCCAGGTTGATGCCCCGACTTTCGTACAGGCAGTGAATCAGGCTTCCGTGGCAGTGTCTCGCGAAGAGAACCGCCCGGTTTTGACTGGTGTTCGCATGCAATTCCAGGGCGACAAGGTTGTTATGACCTCCACTGACCGCTTCCGTTTGGCTCGTGCCACCTTCACTTGGACTCCGCAGGACCCAGCCGTGGAAACCACCACGCTGGTTCGCGGCTCCTTGCTCAAGGATGTGGCCCGTTCTCTGGATGAGCACCAGAACATCCGCCTCGACTTCGATGCCGATAACCCGACGCTTCTGGGCTTCGAGAATGCTGGCCGTGTCTCCACTTCCCAGCTCATCGATGGCGAATTCCCGGCAGTCGATCGCCTGTTTGCAGACGAATACCCGATTCAGGCTGTGGTGAACAAGCAGGATTTGCTCGATGCCATCAGCCGTGTGGCACTGGTTGCCGAACGCAATGCTCCGATTCGCATGTCCTTCACCGGTCAGGAAGTAGCACTGTCCGCTGGTTCCGCTGATGAGGCTCAGGCCAACGAAACCTTGGACATCGACATGGATGGCGATGACATCACCGTGGCGTTCAACCCCTCCTACCTGAAGGAAGGCCTTTCTGCCATCGCCGAACCATTCGTCCGCATCAAGATGACCACCCCGGTCAAGCCGGTTGAGTTCAACGGCCAGCAGGAAGCCGACTCCGACGAGTCGATGGATTACCGCTACTTGCTGGTGCCGATGCGCTTCAACAGCTGAGGCAACCGACCAGATATCAAGAAGAAATCGTTCACATACTGATGTACGTTTCGCGTCTCGCACTCGACCACTACCGCTCCTGGAGCCAGGTAGTGGTCGATTTCGTACCAGGCGTGAATCTCATAGTGGGGAAAAATGGGCTTGGTAAAACCAACCTGGTAGAAGCCGTGGAAATCCTCTCTACCGGAGCCAGCCACCGCACCTCCAGCACCTTGCCTCTTATCGAACGGGGGCAATCCACCGCTACGATTCGCGCGAACGTGGTAGGCGCTGAATCAGCGGACGGTACCGACCAAGTCACCACCTACGAGGCATCCATTCATGCACGCGGCGCCAACCGAGCCCGCATCAACTCCGGTTCATCGCTCTATCTACGCGACATCGTCGGCCAGATCCCCTCAGTGGCCTTCACACCCGAGGACCAGCGTCTCGTTTCAGGAGATCCAGCTGCCCGGCGAACCCTGCTGAATCAAGCCGGTGCATTGCTCGAACGCGGCTACCCCGAAGCATTGCAGCAGTTCACACGCATCGCCAAGCAGCGTGCCACCTTGCTGAAACAGCTCAACGCCAGTTCCAATACCGGGCAGCCGGTAGACGCTGTCTTAAGCGGGCTGGAAATCTGGACTGGGCAGTTCATCGAAGCTGGCATTGCCTTGACTCGTATGCGCAAACGCATCATTGATCTGCTCGCTGAACCATTTGCTGCAATCTATCGTGAACTTGCCGGCGAAACCGAACAGGTGACACTCAGCTACGTGCCCTCATTCGACGAAGTACTGCTCTTTGACGAGCCTCATAACGCCATCAGTGAGCATTTCCAGCGCATCTACCCAGGAGAAGTGGCCCGCGGTGTGAATCTTATCGGCCCGCAGCGTGATGATCTCAGCCTGGAACTCTTCGATATTCCCGCCAAGGAATTTGCGTCCAACGGTGAAATGTGGACTATGGCATTGGCGCTGAAAATGGCTTTGTTCCAAGTGATTCGAGAGCAGCTGGGCATGCGTCCGATTGTGATTCTCGATGATGTGTTTGCCCAGCTGGACGATAGCCGCCGCAGCCAGATTCTTGATTTCGCAGCCCAGCAAGAGCAGGTGCTGATTACCGTGGCATCCGAAGGTGATGTGCCGGAATCCGCGCACACCATGCTGGGTGAGAAGGCTCATGTGATTGATGTGGCCGCACTCAAGGATGCATTCAAAGATCCATTCGCTGATTTGGTACAGCAGGTGCGAGCATGATTCCGCCAGTGGCTTTTCGCCTGCATCTTGACCAGACCAAGCTGGCCCGCGAAGTCTTTGAACGAATCTCACGACGTGGAGCACTACTGAATGATCGTCAGCATCTTCAGCAGAGACGTGAAGAAGCCATCGAAAACTTCGGTAAGCCCGGGCGCGATCCCACTGAACTCGGCAATGTGATGTCTACCATCGCCGGCAATGGTGTGTGGAGTACGAACCTGAAACTGGCGCAGTTGCGCAACCATTGGGACCAAGTAGTAGGCCCAGGCGTCGCTGCGCATTCAGCTGTGGCCGACTTCAGCGGCGGTGTGCTGACCATTCGTGCCGAATCCACGGTCTGGGCCACTCAGCTGACGTATCTGATTCCACAGCTGACTGAAACCATCCACGGCAATCTCAAAGGATTGACCATCAACGAGATACGCGTGACCGGTCCGGCCGTGGGATATTCGCGCAAATGGGCCAGAAGGAAGTAGAAGGCAATAAAAGCCTCGCTATGGCGCTCGTCGTGCTAAACGAGTAAAATCACATGCAGTATGGTCAAAAGGCTAGAAGAGCCCTTTATGGGCTTCTTAAGCCATATCGCCCCTGCAAAAGACGAAATTTGCAAGGCTGACCTGGTAGTTACGGAAGGAAGCCTGTTGGCAGACGAAACCAGCAAAGAGGAGCAGCTGAAGGCGGCTGCAGAGCATATCAATAATGCGGAACTCACTGAAGGCGAACTCGACGAATCTATGGCCCCCGAACATTATGAGGCCTCTGATCTAAGGGTGTTGGAAGGCTTGGAAGCCGTGCGTATCCGCCCGGGTATGTACATCGGCTCCACTGGCCCGCGAGGCCTGCACCACTTGGTCTATGAGATCGTCGACAACTCAGTTGATGAAGCATTGGCCGGATACGCCAGCCACATTGAAGTCACCATTCTGCCGGACAACGGCATTCGCGTAGTCGACGACGGCCGAGGCATCCCGGTTGACGAAGTGCCCGGCGAAGGCGTCTCCGGTGTGGAAACCGTGATGACCAAGCTGCACGCCGGCGGCAAGTTCGGCGGTGGCGGCTATGCAGTCTCCGGTGGTCTGCACGGCGTGGGCATCTCCGTGGTGAACGCACTCTCCACTCGCGTGGACATCGAAGTGCGCCGCCAGGGCTTCCACTGGACCCAGACCTACATCGACCAGCACCCCACCGCTCCGCTGAAGCAGGGTGAGCCGATGGCTGAAGGCGAGTCCACCGGTACTTCCGTGACCTTCTGGGCCGATCCGAAGATCTTTGAGACCACGGTCTATGACTTCGAAACGTTGCGTTCCCGCTTCCAGCAGATGGCCTTCCTGAACAAGGGCCTGAAGATCAGCCTGACCGACCTGCGTGAACCTGATCAGGCCGGCGATGAAGTGGCTGGAGACAATGCGCCGGAAGCCGGCGAAACCCACCAGACCGTGACCTACCAGTACCTGAACGGTATCAAGGATTACGTGGATTATCTGGTCAAGTCCCGCAAGGCCAACCCGGTTGAGGAAGAAGTCATCAGCTTTGAAGCCGAGGATCTGAAGCTCGGCATTTCCGCCGAACTGGCTATGCAGTGGACCACCGCCTACTCCGAGGCTGTGCACACCTTCGCCAACACCATCTCCACCACCGAAGGCGGCACCCACGAGGAAGGCTTCCGTGCAGCGCTGACTTCGCTGGTCAACCGTTACGCACGCGAGAAGAGCATCCTCAAAGACAAGGACGAGAACCTCTCCGGTGACGATGTGCGCGAAGGCCTGACCGCCGTAATCTCCGTCAAGCTCACCAACCCGCAGTTCGAAGGCCAGACCAAGACCAAGCTCGGCAACTCCGAAGCAAAGACCTTCGTGCAGCGCGTGATGACCGACAAGCTCGGCGATTGGTTCGACTCCCACCCGGCTGAGGCCAAGAACATCATCCAGAAGGCCATCGAGGCCTCTCGCGCCCGTCTGGCCGCGAAGAAGGCTCGTGAGAACACTCGTCGCAAGTCCATCTTCGAGTCCGCCGGCATGCCGGACAAGCTCAAGGACTGCCAGTCCTCGAATCCTGAGGAGTGCGAGCTGTTCATCGTGGAGGGTGATTCCGCAGGTGGCTCCGCCATTCAGGGCCGTAACCCGATCACCCAGGCCATTCTGCCGCTTCGAGGCAAGATTTTGAACACCGAGCGTGCCAGCCTGGACCGCATGATGAAGTCCGACACCATTGAATCGCTGATCACCGCGGTCGGCGGCGGCTATGGTGAGGACTTCGACATCTCCAAGGTTCGCTATCACAAGGTCATCATCATGGCCGATGCTGATGTGGATGGTGCCCACATCGCCACGCTGAATCTGACCCTGTTCTTCCGCTACATGCGCCCGATGATCACCGCAGGCTACGTGTACGTGGCCATGCCGCCGCTGTACCGACTGAAGTGGACCAAGGGCCCGCACGACTTCGTCTACACCGATGCCGAGCGCGACCGCGTGCTCGCCGAAGGCAAGGCCGCTGGTCGTCAGCTGCCCAAGGGCGAAGGCATCCAGCGCTACAAGGGTCTGGGCGAGATGAGCTACCAGGAGCTGTGGGAAACCACTATGGACCCTGAACACCGCATCCTCAAGCAGGTGCACATCGAAGACGCCGCAGCC
Organism: Bifidobacterium saguini DSM 23967; assembly: GCF_000741715.1. Lineage (GTDB taxonomy): Bacteria > Actinomycetota > Actinomycetes > Actinomycetales > Bifidobacteriaceae > Bifidobacterium > Bifidobacterium saguini. The sequence goes on along the minus strand of NZ_JGZN01000013.1, from coordinate 123,337 downwards.
GCTGACGAGACCTTCTCCATGCTGATGGGCGACGAAGTGGAACCCCGCCGACTCTTCATCCAACGCAACGCCAAGAACGTCCGCTGGATTGACGCCTGACGGAATCTCCAGTCTCCCTCTGATGAGGGAAATGTCACCGTGAAGCGGTGACGGGGAGAGACCACGTTTGAGCTTTTTAAAACACCAAAGGAATGGTAATAAGTGGCAGACGAAACAAATAACACCCCGGGCGGTGTCAACGACAACACCGACGGCGCCGACGAGCAGTTCGTTCCGGACGGCTCTATGGAGCCGTTGAGCCCGCAGGAAGCGGACAACACCGATTACGGTCTGATGACTGGAGAACGCATCCAGCGCAAGGATCTGCAGCAGGAAATGCGTGAATCCTACCTGGCCTACGCACTCTCCGTGATCGTGGAGCGTGCACTGCCGGATGTGCGCGACGGTATGAAGCCGGTGCACCGCCGTGTGGTGTACGCCATGTACGACGGCGGCTACCGCCCGGACCGTGGCTACAACAAGTGCTCCCGTGTCGTGGGCGATGTGATGGGTAAGTACCACCCGCACGGTGATGCCGCCATCTACGACACCCTCGTGCGTATGGCACAGTCCTGGTCGATGCGCTACCTGCTGGTCGATGGTCAGGGCAACTTCGGCTCCCCCGGTGACGATCCCGCAGCAGCCATGCGTTACACCGAATGCCGTATGGCTCCGCTGGCTATGGAAATGGTGCGCGACATCGACAAGGACACCGTCGATTTCGTGCCGAACTACGATGGCAAGACCCAAGAGCCGACCGTGCTGCCGGCCCGCTTCCCGAACCTGCTGGTCAACGGTTCCGCAGGTATCGCAGTCGGTATGGCCACCAACATTCCGCCGCACAACATGCGCGAAGTGGCTGAAGGCGTGCATTGGGCGCTGGAGCATCCGGATGCCAGCCGTGAAGAGCTGCTGGAGAACTTGATCCGCATCATCAAGGGACCGGACTTCCCCACTGGAGCCACCATTCTCGGCCACAAGGGCATCGAACAGGCCTACCGTACAGGCCGTGGCCTCATCACCATGCGTGCCGTGGTCAACACTGAGGAAATCAACGGCCGTATGTGCCTGGTGGTCACCGAGCTGCCGTATCAGGTGAATCCGGACCGCTTGGTCGTCTCCATTCGCGAGGCTGTGCGTGATGGCAAGATTCAGGGCATCGCCGACATGCGCGATGAAACCTCCGGTCGTACCGGCCAGCGCCTTGTGCTTGTGCTGAAGCGCGATGCTGTGCCGAAGGTGGTGCTGAACAACCTGTACAAGCACTCCCAGCTGCAGCAGACCTTTGGTGCCAACATGCTGGCATTGGTCGACGGTGTGCCGCGTACGCTGTCTCTGGATGCATTCATTCGTCACTGGGTGGATCACCAGCTTGACGTGATTGCTCGCCGTACCGCATACCTGAAGCGTGAGGCTGAAGAGCGCGATCACATCCTGCAGGGCTATCTGAAGGCCCTTGACATGCTCGACGAGGTCATTGCCTTGATTCGAGCCTCTGAAGACACGGATACCGCTCGTACCGGCTTGATGCAGCTGCTCGACATCGATCAGGTACAGGCCGATGCCATTCTGGCCATGCAGCTGCGCACGCTGACCCGCATGAACCGCGACAAGATCGTCAACGAGCATGAGGAACTGCAGCGCAAGATCGCCGATTACATCGATATCCTGGCCCGTCCGGAACGCCAGCGCAAGATCATCGGCGACGAGCTCGATGAGATTGTGGCCAAGTACGGCGACGAACGCCGCACCAAGATCCTGCCGTTCTCCGGCGAGATGAACGTTGAAGACCTGATCGCTGAAGAGAACGTGGTGGTTACCGTAACCCACTCCGGTTTCATCAAGCGCACCAAGGCCGACGAATACCGCGCCCAGCACCGCGGCGGCAAGGGCATCAAGGGCACCAAGCTGCGCGAGGATGACGTGGTCGATCACTTCTTCCTGACCTCCACGCACAACTGGCTGCTGTTCTTCACCAACAAGGGTCGCGTGTACCGCATCAAGGCATACGAGCTGCCCGAGGGCTCTCGTGATTCCAAGGGCCAGCATGTGGCCAACCTACTGCAGTTCGCTCCGGACGAGCAGATTCAGGCCGTGCTGTCCATCCCGAACTACGAGGTGGCTAAGTACTTGGTGCTCGCCACCCGCTCCGGCAAGGTCAAGAAGACGCCGCTGGCCGAATACGACTCCCCACGTCAGGGCGGTCTGATCGCCGTGCGTCTGATGGCCGACGAAAACGGCGAGAACGCTGACGAGCTGATCGGTGCCGCACTGTGCAACGCCGAGGATGACATCATCCTGGTCTCCAAGCTCGGCATGAGCCTGAAGTTCCAGGCTGATGACGATCAGCTGCGACCGATGGGCCGCCAGACCGCAGGCGTGCAGGGCATGAAGTTCCGTGAAGGCGACAACCTGCTGGCTATGGATGTGGTGCCGAACGATTCCGACAAGGACCTGTTCGTGGTCACCAACGAAGGCTTCGCCAAGCGCACCGCCATTTCGGAATACCGTCTGCAGGGCCGTAATGGCCTTGGTGTGAAGGCAGTTCAGCTGGTTGAAGGCCGTGGCTCCCTGGTGGGTGCTCTGGTGGTTTCCGAAGACGATCAGGTTATGGCCATCATGAAGTCCGGCAAGGTGATTCGCTCCAACGTGAACGAAGTCAACCGCACTGGCCGCACCACGCAGGGCGTAACCTTCGCCAAGCCAGACAAGGGCGACGGAATCCTCTCCATCGCTCGTAACGAGGAAAAGGACGAGCCGGAAGAGGAATCCACTGAGGCTGCACAGTCCGGTGAAGCCGCTGAAACCCCGCAATCCGGCGAGAATGTGAACAACACGGACGAGGCGTGAGCCGCGTCCTGAAAAGCTGGTAGCCTCTCTAACAGCAGAGGCTACCAATAGCCTGTTTAAGGAGAAACGATGAGCGAGAATCTCGAAGGCAACGAGCCGGTTATTCAGCCCGCAGCCGTAACCCCAGCGAACGAACCCGTCGAGCCGCTGATCGGCTCTCATCAGGGTGCTCCGCGTGTGGCACGTTCTGTATCCAGCGATCCGGAGGAGTCCGCTCTGCCGAACGGCAGCACTCCAACCACCTCGCGCCCGAATGTGCGCCGCACTCCGCGCGCCCGCCGTATGAGCCTGTCTCTGACCCGCGTGGACGCTTGGTCCGTGGCCAAGGTGTCGTTCATGCTTTCCATTGCTGGTGCCATCATTCAGATTGTGGCTGCCGCGATTGTGTGGCTGCTGCTGGATGCCGTTGGCGTGTTCAACCAGCTCACCCAGATCGTGTCCGCCACCGGTTTGAACGCTGACTTCGATCTGAAGAACGTGCTGTCCCTGACCACCGTGGTCTCCGGTATGACCATCTTCTCCATCGTGGAAGTGGTGCTCTTCACCCTGCTGACCACCATCATCGCGCTGATCTACAACGTGGTCAGCTCCCTGGTCGGCGGCGTGCACCTGACCCTGGGCGACGACTGATTCGCGTCCAACACAAGCTATAGAAAAGCGGCTCCCCGGAGCCGCTTTTCTATTATCAGCATCGGCTGGAAGCCGATTCCTAGGCCGATTCCTAGGCGGATTCGCGGTGGGCGATGTGGAAGTTGGCTACGATGCGTTGGCGTTTGCGGTCGGATTCATCGTCTATACGTTCGATGAGCATGTCGACGGCCTTTTGCGCCACCATTGGGATATCCACGGCCACCGTGGTCAGCGAGGGCGTCATAATGGCTCCCATTTCGATGCCATCGAAGCCCATTACCGCAATATCGTCGGGCACGCTTAGACCAATATCCTTCAGTCCGCGAATCACGCCGAATGCGGTGGTATCAGTCATACAGAACAGGGCATCGCAGGAGCGCACCAAGTCCGCATTTGCGGCAATGGCCTTGCATGCATCCGCATCATTCCAAGGCGCGTCAATCATCGGCACATCCGCCCAATCCACGCCAAACTGTGCAAAAGCGTTACGGCAGCCCCTCAAACGACGGTGACGGGTGTCATTGGAATCGGACATCTCATTATTGTCAGCACTCTCGTACACACCACCAACGATGCCAATGTGCCGTTTTCCGGTACTCCACAAGTATTCGATAGCAGCCCGTGCTCCAGCTTCGCTCGGTGTCAAGATCGTATCGATATCCTGCTGCGGTCGATCATCATCCAACAGCACGGTCGGTCGATGATTGGACAGCTGCTCGATTTCCGCTGCGGATAGCCTGCTGGAGCTGAAAATCAGGCCATCGCAGAACTGATTGGAGACTCGTTCGATAATGGAACGCTCATTATCCGCATTGATTCGGGTCTCCTGCACCACGGTCTGGTAGCCGCGTTTTTCCGCTGCTTGGGAGATGAGCGAAGCAAGCTGGGAAGGGTATGGTCGGTCCAGCTCGAAAATAGCGAGCCCAATGGTGCCGAAATTACGACTGCCACGGCTGGTGGAAACGCGCAGGCTGCGGGCAGACAGGCTGGTGGTGTTGAGTCGGTAATGAAGCTTGTCGGCAGCTTCACGGACGCGTTGTGCCGTCTCCGGCGTGACGTTCGTATTGCCGCGCAGCACGTTGGAAACCGTCATTGCGGAGACTCCGGCCTCGCGCCCGACATCTTTCATGGTGACCATAGAAACCCCTTTGCTGTTCACCAATATACAAAACAAGGTGGTTTATCGTTACATTGCTCGTTTTGAACCGCACCTCCGATCATCGAATCTGAATTACTTCAGTCCAACAATCGTGGTGCTGTTCAGTATCGTGACACCCCTCTTTTGTCATTTTTGTGACCGGTTACGTAAGTTGTGTATGCTTGGTAAGTGCGTGATGATGGCGTCTCTTATCGATCGTCATCACAGGCATTAATCAATGCCGTTAGGCTCACTAACGGTTAGGAATCGCTACGGTAGCGATAGTCGGTCATCGGTGACTGCGAGACGGCTGACGGAAGGACGAGGAGGTCTCCTCTATGGCTGCAAGCAATGTGCAGAAAATATTTGGAGGAGTGGTCGCTGCGGCGACACTATGCGCCGGAATATTAGTAGTTCCGGCGGCATACGCAGAAGACACAGATAATCCTGTGCCAGCTACGGGAACCACATACTATGTGGATTGTTCCGCGAAAGAGAACGGTAACGGAACTGATCAAAATAGTCCGCTGAACTCATTCGCTGCAGCGAACAGTGTGACGCTGCAGGCTGGCGATCAGCTACTGTTCAAGCGTGGCACTACCTGCACCGGTGACAGTCAAACCGTTGATGGCGCTACCATCAAAGCTGCACTGCGCATCGTGAACGTAAAAGGTACTGCCGAAGCTCCCGTCATCATCAGTGATTACGGTGACGCTAACGCGGACGCGCCAAAGCTCGCTGGCGATGGCGTGGCCGATGTGGTACTGCTGCGCAATAGCGAATACATCACTGTGCAGAATCTTGATATCAGCAACACCGATCCTGAAGCGGACCACTATAAATACATGCGTCGCGGTATTACGGCAGAAAACGATAATGCCGGCGAACTGAGCGGCATCGTGATTCGCAACAATGCCATCCATGATATTTACGGCGAAAAGCAGAAGGATCTGGGCGGTTCGGCCGCAATCCAACTGGAAAATTACGGTCGTTCCATTCCGGTTGATGGCGCAACGCAAACCAAAGGCAGCATTAAATCCGATACGTCCCGCAAGACCCCTTCCTGGTTCAATGATGTACAGATTGTGGGCAATACGATCACCGATGTGAACCGCTCTGGCATCAATATGTCGTCCGACTTCCGTTGCCGTGAAGACGTGGCTTGGGAGTGTGGTGTTTCCGGATCGCTGCGTGACCAATATGCGTGGACTCCGAACACCAACCTGTACATTGCCGAAAACACGCTGAAGAATATTGGCGGCGACGGTATCGTCGTGCAGATGTCTGACGGCACAGTTGTGGAAAAGAACTATCTGGAAAACGCGGCAAGCGTATCTGGACAAGGTTCCAACGCCGGTATCTGGAATTGGAATTCGGATAACACACTGTTCCAGTACAACGAAGTGACCAATACGCAAAAGACCAGCGGTAACAACGATGGCACTGCATGGGACTTCGATTACGGCACCCGTAACACCGTATTCCAATACAATTACAGCCATGACAACGCCGGTGGTGCCACGCTCGTATGCGCCTGCACCGACTGGTACAAGTGGCAGAACAACAATGCTGAACTGATTGGCACAGCGCTGGGCGGCACCTTCCGTTACAACCTGTCCGTCAACGATGGTGTGGCAAGCAAACCTTGCGACGGCTCATCCAACACCTACCGCACCGTGACGCTCGACGGCATCACCGATATGAACTATTACAACAACACAACCATTCTGCCCAAGGGAACCAACGTCACGTTCTCGAATAATGCGCAGAACGCGGGCGTTACCTACAACAACAATGTGATTATCGCTCAGGACGGCACCGCTATGGCCGACCAGAACGACAAGCTCAACTCCGATGGCTTCCAAATCAACTACGGCAACAACCTGTATGTTGGCGGAGACAAAAACATGTGGGCTAAGGTGAACGAAAACGGCAACAAGTACGTTGCTCTTGCCGATTACATTGCTGCCACTGGTCTTGATCTTGAGGCTGTGGCCAAGGGCGATCTGAGCACGCTGTACTCCGCCAAAGCCACGGCATATGCGGCCGGCAAGGGGCGTGCAATGGCCACGGACAACTTCCCATTCGCCATCAGCAACACCTATCTGACTGGTGACAATGCTCTGAAGACTCGTGACTTCCCTCACGGCTTCAATCACGCCAAGCAGACCTACGGCACCCAGCATGTGGTGTCTGGCTGGTCTGCTCCAGCAGTAGGAGCCTTCCAAGGATCCGACACCACTGAAACCGGTGATGTGGCTGATCTGGCTGCCGGCAAGTCGGTGACTATTGACGCTCCGGGCAATGCCACCTTGGAAATCAAGGCCACTACTGCAAGCGATGCCGTGCTTGAAGCCGGCTTGGCCAATGACCGTGATTATGTGCAGAAGACCTCAGGTGCAGGCGAGCAGGTATTGCATGTGCGCACGTCGTCTGATGTGTCCAAGGTGACGTTGACCAATGCCGGAAAGTCCGGTGAGATTACTGGCATCAGCGTCAAAACCGTGTACGACCAGCTGTGGGATGGTTCATTCGAGAACATTAATCTCGGCACCAACAGTGAGCCGTGGAACGGCATTTCGCCTTGGACGCCGGCGAACCGAGACCGTTCCAAGAACCGCGACACGTACAAGGATTCCAGATTCAAGCGTTACCGCTCTGATCTGAACCAGACTGATGCTGTTGTTTCCGGTGAGCGTGCTGCCAAGTTGGGCAAGAGTGATGGCGTCTCATTCACGCAGATTGACCAGCGTAATATTCCGGCTGAGCCTGGCAAGACCTATGAGCTTGGCTTCTGGATCACCACCGGTGCCAGCAATGATGAGACACCTTCTACGGTGAGCGCCACCGTGCGCTATCGCAAGGAAGGCTCCGGCGCAGGCGGCAACTTCAGCCAGTACTCCACCGCACTGCTGAATAAGACCGTGGATGCCGAAACCGCAAAGGGCGGCGAGAAAGTCTACGTATCCGGAACATTCACTGTGCCGTGGGATGCTGCTGCCGATAGCGCGCTGTGGGTCAATATTCAGCAGCCGGATTTGGCTGACTCGTCCGCTGCATACGTGGATAACGTCACGTTGGTTGAGGCTGCTGCTCCAGCTACGGATATCGAATCCATTGCTGTGACCAAGCAGCCATCCAAGGCTGATTACCAAATTGGTGAGTCGCTGGATACAGCTGGTTTGGAAGTCACTGCTACCTTGGCTGACGGTACTACGCGCGTGCTCGATGCATCCGAATACACATTGCTGGGCTTCGACTCCTCCAAGGCCGGCGTGGTGCCGGTGACGGTCAAGCTTAACGTTGATGGCAGCAAGGTGGCACGATTCCGCGTGCGAGTGCAGAACGTGACCAACTTGGCGAACAAGTTCTGCTCGTCTGCAGCTGCTTCCGATGTGCAAACCAAGTGGGGCACGTCGAGCGCAAAGTACACTTGCGATAACAACCTGTCGACCAACTGGTCGAATTGGAAGGACTCGTCCGAAACCGCTCCAGCCAACCCATCATGGTTGAACTGGACCTTCGATCAGAAGTATGAGCTGAGCAAGCTGGAATTCTATCTCGACCAAACCAAGGCCGAGGCGGCACCTGAGCAGTTCAAGGTGCAGTATCTTGCCGACGATGGCAGTTGGGTGGATACCGACATCATCGGAAAACCTGATGCCAGTAACCCGTCCACGCCAACTACCGTGGATCTGAACAGTCTGCCGGCAACCAAGGCCATTAGCCTGATCATCACTCCTGCCAACTATGGCAGTGACTACCCATACTCCAAGGTGGCTGAGGTGAAGATCTTCCAGGCTGCCGACCCGCTGCCGACGCTCGATTCGCTGAAGATTGCAGCCGAACCGAGCCAGACCGAATACACGGAGGGTGACATGTTCTCCGCATCCGGACTCAAGGTGCAGGGTACGTGGTCGGATGGCAGCACCGATGAGCTGTCGTCTGGCGAATACACGCTGGCAGCCACCAATGCTGCCGGTGAAGCAGTGGACCTTGACCAGCCGCTGCCAGCCGGTGACCTGACCATCACAGTCACTTCTGCTGACAATGCTGAAGCCAAGGCCACATTTACGGTAACGGTTGCTCACAAGCAGCCGGAACCGGAGCCTGAACTGACGATTACGAGTATTGCTGTGGCGCAGAACCCGACCAAGACCACATATACGGTCGGTGGCCAGTTCTCTGCAGACGGCTTGAAGGTGAATGCGGCGCTGTCTGACGGCACCACACGCGAACTTGGCGCAAGCGAATACAAGTTGACTGCCTTCGATGCCTCCGATAACCCGGTTGACTTGACCAAGCCGTTCACCACGGCCGGCGAGTTCAATGTTGTGGTGACGCTGAAGTCCGACACTACCAAGACCGCCACGTTTACCGTGACCGTCAAGGCTAAGGGCAACAGCAATCAAAACAAGCCCAGCACTCAAAAGGGCGACAAGCTGACCGATACCGGTTCGTCGGTGACGATTATCGCTGGTGTGGTGGTTGCTCTGGTGATTGTGGGAGGTGTTCTGCTCATCAACCGTAAGCGTCACTAATCATTGACGAACGGCTGTTTGGCCGGAAAGCCTTTGTGTGTTCGCGCAAGTCACGTATGGTGCGCGAACATACAAAGGCTTTTGTCGTGCAAATCGTTTGTAAGTTCGCGCAGGGGTCGTGGATTGCGTGAACATACAAACGAATCAGCGCGGCAAACCTACGCTGACTGCCGAGTCACAATCTCGGTGGGCAGTAGTTTGACGGTTTGATGATCCACTACCTCGCCGTGCAGCATACGGAGCAACAGCTGCGACATCACACGGCCATGCAGCCACGAATCCTGTCGCACTGTAGTGAGCTTTGGATCCATCATCGTGGCAATCGGGGAATCATCAAAACCAGTGACCGCAATATCTTCGGGCACCCGATAGCCGAATCGACGCAGCTGATTAATCACGCCAATGGCGATATTGTCGTTGGCGCATACGATACCGTCGAGGTCATGAAGCATCGGCTGGAATTCAACTGCCGCCATCTCACCGCTGGCGATTTCCCAATCGTCGGCGTAATACACATGACTGTCATCGAAATATGCTCCCATAGCTTGTTTGAAGCCGTGCAGTCGCTTGCTTGACGATGGCGAGTAACCAGGCCCGCACACATAGGCCAGCCTGATTTTCCCTTGGTCCAGCAAATACCGGGTAATACTGCACTGACCGTCGGCGTTAGCGAAATCCACGGCTGGGTAGGAAACTGCGGTACTGCGATCGCTGGCTTCGGACAATACCACCGGACGATGCGCAGTGCGGAAAATATTGATCAGCGAATCATCCTCACTTAAGGAGAACAACAGATACCCATCGGCGAAGTCGCTTTGTACCAGCTGTGCTATGCGCTGTGTGGAATCCTCGGAATTGGCGATGAGCGTGACCATCTGATAGCCGGCATCGCCCAAGGTTTGATTGGCTTCCGCCATAGCGGCGGCAGTACTTGCTTGCAGCAGGGTGGCTATGGATTCGACCTGCACGATGAAGGCAACAGTTGAGGTACGCTGCTGAGCCAGTGAGCGAGCCGCTTTGTTCGGCGTGTAATGAGATTCTTCGATGGCCTTGGCGATGCGGCGCGCGGCATCGGTGGAAACATGCTCATTGCCGTTAAGGTATCTGGAAACAGTGCCGTAGGACACTTCGGCTAAGCGGGCCACATCTCTAATGGTCACTTTTTTGGTCGCTATTGCTGTGCGAGACATGTGGATATCCGCTTTCCTTAGTGAATTGCTTCATTGCAGTACATAATGGTAACCGGTTACGGCAAGATGTGTGAACAAAAGGCATTGATGGCGATATATCAGCTCCGTGCTTGTGACACGAAGCTTTCGCGCGGCACCAGCGTGGTGGAAAGCAGCGTATGCGTGTGGGTGGCGGAGTCGTAATTCAGCGACTGGGACAGTACCAGCAGCGCGGTTCTCGCCAGATCCTGCTGGTTGATGTCGTACGTGGTCAGCGGAGGCGACACATACTGTGCGATGGTCTGATTATTAATGCTGATCAGGCTCACATCCCGCGGCACAATAATGCCGGCCTGATTGAACGCCTGCAACATGCCCACGGCCAAAGCATCAGTGGCCACGATGAAACAATCCGGCAGGTTGCCGTCAAGTGCTTTGACCACCTGTTCGCCGAGTTTGCGGCCGCTCTCCACGCTCACCTGCTCGCTGATGAAAATCAGCCCGTCATTGTTCACGTTGAGACGCTCGCACCAGTTGCGGAAAGCCAAAGTGCGGACATCTTCCGGATACTCGTATGTACCCATGATGTGGCCTTTGCAGCCGATGAATCCAATGCGATTCATGCCGCGGGCCGTGGCCTCGCTCAAGGCATCCAATACGGTTTGCGCCAGATCCGGCTGCACTGAATCGAACAGGTTGGGCGCGGGATTCACATCGATGAATACGCCGTGAGGCAGCACATCATGCAGCTGCTGCAATTCTGCTTGACTGTGCACTTCCGGGCCGATAGACACAAAACCATCGTATTGATCGGCGTTTGCCGTCAGCGACTGCACATCTTTGAAGAACGACAAGGTAATGTGCATATCTTCTGCGGTGGCAAGCAAGGCGTTGCGCAATTCGCTGTAGTAGGCGTTCAGCAGTTCCTCGTCGCTATCGATGGCATCCAGTACGGCGATATCATGCGGGGCTAGGAAATGCCTTTCCTGCACCTCGTACCCGAGTTCTCTGCTCACCTGAAGAATCTTGCGCCGGGTTTCCTCTTTGACGGAAAACGTGGGGTCGCCATTGAGCAGGCGGGAAACGGTTGCCGGGGAGAATCCGGCTTGCTGTGCTATTTGCCTGATAGTGACCATAATGATTCCCGATGAGTTCTTTCCATGTGCTGCATTAATGCGCAACAGTAATGCGTTTACTTATTATCCATCGTAATGCATTGAATTCATGTGCGTGTGGATATGCAATATGAAGTATGCTGTTTAGTAAACAGTTTATTTACTAATCACATGGTGGTGTGCAACATAATTCAGGAAGGCGATAATCACATGACTGATTCGATGATTGCCGAACAATTCAATCCGGCATGGCTTACGGATCCACGAGTGTTCGCAGTGAACAGAGTGGCTGCGCATTCAAGCCATCGTTTCTATGACCATGCTCCGGCTGCGGGCGAATCGATGGATCTGCAGCAAAGCTTGGACGGCGAATGGGTAGTGTCGCTCGCTGATCTGTCTGACCTCGGTACTGATACGCTGACTGCTGCTGATTTTGCTGCTCCCAGTTTCGACGACTCTGCATTCGAAACCATCGATGTGCCGTCCTGCTTGGAAGTCAAGGGATTCCTGCCGCATAAGTATGTGAACCAGCAATACCCGTGGTCTGGTCACGAGGCTCCCGAGGCACCGGGCATCCCCGAGCATAATTATGTGGCGTTTTACCGCCGCGCCTTTACGCCGGAATACAAGGTTGCCGCAGCCGTGTCTGCAAATGTGCAGGCGTTGGCGGCCGGTGAGACTCCTGTGCGTCCTATTACCGTGACCTTTGAAGGTGCCTCCACCGCCATCGCCGTGTGGCTCAACGGTGTATTTATCGGTTACTCTGAGGACTCCTTTACGCCCAGTGAATTCGATGTGACCGCCGCACTGCAGCCGGGCGAGAACGTGCTTGCCGTGGCCTGCTTCCAGTACACATCCGCCAGCTGGCTTGAAGATCAGGACTTCTGGCGCATGCACGGCCTGTTCCGCTCGGTGGAACTCACCGCTCAGCCAGCCGTCCATGTTCAGGATCTGCGCGTCACCGCCGATTACGATGTCGCTGCTGGAGAGGGTGAGCTGAGCGTTGATGCATTCGTGCGCAACGCCTCCGGTGCCAATGCTTTTGAGGCCGTGCTGACAGACGCTTCTGGTGCGGAAGTGTGGCGCAACAGCATTGCTGACGTGCCGGTTATTGAAAACTTTGACGACTCCCCCATCGCCGTTAGTTGGAAGGTGAACGTTGGCCATGTGGACGCGTGGAGTTCGGAAGAGCCGACCCTGTACACCCTGACCATCACTGCGTTGGATGAGAACGGTCAGGTGATCGAAGCCGTGCCGCAGCGCATTGGCTTCCGCCACTTCGCCATCGAAGACGGCTTGATGAAGATCAACGGCAAACGCATTGTGTTCAGGGGCGTGAACCGCCACGAGTTCGATGCACGCACTGGCCGCGCGGTTTCCGAAGCTGTGATGCTTAAGGATATCCGCGAATTCAAGCGCTTGAACATCAACGCCGTGCGCACTTGCCACTACCCGAACCAGACCCGCTGGTACGAGCTGTGCGACGAATACGGCATCTACATGATCGACGAAACGAATCTCGAAACCCACGGCACGTGGACCTACGCGGACGGTACCTTCCATCCGGAAACCGCCGTGCCGGGCAGCCGTGACGAATGGCGTGCGGCCTGCGTGGACCGTCTCAACAGCATGATGCACCGCGACTGGAACCATCCAAGCGTGGTGATTTGGTCGTTGGGCAACGAGTCCTTCGGTGGCGATGTGTTCCGTACCATGCGCGACTTCGTGCATGCCAACGACCCTGATCGTCCGGTGCATTATGAGAGCGTGTTCAACGAGCCGGAATACAGCGACGTGACGGACATCATGAGCCGCATGTACGCCAAACCTGACGAAATCAAGAACTTGTACCTGTTCGGCGACGATCAGAAGCCATACATCTCCTGCGAATACTCGCATTCGATGGGCAACTCCACCGGTGGCCTGCACCTGTACACCGCACTCGAGCAATACCCGAAGTACCAAGGTGGATTCATCTGGGATTACGTGGATCAGGCACTGTTCCAGACTCTCGGTGACGGCACCGAGCGCCTCGCCTACGGTGGTGACTTCTACGACCGCCCAACCGACTACGAATTCAGCGGCAATGGCATCGTCTTCGCGGACCGCACGCCCACGCCTAAGGCACAGGAAGTCAAGCAACTGTATGCCAACGTGCGCCTAACTCCGGACGAGTCCGGCGTGACCATCATCAACGACAACCTGTTCATCTCCACCGCTGATTATGTGTTCGCCGCGCGCGTGCTGGTGAACGGTGTTGAGCGTTGGCATGCGGATTATCGCTTTGATGTGCCGGCAGGAGACACGCAGCGACTGCCGATTGCCTTCCCACGCGTCACCGATCTGGTGCCGCTGAGCGGTCGTGCGGAAGTCGTGTACGAAGTCGATCAGCGACTGGCTTCGGCCACCGACTGGGCGCCGGCCGGGTATGAGCTGACGTTCGGGCAGTATGTGGCCAGCGTGGACTTTGGCGATGCTGAGGTTGATTCCGCTGCGGCTGCTTCTCTGGCTGTGGTGGCTGAGGATCCGTTTAATGCCGGCATTCACAATGATGCCGCCGAGGCGCTGCTCTCCAAGAGCGCAGGCGGATTGGTCTCCTTCAAGCGATTCGGTACGAATGGTGAAGCCGACCGTGAAATGGTGATTCGCCGGCCTTCGCTGACCACCTTCCGTGCGCTGGTGGATAACGATCGCGGCAACCAGTCCGGATTCAATCGCGCACAATGGTTCGCAGCCGGACGCTATGCGCGCGTGGTCGGCACTGCCATCGAGCAGAACGTCGAGGGTCTGACTGGCACGTACATCTATGAGCTGGCTGATGCGGCGCATACGCCGGTTACTGTTCGTTATGAGATTGATGCCGCCCTGCGCATCCATCTGACTGCCGAATTCCCGGGCGAGGCGGATGCCGCCACCCTGCCGGCATTCGGTCTCGAATGGGCGTTGCCGTCCCAGTACGATCACCTGCGTTTCTACGGTCTTGGCCCTGAAGAGACGTATCGTGACCGCCTGCACGGCGGCAAGCTGGGCATCTTCTCCCGCACGGCGGACGAGGACTTCGCGCCATATCTGGTGCCGCAGGAAACCGGCAATCATGAGGGCGTGCGCTGGGCGGAAATCACCGACGCCGAAGGACATGGTATGCGCGTGACCGCAGCCGGAACCGATGCGCAGCCGTTCGCCGTGAGCCTGCTGCCGTACAGCTCGCTGATGCTGGAGGACGCGCTGCATGCTGACGAACTGCCGCCAGTGCGCCACACGTTCCTGCGTCTGCTGGCTGCCCAGATGGGTATTGGCGGCGACGACACCTGGGGCGCACCCGTGCACCCGGAGTTCCAGCTGCCCGCCGATAAGCCCCTGAAGCTCGACGTGACGCTTGAGCTGATTTGAGATCATCACAATTAAGTACAGAATGCCTGCTGCCATCTTGGTTGCAGGCATTTTTGTTGCGCGCATAACCGATATGTACTGCCATATGTACATTTGGTCACAAAGGGTGCACCCTTTTTCTGAATGCGGTTCGGGGGTTCCGATAGCACTTTCTCCAGTGCTATGTTGAGCGCGAGCATAGGCAGGGGGATTTGCTCAGGTTGTGGTGTATTGGGATTTCTCCCTGTTATCCACTGTGCTACATCCAATTCACAGCATAAGAGAGATTCCCATGAAGAAAACCATTCTTCGCGCTGCTGGCATACTACTGGCTGCCGGCATGATATTCGGCGGGGCCGCGGCCACCGCATCAGCTACAGAAGTTAGCAATCCAACTGCATCGCAATCATCAAGCTCAGTAAATACTACTGCTGCATCAGCTATCGACCATACCTGGTCTTTGGATGCATCAACCAATGCCGCTCTTGCCGCATTGGGCACAGTGCAAGGTGCATCGCAAACTTTCGATGGCCTAACCATTGACGCCACTGCAGTCGGAGCCAAATTCGCACCGCGCACCAACGACACCCAAATCAACGCGGGAACCATCATTGGCGTCCCGGTACCGGCTCATACCAATCCAGCGACCATCACCCTGTCGCTTTCAGGCGGCACCACTGCGGTCACTGCATCTGCGGGCGAGGTAAAAGACAATGTCATCACCGTGCCCGCATCGGATACTGACGTTACCGTCAACATCACATTTACAGCTCCTTCGTCGTACCTCAACAGCATCGTTCTTGCCGAACAGAAGCCGGAACCAGCGTTCCCCGGTACCCCTGCTGCCGTGTCGGCTACAGATACCAGCTGGGATTTCACCGAAGCTGCAACCGATCGACCAACTGTGCAAGGTGGCACTGCCGACTACCACGGCATCGCCATTGATGCTCGAGTACAAGGTGCCAAGTTCAGCCCGCGTACCACAGCAGCCAGCGGCGGTAGTGATACTCAGGTAAACGCCGGAACTATTCTGTACATTCCTGTCGCCCAAGCCGAAGGCGGTGCCAGCATCACCGTGCAGGGCCAGGCATATGGGGCCACGCTCAAGCTCAATGATGCGGATATTGCCACCGGTGCCGCAAGCGTGGTCAGTACCGACTCCACGCGTTATGTGCCACTTACCGTTGCAGGTGCCGGTAGCCTCTACCTGACCGGCATCGCCATCGATTATGCTGCCGACTCCCCCGCTGTTGCCAGCCATATCGTCACCGTTGGTCCGAACGAGCAGTACCAGAGCATTCAGGCTGCATTGGACGCGAATGATTCTTCCGAGACCAATCGACTGGTGCTGAAAATCGCTCCTGGAGATTACCGCGAAAAGGTGACGGTAACCAAGCCGGGCGTCACCTTTGCCAACGCTGACGTGACTGCCAAGCGCGCGGTGACGATTCGCGCCAGCTACTATTCCTCCAACACATTCGATGCTGCGGGCAACTTCGTGCCGCAGGATGCATTCGATCTGGGCACCAATAAGTGCGCCACTGTGACCATTGGCGCGGGTGCTACCGGTTTCGCAGCCTACGGCATCACCTTCCAAAATGATTACAACGTGGTGGATCACACCGCTGAAGGCCAGCAGACTCCAGCCGTTGCCCTGAACACTCAGGCAGACAAGGTATACCTCAAGAACAGCCGCATTATCGGCCGTCAGGACACGTTGTACGTGCAGGGGGCCGGCAATCGCGTATACGTGGATGGCGGATACATTGAAGGCACGGTGGACTTCGTGTTCGGCGACGCGAATGCATACTTCACCGGCACTGAACTGCATATGGCCGCGTTCCCCGGCAAGAACAACGGTTATTTCACCGCTGCCAATACGAAGAAGTCCGGCGTTGGTCTGGTGATTGACCGCTGCCGCCTGACCGTTTCCGATGCTTACGGTGATAATGCGAAGCTTTCGCTGGGTCGCCCGTGGCAGACATTTGCGAAGTATTCGCAGGTGCGCACGGCTGACGGCAGCAGCTACGTGACCGATGTGAATTTGAATGCGAAGAACGATACATATGCGGATATTTCGTCCGCTGTGACGTACCTCGACAGCACTATTTCCAGCAAGGTCATCAAGGACCGTTGGAATGTGTGGACCGGCAAGGATAAGAGTGGCAAGAGCGTGGACGTGACCTTCCACCCTGATGTGCGCTTTGCTGAATACGCTAGCCATGACGAGTCCGGAGCGCTGCTGAATCCCGCCGATTATTCGAAGATTGTGCTCGGCAAGATGGAAGCTTTGGATGCGGCCCAAGTACAGGCCAAGCGTGCGGAACTGCTTGCTGACATGGGCTTTGGTACGGAAGCTGGTCAGTGGGCTGCACCTGATGGCGCATGGCCGTTTGCGTTCGATCAGAAGTACTCAACCGGCACTGACACCACGGCTTCACAGCCAGGTACTGATAGCCAGGCGGGCACTGTTTCCCGTCATCGCCCTAAGGCCAAGCAGATTGCCAACACTGGTTCATCCGTAGCCGCTATCGCTGTGGTTGTGCTGCTGCTGGTGGCAGCCGGCGTTGTTTTGGTTGTTGTGCGTCATAAGCGGCAGTAGCGCTTAGATGATTGCTTGAGCACAATGAAAAACCGGTGTTTGGAGCACATATTCGCTCCAAACACCGGTTTTCTTGTTGTACTTAGCTCTGAGGGTTACAACCCAGATTTACAGAATGCCCTGGGCGACCATTGCGTTGGCCACCTTGACGAAGCCTGCGATGTTGGCGCCAGCCATCAGGTCGCCTTCCTCGCCGTATTCCTTGGCGGCGGCCAGAGACTCGGCAACGATGGATTCCATGATGGACTTCAGCTTGGCGTCGGTCTCCTCGAAGGTCCAAGACAGACGGTAGCTGTTCTGGCTCATCTCCAGGCCGGAGACGGCCACGCCACCGGCGTTGGCAGCCTTGGCCGGGCCGTACAGCAGGCCGTTCTTCTGGTAGACGGCGATGGCTTCTGGAGTGGACGGCATGTTAGCGCCCTCGCACACCACCTTGCAGCCGTTCTTGACCAGAGCCTCGGCAGAAGCCTCGTCGATTTCGTTCTGCGTGGCACACGGCAGAGCGATGTCACACGGCACGGTCCACACGCCAGAGCAACCCTCGTGGTACTCAGCGCCCGGCACGCGCTCGGCGTATTCCTTGATGCGGCCGCGGTGGCCCAGCTTGATGTCCTTGACGATATCCAGCTTGATGCCATCCGGATCGTAGACGTAGCCGTTGGAATCGGAAGCGGTCACGACCTTGGCACCCAGCTCCTGAGCCTTCTCGGTGGCGAAGATGGCCACGTTACCGGAGCCGGAGATCACCACGGTCTTGCCTTCGAAGGAATCGTTCTTGAGTACGCGCAGAGCTTCTGCGGTGTAGTAGCACAGGCCATAACCGGTGGCCTCGGTACGGGCCAGGGAGCCGCCGAATTCCAGACCCTTGCCGGTCAGCACGCCGGAGTATTCGTCACGAATGCGCTTGTACTGGCCGAACAGGTAGCCGATTTCACGGGCGCCGACGTTGATATCGCCGGCCGGAACGTCGGTGAACTGGCCGATGTGACGGCTCAGCTCGGTCATAAAGGCCTGGCAGAAGCGCATGACTTCAGCGTCGGACTTGCCCTTCGGGTCGAAGTCGGAGCCGCCCTTGCCGCCACCCATCGGCAGCGTGGTCAGGGAGTTCTTCAGGATCTGCTCAAAGCCGAGGAACTTGATGACGCCCTCGTTCACGGTCGGGTGGAAGCGCAGACCGCCCTTGTACGGGCCGATGGCGGAGTTGAACTGCACGCGGTAGCCGCGGTTGACCTGCACCTTGCCGGCATCGTCAACCCAAGCCACGCGGAACTTCACCACGCGCTCAGGCTCGACGAGGCGCTCCAGCACGCCGTTGGCCTCGTATTCAGGATGCTTGGCGACAACAGGCTGCAAAGTGTCCAGCACCTCGTAGACGGCCTGCAGGAATTCGGGCTGATCGCCGTCGCGCTTCTGCACCTGATCATAGACGCGCTTGACGTACTCGTTAGTGAGCATAGTGAAACTCCCCTTTGGGTTGGACTATCAAATAAGACGCTTCCGATTGTAGGCGTGAACTCTGGAAACGCTCAAGAGGTGCCTGCGAGATTCCTCACTAGGTGGACACCGCAGGGGGCTTGTGGTGGGTGATCGCCAAAGGATGTATGGTACGAAATTGCGCAATGGGTGAAAATGCGGGATCGTACCATTCGTTGTTCGGTACGCATGTTCCCAAGCGACGATGATAAGCCATTTTCCTTGCCGCAATGCAGGGAATCACAAGGTTCTACGATGTTGTACCACGGCACAGCAGTACAACATCGCAAATCAAATGAAAATGCGCTGATGTCCCACGAATGAGACGTCAGCGCATATGTTATGTAGCGTTTATGCAGCAATTATGTAGCAATCACGCAGCGCGGGCGATGGCCTGTTCGAAGTCCTTGGTGCCCTTGAAGGCTTCCTGCATCCACGGGTTGATGCCCTGCTTCTTGGCGCGGATGAGGATGTAGCCCAAAGCCAGCACGTTGGCCACGAGTGCGATCAGCGAAACCACGAGGTTCACGTTCGGGTTGTTCACGGACTGGGTGGAGAACACGGAGTAATCCTGGAACATCGGGAACACCTGGGCGAACATGCACCAGATGGCCAGCGTAAAGGCGCGGTTCTGAATCCAGCCACCCTTGTTCCAGAAGAAGTTGGCCACGGTTGGAGCGAGCAGCAGTGCGAGGCCGCAGTACCAGGAGTGGGTGGGCAGGCAGTTGTAGGTGTAGCAGAAGTTCCACAGGTCGTAGGCCACGATGAACACCCAAGTCATGTCCGGCCAGAGCATATCGTCCTTCTTCTTGGAAGCGTAGATGCCGAACCAGCCGGTCATGCAGAAAATGTTGAGGATGCCGGCCAAGCCGTTGAACACGTTGTGCCAGCCACCGTACAGGGTCACGCCTTCGGTGGAAACCCAGGTGCCGCCCCAGCCGCGGATGGCGGATTCAAAGTCGGAGACCACGGCGATCAGGATGTTGATGGCCACGATGACGAACGGGAAGCACTTGAACCAGTGCGATTTGCCGATGGAGCCCCACTTGTATTTGAGGGCCATGAAGCCGATGCAGCCGATGGTGGCCGCGTACAGCTTGGCGTAATGGAACCAGCTCGTCATGTGCACGTAGGTGGGGTTGTTCAGAGCCCACTCAGCACCCATAGCGGCGGCCGTGTAGATGGTAATGAAGTAGACGGTCAGGATTGCGGGAATGACGAGGAACGCCACCACGCCACCAGTTTTGGTGCGACGAGCGAGCTCGTTGGCGCCGATAAGGCAGCAGAAGACGAGAATCCATCCAATCCATTGATAGACGGCATTGTCGCCGTAGACCTGAAACAGCATAACGGTCCTTTCCGAGTGTCCTAGTTGCTGTGCCCTGTGCTCGTCATCCCTCGTTGGATGCCGGGGCCTGGGCTGTTGGCGCTTGGCTCGAGGTGCTGTGTCCTGCAATCATTGCGGAACGAGCATTGTTGACGAAGCGTCAATTTCTCTCGCAGCATATTGTAAACCCTCTTTTGACGCTGTGTCAAAAGAGGGTGTTTGCTGAGGAAATCACTGGCCGCACAAAGCCTGAATGACCATATGCGAATAGGCCTCACGCCCCAATCCCTCACCGATGGTCAGATGCACGCCGTCATCATAGAAGTACTCGCTATGCCCCTCGCTCAGCCCATACCAATCCATGATGCCCACATTCTTATGTCGAGCGGCCACCGCACGCATGGCTGCATTCACGCCCTCGGCATCCATCGCGGGGTTGCGAATCGTAATGAAATACAAGGCTTTGCCATTCACCGCGGTCACTGCATCCTCAAATGACTGTTCCGGATTCGCTCCGGCGCTATTGGTGCCCAGTGCCGCAATCACCACGCGCTTATCGTCGCCGGCCGCCAGATGCTGCTGGTAGGTGGACGGGAAGGCAACCAAACTACGGCCGATTTCATTGTCCTGAATGGCGTTCGGCATAGTGTTCACTAGCACGCGCTGTGCGCCCATCTCCACAGAATCGCTGATAATCAGCGGATCCGCACTGCATACACCGGTGGATGCGTCGTAGGTCCAGCCGGAAGTATCCAAATTATTCGGTACTTTTTCGGCCACTGGTACCAGCTTGTTGGCATCTTGGGTTTGTTGGTCGGCTTGTTGCGCGGATTCATCTGACTGCTGCGCTGGCTTTGGCGCCGACTTGGTTTGCGCTGGCGTTGCCTCGACTTTGGCGGTTACCGGACGCAGCTGCACGGATCGAGCCTGTGCAATCGCACCCCAGTCAAGCGGTAATACACACAGCAGCACAGTGCCGACCGCGCACAGCACGATAATGATTCGACGGCAAAGTTGCAGCACACGAAGAGCGATAGCGCGCGCATTATGCTTGGCCTGAGCGCGGTGCCGGTACTTGATTTGCGCAGCTGTGGCACCCAAGCGAATCGTGCGCTCAATTAGCTGATAGAACACTTCCGTGGCAATCCACAGTACGATGGCCTGCACAATCCACTCCCACCATGCCAGTTTGGTAGTGCGCGTGGCCGGATTCATCATCTCCAGCAGCGGATAATGCACTAGGTACAGCGAGAACGAACGCGAGCCGATGTACCTGAGCGGGCGCGCGGAGAGTGCTTGGCCCACCATATTGCCGGGCACGATGGCCGCTGCCAGCAGTAGCGCGGTGAGTAGCGCCACAATCAGGTAGCCGCCGCGGTAGAGCACAGTCCAACTTGATTTGGCAGCGACAAAGGCCACAATCAGCAGCATCAAAGGCACTAGTGCCAGCGCATCGCCGAAGTTGAGATGGTGAGGCTGGGAACTGTCTGACGCCGCTTGCTGATTGCCGGTGATGAGCAGTGCTAAGAGTGCGCCGGCCAGCAGCTCTGCGGCACGAGTATCCAAGCCATAGTATGAACGGCTGCCCGTGGCATTCGGATCGAAGAGGAATGCCATAGCGAGCGTGGAGGCGAGTATAAGCGCGGCGATGATGCCAAGCTGCGCTTTGCGTGACAGTTTGGCACGGTGAAGCGCCAACAATACCAATGGCCACAGTAGATAGAACTGCATCAGTACGCCGAGGAACCACAGATGGGTCAGCGGCGAAGGCAAGCCGGCGGCCGCGAAATAGGAAACATGCCGGAAGATATTCACCCAGTTGCTGACGAAGAACAGTGACGGCAGTGCGTCGGCTTGAACTTTGGGCAGGAGGCTCGGCGACGTGAGATATGCGGCTAGAGCGGTGAGTGCAATAATGACGACTGCTGGCGGCACGAGTCGCTTCAGTCGCTTGGCTAGGTACGTGCCATAGGAGATGCTGCCGGTGCGGCTGAGCTCGCCGGTAATGCTGCGGGTGATGAGGAAACCGCTGATGACGAAGAAGATGGTGACGCCAAGGAATCCGCCCTGTAATAGCGAGGGGCGAGTGTGGTAGTCGACCACGCCGAGGATGGCCAATGCTCGCAGGCCATCGATGGCGGTAAAATGGGTGCTGGCCGGCTTGGGTTCGCTGTCGGAATGATGCTGCGACGATGATGCGATACGCGTCGGACGAGGATTCGTCATTGATGAACCACTTTTCTGCAAACTGCCTGTTCTCTCTGGGGTGCATTGTAGCCGCTGGGGAGGGCTTGTATTCGAGGCTGTGCGGTGAGCTGTGCGCCGTGGTAGACGAAAACAAAAAACCCTTGAAATCGGCTTGATTCCAAGGGTTTGATGGTGGAGCTAGCCGGGTTCGAACCGGCGACCCTCTGCTTGCAAAGCAGATGCGCTACCAGCTGCGCTATAGCCCCATGTTGAGTTGTTGAAAAAAAGAGCGGCTCGCGAGCCGCTTCATTTTTCCGTGGGCCCAGGAGGACTTGAACCTCCGACCTCATCCTTATCAGGGATGCGCTCTAACCAGCTGAGCTATGGGCCCGATCCGCACGCTTCAAAAGCGCACAAGTGATTACAATACCACTGAATGTGATGGTGTCAACGGAAACATGTTTCGGCGTGTCGCAGTGGAAGAACCATAATAGGGAACGACTACAAGCACGGCACGAGGTAAAGGAGCGTCATGCAGTATTGCGTCGAGGGCAAAACGAAAGAGTTCGAGCTGATTCCCGAGCCTTGTGCGATTGATATTCATCCCAATGCAACGGTCGTGTTGCCATATGTCGGCCGAATTGTTGAAAACGCGGGCAAGGCCGATATTGCCAATGTGTGGGCCAATCAGATTGCCGACGATATCGAAGCAGCCACTGGCCTGCGATGGGATATTGCGAAAGGTGATCGGTGGCAGTCATTCATTACGCTGTCCATCGACTCTGATGATGTTCTGGGGCAGGATGAATATCGCCTAACGATAGCGCAAGATGGCATCACTGTTGTCGGCGGTGACGCAGTCAGCCTGCGCGATGGCATCCAAACATTGCGGCAAATCATCCGCCAATGTGCCCCGGTGCTGCCTGAGCTCACTATCGCAGACAAACCTGCCTACCAAACCCGCGGCTATTATCTTGATGCCACGCGTGGCCGTGTGCCTACGCTCGATTGGTTGAAGCGTTGGGCCGACAAACTGTGCCTTTACAAATACAATCAGCTGCAGCTCTACGTTGAGCACACCTTCGCCTTCGACAATATGAGCGAAACCTGGCGTGGAACCAGCCCGCTCAAGCCAGCCGACATCATTGCGTTCGATGAATACTGTGCAGCGCGCGGCATCGAACTCGTACCATCGGTATCCACATTCGGTCACCTCTACATGGCATTGCGCACACGCGAACTGCGCCATTTGGGTGAATTCCCTGAGCAGGCCGATCGCCCGTACAGCCTGATCGAGCGTATGGAGCATCACACGCTGAACATCACCGAAGCAGACGCATTCGCGCTCTCCTGCACGCTTATCGATGACTATCTGCAGCTGTTCCGCAGTCGTAAATTCAACATCTGCGGTGACGAGACGTTCGATCTTGGCAAAGGCCGCTCAAAGCCGGAGGCTGATAAGCGCGGAGTGGCCGCCATGTACGCCGATTATGTGTCCCGGCTGTGCGAGCACCTGTCCGAACAAGGTCGAGAGCCACTGTTCTGGGGCGATATTGCGATAGAAATGCCCGAGATTCTTCAGCGCCTGCCGAAGGATGTAACGCTGCTCAACTGGCTGTATGAGCCAGACATTACCGATGAGAAAGTGCGGCTTGTGGCTGAATCCGGTGCCACGCAATACGTGTGTCCGGCAGTATGGTGCTGGAATGCGCTGCTGCCCCGACTGGACTGGGCTTGGGGAAACATCTCTCGTTTGGCGCAATATGGCCAGCGCTATCGTGCTGCCGGATTCCTGGTGACCGACTGGGGTGACTTTGGGCATGTCAATGATCCGCGTATGGCGATTCCGGGCATGATGTATGGCGCGCAATGTGCGTGGGATCCACAGTGGGCCGCAAGGGTGGGTGATGATGCGCATGCTGAGCTCGATTGCCGTATTTCAATGGTTGAGTATGGCGATAGCACTGGCGAATTCGTTGCCATGCTGCGCGATGCCAGCCATCGGGTGACGTTTGACTGGATGAATATCGTCCGATACCTGGAGCTTGACTATGGCGACGGTTCGCTGAACATTGATGTGCGTAATTCGATTCGCACTGACGCGCACGATGGTGCTAGTGGTGTCAATCATGCCGAACTCATCCATTCCAGCGAAACTGTGAGCGAAGCGCGCATGAATCTGCTCGCTTGGCTGAAACCTGACATACTGCGCTGGGCTGAGGCCAACAAGGCGCTGCGTGCAGATATTGCTCGGCTTGGCGCTATTGCCGCACAGATGACAACGCATGATGTGGACACTGTTCGGGGCAGTGTGCTGCAGCCGGTGCTGATTGCGGCAGAGGGACAATGTTTGTTCAATGAGCTGGGCTTGTGCTTGGCGCTGCGCGATGGAGTCATTACTGAAGCTGAAGCTACGAGTGATTCGATGCCGCAGCGGGTTGCTCGCGGTCTTGAACAATGGGTTGAAACCTATGCGGCAGTATGGCGTACGGTCAGTGCCGAATCGGAGTTGCGCCGCATTGCCGATGTGGTTTGGCGCTGTGCCGATTTGCTGCGCGAGTAGGCTGACTGTCGGTTCCGTGCGTGACAATGGCGCACATGCCGTATCGTCCATCATCTCGCTCTCGCCGCAGTTCCGCAGCAGCTGGCATCAGCAGCAATCTCAATGTTGACGGATTGTCGATTACGGTGGTGCGCAAGCCCATTAAGAACATGTATTTGCGCATCAAACCGCCGAATGGAGACGTGGTGGTATCGGCTCCACGGCGCATGAGTGATCGGACGATTATCGATTTTGTGCGCGGGCGCAGGGCGTGGGTTGACGGCAATGTGCGCAAAATGCGGCGTGCAAGGCAGCAGTCATTGGTATCTGAACCGGAACATACTGGATTTGTCTGGACTGATGTTTTGCGCAAGCAAGCTGCGGCCAATATCAATGCGCAGCTGCCGGGGCTATTGGCCAAGTGGGGGCCGGTGATTGGCCGCACTCCCACGCATATCACACTGCGATTGATGACTACGCGCTGGGGGTCGTGTACGCCGAAAACCGGACGGATTCGTTTGAATCTGCAACTGGGTTTGATGGAGCCGCGGTTCCTGGAGTACGTGCTCGTGCACGAAATGACGCACTTATGGGAGCGTGGTCATGGTGTGGGCTTCCAGCGGCGTATCGGCTCTTATCTGCCGAATTGGCGCGAGCTGCGCCGGGAACTTAATCGTCGCGTGGTGCTGTAGCTATTGCTCGCTATTGCCGGCGATGTGGCTGATGGCTTGATCGGATTCGTCGACGATCTGCCGCATGGTGGCTTCGGCCGCTGCGCCATCGCCCTTGCGAATCAGAGCGGCGACTTCGGTGTGCCAGCTCAATGCCGTCTGATCAGCCACCTTGGGCATCAACTCATGCTGCGTACGGCCGGTAAGTGTAGAGGCGATGACATCGCCAAGGGCCGCGAACATCAGATTTCCGGAAGCCTCCAGCAGCGTGCGGTGGAAGAGAATATCAGCCTCCAAATACTCGGCTTCGTCTGCGTGATCGGAATGTGCCACCATCTCAATGGCCGCGCGTGTGAGCGTAGCCCAGTGCTCCGCAGTGGCGTGCGAGGCGGAAAGTCGAGCGGCCACAGGTTCTACGGCGGCGCGCAGTTGTGAGAGCTCGTGTAGCGCGGAAATGCGATGCGGCCCGCGCAGTCGCCACTGAATCACCTGTGGATCCAGAATGTTCCACTGCTCGATCGGGTTCGCGGTGGCGCCGGCCTTGCGCTTGACGCTGACCAATCCCATCGATTCCAATACGCGCGTCACCTCGCGCGTCACCGTGCGCGAGGGAGTGACGTCGCCATCCATATTCGGCTCGGGCAGTCGCTCCCCCGTGGCTACTGCCCCGCTGACCACGGCCATGCCCCATTCGTCGAGGAGTCGGTCATGCAGGGAGAGCTCGGCAGTATTGCCGGCGTTGTCGGCGGTAGTTGCGCCGGTCGCTGCAGTATTCGGAGAAGTCGCAGAAGTCATAAGACAAGTATGGCACGTTTGATCCGTTATGGCATACATATTCAACACGCCGGCGTGAAAAAGTATTGCGTATTACATAATCAGTCGTTATATTAGATAACAACATACGAAATGTATGCGGTGACAATGAAACGTCATTCAAATACAACTACTCAAAGAAGAGATGGATTATGAATACGCTTGTTTTGGCTGAAGCCGCGAACGCAGTCCAGCTCAACAGCACCCAGCTCGGCATCAGTGTGGTGGCCAGCATCGTCGTGCTGATTCTGCTGGTTACCGTTGCGAAGCTGCACCCGTTCGTCTCCCTGCTGATTTCCTCCCTCGTGGTCGGTATCGGCTCCGGTTACGGCCCGGTGGCCACCGTGGAAAGCTTCTCCACCACCTTCGGCTCCACAATGGCATCCGTGGGCATTCTCGTCGGCCTCGGCGCCATGCTCGGCCGTGTGCTGATGGACACCGGCGCTGCAGATAGCATCGTCGATACCCTGCTTGCCAAGACCTCCACCAAGATGATTCCGTGGACTATGGCCTTGATCGGCGCCCTGATCGGTCTGCCGATGTTCTTCGAGGTCGGCCTGGTGGTGCTCGTGCCGGTGATTATCCTTATCACCCGCCGCTCCAAGCTCCCGCTGATGCGCGTGGCCATTCCTACCTTGGCCGGCCTGTCCGTGATGCACGCCTGCATGCCTCCTCAGCCTGGCCCGCTCGCCGCACTGAGCTGCTTCAAGAACGGTTCCGTGGGCATCACCATGATGTTCGGCCTGCCGATCGCCGTAATCACCGCCGCTCTGGTTGGCCCGCTGTTCTCCAAGTTTGCCGCCAAGTGGGTGCCGGTCGGCGCTCCTGAGAACTTCGACACCGGAAAGGGCCGCGTCGACGCCGATGGCAACCTGGTAACCTCCAAGCCTCCGTTCGCCCTGTCCGTGCTGTGCATCCTCGTGCCGGCCATCCTGATGCTCGCCAACGCCATTTTCGAGATTGTGGCTCCTGATCAGGCTGATTCCAAGGCTATTTACGCTCAGGTGCTCGCCTTCTTCGGCAAGCCTGCCATTGCACTGGCCACCGCCGTGATCTTTGCGATGATTGTGCTCGGCCGCACCACTCACATGTCTTGGAAGACCGTGAACGATTCTCTTAAGGCTGCTCTGCCGCCTATCGCAGGCATCCTGCTGATCGTCGGCGCAGGTGGCGGCTACAAGGGTGTGCTGGTGGATACCGGTATCGGTGACATCATCGGCAAGTTTGTGGAAAGCTCCGCCATCTCCATCTTCCTGCTCGCATGGCTTATCGCCGCCTTCGTTCGCGTGGCCACTGGTTCCGCTACCGTCGCGATCATCACTACGGCCGGCATTCTCGGCCCGGTGGTCGATCAGATGGGCGTCACCGCTCCGGCTATCGCTCTGCTGGTAATCGCCATCGGCGCAGGCTCCGTGTTCCTCTCCCACGTCAACGACGCTGGCTTCTGGCTCATCAAGGAATACTTCGGCCTCGAGGTTGGGGAAACCTTCAAGACCTGGACCGTGCTCGAATGCCTGCTGTCCGTCGTGGTGCTCGCCCTCGTCATGGTCTGCAGCATCTTCGTGCCGCTGGTCTAGTCCCCGCTCCTGTTGGCCTCCCTCTGAAGAGCTGAGCCGTTAAGCAAACAACCCAGTGGGCTGTTTGTAGGCGAAGGCGAGCAGCCGCGAGCAATGATGATGCCGGCCGGAGGCCGTCCATAATTGCGTTCGGGCTGTCAGCTGGAAAGCTGACTGGGGGAGAGACCCACCGCAATATCTTGTCACTCATATCGCTAACTCAAGGAACTCATCATGACCATCGCTACCGCCGAACTTACTGACATCATCACCGCCAACACCATCCCCGCAGACTACTTCGCCAAGACCAAGCCAATCATCGTGCTGATGGGCGTGTGTGGTTGCGGCAAAAGCACTGTGGCTACTCACCTGACCGAACGCTACGGCCTGAAGTACGCCGAAGCTGACGACTTCCACCCGCAGGCCAACATCGACAAGATGGCAGCCGGCATCCCCCTGACCGACGAAGACCGCTGGCCGTGGCTGGACACGCTCGCGTCTTGGATTGACGAGCGCGTGGCTGCAGGCGAAGCCGCCGTAGTGACCTGCTCCGCCCTGAAGAAGGTTTACCGTGACAAGTTGCGCCGCCCGGGTGTGGTGTTCGTGTACATGCAGGGCACCTTCGACGAAGTGATGGACCGCCTGTCTCACCGTGAAGGCCACTTCATGAAGCCGAGCATGCTCAAGAGCCAGTTCGACATCCTGGAAGAACCGGGCGATGACGAAGTGCACGTCAACGTTCACATCGGTTTGGCCGATCCCGACCAGGAAGCCATGGCCGTGGCTGAGGCTCTGAACCTGTAAGCAATCCCCCTAACCTCAACTCGTTATTCGTTTCATTGAAAGAAGGCAACACAATGCAGATGGGAATGATCGGCCTCGGCCGAATGGGCGGCAACATGGTCAAGCGCCTGCGTGAAGACGGCCACAAGATCGTAGGCTTCGATATGAATCCGGAATCCGGCCGTGACGTCGATTCTCTGGAAGCGCTGGTGGCGGCTCTTGACGCCCCGCGCGTGGTATGGATTATGGTTCCGGCGGGCGCTCCCACCGATTCCACCGTGGAGCAGCTGGGTGATCTGCTTGAGCCAGGCGACATCGTGGTCGACGGCGGCAATTCCAAGTACACCGAAGACCGCGACCATGCCGCCGCCCTGGCTGAAAAGGGCATTGGCTTCCTGGATTGCGGCGTTTCTGGCGGCGTATGGGGTGCTGAGCGTGGCTATGCGCTGATGATTGGCGGTTCCGATAAGGATTATGAGACCGTGCTGCCGATCTTCCAGAGTCTCAAGCCGGAAGGCGAGTACGGCCTGGTTCATGCCGGCCCAGTGGGCGGCGGCCACTTCGCCAAGATGGTGCATAACGGCATCGAATACGGCATGATGCAGGCATTCGGCGAAGGCTTCGCCACCATGCTGCGCAGCGAATACGTCACCAACCCGGCCGAAACCATGACTTCCTGGCGTACCGGTTCTGTGGTTGCCAGCTGGCTGCTCGATTTGCTGGATAACGCCACTAAGGAAGATCCTGAGCTGAAGAGCGTTCCAGCTGTGGCCAATGAATCTGGCGAGGCCAAGTGGATGATCGAAGCGGCACTCGAGTTGGGCGTGCCGGTTCCAACTACGGCTGCAGCTCTCTGGCAGCGCCAGACCTCCCGCGGTGGTGCCGATGACATTCTGCGCGTTGTCACCGCCCTGCGCGCCCAGTTCGGCGGCCACGTCACCAAGGTAGACGAAATCGCCACCCACTGAGTTGGTATGGATTAAGGAACGGACTTCCGTCGTAGACGACTGAGGGGAGTTACCGGCAATTGAGCTGGTAACTCCCCTCAGTCAGCTTCGCGGCCAGCTCCCCTCAACGAGGTGAGCCAAAGCATAGAGCTCTTACCTACGCCAGGTGAGAGCGCATGAACCACTGGAACTTTTCGAGCTGCTGAACGTGGTCCTGAATGATGTTGGAGCTGACGAAGTCCAGTTCGTCCAGCTCGGCAATGGCCTTGCGGTCATCAGCGATGAAGGCATCGTAGTACTCAATCAAAGCCTCAAGATACTTCTCAGTGCCTGCGCGGCCGTCCACATCGAACGGCTTCCACGTACGATTGCGCACAATGGCATCCGGGCGACCATCAGGAGTGCCGCCCAAAGTGGCGATGCGCTCGGCGGTCTCATCAGCCTGAGCCAGCACGGATTCGACCTCCGGGTCGAGCATTTCGTGCACGGCAATGAAGTTCGGGCCGGTCACATTCCAGTGGGCGTGCTTGAGAACCTGTGCAGCCTCCTGCTCCTGGCTCAGACGATTCTGCAGAATAGCAATGGCCTTCTCGCTGATTGCCTCATCGAGGCCCGGGACCACAAATGCAAGTGTCATAATGTTCCTTCCTTTCTTACTTGGGAACAGTCATTCCAGTATAGGCGTTTTAAGGCTGCCACAAGCCCGGAGCCAGCGTGGGAAGAATCACTCCTTGACTGAATCATCCTTCAGCGGAGCATGGTCGGGCAGCAATTACTGACTCGCCTGCGGCGAGACTCAACATTGCCTTCGCTCGGCTGTCGCCTTGCTCAGGCCTCGCTATGGATAGTCCACCGGACTATCCATCACGCCTCGGCCGCTTTCCGCACATCAATGGTTTCGATGCGGCGGCCGTCCACCTTGGTGACCACCATGTCGTAGCCGTCGTCCGAATGCAGCACATCGCCCACAGCACCCATCTTGCCGGTATGCGCTAAGAAGTAGCCGGCCACCGTCTCATACGGTCCGTCTTCCAGTTCAATGCCGGTCAGATCAGCGAAGTCCTCAATGGTCATGCTGGCATCAATTGTGGCCACACCATCAACGAACACTGTACGAGGTTTGCGCTCGCCGCCCTTCTCACTCGGCAGATCGTACTCGTCGCGAATATCGCCCACGAGCTCCTCAGTCATATCCTCAAGCGTCACAATGCCATCCGTGCCGCCATACTCATCGATGACCACAGCCAAATGAATACCGCGCTTACGCAGCAGCTCCAAAGAAGGCAACAGTTTGGACGTGCCAGGCAGCGAAATGCCTTCGCGCACCACATCGCGTACGGTCTTGGCGTTCGGATCGCGCACATCCAGCAAATCGCGCACGTGCACAAAGCCAATCACATCATCGAAATCCTTACCAGTCACCGGGTAACGGGAGTACGGCTGATCACGCACGAAAGCGGCGGCTTCGGCCAGCGGCTGATCGCCCTCAATGAACACCACATCAGCGCGCGGGCGCATCACTTCAGCCACAATAGTTTCAGACGCATCAAATACATCGTCCAGAATCGTGCGCTCATCCTTGGAAAGATTGGTATTGGAGCTCACCAGCACGCGCAGCTCGTCATCGGACACCTCAGATTCAGTTTGCTGCGGATCGAAACCAAGCAAGCGAACAATACCGTTCGTATTCTTACCAATCAGCCAAATAATCGGGCGGCAGATCGTGGCGAACGCATCAATAGCCGGCACTACCGCGCGCGCAATCTGCTCAGTGCGCTGCATTGCGATACGCTTTGGCACCATTTCGGAAATCACGATGGAGCAGTAAGAAATAATCAAGGTGAGCACAATGTTCACCAAGCCGCCGGCAATACCCACCGGCACACCCCAGTTTTCCACCGTAGGAATCAAATATGGGGCGATGGAGGAAGCGCCGAACGAGGCGGACAGGAAGCCGGAAAGCGTCACACCAATCTGCACAGTGGAGAGGAAGGTGTTCGGATCGCGCGCGATTTTAGCGACTTTGGCACCGCGTGCATCCTCCTGTTCCATCTGCTCGATCTGCGAGCCTCGTAGTGAGACCAAAGCTAACTCGGTGCCGGAAAACACGGAGCCGATGATGAGAAAAACGAAAATCAGGAGGATGTTCAAACCAAGTGACATGACTCCAACTCTAGGGGAGTGGGGAGTCAATTTGCTGGTTAGACCATGAGCAATACTCAACAGTATGCATTGGTGTAAATTAGTGTAATTTCGTGTAATATGGTGTGCAATCGTGACACATAGTATGCGTTGTGGCTAGGAGCATGGTCATGGTAGTAAACCCGTTCAAACCGACTGCCGGTAAAATGCCGCCGATTCTTATTGGTCGTCAGTCCATCATCGATGATTTTTCCGAGGCGTTGACCAATGGTGTAGGTGCTCCTGGTCGCATCATGTTGGTTACTGGTCAACGTGGTTTTGGAAAAACGGTCATGTTGACGGAGTTTCGGCGTATTGCTAAGGCGCAACATTGGGAGGTTATTGGGGAGACCGCATCGACTGGCCTAGTGACGAGACTAATAGCCGCGTTATCGCCTTCGGGAATTCACTTGGACCAAGCTAATATCAGCCCTTCTATTGGAGTCTCTGGTATCGCCACAGCGAGTCTTGGTCAGATGCATTTTGCGGCGGAATCCAATCCATTAACGTTGCGTAATGCATTGAACAAGCGGCTTGCCAGCAAGAAAATCAGCAAGGGCAAAGGAATACTCATCACTATCGATGAGACGCAGGCGGCCTCACATGATGATTTGGTGGCGATTGCCACGGCTGTGCAACATATCATCACGGATGCTGATGAAAGTGACACTCCTGATGCCGATAAAAAAGGCGTGGCTATTGTTTTTGCTGGTTTACCGTATATGGTCAATGACTTATTAGATAACGAAGTGACCACATTCCTACGCCGCGCGCTACGTCGAGAGCTTGATAATGTGCCATTGCCAGACGTGAAGAATGCGTTTTTGGAGACCGTTGCCGCTTCAGGCAAGACCATAAGCGAAGAAGATGCACTTGAAGCCGCTCGAAAATCTGAGGGGTACCCGTATATGGTGCAGCTTATCGGTTACTACATGTGGCAATCGGCTCAGCGCCAAGGCTCACGTGTGATTACTGCCGATGATGTGGCAGTAGGTTTTTCGGATGCATTACTGGCCTTTGACGATGCAGTATGTGCGCCGGCACTGGATGGCATTACCGGCGCAGAAAAGCTATTCCTTATGGCTATGGCTCAGGATGCTCCGAATCCTACACAGGTGGGCGATATTGTGGGCCGTACGCGTAGAAGTCGAAGCTGGGTGAGCAAATATCGGGCAATCCTTATTAAAGACAAACTCATCCGCTCGTCCGGTCATGGTCAGTTGGAATTCACAGTGCCGCATTTAGGCCAGTATTTGCAGTCATTGTAGCGCCGGACGATCAATTCATCGGAGTCGAGCCGGCGCTTGTAGCAACGGTGGCAACGTTAGAAGCTCAGCACTTCGATGCGGCCGGTGTCGAGCTGATAACGGGCGCCCACAATCATGAGCTGTTCGGAAGCCAGCGCCTGCTGAATCACGGGGGAGCGGTCCACCAGCGTTTCAATGGTATGCGCCACATGCACGCGCTCGATGTCGTCGAGGCAATCGAGCTCAGCCTCGCGTGCCTGCCAAACGGAAATGCCGGCCTGGCGCAGCACAATGGAGTCGGACTGGGCGATGCGCTCGTCCAAATCATCCATAATGTCCGCAGTTTCCGAGGAATCTTCGGCTTCGGCGGTGATCGTGCGCAGTAGCTCGTTGTATTCGCGCTCGGCAACTTCCAGCGCGCCGCAGCGGCCATGGCCCAGCACGCACAGCAGGCTGACGTGCAGCTTCTTCACCGCGTATTCCAGTGAAGCGATGACGGCGTCATCAATCATCTGGCCAGCGGTACGCACGGTGAACAAGTCACCTAAGCCCTGATCGAAAATGATCTCCGGAGGCACGCGCGAATCCGAGCAAGACAGTACGGCTGCATCCGGCTTCTGGCCGTCAGTGAGCATGTGGCGGGTTTCCTTATCCTGCCAAGGGTGCTCGGCCTTGCCTTCGGCGAAGCGCTTGTTGCCCTGGAGCATGCGGCTCCACGTGGCGTTGGCGGTGGACTCGTGCAATTCGCTGGGCAGGGGAGAGGTTGGCGGAACCGACTCAGCGGGTTGCGGTGTTGGCGGTTCCTGCTGTGCTGGCTGCTGTGCCTGGGATTCCTGTGCTGCCTGCTGCTCCGGTGCGGCTGGTGCCGTCTGTTCGTTCTCGTTCTTGTTCTGTATATCCTGCATGTTCTGTTCAAAGTCCGACTGTGTCATAAAACCTCCATAATCGGCTTATTGCTAGCTCTTCATAGTAGCGGGGGAGGTGGTACCGGCTTATTTTTTCGAGATTTGGCCTACGTTCGTGAAAATAGGTCGCTGAAACCGGCGATATCTATCGAGCAAAATCATAAGCGCGCTGTGATAAGGCTCATAGGGAATTTCGATACGCTACCGAAACCTCCACGTTACGATAGAGATTGGCAATGCTAACGGATTCCCGAAAGGACCGATGATGACTCTTCTGCAGCATGAACTGACCGATTTCAAGGTGAACGCTTTCCAAAACAACGACTTCCATGAGGTGACCAAGGAAGACGTGCTGGGCCACTGGTCCCTGTTCTTCTTCTACCCGGCCGACTTCACCTTCGTGTGCCCCACCGAGCTTGAAGACCTGGCCAAGAACTACGCCAAGTTCAAGGAAATCGGCTGCGAGATCTACTCCGTCTCCTGCGACACCCACTTCGTGCACAAGGCTTGGCACGACGCCAACGAGAAGATCGCCAAGATCGAGTACCCGATGCTTGCCGACCCGACCGCCCTGCTGGCCAAGGATCTCGACACCTACAACGAGGCCGATGGCATGGCCGAGCGCGGTGACTTCATCGTGAGCCCCGAGGGCAAGGTCGTGGCCTACGAGGTCATTTCCTCCAACGTGGGCCGCAACGCTGAGGAGCTGCTGCGCCGCGTGCAGGCCTCCCAGTTCGTCTATGAGCACGGCGACCAGGTCTGCCCGGCCAATTGGACCCCGGGTGAGGAAACCATCGAGCCGAGCCTCGACCTCGTCGGCCAGCTGTGATCAATACGTTTTTTCGTGGCTCCCTCTGATGAGGGAGCTGTCAGCGAAGCTGACTGAGGGAGAGAAGCTGCGGCGTAGCCGCTGAATAAGGTATCGGCTAAAAGCCGATTCGATATGCTCGGCGAATGCGCCGCGGTCTCTCCCTCAGTCTCACTCCGTTCGACAGCTCCCTCGTCAGAGGGAGCCTTTTATCGGTAAGGAACTTTTCATGAGTGAATCTCAAAACAACCTCTACGATGTTGTGGTTATCGGCGGTGGTCCTGCTGGCCTTACGGCCGGCCTGTACCTGGCCCGCGCTCGCTACCGTGTGCTGATTCTTGAAAAAGATGATTTCGGCGGCCAGATCACCATCACCAACGAAGTCGTCAACTATCCGGGCGTGGGCCGCACCACGGGCCGCGCGCTCACCCAAACCATGCGTCAGCAGGCTCAGGACTTTGGTGCCGAATTCCTCTCCGCCGAAGCCACCGGTCTCGACGTGGATGGTGACATCAAAACCGTGCACACCTCACGCGGCGACCTCAAGACGTTCGGCATCCTCATCGCCACCGGCGCCAGCCCGCGCAAGCTGGGCTTCGAGGGCGAGGCCGAATACGCCGGCCGTGGCGTGGCCTACTGTGCCACCTGCGACGGTGAGTTCTTCACCGGCAAGGAAGTGCTGGTGGTCGGCGGCGGATTCGCCGCGGCCGAGGAATCCGTGTTCCTGACCAAATACGCCTCCAAAGTCACCGTGCTCGTGCGCGAACCGGACTTTACATGCGACGCCGCAGTGGCCGCCGAAGCCAAGAACAACCCGAAGATCGACGTGCGTTATCAGGTCGAGCTGAAGGGCGTCACCGCCGGCCAAGGCGGCCTGCGAGAAGCCTCGATCCTGAACCTTGCCACCGGCCAGACCGAAACGTGGAAGCCCGCCGACGCCGGCACCTTCGGCGTCTTCGTGTTCGCCGGCTATGTGCCCGCCACCGATCTGGTGCGCGGCGTAGTGGAGCTCGATGATCACGGTTACGTGGTCACGCACGACTACCTCGAAACCTCGGTGCCGGGCGTATACGCGGCCGGCGATCTGCGCGTCAAGAACCTGCGCCAGGTGGTCACCGCCACCGCCGACGGCGCGATTGCCGCCGTGGAACTGGAGCGTTATGCCAAGCAGATGAGCGAGAAAACCGGCTTGGTGCCGCCGCGTCCCACTGCTTCCGCTTATGAGGAGTCCGAGGCCAAAGCCGCCTCCGCCGCCTCGGCCGCTGGCACGACGCCCACCCCGGCTCCCGCCAAGCGCAGTGCCGATGCCGCATCCAGCGCCGCCAAGAAGTCCGGCGAACTGTTTTCCGCCGCCATCAAGCAGCAGCTTGGCGTGGTCTTCGGCCGCATGGCCCGCCCGGTCACCCTTGCCCTTGAGCTGGACAGCACCCCGCTTTCGGCGGAATTGCAGGGGTTCATCGGCGAGATGGTCGCGTTGTCGAATGGCAAGCTGAACTCGGTCGCCGTCGATGCCGCAGGGCTGATCACGGCGGTGGATGGTGCTTCTGCGCCTACTTCTTTGGTGGTTGGCGAGCCATTGGCCGTCACTTTGCCGGACGGCACCGAACTGCCCACTTATGGTTCGTTGGACGATTCCGGCCGCGCCACATTCGACGTCGCCGGCGTCCTGCCGCTCGCCCGCCCAACTGTGCGCATCTGCGTGCCGGCTGAGGGCGACGGCAAGGCCGGCAAGGACGGCAATGGTTCACTGGTCTTCACCGGTCTGGCCTTCCACGGCGTACCTTCCGGCCACGAGTTCAACTCGTTCGTGCTTGGCCTGTACAACGCGGCCGGTCCCGGCCAGCCGCTGGGCGATGACCTGGTCGAACGCGCGAAGTCCATCACGGGCCCGCTGAACATCATGATCCTCGTCTCGCTCACCTGCACGATGTGCCCGGAAACCGTGCTTGCTTCCCAGCGCATTGCCTCCCTGAGCCAGGCCGTGCGCGCCGAAGCCTACGACGTCTCGCACTTCCCCGAACTTAAGGACCAGTACGGCGCGATGAGCGTGCCCTGCATCGTCATCACCCACGCCGACGGCACCCAGCAAGTCGAATTCGGCAAAAAGAGCATCCCCCAAATGCTCGAACTGGTCGGCGCGTAAGCCGCACGGCCTCAG
Organism: Bifidobacterium saguini DSM 23967; assembly: GCF_000741715.1. Taxonomy (GTDB): domain Bacteria; phylum Actinomycetota; class Actinomycetes; order Actinomycetales; family Bifidobacteriaceae; genus Bifidobacterium; species Bifidobacterium saguini. The sequence continues at coordinate 86,286 of NZ_JGZN01000013.1, read as the reverse complement.
GTACTCAACAGCAACAACAACGATTCTGCCAAAATCGTGACGTACATCGATTGATGCGATCGATGCGCCCGACTCCGGCAGAATCGTTGTTTTGCGGCAGCTCAGCCTCGGTCTTCGACGGCCTTCGTGACGTTTCTGTCGCCGAGGTACTTGACCAGGCTGATGCTGATCAGGGCCACAACGAACAGGCCGGTGAGCACCGGGATGAGTGCGGCGTAGCGGTGGGCCTGATCAGGCGCGTGGGCAACTACGAACGAGGCCAACTGGTTGCCGGACAGACCGGCGAACGCCCAGGCGCTCAGCGTCAGACCGTGCGTGGTGGAGACGGTTTTGGTGCCGAAGTGCTGATCAAGCAGCACGGGCAGCGTCGAGAAACCGCCACCATAGCCCGCGTTGACGAGGAACAGCATCGCCAGCACGGCCCACAGCAGAGCGTTGCCGATGCTGTTGGTGAAGATCTGCAGCAAGCACACGGCAATCGACATGATGAAGATTACCTGATAGACGGTCTCGCGGCGCTTCAGGTGGTCGGAGAGTGTGGAGAAGCCCACGCGGCCAGCCGTGTTGAACACGGAGTCCACGGCGAGCACCAGTCCGATGATGCCGGAGATGGCGGCGGCAAACTTGGCGGGGTTCAGGTTGGCATACTGCGGGAAGGCCTTGAGCACATCGTGCAGGATGTCCTTCTCTTGGCTGATGAGGGCCAGGCCACAGGTGATGTTGATATAGAAGGCTATCCAGATGCCCCAGAACACGGGCTTCTTGAGGATTGTCTTGCGGCTGACGTGTGAGGTCGCGGGATCATACACCCAGCCGGCCGGACGCTTGATGAGCAGGAAGCCGACGAACATCATCACCGCGTAGACCGCGGCGAGGATGAAGAACATGCTGACCAGGCCAACCGTGCCGATGAGATATTCCATCAGTGGGCTGGCAATGGCCTTGGCCAGGCCGAAACCGGCGACGGCGATGCCGGTGGCGAGGCCCTTGTTGTCGGCGAACCAAAGCATCAGGTTCTTGACCGGAGTCAGATAACCGACGCCCAGGCCGATGCCCATGATCGCGCCATAGCAGATGAACACGCCCGGCAGGAAGTTCAGGGCGATGCTCACGCCCGTGCCGGCGAAGCCGACCACGAAGCAGACCATGGAGACGAGTGCGGATTTCTTGATGTTTTTCTCCACCATCGGCCCGGCAAACGCGGCGGACATGCCGAGGAAGAAGATGGCGAGTGAGAAGCCCCATTCCACGGAGGCGGGGCTGGCGTGGAGACGGTCAGCGATAAGCTGCTTGAACACGCTCCAGCAATAGACGGTTCCGATTGGGATATGAATCAGCAGTGCAGGGATAATCGCGCTGGTCCAACGATTCTCGGTAAACCTTGCCATATATGGGCGGATCCTTTCGTAACTGGTGTACGATGGCCTGCCGGCCCGAACGAGAGTCGCCTCGCCCATATCCACGCACATCACGGCGGCATGCCCCGTGAACCGTCCGGGCTGCACGAATCGAATCAAATCGAATCGTGCGAACTGCGAACAATTCGCTAAACATCCTTGGTGTGCATTTCATCGGCGCTGCTGGCTCTTGTCGACGCCGACAAACAGCACTATAACGCTGTTACGGGGTTGCCATGGCTGATTTCTGTGGTCGGAAGCTATGAGCTTTCTCACATCGAAAACAGTTATATGACGGTATCGGCGTGATTGATACGTGACGTCTGCCCGTGGACGCGGCATATCCCTCTCGGAAAACAATGACTCCGTCATGTCCATTTCTTGGTTTGACATGTTTTCGTTTGCAGCGTCGGTGCTCACCACGGTGACCGCGGCGTTCGAGTCGCCGGGCAGGGCCTCGACCGAGGGTCTCATCCTCGGCTGAGATGTGGGCGGTACTATGGATTCTTATCGATAAGGTTCGTGATATGCGGAGATGGTAACGATGGTGACCTTAAAGGATGTCGGCGAACTGGCCGGAGTGACCGCCACCACCGCCTCCGCGGCCCTGCGAGGCAAGGATTACGTCAAGCCCGAAACCACGCAACGCGTGCGTGACGCCGCCCGCAAACTCGGCTACAAAATCAACCTGTCTGGCCGGTCCCTGCGTTCTGGGCGGTCCGATACCATCACCTTCCTTACCTCGGGCCTCGAGGGCGACTATTTCTCCCATCTGGCCATGTGTGTGGCTGAGGAAGTGCACAAGCGCGACTCGCACATGCTCATCGAACTGTCCCGGTATCTTACCGACGACAACGATCTGTCGTACACGTTTTCGGACGGCATCATCGCCATCAATGCGCCACGTGCGGTCGATATCCTGAAGCGGCATCCGGCCGTCATGCTGGAAAACTACGACACCAGCCTGCCTATCGACACCGTGAACGCGCCGAGCGACGCCGGCTCACGGGCGGCAATCGAACACCTTATCGCGCGTGGCTGTGCGCGCATCGGCATCGTCGGCGACAATCACGATCCCAACAATCCCAGCATCATTCCCGGCTCGCGTGATATTCGTATGCGGGCCGCCAAGGAGACGATTCTCGCGGCCGGACTGCCGTTTGACGAGCGCCGTGATTTCATCAAATCCTCGTGGTCGATTGACGGCGGTATCGAGGCCGGGCGCGGCTTGGCCAAGAAAGGCAAGTGCAAGTACGACGGTCTGTACTGCCTGAACGACGGTATTGCGCTCGGTATTCTGCGTGGTCTGGCGGACGATGGCGTAAGTGTGCCGGGCGATGTGCGCGTTATCGGCTTCGACGGCCTGAGCCAGAGCATGTACAGCGTGCCGACTTTGACCACCGTGGCCACCGATTTCAAGGGCATGGCGGATACCGCGCTGACCTTGCTTATGCGGCGTATCGAGAACCTGGACGACGAGTTCTTCCCGCAGACCGTGAATGTGGGCTATAAGCTCATCGAGCGCGAATCCACTGCGGCGTAGAGTCTTTGGCCGTGTTGAGCTTCAATTGGGTGATTGGACTGGCACCAGCGGCTGATATCAGATATGCCGAAAGCAGCGATGATCGGATTTAAGTTGCTGGAGATGACAGGATGGATTGCTCTTTACCCCTTTCACCATCTTGCAATAATTCTTACATGTAAGAACTCTCTGTTTACATGTAAGAATTATTGCAAGATGATGAAAGATGCACACAAAACGGGGAAGCCCCGCTCGATGTGAGCGGGGCTTCCCCATATGCGCTGGTGTGTAGATCAGCCTGTGTTCTGCAGGCCGGCAGCAACACCTGAAACGGTGCAGAGGATCAGATAGATGAATCCTGCCTGCTGGCTTTGCGAGAGCTCTTCCTTGTCCACCTTCTTGCGTAGCGACTTGAGCGCCAGCACCTGAGTGACGGACAGCGCGTCCACGTACGGGGAGCGGATGCGGATGGCCTGGCCGAGCACGTGGCGGTGCTGCAGCGGCCACTTGTCGCCCACGATGGCCAGAACCCACTTGCGGGTGAGCTCCATCTCGTTGAGCACCTTCTCATTGAGGTCCTCGCGGTCGCCGAGGGCAAGGTACATCCTGGCGATGCGCTCATCCGTCTTGGCGATGGACATCTCGATGTTGTCGATGAACGTGGAGAACAGCGGCCATTCCTCGTAAGCCTGACGCATGGTCTCCAGATCGCCGAACTTCTCGCATGCAGTGCCGAGACCGTACCAAGCGGCCAGGTTGATGCGTGCCTGAGCCCAGGAGAAGATCCACGGAATCGTACGCAAATCGTCTAGGGACTTGGCGCCAAGGCCGCGCTTGGCCGGGCGGGAGCCAATCGGCAGCAGACCGATTTCGGTCAGCGGCGTGACGATCGAGAACCACGGGGCGAAGCCATCGGTGTTCAGCAGGTCGAGGAAGCGGTTGTGCGCGGCCTCGTCGAGCTGAGCAGCCATGTCGGCGTACTTCTTGGTCATGTCGGTGTTGGTCTTCTCCACGCTCGGAGCGGACTGCAGCAGGGTCGCCGCAGCCACGGACTCGACGTGGCGGATGGCCAGCACCGGGTTGCCGTAACGGGCGAAGATGACCTCGCCCTGCTCGGTGAGCTTGAAACGGCACTTCACGGAGCCGACCGGCTGGGCCAGCACTGCACGGTTGGCAGGGCCACCACCACGACCAACGGCGCCGCCGCGGCCATGGAACAGGGTCAGGTCGATATCGTGCGATTCAGCCCACTTGGCAATACGCTCCTGAGCGGAATGCAGAGCCAGCGTTGCGGAAGTCGGGCCTGCATCCTTCGAGGAATCGGAGTAGCCGAGCATGACCTCGAGCTTGTTGCCGGTAGCCTTCAGGCGAGCCTGGACCTCGGGGATCTTGATCATTTCCTCGAGCACGTCCACCGAGTTCTGCAAATCCTCAAGCTGTTCGAACAGCGGAATCACATCGATGGTGGGCACGTCCTCCGGGTGAGCGAAGGCCAGACGGTTGAGCTCGTAAACATCCTTGATGTTCTGCGCGCTCTTGGTGAAGGAGATGATGTAGCGGCGTGCGGCCTTGGTGCCATTGCGCTTCTGGATGGAACCGAGGGCACGGAAGGTGTCGAGCACCTCGTGGGTCATCGGTTGCAGTTCGCCGCGTTCGCCGTGCAGGCCGTGCTCGCGAATATCCGCAAGGGCACGGGAGTGCACCACGGAATGCTGACGGAACTCCATCTCGACCATGTGGAAGCCGAAGGTCTCGGCCTGCCAGATCAAGTCCTGCAGCGGGCCATAGGCGGAGCGCTTGGCGCCTGCATCGGCCAAGGACTGCTGCACGGTCTTCAGATCGGCGATGTAGTCATCGCAAGTGTGATACATCAGATCGGCGTCACGCTCGATGGTGTAGTGCAGACGATCGGCAATCACCAGCATGACTGCGCGGTGCAGTTCCTTGGTGGAAATCAGGGCGGCCTTATCGGTCAGACGCTCGCTCATTTCCTTCTGGTGGCTCCACAGGATGCGCAGTGCAGAGCTCGGCGGTGTGGTCTCAGCCTCCATCGTGAGGTTGCGACCCACAGTGCGGGTGGCTTCCTCGAGAGCGGCGAGCACATGATCGGAGAACTTGCGGGCCACCTGACGGCTGACCTTAGCGGTCACGTTCGGGTTGCCATCGCGGTCGGAACCAATCCAGCTACCAGGGTGGAAGAATGCCGGGCACACGGGCGGCACTAAGCCAGCCTTATCGCCCAAGACCCAGTCGTCGAAGCGACGGTACACCTTGGGGATGGTGTGGAACAGCGTGTTGTCGAAGATGTCAAGAATGGTGTCAGCTTCCTCAACAGGAGTCGGCTTCTTCAATGCGATCGGGGAAGTGCGGAACAGGGCGTCGATCTCGTTGTAGAGACGGCGGCAGTTCTCCTTCTTATCCGATCCACCAAGCGTCTTGTGCTCTTCGAGCAGCTCGGAAATACGGCGAATCTTGCCTTCCACTGCCTTACGGCGAGCCTCGGTGGGGTGGGCGGTGAAGACCGGGTGGAACTCGAGCCTGTCGAGCAGCTCCTTGGCCTTGGCCGGGCCCATCTCGTTGATGAGCTGGTGGTAGGCGGAAGTCATTTCGTTGACCGGGTCGAAGGCCTGATCGTCGGTGACTTCGTTTTCACGCTGGCGCAGCACGGAGACGCGGTAGTTCTCCTCGGAAAGGTTGGCCAGATGGAAGTAGGTGGCGAACGCGCGGGCCAGCAGCTGGGCGTCGTGCAGGTTCATCTTGTCGATGACCTCAACGGCGGCCTTCAGCCCATCATGGCCGGGGTTCGGATCCTCAACGCCGCCGAAGTGCTCAGCGCTGGCCTCGACCGCATAGTTGCGCACGGTATCGAAGGTGGAGAGCAGTTCAGGGTTGTATTCGCCCAGTACGTCGCGCAGGATTCGCAAGCACAAATCCATGTCGTACTTGAGGTTTTTGGGAAGATCATGCTCCTCCGGGCCCTTTCGGCCGGTCCCGGTGGTGACGATGGCAGCGTCAGCCGGAGTGATCTGTTCTTCGGATGTTGCCATATAACCTCCTTTGCCGAATATTAGGTTGCTCGGTCTATTGGTCGTCCGCGGCTCCTCCGCGGTTGTTGAGGCCAATCGTTGCGAGCCCACAGCCCATATTCAACGTGGTTGTTGTGTGGGCAATAGTGTATCGCCGGGTATTCGCCATTTACGTTACGAAGTCCATTTTCAGCCGACAGATTGCTCAAATATCGACTGACTTATGTCCGAAAAATGGACATGGAAGTGTGTGCTGGGGTGCGCGGGGAAGGCGGCGCGCTACCTTGAATCCTCGGGAAATCTCGTCAATCAACACAATCTGCGGCAGATGCCGTACAAACCGGATTGGGAATCACATGGAACAGCAGACGAACCATACTGAACCACATCAGGAGCACCATAAGCCCAATGAACATGGTGCTATTGCCGTTCAGCATTTCCATACCCACTCCATTCCTCTGGATATGGAAGACATCGAACGCGATTGGGACAAGCCCATCGCGGAAGCTGGTATTGCAGCCAAAGCCAGCGTGATTGTGCGCGTTGGTCTGCTTGACTTGAGTGCTGGTACCGGTTCCTTCCGCGTGCGCGAAATGATGCATCGCATCGCCTATCCGCTGGGTGTGCACGTGCGCGCCGATGTGAATCTGACGGACATCGAAGCTGCCTGCACGGACGGCAAGGACCGCATTACCGAAGTCATCGATTTGCCCACCACCGGCGTGAACACCGAGCGCATCTGGCTGCTTGAGCATTACGCCGACTGGTTTAGCGTGAATCTCGGCGAGGAGTCGATGTATCACGTCCAGCCTGAGGTATCGCAAGGCCTGATGCAGCATCTCGACACCAAAGATGCCTCCCAAGTTTCTGCGAACCTTTCCAAGAAACTGCGCGAAGAGGAAAAGGAAAAAGAAACGCATCAGGCTGGGCAAGACGCAGTGCTTGATGCGCTTGAAGTAGCCAGCGAGCATAGCGATCCAGGCGACCCTCGCGCGCATCAACTGCACGTGCACGAAACGGACTGGTCGCAGTCGGCAATGGCGCAATCATTGGCAGCACGTGCCGCCGATGAGCAGGAGCGCGAGGCTGAGCAGGCCGCGCAATCAGCTGCAGTCGAAGCTGAAGCGCAGGCGCATCCGGATGCTATGGAAAGCGACTTCCCGGATGCTGAGCTGCATCAGCAAGAAGCTGCTGCGGCACCTTCTGCACAGTCGTATCAGTCGAATCAATCACATTCGAACCAAACAGATGCCGCGCCGCGCAAACGCAAACTTGCCGACCGCAAACCACCCAAGGAATATGCCGAGCATTTCGACTACATCGGCGCTGAACAGCAGTCAAAGAATTCCCCAGGCATCACCGTGCGCCAGGCTCACGAGCGACTCGATATGATCGAGCATCGCAAGCCGCTGTATTCGCCGGCCTTCGCAGGCTTGGCCTCCGCCATTGCCTGCGCATCCTTCGTGTTCCTGCTCGGCGGCGGCCCGTACGACATGGTCGGCGCATTCGTGGGCGCCGGCTTGGGCCATTGGCTGCGGCGCAAGCTGTTCGCGCATCATTTGAACCAGTTCTTCGTCACCTTTGTGTGCGTGGCGTTGGCGGCTCTGGCATGCACTGGAACTCTGCGCTTGATTGGCCTGTTCGATCCTGTGGCGCTGCAGCATGACACGGCGTACATTGGCGCCATGCTGTTCGTCATCCCCGGATTCCCGCTGATTACCAGCGGCTTGGATATGGCGAAAATCGACTTCCCCTCCGGCATTCAGCGCCTCGCGTACTTCCTGTGCATTGTGCTGATGGCTACGCTCGCAGGCTGGATGGTTGCAGTTATTGTGCACTTGAACCCAGAAGGATTCGAGCCGCTCGGCCTGAACGTGTGGGTGAACGGCGGTCTGCGATTCGTCTTCGCGTTCCTTGGTGTGTGGGGCTTCTCCGTGATGTTCAACTCGCCGCAGCGCATGTGCTTGGTGGCGGCTGTGATTGGCGCTATCACCGATACGCTGCGTCTGGAAATCGTGGATCAAGGCGTGCCGCCAGAGGCCGGCGCGTTTATCGGCGCTCTACTGGCCGGCCTGTTGGCTACGGCTTGGCGCTCCTCCGTGCGCAAGGGGTGGCTTGCCCCGCATTTGGGCTACCCGCGTATTTGCCTGACCGTGCCGTCGATTGTGATCATGGTGCCGGGCATGTATATGTACCAGGCCATGTTCCACTTGGGTTCGTTCGATACGCAGTCCGCGCTCGACTGGGCATTCCGCGCGTTCATGGTGATTATCTGCCTGCCCATCGGTTTGGCGATGGCGCGCGTGATTACCGATAAGTCCTGGCGGTACGACATTTAGCGGCTTGCAGGCCTGCTTGGGCCGACTTGGTTGCTGGTGGCACCAGCGATTCGACAATAAGCGCCACACTATGAGACATTACCGTCTCATTTGTGGCGCTTTGTCCGTGCGTTCCGCGAAGGTCAGCCAAAGAGAAAGTTTTTCAAGGCTCTTTGTGCATGGCAATCTTTCCATGACTGCCCCTATAAGACGGCATATTGCTGGGAATTCCCTATTCCAGGGGAATCACGATAGGGGAGGGCCATCAATTACGGCTTAAGGCGGTTAGCGTGGCGAACGATTTCTGGATTCTCTTGGCCATGGTCCTCTATTTTGCGGCCATGCTGTCCATCGGATTCGTGTACTCCAAGCGTTCCAACTCCTCGTCCAAGGAGTACTTCGCGGGCGGTCGTGGCGTCGGTCCGTGGCTGACTGCGCTTTCCGCTGAGGCCTCGGACATGTCCGGCTGGCTGCTCATGGGTTTGCCGGGCCTCGCCTACTTCACCGGTGCTGCTGACCCGATGTGGACCGCGCTGGGCCTTGCCATCGGTACCTATATGAACTGGAAAATCGTGGCCCGCCGCCTTCGCCGCTACTCAGTCGTGGCCGGCGACGCCATCACCATTCCAGACTTTTTCGCCAAGCGATTCCATGACACCAAAGGCGTGATTTCCACTATCGCCGCCATCATCATCCTCGTGTTCTTCAGCGTGTACGTGGGCAGCTGCTTCGTGACCGTGGGCAAACTGTTCGCCACTTTGTTCGGTTTTGACTATCACCTGATGATGATTTTGGGCGCGCTGGTGGTGTTCGTCTACACCGTTGTGGGCGGCTACCTGTCCGTGGTTATGACCGACTTTATTCAGGGCTTGCTGATGTTCTTCGCACTCGCTGTGGTATTCATCGGCACGGTTGCCAATGCCGGTGGCGTTGATAATACAGTGGCCTTCCTGCAGTCCATTCCTGGTTACCTTTCCGGTGTGCAGGTGGCCGCTCCCAAGCTCGACCCATCAACGGGTCAGCAACTCGTAGAGGCTGGCCGCGCGGTATTCGGTGCCCCGAGCGATTACGGCATTATCACCATCGTGTCCATGCTGGCATGGGGTTTGGGATACTTCGGTATGCCGCAGGTGCTGGTGCGATTCCTTTCCATTCGCAGCGTTGAGGAAGTGCGCAAGTCTCGTATTATCGCCACGCTGTGGTGCGTGCTGTCGCTGGCCAGCGCCGTGTGCATCGGTTTGGTCGGCCGCGCAATGATGCCGACCGAACTGTTGACCTCCACAGACGCGGAAACGATTTTCATTGTGCTGGCGCAGACTCTGCTGCCAAGCTTCATGTGCGGTGTGGTAGTGTCTGGTATTTTCGCCGCCTCGATGAGCTCCAGCTCCTCTTACATGATCATTGGCGCTTCCGCCATGGGCGAGAACATCTTCCGCGGCCTGTTCCACAAGAAGGCCACGGACCGTCAGGTGATGATTGTGGCCCGTGCCACGCTGGTGGTGATGTTCCTGTTCGGCATTCTCGTGGCATACGATCAGAACTCTTCGATTTTCCAAGTGGTTTCATACGCGTGGGCCGGCTTGGGCGCGTCCTTCGGCCCGTTGATGCTGTGCTCGCTGTATTGGCGTCGCGCCAATAAGGCAGGTGCTGTGGCGGGTATGCTTTCCGGCACCGCAACGGTGCTGATTTGGCATAATCTCATGAAGCCTTTGGGCGGTGTTTTCGCCATTTACGAGCTGTTGCCGGCATTCTTGATTTCACTGCTGTTCATTGTGGTGGTGTCGCTGCTCACCGAGAACCCCAACGAGCAGATGCTCTACGAATTCGATCGCTACATGGACGATCCGCTGCCCGGCACCCTGCCCTCCGGCTCAGTACTGGTGGATGAGCCGATGGAAGCCATGGAGGCCGAAGTTCGCGGCGAGAAATAATGCGAGGTAGCGTGCTTTGATGCGCTCTGGGCGCAGAAAGCTGCGTTCGCCGGTTTCTGTGCGCGCTTTCTTCGTTACAAGGGGCTGATTTCCGTGGTCGGGGAGGTCTATCTGCCTTACGAGGGGCTGGCTGTCACAGTAGCCGTGCTCCGAAATGGCGAAATGACGTTGGCGTGACACGATTTTTGGGGTGATGTACCACAGTGAGCAGCCCCTCGTAAGGCAGATAGACCTCCCCAGCCGTCCAAATCAGCCCCTCGTAACGCAGAAACACCTTTCCGCTGGCCCAAATCACCTCTTCGTAATAAGAAACCGCCCTTAGCAAGGTCTATTTTCAACGAAAAAACGCGCATGAAGTGTGCGACGCATCCCTCTCGGCTATGAGGTGCCATGTCGCGGCACATCACAGCTGAGGAACAACCGGCGAAAGAGGCGCAAAACATAATCGTTCATACAGTGGCGCACGCCGCAATGTACGGGCATCGGCTATTTGTCGAATAGTTCGTCGCGCCATAAGCTGTACGGTTTTGCCGGTGACTTCTTCGATTCGGTCTGCAATGCGTTGAGCGAGGGCCTCTTCGTCTGCAGCACTTCGTAAGTCCAGCTTCGTGACCTGGATATGCTTCCATTTGGCATCCTCAATGGCTTGCCGCCGCTTAACGTCATTGAGCCACTGCCCTGCATGGTGCGAGCCTTCATACTCTATGCAGATACGATATTCGGGATATGCGAGATCAAGGTAAAGAGGTCTGACACTGTTGCCCACAAAGATAGGATAGTTGACTTGTGGCATGTCAAGCCCATACCGGGGCGGAACAAAACGTGTGCGCGTTTCCATGGAAGAGTCCGTTCCCTCACGGGCTAAACGTAACGCCAGCCGGCAATTTTCGTATCCGCGGAAAAGGCGCGCATTGCGCCCCATCGCCTTGGCTTCCTGTACTTGACCGTATGCACGATCCAAATACGCTGAGAGTTCTTCTAGCGTGGTCCGGCGTAGCCGCCTGTCTCGTCGCATCATGGAATCTGCCAGGACGACAAGCTCTTCAAGATCCAAATATGCTGAAAACATCGCCCAAGTACACGGCGCTGACGTGCATAAGAATTGCCCCTCAACCATGACCGTATCGATTGGAAACGGCCATACGACCGCCTCCACTCCTGATATATGACGTTTGGCATTGGCATGAGGAACAGCAACCATTACCGATTGAGTGATCCGACGATACTTATTCGGTATACGCGGAAGTTCGACGGACAGTAACTCAAGTGCCGTCGTCAAAGCATACGGCGGTCGCCAACTACTTCGTTGTTGTATTGCCGCGCAGACATCCATTCGTTGATATTTCAGCATGGTCAATTCCGTTAATGCATATGATGCGTTCATCCAATCACCCCTTCGTGATGCAGCATGCATATCGGGAGTCTACGGTGCTAAACCACAGACTGTCTACAGTCCCCATTTTTCAGTGGATAAATGTGGATAACTCGGTGGATAAGCACCAAGAGGACCATTGAAAAGCACTAGTATGCGAGGCTGAATTTCGCCGATCCGAGTCATTTACTTTCCATGTGGAAACTGTTATGCTTTCCATACGGAAAGTTTGTTTGTTCCGGCCCTTACTGCATTTCTTATATCTTCTTCGTACTTCATCGGCCATGGTTTACGCAACGCAGCGATAAGCCAAGAAAGGAACAATCATGAAGCAGTCACATGTATCGCCATCCTCAATTCCGTCAACCTCCGACGCCGCAGCCGCACTGCACCAGTTGCGTGCAGACCGAACTCAATTGAGCACAAGGGTCACGCTGCCGCTGTGGGGTCAAATCATCTATGCAATCGGCTGGGGGCTTGCCGTCAACCTATTTGGCGAGGAAATCAATGCGCTGACATTGGTATTACTGGCATTGTTTGCCGTATGCATGATTGCCGCCTATATTGCATCGCGCAAACAGCGGGGCAGTCACATAGACTCAATGCCGCGTAATCGTGAAATGCAGGCATTGCTAGGCGTACAAACTGTGATCATCGTGCTGGGAGCTGCCCTGAACTATACATTTTCTTACCTGCCAACAGAGTCTGTGCTGATTGATATCGCGCGGCATGCATTGCTATCGATTGCTGTGGGCATTGGCATGTTCCTCGCTGGCTGGCTATATCAACGCGCCTTGGATCGCATGGTGAGGGCTATGCATGATACTGCACTGTCTGCAGCGGCAGCACGCAACGCGGCATTGTGGTCCACTGTGGTTCCTCAGACAACTTCATCGCGAATCAGCGGCGGCGTGGACAGCGCAGAACGCGATGCAAAGGCGCCACAGCCATGACTGAAGCACATTTTGACGAATTTATCCACTCCTCGATCCGATTGCGCATATGTGGATTGCTGATGACGACGACCTGCATGCAGTTTGCTGTTATCCGAGACACATTGGGCATCAGCGACGCAGCCTGCTCCAAACAGCTCAGAGCATTGCAGGAGCATGGATATGTGGCGTTGCGCAAGGTCGATAGCGCGCTCAATAAACACAAGGTGATTGAAGTGATGCTGCTGCCGGCCGGACGGCACGCATTTGAGGGGCATATGGCTGCATTGGAGCAGATTGCGCGCGGTGCCATTCACACAACAGTGGCATGATGGCGGTATGAGTAGCTTGGTACGTATTGACAATGCAGGCATTCCTGGGTCTGAAGACCGTGTTGATATCGTTGTGCGAGATGGCGTTATTGCTTCCGTAACCCCCGCGGGTACTGACGCCGCCGTTGATGCAACGCGTGTCTTGCCGGAAGATGTGGATACGACAGATACAACTGTCATCGATGCCGATGGGTTATGGGTTATCCCTGGTTTGTGGGATTGTCATACGCATTTCACGCAATGGGCTAAAACGCTGGGCCGACTGGATTTGATTAACGCTCGTTCGGCCAGCGAGGCGATGGCCATGTTGCGCGCCCATTTGGAGGAACGCCGCGCGGCCGGGACACTCGACCCGAACACGTTCGTAGTGGGTATGCGCTTCCGGCATTCGCTGTGGACTGACGACGAGCAGCCCACGCTTGCTGCCATCGATGCGGTAACCGGCGAGCAGCCGGTGGCGCTCTCCAGCGCGGATATGCACTGCGGTTGGGTGAATTCTGCTGCCGCCCGCCGCCTTGGCGTGCATGTGGATGAGCGCACTGGGCTTGTAGGAGAGCTGGAATGGTTCAACGCTTATACCCAGTTCGATAAGGCTCCTGGCGCAGCCGAAGAAACCGACCGGTTGCTGCGTGAGGCCGAGCGAGATGCTGCGTCCAAGGGCATTGCGGGCATTCACGACTATGAGATGGCCGAAAATATCAACACGTGGATCAGTCGCTTTGCCGCTGGCATCAATGGACTGCGTGTGGAGGCCGGCGTATATCCCGAGCGTCTGCATGACGCCATCGATGCAGGCTGGCACACCGGCAAGCCTCTGCCCGGGAGTAACGGGCTTGGTCATGTCGGGGCTATGAAGCTTATTTCGGACGGTTCGCTGAACACGCGCTCCGCCTATTGCTCCACCCCCTATTCCGGTATCGAGCCGCCGACCTACGGCACGTTGAGCTATACGCCGCAGCAAATCGAGGATTATATGCGGTTGGCCACTGAACATGGCTTTGATATTGCTTGCCATGCCATCGGCGATGAGGCGAACACCATTGTGCTGAACGCCGCTGCCGCCACGCATGCCCATGGTTCTATTGAGCATGCGCAAATGCTTAAACCCGTGGATATCCCACGATTTGCCGAGTTGGGGCTTACCGCAAGCATTCAGCCGCAGCATGCCATGGATGACCGCGACGTTATTACCCGCTTCTGGGCTAATCCTGCTGGCATTCCCTATCCGTTCCGCTCGCTGCATGACGCGGGCGCCAAGCTGCGCATGGGCTCGGACGCCCCTGTTGCCCCGCTTGACCCATGGTTGGCCATCTCCGCCGCCGTGTTTGGCACAGAGAGCTCCGCGCGCGAACCATTCCAGCCCGAACAGTGCCTGGACGTGCGAACGGCGTTGGCTGCTTCTACTGCAGTGGGAAGAGACCGCGTCGAAACTGGCGACCCGGCAGATTTGGTGCTTATCGATGCCGATCCCTATGCCGCTGCCACACCCGAAGTCATGCGTGCCATGCCGAAGCACATCAAGATGACGTTCTTGGCCGGCAAGCGCACATACTGAATGCAAAAGGCCTGGGATTGTGTGTTCACAATCCCAGGCCTTGGCGCTCAGTGCGTTGATGCGTTGAGTGTTTCAGTACTTCATGCCCATGGCTTCGCGCACCTGGTCGAGGGTTTCCTCGGCGATGGCGTTGGCGCGCTTGTTGCCGTCATGCAGAATGTCGCGAATGGAATCCATGTCCTTGGCCAGCTCGGCGCGGCGCTCGCGGTGCGGAGCGAGGAACGAGTTCACGGACTCGATCACGTAAGCCTTCAGTGCGCCTGCACCGGCATCGCCGATTTCCTCGGCGATATCCTTCGGGTCGCGGCCGGTCACGAGGCCTGCGGTGGTCAGCAGTGCGGAGACCTGCGGGCGTGCGATCGGATCGAAGGTGATGCGACGCTCGGAATCGGTGGGGCTCTTCTTAATGAGCTTGGCGGTTTCCTCAGCGGTGGCGCCCAGCATGATGGAGTTGCCGTAGGACTTGCTCATCTTGCGGCCGTCGAGACCCGGAATCTCAGGAGCGTCAGACAGAATGGCGGCCGGCTCCGGGAACACCGGGTTCTTCTTGGCGTAACGCTCGTTGAAACGACGGGCAATCGTGCGGGTAATCTCCACGTGCGGCAGGTTGTCCTTGCCGATCGGCACCACATTGGCCTTGCAGAAGAGAATGTCGCACGCCTGATGCACTGGGTAGGTGAGCAGCAGGCCAGTCAGCGCGTGGCCGGAAGCCTCCATTTCGGACTTCACGGTCGGGTTGCGGTGCAGCTCAGCCTCGGTGACCAGGGAGAGGAACGGCAGCAGCAGCTGGTTCTCGGCCGGCACTGCAGAGTGGGTGAACATCATGGTCTTGTTCGGGTCGATGCCCGCGGCCATGTAGTCGAGCACCAAGTTCAGCACGTTGTCTTGAATATGCTCGGTGGTGTCGCGGTCGGTGATGACCTGGTAATCCGCGATGATGATGTTCGTGTTCACGCCACGCTCCTGCATGGCGACACGCTCTTTGATGGAGCCGAAGTAGTGTCCCAAGTGCAGGCGGCCGGTCGGGCGATCGCCGGTCAGCATGGTGAAGGACGAGGGATTCGACTCGAGCTTGGCAAGCGTCTCGTCGGAACGCTTCTTTGCTGCGAGGAAGCTCGCGCTCATTTCATTGCCTGCCGCTGTCAGTTTCTGCTCGTCGGTCATGCGGATTCCTTTGAAATAGCCGTAAAATAAACGCTTTTATGGTAAAAGTGTGAGCCGACAACGAACATGCACATATTAGGTGGTACTCTCTTAAGTTGATGAATCGAACAGCACAGTAATTTCAGGGGGTCAGATGGGCCGCGGACGTCAGAAAGCAAAACAGCAGAAAATTGCCCGTAAGCTGAAGTATCTGACCACCGACACTGATTACGATGAGCTGGCCAAAGAGCTAAGCGAGCAGGAGCCGGGAACAGGGTCTGTTGACCCGTTTGCCGACGTTGAAGACCAGTATGTGGACACTGATGAGAAATCTAGTGATTCCGCTGCTGCTCCTGTTGCGGACGATGACTTGGATGAGTACGCCAAGTGGGCTGCCGAAGCTGCAGCCAAGGCGACCAGTGGCGAATTCCCGAAGACTGCGGCTAAGCCGGCAGTTCCGCATAAGCCAATCCCGATGCCAAAGCCTCGCCCGATTCCGAGCGCCCTCAAGCCTAAGCAGTGATCGGTGGCAATACAGCCTTATAAGGCACCTGTTGCATAACAGGTGCCTTTTTATTTGCTATTTTGCCGTCGACTGCCGCTAACGCGTGAGCGGCAATAGGTCGCTCAAATCGTCGCGTTCGCCGACTGCACTGATGTGGCCGGCATCCTTCTCCTGATTCCACGTGGTGATGCCGCAGGCAAGCCGTAGCCAAACGTCTGGCTCAAGTTCGATGACGTCCGGCGGAGTCAGATTATGCGGGTCAGATTCCGGCCCGTCCAAAATTTTGACTGCGCCCCATGGGGCAACGCGCACTTCTACACCGGGGCCGGGAGCCCGCCGCTCCAATAGAAACAGTGAGTAGCGTACGGCCATGGCCCACGTGCTGCGCGGCAAGGTTGGATTAATGGTGATTGCTGCCGCTGTTTGCAATGATTGCTGCGCGGCTGTATGCCATTGTTGAAACGCGATGCGACCGCGTTCTAAATCTCGTTCAAGTATGACTGCCATGTCTTCAATCATGGCACTTGATAGCTCTTGACCATAGGATGATAACGATGACATACGCCGTTGTATGCGTACTGTATGGCGGTGTGATACCCTCAGTATGAGAACGTATGCACGCGCTGATCTCAATGACGTTACGGAGAGTTCATGCTTACGTTTATGCCGCGATACCGAGTGCGCGGCATAATAATCTCGGGCACTTATCCCGGAAGGAAAGTCAGAATGACCGAAATTACCGCACCAAAGTCTCCCGTTACGGCGGACCAGTTCGCCGACGAGATTCGTGAACAACTCAAATACACTCAGAACGTCACCGCCGAGCAGGCAACTGCTGCCGACGTGTACGTGGCTGCATCCAAGGCTGTGCGTAACCACCTCGCCGACTCTTGGTTCAAGACTCAGGCCGATACCGTCAACGGCAACACTAAGGCCGTCGGCTACTTCTCCGCTGAGTTCCTGATGGGCAAGCAGCTGGAGAACGCACTGCTGAACGCAGGCCTGACCGAGCAGTTCGACAAGGCTGTTGAAGCTCTGGGCTTCCAGCCGAAGGACATCATTGACGCCGAATACGAGCCGGGCCTCGGTAACGGTGGTCTGGGCCGTCTCGCCGCCTGCTTCATCGACTCCCTCGCCTCCCTGGGCGTGCCGGCATTCGGCTACGGCATCCAGTACAAGTACGGCATCTTCAAGCAGACCTTCGATGAGAACGGCAAGCAGGTTGAAACCCCTGATTACTGGCTGACCAACGAAGAGCCGTGGGGCCACATCGACTACAACCGCGACCAGAAGGTCTCCTTCGGCGGCGAAGTCGTTGAGGAGAACGGCAAGAAGGTGTGGAAGCCGGCTTGGTCCGTGCGCGCCGTCCCGGTGGACTACCTGGTCCCGGGCTACAAGTCCCAGCGCGTGAACACTCTGCGTCTGTGGACCGCCAAGAGCTACGACGAGTTCGATCTGCTCGCCTTCAACCGCTCCGAGTACATGGAAGCCGTCAAGCCGCAGGTCAAGGCTGAGAACATCTCCAAGATCCTCTACCCGGAAGACTCCACCAAGGTCGGCAAGGAGCTGCGCCTCGAGCAGCAGTACTTCTTCGTCTCCGCATCCCTGCACGACGCCATCCGCGTCTTCTACCCGGGCCAGGACAAGCCTGATCTGACCACCTTCCCGGACAAGATCACCTTCCAGCTCAACGACACCCACCCGGTGATCGGCATCCCGGAGCTCATGCGCATCCTCATCGATGAGTACGACTACGACTGGGATACCGCTTGGAACATCACCGTCAAGACCTTCAACTACACCTGCCACACCCTGCTGCCGGAAGCCCTCGAGGTTTGGCCGGCCAGCCTCATCGGCGAACTGCTGCCGCGTCACCTCGAGATCATCGAGAAGATCAACGAGCAGTTTGAAGACGAGCTCAAGGGCAAGGGTGTTGCCGACGAGACCATCGAACGCATGCGCATCTACACTGGCGACTCCGTCCGCATGGCTTACCTCGCCACCTACGGCGGCTCCCACGTCAATGGCGTGGCCGCCCTGCACTCGCAGCTGCTGAAGGACGTCACCCTCAAGGACTTCTCCGACGTCTACCCGACCAAGTTCACCAACGTGACCAACGGCGTGACCCCGCGTCGTTTCGTCAAGCTCGCCAACCCGGCTCTCTCCGACCTCATCACCGAGGGCCTCGGCACTGACAAGTGGATCTCCGACCTCGAAATGCTCGAGGGCCTGGTTCCGCTGGCCAAGGATGACGAGTTCGTCAAGAAGTTCGCTGCCGTCAAGGCCGCCAACAAGCACGCTTTCGTGGGCTTCGCCAAGGATCACTACGGCCTCGACATCGACGAGAACACCATGTTCAACACCATGGTCAAGCGTCTGCACGAGTACAAGCGCCAGAGCCTGAAGATCCTGGCCGTGATCTCCAAGTACGCTGCCATCAAGAACGGCACCGTTTCCGCTGACGAGATCCTGCCGCGCACCGTGTTCTTCGGCGCTAAGGCTGCTCCGGGTTACTACCTGGCCAAGATGACCATTCAGCTCATCAACAACGTCTCCCGCGTGGTCAACAACGATCCGGACGTCAAGGGCAAGCTGGCCGTCCACATGCTGCCGAACTACAACATCGAGATGGCTCAGAACCTGATTCCGGCCACCGAACTTGACGAGCAGATTTCTCAGGCTGGTAAGGAAGCTTCCGGTACCGGCAACATGAAGTTCGCTCTCAACGGTGCCCTGACCGTTGGTACCCTTGACGGCGCCAATGTTGAGATTCGTGAGCGCGTTGGTGCTGAGAACTTCTTCCTCTTCGGCATGACTGTGGAAGAGGTCGATAAGCTGTACGCCGACGGTTACGATCCGGCTAAGTACTACGAGGCCGATCCTCGCCTGAAGCAGGCCATCGATCTGGTTGCCAACGGCACCTTCTCCAACGGTGACCGCAACGCTTACGCTCCGCTCGTCGCCGACTGGCTGACCAAGGATTGGTTCATGACCCTGGCTGACTTCTCCGCTTACGCCGATATCCAGGCTGAAATCGAGAAGCTTTACCGCGATCCGCTCGAGTGGAACCGCAAGGCCCTGCTCAACGTGGCCAACTCCGGCTTCTTCAGCTCCGATCGCTCCATGGAGGATTATCTCGAGCGAATCTGGCACACCGGTCCGCTCGCTGACTGACGGGTCCAGAACGCAGCTGGAGGGTGGGGAGTGCGCATCCCGACCGTAAGCTTGGCCGAACGGCCTTGAGTGTGTCGGGATGCGTACCGTACTCCCCACCCTCCAGCGTCAGCAGCTTAATACGCAAAAAGCCTCTGTAACTACTTCGGTTACAGAGGCTTTTTACGTATGTCTACCAGTTGGGGGAATCAGGCTTCAGCTGGGGAGGCTTCGGGCTCCTCCTCATCGCCCTTATCCTCGGCCTTGTTCAGACCCAAATCCACCGGCGAAGAGCTGTTCTCCCACGGCTCCTCCCACGGATCATAATCCGGGTTCTGCTGCTTGTAGATGTACAGGCCGATGACTGCAGCCAGCGCCGCGCCAAACAGCAGCGCGAAGAACTTCCAACCGTTAGAAGAGCGATTCTCCATGACGGCTCCTTTCTGTGAGGGATCGTCTGGTCGGCATGCCCATTCACGACCGACCCTGCACCCTATTCTATGCCGATGATTGTGACGATTGGGTGGATTGAATTGCCCGGGCGATTTGCCGGGACGCTCGTATGCCAGAACTTTCGATACAGTGGTCTGCATGCATATGCCGACAAAACGAGAAATCAAATATGAGTGGGAGCGTGGCGGTCCGGTTATCACGTGGGCGCTGATTGCTGTGTGCACGGTGATATGGCTGATTGAAGTGCTGCTGGGCTTCATTTCGCCGCTGTTGCAGTCATTGCTGGTGTATCAGGGCATGCTCTCCCCGATGACGTTAGTGCATCGCCCTTGGACTGCTATTACCTCAATGTTCTTGCATGCGCCGAACACGATCATGCACATTCTGTTCAACATGATTGGTCTGTATTCGGTTGGCGCGGCGCTGGAGCGGATGATGGGCCACTGGCGATTCCTTGGCTTGTATGTGATTTCAGGCCTGGGAGGTTCTCTGGGCCTTATGGTGTGGGCTGTGGCATCGCCGAATAATGGTTGGCAGATGGCTGTGTATGGTGCTTCGGGCGCTATTTTTGGCTTGTTTGCTGCGATTTTGGTGGTGTATCGCCGTATTGGTGCGGATATTCGTTCGATGCTGGTGTGGATGGTGATTAATTTCGCGTTGCCGTTTGTGGTTGGTGGCGTAGCGTGGCAGGCGCATGTCGGCGGATTCGTGGTCGGAGCATTGCTGACATGGTTGTTGACGAGTGGACTGCCGGTTTGGCGGCATAAAAGCCTCGCTTGGCGTATGCAGGTGTATGGCTGGTCCGTCACTGTTCTGGTAGTGGCTGGCATTCTGCTGTGCAATATGGCAAATCCATACGCCATGTAACTGCTTTTTCTTAGCCTATTTGTTGAGCCGCTCTGTGTGAGCGGCTTCTTTTCTCGAAATAAACCTTGAGTTCGTGAAAATACGCCGCTGAGTTATTACCGCCATTAGGGTTATCCACAGTCCTCTTGCTGCTGTGGACGAGATATGGGAACTGTTGAAGAGCTCGGGCGCTATATATAGGGGTGCCTGCAAGTCTCCCCTAAACGCTCGTGGATAGTTGTGCACAATTGTGGAAAAGACGGTGGATAACTCAACGCCGATGTGGATAACTCACGAACTCATGTCGATAACTGTGCACAAGTCATTGACGGTGCATTGTGGATAACTCGACATTCTATGCGCCGAATTGTGTGCAATCGCCGCTTCGATTGCACTAATTCACGGTTATCCACGACTTATACACCGCTGAATACTCTTTATCCACGGGTTATCCACTACTTATCCACAAGGTTTTCCACATTTTGTGGAAAACTACAGCGATGTAATTCATCCACATCGTGTGGATAAGCGTGTGGATAACTCGTGGATAAGTGGTGGATAGCTGTGGGTAAGTGCGGTGTCCATATCAGCAGCGAATACAAAAAGGCCGGCTCCCGAAGTAGGAAGCCGGCCTTAGACAATCAGCAATAGCGCGCTAACTCAGCGCCATCCCATAGTCATAAGGAAGCCGATCATAATCAGAGCGAAACCAATTGCCAAGTTCCAGGCGCCAATGTTCGGAATCGGCCAAGCGCCGGACGGGGAGAGGTAGTACACCACGCACCAAATCAGACCAATAATCATGAACGCGCAGAACACCGGCACAAACCAACGTGGGTTGGACTTGGTGCCCTTAATGGTTTCCTCAACGCGCTTCGTATTCTCTGCCTGACGACTCATCATGCGCTGCATCTGCGGGGTCAGCGTGGCCTTGTCGGCAGTGGCGTTCAGCACAGCCTGCACCTGATCCATATCCACACCGTAGGTCTCGTCTTCTTCGGCGGTCTCCTCAGCGGTGGTCTCAGCGTTTTCAGCAGTGTCAGAGGTCTTTGCATCATCGGATGCAACCTCATCCTGCCAGTCCTTCTGGTCCTTCGAGTCGTTTTCGTGCAGCTCTTCGTCAGCCATCAGCGTATTCTCCATTCAATAGGCTAAAAGTCATAATAGTGGCTACACTCGAAACTGGTGAACACACCGTGTAAAAAGACGGGATTTTTATGGCCAAGCACCAAGGAAAACATAGCGCACGTCGCTCTCTGCTCAGCGGAGTCGCCGCGTTTGTGCTTATTGCCTTGACTGGCTTCCTGCTGAGCACCAATGTGCGCGTAAACCGCACCACCACAGTCAACAATGACACTGCCGACCTTGTGGAGCACAGTGTGGCTGAGGTTTCCCAGCTGCAAAGCGACGTCAATGATTTGCAGAAGCAGGTCAATAATCTTACTGATGCGCTCAATTCCAAGGATTCTTCGGATAATTCAACCGATAGCAGTGATGCGGCAGACGGTGGCGATTCCAGTTTGATGCTTCCTGCTGTTTCCGGAGAAGGCATTACAGTCACCCTGGATGATTCGCCGCTTTGGGAAAACGCGGTGAACGATAATGGCACAACAGCCAATATCAATGATTATGTGATTCATCAGCAGGATGTGGAATCTGTGGTGAACGCATTGTGGGCGGGCGGAGCTGAAGCCATGAAAATTATGGATCAGCGCGTGCTGTTCAATTCTGCCGTGATTTGCTCAGGCAATGTGCTATCCATTCACGGTAAGAAATACGCACCACCGTTCACTATTTCCGCTATCGGAGATCAATCTTCGATGCGCAAGGCGTTAAACGATTCGAATGCCATCACTATTCTGAAGCAGTACGTCAGTGCATTCGGCATCGGATATAAGGTGGAAAACAAGGATAATCTTCAGTTCGAGGCCACTACGGCTTTGCTGCAGCAGTTCAAATACGCCACAGTCGATACGTCGAAGGCCAAAGACGAGGAGCAGAATCAGCAATGAGACATACTAGCAGCGAGAATGCGAATACTCAGTCTGAGGTCAGCTTAAACGATTTTGCGGTTCCTGAGGAACCCCAGCAGCCGAGCGGCTATGAATCCGGCTATGAGTCCAGCGAGCCGCGCCGGCGTAGGAGCCGCCACGCTCGCTCCTCGTCCGCCGCATATACACGCGGTTCCGGTACGGTTGCCGCTCGCCGTGGCCCAGTGTGGCAAGCACTTGGTATTGTGGCCGAAATCCTGCTCACCGCTGCCGCTATCTGCGCTCTGTACATCGTCTGGCAGATGTGGTGGACCGGCGTGGAAGCGGAACAAACGCAGGAAGCAACCACGAAGTCAGTGAACTGGTCCGATCCTGCTGCTGACGGCGGCACGGTGAAAATCGCCAAAGCCCAAGATGGCGAGCCGCCCGTCCAGCCGGAAAATCCGAAATACGGCGATTTGATCGCTCAGGTATACATTCCACGATTCGGCAGCCAGTGGCACCGCAATCTGGTGGAAGGCACTACGCTCGAGCAGATTAACCGCCATGGCCTTGGCCACTATCAGAGCTCGCAAATGCCGGGTCAGGTTGGTAATTTTGCGCTCGCCGGTCACCGTAATGGTTATGGCCAGCCGCTTGGCGATGTGGATAAGCTCCAAGAAGGCGATGCGATTATCGTTCGTACGCAGGATTATTGGTACGTATACCATTACACGCGCTACGAGATCGTGCTGCCCACGGATATTTGGGTGATTGCGCCAAACCCGGAGAATTCCAGTGTGGAACCCACCAAGCGCATGATTACGATGACCACGTGCGAGCCGAAGTACTCCACGCCGACTCATCGTTGGATTAGCTACGGCGAATTCTCGTACTGGGCCAAAGTGTCTGATGGCGTACCGAAGGAATTGGCGACCACTGATTCTTCTGGCGCTGTGAAATTCGCCATTTCCGAAACCCCGTCCGTCGCCTCGCGCATTGGTTCTTTGGACAAAGTGGTGTATTTGGCTCTAGTGGCATGGGTGATTCTGTTCATCGCTGCTGCAGTAGCTTGGCGCTGGCCGGTACTGCGTGCGATTCGCTTAGGCGAACGCCGCCGCCCGGACGCCAGCATCTACGGCACCCTGCTCCGACTGCAACCGGGCGTTATGCCTATTCGCTGGCTGTTGTTGCTGTTACTGCTGCTTGCTGCTGCTGCCGCACTCTTCCAATGGACCTTCCCATGGGCCGCGGCAAATATCCCATTCCTGCAACAGATGTCGAACTTCGTGGCCGTACCGGAGTAAAGCCGGCCAAGCTGAAGTAGTATGGCATGCAAGTCGACTTCAAGGAGAGCAGCATGACCGATTCCGCGCACATTCTGGTGGTGGATAACTACGATTCATTCGTCTACACGATTGTGGGATATTTAAAGACGCTGGGTGCCACGGTAGACGTGGTACGCAACGACGCCATTGATCCTGCCGCGCAGGGAGTGCTTGACGGCTACGACGGCGTGTTGATTTCCCCTGGCCCGGGTGCTCCGGCTGATTCCGGTGCCAGCGAAGATATGATTCGACTGTGCGCGGCCAATGACGTGCCTATGTTTGGTGTTTGCCTTGGTTTGCAGGCGCTCGCTGAAGTGTATGGCTGCACAGTGGATCATGCGCCCACGATTATGCATGGCAAGACCAGTTTGGTTGAGCATATTGATGATGAAATCTTTGAAGGCGTCGCTAATCCGATGACCGCTACCCGCTACCATTCGCTGGCTGTGGAACCTGATTCTGTGCCGGATACTTTGGTGGTAACCGCATGGACTCAGGGTGACCATATTGTGCAGGGTGTGAAGGTGAAGGATAAGCCCATGTACGCGGTGCAATTCCATCCGGAATCGGTGATGACGCAGGACGGCTATCGTCTGCTCGCTAATTGGCTTAAGGTTTGCGGTCAGGATAATGCCGTGGCCAAGTCTGCTGGATTGCAGCCTAAGGTGACGAAGTAAACGACACTTGTACTCCTCTCAGTCAGGAGTAAAAACAGGGGCTCTGTGCGTTACTGTGACGCACAGAGCCCCTTAGATTATGAGAGATTGATGTGATTATTCGTCGGTACCTGGCGTAGTGCTGCCGTTGTTGCCGTTCGTGCCTGCATCTTTGGTGGTGATGGTGACTGTAGAGCCCTTATCCACTTGAGTGCCGGCAGCGGGATCAATGCTGACCACTACGGCAGAACTATCAGTGGGGCCGTTAGCAGCGGCCACCAAGCCTACGGCTTCCAGCTGCAATTTGGCAGTAGCGTAATCGGTTCCTGCGCTAATAGAAGGCACAGTGACCTTTTCTTTGCCTGTGGACACCCAGATCGTAATCGTTCTGCCCTGTTCGATATTCGAGCCAGCTACAGGATCGGTACGGGTAATGGAACCGGCATCCACCGTATCAGACGACTCTGTTTCCACAACAAAGTTGAACATGCTGCTGTACTGCGAAATAACCGCATCCTTGGATTGACCCACCAGATTCGGCATGCTGGTCATACCAGAAGACACGTAAATCGTAATCGTAGTGCCCTTCGGCGTTGGTGAACCAGCTGCAGGATCAGTGCGGGTCACCATATCCTTCTCAATATCAGCACTGTCTTCGGTCTTCACCGTGGAACTGACCTTGAAGCCAGCATCCTCAAGCTCGGTACGAGCCTCATCCTGGCTCATATTCTTCACGTCCGGCACTGGTACCGACTGCGGTCCAGCAGAGAACCAGACAGTCACCTTGGAGCCTTTGGCCACCTTAGAACCAGCCTTCGGACTCATCTTGGTGCACGTGCCTGCAGCTTCAGTGGAGTCAGTATCCTGCTTCTCCACCATTTCCAGACCAAGCGCGTTGAGCTTAGCTTCTAAGCCATCCTTCGACGTAGTAGCCGTGCAAGCTGGCACAGTCACCATTTCCACAGCGTTCTTCTGCGCATTGTTCATAGCGAACACCACGCCGACCACAATGGCAATAGCAGCGATAACACCAATAATCGAGCCGATAATAATCTGCTTCTTCTTTTTGGCTTTAGCTGCTGCAGCACGCTGCTCAGCACGCGTCTTCAAGGCGTTCTGCGCGGCCACATTCGGCGGCACCTGCTCGAACTGACCAGTTACCGGGTTGAACGCCTGAGTGGGCTGCTGTACCGCCACGGTAGGCTGTTCGCGCTCGGCCTCCTTGCGGGCCTTCACATTGGAAAGATCCGTCAACGGATTGAACGCAGCGGCCACAGGCACGCCACCGTTCATATAGGTCAAGATATCGTTCTTGAATTCGCCAGCGGTGGCATAACGGTTCTGGCGATCCTTCGCCATAGCCTTGGCCACGATGGAATCCCACATCTTCGGCAAGCCGGGCACCACGGCACTCGGTGGCGTTGCCACTTCAGACACATGCTGGTAGGCGATGGCTACAGCAGAGTCACCAGTGAACGGCGGGCGGCCGGTCAGCATTTCATAGAGCACGCAGCCTGCGGAATACAGGTCGGAGCGCATGTCTACGGTCTCACCACGCGCCTGCTCGGGGGAGAGATACTGGGCAGTGCCCACCACGCCCTGCGACTGCGTCATCGTGGCGGCGGAATCATCCAGTGCACGAGCGATACCAAAGTCCATGACCTTGACCACGCCCTGCTCGGAAATCATAATGTTGCCGGGCTTGATATCGCGGTGAATAATGCCCATGCGATGCGAATAATCAAGCGCGCTCAGCACGCCGAGCATCACCTGTTCGCAATCGCGCTGGCTCAACGCGCCATTCACCTTGATGATGTCGCGCAGGGTCTGGCCCTTCACGTATTCCATCACGATATAGGGCAGACGTTCGGTATCGCCGGCGTCCGTGGTAATGGTTTCTTCGCCCGAATCGTAGATGTTGACGATATTCGGGTTGTTCATTTGCGCGACAGAACGAGCTTCGCGGCGGAAACGTGCGAGGAAGATTTCGTCATTGGCGAGTTCCGCGCGCATAATCTTCACGGCTACGGTACGGCCCAAACGAGTATCGAGAGCGATACGGACCTCGGCCATGCCGCCGCGTCCGATGAGCTGGCCCAGCTGGTAACGGCCACCGGCCAGTGCGTTAGGCATGCTGCTCATTGCTTATTTCCTCCCAATCTTGAGACAGGAGTCTCCAAAACGATGCGTGGCGTGCTCATCACTCGGCGAGGCACACGCATTCCGGAAGTCACCATGGTCTGATCCGCCATTTCAGTCTGCTGATCAAGCAGACGGCGTTCAATACGGGCCAGCGTACGGGATACTACGAGCGCGTCTTTCGGACGGTCGAGTGGATCCTTAGCCAGCATGGACATTATGAATTCACGAAGCTGTACGTCTACTGAATCCGGCAGCGGCGGCACCGGATTGTTCACATGAGCGGCCGCAATATCCACAGGGGTTGCGCCAGTGAACGGGCGATGCCCAGACAATCCCTCGTATGCCACCACACCCAGTGAATAAATATCAGATTGCGGTGTGGCCTGCTTGCCCTGAGCCTGCTCTGGGGAAATGTATTGTGCGGTTCCCACCACCATGCCATCTTGAGTAATCTGACCCTGACCGGTGGAATAGCTCACGCCGAAATCAGTGATTTTCACCTCGCCAGTGTCTGAAACCATAATGTTGGCAGGCTTGACATCGCGATGAATCACACCGTGAGAATGAGCGATAAACAAGCCGCGCGCAGTCTGAATAAGAATCGGCAGCAGTTCAGTCGGATCCATCGCACCTTTGTCGTGGAACAAGTCCGCCAATGATTTTGACGGAACATATTCCATAATGAGGAAGCCGATGCCATCATGCTCATAGTATTCAAACAATGCGGCGATATTCGGGTGCGCAAGATTCGCGGAATTATGAGCTTCCGCACGAAGTCGGCGCAACTTAGCTTCCGCATTCGTAGCGTCTGAGCGCAGCGCCTTAATAGCAACCGGGCGTCCGAGCTGAATGTCATAGCCCTTCCACACTTCGCCCATGCCGCCCTGAGCCAACCGCGAGTCGAGGCGGTAGCGACGATGAATAAGCTGTCCTTCAATCAGTTTCATTGTTGCAGTGCCTCCTGAATTATCGCGCGCATAATCGGGCCGGCTGCGAGCGAACCAAGCAGATCAGTGTTGTGCACCATCACAGCCACGGCGATTTGCGGATCATCCGCAGGCGCAAAACCGATGATCCAGCCATCGATGCTGCTGTTATCCACACCGATTTGTGCAGTACCAGTTTTAGCCGCGATGGAGATGCCATCAATGGCCAATGATGGATTGGCTTCGGTGACCACGCTTTCCATCATCGTGGTGAGTTTATCAGCAGTATCCTTGCTGAACACTTTAGCCATGGTTTGTGGCTTGGTTTCGCTGATTACCGACAAATCCGAAGCTCGTACACGATCAACCAGCGTGGGGCGCAGTAGCTTGCCATCGTTAGCGATAGCTTGGGCCACCATAGCCATCTGCAATGGCGTGGCCTTGGTATCGCCTTGGCCGATAGATGCCAGAGCCAGTCGGTCAGGCGTGGTGCCCGAGGGGAAGGTGGATGCCGTAGCCGTCATCGGAGTGCCGGTTGCAGTGGTGCCATCGATGGTAATCGTGCTGCCAAAGCCCAGAGACGTGGCCATATCGCTGATTTTCTCTTCGCCAAGCGCCACACCCAACTGTGCGAATGCGGTGTTGGACGAGTATGCGATAGCGTTCTGCAACGTGATTTTGCCGTCAGTGCCGTTGGCCTGCCATACTGCGTTCGGTAGCTGCGTATTGGTGCCCGGAAGCGTATAGCTTGAGCCTGCAGGAATCTCAGTATCGGTCTGGTATTGGCCGGTTTCCAATGCTGCGGATGCCACGATGGTTTTAAACGTGGACCCCGGCGGGTACAGCTGAGATGTGGCGCGATTAATCAGCGGGCTGTTCTCGCCTGCTGCCAAATCGTTGTACGCCTTGGCAGCAGCGGTGGCATCATGCGTGGCCAGCTGGTTCGGGTCATAGCTCGGCGTGCTCACCATCGCCAAAATACGGCCGGTTTTGACTTCCGAAACAACAGCTGCACCATCGCGCGAGCTGAGCTGATCGTAGGCAACCTGCTGCAGTTTCGGGTCGATGGAGGTCTCGATAGATGCACCCTGGTTGGTGCTGCCGGTGAGCATGGCCTTGGCGCGCTGCCAAATCAAGGAATCGGCTTCACCGTTGAGTAGCATGCTTCGCGAAGCTTCCAGACCGCGATCGGCAGTCTGATTGATGGAGAAGAAGCCGGTGATCGGCGCATACAGCGGACCGTTGGAATATGTGCGCTGATATTTGAATGCATCATTGACCGGCTCGGATTGTGCCATAACCGTACCGTCTGAAGCCAAAATAGCACCACGGTAAGCGCCCAGCTCGTGGTACAGCGAACGGGCGTTACGCGAATCACTGTTCAGTGAATTAGCGCGCACAGCCATGATGATTGATGAGGACAGCCCGAGCACCACAAACAGGCAGACTACAGCGGTGAACAGCTGACGCAGATACTTATTCATGCGCGCGCACCTCCATGTCTTGGACCGTGATGATTACTAGTGGAACGATAGCCATTCGCTGGCGGAATCGGTGGAACTTGCGGTACTTGAGGTACGTGAGGCATCTGCGGCGACTGGGTTTGCGCAGTCGGAGGAACAGGCGGCAGCGTGCCAGTAGGCGCGGTGTATTCCTCGCCTGCAGTCGACTCTGGAGCGCGGCGAGTAGTATCCACAATCTCACCGGAAGGATCATCCAAACCATATGCGTTGGCAGCCGTGGCCGAAGCCGTGCGAGGGCGAGCAATCGGCTCCGTGGCACGAGCTCGCTCTTCAAGCTCCTTATCGCGCAACACAGCCAGCGCCTCGTATTGGAGGGATTCGGAAGTGAGCTCCGGCTCCGGCTGGTTAGCCGCATCGGAAATAACGATGAGCAGTGCGGCGAGAACATAATTGGCAATCAGACTGGAACCGCCGGCTGCCATGTACGGCAGCGTCAAACCAGTCAACGGAATCACCAAAGTGACGCCACCCACCACAGTGAACACCTGGAATGCCATAGTGAACACCAAGCCAGAAGCGAGCAGCTTGCCAAAACCATCCTTGATTTTCATCGCTGCAATAAAGCCGGATGCGATGATAATCAAATACAGCATCAAAATAGCCAGCACACCAGCCAAACCAAGCTCTTCGCCCAAAGCCGTGTAAATGAAATCGGAATTAGCGAATGTAGTCAGCGCAGGGTGGCCTTGGCCCAAGCCAGTGCCTACCATACCGCCTGAAGCCAAGCCGAAAATACCGGTCACCAGCTGCCAGGAGCCGCCGTATTCCTTGTTGTACTGCTCGTTGCTGAACGGATGCAGCCAAGCATCAACACGCTGACCCACATGGCTGAACATGCTGGCCGCCAATACCGCGCCCACGGCGAATGCCAGCAAGCCAATCACAATCCAGCTTTTACGGCCGGTTGCCACATACAGCATTGCCACGAACATGGCGAAGAACATCAGCGACGTACCCAAATCGTGCTGCATAACGAGCACGCCCATCGAAGCCACCCACACTACGATGATCGGGCCCAAATCCTTGATACGCGGCAGCTGCAGGCCGAGCACTTTCTTACCGCCCACAGCCAGCTGATCGCGATGATCGAACAGGTATGCGGCAAAGAAGAATGCGAGGAACAGCTTGGCGAATTCACCAGGCTGGAACTGGCCAAGACCAGGAACTTTCACCCAAATGCGCGCGCCGTTGACCTCCTGGCCAAGCACCGGCAGCATCGGGGAGAGCAGCAGTACCAGGCCCACCACCATAGACACATAGGAGAAGCGGCGCAGTACGCGGTAATCCTTCAGGAACACAATAATCAGCGCAGAAAGCACCAATGCAATGCACAGCCACATCAATTGCCGCTGCGCCACTCGAGTGCTCATGCTCTGATCAATGCGCGCAATCATCGTGACACCAATGCCGGTAAGCAAAAGCACGCAGGGAATAATCGCCTGACTAGCGTACGGCTGGAAACGCACGGTCAGCGCCCACAGCACAAGGAACAATGCCGCAGCCACACACAATATGACGAGATAGTTCGACGGTATTGAATTGGTGGTGCGCTCAAACATTTGAATGAAAGCAAGCGCGCTGATGGCCATAGAGACAAGCAGTAGGCCAATCTGACGTAAGCGGGTAGCGATCATTGATTGCCCCCTGTGGCGGCATCATTCGCCGCACCAATGCTCGGCTGATCGGAGGACGAGCTGGAGTCATTCGAATCGCTGGAGCTATTGGAATCATCAGTGCTGTTGGAATCAGAGGAGCTGTCTGAAGTATCAGTCTTCTTGGATTTCTCCTGCTCCTGCTGCTTCAGGAACTTATTCATTTCACTGCGAATAATAGATACGTGAGACTGAGCCTCATCCAAAGAATCAACGGTAATGCCCTGATTAATCTGGTCGCGCCAAGTCTGCGGCAATTCAGACAGGGAAATCGTGGTGCTGCTCACCTCATGGGAAAGTTCCATACCGAAAATATTGGTGGGTACGCCTTGGTAAATCGCAACCTTACCGTTGCTGTTACCCACGTAATAACGCGTCTGGCTCCACAAATACGTGCCGCCGCCCACGCCAAACAGGGCTGCAATAACCACCACGATGGTGAAGATCAGTGCAAGCCTGACTCGGCGCTTTTTCACATGCGTGGCCTTGGTTTGCTGCGCCTGCTCCTTGCGAATGGCCTGTGCCACCACAGGATCGTTCGGATCAGCCGAGATGCGGCCATCAGGGCGCTGCACCACCGGAATCTCACCGGTATCGGGATTTGCTCGTTCGCCGGTTTCCTCACGCACCGAGGACGGTTGCGCCACGCGTGCGCCGGAAGGTTCCGCAGTGGCCGGAGCTGAAGCCTTGTCATGTGCGCTGGCAGGCTGTATTAGTGCGGCAGCACGCTGGGCCGGAGAATTATCCACGCGCAATGCGGGAGCGGTGGCCACCGGTTCGTTGACGATATCGGCGATGGTTTCGAGACTATTGCCGGCAGCGCCACCCACCAATGGCGTCTGGTGGGGCAGGTCGAATGCGTCCGCATCCAAAGCGAGCGTGGCATCGGCAATGACTGCAGTCACATTATCCGTGCTGCCCGCGCGCAAAGCCATTTGCACCAGATTCTGCGCGCATTCACCCTGATCGGAGAGCGCAGTCATGGTCTCTTCGATAGTGGAATCTTCGAGCACGCCACACAAACCATCTGAGCAAAGCAGCCAACGGTCTGCGGGGTGAGCGCGACGAATGGAAATATCAGGATGCGGGTCGATGTCAAAATCGCCGAGCACGCGCATTACCACATTGCGCTGCGGATGGTTCTTGGCTTCGGCCGGCGTAATGCGACCGGTATCGATCAGATGCTGCACATAGCTGTGATCGCTGGTAATGCGGCTCAAATGGCCGTCGCGCAGCAGGTAGGCGCGAGAATCACCAATATGGGCGATAACCCAGTAGCCGGCCACCAAAGCCACGGCGGTTACCGTAGTGCCCATGCCGGCAAGCTTGCGTTCACGCTTGGCTTTGCCCACGATGGCATCATGCGCAGCCATCACGGAGGTTTCCATCATATGCGAGATGGCTTTTACATCACCGCCGGTATCGTCCTGCTCAATATGAGCCAATGAGCGGATGGCGATGGTAGATGCCGTATCGCCGCCCGCATGACCGCCCATGCCATCGCAAATGGCGATCAAATGCTCGCCGGCGAAGGAGGAATCCTGATTATTCGCGCGCACTGTACCCACATCAGACACAGTGGTGGAGTAGAGGAACAACGGTTGTGAAGCGGCGGAATTAGGCATGCGGCTACCTCAGTTCGAAGGTTGTGGCGCCGATGCGCACAGGAATACGGGCAGGAAGAATGGTGGGGCGATTAATGCGCTGCTGGTTCACAACAGTGCCGTTCGTGGAATGCAGGTCCTCAATGGCCCACTGGCCGGAAGCGGCATCCAAGTACACGCGAGCATGATGCGAAGAGACGAACTCGTCATCCAACACCACGGTATTGGAAGCGGCACGGCCCAAAGTAATTTCGGACTCGCCAAGCGGCACCGAGCTGCCGGCAAGAGGCCCGTCGATAATCACCAACAACGTAGGCTGCTGGCTGTGACGGCCCGCCGACGCCGCTGCGGAACTTCGTGCAGCTGCAGCTGGTGCACGCGGCGCCTCGGCCTTCACCTTGTGGGCTTCGCGCTCGCGGCGACGGCGAGAACGCGAAGGGCGCGGGCTGAACGTTTCGATGTCTTGGCGCAGCGAACGGACCGCAAGCCATATAAAAACCCACAGTAAGGCCAGAAAACCATACTTCAGTAGGGCAAAAGTCAATTCGGTCATATGAAGGACCTTTGAGCGGGGACTCGGGGCTACTCCTGCGCCTGTGCCGAGGCCCAGAACAGGATGCGCGTGCGGCCGATGGTAATGGTATTGCCGTCGAGCAGTGTTGCGGCGGGCACCTGATGGCCCTCCACATACGTGCCGTTGGTGGAACCCAGGTCGCGTGCGATAACACCGTTTGCCGTGATGTCAATCTCAAGATGCTTACGGGAGATGCCCGGATCATCAATCACAATGTCGCAGCCGGAGCCGCGGCCGATCACGGTCTTCTCTTTGGTGAGCAGATACTGGTTGCCGTTCACCTCAAGCACCGGGCTATCCTCGGTCTGCGCGTCCGTGGTGACGGGCACAGCATTGCCCTGCACGGATTCGGAAGTGAGGTTGAAATTGCCCTTGGTGAGGTTCAGATCTTCCTCAAAGATCACAACCACGGGGCCAACGAATGCGTAATGCTGGCTCTTGGCGTATTCAGTGAGGTTGTCGGCAAGCTCGTTGGCCAAAGTCTCGCTGCCCCATGCTTCGATACGGTCAAAGTCCGGGGTGCTGAGCTTGAAACGATATTCATTCGGGGCCACCGTGCGGTCGCGGCCCACCGGCATGGCTTCCGCGTCGATCTCACGCTCCAGGGCGCTGGAAAGATCAACAGGCTGCAGGTCTTTGGAGCCAAACTTGGCGAATACTCCGTTGACTGCACCCTCCACGCTTTTTTCAAAACGGTCGAGAACGCTCATAGTCCTCCCTTTCTAATCGTCACCTATCCTACGCGGCCTTGGGAATATGGTGCAAAAAACCGGCCAAATCACCAATTATGAGTGCAGAATTTCCAAAATTTAAGGGTGATTTTAGGGCTGGCGTGGGTGTGGCGCACCATCTCCGCACAACGGCGTAGGTTGTAAGGCATGAATGAAACGATTGATATCAATGATGCCATCAAGGATTTTCCTCGCCGTAAGGCGCGGACGTTGCGGTTCACCAGCGGCTCTCCACGTTCGGCACGCGTTATAGGAGACGGTTCGACCGCGCTGTTTTTGCGCTCGGACGGTCCGGAAGATTTGGTGACTGCTTTGTGGCTGAGCTGGTTCGATGCGGCTGGGGAACATCACGAAACTAAGCTCGCCGATCCGCGTGAATTGCTGGGTGCGGATGCGGATAGTGAAAACGTGCCTGCTGAGGAGCGCGCTCGCCGCGAACGCGCTCGTGAAGGCGGCACCGGCATTGTGAATTATTCAGTGGATGATGCCGGCGATCGTGTGGTCTTTACGATTAATGGCCGTTTGTATCTGACGGAAATTGATTGGCAGGACGCAGTTGAATCGGTGGTTGATGCCGGCGATGCAGCTGCTGAGGAAGAGGAACTTGGTGGATCCAGCGAGACCGAGGTGGCCATCAAGGTTCCTGTGGCTCGCACCCGCGAGCTGGCCGGCGAATGGCTGGACGGAGATTCGGAAACGTATGCGCCTGTGTTGAATCCGCGCATTGCTCCGGATGGTTCTCATGTGCTGTACACAACCGGCGCTTACCTGATGCTGGTGGATATTGGCGACTGGGATGCCGCCTCTACCGATCGCATCACCGCTATTTACGGCGTCAGCGTGGAAGACGAAGACGGCAACCCGGCTGAGAACACATGGAAGATCGGCTTGGCTGAATTCGTAGCCGGCGAGGAAATGAACCGATACGACGGTTTTTGGTGGTCGCCGGATTCCCACCATGTGCTGTTTGAATCCTTTGATACCGCCGACGAGCCGATCTGGTACATCAGCGACCCTGCCGACCCCGAGCACGCGGCTGCCGGTCGTCGTTACCCGCGCGCATTGGCCCAAAATGCCGATGTGTACCTGACCGTAATCTCCCTGGCTTTTGATGAGAACAATCGATACGCCGGTATCACCGCAAATGCCGATGTGGACTGGGATCGCGAGGCCTACGAGTACGTTGCTGCCGTGAACTGGGCGGAAGGCCATGATCCGCTGGTGCTCGTGCAGAACCGTCGCCAGACAGCCGATCAGGTGCTCGAGGTGGCCGTTGCTACTGCAGACTTGGCAAACGGCGACGATGCTCCGCAGCTTGGTGCCACCCGTGTGCTGGAGGAGCATACGAACAATCAGTGGATTGACTTGGTGCCGGGCACTCCCGCCTACACGCCGAGCGGCCATTTGGTGTGCGCGCTGAACGATATGGAGACGGACACGAACCGTCTGACCGTGGACGGCCGCCCATTCACGCCGGCTGGCTGGAATGTGCGCGAGGTACTCAATGTGGATGATGGCAACGTGATGGCCGTGGTGCAGCGCGAACCTGATTTGGCTCCTGAAGTGCCAGCTGTTTGGTCCGACCGCGGCGGCGAACATGACGCGCGCAGCTTCGACGTGGTGATCTTCGATTATGACGATACTTATGGTGATGATTCTGGTTGCGCCGTGATTCCGGTCACCACACGCCCCGGTGTTTGGACGGCATCCGCGGGCAAGTGCGGCATGGTGATTACCGGCCGCGATATGGAGCATGCCAAGGTCGAAATGACGCACGTGGTG
Source organism: Bifidobacterium saguini DSM 23967 (assembly GCF_000741715.1). Taxonomy (GTDB): domain Bacteria; phylum Actinomycetota; class Actinomycetes; order Actinomycetales; family Bifidobacteriaceae; genus Bifidobacterium; species Bifidobacterium saguini. Next base: position 50,913 of record NZ_JGZN01000013.1, on the reverse strand, counting down.
GCATCAGATTCTGTGACTGATGCGGTTGCCGATGCTGTATTGCGCGGCAAACTGCCGCAGGCACATGGCGGTATCGCCAGCATCGCCAACTATGCCGATGAGCCAGGTTTCACGCCGAACGTGCGCTTCACGCGCCTCGGTGAGCACCGCCTTTACACCGCAATCATTGCGCCAAGCGCCGATAGCCCATACGCGAATGCTGCCAACTTGCCTGTGCTAATGAAGCCGTACGGTGGCCCTGGATTCCAGCAGGTTGTGGATGCGCAATCCTTCTATTGGGAAGGCCAATGGTGGGCCGATCAGGGCTTCCTCGTGGTCACGGCGGACGGCCGTGGAACCACCGGACGTGGCCCTGCCTGGGATCGCGCGATTTTCGAGGACATGAAAGACGTGACGCTCGCCGACCAAATTGAGGCCGTCAACGCTTTGCCCGAGGCGATAGCCGAACTCAATGCGGACGACGATGCTGCTGTCATCCCCGCTCCCGATCTCGATAAAGTCTGCATGATCGGCTGGTCCTACGGCGGCTTCCTTTCCGCGCTCGCCGTGCTCGACGCGCCGAACGTGTTCAAGGCCGCTTGCGCCGGTGCTCCGCCTACCGACTGGACGCTGTACGACACCCATTACACCGAACGCTATCTTGGCCTCGATCCGGAGGTGTATCGCCGCAACGGCATCATTCAGGATGCTCCCAAGCTGGAGCGACCGCTGATGCTCATCCACGGCTTTGCTGATGACAACGTCACCATCGCTCACAGTCTGCGCCTCTCTCAGGCGTTGATGGCGGCCGGCCGCCCGCACACCTTCTTGCCGCTCACCGGCATCACACACATGACCAACGATGAAACCGTGGCCGAAAACCTGCTCATTCTCCAGCGCGACTTCCTCAAGGAATCACTGGCCTGAACGGAGGGTTTTACAATAAGGACATGCAGCTGACGATGATCGACGAAAACAAGTACGCCGAAACCATGCAGAATACCGTGTTGCCGGCACTTGAACAGTGCCGCGACGAAGGCTGGTTCGATCCTTCCGCCGCCGAGCGTGCGGCTGGGCTCGAACCGCTTTCCGGGCTTATGGATACCGGCGGTCGATCCGGTCAGCTGCACTACCTGTGTTATGACGCTGGCAAATTCGATGCCATCCGTGAAGAAGGCGCAACCGCCACATTCCGCGGTGCCATCGTGATTAGCCACGGCTTCACCGAGTTCGCCGAAAAATACGATGAGCTCGTCTGGTACTTCCTCCTCGCCGGCTACTCGGTGTGCATACTGGAACACCGCGGCCACGGCAAATCCGCGCGCGATGTAGAAAACCCCTGCATGGTGTGGATTGACAATTGGCGCCGCTACGTGGCTGATTTGGCCGCATTCGCCGAAACCATCGGGCAGCAGTATGCGGCCGGTATGCCGCTGAATCTGTTCTGTCATTCAATGGGCGGCGGTATCGGCGCTGCAGTGTTGGAACAATACCCAACCCTGTTTGATAAGGCCGTGCTTTCCGCGCCGATGATTGCCCCCGCTACCGGTATGCCGCTGAATGTGGCTCGTGTGCTGGTCGGCACTTTGTGTGGTCTGGGCTTCAGCAAGAAGCGCGTATTCGGGCAAACCGACTTCACGCCGGAATTTTCAATGAAGGGCAATGAAGGCGCATCCGAAGCGCGCGAACGTTGGTACTTCAAACTGCGCTGTGAAAATCCGGAATACCAGACTTATTGCGCAGCGTTCGAATGGGTGCGTCAGGCGTTGAAGCTGAATCGTGCAGTGCTGAAACCTTCGGCCTGTGCGGAAGTGGAAACCCCGATTCTATTGTTCCAATCCGGCCACGATATTTGGGTGCTGAATAAGCCTCAAAACAAGTTCATCCAACTGGTCAAAGATGGTGGCGGCGAAGCCAATCTGGTGCGCTTCCCTGAATCGCGTCACGAGATCTTCTCAATGCCCAATAGCACCTATAAGCCGTATTTGGATAAGATCTTGAGTTTCTACGATGATCCAATGATCGCCAGCGCCTCGTACTAATGGTGTTTCCTATGCATCGCAGTGAAGCCGCGTAGCGAAGTCGCGGTGAACACATATCAGTGCAAGAAATTCCGGAAATAACTGGCTACTTCCCGAAATCCTTGCACTGACACTCACTCAGCGCAAGGATTTCCGGAGAATGGCGGTCATTTCCCGAATTTCTTGCACTGACGGTTGCTGAGTGCAAGAAATTCGGGAGGACAAGGGTTCTGGCCCGAATTCCTTGCGCTCAGTGTGGCGGTTGTGCTTAATGATGTGGCGGTTGTGTTAATGAGGGATGTTGGTTGTGATTGGTGGCTGATAGATAATGGTCGGGGCTTCGGCGTTGATGCCCTGCACCCATCGATAACTACGTAGCTGAGTGTAGTTCTTCATTGAGAGTTCATTTTTCTGTCACCTTGAGGTATAGCCTCTTTATAAGGCGGGAGAAGAATGGAATTATGGGCATTGTCTCTTCTCTTCGTCGCCGCGCCGCAGCGGTTGCGGCACTAGTATGCGCCGGCGCGCTTGTACTGACCGGCTGCTCGATTAATGCTGGACTGAATTCTAATAATGATTCCGCGGATGACGCTAACGCAAACACGCAAACATTCACGCCATCGAACAACAAGCCGACCGCTACTCTGAGCATCGCCTCCGGCTCGGAAAACAAGGAAGTGGCCACCGCCATCCAGAAGGCCGCCGATGAATCTAATGTGGCCATCACCATGCACTACATGGGTTCGCTGGAAATCATGAATGCGCTCAAGAATGGCGGCGAGGACTACGACGCCGTCTGGCCGGCCTCCTCCATGTGGATTTCAATGGGCGACACCAAACATATCGTCAAAGACGCCACCAGCACATCCACCACGCCTATCGTGTTCGGCATCGCCAAATCCAAAGCAATCAACCTCGGCTGGGCAGATGACTCCGGGAAAACCAAGCCGGTCTCCACTGCAGACATTCTCTCCGCGGTCAGCAACGGGGCTCTCAAATTCTCGATGACTTCCGCCACCCAATCAAATTCAGGTGCCTCCGCTTACCTGGCCTTTATGACCGCATTGCGCGGCGGCGACCAGCCGTTAAGCGAACAGGATTTGAGCAATACTGAGCTTAAGGATTCCGTGACCAAGCTGCTCTCCGGCGTGGACCGCTCCTCCGGTTCTTCAGACTGGCTTAAAGACATGGTGGTCGCCAAGCCTGATCGCTTCGATTCAATGGTCAACTATGAGTCCCTGGTGATTCAGGCGGATAAGACACTGACCAAAAAAGGTCACGATCCGTTGCTCGCCATCTACCCGTCCGATGGCATAGCCGTTTCTGATTCACCGCTGGGCTACGTGGACCGCGGCCAGAAGCTCAAGGACGCATTCGACTCGTTCGCCAAGGCGCTCAGCTCCAAGGATTCCAAGCTCGAATTCGAACGCGCAGGCCGCCGTACCGGTCTCGGTGGCGCACTCGCCTACGCATCGGATTCCCAAGTGCAGCAATCCTTCCGTGCTGAATGGGGCATCAATACTGATGCTTCCGCGCTTAAAACCATTCCATTGCCTGCGGCCTCGGTTATTAACAGCGCGCTGAACGTGTACCAGACCGTGCTGAGGAAGCCAAGCTGGACTGTTTGGGTGGTTGATTACTCCGGTTCAATGTCTGGTGAGGGCAAGGATGGTGTGGTCAAGGGCCTTAACGCCGCACTGGACCAGAACAAAGCCAAGGCCGCTTATATCGAGCCCGCGGATGGTGATGTGAACATTCTGATTCCGTTTGAATCCGAGGCCCATGATCCGGTTAAGGCCACTGGCACGAACACCGGCAAACTACTGAACGACGCGCAAGTCACCGAGGCCAGCGGCGGCACCGATATTTACGCCGGTCTCGAAGCCGCATTGCAGCAGCTGCCCAGCGAATCAGAAGCCTCCAAATACACCACAGCCATTGTGCTGATGACTGATGGCCGTTCAATGACTGACAATCAGAAAGCATTCGAATCCGCATACCAGAGCAGTGGCCGCGATGTGCCGGTCTTCTCCATCATGTTCGGAGACGCCGATTCCAGCCAGCTGAAATCGCTCGCAAAACTCAGCAACGCCAAGGTATTCGATGGCCGCTCTGGCGATCTTGCCTCCGTGTTCCGTCAGGTCAAGGGGTTCAACTGATGCTCCAAGTAATCTGCGGATTCATAGCTGGGTTGGCGCTCGCCGGCTTCGGCTTCTGGCTGGCCGGCGGCGGCGTGGTCGGTGCCGGTGTGGCCGTGGTGCTGGCCGGTCTCGGCTATGTGGCGGTGTCCACATTGACCGAGCCCGAACGGCGAATCGGCCGAGCCCTGGCCTCTGCGTTGCCCAATGGGCAGAAGGCGGCTGATGCCATTGATGCTGCCAATGCTCGGCTGCGCTCGATTGCTACGCTGACCTCCCAAGTGCGCGATGCCTCCGTGCGCGCGGAATCCAACGATTTCATCGTGGCCACGCGCGACCTGGTGAACTACGTGACCCGCGACACCTCCGCCTATCAGACGCTGCGCCACTACATCACTGTGTACGGTGAGCAAACCGAGCAGCTGCTGCGCTCCTATGTGGATGTGGAAAGCTCGGGCGCGCGCGACCAAATCGCCAAAGCGCGCACAGAAACCATCGAGGCACTGCAGGTGCTTGAGCAGACCGCGGCCGGCGAGCTGAGCCGCGCGGTCAGCGCCAAAACCTTGGGCATCGCAGCTGATTCCGATGCAATCCAGCGCTTGGCGCGCATGGATGGGTACGATGCCGCGACGCAGCCGCAATCGCAGCAGAGGCCAGCGCAACGCAATGCACAGTCGCAATTGACGAATCAGCGTGAGCAATCGGATCAATTGGAGCAGTTTGATCGACTGAGCTGGGCGAGCGGGAATCAGCCCCAGCCGGAACCAGTGCGGTCCAAGCCGGCCCAGAAACCGGCAGAAGGGCGGCAGGAGCAGGAATGAAACTATCGAAATCGAAAATCATCGGACTTATCGCGCTGCTCGCAGTAGTGGCAGTGATCTGCGGCACCTTGGTTTGGCGACAAGCCCAGCCGAAGCCCGCGGCCCCTGTGGAACAAGTCAGCGTGAACGGTTACCTGGGCGGCGAAAAAATCGGGCTCTTCGATGATGCCAAATTTAAGGCGCTCGCCGCCGAGCAGGGCCTCAACATCGACTACCGCAAGGCCGGATCGCTGGCCATGATGGACGCCGACACCAAGGGCATGGATTACCTGTTCCCCTCCTCGCGTGCGGCCGTGGAATACGGCAAAGCCAAGGGCGTGAAGGCCGCGCAAAGCGACATCGTCTTCAACTCGCCGATTGTGCTGTACACGCATAAGGCGGTGGCCGAGGGGCTGGTGGCCAGCGGTCTGATTACCAAGGATGATTCCGGTGCGTACCACATGGACATGGCCAAAGCCGTGGACGCGATGGTCAACAACAAGACGTGGACGGACGTGGGCTACGCGAATGGTTACGGACAGTTCCGTATCGACTCCACCGACCCGGTGCAGTCGAACTCAGGCAACGAATACGCGGCGCTGATAGCCACCGTGATGAACGGTGGGCAGCCGGCCACCACGGATTCTGTGGCCCGCGACGGCGAGAAAATCAAGGCGATTTTCGCCAAGTCGGGCTGGATGGAAACCTCTTCGGAAGACGCGTTCAACCAATTCCTGACGCTCGGTGTGGGTTCGAAGCCGATGATGGTGGGCTACGAATCGCAACTGCTGGATTTGGCCGTAAACCAGCCGGACGCATTCAAACAAATCAAGGATGACGTGGTGGTCGTTTATCCCACGCCGACCGTGTGGAGCACGCACACGTTGATGGCGCTGGACGACAAAGGCTCCAAGCTGTTGAGCGTGCTGAAGAGCCAGAAAGTGCAGAAGCTCGCATGGGAGCGTCACGGTTTCCGTGCAGCCAACTTCGCCGGCACCGACTCCATCAAGCGCTTTGGCGTACCCGGTACCCTTGAGCAGGTTCCAGCCGTTTCCGAACTGCCCAACAACGACGCCATGCAGCAGCTCATCTCCACTCTGAAAGGTGTCGATTTACAGCAGTAGCTCTCTTTTGCTCCATCATCAATCGCAGCCGTTACGAAAGGAACCCAAATGACCACACAAATCACCCTCGCAGACCTCGCCAAGGGCAGCACCGCCGCTGTCACCAGCCCAGCGCTGAGCGCTGGTACTGGCGCGGCGAATGGAGTATTAGTGCCTACTGCCGCCGAGGCACAGGCCGCCGCAGCGTTGACCCCGGACCAGCAGATCGCCAAACTGCCGGAAGCAGACCAGCAGCAGGTCACGCAGATGGCCAGCAGCATCGACTTCACGCGCGAAGGCATCGAATCCTCCTACGGCAAGGATGCCCAGCGCGCCACCTCCACATTCGCGGACGAAATCCTGTCTGAAACCCGTTCCAAAGACACAGGCGAGGCGGGCGAGCTGCTCAACACCATGCTCGTGACCATCGATGAGGCCGAGCTCGGCGGCTTCCGTAAGATTCCGATTTTGGGACAGGTCGCCGTCTCCATTGATAAGCTGCGCCGCCGTTACCAGAAGGTTGATGCGCAGATCGACGAGATTATCGTCAAGCTTGAGGCCGCACAGTCGCGCTTGGTTGCGGACATTTCCATGTACGACACGATGTACACGCAGAACGCACAGCAGTATCGCGAGCTAAAGATCACTGTGCTGGCCGGCAAGAAGGCGCTCGCTGACTTCCGTGCCACTCAGTTGCCTGCTTTGGAGGCCGAGGCACAGAAGAGCGGCGACCCGATGCAAGCGCAGCTGCTGAAGGACTTCAAAGCCAAGCTGGATCGTTTCGAGAAGCGTCTTGACGATCTCGACCGTATTTCCGTAGTGACGTTGCAGACCGCGCCGCAGATCAAGATCATCCAGAACGCGGACCAGACCATCGTGGACAAGATCGACACCACCATCTCCACCACGATCCCGGTGTGGAAGAGCCAGATGGTAATCGCGCTGGGCCTGTCCAACCAGCGCAAGGCCCTGGATCTGCAGAACAAGGCCGACGATGTGACCAACAAGCTATTGCAGAAGAACGCGGCCGCCCTGCACAAGGGCGCGGTGGATGCCGAGAAGGCCAACCAGCGCTCCGTGGTGGAAATCGAGACGCTGGAGAAAATCAACTCCGAGCTCATCGCCACCCTGAAGGAAACCGTGCAGATTCAGAAGGAAGGCAAGGCTAACCGCGAGGCCGCGCAGGTCAAGATGCGTCAGATCGAGTCTGACCTGAAGAATGCGCTGATTGAGAACGCCCAGCAGATGTGAGGCTGCGGGGCGGCGAAGTCGAAATTTCGGGGAATTTCACTGTGGGTAAAACTCCGGAATGATTGCCGCCCTCGGGAATTGAGTGAAGTGAAGGTCAAAGGTTGAGAGCCCGGGAGGGTTCCGGAGCCTGCCACGATAACCGCTGTCGGTCCTGCACAGGGCTGGCGGTTGGTAGCCAAACAGGTTCTCTCCTAGTTGAGGAGTACCGATTATGGCAATGTTTCCGGCTTTGATGAATGACACGATGTTCTCTGATCTGTTCGACGATCCGTTCTTTGAGGGTTGGCGCAACATGGACAACCAGGTGGCTGCGGCCATGCCGGCGAACATGATGAACACGGATGTGCGTGAGACTGCCAACGGCTACGATGTTGACATCGACATGCCTGGCTTCAAGAAGGACGATATCAAGCTCGAACTCAACAACGGCTATCTGACCGTGTCTGCATCTCGCAGCAGCGAGCATGAGGATAAGGCTCCTGAGTCCGCTAGTGGCGAGAACGCTCAGGCTTCCGATCAGAAGTGCGTTTGCGCTTCCGATGAGGGTCGTTGGCTGCGTCGCGAACGCTATATGGGCTCTTGCTCTCGTAGCTTCTACGTTGGCGACGACGTGAAGGAATCCGACATTCACGCCAGCTACAACAACGGCACGCTGTGCATCCAGGTTCCGAAGATGCAGGCTCAGCCGCAAGTCGAGTCCAAGCACCAGATCGCGATTGAGGGCTGATGCGTTAAGCGGATTTAGCCATCAATCGAACTTCGTTCTGAAGCTCAGCTGTGAAGCATATGGTCCGACGACGCTGTTCGCCGGGCCAGCCTCCGAACGAGGAGGCAATCGACTGGGTTGATAGGAATCGAAGTTCCCGTGCAATCAAGCAATCAAGCTTGTTCCCTGCGCTGCTCGTTCTACGTTTTCTACGCTGACTAGTCAACGGGCGGCGGGAAACATAGCCAATGAAAATGCCGAGTGAGGCAATACCTCGCCCGGCATTTTTGTTTGTATGTGCGCGCAATCGACAATGCCTGCGCGAACATACAAACGATTCTTACGCCATAATCATTCGTATGTTCGCGCGGGGTCCGTAAGTTGCGCGGACATACGAATGATGTGCACAGGCATATGCAAGGGCGCTCCCGCGTTGTACACGTCCGATGGGTAGAGTGGCCCCGGAACAATATGCAGCGGGGACAAGGGGGACGCGGTGGCGGAGAACACGCAGAATGCGCATAACGACGCGAACAACGCAAGTAGCGCAAACGGCAATGCGGGCAACCAACCAAACTTGACCGGCGGTCATGTAGTCTCCTCAGGCGCGACCGTCGTCGGTCTGATGGCCATTGTGCTGTGGAGCTTCATGGCTGGCACGGTGCGCATCGTGTCCGAGGGCTTCGGTGCCACGCTCGGCTCCGCGCTGATCTACACGTTCGGCGGTATCCTGCTGCTGATTTTCCGTCGCCCGGCACCGCTTAAAGAGTTTCCGCGCAAGTATCTGATTGGCGGCGGACTTCTGTTCGTGTTCTACGAATCCTCGATTTCGCTTTCGCTCGGCTTGGCTTCCACGGATGCTTCGTCTGTGGAAGTGAGCTTGGTCAATTATTTATGGCCCACGATGATGGTGCTGCTCGCGGCCGGTGTTTCCCATCGCAAGAATGCAGTACTCAAAGTGCTGCCGGGTGCGGTCGTGGCCACGGCCGGCGTGGTGCTGGCGGTCGGCGGCAATTCCGGGCTTGACTGGCATGCGGCGGCCGCGCATATCGCGCAAAATCCTCTGCCGTATATTCTGGCGTTCCTGGGTGCGTTCGCATGGTCGATTTATGCGGTGTTTACGCCGGCCTGGTCCAAGGGCGTGGATGGTACGTCGGTGTTCTTCCCGTGCGTGGCTGTGGCGTTGTGGATTATTCATTTCGCATCCGGCCAGGGAATGCCGGCTCAAGCGCCGACCTTCAAGTCATGGTTATTCGTGGTGATTACCGCCGTGGTGATTGCGGGCGGCTACGCCTGCTGGGGCTACGGCATTCTGCATGGCTCGATGGAGCGCTTGGCCATTGCGTCCTATGCCACGCCGGTGCTCTCCACTGGTGCCAGCGCCGCGCTGCTCGGCCTCGCGCTATCCGTGCCGTTCTGGTTCGGCGCCCTGCTCGTGGCTGCTGGTTCCGTACTGAACTATCTGGTCAGCGCGCGCAAATAAACGGTCGATTACTTTCCGCGGCGCTCGCTAGGCCTGCGCAGCGGATCGAGCAGTGTGTCCGGGTTGGAGATTCCGAGCATGCTGCGCCCGCCCGTCGATTCCGGATGCTTGGCGATAATCGCCAGCGAAATCGCACCAGGAACCATAATGATCACCGCAATCGCAGCCAACCCCCAACTCACAAAGAAACCAAGCCCCAGCGCAATAAGCACTACGGCAACGACTGTGACCGCAATAGTCAGTCGTGCTTGCTTCGGTCCGGACGCCTGAGTCCACGTTGCTTTTGACTGCTGCTGCGGCTTGGTTTCTGCAGGGGAGTGATGTGCTTCATTATTCGCGTTGCTCATAATCTCAAGCATATTCCGTGCAGAGTAGTTGTTCAGAGTAACGTGAGGCGTATGAGCGAGAACGTGAACACTTCGAATAATGCGGACGCGAACGTAAGCGCGACCGCTTCGCAGCAGTCCAACACCCAGACTGCCTATTTTGCCGGCGGCTGCTTCTGGGGCTTGGAGCGATACTTCCAGAACGTGGATGGCGTGGTGGGCACCACGGTCGGTTACGCGCAGTCCACGGTGGAGTCACCCACCTATGAGCAGGTGTGTGCCGGCGAAACCGATGCCGCCGAAACAGTGAAGGTGGTATTCGACCCGGCTCAGGTGAGTCTGCGCACGCTGTCGCTGCTGTTCCTGGAGGTAATCGATCCGTTCTCCGTGAACCAGCAGGGCGAGGACCGTGGCCGCCAGTATCGCACCGGCATGTTCTACACGGATGATGCACAGAAGACCGTGTACGCGGCGGCGCTGGAGCAGCTGGTGGACCGTCAGCCGCAGCGTCCGGCCGTGCTGGTGGAACCGCTCAAGAACTTCTACCCGGCCGAGGCACACCATCAGGATTATCTGATCAACAACCCCGGCGGCTACTGCCATGTGCCGATTGCCGCGATCGCGAACGTGAAGCGCCGGCAGAAGTATGTCGAGCGGATTTGGGATCTGACGCTGGAGCAGTTCGCGGTGACGCAGCTGGCCGCAACCGAGCGCCCGTTCGTCAACGAATACGACGAGGAATTCGAGCCCGGCATTTACGTGGACATCATCAGCGGCGAGCCGCTATTCTCGTCGCGCGACAAGTTCGACTCCGGCTGCGGCTGGCCGGCGTTCTCCCGCCCGCTGAAGGGTTCGCTACTTACCGAGCATGAGGATCATCGCATTCCCGGCCGCGACCGCATTGAGGTGCGCACCGCAGAAACGCAGATTCACTTGGGCCACGTGTTCGAGGACGGACCGGCCGACCGTGGCGGCCTGCGCTACTGCATGAACTCCGCCGCCCTGCGCTTCGTGCCGCGCTCGCAGATGGAAGCTCAGGGCTACGGCGACTGGATTCCCGCCGTGGACGGAGATACGGAGGCAGACGACAGCATTAAGAAGTCGTAGCGGTTGAGATGGTTTGGGCCTAATATGTGGTGACTAGTCTTCGATAGCGTCGACTAATGGCTGCAATTGTGCAACGAGATGTGGTGCATCCTTGGTTACGGTATCGTACAGTGATTCAACATCGATTTCGTCATAATCATGGACGATTACGTTGCGCAGCGCACGCAATTCATTCCAAGGCAGATTTGGCATTGTGCTGCGGAAGCTATCTGAAAGTTTGCGGGCACATTCCTGCACTTGTGCCATTTCCATTGCTACGGAGTTAAAGCGTATGCGGTTATCCTCTAGCGCTGCAGATGATGGTATGTCGCCGATGTCGTTGATGGCGTTAATGAGATGATCAAGCAAGCGGATGAGCGTACTTTGATCTCGGAATACTTGGTCGTGATGATGAATCGTAGTTTGCATTATGCCACCTTAATGAGGTCAGGCGTGATGTGGTCGAGAAAGCGTTTGCTAGCGCGGCTGCGCTTGGCATGACGCAGTAACGAGTCATAAGAGATGAGGGATACTGTTCGTCCAAGCATGGATTCCAGATCATCGATGAGCTGCTGTTTCTCCATGATCGAGTAAGATGCTCCAGGTTTGAGACGGTAGATTAGATCCACATCCGAGTCTGGTCTTGCATCTCCGCGTGCTACTGATCCATATACATACATTTCAGCAATGTGATGTCGCTCTACAAGACGAGACACGATGAGTTTAAGCGTAGCTATTTCTAGAGTGCTGTTCGCTGATGCGGTGGGTTGCGAGGCATTCGCGGCTTCTGCTTCAACATTCGCATCTGCGTCAGTTGTCTTGTGTGAGAGAGCATGTCCGGCCAGGGTCGCTAGTGCGCGCTCATAACGCTGCAGAAAATCCTGCGTCGGATTGCCTTCGCGTTCCGCGCGTGAAAGCGCCGACTGGGTGGTGCCCATCGTCTTAGCTGCCTCGCTCTGGCTGATATGTGAACGCATGCGTTCCTCGCGCAATTCAGCAATCGTCTTCATGTACTCAATATAGCATATATGCTATATGTTGATGTTTTTCTGCCTCATTTCAGTGCAAAATGATGCAGAAAACCAGCTGATGATGCAGAAAATGATGCAGAAAATGCAGCTAGATAACTTGAATCAAGTCAGGCTTGATGTGATTCAAGAACATTCGGCTGGCTCGGCTCCGCTGTGCACGACGAATCAGTGAGTCATAAGAAAGCAGTGATGCTTTACGACCGAAAAAGTGCTGTAAATCATCGGTGAGCTGTTGCTTGGCCATCATTCTCAGTGCGGCTTCGGGTTTAAGCCGGTACAGCAGGTCCACATCGGAATCAGGCAAAGCCTCGTCGCGAGCTAGAGACCCGAACATATACAGTTCCGCAATGCCGTAATGTTCGGCGATATTAGCCAATTCTTCTTTATTGAGCTTGATAGTCATGGGCAATTACTTCGCCGATGCGATGGGGAATTTCGGTGACTAGAGCATTGCCCATGCAGAAGGCACGTCGGCCATCGCTCATACCGGTATCCGTCCAGCCTTTCGGGAACATCTGCAATTGATCCAATTCATCCGGCACCAAACGGCGAAGTCTGCCATCTTGCTCCACGACATGTTTTGTACGGCTGGCTCCTGCCCCACCTTCGCCAGTCAAGATTGTTCGGCTAGGCGAAGTGAGTGGATCAGGGAATGCCACCGGTCCTTCAGAGTAGGTGTATGTATAGCCGGCGGAAGTGGTGCGCTCTTCCTTCTTCCCTCCCTTGAGATAGGTCCAAGAGGGGATTTTGGTTTCGTCAATCCAGAATTGCTCAGGGACATCAGATGCAGGCACTAGTACATCGCCTAAAGTCATGTGGTTGCCTGCATATTCAGCGTCTGCCTTCATGGTGACTACCTGTCCGTTAATCATGACACCGGTATTGCGAAATAGGCTTACCTTGTGTCCCTTACCAAAGGTCTGCGTGACTTCGTAAGGGTCGTTTCCGATGCTGAAATAAACGAGTCCCTTATCTTTTTCGTTAGGCCTAATGGGGAAAGCACGTGCCATAACGCCGGTGGAGAGAAGTCGCTCTTCAAGATTTCCCCATTCGGAATTATGCTCTGCGTATATATACACTCGGCGTCTGCGCTGGGGCATGCCGTATTCAGCAGCATTGACGACATGCCATTCCACGTTGTATCCCAAACGATTCAGGCAAGACAAAATGATGGCGAAATCACGGCCGCGTTGACTTGCGGGGGATTTAAGCAGACGGTCAACATTTTCCAGTAAGACAATTTTCGGCAGCCTCATCTCTAGGAGATGATTGATGCTCCACCATAGAACGCCTTTGCGTCCCTCAATGCCGGCTGCGAGAGCGAGCGGCTTTGCAACGCTATAGTCTTGACAAGGGAATCCACCAACGAGCATGTCAAAGTCGGGAATCGCTCTCTCTCCGGCATCGACTTCGTCTAAGACTTTAGCGATGTCCTCATTCACGCAAGAACCTTTGCCGAAATGCTGTTCGTAGCAGCGCCACGCAAATTGCTTGGATTCTTGGCCCATTGGTTCCCATTGATTAGCCCATATAGTATGGAATGGGCCAGCGGGTTCCATGTAGAAATCATCCCCGGGTTTGCCGTAGCCGTCGAGTCCCAAGCGGAACCCGCCGACTCCGGCAAACAGCTCCGCAATCCTTATCTCAGCAGCCACAACATTCCTTTCGATTCGAACGATCGTTCTATATTTCTGGATTCAGTATAGCCGAAAAAATGGATTTTTGATTAACTTGGTCTACGCGGTCTTCGGCAACAGTTCCTCAATTTGGCTGAACATATATTTCTGATTTAGCCACCAGGCTTGTTTGGTCATATAGTTCTCGGTATACATATCATGGTTGGAGGGACGGTTCTCCCAGCTTGCTGGGGCGGGCAATTGGCGGGCGTTATTTATCGTCTTTTTGTGATGCTTTCCGTTGGCGTCGTCATATTCGATTTGATATGGAGGACAATATTGAGATTTTGCTGCGTCGGGGCGGAGGTGCAATATTCGTTCATCTGATTCTTTGACGAAGTTGTTGTGTACCTTGCCGCCAGCGTAAATTAGATGAACACCGTTTCGTATCTTGGATACATCCTCTTCCCAGACGGATTTAATCATTCCATTCAAATCCTTTTCTGGCACATTCCAGAACTTGGCTCCAAGGAATTGTATGCCCGAAGGATTTGAGTCCTTCGAATTATTGTTATTGTTGTCGAATACAAGTAATAGAAAACGCTGTGTTTCTAGCAGTTTATATAAATCTGAATCTTCCCAGTGTTGCGAGGATAAGTGGAAGAAATCGGAGATTCCTTGTACCTTGAAGTTTTCTTTTGGTGCTCCGTGGAATAAAGTGATGGTTTTAATTCGTATTTGGTCATTGGAGAATTCTTCGACATTCATCGAGTTAAGCCCTGCATCGGTGTCCGCGGTCGTGTCCGGACTATTAATATTGAGCATGCGCTTTACTAATAAATAGACGATATTCTTCGGAGTTTTGTTTAAAGGCCAATTTAAATTAAAGGATTTGGCGATGTCGTTAAGTGTTTGTCCTCTATATGGATTGAAATAATCAAGAATTATTTCTTCGGTGGTTTTGTATGTTAGGGCTTTCGTGTCATGTATCAAACTCTGAAGAGTGGTGTCCTTGAGTATGTATTCCTGGAGTAAGGTAGTCATGAAACCTTGCTTGAAACAATAGGCGCGGCTCTTGGCTTGCTGTCCGTTTGACTGGACTGTGAATCGATAGTCGCTATTGCCTTTCGTGCATGTACCCAGAGTGCGGGTCATTGATTCGGTGAGTTCATTGGCCCTCCCCTGTTTGATTAGTTTATGTATTCTGGTCCAATCCTCTTCTATTTCGACCATATGTTTATCGGATAAACGTATGAGATTATCTTGAGGAAAATCGGGCTCATTGATATCTTCAAGAGCGAGTAGATTTGCATATTTGACTTTATAGCGTAGCTTATCTTCTGTTTCCTTCTTTTTGGATACATCTCTACGCAGATATTGTATAATTTCAATATATTTATTTTTATTCCAAAAAGAGCTTGTTGTAAAGGTGGATTTCTCCTCGTTCTTATAATTAATGATATTAAGTACGAGTCTTTCTCCTGCCTTGAATTCGATTTCTCCTGTTTTTGTCTTTTTGAAATCTATTGGTGTAACTTTTAATTCAACTCCAGCTTCCGGAAAATCGGGTGCAGAAATATTGTCCGCAGGGTGATTAAACCAGACTTGTTCGATTACGTTCCCAGGATAGCCTTTATTATTGGGGTTTTTGGTGTTGTCAGAATCGATTTCTCCTAATGTTAGATTTATTGCATCTAAAGCATGTTCTTGTATTGCTTTTTTGGTGCGATATTCACTTTCCCCGAATAATGGTGACATAACTCGGTCGGCTGCTTTTTGGTCGATATTAGACCAAACATGATTTGCCATATCGGCTTGAGACAGCCAGAGCAGTTCCGTTCCATCAGGTAAGTGATTAATGATGTTAGTGGGGTAGCAAATATATGTCGTGACGCGATATCTAGTTCCATTTTGGGTGAGATTGGTGCGACATAATTCCGAACCAATTGATAACTCACCATCATAAAGGCCTTTCAGCGTGCGTTCCAGTGTGTCGGCAGGCCCCTCCCCATTGTAGGTAATTCCACCGGGCAACGTCCATTGATTATTCGGATTGGCGGGACGGATGCAGGCTACGAGTCTATTGCTATCCAAACATATGGCTTTTATGATTTGTATTGTCTTTTTCTTTTGTGAGCTAAACATTGAGGCCTCCAACTTTGCTTTGTAACTTTCGGAGCTATATAAAAGTATATTTTATCGGTGCTGGAGCTCAATAATTGCGAATGCTCCACAAGGAATAAAGTCCATCGCATTCGTTCCTGAGGATTTAATTCCACTGCTTCGTGCGGCGCTTCAAGGGGACGATGCAGCTGCGGAGGAGTATGCGGGTTTGACTGAGGGTATGTAAGGGTCTTTTTCTTGTCCTGATAGACCGAAAGTTCGTTCTGGCAGTATCGGGGTGGATTTCTGTGCCACGCAAATGCAAGTCAAGACATTTTGCAGTTGCGTGGCAAAGATGCCTTTGAAAATCGCGTCGACCGAGAAATTCCTCGTGGAGAAAATGGCGGAATTTCAGGGATTTCTACAATTGAATATTGCTCGATACGTGTGCTTGGATGGAAATCCGTGCCACGCAACTGCAAAATGCCTCGAAATGCGGTTCCGTGGCATAAATCATTGTCCCGGTAGCGAGCTGAAACGTTGCATTGCACAACCGGGACAGATAATCGATAGCTAATCAGCAAACGCGCGCCGGAAATACCCTCGCTGACTTACGGACACCGCCAATCGGGACATAATCGCAGGGCTTTCGTCTGGTCTCATGCCAGTTCGTGAGCGATTGCTTATAGGATTGCAGTAAAACCGCGCGAATATCACCCGCGCTGCAACACCAGAGCCAAAGGAAACTCACCATGATTCTTGTCACCACCACGCCGTCGGTCGACGGCTATGTCATCACCAATTACCAGGGCATTGTGTTCGGCGAAGTGGTCGCCGGCGTGAACATGTTCAAGGATATCGGCGCGAGCTTCCGCAACGTGTTCGGTGGTCGCAGCCAGGGCTATGAGGAGGAGCTGACGAAGGCGCGCAACGAAGCCATCGCTGAAATGCAGCAGCGTGCCGAGGCGATAGGCGCGCACGCGGTAGTCGGCGTTGACATTGACTACGAAGTGCTCGGCGCGGACGGCTCCATGCTCATGGTCACCGCCTCCGGTACCGCCGTGCAGCTCGCGCGCCAAGGTTGAGATCCACTCAGAATCATGTGCAATCAAATACAGCCAAGAACCGTGGGACTTTTACTAGTATGGCAAGTAAAAGTCCCACTGCATTGCTGAGCTGTACTACTGCATTAGTAACAGTTTGGGATTGCTTTCGGTGCTATTGCCTCCAACAATCTGCTCATACAACTTACCCAGCCGCTCCTCGCGCGTAGCCTTTGCTAGCTCGCACTCCCACACCACGATGACGCGCCACCCAGCGGCTTCAAGCTCGGCATGCTGGGCGGCGTCGCGCGCTCGATTACGCAGCAGCTTCGCCGTCCAGAACTCCACATTCGACTTCGGCATCGAATGCTTCGTGCAGCCTTCATGCATATGCCAGAAGCAGCCGTTTACAAACACGATTGTGCGATACTTCGGCAACACCACATCCGGATGTCCGGGATAGCGCTTGTCATTCTTGCGAAATCGCAGGCCGCGACGGAACAGATAACTGCGCACCAGCACTTCAATCGACGTATCCTTGCCGCGGATGTGCGACATTGTGTACGACCGCGTACCGCGCGCGTACTTCTCAGGCGCGGTGGATTTGCGGGGCTTTCGCAATTTCCTGTGCGTTGCGGATTTCCTCGGTAGTGCAGCTGCCGCAGTTGCCGTCGATGCGACCGATGCGTCGTCAGAGTACTGCTTATGCTCGCTGTTGCTGCCTGCAGTACCCATCGCATCTCCTCTTCCCGCGCTTTGCCGGCTTTCCCACCATACTGATCAGTCTCGCCTACAGCAGCAGCGTCGGTCGCCGGTGTTACTGCCGATTACCACGGAACCTGTGCGTTGCCACCGGAGAACGGGTCCTCGCCAGAGGTGCTGGAGCTGTCAGTGACGCTGGGCGAGCCACTGTCGAAGCGGTTGGCGTTGTCCTTTGATGAAACAACCGAGGGCGCGGCAGCCGTAGCTACAGACGCATTGTTCGTATCGCTCTTGTTGTCGGACGGAGCAACGGTCACGCCATTGGCCAGCTCGGTGAGGAATTCATCAACCTCGCCGGTATCATATCCCTCCTTGAACCGTACGGTCTGGAAGGTCTGCGCGGCGATTTCCGCGGGAGTCATAGGATTTCCTGCTTTAGCGCGGGCGACCACCTGGTCGAGAAAAACGTCGACCTCATCGACGTCGTACCCTTCCTTGAATCGCACGGTCTGAAACGTCTTAGTCTCGATGTCCTTTACGCTGACCATAGAGCCATCCCCCCCCCCACTGTTCCTTGCGCGCATATTGCGTGCGTTGCACTGCTTACAGTCTACTCGTCAGATGCAGTGCAAAGTCGCCATCGGATCGCGGTAACAACGGTGCGGCGAAAAGCAAAAGGGCCGGAACCTTTCGGTTCCAGCCCTTTACTTGCTGGTGCGAGTGGGGGGAGTTGAACCCCCACGAGCATACACTCACTGCCACCTGAAGACAGCGCGTCTACCATTCCGCCACACTCGCAGACAATCGGCTAATTTACACCCGAAGGCGCAATTGCACAATCCTCGGCGTGTCGTGTGGTGCTTGGGGCAGACTTGGCCTGCTCATTCATTTGCTCGCGGGGGAGTTGAACCCCTACGAGCAGTTACCGTTGCGAGCGATATCCGATTCAGGTTGTTGCGCGCGAAAGCAGTACTAGGCGTGTATGCCTACCGTCGCAGTCCCGGCTCTCACAGACCCGGCTTGCGCTCGCCGTTGCCGTAGAAGTGGGCCAGCGCTTCGTCGCGGAACTCCTCGAAGTAGCCGCCGTCGATTGAAGCGCGAATATCGTCGAGCAACTTTACGAAGAAGTGCTCGTTGTGAATCGTGGCCAGCGTGAAGCCGTTGAACTCACGGGCACGCAGCAGATGATCCACGTAGGCGCGCGAATAATGCTGGCAGGTGTAGCAGGTGCAGCCTTCCTCCAGCGGACCGAAGTCGAACTTGTGCTGCGCGCGCTTGATGTTGTAGCGGCCATTGCGCGTGAAAATCGCGCCATTACGGGCGCAGCGGGCGGGGGCCACGCAGTCGAATGTGTCGCCGCCGTTCTCCACGCAGGCGAAAATATCGTCCACGGAAGCGATGCCCAGCACATGACGCGGGCGGTTTTCCGGCATCGCGTCGCAAATCCAGGCGCAAGTGTCGCCAATAATGCGCTTCTCGATCGCGCCGCCGATGCCCACACCGTCGAAATCAAGCGAGGCGATCTGCTCGGCCGCGTGACGGCGCAAATCCTCATAATTCGCGCCCTGCACTACGCCATACAGTGCCTGATACGGCTTGCCAAGGCGCTCGGCAGTCAGTCGCTCGTGCTCGGCCACGCAACGCTTGGCCCAGCGGAACGTGCGTTCCACCGAATCCTCCTGGTAAGAACGGGTGTTCATCAACGTGGTGAGCTCGTCGAACGCGAACATGATGTCTGCGCCCAGCTTGTGCTGGATGCCCATCGAAATCTCAGCGGAGAAGCGGTGCGAATCGCCGTTGAGCGGGGACTTGAACGTCACGCCGTCCTCGTCCACCCAGGCCATGCGTTCCTTGCCTTTGGCGATGATGTCGTCCGACTTCATGCCGGTCACGTCCATCGCCAGCGTCTTCTTGAAACCGACGCCCAAAGACATCACCTGGAAGCCGCCGGAATCGGTGAAGGTCGGGCCATCCCAGTTCATGAAGCGCGCCAGTCCGCCCGCAGCATCCAGCACGTCCTCGCCGGGGCGCTCGAACAGGTGAAACGCATTGGCGAGCAAGCATTGTGCACCGAGATCCTTCATCTGCTCGGGCAGCACGGCTTTCATGGCCGCCTGCGTGCCCACTGGCACGAACGCTGGGGTTTTGATATCTCCATGAGGGGTGTGGATGATGCCGGTGCGGCCGTAGCGTGCGCCGTCACGTCCAAGGCCGTTCGCCGTGGACGAAAGTCGTGTGATGGTTTCAAAGCTGAATGCGCTGCGGTCGCCGGGCTGGCCGGGTTGCGCGCCGCGCGGATGTTCAAGAAGGCTTGTCATGGTTTCACTTTAGGCAAAAGGGCGGGAAAAGAACACGGATATCCATATGACTCTACGCAGATTACGCATAGACTTTCAACCAACATTCAGAAAACCTCCAGATTGGATGCCTTTACTACAGAGGTAGAGCACGAGAGGTGCAGGCCAGCTGGTGAACGGTGAGACCGACACCAAGAGACGTAATAGACATCATCAAAGGAGCAGCAATGGCTGACGAATTCAACCCGCAGGGCGTCGACCAGACCCCGCAAGAATCGCAGAACGATTCGCAAAACAACACGCAACCCATTCAGCCGCAGCCGGCCGCCAATGAGCCGGCTTCTGCTGGTACCGGACTGGACGCTACCCAGCCCATCGCCAGCCCGGATGTCACTGCCACCGCTCCGCAGGCAGCGGTAACTGAACCGATTCCGGATTATGCTTCCGCCAAGGGCGAGAGCACGGTGGTTTCCTCTTCGCCTTCTGCCGATGATGACGCTAATGCAGGCGCCCCGGCTTCTGACCCAGCCGCCACAACCCCGCTGTACCGACCGGCCCCTGAGTTCGGCGCGTATGGTCCAGTGCCAACCGCTAACCAGCCCAGCCAGCAGCCCACACAGCCTACCCAGCCGCTGCCATTCGGCCAGTCTGCACCCCAGCAGCCGCAGCCGGGCAACCGCAACCCGTACTTCACCAACAACCCGCAGCCGGGCACGCCGTCCAACGGCAACCCGTTTGCCCCGCAGGGCGCTCCGCAGAACGGGCAAAGCAACGACAATGGCTCTCATGGGTTCTTTGGCTTCGGCGCTCGCAACAATGCGAACAACGCCAATGCTGCTGGTACTCCGGGCACTCCGAACGGTACGACTCCGGGTGCGCCGGGCCAGCCGGGCTTTCCTCAGCCGGGCGCGGGCTCTCCGCAGGCGGCAACCAAGGCTCCGAGCAAGGTTGCAACCAGCGTTATTTCCGCGGTGATTGCAGCCGTTGTGGCCGCCGCCCTGTGCCTCGGCCTCGGCTATGCCGCCATCACCTACGGCTGGGTGACCGTGCCAACCTCCAGCTCCTTGGCCAACGTGACTTCCAATAAGTCCGGCTCCGGCTCCGCAACGGCCAAGACTGGCGAAGCGCCTGACTGGCAGACCGTCGCCAGTGACGTTTCCGGCTCTGTGGTCTCCATCCAGACCCAGCTGAGCAACGGCACGGCCAAGGGCTCCGGCGCCATCATCAGCACCGAAGGCTACATCGTGACCAACAACCACGTCATCTCCGGTGCACAGCAGATTCAGGTGACGCTTGCCAACGGCACCATGTACACCGCCCAGCTCGTCGGCACTGATACCACCACCGATATCGCCGTCATCAAGCTTGACAATGCTCCGAGCGATCTGAAGGCCGTGGAATTCGCCGATTCCGACAAGCTCGCCGTCGGCGAGAACGTGATGGCCATCGGCAACCCGCTCGGCTACGACGACACCGCCACTACCGGCATCGTCTCCGCCCTGAACCGCCCGGTGACCGTGACCGACGACAACAACAATGAAATCGTGACCAACGCCGTGCAGATTGATGCCGCCATCAACCCCGGCAACTCCGGTGGCCCGACCTTCAACGCGGCCGGTCAGGTGATCGGCATCAACTCCTCGATCGCCTCCACCGCCACGTCCTCTGATTCCGCCGGTTCCATCGGCATCGGCTTCGCCATCCCGTCCAACCTGGTCAAGCGCGTGGCCAACGAAATCATCAAGGACGGTTCGGCAACGCATGTGGCCCTCGGCGTGACCATCAAGTCCGACACCGTTGAAGCGGACGGCGTGACCCGCGGCGGCGCCACCATCACCAAGCCGACCGCCGGTGGTTCTGCAGTGGTCTCCGGCGGCCCGGCCGACAAGGCAGGCCTCAAGGAAGGCGACACCATCGTGGCCTTCAACGGCAACGCGGTGAACAACAACTACTCGCTGCTCGGCTTTGTGCGCGCCTCCGCCCTGGGCGACAAGGCAACGCTGACCATCGTGCGCGACGGCAAGACTATGGATGTGGATGTGACGCTGGATCAGGAAGAGTCCGCCGTGAACGGTTCCTCCAGCTCTAACTCGAACAATTCCAATGGCAATAGCCAGAACGGCAATGGCAATAGCCAGAACAACCAGAACGGCAACGGTTCCAACGGCAATGGCAACAGCGACGGCGGCACCGGCGACGACGGTGGCTTCACTGATCCGTTCGGCCTCTGGTAAACCGCCCAGCACACGTCACATGACGTTGGGCGGCCACCGCTGAACGCCATGTCCGACAATCAAAGGACCGTGGAGGGATATCCCCCACGGTCCTTTTGCGTTGCGTGGGTCCTCGCATGGGAATTTCGCATGTGCGAGACATCAAAGTCCGACGCATACGGCACCATTGCAGATGCAATCACATTGCGATAACTGAATAATTCTATACGCCGTGTATCGGAAGGTCGCGCAGGCGCAGCAAGCACGCGGAAACTAAGGCCATCAGAGCCGCATCCGCTGAAAGCTGCCCGGCATAGACGCCGGTGGGTTAACAAGGCGTGACCATGTGCCGATTGGTGGCTGGCCACGCGACTGCATACCCGCATCCGCCCGCCTCCTCGCTGCAACAGCTGACCGCAGCAATCGGCCCCGTATACGAGCGTAAGGAGTATGAGATGCACAATCTCGTCCGATTCTTCACACGACTGTCTGCCGCAGCCATCCGCGTTTGCAAACTGGTACCGATGCTGCCGGTAGTCATTATCGCTGCAATTCCCTTGGCTGCACTTGGCGATTGGTGCCCGTGGGGGAGTGCGGTGGCCCTGCCGATTCTCGATAATCCTAGCGTCGGCCAGTGGCTGGTCATTGCTCTGGTACTGATTATTGTGACTGACACTGTCCGCGGCATGATCGACGACATTCGCCACGGCCAGGTCGGCGTCGATCTGCTCGCCGTGATGGCGATGCTTTCCACCGTGGCGGTGCACGAATACTGGGCCAGCTGGGCGGTCACATTGATGATTACGTCTGGCGAGGCCATCGAGGAGTACGCGCAAAGCAAGGCCGAGCACAGCCTGACTGCACTGGTCAAAGCCGCCCCGCAAACCGCGCACGTCGTGACGTTGCCCGGCGTAGGCCGCAATACAGCCCAAAATGATACAGCCGATGATGGCTTCCGCCGCACTGCTACCGCACAAGCCGCGGCGGCCCAGCATTTCACTACGGTTCCGGTTGCCCAAGTGCAGCCGGGCGATGTGCTGATGGTGCTGCCCGGTGAGATCGTGCCGGTGGATGGCGAGCTGCTCTCCGGTGAGGCGACGCTGGATTTGAGTGCGATCAATGGCGAGCCGGTGCCGCGCACGGTGTTCGCGGGCGCTCGCGTGATGTCGGGCGCGGTCAACGGTTCAGCAGCGCTCACTATGCGTGCAACTCAGCCGGCAGCCGAATCGCAGTACCAGCGCATTCTCCAGCTGGTCGAGTCCGCCCAAGAATCCCGCCCAGCCGTAGTCAAGACCGCTGACCGATTGGCGGTACCGTTCACTGTGCTGTCGCTGGTGATTGCAGGTATCGCTTGGGCAGTATCCGGCATTCCGACGCGATTCGCGCAAGTGCTGGTGCTCGCCACTCCGTGCCCGCTGCTGATTGCGGCGCCAGTGGCCTACATCGCCGGCACTGGCCGATTGGCTGCGGCCGGCGTGCTCATCAAAACCCAAGATGTGCTGGAAAATCTTGGCCGCGTTACCCAGATCTTCTTCGATAAGACCGGTACGCTCACGGTCAAGCAGCCGCAGGTGGTGCGCGTAGAGATGCTGCCGGGCGTCAAGACGCAGCTGAATGAGGATCACGTGCTGATGATGGCCGGCGTGGTGGAAGGCTACTCAGTGCACATTCTCTCCAAAGGCATTGCAAAGGCTGGCGCGGAGGCGATGGCTCGATTGCGTGCCCGGTTTGCAGCCGGTCAGCGCGATTGCCCGGAGCCGGAGGCGAGTATGCCCGGGCATGGCCGCGACTATCCGGTGGTGAAGCACATTGAGGAGGAGTCTGGCAAGGGCGTATCCGGCGAAGTGAACGGACATACGGTCTGTGTCGGGCGACTGTCGTTCGCTGCCGCGCAGAAAGACGGCTTCTTGGCAGCGGGCTCCCGAGACGTGCGTACGCGATTCGGGATGCTGCAGCCGGATGAGATGGCGTCCTACGTGTCCGTGGACGGTCAGCTGATTGCCCGCATTGTGCTGCGTGATGTGCCGCGCGCCAACGCCAAGATCGCGCTCGCTGCCCTGCATGAGCTCGACGTTGACAAGCTCACCATGCTCACTGGGGACAAGCGTGCTGCTGCCGAGATTATCGCCCGTGAAGTCGGCATCGATGAGGTTCACGCTGAACTCTTCCCAGAGGATAAGGTGGCCGCGGTCGCGGCGGCGACTAGGAGTGAATCCGACGGCCATATACATGGCGGGCGGCTGGGTGGCTACGTTTCGTTCAAGTCGCGCACAGGAGCTCCGCTGCATCGTGAGTCCTCCACTGTGAAGCCTGTCATCATGATGGTGGGCGACGGCGTGAACGACGCCCCAGTGCTGGCCGCCGCCGACCTCGGCGTCGCCATTACCGACGGCACTTCCACCGCCGCCTCGGAAAGCGCGCAAATCGTCATCATGAACGACGACATCGCCGCCGTGCCGCGCGCTATCGTCATCGCCCGCCGCACCAAGCGCATCATGCTACAGGCCGTGATTGCCGGCCTCGCGCTCGCCGTCATCGGCATGATTGCAGCCGCTTTCAACTTGATTCCGGTGGTGGTCGGCGCCTTCCTGCAGGAGGCCATCGACGTGGTCTCCATCCTCTGGGCCCTCACCGCTGTGTTGGATCGGGATTAAGCGGGGGCGTTGCTTTCGCCTGATTCGAGGTTTTCTCACTGGCGAATACAAGTGGGGGCTCTCTCTGTAATAAGAGAACCCCCACCGACGTAGAGCGCTTCAGCCTTGCGCCGAAGCAACGTTTTCAGCATATCACCGCTTGCCATTGAGCCAATCGGTTGCAGTAGTAACGTGGATGCCTTGCGAGGTGTAACTTTGCTCGACTCTGCCCACTACGTACTGCTGTGCTTTTGGAATGCCAAGCACATCGCCGATTAAAGTCAGGTGTCGGGCGAATCGGTCATGATAGGTCTGCCCGGATTTGATCTCAATCATCAAGCGATTGTTCGGGTCGGTGAAATCAAGCAGATCCACTTCAACCTTGCTGGCGTCACGGTAGAAGAACAATTGCGGATCCCGACCGGCATTGAGATGCCACTTCATGGTCTCCGCGATAATAAGGTTCTCGAAAATGTCCCCAAATTTCGGATGAGCGATGAGCGCCTCAACCGTATGGATTCCTAACAAATAGCACAGCAGGCCGGTGTCGTAGAAATACAATTTCGGCGTCTTGACGACCTGTTTGCGTGCGTTCGTGTAGAACGGCATGAGATGGAACGCCAGGTAGCTGGATTCCAGAATTGAGGTCCATGCTTTTACTGTGCGAGGACTTACGCCTAGCTCGTTGGCAATGTTTGTGTAATTCACTAATGCGCCGGAACTCAGTGCACATAGTGTCAGGAATCGGCGGAAATCAGCCAAATTGCGCACATCAAGATATTCGGAAACATCGCGTTCGATATAAGTGTCGATGTAATTCGAAAAGAACAGGTTGAGCGGCATCCCTGTATCGTAAATGCGCGGATAGCCGCCCTGCAGCATAAACGAATCCGCAGTAAGTGAAGGATTCGCGTCGCATGCTTCCTGATACGAGAGCGGTAGCAATTTAACCAATCCGACTCGGCCTGCCAACGATTGCTGAATGCGTTTCAGCAGCAGGAAATTCTGCGAACCCGAAAGCACGTATTGCCCTTGTTCTCCGCGTTCGTCAGATACGACTTGGATCATCGAAAACAGATCTGGAGCGTATTGTGCCTCGTCCACAATGAGTTTGGATGGGCGCTGGCGAATGAACCCCACCGGGTCATCGATTGCAGCCTTGCGGGTTTGAGGATTCTCCAGATTCACGTAGTCATAATCGGGGAATATGGCTTTGGCCATTGTCGATTTGCCGCTTTGGCGCGGTCCGGTGATGGAAACAACCGGAAACCATTGTGCCAGCTGTTGCGCCTGTTTCCCTAGCATGCGTGGAATCATCGCCACTCCCCTTCCCCATAATCCTACATTAGTGATTACCATAATCTTACATTAGGAATCCCCATAATCTGACATTAGTGATTACCATAATCGTGCAGTGCCTCACTGCTATAGCTCCTGTATGTCCCGATTCTTATCTGCAACGTTGAAATTTGCTACGGAGACAAGATTTCTTGTCTCGGTAACGGATTTCGGTGGTTTTCGTAATACCGGGACAGATTGTTGTGCCCAAATGCGGTTGACCGTCAAATATCATAATTCGGAATTGTTGGAATTCCGCCATTTTCTTCCTGACCGACGTGCGTAAAGTAAGACAAACCTGTCTCGGTAATCCCAAATTGGTCAAATTGGCATACCGGGACATGAAATGCTGTCTCGGTAAGACAAAAGGGGATGATTTTCGCTGCCGGGACACCGTGACTGGTGGCTTTATTCGGAAAACTGGTCTTGTGGTGCGATTCAGCGACTGACTCGCGGATTCGCCACGCTGAGGAGCCGCCAGTGTGGTATTCCCTCGGTCGGTCCGAGGTTCTGTCCCGCTGCAATTAATTGAGCGCCCCGTATGCAGCTCCATGTGTCCTTACGCTCCTGAGCTTCGCCACATATAACATCACAGAATTCCCACTGCCTTACCCCTGTTGCCGCGGCAGGCTTTGCGATAACCTGTAACGCGTGACTGAATCTGTGAATAATGAACTTCGTATTGCTGTAATTGGCGCTGGTCCGGCCGGCGTCTACTCGTCCGACATCTTCCTGCGCCAGCTCAAGAAGCTGGGCGAGGAGCTCGGCCTCGGCACCAAGGCTCGCATCGACCTGTTCGAGAAGCTGCCGGTGCCGTTCGGCCTGGTGCGTTACGGCGTGGCCCCCGACCACCCGTCCATCAAATTTATCGCCTCCGCGCTCGAGAAGACGCTCGACAACCCGGACATCCACCTCTACTGCGATGTGGAATTCGGTAAGGATGTAACCCTCGAAGACCTGCTCGCCCGCTACGACGCCGTGCTGTTCGCCACCGGCGCTGTGAAGGACAAGCCGCTGAACCTGCCCGGTGCCGACCTCGACGGTGTGTACGGCGCCGCCAAGTTTGTGGAATGGTACGACGGCTACCCCACCGGCGCCCGTGAATGGCCGCTGACTGCCGAAAACGTGGCCGTGATTGGCGGTGGCAACGTGGCTATGGACGTGGCCCGCGAGCTGATGCGTAACGCTGATGATCTCAAGGCCAAGACCGACATTCCGGACAATGTGTACGAAGGCATCGGCCAGAACAAGGCCAAGGTACTGCACCTGTTCATCCGCCGTGGCGTGGCTCAGGCCAAGTTCAGCGTGCAGGAGCTGCGCGAGATGGAGAAGCTGCCCGGCGTGCAGCTGATCATCAACGAAGACGACTTCGACCTGGACGACGAGACCATCGAGGTGGCCGGCAAGGACAAGCTCACCCGCCAGATGGTCGAGGAGCTGTTCGCCGTGCGTGAGATGGCCGAAGACATGGAAGACGACGGCGATGTGGACTTCGAGGGCAACCCGGCCGACCGCAAGTACTATATCCACTTCAACTCCGCTCCCACTGAGGTGCTCGGTGAGGATGGCAAGGTAAAGGCCATCCGCGTGGAGCGCACCGAAACCGGCGCAGACGGCAAGATGCACCGCACCGGCGAATTCACCGACTACCCGGTTGAGGCCGTGTACCACGCCATCGGCTACAAGCCGGCTGAGGCTCCGGGCATCGCTTACGACGAGCACGGCGCTCACCTGGCCAATGCCAACGGTGACGGCCGCATCACCACCGAAGCCGAGGGCGGCGAAGTGCGCGATCGCCTGTACGCCACCGGTTGGGCCAAGCGCGGCCCGGTGGGCCTGATTGGCTCCACCAAGTCTGACGCTCTGGCCATCGTGACCAACATGCTCGAAGATCTGGCCAAGGCCGCCGAAGGTGGCCGCGTGGCTGAGGACCGCGACCCCGAATCCATCGACCGCCTGCTCGCCGAGCGTGGCGTCAAGCCGATCGACTTCGCCGGCTGGAAGAAGGTCGATGCCTTCGAGCGTGCCGAGGGTGCGAAGGAAGGCCGCGAGCACAAGAAGGTCATCGAGCCCGATCAGATGCGCGAACTCGCCCTGGCCTGAGCCTATTGGTCGGATTAGCCGGCTGATTGGTATTGCTGTGAAACTGTCCGCTTCTCTTATGCAGAGGAACGGGCAGTTTGGTATTCTCGCCCGAATTTCTCCCCGCGCGTATCCAGCAATCATCCAGCTAGCCTCCTTAGGCTGGGCCTCATGAATGGCAAGGTAAGGGTGCATGGTCATTTCAATGGCCTGAAGACTACGCTGTTGTTTGGCTTGATGTGGGCCATCATCATGCTGATTTGGTGGGCGACTGGTGGAAGTCGCGGCACACTTGGTATCTACATTGTTATTGGCCTAGCCACTACCTTCTTCTCCTACTGGTTCTCAGATAAACTCGCCATCGCATCTATGGGAGCGCGCGAAGTCAGCGAGCAGGAAGCTCCCGAAATCTATCAGATTGTGCGTGAGTTGAGCGCAAGAGCCGGCAAACCAATGCCGCGCATTTACATCGCTCCCACGATGAGCCCCAACGCTTTCGCTACCGGCCGCAATGAGCGCCATGCCGCTGTCTGTTGCACCCGGGGTATTTTGCAGATTCTGAATGCCCGTGAGCTGCGCGGTGTGTTGGGACATGAGTTGATGCATGTCTATAATCACGATATTTTGACGTCTGCAATTGCCTCCGCTATGGCTACTGTGATTACATATTTGGGTTATTCGCTGATGTACTTCGGCGGTGGCTCGCGCGACAGTCGAGACAATAATTCCGGTGGATTAGGGCTGATTGGTGTGCTGTTCAGCGCAATCTTGGCTCCGATTGCAGCCTCGCTGATTCAGATGGCCATCTCCCGTACACGCGAATACGATGCCGATGAAGATGGCAGCCTGTTAACAGGAGATCCAGAGGCGCTGGCTTCCGCTCTCAATAAGATTTCATATGGTGCGCAAACCACGCCGATGCGCAAAACCGCGGGCACGCAATCGGTAAGCGCCATGATGATTGCAAACCCGTTCTCTTCAGTTGGTTTCTCTAAGCTGTTCTCCACCCATCCGCCGACCGATCAGCGCATCGCCCGTCTCATGCAAATGGCTCAGGAAATGAACGGCGGCCAGCCTCTAGCTGCCCCATATCCCGTACACGCTTTGCGCTAACGCGAATTTTGGCTCCCCTTGTTAGGGGAGCTGGACCGCGAAGCGGGACTGAGGGGTAGTAGGAGCAAAGCCCAAAAACAGCATTGGCTCAGCCGATGCCGCTTCAACTGTGCTACAGTAGCTATTTGTGCGTCATCGCAACTGGTGGTTTTCGGTTGTGCGAGTCGCATGCGGACGTAGTTCATCGGTAGAATGAAAGCTTCCCAAGCTTTAGAGGCGGGTTCGACTCCCGTCGTCCGCTCCATTGCAAATCGTTGAAATTCCAACGTTTCCAACTCTCTTAGGATTAAAGAATTCTTTTGCGTGGACACCATAAAGTCACGACTGCGGTTGAAATAACGCTGAAGTGACTGCACGCGCAGCCGATCCCCAGTCGTGTCGCTCGCCTGACGAGCGTACAGTGAGCCGCTGTGACATCTCCCGCAACCAATCCAGCCGAGCCGCAGTCGTCGCGTATGCAGTCGCACCGCATAGGGCAATCCAAGCGAACACCCACCTTCGAACGCACTCCGCACGATATTGTGATTGGTGCATTGCTGGTGCTCGCAGGTGGTACCTTGTGGGGCGTCAATGCCACCGTATCCAAGCTGCTGATGGGAAACTACCATGCCGATCCACTGTGGATCGCATGCGTACGCGAACTGGCTGCTGGTGCAATCTTCATCGCATGCTCCGCATCGTTCACGCCAAAGTTGCTGATTGGTGCGCTGAAAGATCGCAAATCGTATTGGAAACTGCTGGCATGCTCGCTGATTTGCGTGCTGTTCGTGCAAGTCGCGTATCTCAAGGCTATCGATTGGACGAATTCCGGCACTGCAACCGTGCTACAGACGCTGAACTTGCTGTTTGTGCTGGCCATCGTATGCGTTCGCGGGCAGCGATTGCCGCGAGTCAAGGAAAGCATTGGCATTGCGCTGGCGTTTGCCGGCACGGTGCTCATCGCCACTGGAGGCGATTTGAGTCAGCTGAGTCTGCCGCTCGCGGGTCTGTTCTGGGGATTATTGGATGCACTGTGCACATCCATCATGTCGATTGCGCCGATTGCGATGATGGCGCGATGGGGTAATTTCACCGTCAACGGCATCATGTTTGTGATTTCCGGGCTGATTCTGCTGCCGATTGTGCGGCCGTGGGCCACCGCGCCTTCGTTGGACGCTGTTGGACTGGGATTGATTGCATTCACGATTATTGGCGGCACGTTTGGCGCGTATTGGCTGTTTTTGGCCGGCACACAGCGGTGTGGGGCGATGCGTGCCACAATGCTCGGCACCAGCGAGCCGGTGACCGCCACCATCACCGGTGTGCTGTTTGCCGGGGCTGTGTTTACGCCAACCGATTTGGCCGGATTCGCAATGATTCTGATTATGGTGTTCTTAGTGCGGTAAGGCTGTAGTAGTCAGCGGCGTATTTTCACGAGATATGCATTGATTTCGAAATGTTGAGCTGCTGTGGCGACCAAGGCCGAAATTTTACCGAGATGTGACCAATTGCACAGCCATACGTAACCATGTGTGCGGCGAGCGGGCATGGTGGGGGACATAATGAAACCATGACAATTGCAACACCGGAACGTTATGCCGAAATGCTGGATGCCGCTCGCCGCGGTGGTTACGCTTACCCAGCCATCAATGTGACCAGCACGCAGACGCTGAACGCCGCATTGAAGGGATTTGCCGATGCCGAATCGGATGGCATCATTCAGATTTCCGTAGGCGGTTCCGCATACGTGTCCGGTCAAGGTGTGAACGATCGCGTCACTGGTTCGTTGGCGCTCGCCGCATTCGCGCATGTGGTGGCGGCTAAATATCCGAACATCACCGTGGCTCTGCACACCGATCACTGCGCCAAGCAGTACTTGGACGACTGGGTGCGTCCGCTGCTGGCTTACGAGGCGGATGAAGTGGCGCACGGCAAGGAGCCGACGTTCCAGTCGCATATGTGGGATGGCTCCACTGTGCCGCTGGGTGAGAACCTGGATATTGCCGAGGATTTGCTGGAGAAGTCTCAGGCTGCGCACACGATTCTGGAAATTGAAATCGGCGCGGTCGGTGGCGAGGAAGATGGCCACTCCGCGGAAATCAATGAAAAGCTGTATTCCACGCCGGAAGATGGTCTGGCAGTGGCTCGTCGTCTGGGTTTGGGAGAGCGCGGCCGTTATATGGCTGCGTTCACGTTCGGCAATGTGCATGGTGCATACAAGCCTGGTGTGGTGAAGCTGCGCCCGGCACTGTTGGGCGAGATTCAGGCGCGCGTGGCTCGTGCCGTGGCGGAAGGCGAGCTGCCGAGTGCCGCAGGCCAGGTGACGTTCCCGAATGGCAAGCCGTTTGAGCTGGTGTTCCACGGCGGCTCCGGCTCTCGCCCGGAAGAGATCGCCGAGGCAGTGAGCTACGGCGTGGTCAAGATGAACATCGACACTGATACGCAGTATGCGTTCACGCGCCCGATTGCCGACCATGTGTTCGAAAACTACGACAAGGTTTTGAAGATCGACGGCGAAGTGGGCGAGAAGAAGTTCTATGACCCACGCTCCTGGGGCCGCAAGGCCGAGGCGGGTATGACGCAGCGTGTTATCGAGGCCTGCCAACAGCTCGGTTCCGCCGGCAAGGCGCTGAAGTAACGTTCCATTAGCTTCTTAGCGCAAGAAATTCGGGCAGATAGCCTTAATCGCCCGAATTTCTTGTACTGAGGTGTGGTGAGTGGACATAATTCGGGAGAATAGGCCTAAATTCCGGAATTTCTTGTACTGAGCACAACTCAGTACAAGAAATTTGGGTGGTTGCGGCTGATTTCCCGAATTCTTTGCGCTGGGGAGGGAGGATGCGTTACATCACTAGGAACTTACTGGGTGAGACTGCCCCTTCCACGAGTAGAGGCCGTAAGGTAACCTAGTCCCCGGCGGAAACGTACGTGGAGCCGTACGAACGAGTACGAACGTGTGTAAAAACGCGTGCGAACACGTACCAAGCAACGTACAACAGTGTGCAAATCGGGGAGGCCAACATGCCTGGAATTGTTCTTATTGGTGCCCAGTGGGGCGACGAAGGTAAAGGCAAGGCAACCGATTTGATCGGCACCAAGGTCGATTATGTTGCTCGCTTCAATGGTGGCAACAATGCAGGCCATAGCGTCGTGGTCGGCAATGAATCTTATGCACTGCACCTGCTGCCTTCCGGTATCATCAACCCGCACCTGACTCCGGTGATTGGCAATGGTGTTGTGGTCGATCCGGAAGTGCTGTTTGAGGAGATTGATGGCCTTGAAGCTCGTGGCATCGACTGCTCTCACCTCAAGGTGAGCGAGGCCGCACACATTATTGCTCCGTATCACCGCACGCTTGACAAGGTGACCGAGCGCTTCCTTGGCAAGCACAAGATCGGCACTACCGGCCGTGGCATCGGCCCGGCCTACGCGGATAAGATCAACCGCGTTGGCATCCGTGTGCACGATCTGTTCAATGCCGACCATCTGCACGACAAGGTGGAGGCCAGCCTGCACCAGAAGAACCAGATGTTGGTCAAGCTGTACAACCGTCGCCCGATTGACGTGGACCAGACCACAGAAGAACTGTTGAAGCTCGGCGAACGCCTGAAGCCATACGTTGCCAACACCGGCCTGATTCTTAACAAGGCTCTCGATGAGGGCAAGACCGTGCTGTTCGAAGGCGCTCAGGCCACCATGCTTGACGTGGACCACGGCACCTACCCGTTCGTCACTTCTTCCAACCCGACCGCCGGCGGCGCTTGCACCGGCACGGGCGTTGGTCCCACCAAGATCACTCGCGTGATCGGCGTCTCCAAGGCGTATGTGACCCGTGTGGGCGAAGGTCCATTCCCCACTGAGCTGTTCGATGAGTCCGGCGAATGGTTGCGTCAGCAGGGCCACGAATTCGGCGTGACCACCGGCCGCCCGCGTCGCTGCGGCTGGTTCGATGCCGTCGTGAACCGTTACGCTTCCCAGGTCAACGGCCTGACCGACATCGTGCTAACCAAGCTCGACGTGCTCACCGGTTTGAAGGAAATCCCGATTTGCGTGGCCTATGACGTGGATGGCGAGCGTCACGACGAT
This sequence comes from Bifidobacterium saguini DSM 23967, assembly GCF_000741715.1. Taxonomy (GTDB): domain Bacteria; phylum Actinomycetota; class Actinomycetes; order Actinomycetales; family Bifidobacteriaceae; genus Bifidobacterium; species Bifidobacterium saguini. The sequence goes on along the minus strand of NZ_JGZN01000013.1, from coordinate 17,784 downwards.
ATGCCGACCGATCAGGCCGCTTTCGCCGCCGCCAAGCCGATTTACGAGACCATGCCGGGTTGGGATGAGGACATTTCCAACTGCCACACGTTCGAGGAGCTGCCCGCTACCTGCCAGGCTTATGTGAAGCGTCTGGAAGAGCTCAGCAACTGCCGCATTTCCGCCATCGGTACCGGCCCGCAGCGCGATCACATCATCTCTGTGCACTCGCTGATCGACTGATTCCGGCTGCCCAGTTCTAGCTTCAGTTGGATACGTGACTTATGTCTGATACCACCAATAACGGTGTGAACACTGGGGTTGTGGGAGCGGCTTCTACTGCTGCTTCCACAACCCCAGTTGCTTCCGTAATCCCTGCAACCGCTGCAGCCCCCACTGCTGAGCCACAGCCCAGCACAATGGAAATTTCCGCGGCTCAGATTCGCGAGCAATCCATGCCCAAGCCTCAAGGTGCCGCCGCGGCCGCACGTCCGCCGCAGATTCCGCTGGCACCAATGAAGAAAATGCAGGCACGATTCAATCCACTGGCAGATGGCATGGTCTATCTTGTGGTGTTCCTCGGCGGCACACTCGGCACGGCAATGCGCTATGGTCTGAGCTTTATTGTGCCAGCCACAGCGCAGCCGCTTGGTTTCTGGCATTCGTTCCATCTGCCCACGTTCATTGCGAACATGTTCGCATGCTTCATCTTCGCATGCCTCAGCTCGTATCTTTCCCAGGCATCGTGGATTCGCAAACGTACTCGTCAGCTCACATCCAAGGGCTTTGGCATGGGCATGTGCGGCGGTTTCTCCACGTTGTCTGCTTTGGCGATAGAGGAGCTGACATCACTGCAGGTCAGTCATACGCTTGGCGCGGTGTTCTATCTGCTGTTCAGCTTTGCCGGTGGCCTTATCATGGCCGCTGCTGGTGCCAAGCTCGGTTTGGTACTGACCACGCGCAAAGCTGGGCGGATTGCTGCTGAAGCATTGCAGCGGCAGCAGGCGCGTGGAGGTTCCGGCCGCCATGTGACCGTTGGCGAGACTGTACTGCTTAGTGCAACCGGCTCGGATGCTTCGGCTGATGAATCTACGACTGCTGCTTCCGTGAATGTTGTGCCCGGAGAGGTGGATGCTCCGGCAGCAGCCCAGGCAACTTCGGTAGCGCCGCCCACCGAGCCATCGTTTGAACCGGATCCCATTACCGATGAGATTCCTCTTACCGGAAATCTGACCACGGGGGAGGCTCACTGATGACTTTCGTGCTGGTATGCCTCTGCGGTGGTCTCGGTGCTACCGCCCGCTTTGTGCTGAATACGTCGATTCAGGAAATGTGGAAGCGACTATTTCCGCTTTCAACCTTTGTTATCAATGTGATTGCTACGTTCTGCGCTGGTTTGGCTGCCGCCGCCTATGCTCAGCAAGTGGTGCCGGAATCCACGTATCTGCTGTTCGTGACCGGTTTCCTTGGTGGTTTTTCCACGTTCTCCACGGCGATTAATGAGATGGTTTCACTGTTCCGCAACCGGCACTTCGGCATGGCTACGTTCTATTTGATTGCGACTATCGTGGTGCCGATTATCTGTGTGACGCTTGGCTGGCTCGTTGGCAGCCTTGTGCACTGAGACAAGCGTTGACTGACTGAAGCCTGTTCGCTATGTGAACCGCACAGCGGACGGGCTTTTTCATTGGTTTTTCTTGTGTTGCAGGAATTTATCGGAGGGGACTTGAACTTTATGTCGAACCGGTTCGACACGCCGGCTGTGTTGGTGAACGATTTACTGCGCCGCTAATATCGAACCGGTTCGATACAGAAGGTGCGCATTCATGCGAAGCAGCGCACCCCGATACAACACAGGAGTTGCAGTGAAGAACAAAGTTCAACTCATCACCTATGCAGATCGTCTCGGCGACGGCACCATCGCCAGCATGACCGACATCCTGCGCACGCGCTTCGATGGCATTTACGACGGCGTGCACATCCTGCCATTCTTCACCCCGTTCGATGGCGCGGACGCCGGCTTCGACCCGATTGACCACACCAAGGTGGACTCTCGCCTCGGCTCATGGGATGACGTGGCCGAGCTCTCCAAGACCCACAACATCATGGTGGATGCCATTGTGAACCATATGAGCTGGGAATCCGCCCAGTTCCAGGACGTGCTCGCCAAGGGTGAGGAATCCGAGTACTACCCGATGTTCCTCACCATGAGCTCCGTGTTCCCGAACGGCGCCACCGAGGAAGACCTGGCCGGCATCTACCGCCCGCGCCCGGGCCTGCCGTTCACCCACTATAAGTTCGCTGGCAAGACCCGCCTGGTGTGGGTCAGCTTCACCCCGCAGCAGGTGGATATTGATACCGACTCCGATAAGGGTTGGGAATACCTGATGTCCATCTTCGATCAGATGGCCGCCAGCCACGTCAGCTACATCCGTCTCGACGCGGTCGGCTACGGCGCCAAGGAAGCCGGCACCAGCTGCTTCATGACCCCGAAGACCTTCAAGCTCATCTCCCGTCTGCGCGAGGAGGGCATGAAGCGCGGTCTCGAAATCCTCATCGAGGTGCACTCCTACTACAAGAAGCAGGTCGAGATCGCCTCCAAGGTGGACCGCGTCTACGACTTCGCGCTGCCGCCGCTGCTTCTGCACTCCCTATTCACAGGCCATGTTGAGCCGGTGGCGCACTGGACCGAGATCCGCCCGAACAATGCCGTCACTGTGCTCGATACGCACGACGGCATCGGCGTGATCGACATCGGCTCCGACCAGCTCGACCGCTCCCTGAAGGGCCTCGTGCCGGATGAGGATGTGGACAACCTGGTCAACACCATCCACGCCAACACCCACGGCGAATCCCAGGCCGCCACCGGTGCCGCCGCATCGAACCTTGATCTTTACCAGGTCAACAGCACGTATTACTCCGCCCTCGGCTGCAACGATCAGCACTACATTGCCGCTCGTGCTGTGCAGTTCTTCCTGCCGGGCGTACCGCAGGTCTACTACGTGGGCGCGCTCGCAGGCAAGAACGATATGGAGCTGCTACGCAAGACCAACAACGGTCGCGATATCAACCGCCACTACTACTCCAAGGCTGAGGTTGACGAAAACCTCGCCCGTCCGGTGGTCAAGGCGCTCAACGCATTGGCCAAGTTCCGCAACGAACTGCCCGCGTTCGATGGCGAGTTCAGCTATGAGGTTGACGGAGACAAGTCCATTACCTTCCGTTGGACTGCCGCCGATGGTGCCTCTGCTGCTGCGCTCACCTTCGAGCCCGGCCGCGGCCTCGGCGTGGATAACACCGAGCCGGTCGCCTCTTTGATCTGGACTGATTCCGCTGGCGAGCATCGCACTGACGATCTGCTGGGCAATCCGCCGGTAGTAGTGCTTTCCTAATCGCACTTGTCGCGCAGAACGTGCGTTTAGGGTGCGGAAATGGGCTGTTTTGCGCGTTTTTCGCGCAAAAAGCACAGGAGAATGAAAGAAAATATCTCGAACCGGTTCGACACGCCGAATCAATTAGGTCAAACGATTGACTTCGCGGTATTATCGAACCGGTTCGAAGCAGACGACACACGAGTCAACGCAGGAGTTGCCGCAAGAGACATCGACAGTCAGGGACATCGCAAGTCTCAATGTCGGAAACACCACAGTTCGCACCACGGTTGCCGCCTTCCACGATCCGCATAACTACAGACGTCATCGAAGAGTCATGTAACCCAACAGCACAGGGAAGAGAATCATGGAAAACACCATCGAAACTGCAGCGGCGCCAAACGCTGAAGCCGCACCAGCAGTCAACAGTAACGAGCTCGACAGCTACGGTCGTCGCCCGTCCGTCCTGGACGTGTTCCGCCTCGGCGCAGGCTTCACCATCAGCCTTATCATCACCGGCATCGTGTGGGTGTCACTGTCCTCCATCCTCGTGCCGCAGCTCGTGGATCAGATCGCCCCGGTCAGCGTGAAGCCTTCATCGGCACCATCAACTCCGTTGGCTCCGTGGTGGCCCTGTTCGCCAACATCATCTTCGGCACCTTCTCCGACCTCACCCGCTCCCGCTGGGGCAAGCGCACGCTGTGGATTATCAGCGGCGGCATCCTGTGCGGCGCCTGCGTAGCCGGCCTGCTCGTCACCAAGTCGTTGCCGCTCATCCTCCTGCTGTGGTGCGGCATGCAGCTGTTCTACAACTGGATGAACGCTCCGTTCGTCGCCACCCTGTCCGACCGTGTGCCGGATAAGTTCCGTGGCTCCGTCTCCTCCTTCATGGGTGCAGGCGGCGTGCTCGGCCAGACCGCTGGCTCCCTGGTCGGTTCCCTGCTCATCAGCAATATTGACCTCGGCTTCACTGTTGGCGCCCTCGGCTTCGCCCTCGTCGGCATCATCGTGGTTGGCATTTGGCCTCGCGAACCCTCCAACGTGGACGAAGAGCGCGAGCCGGTCAGCCTGGGCATGGTGCTCAAGGCCTTCATCCCGCCGCACGGCAAGGGTGCTCGCAACTTCTACTACGCACTGTTCGGCCGCATGATGATGGTCGCCGGCTACCAGATGATCAACGGCTACCTGCTCTACGTGGTCAAGTACTACACCTTCTCCGACTCCGGCTACAACGCTGACCAGCTCAAGACCGCAGCGGCTGGCGTCATCGCCACCATGTCCGTGATCACGATGGTTGTCTCCCTGATCGCAGCCCTCGTCTCCGGCCCGATCTCCGACAAGCTCGGCATGCGTAAGATTCCGGTTGCCGGCGCTAGCGTGCTGTTCGCCATCGGTGCTGCAATGCCGTGGATCTTCCACAACGCATGGGGCATGTACCTGTTCGCCGCCATCGCCGGCTTCGGCTACGGCGTCTACAACGCCATCGACCAGGCTCTGAACGTCTCCATCCTGCCGAACCCGAAGGAAGCTGGTAAGGATCTGGGCGTGCTCAACATGGCCAACACCCTCTCCACCGTGCTGGGCTCCCTGCTCACCTCCGGTGTGGTTATGGCCACCGGTGGCAACTATGGCCTGGTGTTCCCGGTCTGCATCGTGGTGGTGCTCATCGCAGCCTTCCTCATCATGCAGATCAAGGGCATCAAGTAACCCGCTGCCCAACAAGCGAAACTTCTCTCGAAGAATTCCCTAAGCGATCGGCCCGCTCAAGTTCACCCAAAAGGTGAGTGAGCGGGCCGATTTTTTGTCATCGTTGCAACCGAGCCCGCTGCATCATCATGGCGATGTATGAGCGGGGTAGGTCCGGCGTACACTAAACACATGGAAAGTAATCCGCCCGCAGTGCACTGAAGCCAGTGCGTGCGGGCGGTTTTGCATTGCGCTGGATTGCGTGGCTGTGTATAGCGTATGGCTGCGCATGATTGTGCGGGAGAACGTGAGAGTACAGGGAAGAGAAAAGAGCGAACCATGCTGGAACCATATGTGCGCCCGGGCATCGATGATCGCCCCGATTTGGATAAGGCGCTGAGTCCTGAAGATAAAGCCGCCGTGGCTCGATTGGCGGTCAAAAACCGTCGCCGCCCACCGGAAGCCTCCGCTGATCAACCTGAAGCGCAAGCCGTGCGCTTGGCCGCAGCCAGCACTGCCACTGCAGTCGCTGCTGCCGCCAGTGTGGACGCCCCCGCTCCAGACATGTCTTCCGCCTACCTCGATATGCGCGACCCAATGGTGGCCGCCAATGGGGAAAAGCCGGATGCGCGTAAGGTCAGCCGCCTTAACTGGGGCTTCTTCGCCGCGTCTATTCTGGTGGGCGCTCCTTGGGTGGCGCTGAACACTGTGGCCCTGCCCAACGCTGTGGCACGACTTTTCCACTATGACACCACTGCTCTGCAAGTCACCATTAATCCGGTGACCGGCCGCCCGTTCCCGGTGGCCACTGAACTTGCCATGCCGCTGGCTGTGCTGGTCATCGTCGGCGTAGTGGCTGCCGCTCTGCTAACTCCGTTGGTCTCCGCACTGTCTGACCGCACGCGCACCCCGTTTGGACGCCGTACGCCGTGGATGATCGGCGGCGGCATCCTGTGCGCTTTGCTGACTCTGATTCTGGGGCAAGATACCAGCATCGTAGTCATGTGCTTCTTCTGGATACTGATGCAGTTTGCGTATGCGATGCTGTCTTCGCCGCTGGCCAGTGCCATCAGCGAACGCGTGCCAGACAAGTTCCGCCCGCGCGTCGAACGTTGGCATGGCATCGGTGTGATGCTTGCTCAAGCGCTTGGCGTGCTGATGGGTGCGTTCGGTGTGATGTTCGACTCCTATGCGCCATTCGTATACGTCGCTGTGATGTTTGCGCTCTCCGGTATTGCTGCCGCACTGATCCTGCCTCGCGAGCCATCCAGCACCGAGCTGCCGCGCCAACGTTTTGATAGCAGTCAGGTACTTGATCAGTTGCGCCCGCCTACTGGTGCGCCTGCGTTCGCCCGCGTATTCACCGCCCGCGCATGCATGATGACTGGCGTTGGCCTGACCAGTGTATTCCTGTGGTATCTTGTGCGCTTCTGGGTGTATGGCAAGGCTGTGCAGCTCACTTCAGCGCCGCTGACCATTCCGGCTGGATTCCTGATTTCCGCTATGGCCATCGCCACACTGATCGGTGCCGCATTGGCATCATGGTCTGCGGCACCTATTTCGGAGACTATTGAATCCCGTGGCATCCGCACGTCCGTTGTGGTGGCTGCCTCCTGCCTGACATACGCGGTGGGGCTTGGCGTCGCTTGGGGTCTGGGCGTTTGGTCTACCGGCGCCGCGCGCGAAAACGGCATGATTCTATTCGCGCTCATCTCCGGATTCGCGTTCGGCATTTACGATGCACTTGGCCTCGAACTGGTGATGGATGCACTGCCCGATCCGCGCAACGCTGGCCATGATCTTGGTGTCTATGCGCTCGCCAACTCCGCAGGTCTCGCACTGGCCGCCATTATTGGTGCGGTGCTGGTGAACGCGTTCGCTCATTCCTTCGGCTATTACCTGCTGTTCCCGGCCGGTATCGTCATGGTGCTGCTTGCTGGCATCGTGACGCTGATTGGAGGCGAACAAATCGAGGAAACCAAGGAATAACGCGAATACGTTTTTCTACAGAATGCGCTCCTTCGTGGGGCGCATTTTTTGTTTTGTGCTAGCCGCGGAATAAAACCGGTTCGAGTACACTAGGTTGCAGCGTGACGCTGGTAGTGATGGGGAAGAAGACCGAACCGATGGAGGCGAAGTATGGTTGGCATGCGCGACGTGGCTAAGGAAGCTGGTGTATCTGTTAGCACTGTTTCGTTGGTGGTCAATAAAACCGGCTACGTTTCGGATGATATGCGTGCCAAGGTCGAAGCGGCAATGCAGTCACTCAACTACATTCCCAACGAACTGGCTCGTAACCTGTATCGCAATCGCACGAACACTATCGGCGTTATCGTGCCCACCATTCTCCATCCATTCTTCGCTGCGCTCACCGCTCATTTGCAGCGCGAATTTGCCGGCCGCGGACTCAAAACCCTGCTGTGCTCTACTGCCGATGCTGCCACCGGTGAGAGCGAATACGTGAACATGCTGCAGCGTCACATGATGGACGGCATCATCATGACCGCTCACACTGAGCATCAGCCTGACTATTGGACCTCCATCCGTCGCCCGATCGTGGCATTCGACCGCATTCTGGGAGAAGGAGTACCTTCCGTGCGGTCCGATCATGAAGCTGGAGGCCGCGCCATCGCACGCCAGCTGATTGACTCAGGCGCACGCCACGTAGTGCTCGTCGGCGGCCCGCGCTCGCAGTTTACTGAAGGCACCACGTTCCCCACGGTTCGCTATCACCTGACGGTGGAACATATGCTGGCTGATGCCGGCATTGCTTGCGATTATGTGGAAGCCGGAGCTGTTACGGATGTAGTGGCTCACGAAGCCACCGCCACCGCGATTTTCGAGCGCTACCCTGACGTGGATGCCATCGTCGGCTCAGATGTGGTTGCAGCAATGGCTTTGCAGGAAGCCGGACGCCGAGGCATCCAAGTGCCTACTGATTTGCAGATTATCGCGTATGACGGCACTATGGCTGCCGAACTGGCAGGCAAGCGACTGACTATGGTGCGTCAGGATTTCCCCGCGATTGCTGCTGCGCTGGCTGAGCAGATGGACCGGCAGATTGAAGCCGAGAATAAGCCGAGCCGTGGCTCGCAATCCGAGAGTGCTGGCCAGAGCGGCGCTGATGACCCTGTGCAGCTCGGGCAGATAGTGCCGGTATCGTTCATCGCTGGTGAAACCACGCGGTAGGCCCATCCGCTCTGTCCACAATGTGAACCTTTGCTAGATTGGCGAGCGGAGCGAACCTATCTTAGCTTTCCAGTTCGGGTCAAACGGACCCGCTCAATACCGAAAGGAGGCCACGCGATGACTGGATTCAATGCTTCTGCGTTTGTATCCGCACGAATTATTAGCCCGTCTTCGCTGGCGGACTAATTCGGCATGATGCTTGAAGCCCCGTCAACGAAGGCAGGGCCAATCAAGCTGACACAATCGGTAAGGCCCTGCATGATGCGGGGCTTTTTTGTTGCGCTCACAAGGCTTACGGCAAACCCCGCAGACGGTAACAGCGGTGGATAGCAAGCAGTAACAAGCAAGACAACATATACGTAATGCAGTGTGAAACAGTTCGTGAAACACTGCGGAACAGTCGCCCTCGCAAGTTGGGTCAGCGCAGGGCGAGAACCAACAGGAGTAATAATGACTGCAGCTCTCGAAGAGAACGGTCTGGAACAGGCTGCCGGCGCGGCAAGCGCAGCAGCCGGTAAAGCCGCCGCTATGGTTCGCGATTCGGTCAAAACCGTGATCGCGGCATCAATGGTCGGCACCGCCATCGAATTCTATGATTTCTACGCCTACGGTACTGCCGCGGCAAACTACTTCCCGCACATCTTCTTCTCCGACAAGGCCAACCCGACCGTGGCCCTGCTGATGAGTCTGCTGACCTTCGCCATCGCGTTCATCGCCCGCCCGCTCGGCTCGCTGGTCTTCGGTCACTTTGGCGATCGCATGGGCCGCAAGACCACGCTGGTCGTCTCCCTGATGACTATGGGTGTGGGCACCTTCCTCATCGGCTGCCTGCCTACCTATGAACAGGCTGGCGTCTTTGCGGTTGCCGTGCTGTGCCTGCTGCGTTTTGTGCAGGGCATTGGCCTGGGCGGCGAATGGTCCGGTGCTGCCCTGGTGGCCACCGAGAACGCGCCGGAAAACAAGCGCGCGCTTTACGGTTCCTTCCCGGAGCTCGGTGCGCCGATTGGCTTCTTCCTGTCCAACGGCACCTACTTCGTACTCGAATCCTTCAATGACCAGGATGCAATGCTGTCTTGGGGATGGCGCGTGCCGTTCCTGCTCTCCGCAGTGCTGGTGATCGTTGGCCTTGTGGTTCGTGTTCACATGGAGGAGACCCCAATCTTCCGTATGGCTCAGGAGCAGAAGAAGGTTGTGAAGTCCCCGCTGGCCGAGGTCTTCCGCAAGTCTTGGCGTCAGGTGCTGCAGGCCACCTTCCTTGTGGCTGTGACCTACACGCTGTTCTACACGCTTGCTACCTGGTCCCTCGCATGGGGCACCAAGGATACCGCGAACGGCGGCGGCAACCTGGGCTTCACCAACCAGGAATACCTGCTCATGCTCATGATCTCCATCTGCGTGTTCGCCTTGTTCATCGTGCTTTCCTGCCTCTACGCGGATAAGATCGGCCGCCGCCGCGTGCTTACCTTCTCCTCCTGCGCACTCGTGGTCTTCGCCCTGCTCTTCCCGTTCCTGCTGGACGGCCAGCTCGTGGGCCAGAAGAACTTCGCCGCCAACATGGCCTTCCTGTGCATCGGCTTCGCGCTGATGGGCATTGCCTTCGGTCCGATTGGTGCCTTCCTGCCTGAGCTGTTCGATGCCAATGTGCGCTACTCCGGCTCTGGCATCGGCTACAACCTGGCCGCCATCGTTGGCGCCGCCTTCGTGCCGACCATCGCCACCTGGCTGTCCCACAACTGGGGCGTGCACTCCGTGGGCCTCTACCTCGGCGTGATGGCCGTGTGCTGCCTGGTTGCCGTGCTGACGTGCCGTGAAACTAAGGACGTTGACTTTACAAAGTAAAGTCAACGGCTGCCGATCGACCTTCGTTCGGCTATCGCCTCTCTCAGGCGTCGCCTACAAACAGTCCACTGGACTGTTTGCTTAACGGCTCCGCACAGACGTTGATTTCACCAAGTGAAATCCACCCAAATCCACCCAAATTTATAACTAAAAATTTCGGTTCACAACGTGAAAAATTTAAGGGTCACAACGTGAACCCCTTGCGGACTTTCCCGAACGAACAGGACTAAACCTGCATATCGGAAAAGCCCACAAGGAAAACCACAGAAGTTTTCTGCACAAGCAGAAGCAGTAATCAATACTCACCCCATAAATAAACAATAGATATAAAGGAGCGCCAAAATGGCAGCAACTATCTGGTACGAGAAGGACGCCGATCTGTCCGTGTTCGATGGCAAGAAGGTCGCCATCCTGGGCTACGGCTCTCAGGGCCACGCACATGCACTGAACCTGCGTGACTCCGGTGTCGACGTGGTCGTCGGCCTGCGTCCTACCTCCAAGTCCGTTGAGTTCGCCAAGGAGCAGGGCCTGGAAGTCAAGTCCGTCCCGGAAGCCGTCGCTGAGGCTGACGTTGTTATGATCCTTCTGCCTGATCAGTACCAGGCCAAGGTTTACAAGGAAGACGTTGAGCCGAACCTGAAGCCGGGCGCTGCTCTGGCCTTCGCTCACGGCTTCAACATTCATTACGGCTACATCAAGCCGTCTGAGGATCACCCGGTCTTCATGGTCGCTCCGAAGGGCCCGGGCCACATCGTTCGTCGTGAGTACGCCGCTGGCCGTGGCGTCCCGGTCGTCGTCGCTGTCGAGCAGGATCCGGATGGCAAGACCTGGCCGCTGTGCCTGGCTTACGCCAAGGCTCTGGGCGCTCTGCGTGCAGGTGCCATCAAGACCACCTTCACCGAGGAGACCGAGACCGATCTGTTCGGCGAGCAGGACGTCCTCATGGGCGGCATCAACCACCTGTGCGACATGGGCTTCGACGTGCTGACCGAGGCTGGCTACCAGCCGGAGATCGCTTACTTCGAGGTGTTCCACGAGCTGAAGATGCTGGTCGACCTCGCTAACGAGGGTGGTCTGAACAAGGCTCGTTGGTCCTGCTCTGACACCGCTCAGTACGGCGACTACACCTCCACGGTTATCACCGAGGAGACCAAGAAGCGCATGGAATACCAGCTCAAGCGCATTCAGGATGGCTCCTTCGCCAAGGAGTTCATGGATGACCAGGCTGCCGGCGCTCCGAAGTTCAAGAAGCTGCAGGAAGAGTACTCTCACCCGCACCTCGAGACCGTTGGTCCGAAGCTGCGCGCTATGTTCTCCTGGAACAACGACGCTGCCAAGGACAAGGACGAGACTGAGTCCTTCAACGGCAAGATCGCTCGTACCCAGGTTCAGTGAGATTAGCTGATTAGTTATATCCCCGCACACTTTTGCTTGTTTGCTCAAGTGTGCGGGGATTTTTTGTGCATTTCCGCGCGCGATGGTTATTGAGAATGATTCGCTGCGGTGTATTTTCTGCCAAATACTGAGAAAATGTCCAAATGCGCGCAAAAGTCGAAGAGTGAACTGGCTCACGTTGTGGACGGGAGCCAAGCGCAGGCCGGCTTCTCGATAGGATAGAGCTCAGTTTCCGGGTCGCGCTCACAAGGCGACACCCGCCACGCTTGAGATAGTTCGGTTACCCCCGAACGCCCCAAACGCGCACATCATGCGCAACCAACAACACCGTGTGTCGGCAAGAATGCCGGTACGCAAGCTTTACAAGGAGTGCTTTAATGGCTGCACAAATTTGGTATGAAAACGACGGTGATCTCTCTGTGCTCGAAGGCAAGAAGGTTGCCATCATCGGCTACGGTTCCCAGGGCCACGCTCACGCGCTGAACCTGCGTGACTCCGGCGTTGACGTGGTCGTCGGCCTGCGCCCGACTTCCAAGTCCGTTGAGTTTGCCAAGGAGCAGGGCCTCGAGGTCAAGTCCGTGCCGGAGGCCGCTGCTGAGGCTGACGTCATCATGATTCTGGCTCCTGACCAGTACCAGCGCAACATCTGGAAGGACGACATCGAGCCGAACATTAAGCCGGGCGCTGCCGTCGCTTTCGCTCACGGCTTCAACATCCACTACGGCTACATTAAGCCGTCTGAGGATCACCCGGTCTTCATGGTCGCTCCGAAGGGCCCGGGCCACATTGTGCGTCGTGAGTACGCTGCTGGCCGTGGCGTGCCGGTCGTGGTGGCCGTCGAGCAGGATCCGCGCGGTGACGGCTGGGACATCACCCTGGCTTACGCCAAGGCTCTGGGTGCTCTGCGCGCAGGCGCCATCAAGACCACCTTCAAGGAGGAGACCGAGACCGATCTCTTCGGCGAGCAGAACGTGCTCATGGGTGGCGTGAACAAGCTCGTCGAGATGGGCTTCGAGGTCCTGACCGACGCTGGCTACCAGCCGGAGATTGCTTACTTCGAGGTCTGCCACGAGCTGAAGATGCTCGTCGACCTGATGAACGAGGGTGGTCTGAACAAGGCTCGTTGGTCCTGCTCCGACACCGCTCAGTACGGCGACTACACCAACACCGTGATCAACGAGGACTGCCGCAAGCGCATGGAATACCACCTGCAGCGCATCCAGGACGGCTCCTTCGCCAAGGAGTTCATCGACGATCAGGATGCCGGCGCTCCGCACTTCAAGGAGCTGCAGGAGAAGTACTCCAACGAGCGCATCGAGACCGTTGGCCCGAAGCTGCGCGCCATGTTCTCCTGGAACAAGGATGGCGTCAAGGATGCCGACGAAGCCAACTCCTTCACCGGCAAGATCGCTCGCGCCCAGGTTCAGTGAGCTTCGCTGGTTAGAGCCCGCTCTTTCAGACCTCTTTATTGAAGCGATCCGTCGCCACAAGCGACTGATGACTAAGAGAGTTAGGTCTGCATAAAACGCATAACAAAGGCCGCCGCCCGATGATTCGGGTTGGCGGCCTTTACGTATGCTGGTTTATTTTGCATGCTCCTCGCTCATTTCGCCTATGGAAGAATATTCAACCTTTACTGTAGTCTAGATGCATGGCAGTTAAGGGCAGGCAATGGAGCGAACTGGAACGACTGACGGCAGAGTATTTCGCGCGACTTCGTGAGGAGTCGGACGATGCTCCGTCGTATCGCCGGATTGGTGCCGGTACGAATATGACGCATAGTCGCGTCATTGACATTCTTCGGCAGAGAAATGGCACCCCAACATTGCTGGAATTCGCTTCGCTGTGCCGATTCTTCGGCAAAGACCCTGCTGACGTGCTTCGCGAACTGGAACAGGAAACGGATTTTCTTTCGAAAGGGGATGTGCATCATGAGCGAGAAGAATGATTCGGAGAGTTTGAACTCCGAAGTAGAGGCCAACGTCGTTCTCTATCAGGATGGTGATCGCAACGTGCCGGTTCAAGTTCGGTACGAAGACGAGACATTCTGGTTGACGCAAAAGGCTATGGCAGAGCTGTTTGATGTCAATGTGCCTAATATCTCAAAACATCTATCTCATATTTACGAAGAAGGTGAGTTAGATGAAGACGCAACTATTTCCAAAATGGAAATAGTTCGTCAGGAAGGCAGTCGCAAGGTCCGCAGAGAGGTAGTGTTCTATAACCTCGACGCCATTATCGCAGTCGGTTATCGCGTCAACAGTATGAAGGCCACGCGTTTCCGCCAATGGGCCACAAAAACGCTGCGCGAGTACATCATTAAAGGATTCGTGCGGAGTTCCATAAGTTCAATGATGCGCAGCTCTCTGATTTCGACCGTTTCGTGCAGGAGGTTGAGCATCGCCAATAACAAAGGCCGCCGCCCGATGATTCGGGTTGGCGGCCTTAGTTTGTTGTGGCGTGTGCCACGTGCCACAACAGTGCATTTTGACTATTCTCACGCTGACGTGGCACGCTGCTTTGCCACATCAGCACATCAAACGATTATTTGCGCTGATGTGGCAACGGTTTTAGCCGTTGTGCGTTGGACCCTCATCGGAGGCCGTGCCACGTCAACGTATTTCAGCTATTTTTGCGCTGGCGTGGCACGCCACTTGCCTAGCGAATAATCCAGGCGGAGGTGTCGGTTGGGAGCTTGCCGTCGGCGGTGAGCGGGGCAGAGGTGAGCACTACGTCACCCTCGGGCAGAGCCAGCGGAGTCGCGCCGAAGTTCGTCACCGAGGTGAATGTGCGGCCTTCGGTTGCGCGGCGCGTGTAAGCCACTGCGTCATCGCCCATGTCAACTTGGGTCGCAGTCGTATCGCGCGTGGCGGTCAGCTGCTGCTGGCGAATCTCCAGAGCGGTGCGGTACAAGGTGTACATCGAATCGGGATCGGCTTGCTCTACGTCAGCGCAATAATCCTTAAACCACAGCGGTTGCGGCAGATGTGGATCGGCTGCCGGTGTTCTACCATCGGCATAGACGGCAGGGGAGAAGCCGAACGATGCCCCTGTGCCGAACTGGCCTGCTGCACACAGCGGCACATGATTCTCTCCGGTACCGTCATCGGCCGGCTTAGGCAGACTGAAATCAGCGAGCTTCGGCTCGTCGGATGCGGTCCACGGCAACGGCACGCGGCAGCCATCACGCCCCTTATCCATCGTGGCCTGATTGGTGTGGAAAGCAGTTGGGTCCTCCAAGTGATCCCACGGAATATCGGCCACTTCGAACAGGCCGAGCTCCTCGCCCTGGTACACGTAAGCGGCACCGGGCAGTCCGAGCTCCATTAGTGCGGCGGCGCGTGCACGGCGGGTACCCAGTTCGCGGTTCTCCGGGTACGTTGCACCGTTGCGCAGCAGCCAGTCGTGCGGCAGCTGGTGATATGGCGCGCCCTTGACTTGCGGCAGACCATAGCGGGAGGGGCTACGCGGCACATCGTGGTTGTTCATCACCCACGTGGTGGTGGAGCCATTGGTTTCGGCGGCGGCCTTGAGGCCGGAGGCGATGGCCTCGCGGAACTCGTCGGCGAACCAGTTGGCCTCGGCGAAATCGAAGTTGAAGGACTGGCCCAGCTCGTCCATCGAGGCATACAGGTGCTGATGCTCGGGCACCACCCAGGCCTCGGCCACGGCGAAACGCGGCGGATTGTATTCGTTGAAGACCTGGCGCCACTCGCGGTAGATGTCATGCACTTCGCGGCGGTCGAACAGCGGGTGGGAGAAGTCGTGGCAAAGCACGCCGACTACGTTGTATTCGCGACCGAGCTCCTCGAGCGGTTTGGACTCAAGGTCCTTGGCCAGGCCGTGAGCCACATCGATGCGGAAACCATCCGTGCCGTGGTCGGACCAGAAGCGCAGCGTTTTCTTGAATTCCTCGTGGATGTCCGGATTCTTCCAGTTCACGTCAGGCTGGGCCTTGTCGAACAGGTGCAGGTACCACTGGCCGTCCGCCACGCGAGCCCAGGCCGGCCCGCCAAAGAAGGATTGCCAATCGTTCGGCGGCAATTCGCCGTGCGTCCCGCGGCCTTCGCGGAAGATATAGCGGTCTCGTGCAGGGGAACCAGGCTTGCTGGCCAATGCTTCCTGGAAGAAGACGTGCTTGTCTGAAGTGTGGTTCGGCACGATGTCAACAATGACCTTGATGCCGGCTGCGTGCGCGGTTTTGGCCATTTCGTCGAAATCAGCCATAGTGCCAAGGCGTGGGTCGACGTTGCGGTAGTCGATCACGTCGTAGCCGCCGTCGGCCAGATCGGATGGGTAGAACGGGGAAAGCCAGATGGCGTCTACGCCGAGGTGCTGGAGGTAGTCCATCTTTTCGGTGACGCCGGCGATGTCGCCGAGGCCGTCGCCGTTGACGTCCTTAAAGCTGCGCGGGTAGATCTGGTAGACGACTGCCTGCTTCCACCAGTCGTCATTAAGGTTGTTGGCGGTCATAATGGGCTCCTTTTGCACATTGCTGCGGATGTATGGGTGAGTGCGTGTGCGCTTCATTGCTATGCCATGACAACGATATCATGAATATGTACAAAAAAGAAATTAATGATTGCAGCGCGTTGCATGGCAACGTAGTCAAAGCAATGATTGTTTATATGATTACGCGCGCGGCGGAGCAGTGGTCTCACGCAGCATCAACGGAGCATCCGGCTTCTGGAACGCCGGCTCGATAGACTTGCCGGCAATCGCATCCAGCGCCATCTGGGCTGCGGTGGCACCCATTGCGAATGGGTTCTGATGCAATGTGGTCAGTCCCACGTCCTGTGCCATATCCAAATCGTCAAAGCCGATGATGGAAACATCCTGAGGTATGCGGCGGCCGTACTGGCGCAAACGGAACAGCGCTGGCAGCGCCATCTGATCGTCCTCAAAGCAGAATGCGGTCACGTCGGCCGGAGCGGTAAGTACTGCGTTCAATACAGCGCTGGCTTCCATCTCGTTGCGCGGTACCTGTAGATGCGTCACCGTGACGTCCGGATGCGCTGCAGCGGCATCCAGCAGACCTTGCAGGCGCGCCTCAGCGCTGTATTTCATGCTGGTCACGATGGTTTCGCCGCCCGCAAAGGCGATATGACGATGACCGAGGGCGATGAGATGTTCGATGGCGGAGCGGGTGGCTGCGCGGTCGTCGATGCTGACGCCGGCATCGAATCCTTCATTGGAAGGAATGTTGATGCCGATGATCGGCACGTGCATGTGCTTGAGCCGTTCGACCTCGGCAGGCTCGATGTTGAAGGAGCTGACCACCACGGCGTCGGCATTGCGGCGCACTGGCAAATCCTCGAAGAACGCTTGGCGCTCGCCCGCATTGCGCATCGGGTAGGGCACGGTGTCGTAACCGGCCGGGCGAAGCACCGAGTCAAGGCCGGCGAAAATATTGGCATTGAACCATGTGGTGATGGTTTCGCTTGCCAGCAGCGCGATGCGGAATGACTGCCCGGATTTCAGAGCGGCTGCCGAGCGGGAGACCGAATAATCCAACTTTTCGGCAGCGGCCATCACCTTGTCGCGGGTTTCAGGAAGCACCAGATCCGGTTTGGCAAAAGTGCGGGACACGGTGGATACGGAGACGCCAGCTTCGCGAGCCACCGCCTGAATGCTTGCCTTGGTCATTGGAACCGCCTTCGCCATTTTGCTCGCCTGTGCGAGTTTGTCATGTTTGCACTATGCCATCATTGCTGTGACAACGATATCATGCATGGTTCATAAGTGCGTCAGACGGCTGCAGAGAGGCTGACGATGATGTATAAACCGTGGCGGCAGATACTAAGAACGTGATTGACAACGCTTGCAACTTTGTGATGATGAATTGCGATGTGCAATTCTTTTCATTGTGCTCTTCCTTATGTGATTATTGATCTTCAATAAATGGCTCCGCATACGTATGCAAGACAAATGCGCAGAAATGAAGTGGGGCATATATGTGGCGATTATCTACAAAATACTGCAATTGCATGAATTTATTCGTATGACTGATGGGGGCTATTGTGATTTTTCTCCCGAACTATAGACATGCCGAGTGTAATTATGACAACGTTTGCTATATACTTTTTCGGCCTTTCGCTGTTTGGTGTGGGTGGGTCTGTCAGGTGGTGACGGTGCTGAGGTCGAGTTTGCCGCAGGTCAGGTAGATCATGGTGCTGAAGTAGCCCATGTTCTTGAATCCGCGGGCTCGGGTCTTGACGTTCTGGATGACGCTGTTGAGTCCTTCGAGGATCGCGTTGGTGTAGGGGTGGTCGAAGTAGGCGAGGATGTCCGCCAGTGGCGGCGTATCTGGCGGGCGAACTCTTCA
>NZ_JGZN01000012.1 GCF_000741715.1 Bifidobacterium saguini DSM 23967 | reverse complement strand
GTCTGTGCTCGTGGAGACGCGCTCCCGGTCGAACCATGAAGAGTTCGCCCGCCAGATACGCCGCCACTGGCGGGACATCCTCGCCTACTTCGACCACCCCTACACCAACGCGATCCTCGAAGGACTCAACAGCGTCATCCAGAACGTCAAGACCCGAGCCCGCGGATTCAAGAACATGGGCTACTTCAGCACCATGATCTACCTGACCTGCGGCAAACTCGACCTCAGCACCGTCACCACCTGACAGACCCACCCACACCAAACAGCGAAAGGCCTCGTTTTGCGCCACACCTCAACTACACCGTGGTGCATATCGTGATGTTCGCGTTGATGTGCCTGGTGATTTACGCGTTTATCGGTCGCCGAGTATCCATTGATGAGCACAAGATTCGCGCCCGATATGGATGGGTGGTGGCATGTGTGGCTGCCATGATGCTCATGGTGGTGTTCAGCATGGTATTTGTGCAACGCAAGCCGATGGAAGTGCAGACAGTAGGTTTCCTCTACGATTCGCTATGCATGACACTGATGCTCACGCTGGTGCTGCTCGCTTCCACCAATGATCAACTGCGCAGCGATTTGATTGCAATGCAGCAGGCCGACCGGTTGAAGACACAACATTATGAAATGGCCAAGGAGAACATAGAGCAGATTAATATTCGCTGCCATGACATCCGCAAGCTGGTCGGCTCTCTATATGCTGATGACGGGCGTATGCCCACGCCCGAGATGATTCGTGAAGTCGAAAACAATATTCGCATCTATGATTCCATGTTCCATACCGGCAATGATTCGTTGGACGTGCTACTGACGGAAAAAGGGCTGTACTGCTCCCGGCATGGGATTGTTTTCACCTGCATGGCAGATGGGCGCTCGCTGGACTTTATGGAACGCTCCGATCTCTATTCGCTGTTCGGCAACATTCTGGATAATGCGCTGGAAAGCGCACAACAGATTGAGGATGCCGGCAAACGCGTCGTGAATCTGTCCGTTCAGCGCGATGGAGGTCTTCTGGTGATTCACGAGGAGAACTATTACGACGCTGCGCGAGCTCCAATTTTCAAAAACGGTATGCCAGTGACCACCAAATCCGATAAAGCGAATCATGGACTGGGCACGCGCTCGATTGCATGGCAGACGCGTAAATATCATGGCGAGCTCACGATGAAAGCAGCGGATGGCGTGTTCTCCTTGGGAATTGTGATTCCAATCCCCGCTGAGTAAGTATTCGTATACGGCTTGAGCGTTGCATCGGGCTTTGCTTATGCCATGTATGCCATTCGTGCAATGAGCATGGCTGCTCATGCAATGCTCGCCGTGCACAATTTCCTGTTCTCCTAGTTTGAAAGTGTTCACAGCGCATAGTCTTCCGGCGAAGCAGCCGGTTGGCAATGATTCGCGAAGACGCAAAAAGAACAAAAAGAACAGGAGATCTCATGCTGGATATCAACATGTCCGACGTGATCGCCGTCCTCAAATCGTTGACTCCATATCTTGTGGTGCTCGGCGTTGTACTGGTCGCGGCGATTATCATCACCATTGCGGTGAACAAGAAAACCGTGCGCGATGTAAGCGTGCGCAAGTTGGTTCATTCCGAATCATGGCTGGTCGTACTCGTTGCCGCCACTGTATCGATTGCATTGATGCTTACTGGACCAATGGCCACATTGCTCAACAATGCCACCGCTAAGAAATACAAGCTGAGCGACGAAACCATCGCTGCCGCCAACACTCAGGCGCAGGACCTGTACAGCGAAGCAGTCACTATGCTGCAGAACAACGATAATAACTTGCCGATTAGCGGTACCAAGAAGCTCAACGTGTTCGGTTGGGGCTCCACGCAGCCGATTCTCGGCGGTTCCGGTTCAGGCTCCATGTCGAACGAGCATCCAATGGCCTCAATCTTGAGCGGTCTAAAGCAGGCTGGCTTCGAAACAAACAGCGAACTGACCGACCTGTACACCAAGTACCGTGCCGAACGCCCGACCCTCAACATGTTCCAGCAGGATTGGACTCTGCCTGAGGTTCCTGCCGACCAGTACCCGGACTCCCTGATTTCCGATGCCAAATCCTTCTCCGATGAGGCGGTGGTGGTAATCACCCGCTTCGGTGGCGAGAACGCCGACCTTCCGCGCGATATGAAGGCTGAAGGCGTGGTCTACAACAACAATTCTAAGGATTACGAAGACTTCCAGCAGGGCGAGAGCATTCTGCAGCTGAGCCAGACCGAAAAGAACATGCTCGATTTGGTTTCTAAGAACTTCGACCATGTGACGCTGGTCTATAACGGCTCGAATCCGCTGCAGTTCGACTTCCTGGCCAACTATCCGCAGATCAAGTCTGTGCTGTGGTGCCCACCCGCAGGTCAGACCGGTTTCAATGCCCTCGGTGATATTCTCGCCGGCAAGGTGAATCCGTCCGGCAAGACTTCCGACACCTTCCTGAAGAATGTGCGCAGTACTCCGACCCTGAACAATATCGGCAACTTCCCGTATGACAATGTGGACGATCTTTCCGTTAAGGTGAACTTCGTCGGCAGCGAATACACGTCCAGCCCGACGTTCGTGAACTACGTCGAAGGCATTTACGTGGGCTACAAGTTCTACGAAACCGCAGCCGACGAGGGCCTGATCAACTACGACGATACCGTGGCCTTCCCGTTCGGTTATGGTTTGAGCTACACCGACTTCGAACAGAAGATGGGCGACGTTTCCTATAAGAACGGCAAGGTATCGTTCGACGTGACCGTGACCAACACCGGTGACAAGGCAGGCAAGGATGTGGTCGAGGCTTACTACAACCCGCCATACACCAACGGTGGTATTGAGAAATCCTCGGTAAATCTCGTGGCTTTCGAGAAGACCAAGGAACTCAAGCCCGGTGAATCCGAAACCGTGAAGATCTCCTTCGACGATGACAGCATGGCTTCCTACGACGCCAAGGGCGCGAAGGCATACGTTCTGGAATCCGGCAATTATGATGTCTCCATCCAGTCCGATTCGCACACGGTGATTGATTCCGCCACCGTGAACGTGCCGAAGACTATCACTTACGATTCTGATTCCAACACCCATTCTGGCGATAAAGTGGCTGCCACCAACGAGTTCGACGATGCCGAAGGCGATGTGAATTACCTGTCCCGCGCCGACCACTTCGCCAACTACGAGGAGGCCGTTGCCGCCCCGGCCAGCATGTCCATGAGCGATGAGGCCAAGAAAACGTTCAGCAATAACGACATCTACAAGCCGGGCAAGCATGACAACGCCGACGACAAGATGCCGACTACTGGCGCGAAGAACGGTGTTCGTCTGGCTGATTTGCGTGGTAAGGATTACGACGATCCGCAGTGGGATAAGTTGCTTGACCAGTTGACTTTCGACGACATGGACAACATGATCGCTATGGCTGGCTATGGTACCGCCGCAATCAAGAACATCGGCAAGATCAAGACCACTGATCTTGACGGTCCGGCCGCTCTGATCAACAACTTCACTCACGTCAGCTCTATTGCCTTCCCCTCCGCAGTTGGCATTGCAAACACGTGGAACAAGAAACTCGCCAACGAATTCGGCAAGACTCTGGGCAAGATGGCTCGCGAAATGCATGTGGACGGCTGGTACGCCCCGGGCATGAACATCCATCGCTCCCCGTTCTCCGGCCGTAACTTCGAGTACTTCTCCGAAGACTCCCTGCTCTCCGGTGTGATGGCCGCAGGCGAGATTGCTGGTGCCCGCTCCCAGGGCGTGTACTCCTTCATGAAGCACTTCGCGCTGAACGATCAGGAGACCAACCGTACGGCCATGCTGGTCACCTGGGCTAACGAGCAGTCCATTCGCGAAATCTATCTGAAGCCGTTCGAAATGGCGGTTAAAGATGGTGGTGCACAGGCTGTGATGACCGCATACAACTACATTGGTACGACTTATGCTGGCGCTAACCCTGCACTGCTCAATACAGTGCTGCGCGATGAATGGGGCTTCCGTGGTTTCACTCTGACCGACTATTTCGCTGGTTTCGGTTACCAGAACGCTGATCAGGAAATTCGCAACGGTGGTGATGCGATGCTCGCCACGATGGATGTCACCAACCATGTGACCAGCAAGTCCGCCACCTCCCTGAAGGCCATGCGTACCGCTTCCCACAACATCCTCTACACCGTGGTGAACAGCTGGCAGTACGAGAACGGCGAGCCAAAGACTGAGCTGCCGATTTGGCAGACGGGCATGTGGATTGGCATTGCAGTGGTGGCCGTGCTGTTCGCTGGCCTGGAGATTGTAACTGTTCGTCGATTTGTGGCCCGCCGCAAACCTGCAGTGGAGGTGATTGCCGGCGAACAGTAAATAAATGAAGCAAAGTTAGTGCAGCGGAAAGCTTCCGATGATTGAGTAGCACATCGCCAGCTGAGTCGAAGGTTCCTCCTCCTCGCTTCCGGCCATCTGCTGTGCTGACTAATGACAACAGCCGATCTGTGGTTCATCATCACTGCCCATTGATGACGTGCCGCGGATTCGGCTGTTTTTTGTTGTTGGTGTGGTTGCGTGCGGGTGAATTTGCGAGGAACACGTCGGTATGAAACAAAGTTCAGGCAATTTGTGGTTGTTTTCGGCGCTATATTGATAGTGACGAGGTTGAAAACGGCATTTTCGACACGCCGAGCGAAGCTTGTCTTTTCAAGGGTTTTAGCCTGTTTTGAAATATGTGATTTGCGCGGGTGGGCAGGTTCGTGTAAGTTATTCATTCGCTGCCGCTGAGCGGTTCGGGCTTGTCCCCGTGGGGGATTGAAGGGTCCGGGCTGGTTTGTGTGTGGTGGTGGTTTGAGAACTCAAGAGCGTGTTTGTACTACTTCTTTATAGTCAATGATTGCCAGCTTGCTGCCAGCCTGGCCGGTTTGGTCGGGTGCCTTGCGGGTTGAATGGTGGTGAGGTTTTTTGAGTGTGAGCGTCCTTTCCTTATTAGGACGTTCCTGTCATTTTTTTGTTTTTGAGAGTCATCTATTCGATGTCTTTCCGCATTGTTTTTTTTGTGGAGGGTTCGATTCTGGCTCAGGATGAACGCTGGCGGCGTGCTTAACACATGCAAGTCGAACGGGATCCATCAGCTTGCTGGTGGTGAGAGTGGCGAACGGGTGAGTAATGCGTGACCGACCTGCCCCATGCTCCGGAATAGCTCCTGGAAACGGGTGG
>NZ_JGZN01000011.1 GCF_000741715.1 Bifidobacterium saguini DSM 23967 | reverse complement strand
CAGATACGCCGCCACKGCGGGACATCCTCGCCTACTTCGACCACCCCTACACCAACGCGATCCTCGAAGGACTCAACAGCGTCATCCAGAACGTCAAGACCCGAGCCCGCGGATTCAAGAACATGGGCTACTTCAGCACCATGATCTACCTGACCTGCGGCAAACTCGACCTCAGCACCGTCACCACCTGACAGACCCACCCACACCAAACAGCGAAAGGCCAAACAACATGATGATGTGGCGCAAATCCTCAATTGATTTACACCACACCATCATGTTGGATTCAGTGCGATGATTACCGCAGATTAGGTGGTACTACCAGATGTGCACGCGGTGTTCAGGCGCGAGCCACATGGCGTCGCCTTCGTGCACGCCGAACGCATCGTAGAACAGGTCCACATTGCTGGCGATGCCATTGGTGCGGAATTCGGCGGGGGAGTGCGGGTCGATCTGCAGGTACTGCTCGGCCAGCTCATCGCGGTTCTTGGTGCGCCAAATGGAGGCGTAGCTCAGGAAGAAACGCTGCAGGCCGGTAAAGCCGTCGATTTCGGGAGCGGTGCTCAGCAGCGCCTTGATGGCGGCTGGCGAACCATCTTCGTCGCCATCGTTGGTGATGGTGCCTGCGGCCTTGCCGAGGGCGAACGCATAGGCCTTGAGCGCGATATTCACACCGCCCAAGTCGCCGATGTTCTCGCCGATGGTCAATGCGCCGTTGACGTGAGGAGCCTTATCCGGTTCGTCGGCATACTTTTCGGCCAACTGCAGCGGCACAAAACCGTTGTACTGCTCGATAAGCGCCTTGGTGCGCTCCTCGAAGTTCTTGCGGTCCTCATCGGTCCACCAGTTGTTGAGCTTGCCGTCGCCATCGTACTGGGAACCCTGATCATCGAAACCGTGGCCGATCTCGTGACCGATCACGGCACCGATACCGCCATAGTTGGCTGCGTCATCGGCTTCGGGATCGAAGAACGGAGGCTGCAGAATGGCTGCCGGGAACACGATGACGTTCATGCTCGGCTCGTAGTAGGCGTTCACCGTCTGCGGGTTCATCAGCCACTCGTCCTTATCCGCAGGCTTGCTCACCTTGGCCAGCTGGTAGCTGGTCTCATAGAGGTTAGCAGCTTTGGCGTTATTGGCGAGTACGTCATCGGCGGAAACATCCAATGCAGAGTAGTCGCGCCAATGGTTGGTGTAGCCGATCTTCGGCGTGAACTTGGAAAGCTTCTCCAAAGCCTTGGCCTTGGTGGCGTCACCCAGCCAGTCGGAATTCGTGATGGACACACGGTAGGCGTCGATGAGGTTCGCTACGAGCTGCTCCATACGCTTCTTGGAGCTCTCCGGGAAATGGCGGCGCACATACTCTTGGCCTACGTCTTCGCCGCAGATGCCATTGACGAGGCTCACGCCACGCTTCCAACGGTCGCGTTGCTTCTTGGCGCCGGAAAGCACCTTGCCGAAGAAGCCGAAGTTGGTGGTGTCAAACACGTGGGAAAGCATGCTGGCGGAGCCGACGATGACGTGCACGCGCGCCCAGAGCTTTAAATCGGCCAAATCGGCATCAGCCCAGAACTGGTCAAGACCCTTAAGGAAGCTCGGCTCATGCACAATCGTGCGGGCGAACACGGACTTAAAGTCAATAGGCTGGGATTTCGCGGCAGTGGTTGCATCATAAGCGGACTGCCATGCATCAATCCAAGAGTTCAAATCGAAGTTCTTCAGTGTTGCCGCAAGGTCAGCGTAATCGGTGGGGTTATAGGTCTTCACCGAGTCGCGAGTGGCTACATTGTCCCAATGATTGGCGGCAATTTTGGTTTCCACCTCGAGGAAGTGGCGCGCCATAGCCAGTGCGGCCTCGCTTGGCACTACTGCCGGTGCCTCATCACTGCCGTCTTCGGTGGATTGTGGCAGTTCGTCACCGCCATTGGATTCGGCGGCGGGTGCATAACCGGCGTTCACCAGTTGTGCAGCCACCATCGCCACGTATGCTTCGCGCACGGGTGCATAGTGATCTTCGCGGTAGTAGGCCTCGTCGGGCAGCATGATGCCGCCCTGCTCGATGTGTGCAATGTTCAGATCCGGATTGCCTGGGTCGCCATATACAGCCAAGCCGAACAGGTCCGGGCCGCCGGTGGGGTTGATGGTGCCGAGTACACGGGTGAGTGTGGCTTTATCGATGGCGGAGTCGATGAGGTCCAGTTCGTCACGAATCGGGTCGAGACCGGCTTCCTCAATCGCTTCGGTGTTGAGGTATGAGCGGTACAGGGCCTGAGATTTAACGGCGGGGGAAGCATTGTCTTCCAAAATCTCACGCACCTGATTCTCGGCATCTTCCGCGAGCTTATCGAAGGAGCCGTAGCGGGAGCGGTCGTCCGGCAGGCGATAGGTGTCGATCCACGGTCCGTTCACGTAACGGAACAGATCATTGACCGGCTTGATGGTGGAGGAGAAGGACGATGGGTCGATGCCCGACTTCGTTGTTGCGGTTTCGTTAGTCATGCCCTCCAGCCTAGACCATGATGCGTCAGGTTCAGCTCACTGTATTGGGCTGTGGGCTGATTTCGTAGTGCGACCAATAAAAATTAGACACTATGACTATCTGTGCTTATGGTGTGAATTAGGCAGTTTGTCTAAAATCGGTGATTGGAACATGAATTGGAAGGAGCTATGATGAGCGACCCGAATTTCAACAACCGGAATCCGTACACCCCGCAGCCGGAGCGGCCGAATTGGTATGCAGGTGATTTCAGCCCATTTCGTTTGATTGAGGAATGGCTGCCACAGCGTGCCAAGACCACCATTCGTGTGATCTACGGTGTAGTTGGCGTTGCCGCCATTGCCCTTGGTGCGGCACTGCTAATTTCACCGAATAAGACTTTGGCGCTGGCCGCGTTGCTGCTGGGCGTCTATTTCGTGATTTCCGGCGTGGTGCGCATCGTCAGCGCTTTGGTAACGCCTCTGCTGCCAGGCGGCTGGCGTGTGCTGGATGTGTTGATCGGCATTCTGCTCACCTTCGGCGGTGTGGTGGTCGTGCGCAATTATGGTTTGACCGGCGAGACTCTGGCCTTGCTCGTCACCTTGATGGTGGGCTTCGGCTGGATTATGGAAGGCGTGATGGCATTGGTGGAATCCTGGCGCATTCCACGCTCCGGTTGGGCCATCGCCTACGCCATCATCTCCATCATTGCCGGCTTTGTGGTGCTGATGAGCCCGTTGAGCTCCACAATCTTCATGATCGTTTTCGGCGGCTGTGCGATGGTGGTCATGGGCATCACTGCCCTCGTCCGCGCGTTCACGTTCGGCAAGCGCAGGAAGTAGCGTGTGCTGAAGCGCTGCCGAGTCCAAAGCGTCCTTGTCGGGAATTGTTCCTGCAAGGGCGCTTTATCGACTGTGTACATTGTTGCAGTGGAGCGTTGAACTTAGCGGTTGATTAAGCGTTGAGACAGATAATAAATGATATTTCGGGCACCGCTTTTTATGACACGGATGGAGCGCCGTCGATGCTGATTGGTTAACAATCTGATCTTCTGCGGCAGTACGAGTGAAGGCGGGTGATTATTCCCGCCCGAACAGTACTGATCCTATATCAGACCATGCGTGACTACTACAACGATGTTGGCTTGCTGGCAAATCGTTTCAAGCAAATTGCGTGGAGTACGGGTGCTACCAATCAGAATGATGCTGCCACTGCTTTCCGAACTAAAGTGGATTGGGGGAATCGGATATTAAAGTGGTTAATAATTGGAGAGGTTTCTGCTGATGTAATTGACGCATCGTGTAAAGCATTAGCTGATTATATCTTCTAATTATTTCTGCGCATGGGTTGGTTTTTCTATAGAGAGAGCCAATCCTGTCGCATAAATTAATGCTGGTATGCCATATGAGCCATAGAAGCGACCAATCCATGATCCGTCATCGATATAGATATAATGTATGAAGTCAAAAAAATTGTTAATTATAACAATGTTAAGTGAATAATATAAGCATATTATGCTTATATTGTTAAATATGTAAGAAAGAATTAGTGACACTAATACTAGTGAAAAATTATATTTTATTGATTTGAATACTTTTTTATTTATTAAATAAACAAATGAAAATGAAATATGTGGAATTGTTATTATGCCGATATATAGTAATGGAATAAACCAGGTAAATTTTACTATTTCAAATATGATTCGAAGTTGTATGAATAAAAGAAACGAAGGGAGTATGGTATTTACGAGAATAAAAAGATGATATTTTTTTGCAAAAAAATTTAAATTTCTGCATATGTTTTTTGGCATTTCTATCCTATCGTAATGGAGTGGTTTCTGTTATGTCGTAAACGTCATTCAAGTAGTCATAACGACCTTGGTGGCGATTTTTGGTAAAGCGAATGAGGTTGACGGTACTGTCAAAATCCAGCTCATCGATATGATCTGTGTTCTCTAAGATGATGATTTGCTGGTCTTTGCCTTGTTCAGCTGCTTTTGAATAACCGTCTATTGTGATATCGAAAGTTTGTCGATCAAAATCTGCCTCTCTTGCTGTAACATCCTCGTCGCTCGGTGGTTTCATTTGTATAGTGCTGTGGCAGAACTGGCAGGTATCGGGATAGGGGTGCTCTCGATTATGCCTCAGTACTTGTAGTTGCAAATCCAATCGTGCTTGATCGAAAAAATCTTTCATAAACCCGATTTTGCTGTGGGACACTCCAATCGCGTACAAGTGGGCAATGGCGCAAAATCTCCTAGTGTGTACACGTTACCTGATTGAGCCAGAGTCAAGTTCGTCTTCATCTCGCCTCACTTTGCCTCGCTTGACCTTCAGTACCCAAGGGTAGTTTTCCCACGATAAAAAGTGGATGTTCGTATCGGCCGAGTGGAGAGGAGACGGGGGCGGCATGTGCGCAAGAAATAGCGCATAGTCCTCTGGCGGTTGACCCCGGGCTGGTCTAGAGTTGAGAACAAGTCTCAACAAGGTAGAAAGAACCGTATGATCGAACTGAAAACCCCTCGTGAAATCGAGGAAATGAAGCCTGCCGGCCGTTTCGTCGGCGGCATTTTGAAGGAACTGCAGGAAACCACCAAGGTCGGCACCAATCTGCTGGAAATCGACGAATTCGTTCACAAGAAGATCGTGGACCGCAAGGGTGCAGAATCCTGCTACGTGGATTATGCGCCGGATTTCGGCACCGGTCCGTTCGCTCACTACATCTGCACGTCTGTCAATGATGCTGTGCTGCATGGCATTCCGTACGACTACAACCTGAAGGACGGCGATCTGGTTTCCCTTGATCTCGCCATTTCCGTGGACGGATGGGTTGCCGATTCCGCAGTCAGCTTCGTGGTCGGTAAAGACCCCGATCCGGAAGACCTGCGACTCATCAAGTGCACTGAGGAAGCCCTCGCCGCCGCCATCGACGTGGCTAAGCCAGGCAACCGTCTCGGTGATATCTCCAGCACCATTGGCGACGTTGCCCGTACCTACGGCTACCCAATCAACCTTGAATTTGGCGGTCATGGTGTGGGCCACATCATGCACGGCGACCCGCATGTGCCGAACGATGGAAAGGCACACCACGGCTACAAGCTGCGCGAAGGCCTGGTCATCGCCATCGAACCGTGGTTCCTGAAGACCACCGATGAGATTTATCAGGATCCAAAGGACGGCTGGACGCTGCGCTCCGAAGACGGCTCCCGTGGCGCTCACTCCGAGCACACCATCGCCATCACCGAAAACGGCCCGATCATCTTCACCGACCGCACCAACCTGTGATTCTCTCCCACGGTGTGGTGATTCCTCCACGGTGTGGTGATTCCTCCACGGTGTGGTGATTCCTCCACGGTGTGGTAAACAACAATGGCTTATTTCTGCGGTTTTAGCGGAATGACCACAGTGTTGTTTACCACACCGTGGATTTTTTATTGCGACGCGATAGTATCGCGCGTGTTTTTGAGACGGCAACTTGCATTGAAACACTAGTGCCATATAGTGAGCCATACTTTTGAACCGAATGGCACGCCCATCGGTATCAGCCCGTATGTAATAGGGAGCAACAAGTATGGCAACAGCCCAGCTGAATGTGGATGACAGCAAATACACCCTGCCTGTGGTTAAGGCAACGGCAGGCGCGGACGGTATCGTCGTCTCCAAGCTGCGCAACGATGGCTGGGTGACGCTTGATCCGGGATTTCTGACCACTGCTCAGTGCGA
Source organism: Bifidobacterium saguini DSM 23967 (assembly GCF_000741715.1). Taxonomy (GTDB): domain Bacteria; phylum Actinomycetota; class Actinomycetes; order Actinomycetales; family Bifidobacteriaceae; genus Bifidobacterium; species Bifidobacterium saguini. The sequence continues at coordinate 65,514 of NZ_JGZN01000011.1, read as the reverse complement.
GTCGAAAATCACCTACATTGATGGCAAGCATTCGATTCTGCGCTACCGCGGATACCCCATCGAGCAACTCTGCGATCAATCTGATTTTTTGGAAGTGGCATGGCTGCTGCGCCACGGTGATTTGCCCAGCAAGGAACAATACGAGAAGTTCGTTTCCGCCATCAACCATCGCACGATGGTAGGTGAGGATTTCCGCACGTTCATGGGCTCGTTCCCGCGCACCGCACACCCGATGAGTGTGCTTGCCTCCGCCATCAATGCGCTTGCCACGTTCTATCCGGATACTACGGATATTTCCGATCCTGACCAGCTTGATGAGGCTGCAATCATCATCATGGCCAAAGTGCGTACGATTGTTTCCTACATCTTCCGCCGTCGCCGTGATGAGCCGATGCTCTACCCGGATTACGCGCGTGGCTATGTGGACGATTTCCTGCGTATGTGCTTCGCTGTGCCTTATGAGCCATTCGAATCCGACCCGTTGTATGTGCATGCGCTGGGCCGACTGCTCATTATCCACGCTGACCATGAGCAGAACTGCTCCACGTCCGTGGTGCGCATCGCAGGTTCTGCGCACGCCAATTTGTATTCTGCGGTGGCTGCCGGCGTGAACGCGCTTTCCGGCCCGCTGCATGGCGGTGCGAATGAGGCTGTGCTGCGCCAATTGAAGGCGATTCGCGACTCCGGCAAGACGGTTGCGGAGTTCGTGGAAGATGCTAAGAAGAACGGTCAGAAGATTTCCGGTCTTGGTCACCGCGTCTACAAGTCGTACGATCCGCGTGCCGCCATCGCTAAGCAGTATCTGGAAAAGATCATGGAACGTGAGGATACGTCCAAGCTGCCGGCTGACGAGCGCGCTTTGTTCGATGTGGCTGTCGAATTGGAACGTATCGCGTTAAGCGACGAATACTTCGTCTCCCGCAACCTGTATCCGAATGTGGACTTCTACACTGGATTGATTTACCGTGCCATCGGCTTCGACCCGGCCATGTTCACCACGCTGTTCGCTTTGGGTCGTATTCCCGGTTGGATTGCGCAGTATCGTGAGATGCTCGCCGACCCGAACACCAAGATTGGCCGCCCGCGCCAGGTCTACACAGGCCCTGTCGAACGCGACTACGTACCGCTCGATGAGCGCTAAAGCCACCAAACGACGAAGGTCGAATCCCCGAAAGAGGATTCGACCTTTCACTATTCAGACGGTTGCATAAGAACTGACAGAGTCAGTTCTGAGCGTGCAATAGTGCGTGCGGTATCGAGGCGCACCGAGGGAAGTCGTACGAAGGTACGTCGACCGAGGGGCAACGAAGATAACGCTCCACTATTGCACGCTCAGTTCTTATGCAGCTTGGCGTTGAGTTCGATTCCCACCTTCCGGTATCGGGCTTCAATGCGGCCGTTCACTGAGTTGCGGATGAACAGAATATTGTCCTTGCCGGAGAGATCAGCGCCCTTGACCACTTCGAGCGGCTCGCCGGCTGCAGCCTTGGCCTTGTCCCAAATGGTTACCTTGGTGCCTGCGGTAACGTACAGGCCGGCTTCGACCACGCAGTTGTCGCCTAGGGAAATACCGATGCCGGCGTTAGCGCCGAGCAGGGAGTGCTCACCGATGGAGTTGCGCAGCTTGCCGCCTCCGGAGAGGGTACCCATGATGGAAGCGCCGCCGCCGATATCAGAACCGTTGCCGACCACAACACCTTGGGAGACACGGCCTTCGACCATTGAAACACCAAGAGTGCCGGCGTTGAAGTTCACGAAACCGGCGTGCATCACAGTGGTGCCGGCGGATAGGTAAGCGCCCAGACGCACGCGGTCGGCATCGCCGATACGAACGCCGGTGGGTACCACGTAATCGATCATGCGTGGGAACTTGTCGACGCCGAACACGTTGACGGTGGCGGCGGGGGCAGCTGCCGGAAGGCCCGCCTGCGTTGCGAAGGCCAGAGCGGCATCGGTGGCTGCGCGCTCCACATCGGCCTTGCGCAGCGTGAAGTCTTCAACGGGGAACGGGCCGTAGTTGGTCCAAACCACATTGTTCAACTGGGCGAAAATACCATCCAAATTCAGCGTGTTTGGCTGAGCCATACGCATGCTCAACAGGTGCAGCTTCAGGTAAGCGTCAGCGGCGGAGGTGATGGGCTCGTCAAGCTGGCTGACGGCGAAAATCGGAATGCGGCGAATACCGCGGGCATCGGGCTCGTCGTATACCAGAGTGCCGAAGTTATGGTTTGGACGGTCGGCTTCTGCCGGCGCTTCGCCGAGTGTCAGTTCCGGATACCAGACATCCAGGGTGTTGCCGGCAGCATCAATGCTGGCCAGACCCCAGCCCCATGCAGTGCGCTCTTCGCTCATGTATTGCTCCTTATGTTATGCGCGTAGCGTGAAGTTATCGCTATTGCCTAGCTTAATGGGTGGTGCGGTGCGGGTGCATATGGTTTTCAGGTTATGGCGCGGGCTTGTAGATGGTGGCCATGCGAACTCCGGCGTCATAGAGCCGGTTGCGCAGTGATTCTGGTTCGACGATGGCCACGCGGCCGTCCCAGGAATATTGCAACGCCCACCAGAACACGGCGCGCTCGGGCGCGTTCACGATGACTTCGAACTGTTCGCCATCGCGCGAGTGCTTGATCTGCGGGTCATCGAACCATTCGAACACGTTGTTGAGCATCGACTTATCGCGAATGGCCATGCGAATGCGTACCGGTTCGTCGGCCACGGGGTAGGGACGATGCCGCATGAATTCCACGGCATCAAAATCAGCTGGAGCTGGCTGCTCGATAGGGATGGGCCCGTTGGGCCCTTGCATGCTCACGTCGGCAATGCGATTGACTACGAAAATGCGCAGGTTGCGCTCACCGTGCAGATGGCAGATGAGATAGTATCGACCGTTCTTGTACACCATTTGGTAGGGGTCCACCGTGTACGTGCCGGCTCGCCCGCTGGTGTGGCTCGTATGGGGCACCATAGTGCCGTCCGGTCCATAATCGCAATATTGGAACGTAACCGCGTGATTATCCTCAATGGCCTGATTCAGCTGGTCGATGGTGGAGAGGAATTCGCTGTTGATATGTGTGTAGGTGGTCACATGGTCTAGATAATCAATGGAATCACCGGCAGCCCCGGCAAGCTCACGAATCTTGCCGATGAGCTCGTCCAACGTGTCAAGGCTGATGCGGGAGAGGGTCAGACTGTCTGCCAGCAAGCGCATTTCAGCTGGGGACAGGAATGCCTCCACATACCAGCCGGGTTGCGGATCCTTGCATTCGATGCCGGCAACATCATCTTCGGTTAGATACCCGATACGCCGGCCAAGGAATTCGCTGGTAGTCAGTTTGCGCAGCTGATTGCGCACGGTTTTCGCAGTCGGCAGCTCGCTGGGATCATTCACATGATGCAATTTCGCCAATTCATCGAGAATTTCGCGTACGGATAGGCCATGCCCGAAATAGCTGTGCCGCCACAGCACTTCGAAAATCTCCAAAGCACTGTTGCCAGCATAGGTCTTGCGCTTAGCTGAATCTGCATGTTCCGCATCCATACTGCCAAGGCTACCGCGGATTCGTCTAGGATAGGAATGTTGGGTTCCTTGCGGCGGTTGAAACTGCTACATCGCGGGAATGTGAATGTACATATGGGGGAGGAGATGCGCTCATGGTAAGCGGATACGGTGTGTTTGGGCATGTCTCCGATGGCTTCGATGATTCGAACACTTATGATGATGCGCTTGGCGATGAGTTCGATGAGTCTGCACGCCGGTGGATTCAACGCAGGCGTAATCCTCAGGCAGACAATCTTGCAGATGATGATGAAGCTGCAGTGTTTGGTTCCGGCGATCAACTGACCGAGGATGATATTCCGGTTCCATATGAGCAGTATGCAAATCTAGCTCATAATGCTGCGCGCTCGGTATGGTTCGATGATGACGATGCCGGCGATGTTGGCAGCGCACATTCAGCGGGTGCTATTGGCGTGCAGCAGCACCCTGTTCCCATTGACGCATTGCATCGGGATGTTGAAACCTCCACATCCCGCGCAGTGATGCAGCGTGCCCGCACTATTGCGAATAATGCCGGCAGCATGATGATTGGGCCAACATACAGCAGCAATGAGCGTATCGGATACGCACAGCTCAACGCTACAATGCGCGGCACCACCAGTCCATCCAGCCGATACCGCGTCGAAGTGCTGTTTTCGCTCGATAATGGTGAACTCACCGGTGGCTCATGCACCTGCCCGGCATATGGGCGAGGTTATGGCATCTGCAAGCATATGGCGGCCATCGTGCTTGCTTTTTGTGATGATCCGCAACGTTTTGACGGCTACCATGCCGGAGCTGTGCGTCCATCAAGAGCCATGCTTGACTACATGCAGCGGCTTGACAAGCGCCAAACCCAAGCCAAGGAACGCCGCCGCACCGCCATTTTGCAGCGTTTCGGCGATACGAAATCCGCAAGTCGTGCCGGCTCGGCTTCGCGCCGTAAGGCCCAAAGCCGCAGTGGATATCAAGGTCCTGTGCAAACCGTACAGCCGGGGGAAGTGCATCTCACACCCATATTGAGTTTTATTGAGGGCATTTGGAGCGTGGAATTCAAAATCGGCTCGATGGCGAACGGTTCCAGCTACGTGATGAAAGCGATTCCTCAATTCGTGCTGGCCATGCAACATGGGGAATACGTGGATTATGGCAAAAAGCTGGCATTCACGCATACGCCGGAAATGTTGGATGCCGATTCCGAGCCGCTCTATGAATTCCTGAGTTCGGCGCTCTCCGTACGCCATGCGGCAGAACAGCAGGACCGGTATTACGGGCATATCGCCATCGATCGGCGTTTGACGCTTTCCGAGCAGGAAGTGGCTTCGTTGCTGTCGCTGCGTGAAGGCAAAGGTGTGCAGCTGGTGTTGGACACCTGGTTTGCGAACCAACCGGCATCGGTGCCGGTGGATGGCGGCGATCCGGAATTGACCATGCGAATCATGCGCCGGGACTATCGCGTGTATGGTTCGGATGCCGGCTATTTGCTCAAAGGCGAGCCGGGTATTGAAACCGTTGTCAGTGCTGGCAGTCAGTCATGGTTGCTGCTTGCTTCCGCGCAACCATCGGCGTTCGCTTCGCCGATGATGCGCCAGTCACAGCGCAAAAGTGCGGCGGGATGCCGTTTTGTGCGCTGCCCAGGATCGTTGTCTGCCATTCGTGGGCTTATCGGTGAATTGTTTGAGCCGCAAAGTGAGGGGCAGGTTATTGCCGGCGATGATATGGCGCTGTTCGCCAGAACACTGCTACCGGAATTGATATCTTCCAAGCTGCTCGACGCTCAGGATATTCCGCGCGAACTGGCCGAGATGAATCCCGTCGAATGTCATAGCGAGTTCTATCTCGACCGTACCGAATATGGCGTGGAATGCGAGATCAAGGCTCGCTACGGTGATGCCGTAGTGCCACTGGTGCCGGCTGGTCCAACGGTGAGCGCAAGTGGTAACGCTCAAACTGTCCAAGCGAAAGCCGTTGTCGGCCGTGATTTTGATGCCGAGCGTCTTGCAATGGATGTGGTGCGCGAATTCTTTGACATGCCCGGGGCGGGTAAAGTCAGCGAAGTATCTACTGCGCTAGCAGGTTCGGCGCGAGGATTTAAAACCAAGGCTGCTCGAGCTTCCGCTGCTCGTTCTGCCGCACGAACACGGGCGAAGCAATCCGGCGCCGCCACCATCGACCGGGATAACACCACACAGATTGTGCGTCTGTTTGATGAAGGTCTGCAGGCGTTGCATGAGGTCGGCAGCGTATTCACCACGCCGGCATTCGACCGACTGGTGGCGCCCAAAGCGCCGAGTGTCAAAGTGGGACTGTCCATCAAGGGCAATCTGGTGGAGATCTCGCCGATGGCGGACGAGGTTCCTCCGGATGAGGTGGGCGCGCTGCTGGCATCCTACCGACGCAGGCAATGCTTCCACCAGTTGAAGGATGGCACGCTGGTTCGTCTTGATGGTGCTGATTTAAGCACGTTGGACAAACTGGCATCGGACCTTGATTTAAGCGAGAAGCAGCTTGATTCAGGAACCATTGAACTGCCCGGTAGCCAGGCGTTCCTACTCGATGGTGAACTGCCCGATGATGGTTCGGATGTAGTCAAGGACGCTTCCTTTACCCAGTACATCGATGATTTGACGGTGATTGATCCAGCCTCTTATAAGGTGCCGGACAGTCTTCAATCCATATTGCGCCCGTATCAGGCTGATGGTTTCCGCTGGTTGAGCACGTTGTGCGATAAGGGCTTTGGTGGCATTCTGGCTGATGAAATGGGTCTTGGTAAATCGGTGCAGCTCATCGCCTTGATTCTCTCCAGATATCAGCGGACTGCGCAGTCAGGAATCACTGAACAGCTGAAGCCATCACTGATTGTCTGCCCTGCTTCTTTGGTGTATAACTGGGCTGCCGAGTTTGCGAAATTCGCGCCGAGCTTTAATGCGGTAGTGGTGGCAGGTAGCAAAACCGAGCGCCGCAACGCCATTGCCCGCGCATTCCATGCGGACGAGCCCACTGTGTTGATTACCTCCTATGACTTGCTGCGCCGTGACGTGGAAGAATACACTGCGGACGATGCCGGCAGCATCGATCAAGGCAGTAGCGCTGACGGTACCCGGTGCTGTGCCATCATGGCGCTGGATGAAGCCCAATACATCAAGAATCACACGACGAAAATTGCCAAGGCAGTCAAATCAGTGGCTGCTGACCATCGATTCGCGCTAACCGGCACTCCTATCGAAAACCGGCTTTCCGAACTATGGAGCATTTTCGATTTTCTGATGCCGGGATTATTGGGCTCTTATAAGCGGTTCCGCGAACGCTATGAGCTGCCTATCGCCAATGCGCGAGCTGCGGACAGTACGACCGTTGAAGGTCGTGCGGCCGCCGAAGTCAACCCTGAGGCCGCGCGCGTGGCGCATAAATTGCAGGCGTTGGTAGGCGTGTTCATCAAACGCAGACTGAAGAAACAGGTACTCACCGATCTGCCGGACAAGCTGGAAAATACGTTGACCGTGCAGCTGGAGGGCGAGCAGCGCAAACTGTATGCGGCGCATGAACAGCGATTGCGCATGCAGCTGGAACACAGTGAGGAAGCGGATTTCAATACGTCGAAGATTCGTATTCTCGCCGAGCTGACTCGTTTGCGCCAGATTTGCTGCGATCCAAGGCTCGTATACGCCGACGCCAAAGATCAGTCAGCCAAGTTGGCGGCTATTGCCGAGCTGGTGGAAACCTGCGTGAACGAAGGCAAGAAGGCGCTGATTTTCTCACAGTTCACCAGTTTCCTCGAACTGATTGCCGCACGATTCGACCAGCAAGGGCTGCGCTATTACACGATCACTGGCTCCACGCCGAAGAAACAGCGATTGGCATTGGTGGACCGTTTCAACGCGGACGATACGCCGGCATTCCTGATTTCATTGAAGGCGGGCAATACCGGTTTGAACCTGACCGGGGCCAGCGTGGTGATTCATGCCGACCCGTGGTGGAATGCCGCGGCTCAGGATCAGGCCACCGATCGTGCGCATCGCATCGGGCAGACCGAAGATGTGAACGTATATCAGGTGGTGGCCAAAGACACTATTGAGGAGCGCATCTTGGAATTGCAGCACACCAAGAGCGAATTGGCACGGCAGTTCACTGATGCGTCGCTCAATGCCGACGAAACCGGAGCATTTGGCGCCGGCGCCTCCGGTTCACCGTCGATTGCCTCGCTGACCCGTGACGACTTGCTCGATCTGCTGGGCTGAAACCGCTCTGCAGGGCCCTACAAAATCTGCTCCATGCCGATTTTGTAAGGCGTTAATCCCATGTGCTCATAGAATCGCTTGGCACTGGGGTTGCATGACCACACGTTGAGCGTCACGTTATAGCAGCCTGATTCGCGGGCGAAATCCAGCACATAACGGTAGAGCGTGGAACCCACATGCTCGCCGCGTGCCTGCTCATCCACGCACAGGTCATCGATATATAAGGTTTTCACATCCGTTAGCACATGATTGTTTGGATGCTGCTGGAATACGCAGAACGCATAGCCCAGCACCGTGCCTTCGGCGTTGGCGGCCACGAACACCGGAGTAGTGTCGTCGGCAAGGATGGCGGCAAGTTCCTCGTCCGTGTACTTCTTAGCGTTGCCTTTGAACAGGTCAGGGCGGCCTCGATGATGCACCTCAGCCACCTGGAACAACAGGTCGTTGATGCGTGGCATATCGGCCGCCGTGGCCCTGCGAATCGTAAGATTTCCCATAATTGGTCAGTCTACTCAAACTTACTCAAACGGGAACTTCAGACCCCATTCGCCGCGAATCTGATCCATCAATTCCATGATGCGAATCGTATCCGCATGAGGCATTGCCTCACACTCGATCTTGCCGTCCAGTAGTGCGTTCGCCGCATCAGCCACCTCATATTCGTAGCCGGTCAACTGCGGCGGTACCGCAATGCTGCGCACGGGCTTATGGTCGTTGTCATAGATATCAATGGCTTCAGGATTATTGATATTGGTAACTTCCAGATAGCCTTCAGTGCCCCACACATAGCCGCCGCGGTCCGAGGAAACCAGCATCGAGCTGCTTGCCACGCCCATAGCACCATCGTTGTAATACAACGTGGCGGAATTCTGAGCATCCACACCGGTCTCATACGGCACCATCGACGTGGCTATACGCTCAACCGTACGGCCATGATCAGCGCCGATAGCCATATCAAGGAAGTTCAACGGGTATACGCCAACATCCAGCAGAGCGCCGCCAGCACATGCGGGATCGGTCATACGCGGCACCTTCCACACGGGGTAGCAGAGGTTCGCGCTCGCGGACTTCACCTCACCGATCTCACCGGACTCAATGACCTCGTTGATCAACGCGCGGCTGGGCATATAGCGCGTCCAAATAGCCTCCGTGCACAGCATGCCGGTTTCCTTGGCCACATCAAGAGTCTGACGAGCCTGCTCGGTGTTCGCGGTGAACGACTTTTCCACCAGCACATTCTTGCCGGCCTTCATACACAGAATCGCATGCTCGGCGTGCAGACTGTGCGGGGTGGCGATATACACCAAGTCCACATTCGGATCCTCGGCAAGCTCCTCGTAGGAGCCGTACGCCTTATCCAGATGCCATTGATCTGCAAATGCCTGGGCACGGTCCAAGCTGCGGGCGGCCACAGCATACGGGTGAATCCATGAGGAATACATCGGGGTTTCAGCCATTTGCGTCAGCGTATCGGCCATAGTATGCGCAATATTGCCGGCACCGAGAATAGCCACATTGATTTTCGCTCCGCTCGCCTCAAACTCGGCGCGCTTGCCATTCCATTGGCTCATTATTCCTCCTTGAATATGGGGTTAGCTCAAGCACATTATAGAAGAGGGTGGCTTGTCCCAACAGGCGGATAGAACCTAAATATGGTTAATGAAGCAGTGCAGCAGTCCATCACGCCGGTTATGTCTCGTCGCGCGCGTGAAGCGAATCCATTCCGAGCTATGGTGTTCGGTGAAAAAGCCGACAAGATGATCGCCTCCGGTATCAGCGTCATCAAGCTCAGCCTTGGAGAGCCGGATTTTGGTGCACCGCCTGCCGTGCGTGATGCCATGCGCGAACAATACGATGGTCGCGCACTCCCGTACACCGCTGCAATGGGCTTGCCGGAACTGCGTCAAGCCATTGCCGATTTCTATCGCGAACGCCATAATCTTGAAATCGACCCCAAGCGTATTTGCGTGACGGCTGGAGGCTCGGCGGCATTGTTGCTGGCCACGGCGCTCACCGTGGACCCCGGTGACGATGTGATGGTCGCTGACCCTTCATACCCGTGCAACCGCGAGCTCGTGCGCTCGTTCGAAGGCAATGTGATTGACGTGCCGACTTCGGCCGCAACCCGGTTCCATTTGAACGCCGAACTGTGCGCTCAATACTGGACTGAGCGCACCAAGGCAGTAATGATTACCTCGCCGTCCAACCCCACAGGCACCACCATTGACTTCAACGTGTTGAACGATGTATGCCAGCTGGCGGCTGCGCGTGGCGCGTGGCGCATTGTGGATGAAACTTACCTTGACTTGGCCGACCGCGAGCCGGATGACACTGAAGTAAAGTCCGTGCTGGCTTGCGATCCTGGTGCTATCGTGTGCAACAGTTTCTCCAAGTTCTTCGGCATGACCGGATGGCGTTTGGGCTGGGCCATTCTGCCGGACGACCCCACTGTGTTGGAAGCCGTGGATGATTTGGCCACCAACTATTACCTGTGTGCGCACACTCCCACCCAGCATGCGGCGCTCGCGTGCTTCACGCCGGAAAGCCTTGCCGAATGCGAGGCCCGCCGCCAAGAATTGTTGGCCCGTCGCCGCATTGTGATCGATGGCCTGCAACGCATCGGCTTGCCGGTGGAAGTGGAGCCGAATGGTGCATTCTATGCCTACTTCAATATTTCCCGTACCGGTTTGGACGCGTGGACGTTCTGCGAGCGTGCATTGGATGAGGCTCATGTGGCATTGACGCCGGGGCGTGATTTCGGTGCAGCCACCGCTGATACGCATGTGAGGCTGAGTTATGCCGCTTCGCGCGAAGCGCTGAGCGAGGGTCTTGAGCGTTTGGGCAAGTTCGTGGAATCACTGTGATACGCCGAATTGGTGTACAGTAATCACGTTTGCGCTGCCGGCGTATTCGGTATGCGGTGAAGGAACCGAATACGCGCGGCAGCGGAGAGGTTTGCTGCGATGGCCGGCTCATGATGCCGGCATGTCACAGTGTGAGTGAGAGCAGGAATCATGGTTAATCTTCGTGCACATACCACCCGACTTGGTGTGCTTGATATCGGTTCGAACACCATCCACATGCTGATTGTGGATGCGGCGCCTGGCGCTCGCCCTGAGCCTGAGGCCAGCACCAAGTCCACCGTGCGCCTGATGAAATACCTCAAGGAAGATGGTTCGATTAAGAAGTCCGGTATTGAGGCGATTCTCGAGGCTGTTTCCGAGTGCATGAAACTTGCCGAAGAGTATGACATTACGCAGCTGCTGGTTATGGCCACGTCCGCGCTGCGTGAAGCACCCAATGGCAACAAGGTGATTCACAAGATTGAGGAAATGATCGGCCAGGGCGTCACCGTGCTGTCTGGCACGGACGAAGCTCGACTTACCTTCCTCGCCGCACGCCGTTGGTATGGCTGGGATGCAGGACGACTGCTGGTGCTGGATATCGGCGGCGGCTCATTGGAAGTGGCTATGGGCTCCGACGAGGAGCCGACTGTGGCACTGTCCGTTCCTGCAGGTGCAGGCCGCGTGACCACGGAATTTCTCCCCTCCGGCATGGCCACTCCTGAAGAGTTGGAGGACGTGCGCAAGAACGTGCGTAAGATTCTGGAGCCGATGGTCAAGGTGTTCCCGCAGTCCAAGCATCCGAATCATGCAGTGGGCACCTCGAAGACCTTCCGTTCGTTGGCTCGCTTGTGTGGTGCTGTGGTTCGCCAGCCCGGCCGCGAGGATACGTCGATTATGACGCGCGAGCAGTTGGAGGATTGGATTCCTCGTTTGGCTGCGATCGCCCCGGAGCAACGTGTGGCCTTGCCGGGTATTACGCCGGAGCGCACGATGCAGATCGTGGGCGGTGCCGTGGTGGCCGATGAGATTATGAAGGCACTCAACATTCAAGAAGTTGAGATTTGCCCCTGGGCATTGCGCGAAGGTGCCATTCTGCGCTGGCTCGACCAGTTCGGCCGCACCCGCTTGGGCTTCTAACGCATCACATCCACGGTGACCAGCAGCGCCGCATGATCTGAGCCTGCAATTTTTACCACCTTGCACTGGCCTGCCGTCATACCCTGATCGAGCACTACATGGTCGATGCCGGCGAACATCGGTAGTCCCGGTCGGTTCGTCGGCCAGGAGAACGTGAAGCCATGCCCGGAGATTCGTGCGGCATCGCTGAATCGGTTGCCGAGAAATTCACGGAATGATGTGTGATCATAGGTGGCATTGAAGTCACCCATGAAAATGTAGCGATTATCCGTATGCGATCGCATAAGGCCGAGCTCATCCAGTGAACGTTTCCATTGCCGCCAATAACCGGGCACTGGGGCAGTGGTGTGCACGGAAACGAATCGAATCGAATTGCCGCCCATATCTACCGTGCCGGCCGGCATGAACGAGGCGCTGGAGTTCACTTCATCATCAACCGGTTGAGCAAGTGGCGTTGCAGACCATAGGCCATTGCCGTAAATGCCATCGGAAGATGAAATATTCGAATACGGCAGATAGTGTTCGATTCCGGCGTCCTTGAGCTTTTTGACGAATTCGTCGGTGGTTTCCTGCAAGGCCAGCACTTCGACGCGTTGATCACGCACCGTATCCACAATGGATTGTGCGTCGGCCTGGCCCTTGTAGACGTTGAACGTCATCACGCGGGCGAAAGCATCCGAAGTATTTGCTTCGCTGTATGCCACCGCATTATGCGCGGCTTGGGGGAGAGGATTCGTTGAATAAAAGAATGGATATTGCCAGTAAATATTGAGCGCTACTGCGGCAACGGCAATCAGCGCGGCCAATATTTTGCGCGACATGATGGCAAGCAGCAGTGCAAGCAATCCCAACAGCATGAACCAAGGTGTGGCTGAAATGACAATGGGTATGTACGGAAGTTCCTGCAAATCGGCTGGCAAAGCTCGGGTCGCTGTGGCGAGCAGCGTCAATATGGCGAATACGCCGGAAAGAAATCCAAGGAAGCGATGCTTCTTATGCGGTTTGAGCTGTTCTTTCGTATAAGGTTTTGCCGATGAACGCGATAGGGCGTTAGCCGCTGTACGTTTGCGTGCAGTGCTGCGTTTGCCGGTGGACGCACCTCGTGCCATTGTGCCCTCCTCAAAGTCATGTTTGCGAGTTGCCACTGTAGCGGGTGATGCTGTGCTGTTTGGTGAATTTGGAGAATACTGGCTCTGGTTCGCACCAAACCGGCACGATTTGTACGAATTGCCGACTGGGCTTGAGTCCGTGTACAATGAAACGTCGTTGCCCGAGTAGCTCAGTGGATAGAGCACCGCTCTCCTAAAGCGGGTGTCGTCGGTTCGAATCCGATCTCGGGCACTTCGTTTGCCAATATGCGAAATCATGGCTGGATGGCTGGAATGTGAAGGCTAACATAAGCGGCCATGACTATCGAATACACGGAAGAGAAGCGTTTTACTCAAGATCAGGTGCAGGCGCTGTTCCGCTCGGTTGGTTGGGAGTCGGCGAATTATCCTGAGCGCCTGTTCAAGGCATTGCAGCATTCCGATACGGTGATTAGCGCATGGGATGGCGATCATCTGGCGGGCTTGGTTCGTGTGCTGGATGATACCGAGATGGTGGCATACATGCATTGGGTGCTGGTTGATCCTGCTTATCACGGTCACGGTATTGGCGGTCATCTGGTTGAGCTGGTCAAGGCAAAATATCACGATTATCTGTTCCTTGAGGTGATGCCTGAGGAAAGCAAAAACGCGCCGTTCTACCAGAAGCATGGGTTCCATCTGATGGAAGACGGTCGCGCCATGCAGATCGTGAACCGTGGTTGAATAGGAGTGCATTATGCGAGTGCGTTGGACGAAACGCCCATGTGCGTTCGCATAATGAAATTATGTCCATACATTGAGCTATCGATATGGAAGTCTGTGCGCCTGCGCTATGACTGTGAACCATGAGCGAAAAGGAATATGACTTTTACGTGGCGGGCCCGTTCTTTGACCCTGAGCAGACCGCAAGCATGGAGCGTCTGGAAAAGGTGCTGGAGGACCACGGCAAGAAGCTGTTCAAGCCACGATTCGTCAGTCAGATTGAAGAAGTTGGCCCAGAAGGTTGCTTCAACGACGATATTCATGGCATCAACTCCGCCAAAGCGGTTGTCGCCAACCTCATGGACGAGGATGCGGGGACCATGTTCGAAATCGGTTACGCGCATGCATTGGGTATTCCGGTGTATGGCTATTTCGAAGGGCTGACCCCGATGGATCGAGTGAATCTGATGGTGGCGCAGGCGGTGAACATGGTCTTTGCCGGTCCGGAAGATGTGGCCAAGTATTTGGAAACTGGTGAGCATACGGAAGTCGACTACATTCAATTCTGATTGATATGCTGCCGTGCTTTGGGCGGCGGTGTAGCTGCGTATACTGCCTCGATTCGGCTTGAGCTCCGAATCGAGGCAGTTTGCGTTGTAGTCATGCACGTTGCGCATGGAGCGTTACAGGTAAAAGGTATTTGATTGCTGTGCTATTGCGCGGTTCTATGGAAGGGATTTCATGGAAAGGACTTCCGATGACTGTGCAAACAACCGAAACAGACAACGCTTATGAGCCACGATTGAGCGATGCCGCTCGCGAATATTTGACTCGCATGTTCCCTAATAATGATGCCCCCTCTCTGCCGCAAACCGATCCTGAATTCACCGAACGATTTGATAACTTCGCGTTCGATGAGGTGATTAACGGCGGTGCACCTGAAGGTGAGGAGCCGCTAGACGATCGCACACGGTTCATTGCAATTCTCGCCACTTTGTTGGGATGCCAAGGTGTTGATCAATTTCGTGTGATGCTGGGCGCTGCTCTGGATATGGGCGTGACACCTACCGAGGCTAAGGAAATCGTGTATCAGTCGGTTGCTTATCTTGGTATCGGCCGCGTATTCCCGTTCTTCAGCGTGGCCAATGAGGTGTTGGTGCAGCGCGGTGTTGCATTGCCGCTCAAACCCCAGGCGACCACTGAGCCGGACTTTGCGAACCGTGTTGCTGCCGGTGAGCAGGCTCAGGTTGATATCTTCGGTGAAGGCATGAAGGGTTTTGCTGTTTCCGGTAATCCGGAATATCCGCAAACCAACCGTTGGCTGGCCGCCAATTGTTTCGGTGATTACTACACGCGTGGTGGGCTCGATTTACGTGAACGCGAAATGATTACCTACTGCTATCTGGCGGCACAGGGTGGTGTTGAGCCGCAGCTCATCGCTCATGCGAAGGCCAACATGCGTATCGGCAACAGCAAGGCATTCCTGCTGAAAGTCGCTTCGGCTGTGATGCCGTTCATCGGCTACCCGCGCACGTTGAATGCGATTCGTTGCATTGAAACGGCCGCATCCGATAAGTGATTCGTGCTTTTCTGCAATACTGCTGCAATGGCCACACGCTGTCGGTGACTGAAAATGTCGAGGGGTGTGGCCATTTGTAACAGCCGTGGAGTTACATAGTAGGTATGACTGAAAATATCGCTGATGTGGCGCACAATGACACCACGATCGTCAAGCAGTTCACCAACCCGGTCAAAGAGCCGATTGACAGCGACATCAATCTGTTCGATCTGCTCGATCGTCGTGCTGAACGTGACCCTGAAGGGTCGATGATTGAATACAAGGGCGAGGATGGCGCTTGGCATCCGTATAGTGCCGAAGTGTTCCGCCGTATGGTCATTGATTTGGCCAAAGGCCTGATTGGCCTCGGCGTTCATAAGGGAGATTCAGTGTCTATCGTCTCCCACACTCGCTGGGAGTGGACTGCTCTGGATTTGGCAATCATGTCTATCGGTGCGCTCACCGTGCCCGTGTATGAGACGAATTCCGCCAGCCAGGTCAGCTGGATTTTCAATGATTCTCAAGTGACCATCGCCATCGCCGAGGATGATGGCCAGCGTGACAAGATCGAATCCGTGCGTGACGAAGTACCCACGTTGCGCAATGTGTTCGTGATTGAGGCCGGTGGCTTGGATGCCATCAAGGCATACGGCGAATCGGTGACCGATACCGAGTTCTGGGAGTACAAGAACGCTGCCCACGGTGATGATTTGGCTACTATCGTGTACACCTCCGGTTCCACTGGCACTCCGAAGGGTGTGGAGCTTACGCACCGTAACTTCGCTTTCCTGGTGCTTTCCGCCTTGCAGTATATGCCACGTGCCGGTGCTTGGCCGGATCGTCGACTGCTGTTGTTCCTGCCGTTGAGCCATGTGTTCGCCCGTTTCATGGAGTTCTTCAGCTTCGGTGGCACTATTACGCTGGCGTTGAGCTCCAATATGAAGACTATGGTCAAGGATTTTGAAACCTTTGGGCCGACGCTGCTGCTTGCTGTGCCGCGCGTGTATGAGAAGGTGTACAACGCCGCTTCCCAGCGCGCTGGCACCGGTTTTGCCGGCAAGATGTTTGCTCGTGCCGCTGAGAATGCGCGCGCATGGTCACGTGCCGAGCAGCAAGGCGAGAAGTTGCCGTTGTTCGGCCGTATTGCCCACGCCTTCTATGAGCAGGTGGTGTATAAGAAGATTCGCACTATCTTTGGTCCGAATGCTGACTTCGCCATCACTGGTGGCGCTCCAATGGATTCCGAGCTCTCCCACTTCTTCAACGGTATCGGTATGCCGGTGTTGGAAGGCTATGGCATGACCGAAACCTGCGGCCCGGTGTGCGTGAGCTTGCCGGAAGATAACCGTATCGGCACTATTGGTATGCCGATGTGCGGTATTACTGCAGGCATTGCCGAGGATGGCGAACTGGTGGTCAAGGGGCCGCTGGTATGCAAGGGATATCACAACAATCCTGAGGTCACATCCCAGCAGATCACTGATGGTTGGCTGCACACTGGTGATCTGGGCGATATCAATGAAGACGGTTTCATTTCCATCACTGGCCGTAAGAAGGATCTGATTATTACCGCTGGTGGCAAGAACGTGTCTCCGGGCTTGTTGGAGGCTTCGGTGATGACCTCGCCGGTGGTGAATCAGTGTCTGGTGATTGGCGATAAGAAGCCGTTCGTGGCTGCTTTGGTTACGTTGGACTTTGCGGATGCCAATGCATGGCTTGAAGCTCAAGGTGCCAAGCCTGAGCCGGATTTGGCATCGCTGGCTAAGAACGCCATTGTGCATGCCGAAGTGGAGCGCGCGGTGAACGCCGCCAACGAGGGTGTGTCTCGTGCGGAATCGATTCGCAAGTTCGAGATCTTGCCGGACGAGTTCACTGAGGCCAACGGCATGCTGACGCCGAGCTTGAAGACCCGACGCGCTCAGATTGTGAAGCACTACCGTGAGCTTATCGACAACGTGATTTACGTGCCGTTGAAGAAGTAGCGGCGTGCTTGACGCTTTCCTTAGGGTTCCTTCGTGATACGCGAAGGAACCCTATTTGTTGTGTTGATTAGTCGAGGTTGGATTGTGTGCCCGCAGTGGCTTCGTTGGCGGCTTGGTTGGCTTGCGCCTGATCGAGTTTGGCGCGTACATCGTTGAGCAGGCCTTGTGCACGCTGGGCCAGCGCTTCGCCGATTTCCCATTGACGCATCGACTGGTCGAGGTTCAATCCGCCAGTTTCCAGTGCTTGAACGGCCTGAATGAGCTTGTCGCGAGCCTCCTCGTAGGGCATTTGCGCAATGAGTTTGCGCTCTTCATCGGTCAAGGATGAAGCCGGGGCGGTGTTCTTATCGGTCATGATGTTCTCCTTTATATATAAGTATTCAATAATGTTCTGGCGATTATTCAGTTGCTGATGTAGCGGTTGCGGTGATGATGCCCTTCTTCAACGTCACGGTGATGTTGTCTCCAACGTTGACCTTGTTGGCATCGTCTACCACATGGCCGTCCGCGGACTGCACTACGGCATAGCCGCGGTTCAGCGTGGATTGTGGGCTTAACGCGGTCAGGGAGGCGTGAGCCTTCTCAATAGTGAGCTGAGCGTCATCTACGATACGGCGAAGCCCAATATCAAGACGTTGCAATGAGTCATCAATCAGCCGCTGATGCGGTTCCAGCATGGTATGCGGCTGAGTGAGGCTTGGACGGTTGGCATAACCCTCCACCAAACGAATCTCGTTTTCCACGCGGGAACGCACACGAAGGCGCATACGGTCAATAGAGTTTTCAATGAGTTGTGACTGCTCAAACACATCCGGAACTACACGTTTGGCGGCATCGGTAGGAGTGGATGCACGAAGATCTGCCACCAAATCGAGCAACGTCCAATCATCTTCATGGCCGATGGAGGAGACGAGGGGAGTGTTGCAAGCATAAGCGGCACGCACTACGCGTTCATCCGAGAAGCCCATCAGGTCTTCGAACGAGCCGCCGCCTCGTGCCACGATGATAACGTCCACTTGAGGGTCGGCGTCGAGCTGTTGGATGGCTTGCACTACATCTGCCGGGCATTGTTCGCCCTGTACATGCACATGCACTATTTTGAATGAGACGGCTGGCCATCGGAGGTTCACATTGGTAACCACATCGCCTTCGGCGCGTGCCTGAGGCGCGCAGATGAGGCCAATGGTTTTCGGGAATTCCGGCAGCGGAAGCTTATGGTCCGCGTCGAACAGACCTTCTCCTTTGAGTCGCTTGCGCAACTCGTCAATCATGGCTTTGAGACTACCTCCTGCGCCGACTCGCAGGATGGTGTCGCCGCGCAAAGACAAGGAAGTGCGCTTCATCCACAGATTTGGCTTGCCGTGAATGACCACGCGGTCACCTTGTACAAACTGGCTTGCTGCCTGGGCAAAACGACCGAAGCCATTGACTTCCATTGCGATATCTTCAAAATCGTCGCGCAAGGTAAGGTATGCGGAACCGGCTCGACGTGTATTGATCTGCGTAATCTGCCCAGTGACCCAAGCTGAAGGCCATCGATCCACAGCACCGTAGAACTTCTGGCTGAGAACACTCACCGGCCACGGATTCTGGGCGGTGGTTTCAGCGGCTCGTGCCGGCAGCTGATCCATCGGACGCGGCCCCTCGGGCAGACTTATGGTATCGCCTGTTTGATCTGTATTGGCAGCCTGTCCCGGTCCAAAACCGGCAGCAGCCAATGATGCGGCGGTAGGTGCCGTGCCCGTGTGAGAGTAACCCATTGCAGTAGTCATGCTTTCCACTATAAATGCGTAATTCGAAGAGGGGAAAAATTTACCCTGCTCGAAAAGTCGTGGGACACTGAATGGACGGTGATGACGAATCTTTCGATCAGAAGAATGGAGGCGGTGGATAAGTCTGTGGATGACACGCGCGTAAGAAATCGTTACTTTAATCACACACTTGTGGTTTCGGCGGAAAATAGCCGAAAACCACTATAAATAGTTCAACACGCCTCTATGGGGTACTAGATATAGGGGTGGGGTTGCCGTATTGTTCTAGAGGTTCAAGAAAACGACATCCATGTAATTCTGCTTGGCTGGCGTAAGCGCGGCCAAAAATAAGTGGTTGTTGAAAAGATTGTTAGAGACGAAAGGGGTGCCCGATGGGCGCACAGGTGATGGAGGAGACCGCCACCAAGCATGAGGCGAGAGGCGCTGTTCGTGGTGGCGTGGTGCTCGTGGAAAAGCGTGATGGTCGCGTGGTCGATTTCGATCCGATCAACATCATCTCTGCGGTCAAGTCCGCCTTCAAGGATTTGGATAAGGAAGTCGGCCCGGAAGAAGAGGCCATGATTCGCGGCTTTGCCAATCAGGTTGAAGGCGAAATCAAAGAGCGTTATGCCGGCCCTGCCAAGATTGAAGACATCCAGAACCTCGTTGAGCACGCGCTCATCAGCGCTCACCTGTACGACGTGGCTCGTGCTTACACGAACTACCGTCTGGATAAGGATATTCAGCGTGCCAAGGCCACCGACGTGAATGAGGCTGTGGCTCGCTTCATGAACCATGATCCTTCGCTGATTCATGAGAATGCCAACAAGGACTCCAACGTCTACGCTACCCAGCGTGATTTGCTGGCCGGTGCTGTGTCCAAGGCTGCCGCATTCAATATGCTGCCGCCTGCCGTTTCCAACGCGCATATGAAGGGCGACATCCACTTCCACGATGCCGATTACTCCCCGTTCACCGCGCAGTCCAACTGCTCTCTGCCGAACTTCTGGGATATGTTGGCCAATGGTTTCACCTTGGGTAACGCTCCGATGGCTTCCCCGAAGTCCATTGCCATTGCGGCCACCCAGATCACCCAGATCATGAAGGATGTGGCTTCCAGCCAATATGGTGGCCAGACCGCTAACCGTGCGGACGAGCACCTGGCCCAGTATGCGCGCAAGGACTATGAGAAGTTCCTCGAGGAAGCTCGCGAAACCATTCCGGACGGTATGCCGGTCGAGTTCGCTCGCCGCCAGGTGGAGAACGCCAAGAAGAACGAGCCTTCCAAGCTGCACTTCGGTAACCGAGCACCGCTGCCGATGGATGTTCCGTTCCACACGGACGTTGACGAACTTGAGCAGGAGCGTGAAATCCTCGCCAAGATTCGTACTCGCAAGGCCATTTACGACGCTATGCAGACTATGGAGTACCAAATCAACTCCAACCGAGTCTCCAACGGCCAGACCCCGTTCGTCACCGTGGGCTTCGGTCTCGGTACCGATTGGTTCTCCCGTGAGATTCAGCGTGCCATCCTGCTGAACCGTATTCGCGGACTCGGCAAGGAACACCACACCGCCATCTTCCCGAAGCTGGTGTTCACCATCAAGCGTGGTGTGAACTGCGACCCGAGCGACCCGAACTACGACTTGAAGCAGCTCGCTCTCGAATCCGCTACCAAGCGCATGTACCCGGACGTGGTGTTCTATGAGAACATCATTAAGATCACCGGCTCCTTCAAGGCCCCGATGGGCTGCCGTTCCTTCCTGCAGGGTTGGATTAACCCGGAAACCGGCAAGGATGAGGAAGACGGCCGTATGAACCTCGGTGTGGTCACCGTGAACGTGCCGCGCATCGCCATCGAATCTCACGGCGACAAGGAACGCTTCTGGAAGCTGTTCAACGAGCGTATGGAAGTGGCTCACCAGGCTCTGCAGTTCCGCATCATGCGTTGCAAGGAAGCCACCCCGGTCAACGCTCCGACACTGTTCCGCTTCGGTGCATTCGGTCGTCTTGGTGCCAACGACAACGTGGACCAGCTGTTCAAGAACGAGCGCGCCACCGTGTCTCTTGGCTACATCGGTTTGGCTGAAACCACTGCCGTCTTCTACGGCAAGAACTGGATTCGCGACCACGGCTGGGATCCGGAAGGCAAGGAATTCGCGCTCTCCATCGTCAAGCGTATGAACGAGCTGTGCAAGCAGTGGAGCAAGGCCGAGGGCTACCACTACTCCGTGTACTCCACCCCGGCTGAGTCTTTGACCGATCGCTTCAACCGCATGGACCGCGAGAAGTTTGGCCGCATCGAAGGCGTGACCGATCACGACTTCTACACCAACTCCTTCCACTATCCGGTGTGGCTGCAGCCGACCCCGATGGAGAAGCTCAACTACGAGAAGGACTTCCCGTACTACGCTTCCGGTGGCTTCATCAACTACTGCGAGTACCCGTGCCTGCAGGACAATCCGAAGGCTCTCGAAGCCGTGTGGGATTACGCCTACAACATCGGTATTGGCTACCTCGGCACCAACACTCCGATTGACCACTGCTTCGTGTGTGGCTTCCAGGGTGATTTCGAGCCCACTGAGGAAGGTTTCAAGTGCCCGGAGTGCGGCAACTCCGATCCGGACAAGTGCAACGTGACCAAGCGCACCTGTGGCTACCTCGGCAGCCCGGTTCAGCGCCCGATGGTGCACGGACGCCACGAGGAAATCGCCCACCGCGTCAAGCACATGAGCGGTGAAACCGGTCATGTGACCCTGAACGACGGCACCACCCGCGAATGGTTCGAAGAGGCCAAGTAAAGTCTGTACGTTAGTCGGCTCCCCTCCCTGAGGGGAGCTGTCGCCATAGGCGACTGAGGGGAGTAGCAGTTACACTCCGCGAAGCTCCCCTCAGCCAGCTTCGCTGACAGCTCCCCTCAGGGAGGGGAGCCTGCGTGTTTTCGGCAAATATGGAGGTGGACATGTCGGAGTTTCAGCAGATCGCGGCGCGTGAGCCCAAGCGTCATGATTTTGCGGCGGGAGAGACCGGGCGTGGGCCTTCCGTTCCCTCCAACGGACTGGCCAACGATCCCAAGGCCGGCCAATGGGATGGACGGCGTATGTCCAAGCGCATGATCGCCGACTATAAGACCTTTATCGTTACCGATGGTGAAGGCGTGCGCAACTCCCTGTATGTCTCCGGTTGCCCATTCCACTGCGTTGACTGCTTCAACTCCTCTATCTGGGACTTCCAAGCCGGACACGAATACACGCAGAAACTCGAAGACAAAATCATCGAAGATCTCAAAGCCCCTTGGGTGCAAGGCATCACATTCCTCGGTGGCGAACCATTCCTGAATACCCCCGTGCTCGTGCCACTTGCGCAGCGCATCCGCACGGAATTCGGCCGCACCAAAGACATCTGGTCTTGGACCGGATACACCTGGGAGGAACTGATGCGCCCGGGGGAGACCGAAGACAAGATGGAGCTCCTGAAACTCATCGACATTCTGGTCGATGGCCGCTACCTCAAAGACCAAAAAGATTCCTTACTGCAATTCCGAGGCTCAAAGAACCAGCGTATTCTCGATGTGCCGAAGTCCTTCGAAGCCGGCAAACCCGTCATTTGGGCCAAGCTTCACGATCAGGAACGCGACATCCCCGAAATCTACCTGAAGGACCGCGAAGCTGGTGAAGGCTCGCAGGCCTCCTAGGACTTATGAATATTGTGTGTATGACACCGGCAATATCTTGAAAAGTGTTGGGAAACATGCTTTCCGTGAGCGAAATCACGATGAGGAGTGTCATGTTGGGCAGGTGGTCAGACTAAGCTAACCCAAAGAAGTAGCCGGGCGAAGCCGTCCGCAGGGTGCCTGCCAGCCGTCCGAGACGGTTTCATGGTGCCTGAGGGGGCAAAGCACCATCCCGGAGGCCGAAGCTAAGAGGAATACATGGTTGATACCGCATCGAACGTGACTGAGGGCACCACGGACACCGCAAACGCCAGCGCGGCGGCTCCGAAGACCGTCAAGCCGTTGCGCGTGGGACTGGATATTGGATCCACCACGGTCAAGGCCGTAGTGCTTGACCAGTCTGATTCCCTCAAATCCACCCTGTTCTCCGACTATCGCCGCCACCACGCCAATGTGCGTGCCACCGTGGCTGGCCTGCTCGTAGACATTCACAAGAAGCTTGAAGAGCTCGGTCGCGGTGATGAGCCGATTCGTCTGGCCATCACCGGCTCCGGCGGTCTGGCGCTGGCCGACAACATGCATGTGCCGTTCATCCAAGAGGTCATCGCCGAAACCGAAGCCATCGATAAGGAATACCCGCAGGCGGACGTTATCATCGAACTCGGCGGCGAAGACGCCAAGATCACCTATTTGAAGCCCACCCCCGAGCAGCGCATGAATGGTTCCTGCGCTGGCGGCACCGGTGCATTCATCGATCAGATGTCCACGCTGCTGGACACTGATGCGGCCGGCCTCAACGAGATGGCCAAGAGCTACGAGAACCTGTATCCGATCGCATCACGCTGTGGCGTGTTCGCCAAAACCGATTTGCAGCCGCTGATTAACGATGGTGCTGCCAAGCCGGACCTTGCAGCATCCATTTTCACCGCAGTTGCTACGCAAACCATCGCCGGCCTCGCATCCGGCCGCCCGATTCACGGCACTGTGATATTCCTCGGTGGTCCGCTGTTCTTCATGTCCGAACTACGCGCCGCATTCCAGCGCGCACTTGAAGGCAAGGTGGACGAATTCATCGTGCCCATCAACGCACACCTGTATGTAGCCTATGGTGCCGCATTGCAGGCGGATATCGATGCTGACGATGAAGGCCATCATTTCGAGGCGCACACCTGTGCGGAAATCCTGAAGCGTTTGGAAGAGTTGGAAAACCTGCCTTCCAATACGCCCACCATGCCGCCACTGTTCCCCACCGAAGCCGACCGCGAAGCGTTCAACAAGCGCCACCATAAGGAACACATCCACATCGGTACGCTTGAAGGCGCTCATGGTCCGCACTTCCTGGGCATTGATGCAGGTTCCACCACCATCAAGGCAACGCTTGTCAACGACGATCGCGAAATCGTTTGGTCCAGCTATGCCAACAATGAAGGCAGCCCGCTGACCGCGGCCATCAGTATCGTCAAGAAGATTCAATCTGAACTGCCTGAAGGCGCGTGGATTGCGCGCTCCTGCGCCACCGGCTACGGTGAAGGCTTGATCACCACCGGCCTGCACTTGGATGAGGGTGTGGTGGAAACTATGGCCCACTATCGCGGTGCCGAAATGGTGAGCCCCGGTGTCACCGCCGTCATTGATATCGGTGGCCAGGATATGAAGTATCTTGCCATCACTGATGGTGTGATTGATTCCATCGCCGTCAACGAAGCTTGCTCTTCCGGTTGCGGCTCGTTCCTGCAAACCTTTGCCATGTCAATGGGCTTGACGATTCAGGAATTCACGCAGAAGGCGCTCGCATCCACGCATCCGGTGGATCTGGGCTCCCGTTGCACCGTGTTCATGAACTCCTCAGTCAAGCAGGCGCAGAAGGAAGGCGCCTCGATTGAAGATATCGCGGCTGGCCTGTGTTATTCCGTGGTGCGCAACGCACTGTATAAGGTCATTAAGCTGCGTGATTCCGGCGAGCTTGGTGACACTGTGGTGGTGCAGGGTGGCACGTTCCTGAACGATGCCGTGCTGCGAGCATTCGAACTCTTGACTGAGCGTGAGGTCACCCGTCCTAATATTGCTGGCTTGATGGGTGCATTCGGCGCTGCTCTGACCGCCCGTATGCACTATCAGGATGAGGATGACCATCTGGATGCAGTGGTCAAGGCTGACGGCAGCGAAGAAGAAACTCAGCCGACCAACGACACTCAGGCTGAAGGTTTCAAGAAAACCGCTGCTGCAGCCGAGTCGGAAACCCATACCGTGATTGTGGACGGTGTGGCACACACCGCCAGCTCCATTCTGACCGGCGAAGCGCTCGACAACATGTCGATGACCACCGAGCGTGACGTGTGCAAGCTATGCCAGAACCACTGCAAGCTCACCATCACCACGTTCTCCGATGGTTCCCGTTTCGTGACCGGCAACCGCTGCGAACGCGGCGGCGACGCCAAGAAGAAGCGTTCCGACCGCCCGAACCTCTACGACTACAAGTACAAGCGCTGCTTCGCCTACCGCCGCCTGACCGACAAAAAGGCCACCCGCGGCGAAATCGGTATTCCGCGTGCGCTCAACATGTACGAGAACTACCCGTTCTGGTTCACACTCCTCACCTCACTCGGCTTCAAGGTCATGATTTCCGGCCGCAGCTCGCACGAGCTGTTCGAGACGGGCATCGAATCGATCGCCTCTGAGAACATTTGCTATCCAGCGAAACTGGTGCACGGCCACATCAAGTGGCTGCTCAACAAGGGTGTAAAGACCATCTTCTACCCGTGCGTAAGCTACGAGGACAATCTGGTCCCCAACACCGACAATCACTACAACTGCCCGGTGGTGGCCAACTATCCGTTGGTTGTTGGTGCGAACATGCCTGAGTTGCGCGACCCGGACGTGCGCTACATGCACCCGTACTTCAACCTTGCCAACCATGAACTCATGGTGGACCGCATCGTTGAGGAATTCGCGTGGGCCAACGTGACCCGCGAGGAAGCTGAAACCGCAGTCAAGGCCGCCTATGCCGAAGATAAGGTTTTCAAGCATGACGTGCAGCAGGAAGGCCTCGCCGCGCTTGCCTATATGAAGGAACACGGCTGCCGAGGCATCGTGCTCGCAGGTCGTCCATACCACATCGATCCCGAAATCAACCACGGCATCCCGGAAACCATCTGCTCGCTCGGCATGGTGGTGCTTTCCGAGGATTCCATCTGTGAACTACAGCCGGGGGAGAAGCTCAACCTCACTGCATTCCTTTCGGAAGGCGAATCCGATCCGCGCGCCAAGAACGCGGCAGGATTCCGTCACGTTGGCGATCGCACGGTCACCAAGATGCCGTTGCGCGTCACTAATCAGTGGGCATACCACTCCCGCCTGTACGCGGCGGCACACTTCGTAGCTTCCTATCTGGGGCTCGAGCTCGTGCAGCTCAACTCGTTCGGCTGCGGCCTCGACGCCATCACCACCGATCAGGTGGCTGAAATCCTCGCCGACAAGGCCGACGTGTACACGCTGCTCAAGATTGACGAAGTCTCCAACCTTGGTGCCGCCAAGATTCGACTGCGTTCGCTCAAAGCCGCAGTCGAGGAGCGTGAGGCGAACAAGGCCCGCGAAGCTGCCGCAGTGCAGACTGCGAGCAGGCAGACGGCACTCGCCGACGCCGCAGCTCAAGCGGAAGATGAAGCCGCCGCCAAGGCTCGCGAAGCCGCCAAGGAGAAGGCCGAAGCTGATTTGGCCGCAGCCAAGGCTGCGCTCGCCGAAGCACAGGCCGCAGTCGAAGCCGCCGAAGCCAAGGTCAAGGCCGAGCAGGCTGAAACCCAGCCGGCCGCTGGTCCCAAGCCGATGGGCTTCCGCAAAACCGGCTCCAAGGCACCAACTCCAGGCCGTCAGGTGCTGCTTGACACCACAATGGCAGCCAACCCGAAGCTCACCAAAGCCATGCGTGAGGCTTCCAAGAAGGCCGCACAGCGTGATCTCACAGAGGCAGTGAACGCCAAGAACGTGCTCGCCGGCTCGAATGGCACCGTCGACCAGCAGGGCAAGGCCAAGAAGAACGCGCATAACAATGCCACGATGAGCCGCTACGCCCATCGCCAGAAGTTCCTGAAGAACATGAAGCACGACTACACCATCGTGGCCCCGCAGATGAGCCCGATTCATTTCTCGCTCGTGGAATCCGTGATCCGTTCCGGTGGCTATAAGTTCGATATTTTGAAGCACGCTTCCCGCGACGACGTGGAAACCGGCTTGAAATACGTGAACAATGATGCCTGCTACCCGGCCATCATGGTGATCGGTCAGCTGATCGACGCCATTCAGCAGGGCAAATACGATCCGGATAAAGTGTGCCTCGCCATCACCCAAACTGGTGGCATGTGCCGTGCAACCAACTACTTCGGTCTGATTCGCAAGGCTTTGATTGATGCCGGGTACCCGCAGATTCCGGTCATCGCCATCTCGACTCAGGGTTTGGAAGACAATCCAGGCTTCAAGGCCACGGTGCCGTTGCTGCATCGCGCCATCAAGGCACTGATTCTCGGCGATCTGCTGATGAAATGCCTGTACCGCGTGCGTCCGTATGAAGCCGAGCAGGGCTCTGCCAACAAGCTCTACGAGCAGTGGGACACCATTGTGCGCGAAACCATCGAGCATCACGGCTTCTCCAAGACCGCGGCCAAGACCCCGTGGCTCAAGAAGGGCTACCTGCCGTACGGCACGCTCGCCAAGGAGATCGTGAAGAGCTTCGATGCGTTGCCGCTTAAGAATATCCCGCGCAAGGTGCGCGTCGGAGTGGTGGGCGAGATCTTGGTCAAGTACCAGCCTGATGCGAACAATCATGTGGTGGACGTCATCGAATCGCAGGATTGCGAGGCCGTGGTGCCCGGCATCATGGAATTCATGACCACCCGCCCCTATATCACCGA
Organism: Bifidobacterium saguini DSM 23967; assembly: GCF_000741715.1. Taxonomy (GTDB): domain Bacteria; phylum Actinomycetota; class Actinomycetes; order Actinomycetales; family Bifidobacteriaceae; genus Bifidobacterium; species Bifidobacterium saguini. The sequence continues at coordinate 38,100 of NZ_JGZN01000011.1, read as the reverse complement.
CTGGAACGAGAAGAACCTCGGCATGGGCGGCAACCAGCAGCTGTACGCACTGATGCGCTGGGGCCTTGACATGTACAATGCGCCGATCAAGAAGGCCATTGCGCTGGCTCATGGCAAGTTCAAGCAGGATGATCCAATGCCTGAACTCGTTCAGAAGGCCGGCGAAGTCACCTCCATCGGCGTACAGGCCGGCGAAGGCTGGCTGCTTACGGCTGAGATTCTGGAACTTATCGAACAGGGCTGCCCGAATGTGATTTGCGCGCAGCCGTTCGCCTGCCTGCCGAACCATGTGACCGGCCGCGGCATGTTCGGTAAGATTCGCCGACTGCATCCGGAAGCCAACATTGTCTCCATCGACTATGATCCGGGTGCCTCCGAGGCGAACCAGCTCAACCGCATCAAGCTGATGATTGCAGCCGCGAAGAAAGCCCATCTGGCGAAGTTCTCAGAAGCGGGAGAGCCGCAGGGATTCACCTCCGCTGACTGATAGCACTATGCATACACTATGTGTTGGGCCCCGCCACTGTTCAGTGGCGGGGCCCAACACATAATCAGGCAACTTTCTGAAGCGTGAAATTGTATAGCTTTTTCCACGCTATGGTGACAGCGATTGCATCAGCCTTGGATTGCACTAAGGCGTCATATCGTTCGGAACGCATTTGGGCTTTGACGTTGCCGCGTATCTCATCGAGCGGGGCTTTGCCCTCCACTCCTTCGAGTGTCCAATCATGGGCGTCGTAATAGGCTTGCACGTCTTCGTCGCTTAACGACATATCCGGGTTGGAATCGTTGCTGGTGTAGCTGTTCTTTAATGCACTGACCTCGTAACTGATATATGAGTCAATATCAAACGTTGTTCGACCATATACGATGTTCCCGTTGGCCTTGGCGGAGGCGTTGCCCTGGTTGACGTTCTTCATGCGCTGCACGATGGCGGCATATGAATCATCATCCACAAGTCCTTGTTCCACTCCGATGAGATAAGCGGCGTGGCGCCTTTTCAGCGTTTCAATGGTTTGTTTGGCGAGCCACTGATAAGGGATTTCGCCGTCGTAGTCGCCGGTCCAGCCGGCAGAACTGAGGCTCACATCGTATTGTTGCTTGAAATGGTTCAGCGCGGCTGCGCGCTGCGTTTTCATTGCTTTAACGTATTCCTGTTGTTCGATAACGGTTTTGCCAAATGTGATGGTGGGAAAACCGCTGGCTGAGGTCGATGCATCATTGATATCCGCATGATTGCCGGCATTGGTGCCGGAGCGCGCAACATAGGCAATGGCCAATCCTGCCGCTAGTGCTATAACGAGCAGGGCTGCGATAATGCCGATGATGACATGGTGCTGATGGTTCATGCGATTCATGCTAACTGTATTCCTTGGAAGTAAGTGATATAAGAAACGGGGCTTTCGTGGAATGATCCGCGAAAGCCCCGTGGCGGACAGGTTTGCCGGTCATGCAGGTGACCGCCGTCGATTATGCGATATTGGCCACCTGCATGATGCGATTACTTGCGGCGACGGGCAACCGTTGCAAGGCTGAGACCGGCAAGCGTGGTCAGTACAACCGCGATGGCTGCCGCGGCGACATTGGAGCCGGTATCGCTGATAGTCGGCTTCTTGGTGTCGGTCGGCTTGGTCGTGGGCTTGTCAGTCGGCTGCGTTGGCTTATTGTCCGGGTCCGGAGTTGGGGTAGGATCCGGGTCTGGCGTCGGGTCAGGATCCGGGTCCGGCGTCACTGCCTTGTCTGCCACCTTGAACACCACCGTAGCGGTGTCCGTGGTGCCATCACTGTAGGTAACAGTGACTTGCGCCGTACGGGACTGACCGTAGTCGGCTTCGCTCGGAGTGAAGGTCACCGTACCGTTCTTAGCCACGGTGAAACCATCACCAGCCACGGCATACGCGGTGCCCTGGGGAGCCTCGGCTGCTTCACCATCCTTGACGAACGACACCTCGGCAGTGGCTTCCTTACCAACCGTTGCTTCCACAGTGGTCGGGTAGGAAGGCTCATACTGTTCGTTGAGCTTCGGCTCCGGCTCGGGCTCCGGCTGCTTTTCCTCCTCGAGGGATTCAATGGCTGCCTTGAGTGTCTTCAGCGCGGTGTTGACATCCTCCTGAGAAGCATCGGCGTTATCGAGCGTCACCTTGGCGGCATCACGGGCTGCCTTGAAATCAGCCCAGGAATCCGCCGTGTATTTCGACTCATCAAACTGCAGAGCCTTCTCATACTCAGTCTGAAGCTCATCCTTATTGACTTCCGGCTTCGGAGTTTCTCCAGCCACATAGTCAATAACCGGGCTGATGTGCGCGGACGGCCTGCTCATGCCACTCGCAGCTTCAGCAGTGATACGAATCCAATCGCCTTCGCTGATGGTGATGGTGCCATGTTCGGCAACGCACTGTGCGAAGTCAGTGGACTGCTGCTTGGAAACGGTGAGATCAGCCGAGCAGATTTCCTCATCATTGTGCATCAGCTTCAACGTGAGAGCTTTGCCGTTGTTGTTATCCTGACGCAGGTACGGTTCGTCATCCTTGATGGACACCTTCACCGTGCCGGACTTCGGCGCCTTCCAAGCCATCGCGGCACCACCTGCGGAAGCAGGGGAGTCGCTGATCAGACCGTGGATGGCGCTGCGGTCGGCAGGCAGATCATGGTTGGCATAATCGACGCCTGGGCCATAGTAGGTTTCGTACATCCAGTTCGGATACGTGCCGTCAAAGCCGGAGATGTTAGTCCATTCGCCGTCTTTGGCAGTCTGACGCTGGCCGTACCAGATGGGGCCCTGTTCGTTGATCTTGAAATCATTGACCCAGTTCCAGCTGGTCTTCGCAGTCACCACATACTCGTCAGCCACGGTGGAACCAGCAATGGAGATGCGCAGCACATCGCCGGCCGCGAGGTTGGCAGTGCCATCAAGAGCCTCACCGTTGCGGTAGACGGCCTTATCGGCGTTAGCCGGATCGGTCTTCACCTTGGCAAGCAGCTGGGCAACGCTCATCGGACTGTCGGCGGCAATCGGCACATACATGACCTTGACGCCATTGGCAGTACCGGTTTCCAGCTCGGACGAGCTGAGAGCGGCCGGCTGCTTGACGGTAAACGTCACGCTGGTGCTCGTAGCACCCTGCGTACCCGGATAGGTCACGGTGACCGGTACCGACACAGTTCCGGAAACAGCGCCGGCTGTGAACGTCACTGCACCGGTTTCAGTGTCGATGCTTGCTCCCTCAACGCTGCCGTCAAGAGCGAAAACAGTGCCTTCCGGCTTAGCGGCCGCAGCGCCATCAGACTTGACGAAGAAGCGAGGTGCGCGAGTGGATGCGGTGGAGCCCGCGTTCATCGCAACATTCGTGTAGCGCACGTCATAACGCTGTGCGTACGACTGAGCCACAGTGAACGTGACGGTAGTGGTGGTGGAAGAACCATCCGCATACGTAACGGTCACCGTTCGGGTGACGGTTGCGCCGTACTGGTCGGCGGAAGGAGTCAACGTAGCCACACCACTGTTCTCGTCAATGGTCACACCATCGCTCTCGCCGGCAATGGCATACGTGACGCCAGCCGGAGCGTTGACCGTCTTGCCGTCTTTGGTGAACGCGGCCACTGCCTTGGCCTCGGCACCCACGGTTGCCGCTACGGAATCGTAGGAAACCGTGTACTGCTTGGCTTCAGCTTCAGCAGGTGGCTCAACATCTTCATAGGAGATGACAGGGCTGATATGCGCGGACGACTTTGTCATGCCGGTTTCGGCATCGGCGGTGATGCGAATCCAATCGCCCTCATTGACGGTGATGGTGCCATGCTGTGCGACGCACTGTGCGAAGTCAGTGGACTGCTGCTTGGAGACGGTCAGGTCGGCCGAGCAGATTTCCTTGTCGTTATGCATGAGCTTCAACGTCATGGCCTTGCCATTGTTGCCGGTTTGGCGCAGATACGGTTCGTCATCCTTGATGGACACCTTCACCGTGCCGGATTCCGGAGCCTTCCAAGCCATTGCAGCACCGCCTGCAGTGGCTGGATCCTCGGCAATAAGACCGTGGATGGAGCCACGCTGATCGGAAGCCGGCAGCTTATGACCATTGGTGTTGAAGGCGTCGTAATCCAAGCCCACGCCATACCACTGGTTGTAGCTGGTCTGCGGCCAGTCACTGTCGTACGTGGTGATGGTCTGCCAAGCGCCGCCTGCACTGGTCTGACGTTGTGCCTTCCAATCATGGTCGGCAGTGCCCTGCTCGTAATCGGCGACCCAATCCCAGTTGATGCGCTGCACAATCGTGTAGTCATCGGTTGCCGTCGAACCATCGACAGAGAAGCGCAGAATATCGCCCTCCTGAATGGCTTCATTATTGTCGAGCTTGGTCAATGCCGCATCCGAACCAGCCAGCAGAGAGAACAGTTGCTTGAGCACTCCGGTGGACTTGCGGTAGACGGCCTTGTCCGCACCGGTATCAGCGGAAACGTTGGACAGCAGCTTCTTGACGGTCACCGGATTTTTGTCGGTGAAGGTCACGTACATGACCTTCGTGCCGTCAACGGTTGTTGTCTCGTACTTCGAAGAGGTCATTGAGGCCGAGGCCACGCCGCTTTCTACGGCACCCAGATCAGGCTTGCCCTTGATGGTGTTGCCGAAGAAATCATGCTCTACTGCGTAATCATTGAGATCGGAGACAACCTTGCCTGCGTTGATCGCAGGGGAGTTGGTGGTCGGCTTGTAGCCATCGAACACGGTAGTGCTGCCCTTGCGGGAGTATTCGGCACCGGAAGCCTGTGCGGCAGTCGGCGCGGAACCAGCGTCTTCGAGCACGTCGGCCACATCATCGGCAACAATGGCATTGGCGTCGGAAGCCGGCGTATTCGCATAGTTGACGTACAGGTTGTTGTCGTACACCTGACCACCGTAGTAGCCGCCGATGTTCCACTCTTCGGTCTTCTTCTCGTCGGTCGCGTTGATGAAGATGTTGTTCTCGAACTGTGCCTGCGAATTGGAGCGGGTGGTCAGCACGCGGCTATCGGCATCTACGTAAACAGTATTGTTGTAGATGTGGTTGCCCGGGCCGTTGGAGGGCAGATCGAACACGCCACGCTTATCGTTTTGCGAGATGTTGTAGCGGAACGTCGTGTTGACGGCCTTCCAGTTGCAGATCATCAGCGAAGCGAAGCTGTTGCCGTACGAATAGTTGTACTGGTACAGAGTGCCGTCGCCATAGTCGGCATCCCATGCCTGGCCGTCTCCATTGCCGTGGTCGGCGTTGAGATTCGAGTACACTTCGTTGTACTGGAACACAGGATCCTTGCAACGCCACGGCCAGATGCCGGCAGCGACTCGACCATAGCCAACGCCCGCGTTACCAGTGTTGTTGAGCACGTTCGCCGTGTAATCAACCGAATTGATGTGCTTGGAGACGCGATCGCCGACGTTGTGCTGAATGACCGGACGGTCGCAGTACATGGTGGTGATGGCGTCGCCGCCAGCGCCGATGATCGTGTTGTTTTCAATCAGCACGTTCGTTGCGCCGTATTTGGCGATCAGATCATCATCGATGGTGCCGTCGCCGTAATCGAAGTCGTTCTGCCACCTGGACGACTTATCGATGTAGTTGAGGTACGCGGTGTATCCCACGGCGATGCCCCAACGGTCAACATCCTTGACGGTGCTGTTGCGAATGGTGATGTGATCGAAGCGAGAGACATGTTCCTTGAGCCATGCATCGTCGGCGGCCGAAGTGCGCTCTTTGGGCAGGTGGGCCATGAAGTAGATGCCACCGTTGGCCATGTGCTTGTTGTACAGGTTGCCGTCCACGTCGTGGATGTTGAGGTTGTCGAGTGTGACGTGGCTCATCGTGCTGCCGTTTTCGGCGATGCCGGCCACACCGGTGCGATCCATACGATCGGCGCTGCGGTCAAGGCTCGTGCCGTCTGCGTCGGCGGTGTCGGTCCACTGCCAGGTATCGATGGGATCGTAAACGCTCTCATCATCGTTGGTGATCTCCAGATTCGAGACCGTAATATATGAGACGTCCTTGAGCAGCAACGTTGTGGATACGGTGCCTCGGGTCTTATGGTTGCCTACGTTCGCACGGTAATCCTGGTACCATTGGCTGCCTTCCACGCCATTGGAGGCGATAAGCGGCTTGCCTTCAGCTTCATCGCCATAGGCGGAAATGGTGATCGGAGCATCCGGGGTGCCGGCTGTATCGTGGATATGCAGCCATTGATCATTGAACTCGGAACCGTACTCCAGCAGAACGCTGTCGCCAGGTTCAAGATCGGAAGCGATTTCGTTAACTTTGTTGAGTGTCTTCCACGGGCTCTTCTGGCTGGTGCCGGCATTGTCGTCGCTACCGTGTTCGGATGACACGTAGTAGGTGGTGCCCTTGGAGGAATCCTTGGTGGAGGTGGTTTGCTGCGCAAATGCCGCCGTTGGTGTGGCGAAGGCGAGCGCAGTTCCCAAAGCGACTACTGCCGCAATGGTTTTAGGGCCATGCCCAGAAGTGGGCAGTGACATGTCTTCTTCCTTTCGTGTGGGCGTCCTCTGCGTGTAGATCGAATGCAACATTGCTGTGGCCCGCGTGATAGGAGCTTCCTTACTGTGTGAGATGCGGGTAATCGAGATGGACAAAGAGGTGATGCAGGGACGTCGTAATCAGCTACGTTGCCGATATATGTAAATAAACTTTACAAAGTAGTAAGTATAGCGGAAAATCTATTGAGATATTTTCGGGGGTGTTGTGGGTTCAACGCCGCCGAATTGCATAGTGCTCGCTATCGGTTTTTCATATAGCCGATTGGCGGGCATTCGGGCGCGGCCAGAGCCTGTCTCGCTTACCATACCGATTATGGTTACTCCGAGGATTAGTTATGCGCATTTGCTTGCCAAGCCGAACCCCAAGCATGTCGAAAGCCTGCTGAAGTTCTTCGAAAGCGGCCGCGCCCAGCGAGGCACGGGTGGATTCGGTGTGGAAATCGAGCATCTGCCGGTGCATAACGGCAGCGATACCGCCGTCAGCTATTACGAGCCGAATGGTATTGAGACGCTGCTCAAACGACTCGCTCCTTACTATGACGAAGAGAAGGAGTATTGGGAGAACGGTCATCTGGTAGGTCTGGGGCGCCCGGGGGTCTCGGTTTCTTTGGAGCCTGGTGGCCAGGTGGAAACCTCCATCGGCATCCTGAAAAAGCCGAGTGATCTGATTACCCTGTATACCAAGTTCCGCCGCGAAGTAGATCCGATTCTGGAGGATCTCGACTTCCGCTTGGTCAACTATGGCTACCAGCCCAAGTCAAGCTTCGCCGATGTGCCGGTGAATCCCAAGGACCGTTACGATGCAATGACCGACTATCTAGGCCGCGTTGGCCAGTTCGGCCCATGCATGATGCGTTGCTCTGCCTCCACGCAGGTCAGCATCGACTTTGTGGATGAGCATGATGCCATCGAGAAGATGCGTTTGGGCACGGTGATCGGCCCGATTTTGGCATACTTCTTCCGCAATACCCCATACTTTGAAGGCGAACCGAACCCGTGGCCGCTGCTGCGCCAGCGCATGTGGGACTACCTTGACTTCCAGCGCACCAATGTGATTCCGGGGCTCTTTGACCCGCGATTTGGCTGGGAGGATTACGCGATTGATGTGCTCTCCACGCCATTGATGTTCGCCGATTTGACGCATACACCCGAAGCTGTGGCTTCCGGAGCCAGCCCGAAAGAGCTGCATCGTCCGGCCTTCCGTGAGAACGCCGGCGACGTGTACCCGGATCGTGAGCTCAACCCATACGAGATCAACCACATCATTTCCACGCACTTCAATGATGTGCGCTTGAAGAACTTCGTGGAACTGCGCCACTGGGACTCGCTGCCGATCGAGCGTGCGGAACGTCTGACGGAAATCGTCTCCTCGCTGTTCTACGTGCCGGAGAACCGTGAACGACTCGAAAGCTACTTCGACGGCATCACCGAAGAAGAAGTGTACGAGGCCAAGGCCAATATTCAAGCTCACGGTCGTCAGGCTTCGCCGTATGGCCAGCCGCTTGAATTCTGGAAGGAATTCCTGGGGCTCGAAGGTCTGCTCGCGGACATCCCCGGCGATCCGAATCACCCGGACGTCTTCCAGGAGTAATACGGATTCCTACATGCGCCCGGCATCGCAATGGTGCCGGGTGTAGCGTACTCGCATTGAGCCTTCCGGCGTATGACTGCCCCAGATCTCGCAGATGGTGACATGCCGCCATTCATTGGAATCAAGTTTCGTGGCCATTGTGAGCGCTTCATCGAAGCATGCGGTTAAGGATTCCCGTTCGATGACCTGACCTTCTGCCGGCCCTCCCGTGGGATGGAAAACGGTCAATGAAGAGTCGAATTCGAAATCAACGGCATTATCCGAACCGCACGATTCGGTGGCGGAGACGCTGTGGCCATCATGCGATGAGTTTGATGATGCGGATGCATCTGGAGCGTCAGCTTCGAACTGCTGATAGGCGTATGCCTTATGCTCCAAAAGGTCCACCAGAATGCCTCGTCGCAAAAGCCTCGGCAATCCAGCCTCATGCACGGCCGCACGCAGCGCGGTCATCGCCCTCAAATACGGTTTCAACTGGAATGAACCGCCAAAAAACGGCCAAGGCTTGCCTAGCATCCATGTGGGTGGCAGATCTGAGCATACGATGCCATCGGCAGGTGTGCGAGCTTTACGCGTCACTTCGCCCAAATAATCATTGAGGCTCGTCTCCAAGGTGCGCAAGCGTGTGATTTCCCGTGCCACCCGTTCACGCCCGGTTTCCATCAGCGCACGCCAATCAAGCATGCCGTCCTTCGCGCGGAAGGATTCAATAGACTCCAACGGCATGCCAGCGTCCAGACACAGTCGAATCACATCCATTTCCAGCATCTGATCGGGCGTGTAATACCGGTAGCCAGTACGCGAGTCGGTTGCAAAAGGCGTCAAAATGCCGTGTGCATCGTAATAGCGCAACGCTTTGGCGCTGGTGCCATCAAGCTTGGAGACTTCGCCGATGGTCAGCAGCTCATCATCATCGCGCATTGATGACACTCCTTTGTCACCCTTGTGAATTTGACCTTACCCTCGGGGCAAAGTTTAGCATCGCAGCTACCAAGCCCGGCAGTATCAATGAGGATGCGGCCGAGCCTGGCACATAAGCGCACGGTGGCGTGCGCTGACAACAGTGATCGAACACAGGAGGTTCGCTCATGGAGGAGCACAAAGACAATAGTTGGCTGGGATTATCCGGTGATGTATGCGTAGTCATCGGAGCGGTAGGCGGCATGGGTACCGCTATTGCAGCCGAGCTGGCTCACGCCGGAGCCCGATTGACATTGGTTGATATCAGCGAAGAACATACTGCCGCATATGCAGCGCAACTTGCCGACGAATATGGTGTTGAAGCGCGAGGCTACGGTTGCGACGTTTCCGATGCCGATGATGTGGAGATTCTTAAAAATAAGGTCGTTGAGGATTTCGGCACTGTAGATGTGCTCGTCAATACGGTTGGTATTCTGCGTTTCGCTCCGTTGGAAGATCTGCCGCTTTCCGATTGGAAGGATGTCATCAATGTGAATCTGACTGGTGCATTCATTCTTTCGCAAGCCTTCGGCAAAGTGATGCTGGAGCATAAGACCGGACGCATTGTGCACATCTCTACCGTGGCCTCGCATTCGCCGGAAACCTTCTCCGGTGCCTATTCATGCGCCAAAGCCGGCCTTGGCATGCTCTCAAAAATGATCGCCGCGGAATGGGGACCGTTTGGCATTCGTTCCAACTGCGTATGCCCATGCTTCGTTAAAACGCCGATGAGCGCATCCTTCTACGCCGACCCCAAGGTGACCGAAGAGCGCGAACGATTGATTGCATCCCGCCGTATCGGCGAAGTTCAGGATATCGCCAATGCAGTGGCGTTCCTCGCATCCAAGCGCTCCGACTTCGTCAACGGCGATGAAATCAGCGTAGACGGCGGATTCCATCTCATGATGGGAGATCTCACACCCAAGCCGGGCGGCCGCCGTCAGTTCGCCATCAATTCCCTGAAGCAGCGCGGACTGCTGTAATCCACCCCACCAAAGTCAACGCTTGGATCGCAATTCCACCACAGCGCAGAAAGGATTGTTTAATGACTTCCCTTACAGCAGTTTCCGGCTCCAATGCGGCTGCCAAACATGAGCCCAACCGTTACGGCGTCTTGTCTGCCGCATTCGTGGTCATGTTCTTCGTGGCCTCCATTGCACTGTTCAGTGTCTTCCTGAACCCGCTTTCCGAACAACACGGGTGGACGCCCGCCGAAGTCAGCCTCTCATACTCTATTTTCCAGACGGTTATGGCCGTCACCGGCATCTTCTCCGGGCGCATCTCCGATAAATTCGGCCCGCGTACAGTCATGCTCGTCGGCGGTTTCGTCTTCGGTCTCGGTTGGTTCCTGACCGGCATTGCCGACAGTCTGCCAATGCTGTATATCTGCCACGGTTTGATTGCAGCTGTGGGCAACGGTTTGGTGTACAACCCGGCGCTCACCACCGCACAGCGCTGGTTCCCGGATATTCGAGGCAAAGCATCCGGCATCCTCTTGGCCGCAGCTGCCATCGGACCGGCTACGCTTGCTCCGGTGGCCAACGCCCTGTCCAGTGCATTCGGCGTATCCAATGCGCTGAAGATTCTCGGCGTCACCTTCTGGGTGACCATCACCTTGGGCTCGCTGTTCGTGCATCCAGCTCCGGCAGACTACCGCCCCAAGGGTTGGGAGCCGCCAGTCGCCGACAAGCCGGCAGCTGCTGCTTCGACCAAGGCCGGCGATGATGGAAGCTTTGATTTCAAAGCCATGCTCGCCTCGCCGCGCTTCTACATTCTGCTCGCCGTCTATGCTATGGCGGCATCCTCTGGCACCATGCTCGTGGGTGCCGTCTCCTCCATCTCACAGGAGCATGTTGGAGCTGTGGGTACCATGACCGCGGCCGCATTCGGCGCAATGGCTGTATCCATCTCCACCATCTCCAATTTCCTAGGCCGCCTGACGTTCGGTGCACTGTATGACAAGTTCGGCGCATTCAAATGCCTATCGCTCATGCTGGTAGTCACCGCGCTCGCCATGATTGCCATGTCGTTCGCCTATAACGCTGTGTTCTTCATGATCTGCGTGATTGTGCTCGGCTTCGCATTCGGCGCACTGCTGGTGATCTATCCGCCGTTGACCGGTGAAACTTTCGGTACCAAGCATCTTGGTGTCAATTACGGCATCATGTTCCTCGGCTATGCGCTCGGCGCATGGATTGGTCCCCGCTTAGCCACCGGCCTGCACTCCGAAGCTTACGGATACCGCATCGCGTTCTATGCGGCTGCCGGCATCACCGTACTTGGCTTGGTGATTGTGCTGCTGCTTGCCGCCCACGTTAAGAAAGCCGGCACGATGATGCCGGTGAGGAAGTAAAGAAGTGTCAATTAAGGAGCAATGATGACAGAACAACTTCGACTGGCCGTTATTGGCGCAGGCGCTATGGGACGCGACCATATCCGTTACATTCAGGACGATGCCGACGCGCGATTGGTGGCTATCGCCGATCCGGTACCCGCCACCGAGCAAGTGGCCAAGGATGCCGGAGTGCCGTGGTTCGCTGATTATAAGGAAATGCTGGAATGCACCGCACTGGATGGTGTGGTCATCGCATCCCCGAACCATCTGCATGTGCCGATGGCCCGCGAAACCGTAAAGCGTGGCATTCCGACCTTGGTGGAGAAGCCGATCAGCGATGATTTGGATGACGCCCGCGCGTTTGCCGACGAAGCACGTGCCTCCGGCGTACCGGTGCTGGTGGGCCAGCATCGCCGCCATAATCCCAAGGTTCGCCGTGCCAAGGAAATCATCGAATCTGGTGCACTCGGCACAATCGTGACCGTTGCAATCCTGTACAACCTGTACAAGCCGGATACCTACTATGACATTCCGTGGCGCAGGCAAAAAGGCGCGGGACCGATTCTGGTGAACATGGTGCACGATGTGGATCTCATGCGCTATCTCATCGGCGAGCCGGTGGAAATCCAAGGCATGTCCGCAAATTCGGCGCGTGGCTTCGAAGTGGAGGATTCCGCTGTGGCCACCGTGCGATTCGCCAACGGCACATTGGGTACCATTACCTTGTCTGATTCGGCGGCCAGCCCGTGGAATTGGGAATCCACCGCGCGCGAGAATCCATTCTTTGCCCCATATGACACCGACGCCTACTACATCATGGGCACCAAGGCCTCGCTTTCCCTGCCGCGCTTGCACCTGTTCTCTCATGCCGGTGGCGTGAGCGATTGGACCAAGCCGTTCGTATGCGAGGTGCAGGGCGTGCGCGAAGGACTGCCGCACCGTTTGCAACTGAAGCATTTCGAGCGTGTGATTCGTGCAGAGGAGGAGCCGCTGGTCACTCCTGAGGATGCGATTAAAACATTGGAAGTGCTGAACGCCGTCAAACAGGCGGCGGACGGTGGCGAGCTTGTTCGTCTGTAGTTGACGATTGAAAGCTGACTTTGTGGCTCTCCTCGGTCTAAGGAGAGCCACATCTTTTTGTAGAGAATGACGCTTATCGAATAAACATTCGATATAATGGCTCGCATGGTAGCAGCGAAGCAGAAGAGGGTGCGTAAAAGTCCCGAGGAAAGGCGCAGCGAGATTGCGCAAGCCGCAGTACGTCTGGTGGGGGAGAAGGGCTATTATGGCACATCCCTAAAAGACGTGGCTGATGCGGTAGGCATGAGCCAGCCGGGCCTGTTGCATTATATCGGCAATAAAGAAGGCCTGCTGTCGATGCTTATCACCGACAATTACGATACATATGGCACGCCTGACGACTTTATGCAATCAGGATTGCCGGGCAGTGACCCCAATCGTCTGCTATTCCCCTCATATCTGAGGTATTTGGTTCGGTATAACGCGCAGCGGCGCGAATTGGTGCGCTTGTACATGAGCCTTGAATCCGAGGCGTTCAGCCCCGAGCATCCGTTGTTCGAGTACTTCGAGAATCGTCCGGAAGCGGTTTGGGATCATTATTGCCGTTATCCGTGGGTGATTCCTTCTCAACTGGGCTCGTGGGAGGATTCCATGAAGCCGATAGTTCGTCTGTGCATTGAGGCTATGGATGGAACTCAGCTGCGTTGGATGCGTCAGCCTCCCGTGGATTTGTATGATGAATGGCTGAAATTTGAAGCGCTGATTTTCCCTTCACCCCTCTGGGATAACTATCGTTGACGCTGTGATGAGTGGAATGCCGTCAACAATGGTGTTGGCGGCGCCGCTCATGCTGCTGTTCTACTGAAGAGTCTTTACTAGATAAAATCATTTCCGCGTGTCGCAAAAGGCGCTTACTGGTTGATAATCGTTGGAATTGCAATGTTTATTAGCTATCTAATACCTGCTATATAACAATTTGACAAAGAATGTTTTCAGGTTTATGCTAATGGCATATCTAATGCATGTTAGATACATGTCAAAGCAGACACTGAAGAAATAAGGAACACGAGGTTCAAGGATGAGTGCTTCAACCGCAATCCCCGCAGACGAGCGTCTGGCGGCCTTCAATGCGAATATCGAAGCGGCGGACAAGGATCCGTCGCTGTCTCCCGAAACCGGCAAGCAGATGGACAAGGTCACGCTGATTCGTTTCGGCGCCGGCTTCCTGGTCTTTGGCCTGCTGTGGATGAGCGGTCTGGCCATCGTTTCCGCCGTGCTGCTCACCAAGCACCTGCAGTCCATCTTCGGCCCGGATGTTGAAGGCCTGACCGGTGTAATCAACGCCTGTACTGCAGTCGCCTCCCTGGTTTCCAACCTGCTGTTCGGCACCCTGTCCGATCGTTCTCGCTCCAAGTGGGGCCGCCGTACTCCGTTCATCGTGCTCGGCGCCATTCTCGGCGGTGTGACCCTGTTCCTGACCGGCATGGTCACCAATGCTGTGGCCATCACCATCATTTACTGCCTGTGCATGTTTGGTCTGAACGCCATGATTGCCCCGCTGGTCGCCATGATCTCCGACCGTATCCCGATGAACGTGCGTGGCACCATGTCCGCTTTCTTCGGCGCCGGCCAGACCTGCGGTGCTCCGATTGGTACCCTTATCGGTTCTGCTTTTATCCTGAAGCCGTTCCCAGGCTTCATTCTCGCCGGCATCCTGATGTTCCTCGGAGGCATCGTTGCCGTGATCATCGTGCCGAAGGAATCCTCCGCAGACTTCCTGCCCAAGGATGAGGGCAAGGCCTCCGATGTGCTCCGCAGCTTCATTCCGCCAAAGTTCTCCACCGCTCACGACTTCTACAAGGCATTCGCCGGCCGTATTTGCATGCTGCTGAGCTACCAGATGATCACCGTCTATCAGCTGCTCATCTTCCAGAAGTACATCGGCCTTGATGACACTGCTGCCGGTGCTGCAATGGCCACCATGTCCGTGATCACTATGGTCGTTTCCCTTGGCGGTTCCGTGGTCGCCGGCCCGATCTCCGACCTCATCGGCCGCCGTAAGATTCCGGTCGTTGCCGCTTCCGTGCTGTTCGCCATCGGTATGGCTATGCCGTGGATCATGCCGACCACGCTGGGCATGTTCCTCTATGCCGGCATCGCTGGCCTCGGCTACGGTGTCTACTCCTCCGTGGATCAGGCCCTGAACGTCGACGTGCTGCCGAACAAGGAAGAGGCAGGCAAGGACCTCGGTGTGCTGAACCTCGCCACCACCTTGGGTCAGATGCTCGGCCCGGTGCTCATGTCCGTGATCACCATGACCCTCGGCTACGCCGCCGCCTTCCCGATCTCCATCGTGTTCGCGCTGCTCGGCTGCGTGTTCATCATGATGATCAAGGGCGTCAAGTAAGCCTCGCGTAGAACGCGAAACCATGCAATAACCCTCTCGGCTGCGGCCGGTCCGCTTGAATCAATCCAGTGGACCGGCCGTTTCCATACATTCCAGTCAGCATTACATACAACCAAATCAAATCAAATCCAACCACAGCAGGGGAGTGACCTTACGATGAGCAAGACCAGCGTTGACCGCATCCTGTTCGGCGCAGCCTACTATGACGAATACATGCCCGCAGGGCAGGACCGTATCGAAACCGATATGCGCATGATGGATGCGGCCGGCATCAACGTGATTCGTATCGCCGAATCAACCTGGAGCACCTGCGAGCCACAGCCGGGCGTATTCGATTTCAGCCATGTCGACCGTGCGCTGGAAGCCGCACATCGCCACGGCATCAGCGTGATCGTCGGCACACCCACGTACGCGGTGCCCGCATGGTTGGTCAAGATGCACCCGGATGTACTGGCCGAGACTCCGGCAGGCCCCGGCAAGTACGGCCCGCGCCAGATCATGGATATCGTCAACCCTGCCTACCGGTACTATGGCGAACGCGTGATTCGCCGCCTGATTGAGCATGTAGCCAACCATCCGGCGGTCATCGGCTATCAGGTGGATAACGAAACCAAGTATTACGATTCCGTAAGCCCTGATATGCAGGCGTTGTTCATCAAGTACCTGCGCGGCAAGTTCCATGATGATTTGGATGCGTTAAACGCCCACTTTGGGCTCGACTATTGGTCCAACCGTGTGGACGCTTGGGAGGACTTCCCGGATGTGACCAATACGATCAACCAATCGTTGCGCGGCGAATTCGACCGTTTCCGCCGTGCGCAGGTGGCTGAATTCCTCGCATGGCAGGCGGATATCGTGCGCGAATACGCCCGCGAGGACCAGTTCGTCACCCAGAACTTCGACTTCGAATGGCGCGGCTACTCCTACGGCATCCAACCGGCCGTCGATCATTTCAAGGCTTCCAAGGCCGTGGACATCACCGGCGTGGACATCTACCATCCAACCGAGGATGAGCTTACCGGCACCGAAATCGCCTTCGGTGGCGATGTGACCCGTTCCACCAAGAATGGTGCCAATTATCTGGTCTTGGAAACCGAGGCTCAGGGGCAGCATGGCTGGGTGCCGTTCCCCGGTCAGCTGCGCTTGCAGGCTTACTCGCACTTGGCATCCGGCGCGGACATGGTGGAATACTGGCACTGGCATTCCATCCATAACTCCTTCGAAACCTATTGGAAGGGGCTCTTAAGCCACGACATGGAATCGAACCCGACCTACGAAGAGGCCGGCGTATTCGGCCGCGAGGTTGCGGACATTGCCGTAGGCGGGCGTCTGGTGCATCTCGCCAAGCGTAACAAGGTGGCCATCATGGTCTCCAACGAGGCGCTTTCCGCATTGGAATGGTTCCGTGTGGAAACCGGTTTCCCGGATGGAGTGGGCGTCAACTACAACGACATTGTGCGCCGCGTCTACGATGCCTTCTTCCAGCTCAACGTGGAGTGCGACTTCCTGCCAGTGGATGCCCCCGCCGAGCGTCTTGCGCAGTACGCCATGATCGTGACCCCGGCCCTCTACTGCACGCCGGAGGGGACTATTGCGCGCCTGCGCGACTTCGTGGCGAACGGTGGCCATCTGCTTTCCACGATGCGCTCGTTCATCACCGATGATGAGGTCACGGTCTGGGATGATCGCGCACCGCACAACCTGACGGACGTGTTCGGCCTGACCTACAACCAGTTCATCCGCCCGAAGAATCGTGTTGCCGTTGAGTTTGCGGATGATGCAACACTGGCCGGCACCGCGGCAACTCAGGCCGAAGCATTGATTGAACTGCTGAAGGTAGATACCGCCGCCAATACCGAAGTGCTTGCCCGCTATGGCCACTATGCATGGGAATCCTATGCGGCAGTGACCCGTCATCAATTCGGTCAGGGCAGCGCCGAATGGATTGGCACCTTGCTGGATGCCGATACGATGCGTACCGTGGTTCGCGAGGCTGTGGAGCATGCCGGTCTCAAGCCGGTTGGTCTGCCGCTCGCCGGTACCGTCACCGTGCGTCAAGGCGTGAACCAGGCCAGCGAAACCGTGACCTACCT
Organism: Bifidobacterium saguini DSM 23967; assembly: GCF_000741715.1. Taxonomy (GTDB): domain Bacteria; phylum Actinomycetota; class Actinomycetes; order Actinomycetales; family Bifidobacteriaceae; genus Bifidobacterium; species Bifidobacterium saguini. Next base: position 21,174 of record NZ_JGZN01000011.1, on the reverse strand, counting down.
GCTCAACTATTCTGCCGATTCGGTAACTTTCCCGAGCCCGGTGACCGGTTCGGTGGTCGTGGCGCCTCAAGTTATTGGTCCGGATGGCACTGTTGACGAAGCGGCCTCCGCTGCGCTCGCCGTTCGTCCGAGCAAGAGCGTTCAGGCTGGTGAGGAACTGACAATCCCGCGCTGGAACCTGGCTGTCATCATTGATTGATGATTGATTGGTCCCTGTGATTTTGGCTCTCCTTCGATTGAAGGAGAGCCTTTTTGCTGTGTGCGGCAACGTATGTGGTATCCAATAACTACTAAAAGGTAGATAAATAAAACATAGGATATTCACAACAATTGAGACATGCCGGTGTTTCCTAGTCATATCTTGCGCTATATATATCTAGTAGCTGTTAGATAAAGAAGTCACCTGACGGCGAAGAAGCATAACTCAACGAAGAGCAGCGCGGCTGGAGCAACCGCGTAACCATCCAAAGAAAGGAAATCCATCATGACCACATGGATCGCCACCACCCCGGACGCCAAGCTTGTGGATCGTTCGGCCGAAGTTGCAGCCACCGGTGCGACCGTTGCTGCCGATCTGCAGCTCGACGGCAACGAATACCAGTCGCTGCGCGGTTTCGGCGGCTGCTTCAACGAACTCGGCTGGCTGCCGTTGCAGACCGTAACCGAAGCCGAACGCGACCAAATCATCAAGGAGCTCTTCGACCCCGAAGAAATGAACTTCACGTTCAACCGCGCACCTGTGGCCGCCAACGACTTCGCTGACCACTGGTACAGCTACGACGAGGTCGAAGGTGACTATGACATGGAGCACTTCTCCGTCGAGCGCGACGAGGAAACCCTGATTCCGTACATCCACCGTGCTCAGGAATGGCAGCCGGATATGCGTCTGTTCTCCAGCCCGTGGTCCCCGCCGACCTGGATGAAGCGCCCGAAGGCCTACAACTATGGCCGTCTTATCCAGACCCCGGAAAATCTCAAGGCCTACGCCAAGTACCTGGTCAAGTACATTCAGGCCTACGCCGAGCATGGCATCACCGTGAACCAGCTGCATGTGCAGAACGAGGTGTTTGCCGACCAGAAGTTCCCGAGCGCCCTGTGGGATGCTGAAGCCCTGAAGGTCTTCATTCGCGACTACCTTGGCCCCGCCTTCGACGAAGCCAGCCTCGACACCGACATCTGGCTGGGTACCCTGAACGGTCCGGAAGACATGAAGTGGACCGGCGGCGGCTACGGCATGGCCCTCAACAACTACAACCGTTTCGTGGACAACATTCTCTTCGACGACGGCGCCCGCCATTATATCAAGGGCATCGCCTACCAGTGGGCTGGCCAGAACTGCATCGCCCGCACCCACGAATCCTGGCCGGAGATCGAGCTCATCCAGTCCGAATCCGAATGCGGCGACGGTCAGAACACTTGGGAATACGCGGAATACGTGTTCCATCTGATCAACCACTACTTCCGCAATGGCGCCACCGCATACACCTACTGGAACATGATTCTGGACGATCAGGATTCCACTTGGGGCTGGTGGCAGAACTCCCTGTTCACCATCACCGCCGACACCCACGAAGTGCGTCGCAACCCTGAATACTACGTGATGCGTCACTTCTCCAAGTATGTGCGTCCGGGCGCCAAGCTGCTCGGTACCACCGGCCACTTCAACTCGATGGCCATCGCCTTCCGCAACCCGGACGGCACGGTGGTCGTGGTGGCACAAAACGCGCTGGAGAACGAGATGCCGTTCGAGTTCGCCGACCCGGCCAACGCATCCCGCGGCATCAAGGTCACGCTCGCTCCGCGCTCCTTCAACACCTTCGTGCTTGACTGATTGATTTCGGTTTGAGCCATCGGCAACTCCTCCCGTCGCATGCGACGAGAGGAGTTTTGCATTGTCGGTCATACGTCGCATTGCAGTCATTGGGCATGATGCGATGTGTCGCACTGCGCTGAGGGATTCATGTCGGCTTCTGAATTGGCGACTATTGATGATATCGTTGTCATGAATTCAGGCGTCACTATGCAAAGGAGCTCGGCATGACCTTCCCGAAACTCGCGACCAATCCCGGCATGAGCCAGGCTGCGGTGATTCAAGGTGACCGCTGGCGTATTGGCATCCTTACGGAATCGCTTATCCGCCTCGAATGGCAAGACGATGGCCACTTCGAGAATCATGCCACGCAGATGGTCGTCGACCGTAACTTTGCCGGTGAAACCCCACGCTTCACTCAAGTCGTTCGCGATGGCCTGCTTATTGTTGATACGCCGTCTTTGCGCTTGACCTATGATATGCGGCCTTTCAGCAAGGAAGGCTTGAGCATTGTGGTCAAAGGCGTGGCCAACTCCCAGATGAACACTTGGCATTACGGGGATACGCAGCGCGGCAACCTCAGGGGAACGGCTCGTACGCTCGATGAGGTGAACGGCGAGACGGAGCTTGGCCTCGGCGTGATCTCGCATGATGGCTGGGCGGTTATCGACGACTCAGCTTCCAACATAATCGTTGATGGCGATGAAGCTGCCGAAGTCAAAGGCGAGGCCAATCCATTCGGCACTTGGGTGGTTCCGCGTGACAACGATGGCATCGACCTGTACTTCTTTGGTTATGGTCACCGTTTCATTGAAGCTGTGCAGGATTTCTATCGCCTGACCGGTCCGACTCCGCTGTTGCCGCGTTTCGCTCTTGGCAACTGGTGGAGCCGCTACCATCGCTACACTGAGGCCGAATATCTGGAGTTGGTGGACCGCTTTGAGCAGGAGGGCTTGCCGTTCACCACTGCCGTTATCGACATGGATTGGCATCTCGTGGATGACGTGGACCCCAAATATGGTTCCGGTTGGACCGGATACACCTGGAATCGCAAGTTCTTCCCCGATCCAGAACAATTCCAGCGCACTCTGCATGAGCGCGGCCTCAAAACCACGCTGAACGTTCATCCTCGCGATGGCATTCGTGCCTTCGAGGAGGGCTATGCCGAAGTGGCTGAGCATATGGGAATCGATCCTAAGAGCGAAGAGCCGGTGGAATTCGATTTGACCAGCCCGCGATTCATGGATGCGTACTTCCAGCTGCATCATAAGCTTGAAAACGTGGGCACCGATTTCTGGTGGCTGGACTGGCAGCAGGGCGGTGTGACCCGTCAAAAGGGTTTGGATCCATTGTGGATGCTCAATCACATGCATTATCTCGATTCGGGGCGTGAGGGCCATTGGCCGCTCACCTTCTCCCGCTACGCAGGTCCAGGCTCGCATCGTTATCCGGTCGGCTTCTCCGGCGATACGGTAGTCACCTGGGAATCGCTGAAATTCCAGCCGTACTTCACCTCCACCGCATCCAATATCGGCTATGGCTGGTGGAGTCACGACATCGGCGGCCACATGTTCGGCTACCGCGATGAGGAACTTGAGGCCCGCTGGTATCAGCTCGGCACATTCAGCCCGATTAACCGACTTCACTCCACTGATTCGCCATTCAACGGCAAGGAACCCTGGAACTTCCATGCCGAGGTGGAAGCGGCGATGGATATGGCGCTGCGACTGCGTCATATGCTCCTGCCGTACTTGTACACGATGAATTGGCGCGCTGCGGTTGAAGGCCGCCCTCTGGTTGAACCGATGTATTGGCAATCGCCGGAGAATGCGAACGCCTACGGTGTGGAACAGGAATTCCGCTTCGGTACAGAACTGGTTGTAGCTCCGATTGTCACGCCCGCCGACCGCGATGTGCAGTTGGCCAAAGCAGACGTTTGGTTGCCGCAGGGCACTTGGTTCGACTTCTTTACCGGGCGCCGCTATGAATCCCGTTCAACCAACGGTCGTAAATTCGAGGTGTGGCGCGGGCTTGATGGCATGCCGGTGTTTGCCAAGGCGGGCGGCATCGTGCCGTTGCAGCAGTTGGATGAGCTGAACGGTCGCGAGAACTCCGTCGATAATCCGGTGCATCTCGAGGTATTGGTGTTCCCTGGTGCTTCTGGCGCGTTTACGCTCAAGGAAGACGATGGCTCCAATCAGGCTCGTCCAGACGAATCGGCATTGGCCTCCACTGCCATGAGCTTTGCTTGGCATGAGGCTGCTGGTCGCTCTAGATTCGTCATCGAGCCGGCAGCTGGCAATACTGCAGCCGTTCCCGAATATCGCACTTGGAGCATCACCTTCCAAGGTGTGGCGCAAACCGATCTTGCGGTTACCGTAGATGGTGAGCCCGCAGAAGCTCAGGTCTCATATGATGTGGACACATTCGGTCTGACGGTCACCGTTGCCAATGTTCCGACTGCTGCGCAGGTTGTGGTTTCAGGTGCATTGAGTATCGCAGAGGATCCGGCCATCGAAGATGCATTCCGCGTGCTGTACGATGCGCAAATCGATTACCTTACCAAGGAGCGTGCGTACTCGCTTATCCGCGAGAACGGTGCCGGAGCATTAGGGGCATTGCATACGCTGGAAAGCAAGGCCAGCAGCCATCCTCGCCACGATTTCGATGACTCGCATATGCCGATTTCGGTGATTCAAGCCGTGGCTGAGCCATTGTTGCGCACCGCGTGATTGGCTCCGCGGCAATCTCATTGATCGTTAAGTGGGCTCCCATTGCATTTCGCAGTGGGAGCCCTTCATTACCGCTTGGTAATGAAGTGGGATACACTAGGCAGCTATGGCTGCAGAAACCACTTCCAATCACAAACGAGTTCGTAAATCGCCGCTTGAGCGCAAACGTGAGATTCTTGATGCCGCAGTGCGCCTGATTTCCGAACGTGGGTACAACGGTATTTCGGTGCAGGATGTGGCGGATGCGGTAGGTGTCACCAAGCAGGGCGTGTTGCGATACATTGGCAGCAAAGACAATATGCTTTCGATGGTGTACCTCGAAAACTATAACGAGGGTGGCAACATCAGCGAATTCAAGTCTTCTGGGCTTCCGGGGTCCACTGTTGATGATCTTCGTCTGCCGGCCTATCTGCGCTATCTGGTGCATTACAACTCCCAGCGTCGCATGCTGGTGCAGCTGTTTTCCGTGCTGCAAGTGGAAACCTTTAACCCCGATCACCCGCTGCATGAGGAGTTTGCCGATCGACAGGACTCGATTTGGGAATATTATTCCGGTTTCAACTGGCGCATTCCTCCATCATTCTCTTCGTTCGATGAAGTGCGCCCCACGGTGCGCAAAGCGCTGGAGGTCATGGATGGCATCCAGTTGCGCTGGCTGCGCGAACCCGCCATTGACCTGAACGAGGAGTGGGCTGAATTCGAGCCGTTGCTGTTCTCGTCGCCCCTGTGGGACGGCTATCGCTGATTACGCGCAGTTACTGTCTGTTTTGTCGAAGAAACAGACAGTAACTGCGCGTGTGAATGAATAGGTTGCGCAGTTACTGCCTGTTTTGCTGTGAAAACCGGCAGTAACTGCGCGGGTGTTGTGTTGGGGTGCGCAGTTACTGCCTCGTTATGCCTCCTGCTATGCCTCCCTTGGGGCAAAACCGTCGCTGTTTTCCGCGTGTTGGATTGCATATCGCAGTAAACTACCAATCGGTAATTAAAGATGTTCGATTTCATCGAAGAAAGCGAAACTGTCATGACCGAAAACACGGCAACCGCCGAAACCTTGCCCTACAAGAACCCCGAACTGCCTGCGTCCGAGCGCATCGCAGACCTGCTCTCCCGCATGACGCTGGAGGAGAAGGTCGGTCAGATGATGCAGCTTGACGCTCGCGGCGGTGATCTGGATGACCTTATCGTCAACAAGCACGTCGGCTCCATCCTGCACACCAGCCCGGAAGACCTGCCGCGCGCGGTCAAAACCGTCAATGAGAAAACCCGCCTCGGCATCCCGCTGGTCATTGGTGATGACTGCATCCACGGCTACTCCTTCTGGCCTGGAGCCACCATTTTTCCTTCTCAGCTCGGCATGGCACTGAGCTGGGATGCCGAAAAGGTGCGCGCCGCGGGCCGTGCCACCGCTGAGGAAGTCTCCTGCACCGGTGTGCACTGGACCTTCTCCCCGGTGCTGTGCATCGCACGCGACACCCGCTGGGGCCGCGTGGATGAAACCTTCGGTGAGGACCCAACGCTGATTGGCGAGCTTGCCTCCGCTATGGTCAAGGGCTATCAGGGTGGCGCCAAGGCTGGCGAGAAGCTGCCGAAGGATGCGATTTTGGCCTGCGCCAAGCATTTTGCCGGCTACTCCGAAACCCAGGGCGGACGAGACGCTTCCGAGGCTGACCTGTCTCACCGCAAGCTCGAATCCTGGTTCCTGCCGCCATTCGAACGCGTAGCCAAGGAAGGTTGTGGCACCTTCATGCTCGGCTACGAATCCATCGACGGCGTTCCGGTCACGTTCAACAAGTGGCTGTTGACCGATAAGCTGCGTGGCGCGTGGAAGTACAACGGCACGCTGATTACCGACTGGGACAACGTTGGCCGCTCCGTATGGGAGCAGAAGGTCAAGCCGGATTATGTGCACGCCGCTGCAGACGCGGTCAAGGCCGGCAACGATCTGGTCATGACCACCCCGCAGTTCTACGAGGGTGCCATCGAGGCTGTAAAGACCGGCCTGCTGGACGAATCCCTGATTGATGAAGCCGTCGCCCGTATTCTTGCCCTGAAGTTCCGTCTCGGTCTGTTCGAAGATCCGCGTTTGCCTGATGCCGAACGCATCAAGACCGTCATCGGCTCCGAGGAGCACCAGCACATCAACCTTGAACTGGCTCGCGAAGCCGTGGCACTGCTGCGTAACGATGGCAACCTGCCGTTCGCTGCAAACAAGGCCAAGCGCATCGCCGTGGTCGGCCCGCTGGCCGATGACGCACAAAACCAGCTGGGCGACTGGACCGGCAACTCCGGCCAGGTCTCCTGGATGCCGGACGGCCAGCCGCGCGAGATGATCACCACCGTGCTCGACGGCATTAAGAAGCTCGCCGGCGACGGCACCGAAGTCGTGTACTCCCGTGGAGCCAACATCGTGGACCTCGTCACCGACCCGGCCGGCGAACTGTACCCGGATGGTCAGCCTCGCCCGAAGATCGGTGTCTCCGCCGCAGTCGATCAGGCAATACTCGACGAAGCCGTGGCCAATGCTCGCCAGTCCGATCTGATCGTGGCCGTAGTGGGCGATACTGTGCAGCTTACCGGCGAAACCTGCTCCACCGCCACCCTCGAACTGCTCGGCGGCCAGAACGCGCTGCTCAACGCGCTCGCAGCTGTGGCCAAGGAAACCGGCAAGCCGATGGTCACCGTGCTGGTGAGCTCCAAGCCGCAGATCTTGCCCGCATCCATCGTGGGGGAGAACGGCGTGTTTGCCAAGCGTGTGAGCGACCCCGAAACCGGCACCGGTTCGATTCTGTGGGCCGCAAACCCGGGCATGAAGGGTGGTCAGGCCATCGCCGAAATCATCTTCGGCATCACCAATCCTTCCGGTCGCCTGCCTGTCACGTTCCCGCGCCACGCCGGCCAGCTGCCCGTCTACTACAACCAGGTGCGCGGCCAGCACGGCGATCGCTACGCTGACCTCACGCAGGATCCGGCATTCGCATTTGGCGAAGGCCTGAGCTACACCACCTTCGAATATGGCGAGCCAACCATCACGGGCGGAGCATCCAACGCAGACGGTACCTTTACCGAAACCGACACCGTGCACGCTGAAATCACCCTGACCAATACGGGCGAAGTGGCTGGCACCGAAGTCGTGCAGGTCTACATCGGCGACATCGTGACCTCCTACAGCTGGACCGACCGCGAGCTGAAGGCCTTCCAGCGTGTGGCGCTCGAACCCGGCGAAACCAAGACCGTTGCCTTCGATATCCCGGTGGCCGACTGCACCATCGTGGATTCCGAAGCCAACCGCATCGTGGAGCCCGGCGAATTCGAACTGCTCATCGGCCATTCGTCCCGTCGTGAAGACCTGAAGCGCACCACCTTCACCGTGGCATAGCAATCGGCTAGTAGTCACTGAGAATCCTCGGATATAAGTGATGCCCTGCTCCTTGATTAAGGAACAGGGCATCACTTATATATATTGAGTCGCTTACGAAAGCACCGCGCGCTTGCCTATGCGCACAAATACCACCGTTGCCAAGATAATCATGATTCCGGCAAGAGTGGTTTCGCCAAACTGCACCCAATGCGCCCACAGTGGTACATGCCAACCAGCCTGCTCGAATACAAGCAGCGCATCCTGCAGAGCGGTGGCGGTAATCACTAAGGGGAAGGTGAATGCCGCATACGCCGGAGATGGGGGAGTGGCGAGCATCCACGGTAGCAGTATCGCTACGAATGCGAATAGTAACTGCGAACAAGTGAGCAGCATCAGCATGAATATAGGATTATGCGTGACGCTTGTGCTGTAATACGAGGCAACCAAAAGACTGATGGGCGCACTGTAAATGGTCATCGTCGGTCTGATGCCGTCTGGCAAACCATGCCAGGCGATACGGCTGGAAATCAATACCAGCATGATGATGTCGATGATGAAACCGATGACATAGATACCATGCCCCGCCCATGCGAGTCCAACGGTTCCGGAAGTCACAGCGGCCACCAGAATGCCAACGAATCCAACCAGCCATGCAGGGCACACAGCCGCCAAATGGAACTCACGCACTATGAACTGCCAAGCAAAATAGACCATTAGCGAAGCGATGCACAGCACCCCGCACCACCAGATGATTTGCGCGCAGCGCAATCCAACAGAACCAAAGCGAGCGAAGTATGTTCCCAAGGTAATAAGCGCCATCGGCATCGTGGTGGTCAATGGCGCAATCATTGGATTGCGATAGTCAGCGGCTAGTGAGGCGCGTACCGCAGTACTGCGGATAGCTATGCAATGTTTGGCCAATACCGGTATCAGCAGCAACAAGCCTAATGCGGCGCTCGCAATATGTATCGGAGTCCACCAGAATTCCGGCAGTAGAGAAGCGGCAAGATTTCCGTATGAAAAAGCGGCTAGCGCCACACCGGCTTGGGGAAGCGGTGTGGCGCTAGCGATTTTCATGCCGCGTGCTGCGGCGCTCACAGGTACCGCCGTGCGAATCGAGCGATATCGTCAATGACTTCCAAAGCCTCGGCGTTGGAAGCATCGCCGGCCTGGGTCACGTTGAAGATGTGTCCCAGAACCTTATCCTGACCGAGCGGCCACATGCGCAGTTCGCAATCGCGGTTGCGGTGCACCATGATGCGGGCCAACTCCAGGGAATTGTCGGCGAGCACATCCTCATCGCTGGTGATGAGGTAGGTAGGAGGCAGGTTGCCGTCCACGATGAGTCGATCGAGATCGTTCTTGTACGGCGCGATGGCAATGATTTCGCTCGGCTTGGTGAAGTAGGCGGCGGTGTAGTAGCTGATCAACGGCTCGTAGACACCACCTTCCAGACGGAACATGCCGGAGGTTGCCACGAAGCCGCGAACGCTCAATCCGCTCGGCTGCATGAACCAGCGCTGACGCACCACCTTGGAATTATTGACGGCCAGCGCATACATGGCCAGTGTGGCACCTGCGGAATCACCAGTGACGAACACCTGATCAGGATTGCCCTGATATTCGGCAACATGCTCCTTAACCCAGGCCATAACCGCCAAGGCGTCGCTGATCTGGTCGAAGAAGCTCACCTGCGGCACAAGGCGATAGTTGGCGTTAACCACCACGAAGCCTTTGCCGGCCAGGATCATATCGCGGCACAGGTTGTTCTCCTTGGTGCCGTAGTAGAGGCCACCACCGTGGAAATCGATGAACACGGGCAGCGGCTCGTCTTCGGCAGCGTCCTCCGGACGGTAGATATCCAGCAGGTGATCGGACAGGCCGTCCTCCAAATAGGGGAGGTCCTTGATGGATTCGATTCCTTCCGGTAGACGCTGGGCGGCAAGATGCGGCGCATCGTTCTTGGCCATCAGTGCGGCACGTTCGGCCAGCAGATCGATGGCTTCCTGACGATCGACAATCATGGTTATTCCTTATATTTCAGTTCGTTGAGTAATACGTTACAGTTCGTGGAGCAAATGCATGCGGCTCATTATTGAGCTTCGGCCAGTTCCTTGTTTTCGCGGAACGGGCGGCCGGTGTATGCGGCGATGACCAGTGCGGCTGCGATGACGTAGATGACGATGCCTCCGGAGATGGAAACCACGTAGCTGCCGGTGGAGTCGAACAGCGTGCCGTGCAGCGTGGTGAATGCCGCGTTGGCGAAGGAACCGAACATCGAGATGATGGACAGGATGGTGCTGTAGTCTTTCGGGCCGAAGGAGTTGCGGATGACCCACGGGATGCCGACCAGCACGAAGCCCTGGCCAATACCAGCGAAGAGGCCTGCGACGATGGACAGCGCCTGCATGTGGGAGATCAGCAGACCGCCCCATCCGAGGATGCCGATGCAGGTGAACAGGGAGACCACGACGGCCGGCTTCAAGTGATCAAGCAGAATGCCGATGAGCATCTTGCCGGTCGCGGCACCGAGCAAGGTGCCGGTCATCACGAGAGCACCCTGGGAGAGAGTGAAGCCATACTGCACTTCGTGGGCGGAGATGTGCTGTAGCAGGGAGTTGGAGAACTGCTGGATGATGATGGCAATGGAAATGAAGATAAAGGCGCGGGTCATGAAGGCCTTCTTGGCATCGAGGCCCTGAGCGGCGGCGTTGGTTACAGTGCCCTTGCCGGCCTGTTCCTCGTAGCCGTACGGCAGTTCACCCTTGGATGGATCCGGGGCGAACTTCAGTGCGAAGATGGAAAACGGCAGAATGCACACGAGCACGGCGATGCCGGTGATGAGGTAGGCGGTGCGCCAGCCCTGAGCGGTGATCAGGTTGGAGACGACCGGGTTGAAGATGGCGCCGCCGATGCCGGAGATGCCCATGCCGATACCCATAACCGTACCGAGCTTCTTGTTGAACCAGTTCGACAACAGCACTGGCGGAGTCAAAGCGATAGGAATCACGTAGGCAACGCCAAGCACGGCGAAGGCCACGTCGAACTGCCAGATGGCGGTGAAGGTGGAGCCGAGGATGAACACGCCGCCGGCGAGTGCGATGCAGACGCTGATCACGATGCGTGAATCGATTTTCTTGAGCAGTGCGCCGGCGAACAGCATGGTGATGGCTGCGGTGATCTGTTCGATGGACAGTGGCAGGGAGACCTGGGAGCGGCCGACGCCGAATTCCGCGGACAGTGCGTTGAAGTACAGGCCCTGGGTGTTGACGATAAGGCCGAAGCCGATGAATGAGAGCACGCAGCAGCCTGCGAATACGAACCACGGCCTCCATGCCTTGGTCTTTGGCGCGTTGGTGGACATTGTGAAACCTCCTTGTATTACTGAGAACCCCGTTGTCTCAAGTAAGTAAGTACTTACTTACAAAAGGAGATGATAGCGAGGGGTGCACTTTTCGGCAATGAGACTGCGGTGGCCGGCGTGTTCCATTGCTATGCAAGGGTTTTCCGACTCCGCTATGATGGCGTGGGAGTGAAATTTCATGCAGGGAAAGGGTGATTATGGCTGCCGCTGCCTCTCCGGATACTGGACGCGCGATTCGTCGACGTAAGAGTGGTGATGAACGACGGCAGGAGATCATTCGCGAGGCAACCAAAGTCATCGCGGAGCGCGGATTCTATGGTGCCTCACTGCAGGAGATCGCCGATGGCATCGGCATCACCCAAGCCGGCATGCTTCGCCATGTGAAGAACAAGAACGAGCTGTTGTTGCTGGTGTTGGGGCAGTTTGAATCCGATAATCCCACTCAGGCATGCTTGGAAGCCATGTTCAGTGATTATCGCGAGACTGGTCGGCCGCAATCTTTCCCCGCCATTTATCGCACCTCGGTTAAGCAGGCGTTGGATAATCCGCGGCTGACGCAACTGTATTTGGTGCTGCGCGCCGAGGCTATGGATCCGAGGCATCCGGCCCACGATTATTTTGCACAGCGTGGCTTAAGGGGCCGCGATAACGTGGCGAACATCAAGTGGAACGTACCAGAGCGATACAGGGATCCCAAGGCTATCGTCGATTTGTATCTCACGATGGGTAGTGCGCTCGACGGCTTGCAGATGCGTTGGCTGGGTGAGAATGATTTTGATTTGGAGCAGCACTGGAAAGTGTGCGAGGACTTCTTCTACCCATTGCCGGAATGGGAAGGTTACCGGTAAGCTGCTGCGGCTTAACGATACCCGTTCCATTGCGGCAGTGGGAATAGCGCCGCCTCGCAATCGGCCCACATGGCATTGAGATCTTGCCCGGGGGAGCGCAGCCAGCGCAACTGAATGCCATCCATCATGGCAAAGCTTGCCTGCAGAATATGCTCCACGTTCACGTTATCCGGCACGAACCAATTGATGTTTTGCGCATTGGCCACGGTCTGCCGCTCGCGATCGGCGAAATAGGCGTGCGCAGGGTGATCGGGGTCCAATGCTTCGGCGCTCAAGGTGGAGAACATATGCACCAGTGAGGGGCGCTTTGCGTTGACTGCCACCACGCGGCGCAGCATATCGGGTATCAGTGGGCGTTCCTCGGTCACCATGCCAGCGGTAAGCGCAACGGTTTCCTTGTCGTAGACTTCACTGAGCACCAGGCTGAGCAGGCCTTCCTTGCTGCCTACATAATGCAGTACGCCGGCTTTGGTGAGTCCCACTTCAGTGGCGATGCGCTGTAGGGAAGTGCCGTAGTAGCCGAGTTTGCCGAATGATTCGACGGTGGCTTCGATGATGGCATTGCGGCGATCGTCGGTCTGCGTAGTGGGGGAGGTGCTGCTCATGAAGGTAACCTTACGGTTGGTTAGTAGTGTTTTCAAATGATTCTGGCGTGTTGTGATTCTGAATTTGATAATCTACCTACCAACCGGTTGGTCGAGAGAAAACGACCTGGAATTCATGGATGAATACCACGGATGATTGAGTACCGCACAATGGCGCCTGATTCCGAGCCGCATGGACTGACTGATATCGCACAACTCAAAGAAAGAGGTTCCCATGAGCGAGCAGACCTACCCTTCTGTCAAGGACCTGACTCTCGAAGAAAAAGCATCCCTCACCTCCGGTGGTGACGCATGGCATCTGCAGGGCGTCGAGTCCAAAGGCATCCCCGGTTACATGATTACCGATGGTCCTCACGGCCTGCGCAAATCCCTGGCTTCCAGCACCGGCGAAACCGATCTGGATGACTCTGTGCCGGCCACCTGCTTCCCTCCGGCTGCAGGTCTGTCCAGCTCGTGGAACCCGGAACTCATTCATCAGGTCGGCGAGGCTATGGCCGAGGAATGCATTCAGGAGAAGGTGGCCGTCATTCTCGGCCCCGGTGTGAACATCAAGCGCAATCCGCTTGGCGGCCGCTGCTTTGAATACTGGTCCGAAGACCCATACCTGGCTGGCCATGAAGCGGTCGGCATCGTTGCCGGAGTGCAATCCAAGGGCGTGGGCACGTCCCTGAAACACTTCGCGGCCAACAATCAGGAGACCGACCGTCTGCGCGTGGACGCTCGCATCAGCCAGCGCGCCCTGCGTGAAATCTACCTGCCGGCCTTCGAGCACATCGTCAAAACCGCTCAGCCGTGGACCATCATGTGCTCCTACAACCGCATCAACGGCGTGCACTCCTCGCAGAACCATTGGCTGCTGACCGACGTGCTGCGCGACGAATGGGGCTTCGAAGGCATCGTCATGTCTGACTGGGGCGCCGACCACGACCGCGTGGCCTCGCTGAACGCCGGTCTGAACCTTGAAATGCCGCCGAGCTACACCGACGATCAGGTGGTGTACGCAGCCCGCGACGGTCGCATCACTCCGGCTCAGCTCGACCGCATGGCTCAGGGCATGATCGATCTGACCAACAAGGCCCGTGCCGCCATGAGCATTGACGGCTACCGTTTCGACGTGGACGCACACGACGAAGTGGCCCATCAGGCAGCCGTGGAATCTATGGTGCTGCTCAAGAATGACGAGGCCATCCTGCCGCTCGACCCGAAGCAGCACGAGAAGATCGCAGTCATCGGCGAATTCGCGCGCACCCCGCGCTACCAAGGCGGTGGCTCCTCACACATCACCCCCACCAAGATGACCAGCTTCCTCGACACGCTTGCCGAGCGCGGCATCGAAGCCAACTTCGCCCCCGGTTTCACCTTGGATCTTGAGCCTGCCGACCCGGCGCTGGAAGCCGCGGCCATTGAAACCGCCAAGACCGCCGACAAGGTACTCATGTTCCTGGGACTTCCGGAAGCCGCCGAATCCGAAGGCTTCGACCGTGAGAACATCGACATGCCGGTCAAGCAGATCGAACTGCTGCGACGCGTTGCCGAAGTGAACCCGAATGTGGCCGTGGTGCTCTCCAACGGTTCCGTGGTCTCCGTGCGCCCGTGGGCCCAGTACGCCAAGGGCATTCTGGAATCCTGGCTGCTCGGCCAGGCCGGTGGCCCGGCGCTTGCCGACGTGATCTTCGGCAAGGTGAGCCCCTCCGGCAAGCTTGCCCAGTCCATTCCGCTGGATATCAACGATGACCCGAGCATGCTCAACTGGCCGGGCGAGGAAGGCCATGTGGACTACGGCGAAGGCGTGTTCGTTGGCTACCGCTACTACGACACCTATAACAAGGCGGTCGATTACCCGTTCGGCTACGGCTTGAGCTATGCCACCTTCGAGATTTCCGATGTGAAGGCCACCAAGACTGGTGCCAACAGCGCTACCGTGACCGCAACCGTGACCAACACCTCCGCAGTGGATGCCGCCGAAACCGTACAGGTGTATGTGGCGCCTGGCAAGGCTGATGTGGCTCGCCCGGTGCACGAGCTCAAGGGCTTCTCCAAGGTGTTCCTGAAGGCCGGCGAATCCACGAGCGTGACCATCGACCTCGACGAACGCGCGTTTGCCTACTGGTCCGAGAAGTTCAACGACTGGCATGTGGAAGCCGGCGAGTACGGCATCGAAGTCGGCGTGAGCTCGCGCGACATCGCCGCGACGGTAAGCGTGGAACTCGATGGCGACGGCAAGACCCAGCCGTTGACCGAATGGTCCACCTTCGGCGAATGGTCCGCCGACCCGGATGGCTCCAAGGTGGTTGAGGCTCTGGCCGCAGCCGGCGAATCCGGCGAGCTGCCGAAGTTGCCGGACAACGCCATGATGCGCATGTTCCTGAACTCCATGCCGATCAACTCGCTGCCTACGCTGATGGGTGAAGCCGGCAAGGACATCACCAAGTTCCTGCTTGATGGCTACGCCGAACTGAAGAAGTAAGGAATGCACGATTTGGCTCCCCTCAACGAGGGGAGCCTTTTGTTCTGTTCTATGTTGTGATGTGATGTGTCGTGCTGCGTTGTGCGACACGCTGATTGTTGCATGTGCAACTGTTGTATGCGGTACACATTACACTGTTTCGTTGCATATACAACAGTTGCACATGCAACGCAAATAACAAACAATAGGGCAATCGAATGGGAGAGCGATATGGATCATCATGCTCTCAGCATCGAAATGCGCTCACTGAGCAAAGCCGTAGATCGATATTTAGGTGAAAGCATGCCGGAATCCGCGCGCATCGCGACCGGCGGCAACGCCCATATCATCATCTTTCTGGCGCGCAATCGCGACCGCGACATCTACCAGCACACCATAGAGCAGAAATTCTGCATCACGCGTTCCACTGCATCCCGCGTGTTGACGCTGATGGAAAAGAAAGGTCTAATCGTGCGCGAGCCGGTGGCCCATGATGCCAGACTCAAACGCATCGTTTTGACCGACAAGGCCGATTCCATCGTGGCCGACCTGAAAGCCAATGGCGAGCGTGTGGAACGTCTGCTGGTCGAAGGCCTGACGGAGAGCGAACAATCCGCACTGCGCGATGGCGTCAGACGCATGCGGGCGAACATCGATGCCGCACAACGAGAATACGAACAGGATATGAAGGAGGAGAGTAAATGAGCGCTAACGCAACCAAGCGTACTGCTTCGGCCGGCAATGTGACCGCAGAAGACAGCGCGGCAGCCACTGAAGCAGCCATCGAACGCTCACGCAAAGCCGTGGAGCCGGCTCGTCCGAAGCACATCATCCGCACACTGTTGGGATCGATGCGTGAATACACCAGGGAAAGCCTGCTGGCCCCGCTGTTCGTGTTCATCGAAGCCATTCTGGAAATCGTGATTCCTACGGTGATGGCCACCCTGATCGATCAGGGCATCACCGGTGGCAGCATGCCAGCCATCATCAAGTTCGGCCTGATTCTGCTGGTCTGTTCCCTGGTCTCTCTGGCCTGCGGCTTCCTGGCTGGAAAGTACGCTGCCATCGCCGCTGCCGGCTTCGCCAAGAACCTGCGACGCGACCAATTTGAACAGGTGCAGCGTTTCAGCTTCACCAACATCGACCGATTCTCCACCGGCTCCATCATCACCCGCCTCACCACTGATGTGACCAATCTGCAGATGGCCTACGGCATGATGGTGCGCATGGGCGTGCGCGCCCCAATCATGGTGGTTGTGGCATGGATCTTCTCGTTCCGCATCAGCCCGTCGATTTCGATGGTGTTCCTTGCCTGCATCCCGATCCTGGCCATCGGCCTGTGCGGACTTGCCGTATTGGTGCACCCGGTGTTCGAACGCGTGTTCCACACCTATGACGCGCTGAACAACGTGGTCGACGAGAACTTGCAGGGCATTCGCGTGGTGAAGTCTTACAATCGTGAATCCTTCGAAATCCATAAGTTCGACCGCATCTCTAAGCGTATTTTCAAGGACTTCACGTTGGCCGAGCGCATCATGAGCTTCAACAGCCCGATTATGATGTTCTGCATCTACGCCTCGATGATTCTGATTTCCTGGATGGGTGCCCAGCAGATCGTGGCCTCCGGCAACAATGCCGCACTGGGACTCACCACCGGTGACCTGACCGCTCTGGTGACCTATGCCATGCAGATTTTGATGGCCATGATGATGCTCTCGATGATTTTCGTCATGTTCATCATCTCCCAGGCGTCCGCCGAACGAATCTGCCAGGTGCTGCAGGAGCAGAGCACTGTGGTCGACCCGCAGAACCCGGTCAAGACTGTGGCAGACGGTTCCATCGAATTCGATGACGTCACCTTCCGCTATTCCGATAGCTCTGAGAAGCCGGTGCTCGATGACATCAATCTGACCATTCCTTCAGGAGCCACGGTGGGTATCGTCGGCGGCACCGGTTCCGCCAAGTCCTCGCTGGTGCAGCTGGTTCCTCGTCTCTATGACGTGTCTACAGGCTCGCTCAAGGTCGGTGGCCGCGATGTGCGCGAATATGATCTTGAGGTCCTGCGCGATCAGGTCGCTATGGTGCTGCAGAAGAACGTGCTGTTCTCCGGCACTATCGCCGAAAACCTGCGTTGGGGTAACCCGGATGCCACCGATGAGGAGATTCGCCACGCATGCCAGCTCGCTCAGGCAGACGGCTTCATCCAGGAATTCCCGGATAAGTACGACACCTACATCGAACAGGGCGGCACCAATGTGTCCGGTGGCCAGCGTCAGCGTCTGTGCATCGCACGCGCACTGCTCAAGAAGCCGAAGATCCTAATCCTGGATGACTCCACGTCCGCAGTCGATACCAAAACCGACAAGCTGATTCGTGAAGCCTTCCACCATGAGATTCCAGACACCACCAAGATCATCATCGCCCAGCGTGTGGCCTCGGTGCAGGAATCCGACATGATTCTGGTCATGGACGAAGGCCGCATCATGGCCCGCGGTACGCATGACGAACTGCTCAAGACCTGCGACGAATACCGATCCATCTACGAATCGCAGACCAAGAACACTGCTGCAGGCCAAGCCGAGCTCGAGCAGGCCGCAGCCAAGGAAGCCGAAAACATCAAGAACGCAGCTGAGGAAGGAGAGGCACGATGAGCGATAAGCAAAGCTTCAAGAACCGCAAGCCCGCTATGGGCAAGCCGGCTCCCGGTACCACCAAGCGCATCTTCGGCTACATCATGCAGTACAAGTGGCGTGTGGTGGCCATCGTGGTATGCATCCTCGTCGGTGCCGCCGCACAGGCCGGCTCCGCACTGTTCCTCCAGTCGCTCATCGACACCTATATTCTGCCGATGGTCGGTGCCAAAAACCCGGATTGGGGCCCGCTCTTGCAAGCCATCACCCTGATGGGCTGCCTGTATGTGGCCGGTATCGTGGCCAGCTGGCTCTGGCAGTGGCTGATCGTCACCGTGGAACAAGGCACGCTGAAGAAGATTCGTGACGACATGTTCGCCCACCAGCAGCATCTGCCAATCCGCTACTTCGACACCAACGAACACGGCGACATCATGAGCCGCTACACCAACGACACGGACACGCTGCGCCAGGCCATCTCCCAGTCCTTCCCGCAGATGTTCGCCTCCGCCATCTCCGCCATCGCGGCAGTGATCTCCATGCTGTGGCTCTCCATTCCAATCACCGTATTCGTGCTGCTGTTCACCGTGGGCCTGTTCTTCGTGG
This sequence comes from Bifidobacterium saguini DSM 23967, assembly GCF_000741715.1. Classification (GTDB taxonomy): domain Bacteria; phylum Actinomycetota; class Actinomycetes; order Actinomycetales; family Bifidobacteriaceae; genus Bifidobacterium; species Bifidobacterium saguini. The sequence goes on along the minus strand of NZ_JGZN01000011.1, from coordinate 2,775 downwards.
TCAAGGCCATCGTGGGCCGCGCAGGCCGCTTCTTCGTCAAGCAACAGCAGTGGCTGGGCGATGTGAACGCGTTCGTGGAAGAATCCGTGAATGGTCAGAAGGTCATCAAGGTCTTCAACCATGAAGACGACACGCAGAAGACCTTCGACGAGAAGAATCAGGAACTGTTCGAAGCCTCCGCAGAAGCCAACACCTGGGGTAACGTCACCATGCCAGTGGTGGGCAACATGGGCTACATGCTCTACATCCTGCTCGCCATCGTGGGCGGCGCTATGGCGCTCGCCGGCGTGGGCAACGTGGGATTGAACGGCTTCGGCCCGCTGACCCTCGGCACCCTGATCTCCCTGCTGACCTTGTCCCGCTCGTTCATCAACCCGCTCGGCCAAGTCTCCATGCAGCTCAACATGGTGATGATGGCGCTCGCCGGCGCATCCCGCATTTTCGCGCTGATGGATGAGCCGGTGGAATCCGACAACGGTTCCGTGACCTTGGTCAACGTGGAACTGGGCGAAGATGGCCGCACCATGCGTGAGGTCGATCACGAGACCGGCCACTGGGCTTGGAAGCGTGAGGAAGGCGACGACGGTACCCGTTCGTTGAAGGCTGCCGAAAAGCTGCATGGTGCCGCCCGCGAAGTGGCATTGAAGGCCAAAGAGCAGGCCATCACCTCGCCGGATGGTCGCCTGACCCTGCTGCAGGGCGATGTGCGCTTCACCAATGTGACCTTCGGCTACAACCCGGAGAAGCCCGTGCTGCATGACATCACCTGGTTCGCCAAGCCTGGCCAGAAGATGGCGCTTGTCGGTGCCACCGGTGCCGGTAAGACCACGGTGACCAACCTGATCAATCGTTTCTACGATATTCAGGAAGGCCAGATCCTCTACGACGGCATCGATGTGAAGAACATCAAGAAGCCTGATCTGCGCCGTTCGCTTGGTATCGTGCTGCAGGACGTGAACCTGTTCACCGGTACCGTGATGGACAACATCCGTTACGGTCGCCTCAACGCCACCGATGAGGAGTGCATCGAAGCGGCAAAGCTGGTGAACGCGGATGGCTTCATCCGCATGCTGCCGCAGGGCTACCAGACCGTGCTGGAAGGCGACGGCTCTGGCCTGTCCCAAGGCCAGCGCCAGCTGATTTCCATCGCCCGCGCGGCAGTGGCCGATTCCCCGGCCCTGATTCTCGACGAGGCCACCTCCTCGATCGATACTCGTACCGAGGAAGTGGTGCAGGCCGGCATGGACGCATTGATGAAGGGGCGTACGGTCTTCGTGATCGCCCATCGTCTCTCCACTGTGCGCAACTCCGACGTGATCATGGTGCTTGACCACGGCAACATCATCGAACGCGGTTCGCATGATGAGTTGATCGCGCAGAAGGGCGAATACTATCAGTTGTATACCGGTGCTGTAGAACTCGAGTAGCACGGACTGCTTGGTATAAGTCATCATCGGACTCTCCTAGCACAAGGAGAGTCCGATTTTTATTGACAACACTGTTGCACTTGTCAGCATGGTTGTGACGGCATTCCTAGCCACGCCCGGTAATTCGGTGAGCTCGCCTGATGCTCGTTAATATTAACGAGGTAAATCAATAGCCATTCGGTTATTGAGCACAGCACAGGGAAAGGCACTCCCATGACAAAGAAACTGATTCTTGACCTTGATACCGGCGTGGACGATGCCCTCGCCATCTCCTATGCGCTCGGCAGTCCGGAAGTCGAGCTTATTGGCATTACCGGCACGTACGGCAACGTGCTGCTCGAACAGGGCGTGCGCAACTCCCTAGCCATCACCGATTTGCTCGGTCATCCGGAAGTCAAGGTATATAAGGGACTGCCGCACTCCAGCACCACCGATTCCTTCGAAGTGCTCGATATTTCCGCATTCATTCACGGCAAGAACGGCATTGGAGACGTAGACATCCCGGATTCCAACCGTGAGCCGGAAACCGAATCCGCAGTCGATTTCATCATCGATGCTGTGAAAACCTACGGCAAGGATTTGATCTACGTTCCCACCGGTCCGATGACCAACATTGCCGCAGCCTTGAAGAAAGCTCCCGAAATTAAGGATGAAATCGGCAAGATCGTGCTGATGGGCGGAGCCTTGACCGTATGCGGCAACGTGAATGGCTGGGAGGAAGCCAACATCTCCCAAGATCCGGAAGCCGCCGACTACCTGTTCCGCTCCGGAGCCCCGGCCACAATGGTCGGACTCGACGTCACCTTGCAGACCCTGCTCACGTACAAGGAAACCCAGCAGTGGCGCGACCTTGGCACTAAGGCTGGTAACTTCCTCGCAGATATGACCGACTACTACATCAAGGCCTACGAAACCACGTCGCCGCACCTCGGTGGTTGCGGTCTGCATGACCCACTCGCAGTGGGCGTGGCTGTGGACCCGACCCTGATCACCGCGCTGCCCATCAACATGAAGGTGGACGTGGAAGGCCCGACCCGCGGCCGCACCATCGGCGACAACACGCGTATGAACGATCCGGTCAAAACCATGAAGGCCGCTATCGACGTTGACGTGCCTCGCTTCCTAAATGAATGGCCTTTCGCTGTTTGGTGTGGGTGAGTGGGTCGGGGGGGGTGGTGGTGCTGGTCGGGTAGTTTGGGGGTATGGATACCACGTCGTTGTTCACCGCCGCCCTGCAACTGCCTGACCCGTGGAGGGTGTCGGGCGTGGAGTTCCGTGACGAGGAGGACGGCGAGACGGGAACTGCAGTAGTCGCGATCGGGKTTCGCGGCGGGTTCGGCGTTCCCGT
>NZ_JGZN01000010.1 GCF_000741715.1 Bifidobacterium saguini DSM 23967 | reverse complement strand
CCACCCGTTTCCAGGAGCTATTCCGGAGCATGGGGCAGGTCGGTCACGCATTACTCACCCGTTCGCCACTCTCACCACCAGCAAGCTGATGGATCCCGTTCGACTTGCATGTGTTAAGCACGCCGCCAGCGTTCATCCTGAGCCAGAATCGAACCCTCCACAAAAAAAACAATGCGGAAAGACATCGAATAGATGACTCTCAAAACAAAAAATTGACGAGCAATCCTTTTAAGGAAAAGGACACACTCACAAAAACCTCATCCCGTTTCAACCAACCAAGGACCCAACCGACAAAAACAGTCAGGCACGAGACAAGCTGGCAATCATTGACTATAAAGAAGTAGTACAAACACGCTCTTGAGTTCTCAAACCACCACCACACACAAACCAATCCGGACTCTTTATTTCCTCACGGGGAGAAGCCCGAACCGCTCAGCGGCAGCGAATGAATAACTTACACGAACCTGCCCACCCGCGCAAATCGCATATTTCAAGACAGGCTAAAACCGTTGAAAAGACAGGCTCCGCCCGGCGTGTCGAAAATAGCAATCTCGAGCACGTCTAACGCCAGAATAGTCTTCTTTTCATCGTCATAAAGCAACAAAACCGGCCAATCACCAGCGTGTCGCAACAATTCACCCCTTAGCACCAAAACTACTACACGGCACAATCTTGTAATCCAGAAGGCTCACTGCGCCATTTTTAAGGGAAAGGAGTTCAGCTACTCCACCGTAAACGTCACTGGATCGCTTTTTACCTTGGGCTCGTCTTTCAGCGCAATCTGAGCCGTATACGTTCCAGCCTTTACCTTGGACCAATCGGCTTCATCAGTGCATTCGGTCAGCGTGGCGTTGTAGTCAGTATTCCACTTAAGCTGCTGTACGTCCTTATCTCCCTTAGCCATAAGAAGCCAACGGGAGTCGGGCGCGCATAAATCAGATTTGTAAATGGTTTCCGATCCAGAAGTAATAGTGAGCACTCGCCCTGAATCTGACCCATCCACCAAGCAGCTATTCGAACCGTCGTGCACAATCGATGCGGTGAACTCCAGAGTGCCGCCTACCGGCACCGATTGCGATTTCGAGCTCAATTCCAATGTCAAATCATTGGCAGAGCACTTTTTCACCTTGGAAGTGCTCTTTGGCGTAGGCGTGGCCTGCCTAGAGATGGCATACACCTCATCATGATGAATCAACGTGTTAATGGCACCGACCCCACGCCCGATGCTGTATATGCAGAAGATAATCAATGCCAGTACCACTGCCAACACAATGCCAGCCACGATACGACGGCGACGATAAATCGCCTGCTTCTTCTTGCTGATCTTGCGCTTGCGCTTCTTCGGTGCATAAGGTTCAGCTGACCGCCCAGCACCGGTTCCTCTGCCGGATCGCGCGCCATTTACACCCGAATTATTCCTCTGCAATGCCATAACGCTTCCAGTCTACGGTTGCACTGTTCCACACACGACGGAACCAGTCATTTTTCACCAGAACATCAGCCTTGCGGCAAACGCAATGCACCATCCTGCATTATTTCAATCAGTCCATCATCATCCAAACTTGCAATGCAAGCACCCAACTGCACGGAATCTTTCCATAGTTTTTCCGCATCAGTGCGGGTAAGCGAAGACCCCGCAGGTAGTTCACGCAATGCTGCCAGCACCAGCCCACGCACTTGTCGATCAGTGCCTTGAAATCGCTGGCGCGGCCGAGTTCTCTTCTCCCCCAATCCCGGTCTGCCGGCTTTCAGAAAGGTACAGGACTCAGCAATCGGGCAAGCTTCGCATAGCGGTGATTTCGCGGTGCAAATTACCGCACCAAGTTCCATCACCGACTGATTCCACGTCACCGAACGCTTCACGGCCTCGGGAAGTACCCGATTGGCGAGCGCACGTTCAGCGGCACTAGCTGATCCACCACGCGATTCGGTGCCCAAAAACACGCGGCTCAGTACACGGCGAATATTCGTATCGATAACGGCAATCCGCTGACCAAATGCAAAACTCAGCACTGCGGATGCCGTGTAATCGCCAATGCCTGGCAGTTCGAGCAACGCCTCATAGGTGCGAGGTAATTCATCGTCATACTTTTCGGACACCACCCGCGCACATTCCTGCAGTCGCAGTGCGCGACGCGGATAGCCGAGCCTTCCCCATGCGGTAATTACTTCGGATTTTGGCGCGGTTGCGAGCGCACGCGCATCCGGCCAACGTTCCATCCATGCCTGCCAGTAAGGCACTACGCGGCTCATCTGGGTCTGCTGGCTCATGACTTCGCTAACCAGGACACCCCACGGTGTGGTTCTGCCGAATCGCCACGGCAAATCGCGCGCATTCGCTTCCCACCATGCGGCAAGGCGCAAAGCAATATCACTGTCGTTCATCGTTCTTATTCTTAGCATTTATGACGAACGAGGCAGAAATGAACCCGCAGAACTCCGAAAACACCAGCAATCCCGAGGCCAAAGTCGAGAAAATGTTCGAATATGGCTATCGCAAGTCGAACTATGGCCCGGACGAACTGGTGACTGATGCACACGGCAATCCAATCTCTGTGGTGGACGCCATGCTCTCCGCTGAAAAGGCCGCGGAAACCGAGACTATGACGCCTCACCTGTGCTACTACTCCCCTCGCATTCCCGGCAATACCGGTTCAGCTATCCGCCTGTGTGCGGTGACCGGCACGATTCTGCATTTGGTAGAGCCGCTGGGCTTCAACCTGCGAGACACCAAGCTGCGCCGCGCCGGCTTGGACTATCACGACATGGCGCATGTGGTGCTGCACCCGAACTTCGACAATCTCGTGGAGTCGATGCCGAATTCACGCATTATTGCGTTCACCGCGCATGCCACCAAGCTATATACGGATATTGAATATCGTCCGACTGATATTCTGCTGTTCGGCCCGGAGCCAGGAGATATTCCCGATCCGATGGATATCATGGCTGGCCCACATGTGGCCGAACAGGTTCGCTTGCCTATGCGCCCGTCCCTTCGCTCCTTGAACCTCACCAATTGCGCGTCGATTGCTATTTATGAGGCTTGGCGTCAGCTGAATTTTGCTGGCGGGCGCTGATTGAATCAGTTCTTGAAGCTGTGAATCGGGGCGGGGATACGGCCGCCTCGGGTCACGAAGGCTTCGCATGAGGTCTGGTTTACGGGCATAATCGGCGCATAGCCCATAAGACCACCGAAGTTGGCCATTTCACCCACGCCCTTGCCTGCCACAGGAATAACGCGAACGGCGGTGGTCTTCTGGTTCACCATGCCGATGGCAGCTTCATCGGCAATCAAACCAGAAATCGTGGCGGCCGTTGTGTCACCTGGGATGGCGATCATGTCGAGTCCCACCGAGCAGACGCAGGTCATAGCTTCAAGTTTCTCAATGGTCAGGCATCCGGAGGATGCTGCATCAATCATGTTCTTATCTTCGGAAACCGGGATAAATGCACCGGATAGGCCACCCACATACGACGAGGCCATAATGCCGCCCTTTTTGACCTGATCGTTCAACATGGCGAGCGCTGCGGTAGTGCCCGGTGCACCAACCTGCTCAAGGCCGATCTTCTCAAGCACTTCGCCCACGGAATCGCCCACGGCCGGGGTCGGGGCCAGCGAAAGGTCGATGATGCCGAACGGCACGCCAAGTCGGCGCGAAGCCTCTTGAGCCACCAGCTGGCCGACGCGCGTGATCTTGAATGCCGTGCGTTTAATGGTTTCGCATAGGAATTCGAAGTCCTTGCCCTTGGCTGCATCGAGTGCGCGAGAAACCACGCCCGGACCGGATACGCCCACGTTGATCACTGCGTCGCCTTCGGTCACACCGTGGAAGCCGCCCGCCATGAACGGATTATCGTCCGGAACATTGCAGAATGCCACGAATTTCACGCAACCGTAGGAATCATTGTCGGCAGTGCGCTCGGCAATGTCCTTAATAATATGGCCAAGCAGTTCCACGGCATTCATGTCAATACCGGTTTTGGTGGAGCCCACGTTCACCGACGAGCAGACGATATCCGTCTCGGAAAGCGCTTGTGGAAGCGAACGAATCAGCAGTTCCTCGGCTGGAGTCATAGCCTTGGAAACCAGCGCCGAATAACCGCCGATCAGATCGACGCCGACTTCCTTGGCGGCCTTGTCCAGCGAATGAGCGATCTGAACGAAATCTTCCGAGGTTTTGCAGCAGCTTGCACCGACCAGTGAAATCGGCGTAACAGTGATGCGCTTGTTGACAATAGGAATGCCGTAGTCACTTTCGATGGCTTGACCAGTAGACACCAAGTCTTTGGCATACGTGGTGATTTTGCGGTAAATGTTCTCGCAAGTCTTCTCAACGGTATCCGCCGCGCAATCGAGCAGCGAGATGCCCATAGTGATGGTGCGTACGTCGAGCTTTTCCTGCTCGATCATCTGATTGGTCTCGTGGACCTCCATGATATTCAGCATGGTGTTTCCTTACATAAGCTCATGTCGTAGTCGCCTCAGTATGCAATAAGGCTGGCTCCGTCATTGGAAAGTCCACTGGACTTTCCACTTCCTCGCGTGAGGTTGCCTGCCGAGCGGGTAACCTCAGATGCGATGCATCTTGGTGAAGATTTCCTCACGCTGGCAGCGGATGCGCACGCCAATGTCGTCGCCAAGATCCTCAAGATTGCCGACCATTGCGCTGAATTCCTTGTCTGCTTTGGAATAATCCACAATCATCATCATGTTGAAGAAGCCGTCGATGATGGTCTGCGAAATATCGAGTACGTTGACGTTGTGGTTGGAAAGGTAGGTGCAGACTCGTGCGATGATGCCGACAGTATCCTGGCCTACGACGGTGATAATGGCCTTGTTCATGGCGCTCCCTGATTGAAAACCGATCGGAAATGAACTTGCGAACATATTCGAACATATGGAAAACGGGTGTTCCCCAGTATAGAGGAACACCCGTTACGCCTGATAATTCATCTCACTGGCACGACATTCGCCATGCAGGGCTCTCGCACAGATCAGTGCAGATTAGTATTCAGCTCAGGCAGCCAGTTTTTCGATATCCACATGCACCGGCACGAGCTGAGGCTCTTCCTTGTTTTCCTTGAGCAGGAAGGAGAAGGCCAATACCACTACGACCAGCGCCATGCCGAACAGGTATCCGTAGCGGGAACCGTCCACAAAGCCTTGTGCAGGGTTCGTGCCGCCAACTGCCGCATAATTCGTTTGGCCAAGACCGAGCAGGCAAGTGGCCACAGCGGTGGCGATGGCGCCACACACCTGCTGCATGGTGTTCATAATCGTGCTGCCGTCAGCAGCCATGCGGCCGGGCAGCGACTTCAATGCCGCGGACTGCGAAGACTGCTGAATAAACGGAATGCCAACCATCACGATGATGTGCGCAGCAAGGAACAGAGCAACTGGCGTCGAAACACCAATGGCGAAGAACAGTGCGCCGCCGATCACGGTCAGCACAGAGCCAATCCAGACCAGCTTCTTCGCACCGTAACGATCGAACATGCGCCCTGCGGCAAGCGTGCACAGTGCATTAATCACACCGCCCGGCAGCATGAGCAGACCGGCAACAGTAGAACTCAGGCCCATGCCGCGCTGCAGTTCCTGCGGCACCAGATACATGAACGCCAGAGTGCAGGAGAAGGAGCAGCTAATCATAATGGCCGGCGTACGGAACGCTGCGACGCCGAGGGCGCGCAAATCCAACAGCGGGGCGGCAATGTGCAGCTGACGGTAAGCGTAAAACGCCAATACCAACAGGCCGACAACGAGCAGGCCAACAACCATCGGACTAAAGCCCATGTCGCTGATCAGGCTCACGCCGGCGACAAGGCAGCCAAAGCCGATAGCCGAGGCAATAATAGACAACACGTCAACATTCGGACGAGTGCGTTCGATAGGTGTAACGAAGAACAACGCCGTGCACACGATGGCCGCGACTGCAACGAAAGCGAACAGCGCGAAAATCGCACGCCAGGAGAATGCTCCGATAAGTGCGCCTGCAATGGTCGGTCCGATAACAGGAGCAAACATGATGACGAGGCCTGCCACACCGTTGGCTGCACCGATCTTGTGCAGCGGGAAGACACGCATGATAGCTGCGTACATGGTGGGCAACACGATGCCGGTGCTAACGCCCTGCATGATACGGCCCGCCAACAACACAGGGAAACTTGGGGCAATAGTGCAAATCACGGCACCAATCAAGAAGCAAGCCAGGGAGAACAGCACCAGCGTCTTGGCCTTAATCCACTTGAGCATGAAGCCCACGCACGGCAACACCACGCCAATGGCCAGCATATAGCCGACGACCATCCACTGTGCAGTACCGGATGAAATGCCGAAATCATTCATCAAGTCAGGCAGGGTGATGTTCATGGATGTTTCCGAAAGCATGCCCAAAAATACGCTGATGTACAGGCCAAGCATGACTTTATGCGGGTGATCGAAATGCTGCGGCTTGCCCGGAACGAATGCGGAATCGTTGAGTTGGGTATTACGAATGGCTGTCTTGTTTGCGGTTGTCTGTTTTTCGGACAACGGAATCCTCTTCTGTCTTACTATCCTCGTTGCCGCTGCGCAGCGCGCGTCACGCATGCTGCCGCCCACCGTTACCGCTCGCGATGATCACGCGAGCTCACGGTATGCGACTTCATTGGCGAGCGCCGAAAGCCCCTAACGTCCGGGCCACATTCGGCAACAAAAAATCGCATGCCATCCGGCAAGTAATACACCAGATGGCATGCGATTATTCAAACAAAACGTCACCGTAATACGATTTTCAATTTTTCGTAAGTACGGCCGCGCGTGTCGCGGGGCGAATCAGGCTTCGCGGCTAGCGCTCGGCGCAGCCACAGCAGCAAGGGCGCGTGGCGCATGGAAGCCTTGCTTTTCGAATTCGTCGGCGATGGCTTGAGCGACTTCCTGGCTACGGCCCTTGTCTACCAGGGCAATGATGGAACCACCGAAGCCGCCGCCAGTCATACGAGCGCCGTAAGCGCCATTGTGGCGAGCCACATCCACGGCAACATCAAGCTCAGGCACGGTGACCTCGTAATCGGCGGCCAGCGAATCATGGGAAGCGTTGAACAGGCGGCCTGCAGCCTCGATATCACCCTTGGCGAAGGCATGCACGAAGGAACGCACGCGTTCGATTTCGGTGACCACATGGCGCACGCGCTTCTTCATGGTCTCGTCCGGCAGAGCGTCCAGTGTTTCCTTAAGAGCCTGGAACGGGTCATCAGCTTGGCAATACCATCGGCGGCAACGCGCAGATTAGCCACACCGAGGATCCTGGCGGCCTCCTCGCAGGTGGCGCGACGCTGGGCGTACTGACCATCGTTGAGCTGATGAGGAGCCTGAGTGTCCACCACGAGCAGTTCGAGGCCGTACTTGTCGAGGTCGAATTCCTGCTGGGAGACGTTCTCCAGCGGGGTCAATTCAGGACGGCAGTCGAGCAGCAGTGCATGGCCGGCAGTGCAACGCATGGAAGCATTCTGGTCGAGACCACCGGTGGAGGCACCGGCCATTTCGTTCTCGGACTTGATTGCAGCGTTAATCAGGGTCACGCGGCCAGCGTCGGAATCGCCGTAGCCGAGCCCATACACGTCATCCAGCGCCAGTGCAGTGGAGCAGGTCATGGCAGCGGAGGAGCTCAGGCCGGAACCCAGCGGTACGCAAGAGACAAAGGCGGCGTCAAAGCCCTGCACCTTGCTGAAACCTGCTTCGCGCAGCGCCCAGGCCACACCAGTCGGGTAGGCGGACCAGCCGTCCACGCCACGAGCCTCGAGACCATCAAGGTCGGCTTCGGCCACCTTGTCCGGAGCTACATCGGAAACCACGCGCACCTTGGTGTCTTCGCGCGGAGACAAGGCAATGAACGTGCGATGCGGCAGTGCAATCGGCAGGCACAGGCCGGCATTGTAATCGGTGTGCTCGCCAATCAGGTTCACGCGGCCCGGAGCGGCCCAAACGCCTTCCGGCTCAACGCCGTACGTCTTAGAGAACAGGGCCTTGGCCTGAGCTACACCGTCCTCATGAGAGATCGGTTCAATGAATTCAACAGCGGTCATTGGTGTTTTTCTTTCTTTCAGTCGGAGATGTCCACGTCGCCGAGCTCATGGAAGCGCTTCGCGATGAGTTCCGGAGTGGTGTCGGAAATCCATGCAGCCATGCCGGATTCCGAACCTGCCAGATACTTGATCTTGTTGGCGGCACGGCGGAAGGAGAAGAACTGCAGGTTCAGACGGTAGTTCTCACGGCGTGGATCGTGAATCGGAGCCTGATGCCATGCGGAGATGTACGGCAGATCCATGCCCTTGCCATCACCCTTGTCGAAGAATGCGTTGCCACGCTTGAGCAGGTGAGAGTACATGGATGCGAGATCCCAACGTTCCTGGTCGTTGAGTTGGTCGAGGGTCAGTACGTCGCGCACCGGGGCAACGTGCACCTCGAGAGGCCAGCGGGCCGCGGCCGGCACGTAGGCCACCCAGCTGTGGTTGCGCATTACGATGCGTTCACCAGCTTCAAGCTCGGCGTTCATGATGTCCTTCAGCAGGTTACCACCGGTCTTCTCATGGTAGGCCTCGGTGTGCTTGAGTTCCTTCTCCATCTTCGGGGCAATGAACGGGTAGCAGTAGACCTGACCGTGCGGGTGAGCTAGGGAAACACCAATCTCAGCACCGTGGTTCTCGAACGGGAAGATCTGCTCGATGCCTTCCATCTTGGAGATTTCAGCGGTGCGGAAAGCCCAAGCTTCAACAACCGTACGCAAGCGGGAAACCGGCAGGTCAGCCGGCAGACCGTCTTCGTTCGGATCGAAGCAGATGACTTCGCAGCGGCCAGCGGCCGGCTTCTGCTCCCACAGCGGGTTGCCATCCACGAACTTTACGGAATCATCCTCACCGGGCACGCGCACCATAGACGGGAAGCGGTTCTCAAACACCACCACGTTGTAATCGGTATCCGGAACTTCGCCATCCTGATAGGGGTCGCCGGGCTTGCGGGCAGCCAGCGGGTTGCCTTTGGCAGTGGCACCGGGGCCTGCGGTAATCGGGCGGTTCATACGGGCGGTGGCCATCGGAATCCAGTCACCGGTCAGCGGATCGCGACGCATCTGCGGAGCAGCGTAAGGCACCTCATTGCCGTCTGCATCCAGATGCGGGGCAAAACGATAGTCCAGCGGACGCGGATCCTTCAGCTCACGGGTCTTTTCGCCAGACACATAAGCCGGATCATCATCCAGATAGAAGAAGTCGCGTCCATCGGCCAGCTTGGTCGGCGTGATGCGGATGTGCTCCTTCGCGTATTCACCCGGTTCGTAGTTGGCAAACTCTGCCATCTTCACTCACTTTCCTCATTGGTCTCGCTCTGGTGTGCCAGCACGAGTTCCTTAACCAAATCCTTCGTTTTGGCGGCGGAGTCGGGGTCGAGACCGTCGTCGGTGATGACCGTATCCACTTGGTCGAAGCGCGCGAACAGGGACAGCGACGTGCAGCTCCACTTGGTGTGATCGGTCAAAACTATGGTTCGATCGGCAATGTCCATCATTGCCATATCAGTTGCGGCTTCCAGCGAGTTCGGCATGAGGAAGCCTCGGGGAATCGACACCGAATGGGTGCCGAGGAATACGGTGTTCACGCGCAGCGATGCGACGACTTTGTCGGCAATCGGCCCAACCAGGGAATTCGAACGAGTGATGACACCACCGGTGACAATCACTTCCACATCCTTGGATTCAAGCGCTTGCACCAATTCGGCCACAGGAATCGAATTGGTAAGAATGGTGATACCGCTGGACTGCTGCGATTCCAGCAGATGCTGAGCGAATACGTAGGCCGTAGTACCGCCGCCGATGGCGATCACATCTCCAGGCGCCACGTATTTCACCGCCTCTTGGGCAATGGCATCCTTTAAGCCAATGTCCATCTGAGACTTCACAGAGAACAGGGGCTCGCTCAACAAAGTACTGGTCGTTACGGCACCACCGTGAACACGCTTGAGCAAACCCTTATCGGCCAGCTCGGCAATGTCACGGCGGATAGTCATCGCCGAAACTCCCAGCTCCTTAGATAGCGCGGTAATGCGCACTGCACCACGGGTGCGCAACCTGCTCAAGATGAGGTGCTGACGTTGTGACGAAATCATACGAACATTATCGCACACAAAAGCTCACAAACAAAACCGTGTTGAGCGTTTTTCGGCCAATGTTTGCGTTCGCTTACGTGCGAAACGCTAAATATGGGCATTTTTCTTCAAAAAGAGACTCTCAAACGCGCAAAATCGAACATTCATATCACCCAAACAATGCAGCCCCTTGTGAAACATGCTGTGAAACACAAACGCACATCGTCGCTGCACTCGAAGTCACAGGAAAACCTCATCGCAAACGGTAGCCATCAGCCATTCATCAGTGAGACAATAGGCATCATGACTTATGTTTGCGATAGCTTCTGGCATGACGCCGTCAACAAGGCGACCACCGACCTGTTCACCTTTGGATACAAGCACATCATCAAACCGAACTTCGTGTTCAACCACCGCCCGGATGAGGCTCATGATCAGATGATCGAATTCTGCCACATGGTTCGTCATATCCCACCGCTGTTGTTTGCCGAACGCACCATGCTCGATTACACCGATCCCATTCTGGAAACCAATGTGATGGGCGTCGACTTCTCCAATCCGTTCGGCCTCTCCGCAGGACTCGATAAGAACTGCGACATGCCGGTAGTGCTCGACAATGCCGGCTTCGGTTTTGAAACCGTGGGTTCCACCACCGCTCGCCCCTGCCCCGGCAATCCGAAGCCGTGGTTCCACCGTCTGCCTGAATATGATTCGATGATGGTGCACGTCGGCCTCGCCAACATCGGCTCGGACAAAGTCATCGAACGTGCTGAAAAAGCATGGACGCAAGCCCGCCAGATGCAAATCTCCGTATCCATTGCCCGCACCAATGATGCATTGTGCGGCGATTTGGACGAGGGCATTGAAGATTACTGCATCTCCATGCGCCGAGCAGCAGGCCGCACCGCCATGATTGAAGTGAACGTCTCCTGCCCGAACACCCATGTAGGCGAGCCGTTCACCTCCTCCCCCGAAGCTCTCGACCGTTTGTTCACCGCGCTGGACAAAATCGACCGCCCGCAGCCCACGTTGGTCAAGATGCCGCTGAACAAGCCGTGGCCGCAGTACAAGGAACTGCTTGATGTGTTGGCTGAGCACAATGTGCAGGGTCTTTCCCTTGCCAATCTGCAGAAAGATCGCACCGGCCTTGAGATTCCGCGCGACTGGGAAGGTGGACTTTCCGGCGGCCCTTGCACCACTGCAAGCAACGCGCTGCTGCGCAAGGTATATCAGGAGTATGGTGACCGATTCGCTCTTGCAGGCATCGGTGGCATCTTCACCCCCGAACAGGCTTATGAGCGTATTCGCTCCGGCGCAAGCCTCATCATGTTCATCAGCTCGCTGATGTACCGCGGCCCACAGCAGATTACCGTGCTCAAGCGCGGCCTTGCCGACCTGTTGCGTCGCGATGGTTTCGATCACATCAGCGATGCTGTCGGCGTGGATGTGCAGTAGCTTGGGCAATAATCAAGCGCGATAACAAGCCGCACCTATTACTCTGCGAAATGCAGCACAGCAAAGCATAAAAAACATGATGGGGGGGTGTTCCACTATTGAATAGTGGAACACCCCCCCATCGCATATCAATAGACAAATGCCAGCAAATTTACCGACAGACTGGCCAGCCCATCGCTACCAGCAGCTCAATCAGTATGCACCGCGAATGTACTGCGGCTGATATGGTGCCTCGGTAGCCGGGATACCAAGCTTATTGGCGGCACGAAGCGGCCAATACGGATCGCGCAATGCAGCGCGGCCGATTTCCACGGCATCCGCCTCACCGCGAGCCACAATCTTGTCAGCCTGCTTTGGCTTGGTAATCAGACCCACGGCGGTGGTTGGAATTTCAGCTTTCACACGCACCTGTTCGGCAAACGGCACCTGATAGTTCGGCTTAACCGGAATGGATACGCCTGCCATAATGCCACCAGTAGAAACATCAACCAGGTCAACGCCGTGTTCCTTGAGCAACTTGGAAACCACGATGGTCTGGTCAAGATCCCAGCCGCCTGCAGCCCAATCGGTAGCGGAAATACGCACCAACAGAGGCATGCTTTCCGGAATGGTGGCGCGCACAGCATCCACTACCTCCAGCAGGAAGCGAGCGCGGCCTTGCAAGTCGCCACCATATTCATCCGTACGTTCATTGCTCAGCGGATCCAGGAACTCGGAAATCAGGTAACCGTGAGCGGCATGAATTTCGATGGCTTGGAATCCAGCGGATACTGCACGACCGGCAGCTGCAGCAAATGCTCCAACGATGCCGTGGATCTCGTCCACGGACAATTCGCGCGGCTTGTTCAGCCCACCAAAAGCGATGGCGGAGGGAGCCACGGTGGGCCATCCACCGGCTTCTTCGGGCACGCTTTGGCCTTCATACCCTACAGCGAAGCAACCGGTGGATGCCTTGCGACCAGCGTGATTGAGCTGAATCGCAGGCACTGCACCCGCATTGCGAATACCGTCCACAATCCAACGCCAAGCATCAATCTGGCCATCCTCCCACAGACCCACATCGCAGGGGGAAATACGGCCTTCCGGAGCTACTGCGGTCGCTTCGGCAATAATCAAGCCAAAACCACCGAAAGCACGAGATACGTAGTGCTGATAATGAAATGGCGTAGGTTTGCCGTCACGGGCGAATGCGGAATACGTGCACATTGGCGGCAGCCAAATACGGTTGCGCACGGTTACATCGCGCAAACCCATTGGTGTAAACAGTCCAACGCGATTCTTCTTGCTCTTACCTGTTTCCTTTGACACGTTCTTGCCTTTCTTCGCTCTGCCGGCCTTGCCACCAGATTTTTTCCCGGCTTTGTCGCTATGTTCAAGCGTGATGCCGGGTGCTGAATCATCCGTGTTTGGACCGGAGGCGGCCAACGTCACCGCCTTCAACTCAGGCACGTCGAATCCCCTGAAATCGAAATTCTCATGTGTCAGCGTATCGCTGTCCATCAGTCCCCCTCCAATAGCCGGCTTCAAGTCGTGGATACCGCCGACTGCGGTATATGTATCCTGCACAATTGTAAAACGGGCGTCACCTCGATGAGGTAACGCCCGCTAACTATGTAGTCACCATGTTCAGTGAATGGTCACTGCAGTGATGTGTTCCACCAGTGCGATATCACTGCTCGTCCTGGCTGCTGCTCTCCGAATTCTGGCTGCTCGTAGAGCTGTCGCTATTGGACGACGTGGAACCATTCGAGTTGCTGGTGGTCGACTTCTGTGCACTGTATGCACGTCCGCCGATACCGAGCGTGGTGCCACTGGCCGTGTACTTCGATGACGGCTGGCCATAGTCGTTGTCAATCGGCAGTTGCTTCTTGTCCGCGTAGGAGTTCAGGAAGTTACGCAATGCCGGTGCGGCAATCGTGGAACCATCCCAGTAGCTGTTGTACACACCGTTGATGCGAATGTTGGCAATACGGTGAGCATACGGGTTCTGAGCATCGCCGACCACAGCGAATGTTGCGATCTGGTTTGGAATGAATGAACCACTGGACACGGCCAAATCCTCGCTCGTACCGGTTTTACCGAAGGACTTACGCCCGTTGTTGAGCTGGAAGTTATGGCCCTGACCATCAGATCTGGTCACACCTTGGTTCAGCGTATAAGCCAGAGTCTGAATGATTTCCGGATCGACCGCCTGATGGCAGTTGGCAGACGGAACCTTCAGATCATTGCCGTCACCATCGGTCACCTTGGAAATAGCGATCGGGTTGCACTGCACGCCGTTAGAGGCGTACACGGCAAAGATGGAGGCCATCGTCAGCGGGGAAACGTTCACGGAACCAATCATCATGGACGGAGTGAAGGACGAAGTCTTATCAATCGTTTCACCGGTTTTAGCGTCATGATAGCCAAGTTCAGTAGCGGTATCCGCAACCTTGCACAGCTTCATAATCGAGCCCATCGAAGCTTGGGTGGTGTTATGAGAACGAACCAGACCCAAGAACGGGCTTTCCGGGTTCACCGTGGTGCCGAATGCATTCTGCACCTTCCAGGAATCGGTACCGCCAGTGTATCGGTCGCAGGCAAAGTCGGTAGTTGGATACGTGGTGGAAGTCTGCAGGTTGTCGTTGATGGAATGACCTGCTTCCATCCATGCCACCAAGTTAATCGGCTTCCAAGAAGAACCGATGGTCCAACCGGAACCACCACCGTCTGCAAGGTCAACCACATAGTTCTGGCTGGTCTTGGTGGCATCGTTCGCAGCCTCGGGCGTAGCATCGTAGTAACGGTTCAAGCCGAAGCCCAGCACTTCACCGGTGCCAGGTTTGACTGCAGCCATAGCGATTTCCATACCACTGGAATCGTTCGGCGGAATCGTGTTACGCGCGGTATCCATCAACAGGGAGTTGGCATCCAGATCAAGCGTGGTCACAATCTTCAAGCCACCTTCCTGCAGCAGCTTGTAACGATCAGCCTGAGTCTTGCCGAATTCCTCGGAGTTCTGGATGCGATGCACCACATAATCACAGAAGAACGCGTAATCGCCGGTATCCTGGCAACCCACGTTCACGGTCTGCACCTTCAGGGTGTCCTTCAGCGGAGTTTCCTTGGCTTTCTTGGCTTCATCCTGGGAAATATAGTTCTCCTGAGCCATCAAATCCAACACAATATTGCGCTGCTTCTGGCTTTCTTCCTGATTGGCCTCAATCAGCGGATCATATTTGTTCGGATTCTTGGTGATAGCTGCGATCGTAGCGGCCTGAATCGGGGTCAGTTCAGATGCGGAAACGCTGAAGTAACGCTGAGCCGCGGTTTCCACGCCGTACAAGTTGGTACCGAACTGGGCGATGTTGAGGTAGCCCTGCAGAATTTCGGCCTTGGAGTATTTCTTCTCCATCTGCACGGCGATGAGCATCTCTCGAATCTTACGGGCAACCGTATCTTCAGTGGCATGGTATTGGGCAATGGAATCGTCATCTTCGATAGCCTGCATCAGCAACACGTTCTTGACGTACTGCTGGGTCAGGGACGAACCACCTTGCTGGGAACCATGCACCAGATAGGTCTGCACGAACGCACGCATCACGCCTTGCACATCCACACCGGCATGACTCCAGAAACGGCGATCCTCTCGTGCCACCACTGCCTGCTGCATGGCTTTGGAAATCTTCTTCAGCGGAACCACGATACGGTTCTGGTTGTAGAACGTGGCAATCACGGTGGTGCCATCGTTCGCATACATAGTCGACTTCTGCGGCAAATTAGTCACGTCGAAGTCCACGTTCTCCACCTTCAATGAGGGGATAACCGCCTTGGCGGCCTTGTTGGCGCCGATCACACCCGGCACGAACAACACGCTGGCCACCACACCGCCAGACACGGCAAGCATGATGTAGGCCAGTAGGAGAACAAGCACACGACGAACTGTCAGGGACTTCTTTTTGGGCATGGGCCCCATTCTAAATGGGCCGGCGTACCAATCCAGTGCCAAGTCCATCACAACAGCTAATCATCACAAGAATCGCACTAGCGTAATGTTTGCTGAAAGATGGCCGAATGCGCAGCTATCGGCGTGAACGTCGAATCAGCATGCCCGGCTGGAAGATAATAATGGAGCGGCCATCGCGAGCAATCCATCCGCGATTGGAGAAGTCCATCAATGCTTTATTGACTGTCTCACGGCTAGAACCCACCAGCTGTGCCAGCTCTTCCTGCGTTAGATCATGCGGTACTTTGAGCCCTTGCTCCACCGGTTCGCCAAAGCGCGAGCCAAGATTCAGCAAAGTCTTGGCAAGGCGGGCGGGCACATCCATGAATACCAGATCGGAAATGCGTTCATTATTGGCGCGCTGACGGTTCGCCATAACCTGCAACATATCGATGGCCACACGCGGGTGTTCGTCCAGCCAGGAGAACAATGCATCATGCTCCAACCACACCACGCGAGTGCCGTGACTCATGGCCACAGCGGAAGCGGTGCGAGGGCCGCCATGAGGATCGAATACAGGAATTTCACCAAGTACTTCACCTGGAGCGTGAATGGACAGGAGGTGCACACGATCATCTGCGGAAGTGCGAATCAGCTTGACTCGGCCGCGCTCCAGCAGATACATGCGGTGGTCGGTATCGCCTTCGGAGAAGATGTACTCGCCTTTATCGAATACGGCTCGTTTGAGATGCGGAATCAGCTCTTCTGCTTCAGCGGGAGAAACCTGCTTGAACAGCGCAGTTTGCAGCAGAATGTTCTCTTCATCGGAAAACATGTTGGGAGTTTCCACGCTTATGCACCATCCTTATGCTCATAGCCGGCGTCGGCCACTCGTCATATTGTAACGCGCCTCACACTATTCGTCAGGAATTTTTCGGATCACAGTGAACCGGATGCTCGGCTCCGCATCAACCACTTATGCAAACCAATGCAGCAAATGGTCAATGATTTGCTCTCGACTCAATCCAGTCTGGCTTTTCAAAGGGTCCACGCGTTTTTTCGCGGATTTCACCGCTTTATCGGAAAGCTTTTCGCGGCTGGTGTTCAGTACTTGCCCCATCTTGGCGGCATCGATGTCGTATGCCATCGTCACATGATGCAGTACAGCGCCTGCGCGAGTCACCGGGAAACGACGCTGCGCCGCTCCCCCAATCTTGCCGTACTGCGAAGCAATGTCATTCAGCCCGGAAAATCGCACATCTAAGCCCAACTCGTGTAAGGCTTCCACGAGCCACCAATCACAAAGCCGGTACGATTCCTCAATGCTCATGTTCTGCACGAATTCCAGAGGTACATAAAGCGAATACGTAATCGTATTGCCAGGTTCGATGAACATGGCACCGCCGCCTGTGCATCGGCGTACTACATCGAATCCCAGACGTTCGGCAACATCCAGATTCACTTCATCCGGTGCTGATTGGAATCGTCCAATCACCACTGCCGGCTCAGCCCATTCCCATATGCGCAATGTCGGCGAGCGCTTGCCCATTGCCACTTCTCGCGCCCAGGTTTCGTCGATCTTCATTTGTTCAGCAGGAGTACGCGGATGGTCATGGAGGACAATCAAATTCCGCTTGAGCGACTCCCATCGCTCGGCATAGTCGTGCGCTGCGGCATCTTGCGCAGCACTGATAGTCGTATGGAGTTGCTTGGTATCAGCAATATTGGAATTCGTAGTCGATACCTTATATATATCAGTTCCACTGACTGCACGGGCAAAAGCGGTTGCTATCGCCGCAGCATCAGTACCAATCAGTTGGCAATTCGGATATTCATCAATTATCGACTGCAATGATTGACCAGTGATTAAAGCCTTGGTCAGGGCTTGTAAATACTGCTCGGAAGCCGCATCATCCGGTGTGTCCACGAAGAAATCACCATCAAGCTGGCAGGATTGCACAGTGCCGTCCGAGTCAAACGATACGGTTACCGCCACTAATTTGCCGCCTGGTGTCTTGCATTCCCCACGACTGATTTTCGTTCCGCTCACGCCCCCACCATAGCAAACGCGTCTATGCGCGTGCGTGTACCAGCTTTGACTGTAGGATTCTGAACGTTGACTGTAGGACATCCAACACTGACTGTAGGGAATTACACAAAGACTGTAGGGTTTCTAACGAAAAACGTTAGAAACCCTACAGTCAGTGTTCAAAAACCTACAGTCGATGTTGGATGTCCTACAGTCAATGTCCAAAAACCGACAGTCGAGGTGTGGCTACATCACCGTGATTGGTAACCGTGCCTTGCTTGCAAGCCGCATGCCACTTACCTGTGGGACGAATATCCTATGTGCAAGCCGCATGCGTTCCACCTGTGGGGCGAATACCCCACAGGTAGGTCACATATCCTCATATGTGGGACGAATATCCTCACATGCGGTTGAGAATGTCCTCACCGACCTGGTCGGTGGAGCGGACGGTGGAGCCGAGCTCCTCGATATCCGCTTCGACGGCCTTGTGAATCTTCTTGGCCGCATCGTCGAAGCCGAGATGCTCAAGCAGCATGGCTGCGGAGAGGATAGCGGCAGTCGGGTTGGCCTTGTTCTGACCGGCGATATCCGGTGCGGAACCGTGAATCGGCTCGAACATGGACGGGTATTCGTCGGAAGCGTTGATGCAGCCGGAAGCGGAGTAGCCCACGCCGCCAACCACGGCACCGGCCTCATCGGTGATGATGTCGCCGAAGAGGTTGTCGGTCAGGATCACGTCGAAGCGAGACGGATCGGAGACTAGGAAGATGGTCGTGGCATCGATGTGCAGGTAATCGTGGGAAACCTCAGGGTATTCCTCGGCAACCTTGTCCACAATGCGCTGCCACATGTCGCCGGCGTTGACGAGCACGTTCTTCTTGTGCACAAGGGTCACATGCTTCTTGCGCTTCATGGCGAGCTTGAAGGCGTAACGTACCACACGTTCCACACCATAGGCGGTGTTGATGGAGACTTCGGTGGCCACCTCGTTCGGAGTGCCACGACGCACCGCGCCGCCTGCACCGCAGTACAGGCCTTCAGTGCCTTCGCGCACCACCACGAAGTCAATGTCGCCCGGGTTGGCCAGAGGCGAAGTGACGCCCTTGTACAGCTTGGAGGGGCGCAGGTTCACGTACTGATCGAGGTCGAAACGCAGCTTCAGCAGCAGGCCACGCTCCAGAATGCCGGCCTTGATGCGCGGATCGCCAACTGCACCAAGCAGGATGGCGTCGTTAGCCTTGATGCGCTCCTCTTCCTCTTCGGGAAGAATGGTGCCATCGCGCAGGTAACGCTCGGCACCGAGGTCGAACTGTTCGTATTCGAAGTCAGCTACGCCTTCAGCGGCCTTTTCCAAAGCCTTCTGTGCCCACGGGGTGACTTCCTTGCCAATACCGTCTCCGGGGATGACGGCAATCTTGTATGTCTTTGCCATGCAATCGGAGCCTACTCGTGCGCCCACTTGCCGGGTTACTTCCGCTCAGCAAGTGGACACATGCGTGGACTCAGCGCGTGATGTGCATCACCGCCAAGCACCAGGCGTTCTCATAGGAGACTTCTTCCCACTGCTTGTATCGCCCAGAAAGTCCGCCGTGGCCGGCTTCCACTTCGATTTTCGCTACGGCGTCCACGCCAGCAGACTGCAGACGAGCCAGCCATTTCAATGGTTCGACGTACAGCACGCGGGTGTCGTTCATCGATGTAGTGATGAAAATACGCGGGAAATCGACGGCATTCTTGGATGCAGAAACAGCCTCGGCAACAGCTGTAGCCCCAGCTGCATCCTCGATCTCAGCCGCATCAGCCGCCGACTCCACAACCGGTACCGGCACATTCTCATACGGCGTATACGACTTCATGTACTCGTACACGCGCGAATCGTGCAGCGGGTCTCCCCACTCATCCCATTCGGTCACGGTCAGCGGCAGGTCAGGATTCAGAATCGAAGTCAACGCATCAACGAATGGCACATCCGCTTCAATACCGGCAAAGCACTCCGGCGCCATATTGGCCACGGCACCCATCAGCAGGCCGCCAGCGGAACCACCGTTGGCCACTGTGCGCCGCGAATCGGCCAAATGGGCGGTCTGCAATGCGCGAGTGGCATCCACGAAATCCTCAAACGTGTGCTTCTTGTTGAGTCGGCGACCCTGCTCATACCATGCGCGGCCCAGTTCACCACCGCCGCGAATATGAGGCACGGCATACAGCACACCGCGATCGAGCATGCTGAGTCGAGCCACCGAGAAGCCCGGATCGGAGGAAATCTCATACGCGCCATAACCGGTGATGAACATTGGCGAATCCTGCGCGGGGAAATCGCGGCGCCACACCAGTGAAACTGGAATCCGCTCACCATCGCGCGCGGTAATCCACACGCGGCGCTCCATGTAGTCACGCGGATCGAAGTCACCCAGCACAGTGGCACGCTTGAGCAATGTGTCACGACCGGTTGCCGGGTCGATCTCATGCAGCTCACCCGGCCGCGTATAACTGGCGAAGGAGTATCGCATGCGCGGCGCATCATATGAAGGATTGCCACCGGTACCGATGTTGTATAGACGGCGGGTTTCTCCCGGCAGATGGTCGTCGCTCGCACCATCAAATGATGATGTGTGGTCCTGTGGAACAGCAACACTAGCATCAGCAACAGCATCCGCAGCCGTATCGTCCGTCCACAATCGCTCACCGTGGTCACCGGTGCTATCCGAACGGTCGGCGGCCACCATATCCCAATCGTTTTCAAGCGGTGGCGGCAACAATTCGGTGAACCGCCACGGTCGGCCGGCCAAAAAGTCAGCGGCAGCAGCCTGCTTGGTGGTGTATGCGACGTGCGGCTGTCCATCGGACCGGTAGCTCAATGTGACGAAGTACCGATGCAATGCAATGCCTTCAATGCCTAGGCCATGCGCACCTTGCAAAATCGCAGGATTCAGCGGGTTGAAGTATGCTTCGGTAATCGGCCGGCCCATGTCGCCGCGTTCGCAGCCGTATGGCGAACCGGCCGCCACGCATACGCCTTCGCCTAAACGATATGGCGGCTTATGCGCGCGCATGTCAATAACATCGATTTCGAAGTTTGGATTATTGGCGTTGTGATAGACCACGGCCAACGGCACGTCTTCACCGTTTTCGCCGGCGCCTTCAAAGCATGCGAAACTCACATCATATTCCACGTCTTCCTTGCGTGGAATAAATGCCTGGAACTCGCCTTCCGGCGTGGCTACCGGCAGCATAAGCACTTCGGTACTGGTTTTTGAACCGGTCCCGATCACGATGCTGCGCTCATCGAAGCTGATGCCCGCTCCCACCCAGAATCGTTCATCCGTCTCACGGTATACGCACACATCGGATTCCACTGGTGTGCCTACCTGATGGCGCCAAATCGCGCACGGACGCCAAGAGTCATCGACCTCAGTCCAAAACACCCATTTGCCGTCCGGTGTGAAACACGCTCCGCCAATGCCTTTGAACAACTCCGGCAATTCCACCGGCCGCCCCTGCTCGAGCGTGGCATCGAGGTCTCGAATGCGGAAATCATAGCGTTCGTCGCCGCTCACATCCACGCCATACAGCACCCAGCGCCCGTCATGGCTCAAATCCATGCCACCCAGACGGAAGAAATCATGGCCTTCGGATTCCACGTTGGCGTCGAACACCACCTGCTCGCCTGGCATGGAGCCGGGCGCGCCCTGCGGGTCCACAACCGGAGGATCCCAATCATCCGCACCGCGCACAGGCATACGGCATTGCACACCGTATTGCTTGCCCTGCTGGGTGCGTGTGAAATACCAGTAACCGTTGATGCGCGTGGGCACGGACATGTCCGTTTCTTCCACATGCGCTTTGAGTTCTTCGAACAGGGTGTGCCGCAAACCTGCCAAATGGCTCATCCGCGCTTCGCAATACGTGTTCTGCGACGCTACATAATCCTGAACTTCAGCGGATTCCTTATTACGCATCCATTCGTAATCGTCTTCAAATATGTCGCCGTGGAATTCACGGCGCTGAGGCTCACGCTTGGCCACGGGCGGCTTCATTGCTGCATTCTGTTCGGTCATGTCAGTCATATCACGCGATTGTACGCGCCAGTAAGGGACTTACTGTTCGTTCGCGTGCTCGCGCAGGTATGGAATCATGGTTTTCAGCAGATTCGCGCCAGTGGTGCCGGTGAACACAGGTACTTCGGTAACCGGTATGGGCTGCGTGGAGGTCAGGCCGGCCACGGATGCCAAACCGGGCGTCTCCTTAGGGCTCAGCTGGCGAATCGCAATAGCCAGAACGCGCCCCGGATATCGTTTGACGATGGTGGCGTAGGTTGTGGGGTCTTTCTGCCCGTCATCGCCCACCAGAATGAACTTCATATCCGGAAAATCCGCCATTAATTGTTCGGCGAATTCCAGCTTGTGCTGCGGGCCGGAAGGCACAAAGGTTTTCGGGCGAGGATCAAGATCGCGTAACAGCAGCGGGCCTTCAGGGAATCCGTGATCGGTAATGAAGTGACGGATCGAACTTTCCACATTCCACGGCGAGGTGGAGAGGTAGAAGAAGGGAGCATCCGGGAACAGGTCCGAAATGCGGGCAAACAGCACGCTCATGCCCGGCACGGAAGCTTTTTTCTTGGGATTCAAAAACAGCAGATTGTAGGCGGCTTTCCAAATCACCGGCGCTTGGGTAATCATGATGGTGTCGTCCACATCGGAGATGATGCCGACCTTGGCGCTGGATGGAATCGTGTACAGGTTGGCACTCACCGGTTTACGGTCGTTCACTGTGTACGAAACACGGTGAATACCAGGCGTGAGACGATGCTCCGCTACCAAATCAAGATAGCCGGCCGAATCGGAAATAGCGTATTCGCCGCTGAGATCGCGCGTACGATCCACTTTGTCGTAAACTTCGGAAGCACCTATTTGCACGGTGTTCAGTGGCGTATCGTCGATGCTGGCTTGCACATGCGTGTGAGGTGCAGGAATGGTGAGCATGCCGCGAATACCGCGAATCAGCTCACCCGACTGCCCATGTTCAGGCGCGTATACCGTGCGGCAAATCAGGCGCGAATAATCGCCGGTACCGTAGCCAACATATGGCTCCACACGCGGATACCAGCCCAATTGATGCGCAACAGCTGCGGAAATATGAGACCACACGCCGAATGTGTGGGTGATGGCACGGCGCGTGAAACGGATCAGCGGTGGTTTGACTTCGATGCGTTCACGTTTGGAAGCCGCATCGAATGTAGTAACGGCTTTACGAGCAGGAATGGGCACAGTTGGCATGTCGTCTGCTGCAGCAGTGCTGGAAGCTGAGGTCGAAGAATCAGCGGTTTCGAGCGCAGACTCGCCCGCGTGGCGCAGTATGTGCAACGTTTCCAGGCGCTTGCTTGCGGCTTCAAAATCCTCGCGTGGGCTTCTCATGCCAACCACTATAGGCCATGCATGCTATGAGCCAGCTAAGAGCGGACTCATAGCATGCACGCAGAGCCTTTAGCGAATGATTTTTGCGTATTCGTCTGCGGTGAGCAGCTCCGGCTCGTCATCGTCAAGTTCAACCTTGAGAATCCAACCTTCGCCGTATGGGTCACCGTTGATTACGGACGGATCGTCCGAAACGTCACGGTTCACGTATTTCACCGTGCCAGCCACCGGGCTGATCATCGGCTGCACGGCCTTGGAAGACTCGAGTTCCACGATTTCATCGCCGGCTTCCACGCGGGAGCCCGGCTCGGGAAGGTCCACGAATACCAGTTCGCCGAGCTGGTCGGCGGCATATTCGGTGATGCCAAGAATGGCGAGATCGCCCGAACGGTCCACCCATACGTGCTCATCGGAGTACTCAAGGTGTTCGGGAATATCCAGGTTCAGCGGCTGTTCGATTTCATCACTCATAGGCACCAGACTAACGCATTGCTGCCGGCTATTCCACCACTGTTTTCCCAGCCTTCCACACTCTTACAGTTCGCGCCCGAGCCACTCCTCAATCATGTACCGCGCGATGGTGGCTCGCCCTGGAGCAGCCATTCGCCCGGAAATCAACTCGGCAGTGTATTCGTCGCGCGTCACCCAGCGTGCGGTCATGGTTTCCTCGCCATCCACGTGCACGTCGGTGGTGATGGCATGTGCCTTGAATGCCATCATCAATGAGGCTGGGAATGGCCACGGCTGCGAACCGAGATAACGCACCTCGCCAAGTTTGATACCGGTTTCTTCCATGGCTTCGCGCCGGCATGCATGTTCGAGGTTCTCCCCCGCTTCCACGAATCCTGCAGAAACTGAATACAGTCGCTCGTCTTTCCATGCCGCGTTATGCTGCAGCAGCAGACGATCCTGCCCATCCACGATGGCGGTAATTACCGCGGGCTCCACGCGCGGGAACAGAATGCGGTTACGGTCTGCTGCGTTGGAGCAACGCTGCGCCCAGCCTGCGAGCGCGGTTTCGACCGGCGCGCCGCATGTTGGGCAGAATCGTTGACGGGAATGCCAGATGCTTAATGTGATGGCACTGGTGGCTTGCCCTGCTTCGCGCGCGTTTGCGTGAGGTGCGAAGCCGCGCAAATCGACCCAATCGAATCGTGTGACTGCTTGTTGCAGCAATGTTGGCTTGGGCGCAGGCTTCTTGCTGTCCTGCAGGTCGACTGATTCGTCAAATGCATCGTCTGCGCCTTGGCCTGCGGAATCCGGTACGCTGAGTGCTCCGTCAACAGTGCCGTAATCTTGGGTGCCGAGCACGCCGGTGATAGCGCCGGCCTGGCCGCCCGCTGATTGTGCAGCCGGCATGTCGCAGCCTGCGGAACTTTCTGATGATGCCTGGGCTGCAGTATTACTGGCCGTGCTGCCGGGTTCTGGAACTCGTGAAATATCTACTGCGATTACTGATTCTCCGCGAGCGCCACCGTAGGAGCCGAGGAACATGGCCACGGCTTGCGGGTAACGCTTGAGTTCGGCGGAAACATAGCCGCCGGGCAAGGTGGCGAGCCTCATTTTGACGTTTTCATAGTCGACGAGATCGCCTTGGCCACGCGGTACGGCGATGTGCCCGCCACGGGTCAAAATCACCTTGGTATTGGCGTCTTGCAGGAGTTCGTCAATCAGTCCCGGTTCGCTGCGTCGATCTACTTGATAGTCGATGTCGCCTTGTGCCAGCGGCAGGAATGGCAGCGCTTGGGTGAGTGCAAGCGGCGAGAAATGAATGTCTGCGGTCATTCGCGATCCTTACTTCACTATGCGAATTCACTATGCGGCTATGTGCTGAATCAGGCAGCCTGCACACGGCGGACCAGGGAAAGCAGTGCGCGTGCCACCACGTCTGGATGCTCTACAGCGCTGAAGTGGCCGCAGTCTGGTATGTCGATGAATTCGGCGCCGCGAATGCGCGCGGAGAGCGGACGCATCACGCTTGGATTGCTGGTGGGGTCCAGCTCGCCGGAAATCACCAGAGTAGGTGCGCTGATTGTTTCCGGCACGGCGCTCATATCCGGGCGGCCGTAGGTCATGCGTTGGCGCCATGCCAAGCCGGCTGGATTCTGTTCTTCAATCCAGCGGGTCATGGTTTCCACGAATTCCGGGGTTTTCTTCACGGTTGAATCCCCTTCGGATGGTTTGGCGAAATGCATCACCGGCTCCACGGAATTGGTTTGTTCAGCGGCATCGGCCATCGCTAGGCGACCTTCGCCGCCCACACCATCCGAGGCGGCCATCGTGTCGCACAAGGCAAGTCCGGCCACGGTCTCCGGGTGGCGGCGTTGAATATCCATCGCCACATAGCCGCCCATCGAAAGCCCGACCCAGATGGCTTGGCTGTAGCCGGCGGCCTTGATCAGATTCACGTATGCGTCTGCCAGACGGTCCAGTGCTTCAGGATATGAACCATTGGGCAGCTGCGGGCCGGAATCCTCAGCACTCGGCACGGGAGAGGCGCCGGAACCGGCCATATCAGGAGCCCAGATGGGGAACGGCGGCACGTCGTCCAAATCTGAGAAATCCACGAGCGCCTTAGCGCAAACATCCCACATGCGGTGGTCCACCGGGTAGGCATTCATCAGCACCACCGGCACGCCTTCGCCTTCACGGTAAACGTGATTCACTAATTCGATTGCCATATGTACTTCCTTGAATTCAAACTCAACGAATCAGAATGTTGCAATACTGTTGCACGCTCACACGCCGGCCCATGCCAGCGCCTGCCGCACGATGCGGCCATGACCATTGACCATCTGTTCCACGAACTTATCCATCATGTCGCTCTTCGGATCAACCCATTCCACGTCGAGCGTTTCGTCCTGCGGCTTGCAATCGCCGGCGATGGCAACCACATAGCACAATGCAATCGCATGCTGGCGCGGATCGTAGTACTCGCTCAGGCCTGGAGTCGGGAAGAATTCGGCCACGGTGAACGGTTGCAGGGAGGCTGGCAGCAGCGGTAACGCAATATCGCCCAAATCCTTGGCCACATTGCGGGCGATGGCCTCACGCAACGTTTCATGGAAAAGCACACGACCGGTAATCACCGTACGCTCGATTGAACCATCGTCCGAGACGCGCAGCAGTGAGCCCACTTGTGCAATGCGCCCCATCTCATCGGTGCGCACGGGCACGATTTCCACATATGCGATGGGCATTTGATGACGAGCGCGGTTAATGTCTGCAGGCTCCAGCCACCCCGGAGGATTGCCGTGGCCCGAGCCACCTCCGTGAATGAAGTCCTCGGGGGTTATGTTGTCGAATTCGCCACGCTTGCGGTTGACGTCAAAATCGCCCTCGCCGGGCACTTCATCATTCATGACTGGCATGCCTCCCATTATCGCGCGAATATGCGGCGATTCCTTCACCTTCCAGCGAAATATGAGCAAACATGTTTTGGCTTGCGGCGCAAAACCAGCGCGATGGGCGCCTATTTGTTGGGTGGTGCTGACAAGCTGGTGCGCAGATGTAAACGTGAACCTGCATATAAGTTGATAAAGGAGACTCACATGGCAACCAAGGCGATTACCTCGGCTGATTTTGAGCAGACTATTACTGATAACGAAATCGTGTTCGTGGACTTTTGGGCTACATGGTGCGGCCCGTGCCGCGCGTTCGGCCCGATTTTCGAAGCTGCTTCCGATAAGCCGGAGAATAAGGACATCGCCTTTGTGAAGGTAGATATTGATGCCAATCAGGATTTGGCTCAGGCTGCTGGCATTCAGGCTGTGCCTACGCTGATGATTGCCAAGCAGGGCGAGGTGATCTTCCAGCAGGCTGGTGCTCTGCAGGCCGCTGATTTGGATGATCTGATCAGCCAGGCCAAGGCTCTTGATCTTGCCGCAGCCAAGGCTGAGGCCGCCGCCCAGAACTGAGCACATCAGAACGCTGCGTGACTTGGGTCCAAAATCCACCCGATTCCCCGATATATAGCGCTACTAAGCATCAGCAACCACTATATATGCCGCCTCCATGCTTGTTCGTGGAGACGGCATTGCTGTATTTCATCCAGTGCACCATCTATGATGGTGGGCAGTGTGCAGCTCGGTTCGCGCAACCTGCACGTTCATGTGGTTCCTATAATCCAATCGAGTTGCAATCAATCCAAGGAGCGTAATGACGAGACACGGTAGGAAAACCTCCCCTCTGAAGTCCCTGAGCTTAAGCAAGCGTCAGTGGGCAAAGATTGGCGCAGTGATTGCCGCCGGAGGTCTCATCGCTGGTGCTGGGTTTGTATCCCGCAACTTCTATCAGTCGGATACCAGCACGGTTGGCACTCATATCACCGCGTTTTCCGCCACTGATTCCGCAGCTTCCCGTTCCGCCGCCCGTGGCGAGTTGAACGGCGCGGATAAGAACACCACGTATGTCACCGTAAAAATCAATGGTGATTCCCGCGTGGTGCTTGGTGAGAAAAGCGCCATGAAAACCGTCAAGGATGTGCTGGACGCCGGCAACATCACGCTTGATCCAGCTGACACCGTATCTCCTTCGCTGAAGAGCAAGGTCACCGAGGCCACGGTCATCACTATTGAACGTGCTGGCGCAGATGTGGAGACCAGCGATACGGATATTCCGTTCAACGAAGTGCGTAAGGAAACGTCCGATTTGCCTAAGGGTACCGAAAAGGTGGAAACCGAGGGTGAGAACGGCGTTATGGAGACCACCTCTTTGGTGACTCGCGCCGGCGATAAGGTCGTATCCTCCAATGTGTTCACTTCCTGGGTCAAGAAGGCTCCTGTGGATAAGGTGATTTTGGTTGGCACCGGTTCCACGTCCAGCTCTTCTTCGTCTTCCAGCTCATCATCCACGAGCTTGGGCACCACTGTGCCGGTCGGTGAAATGCAGACTTGGGCTCACGATTATCTGATTGCCAATGGCTACACGGAAGACGATTTCACCGCAGCCAATTACATCATCAATCACGAGTCCGGCTGGAGCCCCACTGCTGTCAACCCGTCCGGCGCCTATGGTCTGCCGCAGGCTCTGCCGGGTAGCAAGATGGCTTCCGCTGGCGCTGACTGGGCAACCAACTACCAGACCCAGTTCAAGTGGTTCGTCAGCTACTGCAACGGTCGTTATGGCTCTATCTCCGCCGCTTACAGCCACTGGTTGCAGTACAAGAGCTACTGATTTGCAATAACAGCTTCGCATTGCGAGAAAAGCCCTGCCTGAGCGCAGGGCTTTCTTGTTATCGGCGTACTTGCTTGCACTGAGCAATATGCGCCCGTCGCATACCTGACATGCGCCACACCCCCGATGTATCCACCCTATAATGAACCAAGCGAATAAGAGAGCGGGGGAACTATGACTTTTAACCGATACATTGCGATGCGCGCGGTGGTGGAAATCGTGGGCGCACTGGCATGCGTGCTCATGATGATGATTGGGCACAATTTCATCGGAGTTATTATCACGGCTCTAGTGGCGCTTATTTGGGCTTGCGGTGAAATCTGGGTGGTTCAGGTGCTCAACAAGCAGCGCCCTCGGCGAGATGAGCTTTCGGATCAGCATCAGAGCAAGGCCACGCAATTCGCCATGTGGGTGCTGGTTGCCGTGCTGGTGGCGCTAGGGTTCATCTACACCGTGCTGAACATGCGCATACTGTTTACCCCTTATGTGATTCCTCCTATGGCGTTGCCCACGCTGGCTATGTGCGCTTTGGCTTTGTCTGATGGTTATTATCTCTGGCTGGAGCATGACGGCTCGAATGGGGATGACGATGAAGACTAGCGTGAAAATTCACCGTCTTGCTCGAGGCATGAAGCAATCCGAGTTGGCTGATCTCATCAATGTTCGCCGAGAAACCATCGGACGTTTGGAACAGGGGCAGTATTGCCCTTCGCTCAGGCTTGCTATGGATATTGCCAAGGTGTTCGACACTACGGTTGAGGAGCTTTTTAGCTTTGACGACGAGACCGACGACACGCCCGAAAGCCGTTCACACAGGTAAATTCGCGGCAAACTCGAGCTTTAATGCTCAAAAACCGCAGTATTGCAACGTTTTCTCATCGTCAAAGTCAAATAATGACATTATGTCAAGAGACAACGCCCTCACACGGCGTGACAACGATGTCACATAGTTTGTCTGCTCGATGTTCAATACCCCCGTTTTACGTCATTGGGGTGGGTATTGTAGGGGAAGCGCAGGGAGATAAGGCTTACAAAGCCTACTGCGAGATGTACTTCAAGGGTGTATTCCACCCTTATAAGGAGGTTATTGATATGAAGAAGAAGATTATGGCTGTTCTGGCCACCATCGCTGCTGTTCTGGGCTTCGGCTTCGCTGCCAACACCGCTCTGGCCGTTGACACCCACTACGGCGCTACCGGCGACGTTCAGGGCAACACTGTCGTGTTCACCTTCACCGGTCTGGCTGCAAACACCGATTACACCGTTTCCGCTGATGACGCCGTTGTTCAGGATATTCAGCAGGTCATTTCCCGCACCTTCAAGTCCGACGCCAACGGCACCCTGAAGGTTAAGTTCATCCTGAAGGCCGGTGTTGCTGCTGGCACTCAGGTTAACGCTACGCTGTCTGACGCTAGCGGCAAGGTGCTGACCACCGCTACCGCTACCGTTCCGGCTACCGGCAACGGTGAGACTACCACTGCTGACACCGGTGCTTCCGTGGCTCCGTACGCTGTGGCCGTCGTGCTGCTGGCTGCCGCTGGCGTTGCTCTGTTCGCCGTCCGCAAGACCAGCGTTCGCTGAATCTTTCGGCGCTGAGCTGATTTAACGTACAAGACCCTGAGGTTTCCTCAGGGTCTTTTCTATGCTTAGCTACGTTTCCGAGTCACCGTTTAACAAAGTAATCGAGGTATATCGGGATTATGAAGATTCTTTTCGTCTGCACCGGCAATATTTGCCGCTCCCCTATGGGCGAACTGCTGCTCCCCCACTACTTGAGCGATTCCACTATCACCGCTGACAGCGCCGGCACCCGCGGTCTCATCGATCATCCAATCGACCCTTCCAGCGCAAAACTTATGACGCAGGCCGGCATTGATTCCAGCGCCTTTCGATCCAAGCGCATCACTCCGCAACTGGCTAATGAATCCGATTTGATTCTGTGCTTTGAAACTCATCAGCGTCAGGAGATTGCTACCATCGCACCGCTGGCGGCTCGCAAGACCTTCCTATTGGCTGATTTTGCCAACATGTGCGCTTATTGCGCCAAAGAAGGTTATATCGAAGGCGGCACGCGTGAGGAAAAACTGGAATCAGTTATTGACAACGCTTCCATGATTCGCCCAATGCTGCCTGTACCACTGAATATCGAAGATCCGCATCATCGTGATTTTTCGGTGTTCCAGAAGGCCTACGATCAAATCTGCCAGGCTCTGACCATCATCGCCAAAGCCACTGCGTAGTCACCAGCTTCCCCTGTTCCTCACACTCTGGCTCCCACGCCTTGGCTCCCTTCCTACGCTCGGCTCCCCTTGTCAGCGAAGCTGACTGAGGGGTAGTAGAAAAGCGGCCGAAGGCCGCGGGAAATAAATTGTATCGACTTACGTCGATTCCAATTTCCCCGCGGCCTTCGGCCGCTTTTCCTATCGAGCTCGAAGAACCTACCGTTTCACAGCAGCACGGCGAGGTGCACTGCGCTTCGGACGCTTCTTATTCCTACTATTCTTGTTGCCCGAGTTGGAATCATCATCGTAGTAATAGTAGTTGTTGTACTTGCTCGAGTAATCCTTCTTGGAATCCTTCGCATAGTTGAAGATGAAACCGTTCACCGAAATGTTCAGCGTATCCAACTGAGCGGCAATATCGCGCAAATCGCGCTTATCGGTCACGTCACGACCAGACACAATCACAATGCCATTGCCCATAGCACCGAACACGTAGGCATCGTTGGCCACCACCAGCGGCGAGGTGTCCACGAGCACGTAATCGTACTGTGCAAGCGCCTGCTTGAGCAGTTCCTTCATAACTGGAGAGTTCAGCAGAGCGGAAGCGTTCGGCGGCTTCGGGCCTGCCGGCATAATATGCAGGTTCGGCTTCCAGTAGCGCTGAACCACATCCTTCACGGAAGCCTGGCCGGAGAGCACATGGGTCAGGCCCGCGTTGCCTTCAAGACCCAAACGATTGGCCACAGACGGGTGGCGCAGATCGGCATCTACGAGCAGCACCTTGGCACCGTTTTCCGCCAGAGCCACAGCGGTATTCACCGCACTCGTGGTCTTGCCTTCGGAGGGGCCGGTGGAAGACATAACAATCAGACGAGAAGACATGCCCTCAACCGGAGCGGTGAAGGACAAGTTGGTGCGAACACGACGATACTCTTCAGCAATCGGGCTGCTCGGCTTGGCGATAATCACCGGAACCTCGCCCTTGAGCAGGTCGTCTTCGGGAATGCGGCCCATGATCGGGGCGTCAATGTATTCCTGCAGTTCGAACGCTTCCTCAATACGAGTGGAGAAGAGATCCTTGAGCAGAGCCACGATAATACCGAGAATCAGACCGCCCACAATGCCAATGGCCATGTTCAGTGTGATCTTCGGGCTGCTCGGACCAGACGGCTCCTGAGCCTGCTGCACCACGGAAAGCGTGACCGGAGACTTGTTGCCGGAGGAGTATAGGGAATCCTCCACCACGGTCTTCATGGACTTGGCCACCGCGTTGGCAATGTCCGCGGCTTCCTTAGGATTCGTATCTTCCACCGAAATGTTCACGAAAGCGGTATCGGTGGGGTTGGTGACGGTGAGCTGCCCCGCGAGCTGGCTGACCGTGCTGCTCAATCCCAGCTGATCGATTACCGGCTGCAGCACGGACTCGGTAGTGGCCAGAGTCGGGTACGACTTAATCTGGTTCGAAATATAGGAGCCAGCGTTGTTGATGTCGTTAAAGTTACCCTGCGAACTAGTGGAGTCTGACGCGCTGAACGTAGCAAACACCTGCGAGGTGGCCGTGTACTTCGGCGGAGTGAGCAGCGTGTATGCGCACACTGCGGCGAACACCACTACGAACGTTACAATAACGGAAATAACATGCTTGCGAATGATTCGCAGCAAATCCATGATGGTGATGCCATTTTCGGCCTGCGCCGCGGCGGAGTCCGCAACGCTTTGATTTTGTTGTTCGTTATTCTCTGCGGAAACCAACCGCTTCTCCCTCTACACATCCTGATGGGTTGCAAACACCATGAATCCTAGCAGTCATCGTGTACCCCCTTTTAAGGAAAAACGTGGTTATGACACATCTCAGCCGATATCACCACGGTTTTTGCACATTGCCGGCACATTGTGTTGCTAGAGTACGCAAGAGCACACAAGGAGGGGAATGAGTGAACGATTCAAGCATGCCTAAAAACAGCGTAAACACTGCTAAATATCCCGTTCAGCAAGCTGTTCAGACACCAGAGCCTGTTGCATCTTCCACGATGTTCGCGAATTCGTCCACGCATAATACGGCATCAATTTCGCGTGGTATGGCAGCGCTTACTCCCCCGATGCAGCTCCCCCGATTCTTTACTCCACGCGACTATTCTGATTACCTGTTTTTCCTAGCATTGGTGACCTTGCCCATTGATGGCACGGTGCTTGGTTTCTTCCAGCCGTTCTGGACTCCGATAAGTCCGTGGCTGCTTGTTGCCTACTGTGCGGCGAATCCTCGTCTGCTTCGCTTGGCAGCGCATCGCTATGCGCCATTCATGCTGCTGCCGGTAGTGCTTGTTTTGCTTTCTATGCCAAGCTGGGTTGTTTTTGGATTGCATAATAATGCGGTTGTTATGTCGTTGACCGGCGTGATTGCTGTACCAGCCACGCTTGCTGCGCTGGATATTGCTTTTGTGCATAAGCAGTTGAACTGGCAGGAATCGGTACGCATTGTGCTGGCCACTTATTGGTTTGCATTTGCTGTGGGTGTAGTGCAGTGGCTGGCAATTCGATTGCAATTGGGCAGCGTGCAAGGGTTCTTTACTCATCTGATGTACCGCTCATATATGAACGCACGATGGGGCGGAGTAGGCGGTAGACCACAATTTTTATTTGCGGAGCCTAGCTATATCGGCATGCACCTGTTTGGCATTTTGCTTCCACTATTTTGGTTTATGTGCATTCGCGATCGTATTTTTGCGCAACGATTAAAGCATCTTATTGCGGTATTTGCCGCAGGCAGCGTGCTGATGGGTTCAGGCACCCGTATTGTGCTAGATTCCTTGGTGGCGTTAATTGCTGTCATCGTAATCGAAACACATTGGCACAATCAACAGCAAAGGCGCAGAGGAATCACACAATTTATCTGCTTCGGCGTTATTGCCATCGCAAGTTTCATGATTAATTCTCGTCTAGATTCCATCATGCATAACGGAATGGAAGGCGATGGCTCATTCTTCATGCGTATTTGGCAGCCACTGGCTCCACTGTGCGGAATGATTATCCACCCGTGGACATTACTTACCGGCTTTGGCGCTGGAAATATCGCTTCAGCTACTCATGAAGGCGCAAATATGGCAGCACATGTTCTTAGCATGATGCATACCGATGCGACCAACGCCACTCATTGGTATGACTCCATTACGCCAGACACCGTTTGGACCATGTGCTCGTATGTGAATTTCATTACCGAATTCGGTATTATTGGGTTTGTTGCGTTTCTTATTATTACGTTGAGATTTATCAGCCGATTCCATACATGGAATAAACTGACTATGTGCTGGCTGATTCTGTTGGCATATTTGTACATTCAATTTGAGGGTTATGCGTTCGCCGCTATCCCATTAATGGTTTGGGCCCTGACTCGGCAAATTCTCTGGCGTCCCTCACCAGGACATTGCAGCTAAGCAAACAGCAGAGCTGTTTGTAGGCAATGTGCGAGACGATAGTCGAGCCGATAAAATACGGACGAAGTCCGACCTTAATTGCGGACGGACAATCAGCAAAACTGACTGAGAGGCAGTAAAAACAAACCTCTGAAACTATTTTTCTGATTATGCCATTACAATTATTTCTTGAATAGTAACTGTAAAT
The DNA here is from genome assembly GCF_000741715.1 of Bifidobacterium saguini DSM 23967. GTDB lineage: Bacteria > Actinomycetota > Actinomycetes > Actinomycetales > Bifidobacteriaceae > Bifidobacterium > Bifidobacterium saguini. Next base: position 11,492 of record NZ_JGZN01000010.1, on the reverse strand, counting down.
TCAGGAGGATTAATTATGGCTTCTCTGCTCCAGGGTTTTGAAGAGGTTCAACTGGTTAAGCCGGTAGGTAAGACCGTGCTTACCGTCACCGATTCCGCCATTCGTTTCAACAAGGCTACTGCCGAAGTGATAGGCACCCCTGCCTATGTGAAGGTACTCATCAACGAGAAGACCAAGCAGGTTGCCGTAACTCCAACCACCGCAAAGGCTGATAATGCTGTGAAGTTCAGCAAGGTGGACGGTAAGGCAGGATCCGTAAGCATCAAGGAAGCCACTCTGGTGGAAGCCGTGAAAGCCTTCTTCACGTTGCCTGAAGCTCCAGAAGGCGAGGTATCCTATGCTTCTGTAAATGGAGCCGCATATCCGGAGAACAAGACCGTCATCTTCGATGCCGCTGCCGCTACCGCTGGCACAATGAAGCGCCGCGGCCGTAAGAAGACCGCCTGAAATCACACTGTCTAACGCAACAGAGCATGAAGAGCTGCCTTAATCGGCAGCTCTTCTTTAATAACAGATACTCGATAACCCATACGGAATGCTTTATTCAGGCTGAGTTTTAAAGACTCCGGTTCGTCCGTTCCATACTATCTCGCATAGCAGAAAGTATGAATCTACGCAATCTCATATAAGGCCGACAAGACACTATAGAATTAGTGAATATATCAAATAAATGCCCAGGATTTCTGTCAATTGAAAAAGCGAAAATAAATTGCCTCATGAAATCCACAACAGTGCATATTAAATAAATACAAAACAATATTATCAACATCTTTATAATTGCAAAAGAATACTGATATAAATGCTCTAAATCAAATAGACGTCCCCAGAGAAGTTGTTCTGATGCCGGATAGTCGGTAATAAGATAGACAGCAAAAGCAGATTTAGCAATCCGATTAACGACTTTGCTATGGAAAGTCATTTGATTAAACAAGCTGAATAAGCCAAAGCCGACCATTAATACAGGAAACACGTAAACCTGGCCAAAGGCATCGGGCTTGTTAAAACCAGAAAACATATAAGCGGCATCGAAAACGCTAAACCTTAGAATCATAAAACAAATACCGATTATTATACATAAAACGGACTTAACAATATTCAAGGGTTTAAAATACCATTTATAAGCTGAAATAACTATAAACAACAATATAAATGTGGCATACGAGTCATCCGCAGCAGGAAAACCTGGAATATACCGCAATACTCCCAATAGAATTAGCGAAATAACAGCTAACGACAAATGCTTTTCTTTACCCAGAAGACGAAGACCAGATAAAACAAATGGGAGAAAAACAAGGAACAGTGCATATGCGGACACATACCACCAAGTATTAGTCAATAGGGGCAGAAAGCTCTTTGCAAGTACCTTTGTTCCAATTAAATCAGTACAATAATAAACTACCCCTAAAATTATACTATAAAATAGAACTTCTCTTTCTAAAATCCAAAGTCTCTTTAATGAAGAATAAAGTGCAACTTCTTTATCAATAAGAAACCAAGCAGAGATTGTAAAGAAAACAACTACCCCTATCTTGCCAGCATCAGCCATAAATACAACAAGGAAAAACCTCTCGAAGCCTATAGGAATTTGCGAGAAATCATAATCATTATGAATTACGAAATGACTCTCAAGAATCATAAACATTGCTATGATTCTTAATAACTCTATACTTGAGTTCCTATTTTTTTCATGGCGCGATAGGGGGGGGGGTACGCATTATTATCCTTTTCTTATATGCACTGTTTTACTATATCGATAATGAGTAGTCTGCATTCTTACGCAGCAAGCAAACACGTTCCCAAAGTTGATAGTTTCTTGATCGCAGAGAATGTTCAAGCGCCATAAACGCATCACTCCCTTGGACCGCATATTCATCAAACTCTTTATACGAAGCCAGCAAATCACAACAGCAGGCGAATAAAGCTCTACGTTGATCATCATTCAGAAGGAGCGTCCTCCAATATAGCAACGGTCCAAATTGACGAACCGTGAGTTCATATAAGTGTTGATTAAACGGTATATGAAGCTGCTTACACCATTGCAACATCTCTTCTACGATCCAATATGAATCCAGAGATTTATAGTTTTTCGTTGCGATATGCGTTATGGAAGTACTACGTTGACGCCTGTTGTAAACGGATCGAGCAAGTAATTGCTCACGATAGCGAGTAGCAACACAGTACTCTTGAACAGAATCCTCGAACCAAAGCCCTTCAGGGAAAGAAATATCATCCCAAATCTGGCGCTTGTAGATACGCCCCCAAGGAGCACCGTGGGTACGCGTCGTTTCGGCGAGTTTTATATTCGCCCCATTCCCCGACATGGACGACCACAACCCTGAAATATAGTCATATTGATCCGGATCAAAAGCATCGAGCAATGACTGCAGCGCATTACGTGGAAGAACATCGTCAGAATCAACGAATGCCACGTATTCACGCTGCGCAACAGCTAATCCAGCGTTTCGAGCTCCAGATAAACCTCGATTCTTCTGATGAATAACTGAAATGCATGAATGCTTTACAGCAAAATCATCAATGAGTTCACCAGTCTTATCTGTAGAACCATCATCAACGACAATTATTTCAATAGGAACATCAATGGATTGAGAAGTAATAGATTGAAGACAATCAATTATATAATTCTCAACATTATACGCAGGAACAACAACAGAAAGACCGGGATGTAACTCATCACACATATTGCCGTTAGGCGAGGAGATAACTGGAGAATCAAGATCAGCTAGTACCTGCTTAGGGCGCAAAGGTAGCTCATCCTTACGGGACTTTAAGGAAAACAGATTCGACAATTGATAAATAAGAGACGAAACATGCAACTTGTTTAAAACCAAAAAGATATTCTTAGGAATCAATTTCCCTCCTCTATTTTGAAGAAGAATACTTCCCTGAAGATTTCAGGAAGACACGACTAGCAACAGGTGCCAGATCCAAAAGAACACAAACACCGAGCAACACAAAAATTATGATTTCAATAATCAAGTAATTAGAGAAATTAAATGTGGCAACAATAGACTGCGTAAGCAGCAAACAGTCAATTGCAAAAATCAAAAGCCAATTGACTTTGATATCAATAAACTTGCGCACACCAAAGACACGAGCGCAATATACAAACAGATTACTTGCAATCATCGCGATAGAAGCGCCATACAAACCTAAGGGAGGAATAAGCAACCAGGTAAGTACCACACAAATAACCAAACCAATAACAGTATCAACAAATAGCGATTTCGTTTTCATACTCGCACTATAAAATGCACTCATGAATGAGTTTAATGCCGAGAAGAAAAACGAAACAAGCAGGAATGGTACATAAACCCAAGCAGAATAAAAGTCTTTTTGTAAAAGTATTAGAGCAAGAGGTTGCGCCAAAAGAATCAATATAGCTGCAATAATACTCATACCTGAATGAAACACACGCAGAATCAACGAGTAGAAACGTTCAACTCCTTGTTTCTTAAACTCCTGAAATGCAGACAGCTGCCATGCTTGTTGGAATATGTTACTAAATAGATTCAAAAAATTTGGAATTTTGCTAGCAGCCGCAAAAAGACCAGAAGCACCAATGCCAATCATGCCTGTTATAAAGAATCGATTGAGACTAGTGTTAGCCCACCAAAACAGAGAGTTAGGGACTAGTGGAATCGAGTATGCAAGCATACGTTTTATGAGTGCTCTATCCTTGCTCCAATGAATAGGAGCATAGTACTGATAATGCCTACCACCAATAATAAAAATCAGTGATCCAAATAGATTTGCAAGTATCACTGAAATGAAATAACCATCGACGCCTAGGCCTTGGAACATTATAAGAATTACAACACCAATAGCTGTAGTCAACGATGATACGACAGCGGAAACTGTGGTAAGTTTTATTTGATTCAGGCCTCGAGCGACTGATCCACCCAGCCATTGCAACGAATTAAAGAAATAATACAACAAGAAATATAATTTATAGTTTCCAAGCCCACCAAAAAAACTTAAATCAAGAAGCGGTAAACAGCAAGCAACGACCAGCGTACTCAATACAATCATGAATAAACCAAATGAAATGGTTTTTTCAGTTGAATCGGTTTTATCTACAACAAAACGCAATACCGCATCAGCTGAACATAGTGTAGCGATTGGGAAAAAAGCGCTCAATACTACAATCGATAAATCAGTTATACCATATTCAGCTGTCGTAAGATAATATGTATATAAAGGGACCAATAAAAAGGTAATTAGTCGTGTTGCAAAAGCATTGAGAGCAAAAACACCAATATTCGTTAATAGATTTAAATACTTATTCACGGAAGCCTCATTAATCAACTAAAATTCAAATACCAGCTATTTTTTGATTTCATATTAGTAGACATAGCAATAAGCAAAACGATATAAATAATCTCTAGTTTTTGGTAGTAGAAAACTACAAAGAAATGAAAGAATAATAATTGCGCCATCATGACAAGTACCATTACTTGCAATGAGCCACGCAGACGAACCCCGTTTTTCAATATATACACATGCTGCGCATAGTAAGGAATAAATCCAACAATTCCCACACCAGACAATATTTGCATATAGTCGTTATGACTGAATGTATTTCGAATTCCAACAGCTGCAAAATGCGCGTATGCATCGGCACCCACACCAAACATCGGATGGCTTTGCCACAAAGCGATAGCCAACTCAAGGAGACGTTTTCTTTCGAAATATGATCCCTCATTCATTTGCGAATCGCGACCATTCATAATGTCTACAATTGACTGAAGCCTACGTCCAATCACTTCATAGGCCTGTGGATTGGTCATCACATATTGGAACAGAGCTACACAACCTACGGCTACACCTACTATGAGCGCAATACTTCGCGGCGAAAGAAGCCCTCGCTGGTATGAACGGATAAAAACATAAAGAGCTACACCTGCAATGCAAACCATCAACCCGGTTCGAGATGCACTAACAATAACAGATGCGAACACTACAACCATCTGAAGGACACAGACCAATTTAGGCAGTAGCTTCTTTGACATTGCGTACATTGACAGCGGCAACGCATACGAAAGATAAGCACTCGCCTGATTCGCATCACCAATTACATCATTCGTTCTACCGCCTGCACTCCAATCAGAATTCAATAGGAGATAAATCGAAGCAAAAGCCGAGGCTATGACAATGGTGCGTATCAATACATTAATGCGAAAATCAATCTTTCGAACATCTAAAAAAATGTAGTTGAAAATACATAGCATGAACAATGCCATGATTGCCAAGCTCGTTGTACGAGTCATCGTAAGATCAACATCTGCCGTCCACAACAGCGACATCATACATATGAAGAGGAATAGAGCAAATAGAAGATTTACGGGATGAACAACAACACACCTACGAACAGCAACACAAAGCAGCTCACAACCCATAAACGCGATCATCAGCAAATTTGTTGCTGTTTTACCGATACCAGTCGTATCATTATTAAAAGTAAAAATACAGATTACACTAATAATTAATACTATAGTGGTGAAATTATCTAAAAATACAGACTTTCTAACAGCAATCGGAATTTGCGTATCACGAACTTGATTTGCAACAGTCATGGCACCACTCGTTATCGGGCAATAAGCTTTTCGAACAAAACCTGATAAGCATCGGTCATTGAGTCTTGCGAATATTTACGACTATCACGCTGAGCATGCTCAGATAGTGTCATGCGCAAATTATCATCTTCGACCAACCTAATCATTGCATGAGCAAATTCACCAGCATCAACACTGGTCAGTAGACCGTTCTCCTCATTCGACACAATATCTGGTACTCCGCCTACCGCAGTGCACACCACAGGCAAACCGGCACAGAACGCTTCAATAAGCGTAATAGGGAAACCTTCATACCGCGAAGGAAGAACGAATGCATCAGCTCGCTCCACATATGGAGCGACATCATCAACTGCGCCCACTAATTCGACGCTATCTTCAAGCTTATATTGCTTGATAAGCGCTATAACAGCATTATATTCTGCATTAGATCCACCAAGCGAATAATCACCAACTAATGTTAATCGCGTCTTAGGATGAACATCATGAACCTTTTTAAAGGATTCAATCAACATTCGATGATTCTTCTGTGGTTCAAATCTAGCTATATTTAAGAAATTAAAGATGTCACAATCATTGGCAACATGTACATAATTTCTAGTCACACCGTTATAGATCAACGGAACATCATTGTTTTGCAAATGATACCTATTTACAATGCTCTTTTGAACAACTGGGCTGATTGCCACAGGCACAACATCGCAATGATGATAGAACCAATTATTCAACTTTTGCTGTTTTTCGGGTACCTCTTTTTCAGCAATATTATGAACTGTATGCACTTTAACTTTAATATGCAATAATTGTGCAGCAGGAATTACATATTGCATACAATATCTATGAGTATGCACTACATCAGGTTGTATTGTTTTCAGTACTTTAAATACTTTGATAAAAATACTTAAATCCAATCCTGCTTTCTTCCCGAGAAAATATACAGGAACGGAATGCTTATGCAAATTCTCCGTAATACTTGTTTCTTCCGAAAACAAGCTGATCGCATACACTTGATGTCCAGCCTCAGACAATCCAAGTATCAAACTTTCTGCCATTCGCTGAGCACCAGCTAGGCCAAATTCAGGCATTACCTCAACAATTTTCATTGTACAATCACCGCATCTGACTTTTCAGACAGTTTTTGAATTACTTTTCTTGCAATAGCATGATATTTATTAACAGAGCTATTCTGATATTTTTCAAACTTCGCCGCGTATTCAGCATATATGCGTAAATCGCTGAGTTGAGCCATTACCGACAGCAAGGCAATATGCAGCTTATGATACGCAGGAGATGCAATACGATGTTCAAGATCGTAGTAGCTCCAATAACCGGTATCATATTGATCCAACTCTTCAGCAAGAGTTTTTACTGATTGCTGGAAATAGTTGGTATAACTTTTATCAATGAGAGATAAATCAAAAAGACCAAATAACGAGAATATCCATCCATTTAAAACACTACGTCGTGGACTTTGTGGGTATTCTTCCAGATAGAGACGTCCGTTCTCGTGGATGGATACTCCGCCTTTGTCAAGAGGAACCAGCATGTAATCAATAGCTTTGCGAGCACTGTCCAAATACTTTGCATCTCCATATTGCACATATCCTCGTAGCAAAACCGATGCGCCTTCACCTTGTGCCATCGAAGAAACGGTATATTTCACACTACCGATTGGCGAAAACGCATCCCAAGATCCATCCTCACGTTGATGTGCTATCGCCCAGTCAATACAAGACTTAAATGAAGTCAAATATTTCTGATCTTTTGTCAACAAGAATTTGTCATAGCTACCTAATGCGTATTGAAAAATAGCAATAGGGAAATGCCGGTGATCGCCACCTGCAATAACCGTTACAGGAACACCTTGATCATCGAGTAACGTTGTATCGGAAACTTTACCAGTTAAATCGTTATAATAACCTGCTATTTTCTCAGTTGAAAACGCTTTGCCGATTCCTTGTTCAACAGCCACTGCTGTTTTCCCAGATAGGATTTTGCTCCAACGTTTCAAGAGTGTGAGCTTCTGCAATAGTTGATTGCCCATGGTATCAAATTCCTTTGCTGTCTTCTATAAAGCCGTTCACTGATGCATTTTCTGCAGCAGTGTCTGCACATTGCTTGCAGTCCGGAAATGTTCCTTCCACATCTCTCTGGCTGCTGTTCGATACTGTTCTTTTCGGCTTCTTGGCAGGCTTATGTATGCATAGATTTTTGCGGCAACTGTCCGCGCATCAACATGTTCATCGAGCAGTTCTCCGTTATATCCGCTTTGGACAATTTCGTGAGTACCACCCACATCAGTAGCCAATACTGGAACTCCACAGCCGCTGGCTTCCATAATGGATATTGGCAAACCTTCAGAAGAAGACACATTGACGAATAGGTCAATATGTTTATCCCCGTACTCATTCAAGAGTGCAGAATTTGCGAGATTACCTGGAAAAACAGCCTGCACATGTCTATACGACGAAGCAATCGACTTCACTGCATCCAGTTCTGAGCCATCACCATAATGCGTCCACCGCACATGAATGTTTTCCTGCTGATCGAGGATTTTCATTGCCTGCGCAAGTAAAGACACCCGTTTAACCGGTACGACACGAGAACAGCTGACTACTTGAAAAACCTGTCCTTCTATCTCGGCGCTCTTATCAGGAAGTTCACGTGTACCGAGATAGCATGTATGCAATTTCTCGGAATATTTCGGATATCGCTTCTGAAGATACGATGTACCATCTTGCGAGCAGGGCAACACCGCGTTCATGGCATTCAGCAGATATTCACGCAACGGTAAATAGTTCAGCTTGTTGCGTTCTGCATAGAGTTCGTAGCGATGAGTCCTGCTCACTGCTATTGCATTTGGAAACTGCTGCAGCATCCAAGCCTCAACCAATGCGGTGTCAAAGAACCAAAAGCTATACAGATGAGTGGGATTCACTCCTCTATCAGCCAGTATTCGTTGCAGTCGCTTATATTTTTGCTGCGCTTTTGCAATGAAATATAACTGGAACAATTTACGAGACGTGCTCAATCCGTGTTCAGAACGAGCAGCCTCCTTCTCACTAGTTGTTCCAGCAACAGGAATGCACAGGCCTTGTACCGCTGCCCTAATTTTCTGAGATTTACTTTGAACACATCCCAATGAGACAGACTCCACATTGGCTGGTAGCGCGCATGTCAAATCCCGGTCTACAGGAGCTTCAGTAGCTGCCACAAAAACCTTATCGAAGGATTTTGCCAGATATGTTATTTCTGTTTCCAGATAAGATTCCGCAGCAGTTTCCCCTTGATTGTAGGGGAAATGCTTAGTAAGCAACAGCAAAGTAGACATACTACGCCTTCTTTGCCTTACCGAAATACTTAGGAGCTTCTTTCAGGCAGTACATAGGAGAGGAAACAACCGCGCACAACGCGTATTTAATAGCCTCTGCCCATCGTTTACTTCGTTTGCAGGCAAACGCAAGTACTGCATAATGGCGGAATTTCACATATTTCCGTTGGGCTGGAGTCAGTATAGGGAAATACGATTGGCGAACCTTATACAGGTTGTTCTCACCATTAATCTTGTTGGTGCCTAGAGAAAGTCTCTCGCCATCATATAAATACTGATGCACATGCACCTCTGGCATATAGCCAATCTTGGCTCCTGCCTCGATGCAACGAAGCATCAAGAACCAGTCCTGCCCAACGGGTACTTCTCCAAAGCCATCAGTCTGATCAAACAACTGCTTGGTAAGCATATAAATCGCAGTCGGAGCAATGGGCGTAACCATATGAGCTTGCAGCAGACCTTTTTTGCTGAAATCTGTTACATGGTTAAGACGGCGATGTTCCACCAGCTTCTTGGAATTGAAGTCGTACCAAGACACATCCTGATACGACATATCCAAGTGATTAGATTGCATGAACTGGACCTGAGTTTCTATCTTGTCCGGTAAAAACTCGTCATCGTCATCCAGAAATGCTAGATATTCACCCGTCGCATATTTGCATGCGTAATTTCTCGCCGCACCACCGCCGGTGCCACCGGCAGTGTGGATTAGCTGGAAATGCGGCAACTGCTGATACTCCTCCAGTTTGCGATCGGTATCCGCATACTCCGGGAATTCCTTTTTATTATCGCTTACCACGATGACTTCGATATTTTCGATTCCGTAAGTCTGAGCGACAACGGAATCCACCGCATGATTAATACGATCAGCCCTTTTATAGGTAGGGATAATGACGCTTACTAATGGTTTAGTCATAATTCTTACCACTCAGTTCGTTTAGTCCCTGCGGAACAGATCGCGCGTATATACCTTGTCTTCAACGTCGTCGAGGCAGGAGTTGTAGCGGTTGGCGAGAATCGCGTCGCTACGCTTCTTGAATTCGTCAAGATCGTTGACCACTTCGGAACCGAAGAATGTAGTGCCGTTCTCCAGCGTGGGCTCATAGACGATTACGGTTGCGCCCTTAGCCTTAATGCGCTTCATAACGCCTTGGATGGCGGACTGACGGAAGTTATCCGAGTTGGACTTCATGGTGAGGCGGTATACGCCCACGGTCACTGGCTTCTCATCGGAAGCATCAAACTCGTTGTTGCCGCTGTAACCGTAATAACCGGCCTTCTTCAGTACGCTGTCTGCAATGAAGTCCTTGCGGGTCACGTTGGATTCCACGATGGCGTGAATAAGGTTTTCCGGCACATCCTGGTAGTTGGCGAGCAGCTGCTTGGTGTCCTTCGGCAGGCAGTAGCCGCCGTAGCCAAAGCTCGGGTTGTTGTAATGGGTGCCGATGCGAGGGTCGAGGCACACGCCGTCGATGATCTCGCGGGTATTCAGGCCCTTGGACTCGGCGTAGGTGTCGAGCTCGTTGAAGTAGGAGACGCGCAATGCCAGATACGTGTTGGCGAACAGCTTGACGGCTTCGGCCTCGGTGAAGCCCATGAACAGCGTGTGAATGTTCTCCTCGATGGCACCCTGCTGCAGCAGCTTGGCGAAGGTGTGGGCGGCCTCCACGAGGTGCTCGTCCTGCGGGTCGGTGCCGACCACAATGCGGCTCGGGTACAGGTTGTCGTACAGAGCCTTGGATTCGCGCAGGAACTCAGGGCTGAAGATGATGTTCTTGGAACCGGTCTTCTTACGGATGGACTTGGTGTAGCCGACCGGGATGGTGGACTTGATGACCATGATCGCGTCCGGGTTGACCTTCATCACCAGCTTGATGACGGCTTCCACTGCGGAGGTGTCGAAGAAGTTTTTCGTGCTGTCGTAGTTGGTCGGCGCGGCGATAATCACGAAATCGGCATCCGCGTAGGCCTTCTCGCCATCGAGCGTGGCAGTGAGGTCCAACTTCTTCTCCGCGAAGTACTTCTCGATGTAGTCATCTTGAATCGGGGACTTACGGGCATTGATCATGTCGACCTTTGCAGGAACAATATCCACCGCGGTAACCTGATGATGCTGAGCCAAAAGCGTAGCTAAGCTCAAACCCACATAACCGGTACCAGCAACGGCAATCTTCAACGAATCAAAATCCCTCATCACAATGCCCTCTCTGAATGGCGTGAATTCGGAGGAGCCTGCATTGATGAATGAGATTTTGCCCAATACAGAACGCTGGAGCAGAAACCGACATAACGGGCGTTATCGGCGCAATCTTGATATTTGCATGCCTATCTCAGTCAAAATGACTGAGATAGCGAGTGAAATAATTCCGCGTTGAATAAGAAAACTGTCCTAGTGAAAATGGCTTAGTTCCAGTAAAAACTAAGTTTTTGAGATCCCATATATGGATGCGGAGAACTTGTATATCTCAGTCACTATCTCAATAATGTGATTGAGATAAATCAGTGTGACTGGGATAAGCATTGTCTATTAATTAATGCGGGAGTCCCCGTCGCTCTACCCGTTGAAAGCT
>NZ_JGZN01000009.1 GCF_000741715.1 Bifidobacterium saguini DSM 23967 | reverse complement strand
CCCACGCTTTCGCTCCTCAGCGTCAGTAACGGCCCAGAGACCTCGCCTTCGCCATTGGTGTTCTTCCCGATATCTACACATTCCACCGTTACACCGGGAATTCCAGTCTCCCCTACCGCACTCAAGCCCGCCCGTACCCGGCGCGGATCCACCGTTAAGCGATGGACTTTCACACCGGACGCGACGAACCGCCTACGAGCCCTTTACGCCCAATAATTCCGGATAACGCTTGCGCCCTACGTATTACCGCGGCTGCTGGCACGTAGTTAGCCGGCGCTTATTCGACAGGTACACTCACTCTCGCTTGCTCCCTGACAAAAGAGGTTTACAACCCGAAGGCCTCCATCCCTCACGCGGCGTCGCTGCATCAGGCTTGCGCCCATTGTGCAATATTCCCCACTGCTGCCTCCCGTAGGAGTCTGGGCCGTATCTCAGTCCCAATGTGGCCGGTCGCCTCTCAGGCCGGCTACCCGTCGAAGCCACGGTGGGCCGTTACCCCGCCGTCAAGCTGATAGGACGCGACCCCATCCCACGCCGCGAAAGCTTTCCCAGAAGACCATGCGATCAACTGGAACATCCGGCATTACCACCCGTTTCCAGGAGCTATTCCGGAGCATGGGGCAGGTCGGTCACGCATTACTCACCCGTTCGCCACTCTCACCACCAGCAAGCTGGTGGATCCCGTTCGACTTGCATGTGTTAAGCACGCCGCCAGCGTTCATCCTGAGCCAGAATCGAACCCTCCACAAAAAAAACAATGCGGAAAGACATCGAATAGATGACTCTCAAAAACAAAATTGACAGGAACGTCCTAATAAGGAAAGGACGCTCACACTCAAAAAACCTCGTCCCGTTTCAACCAACCAAGGACCCGACCAAACCGGCCAGGCACGAGACAAGCTGGCAATCATTGACTATAAAGAAGTAGTACAAACACGCTCTTGAGTTCTCAAACCACCACCACACATTCACCAAGAAGCTCTCTGAACCAGAGAACCACTCGCTGAGCGGCAGCAAGGGATAAACTTACACGGTCATCGTGATTCACGCAAATCAAGGCGCACGAGACCCCAAGGAATCGGCATCATGACGCGATTCCCTCGGCGTGTCGCAAACAGCCCTCGAACGCTGTTTCGATACCAGAATATCCCTCTTTGCATCACTATGAAGCAGCAAACCCACCCATACACCAGCATGTCGCAACAATTCACCCTCAGTTCAACTTCTCCAGCCCACACACGCGGACAGCTCCCCTCACCCATGAGAGGAGCCAAAGAGATCTTCGACCCATAGGCACAGAGCAATAAACGCCATTGATGCAAAATCCTTGAATCAATCACACATAACAAAGGGTGATATTCAAGCAGGGCAGTGCTCGAATATCACCCACTCAAACGGATAACCGTGTTCTCGGATCCAAGGAGGAGATCTATCAAATAACGGTTATCACAAGTAATTCAGTTTTACTGACCTATCTGATTGACGGTTACTGCAGCTGCTTGCTTGCGCTCACGGTAGCGCATCACTGCCAGCACCTCACTGCCAACCAACAGCAGCGCAATTACCACATCAGCGGCAATCACGGCCTTGGCCCACACTGGCATGGAAGCATCCTTGTGCACAGCTGTGGAATTGGCAACGGCGTACAAATTGTCGTGCATCGCCTTGCGCAATGCCGTCACCGTACCTGCGGAATCCGTATTGGCAATCAGACCATCACCACCAGTCATAGATAGACCGTGAGTCAAACCAGTGCGAATGCCTCGGTTGAGATCCATATAGAAGTCAGCCAGCGGATCCATAGCATCGGTTTCCACCGCACCGTGGAATCCCCACTCGTCACGAAGCACAGACTGCAGTAGCGAAGAGTTGCTTCCGGCCCAGCGAGCGCCAATCGAGTTGAAGGATGTCATAACGGCCAAGCTCTTACCGTCTTTGAACGCCCTCTCAAACGCCTTGAGGTAGATTTCGCGGATGGACTGCTCAGTCGTCCATGTGCACAAACCATTGGTGCGGTTGGTTTCCTGATCGTTCAAGGCGAAATGCTTCACGTAGGTCATCATGCCTTCTTCGGTTGCGCCGGCGACTTCTTCACCGCCCATGAATCCGGACATCGTGCCATCTTCGGAGTAGTACTCGAAGTTACGGCCGGAGAACGCGGAACGGTGGATATTCATGGCAGGTCCATACCAACCGGTGATGCCGAGTTCCTTGCCCTCAACGCCAACCTGCTTGCCGCGCTGCTTGGCCAAATCCTTGTTCCAGGTAGACGCAATCATCACAGCTGGCGGGAAAGCAGTGCCTTTCATGCTGGCATTGAAGTTGCTGGATAGGCCAGCCGGACCGTCCGAATCCACCGATTCACCGGAGTTAATCGACTTGAGCGAAATCATATGGAATCCGCCATCAGCAACCGCATCCGTCATTTCATCAACGGTCAGCTGGTCGAGCAGCTTGTCCCATTTCGCATCGTTGTAGTCAACACCGGTCATGTCTTGAATGGTCAGACCGTTCTTGGCACCGGTGGTCGGCATCGTGGCGCCCTTGTCATAATCAGAGGCGTCAAATGTTGACTTGGCAGTGTAGACGGCCATCTCATCCTTGGACATGGTCTTATTCGTCGGTGCGGCAGTCGCTTCGTCATAGTTGGCGAAATGATCGGTACGACTGAGATACGTCACGTCACCGCGAGCATCATCGAACTGGTTGGTTGCGGCAACCTGATCGGTGGAACGCTTGCCATCATGCGCATCGTCATAGATCACATCGTTGCCAACGGTGAATGAACGGGAATCAAGCACCGTATGCGAATCCGAGTTCAACGTGATCGTGTAATCACCGTGCTCCAGCACATACGCCTTGGCGTTCTGATCATCGTAGGAGGCAAGGTCTTCGTCGTTGAACGAAATCGTCACGGTTTGCGACTCCCCCGGCTTCAGCTCCTTAGTTTTAGCGAAGTCGAGCAGATTCGTGCTGGCCTTCTCAATACCGCCGTTGTAATACGGCGGGGTGAAGTACAGTTCCACCACATCCTTGCCGGCTGTATCACCAGTGTTCGTCACCTTGACCTTCACCGTGGTCTTTCCACCAGAACGATCGAAGGATGCGATCTTCTGGTCGAAGGTCGTATAGCTCAGGCCGTAGCCGAACGGATACTGCACGGTTTTGTCATAGTCGATAGTGCCTTCCGCCGCTGCGGTTTCGTAATACTTGTAGCCGACGTAGATGCCTTCAACATAGTTCACGAACTTGGCAACGTTCTTATCGGAACCGGTAATCTCAGTGGAATTGTCGTATGTGAAGTTGCCGTAATTGTTGAATGTAGGAGTTGAACGCAGGTCATACACATACGTATCAACCAGGCGACCAGATGGATTGATTGTGCCGGAAAGCACATCGCCCAGCGCATTGAAACCGGTTGCAGATGCGCCACCGCACCATACTGCAGCCTTAATGCTGTTGTACTGGTCGAGCCAACCCAATTCCATCGGACTTGCTGAATTGATCACCACGTACACGTTGGAGAATTCCTTGGTCACGCGGCCAACCATCTGCGTTTCGCGATTCGTCAGCTCGAGATATGACTTACTGCTATCGATATCATCTTTCTGGGTTGAATACACCACATCGCTACCCTGCTGAGTTTTGTTGTAATTGGACTCAGTGGAGTATTTATCCGGCAAGTCCATGCCTTCGCCACCGGAGCGAGAAATCACCACGAGCGCGGTATCGGAGTATTCCTTAGCGTTCTCGAAAATGCCGGCTTTGTCGTACTGCTCGATGGTGGGCTGTGGAACAGTCCAGTCAACGGACATCATGCCTACCGATGGACGATCGGCGCGATAGTCAGTGTAGAACTTGGTCAGAGTTTCGTTGGTTTTGAAGCCAGCATTGTGCAGACCTTCCATCAAAGAAACCGCTGTGGTCTCATCAACACTGCCCGAGCCGGTGCCGCCGAACGTGGCGTTTGTGCTGCCCCAGCCGAACACATTGAGTTTGGTTGATGTGCTGATCGGCAGCGCATCGCCTTCATTTTTCAGCAGTACGATGCCTTCTCCGGTAATTTGCTCACCGAGCTTCTGCGAAGTCTGCTTCGTAGCCGCAGACAAGCCGCTAGAGCCAGTCATCACCTTGTTAATCAGCGAATATTCAATATTGAGCGTAATCACACTGAATGCAGCAACCACTGCAATCACAGAAGCGACAACGCTCTGCCAACGCACCAGCTTGACCACTGCCACCGACTGCTGCCGGCGAATAACCACGCTCACCACGATGGCAGCAACAACTACCAGCAATGCGATGATAATCGGCCATTTGATCGCGTTCAGCGTGGTGTACACATCCTGAATGCTGACGGCAACAGCGCCGCCGAACAGCATGTCATAAATTTTGAGATAGGCCACATATCCCAAACCGATTATCGCAAGCACCACTACAGCGATAATCAACGGTTTGACCCACCGCCGATCCTTCTTCACCATTGGATTCTCCTGTCATTGAGAAGTATGCTTCAGCGCATACCAACTGTTGTGTCATTCAATAGATTGCCGCTATCGGAACGCGTAAATCCTTGTTTGGAATGAACAGCACGAATATGGAATGAATAGCTGTATTCGCGGTTGATGACGCAGACAGGCCCCTTTTACAATGGCAGCAACACGCATCGAGGAGGAGAGCAACGTGGCTGCACAGGTAAAGCATCGGGCTGCAATTTGCGAGGATGATGCCAACAGTCTTGCCTATATCGATCAACTGCTGAATCGAGCATTCGCCGCATCGCAACTGTCCATGTCGTTCGACGCCTATGACAAGCCGGAACGACTGCTCGCAGCCATCGAACGCGGCACGCACTACGATGTACTGTTTCTCGACATTGATATGCCACGGCTCAACGGCATCGAATTAACCAAACGACTGCGTAACTCAGGATTGCAT
This sequence comes from Bifidobacterium saguini DSM 23967, assembly GCF_000741715.1. Lineage (GTDB taxonomy): Bacteria > Actinomycetota > Actinomycetes > Actinomycetales > Bifidobacteriaceae > Bifidobacterium > Bifidobacterium saguini. The sequence continues at coordinate 42,889 of NZ_JGZN01000009.1, read as the reverse complement.
ACCGCAGTAGTGTTTATCTCCAATAAAGAGGAGATGGTGTTCCAAACTTTTGATGTTCAGCCACTGTATTTTCTGCGGAAAAGTCATTTCCTGGAGGGGCTGCCGCATCTGGTGCAAGCCGTGACTCGCGAGTTACGCGACTCGCGCAAAACCTTGGTCACTATCGAGGAATTACATTCCAGCAACATCTATTCGTTCGATGTCCAGCAGCTTATGGTGATTGAAGCGATGGGCAAGCAATGTTTATTCACCACGACCACCGGCGCCACGAAAATCCAATGCCGATTAGGCGCATTGGCTGAGCGTTTGGCGCCATACGGATTCGTGCAATGTCACCGTAGTTTTCTGGTAAATTGCCGATTCATCTTTTCCATCGGCAAAGATTCACTCACCTTGGATAATCGCAGCATGATACCGATTGGAAGAAGTCACCGCGAGGCAGTCAAAACCGCGTTCATGGCTGTGATGAATCGGCAGAATGTGCTGCACAACACAGACTCATCAGAGAGGAACTGCTGATGGCGGCAATTTTCGATGCTTTGTTTGCACCATCATGGGTAGGCGTGGAAGCAGCATGTTCGTTTCTATATATGCTGATTGTTGCGTCTTGCAATTATGCGACGCGTTTGCGTCCGGTGGCGCATGCGGCAGTTGTGCTGGCCGCATCTGTAGTGTTCTTTCTGATGTATCGCCCTGTGGAAATGCTGTACGGCGGATATACCGCGTACGTGATGTTTCTGTTCCTTGGCACAATGCTGTTCGCACGGCTCGTTTTGCGCGGGTCATTTCTGAATGAATGCGGATTTGTTGTTACCACTGGTTTCGCTGTGGTGATGCTCAAATCAATGTTGCTGCCGCTTACCGTCATAGTTACGGGAGTTGATATTGCAGATTCCGGAACATGGTCTGCGGGACTCTGGTATCTGATGTATTACGCGCTTCTGGCTGCCTGCGGATGGTTCCTTATCCGATTCGCTCCGACTGTGCGATTGCCTCGCCGCTATTGGCTGACATTCTCACTGTGCACCTTCACGATTACGATTATCGCCACGTTATCGGGCCAGATTTTTGGCTCTAACAGTGAACATCTGCTGGCTTTTAACCTTATTGTGTTCTGGTTGGTGACGCTGAACTATATACTCACGTATCTTTCCACCACTGAATTGAAGCGCAATGCCGAAATGGCTGCGGTGAACACGCGGCTGAATGCGCAAGTTGAACAATTCGAACGATCGCGTGCCTCGATTGACCAGTTCCGTAAAGAGCGACACGAGATGAAGAACACGTATTTTTACATCGATTCGCTGGTCAAGCGGCATGAATACACTACGCTTGAACAATATTTGGATACGGAGCTCAATTTCCGTCTTACGTCGATGGATGAGATCAACACCGGCAATCCAACTTTGGATTTGGTACTTACGCAGAAAATTGGCGAGGCACGACGCGCGCATATTGCGGTGACAACGAATCTTACCGTGCCCGCAAATCTGCCGTTCAATGATCAGGACCTATGCGCGCTCATGCTTAATCTGCTGGACAATGCGATTGACGCAAGCGTGAAGAAAGCCGAAGGGCAACGCGAGCTACATATTGAGATTCAGCAGGTGAAGGGATTTTTACGGATCAGTATCGGTAATCGTTCCGCACATGATGTGTTGTCCAACAACCGACTGCTGCGCACAACGAAACGCGATGCTCAACATCATGGCATTGGATTGCGAGTTGTGCGAGCCATTGTCAATCAATACGACGGCATGATTGATATGCAGTATCAAGATGGGTTCTTTGTGGTGAATGTGCTGATGCAGTTTCCTGATGCGTCCTGATTGTTCTGATGCAGGAGGGCACGAAAAGGGGGACTTCCCTTGGCGGAAAGTCCCCCTTGAGTAGCTTATTCAGCTAGCCTCGCTCAGGCCAGGGTGTTCGGGTCAACCGGAACGCCCGGGTTCATCGTGGAGGTGATGGTTGCCTTGGTCAGGTAACGGCCCTTCACGGTGGTCGGCTTCAGACGCTTGACTTCGTCGGCCACAGCCTTGAAGTTCTCGTCCAGAGCGGACTCATCGAAGCTCAGCTTGCCGATGAGGAAGCTCAGGTTGCCGTTCTTGTCGACACGGAACTCGATCTTGCCGCCCTTGATGTCCTTGACAGCCTTGGTGACATCCATAGTCACGGTGCCGGTCTTCGGGTTCGGCATGAGGCCACGCGGACCGAGCACACGGCCCAGACGGCCGACCTTGCCCATCATGTCCGGGGTAGCGACCACGGCGTCGAAGTCGAGGAAGCCGTCCTGAACCTTTGCGATCAGGTCGTCATCGCCGACGATGTCAGCGCCAGCCTCGGTAGCTTCGGTGGCCTTCGGGCCACGAGCGAACACGAGGACCTTAGCGGTCTTACCAGTGCCGTGAGGCAGGTTGACGGTGCCACGCACGAGCTGATCAGCCTTGCGCGGGTCAACGTTCAGACGGAACACAGCTTCGACGGTCTGGTCGAAGTTGTAGGAGGGCATGCTCTTCAGGAGAGCGATGGCCTCGTTGGCGGTGTAGAGGTTGTTGCGATCGACGCGCTCAGCGGCTTCGCGGTACTTCTTGGAACGCTTTACCATCTGTCTATCTCCTTATCAGTCCGTAACCGTGATGCCCATCGAGCGAGCAGTGCCCTCGATGATCTTCATGCCGGCCTCGATGTCGCGAGCAGACAGATCTTCCATCTTGATCTCAGCGATTTCGCGGACCTGCGCCTTGGTAACAGAGCCGACCTTATGGGTCAGCGGGTTCTCGGTGCCCTTCTCAATGCCAGCGGCCTTCTTCAGCAGAGCTGCTGCCGGCGGGGTCTTGAGAACGAAGGTGAAGGAGCGATCCTCGTAAACGGTGATCTCGACAGGGATGACCTGACCCATCTTGTCCTGCGTCTGGGCATTGTATGCCTTGCAGAAATCCATGATGTTCACGCCGTGGGAACCCAGAGCCGGACCCAGCGGCGGGGCCGGGTTGGCCTTGCCTGCCTGAATCTGCAGCTTGATCAGCGCTGAGACTTTCTTCTTGGGAGCCATAATATGGTTCTTCTTTCTATAACGCGGTTCGAATGGTGGCCGAATCTATTCTCAGCATTCATTCGCACACAGTCTTGACTCATTTTTTTATCCGTGTGTGATTGAGGCTGCTGGTCCGAGACCGGTCTCCTCCCGCAACTTATAATTGCTGTGCTGTGCTAGCGGGTCTTCCCTCCAGACACAAGCTTTCCTATTATGCGAGGCCGATTGGACAACACGCCGCTTCGCAACATTCAATTACGGCTATGAACATCTCCATCGTAAACAACGATGGCAGCCCTTCTACGGCGTCCAGTCGCATCACCCCGAATTTTGGACGCTCAGACTCATTCATCGTCCATAATTCAGGAAAACAGCCCCAATCTCCCAATTCTGGACGATGTGGGCAGAGGTATAGATGAAAATGCGGGTAGGCCTGGATAAAAAGAAGAGCCCGACCGAAGTCGAGCTCTTTCAAAAACCTTAATCCAGCTTCTTGACCTGGTGGAAGCCCAGCTCCACCGGCGTATCGCGACCGAAGATGGACACGAGCACGGTGAGCTTCTGAGTGGTGGGCTCGACCTCGGATACGACAGCTTCCATAGTGGCGAAAGGACCATCGGTGACGGTGACCTGATCGCCAACAGCGTAGGAGACTTCAACCTTGCGCTTCTTGGCTGCGGCAGGCTTGTCGCCAGCAGCCTTGAGAGCTTCGGAAGCAATCATCGGAGCCATCATCTGGACGACTTCCTTGCGGGAAAGCGGAGCCGGATCCTTGGTCGGACCAACAAAGCCAGTGACACCTTCAGTCTCACGAACAATGCGGCGAGCATTCTCATCCGGCCACATACGAATCAGCACATAACCAGGGACGCGAACGCGGGTAATAACCTTCTTGCCCTTTTCGGTGTGCTTCTCGACTTCTTCCATCGGAACTTCAACCTGGAAAATCTGATCTTCCATGCCGAAGGAAGCCACGCGAGATTCGATGTTGGTCTTCACACGCTTCTCATAACCAGAGTAGGTGTGGAGCACATACCACTTACCGTCAAGGGAACGCAGAGACTTGGAGAACTCTTCAACGGCCTGCTGACCAGCATCGGTGCCTTCAGCTTCTTCAGACTCGTTGACCTCGGTCTCGTCTTCTTCATCCAACGCCACAGATGCATCGCCGGTTTCGGTGGATGCAACAGGAGCCGGTTCAGTAGCCGGAACCTCAGCAGTGGCCTCAGGAGCTTCAACCTCAGCCGGAGCCTCAGCTTCAGTTCCCTCGTTCGGCAGAACAGCGTCGAGGTTCTCGAGATTCAGTTCGTCACTCATGAGTGTGTTTCACCTTAGGTTGTTGGAATCAGCCAAACAGCCACAGAGTCGCCTTGCCCAGACCGAAGTCCATGCCAGTGACCAGGGCCATCAGCAGCAGCACGAAGATGAACACAGCCAGAGACCAGAAGAAGAGTTCCTTGGCAGTAGGAGTAACGACCTTGCGAAGCTCGTCGACGATCTGCTTGATAAACAGACCAATACGCATGAAGACATTCGGCTTGACTGCCTTTTCATTCTTGCTCGTCTTAGCCATTCTGTACCTCGCGTCAGCTGCTTGATTATTAGAAAACTTGGCAGGGAAGGCGGGACTCGAACCCACAACCTACGGTTTTGGAGACCGTTGCGCTACCAATTGCGCCACTTCCCTAGGTGTTATCCACCTCGGCCGATGTTCTCTAGAGAACGCTCCGCCACGGCGAAAACCGCCAAATCGATATAGTAACGGCTGAGGTGGATTAAAGCAAATCGCGTGTCGCGCTTATTTGGCCCACTCCTGGAAGCGCTTCATGCCTGCGGCCAGGTCAGCGTCAGCCAGAGCATAGGAGAAGCGCAGGTAGCCGGGGGCGCCGAACGCCTCACCGGGCACGGCAGCCACATGAGCTTCGTCGAGCAGAGCCGCGGCGAAATCGGCGGAAGTGGCGCACACGGTACCGTTCGGGCCAAGCGGCTTGCCGAGCAGAGCAGTGATGTCTGCGAATGCGTAGAACGCACCGGTCGGTGTCGGGCAATGCACGCCTTCGATATCGTTCAGAGCAGCCACGATGGCCTTACGGCGCACATCAAAGGCCTCACGCATCTTGTACACCTCGTCCAATGGGCCTGCCACAGCGGCCAGAGCAGCACGCTGAGAAATATTGGCCACGTTCGAGGTCATATGGCCCTGCAGCTTGGTGGCAGCCTTGGCCACTTCAACCGGAGCGACCATCCAGCCCACGCGCCAACCCGGCATGGCATAGGTTTTCGCCACACCGTTGAGCACCAACAGCTGATTACGGCATTCAGGCACCGCCGCACCGATGTAGGTGGTGTGTGCGTCGTCATAGTTCAGGTGCTCGTAAATCTCATCGGAAATAATCCAAATGTGATGTTCCACAGCCCAGCGGCCGATGGCTTCCACGGTTTCCGGCTTCCACACGGCACCGGTCGGATTGTTCGGAGAATTCACGATGATGGCCTTGGTGCGTTCGGTGCGAGCGGCTTCCAGAGCCTCAAGTGACGGCTCGAAGTTCACATCAGCACCAGCGAACACTTCAACCGGCACGCCACCGGCCAGCTTCACAGCCTCCGGGTAGCTGGTCCAGTACGGCGTCGGGATAATGACCTCATCACCAGGGTTCAGCAAAATCTGGAAGGATTCATACACAGCCTGCTTACCGCCGTTGGTCACCACCACCTGATCAGCGGTGACTTCGTAGCCGGAATCACGCAGCACCTTGGCGGCAATCGCCTCGCGTAGCTCCGGCAGACCCGGGGTCGGCGTGTACTTGTAGTTCTTCGGGTCGAGGCAAGCGTCAGCGGCTGCCTTGACTACGTTGGCAGGAGTCGGGAAGTTCGGCTCGCCAGCGCCAAAACCAATAACATCGAGGCCAGCAGCCTTCATTGCCTTAGCCTTGGAATCAACGGCGAGGGTGGCACTTGGGGCCACGGTGTTAATACGGTCGGAAAGTGTTTGCCATTCAGCCATAGTCATGGTTCACACGATAGCCCGAACACACGATGTTGCCAAGGGTGAGTGCCGTTATAGCCAGTCACCCTTCCACGGTGTTGTAAATACTCCACCGTGTGGCAACCCTCATTATTCACATTGGCGGAATAACGCCATTTTTAGAGATTGTATTACAAGAGATTTGCTACACCGTGGAGGAAATGTCACACCAGCACGAGATTGTCGCGGTGCACCAGCGGGTGCGCATACTCGGGGCCGAGGAACCGCTTGAGCTGTGCGGTATTGCGGCCGAGCATCTGCGGAATTTCCTCGGAATCGAAACCGGCGAGGCCGCGAGCCAAGTGGGTACCGGCTTCATCATCAATCCATACCGGGTCACCGGCGGAGAAATCACCACGTGCTTCAAGTGCACCGGCCGCAAGCAGCGACGCGCGGCCACCACGTATGGCCTTGGCAGCTCCGGCATCAACCATAATGCTGCCGCGTGGCTCGGCGGCAAAACCAATCCACAAGCGGCGTGAAGAACCGCGCGCTTTCACAGGCGCGAATACCGTGCCCACTGGGTCTCCCATCATGGCCGGGCCAGCATTTGCCGCACAGGTCAGTACGGTCGGAATACCAGAAACAGCTGCCACACGAGCGGCTTCCAGCTTGGTGACCATGCCGCCCGTGCCGACTTTGGAACCGGAACCTGAAACAGTGATATCACCCAACGCATCAATCACATTGGGCACATATTCCACTCGATGCGAACCAGGCTGGGAAGGCGGTGCCGTGTACAGCGCATCCACATCGGTAAGCAGTACCAACGCCTCCGCGCGCACAAGGTTGGCAATCAATGCGGAGAGTCGGTCATTATCACCGAATCGAATCTCATTGGAGGCCAGCGAATCATTTTCGTTGATGATCGGCACCACGCCGAGGTCGAGCAAACGATCCAGCGTGCGCTGCACATTGCGGTATTGCGTGGCACGAATCGTATCCTCAGCAGTAATTAGAATTTGGCCCACGCGGATACCGAACCGACCGAACGCAGTCTCATACCGGGCCATCAGCAGGCCTTGGCCAACTGCTGCGGTGGCCTGCTGAGTCGCAACATCGGCAGGGCGCGAGTCGAATCCGAGCGGACCAAAGCCGGCCGCAATAGCACCGGAGGAGACCAGTACTACGCGGCCGCCCATCAGTCGCACCTGAGCCAAGGCCGCGGCCAGCGCATCCAGCTTGGCGGGGTCAAGATGGCCGCTTGGCTGAGTCAGCGAACTGGAACCTACTTTGACCACGATGGTGCCGGCTGCAGCAATACTTCTGCGAACCTCGGCTTGGCTCGGTGTGCTCATGATTACTCTTCTTCTGTATCTTCGCCGTGACCAAAGAGGCTGGTCTCGTCGTGGCGATCATCGTCGATGGACGGATCGGCCCAGTGGCCGGCTGCGCGTTCGGCCATCATGGCTTCGCGCACGGCGGCGCGGGCGTCCATCATCTCGTGGTACTGGGCGCGGCGTTCCGCATTGGAGCGGCGGCGTGCGCGCGGATCCTGCTCTTCAAGTCGCAGATCCTTACCGCGAGCACCCAAGTTGGAACCGTCGAGGTTCTCAGCACCTGCGGAGATGGTCGGGTCCCAATCGAATTCGACCATTCGAGCACCACGGCCGATGCGAATCTCGTCACCAGGGTGGGCGCCCTTGCGGCGTAGTTCATCTTCCACGCCCAGCTTGGCCAGGCGGTCGGCCAAGTAGCCCACGGCTTCGTCATTATCGAAGTTGGTCTGCATCACCCAACGTTCCGGCTTAGTGCCCAGCACCTCGTAGAACACTTCGCCGTCGCCAAGTTCGCGGCGCTCCACGGTGAAGTCCAGCTGAGTGCCGTTCTTGCCAGCAGCGTTGCGACGCTGACGGCGGCCGGTCTCCAGCGGGTTGATAACCACGCGGGCCTCTTCCTCGGCCTGTTCGCGGTTGGCGACCTCCTCGCGCATCTCCTTGACCAAACCGGACAACGCGAAGTTCAGTTCCTTCAAACCGGCGTGGGAGGCGGTGGAAATCTCATAGACCTTAAGGCCCAGCTTCTCGAACTCCGGCTTGACGAAATCGGCGAGTTCCTTGGCTTCCGGCACGTCGATCTTGTTCAGGATGATGATGCGCGGACGCTCCGGAATCGGAATTGCGCCGAGCGGCAGCTCCAGCTTGTCCGCATACAGGGCGAGCTCCCTTTCGAGTGCCTCGTAGTCGGACATCGGATCGCGGTTGGGCTCAAGGGTGGCGCAATCAATCACATGGGCGATGATTTCCGTGCGCTCGATATGGCGCAGGAATTCTAGACCCAAGCCCTTGCCTTCGGAAGCACCCGGAATCAGGCCAGGCACGTCGGCGATGGTGTAACGAGAATCGCCCGCGATAACCACACCGAGGTTCGGCACCAGCGTGGTGAACGGGTAGTCAGCAATCTTCGGCTTGGCCGAGCTCATCGCGGCAATCAGGCTGGACTTGCCGGCAGACGGGAAGCCCACCAGAGCCACATCTGCGATGGACTTCAGCTCAAGAATCACATCGCGTTCCTCGCCGGGCTCGCCAAGCAGAGCGAAGCCAGGTGCACGACGGGTCTTATTGGCCAGTGCGATGTTACCGAGGCCGCCGTTGCCGCCTTCTGCAGCAACGAAACGGTCACCTTCGTGGCGCAAATCGGCGAGCTGCTCACCAGGATGCTTCGGCTTGCCCTGTGCACCGCGAGCTTCGAAAATCACCGTGCCACATGGCACCGGCAGAATCAGGTCAGCGCCTTTGGAGCCGTCTTTGTTGTCGCCCAAGCCCATCGTGCCGCTGCCTGCGGTGCGATGCGGGATGAAACGGTAATCCAATAGGCTGGTTGCGTTACGGGTTGCCTCGAAGATTACGGAACCACCGTCGCCGCCATTACCGCCATTCGGGCCGGCCAGCGGCTTGTACTTCTCACGGCGGATGCCTGCCGAGCCATTGCCGCCGTCTCCGCCCTTGACATGGACGGTCACTCTATCCACAAAATCACTCATAACATTCCACTCTACCGATTGGGGGTGATGGGCCGTCTGCTTGAGGCGTAGCTCACTCAGCAGCGCTCATCAGAGCGCACTGTGCCATTCCCTCGAGCAAGATCGGATACAACAATGAAAAACCGCACTGGCGCTTGGATAAGCGCACAGTGCGGTTTTATGTAAGTCTGCTAGAAGTCTAGCGATCGCTCAGGCAGCAATCACGTCGACGACCTTGCGGTCGCGGCGGACAGCGAACTTCACGGAGCCGTCAGCAAGGGCGAACAGCGTGTGATCCTTGCCCATGCCAACGTTCTGGCCCGGGTGGAAGTTGGTGCCACGCTGGCGAACGATGATGTTGCCGGCCACGACAGCTTCACCGCCGAACTTCTTCACGCCGAGGTACTGAGGCGACGAATCGCGACCGTTACGAGAGCTGGACGCACCCTTCTTATGTGCCATGATTCATGGTCCTTTCTATGACTCAGGCGATCGCCGTGACCTTGACGGCGGTCAGCTTCTGGCGGTGGCCCTTACGACGAGCAACACCGGTCTTGTTCTTGTACTTCTGGATGTTGATCTTCGGACCCTTGGCCTCGTCGTCAACGACTTCAGCCTTGACGGAGACAGCAGCCAGATCCTTAGCGCCGAGGGTAACCTTGGTGCCGTCAACCAGAAGAGCAACCGGGAACTCCACGGTGTCGCCCTTCTTAGCGTCGAGACGGTTCACGAGGATGGTATCGCCAACCTCGACCTTTTCCTGATGGCCACCGGCCTTCACAATCGCGTACATAGTAATTCCTTTTATGTTTTGGAAAGCTTCCTTGCCCAACGCGCACCGAGCCTGCGGTCAGACACCGAGTTTCGAATCTACACCTACACGCGGACTAAATCAACTGATTTATACCCGCGTGTCAAGCACGACACACCCGAAGCGGCGCGGAAAAGCGCCACATCGGGGATTGCAGTCTCGCACTGTGCTATAAAGCCGTTCGTCAAACGGCGCTTGTCACTCCTCACCGGCGTTGTTCGCAGCCACCGCAGCGGCCGCAATCTGAGCCAGCTTGGCCTTGACATCAGCACTGGACCCTGCCGGTTCCGGAGCTGGGGTGGTGCCGCGGCCGTGCTTGTTGGTTTTGACGAACGGGTCGCCACCGCGAAGCGCGTACGGGTCATCGTAATCGGCCGAGACGGTCGGCTGATCATGCAGGATGAAGCCACGGCCCTTACAGGTCGGGCATTCCTCGGAGAAGGCCTCCACCAAGCCCTGACCGATGCGCTTACGCGTCATCTGCACCAGGCCCAGCGAAGTCACTTCAGCCACCTGATGCTTGGTGCGGTCGCGCGCCAAGCATTCCACCAAGCGGCGCAGCACCAAATCACGGTTGGCGGGCATCACCATATCGACGTAATCGATCATGACCATGCCGCCGATATCGCGCAGGCGCAGCTGACGAGCGATTTCCTCGGATGCTTCGAGGTTGCATCGGGTCACGGTCTCCTCAAGGGATTTGCCGCGGCCGATGAAGCGACCGGTGTTCACATCGATAGTGGTCATGGCTTCGGTACGGTCGATGACAATCGAGCCACCGGACGGCAGGTAGACCTGGCGTTCCATGCCCTTGCGTAGCTGGGAGTCGATCTGCCACTTGTCGAACACATCCTTGCCCTCATGCTCGGCCGGATCCCACTTCTCCAGCTTGTCTTTCAGGTCAGGGGCCATTGTGTCGAGGTATTCCTCGATACGGTCGTAAACCTTATCGCCTTCGACGATGAGCTTGTTGAAGTCGTCGTTGAAGATATCACGCACCACGCGAATAGCCACGTCGGGCTCGCCTTGCAGCAGCTTCGGGCGCTTGCCGTGCCAGAATTCCTCACGCTTAGCGTTGATACGCTCCCACTGACGGACCAAAGATTCCAGATCCTTGACGATGGCCTCTTCGGAGGCATCTTCAGCAGCCGTGCGGATGATGATGCCCATATCCTTCGGCGCAATCTTGGAGACGATGTTCTTCAGGCGGCTACGTTCGCGTTCACTCAGCTTGCGGCTCACACCAGTCATACCACCGGACGGCACGAGCACCAGGAAGCGGCCGGCAAGCGTGACTTGAGAGGTCAGTCGCGCACCCTTGTGACCAATCGGATCCTTGGTAACCTGCACCAGCACAGGATCGCCGGACTTGAACGCCAGCTCGATGCGGCGAGGCTGACCTTCGAGTCGAGCGGCATCCCAGTTGACCTCACCGGCGTACAGCACGCCATTGCGCGCCTGACCAATATCCACGAAGGCGGCTTCCATGCTCGGCAGCACGTTCTGCACGCGGCCGAGGTAGATGTTGCCAACAGTCTGCACTTCCTGGATATCGGAAACGTAATGCTCCACGAGCACGTTGTCTTCGACCACGGAAATCTGAGTGTGATGTTCGCGTTCGCGCACCACCATCAAACGGTCCACGTTCTCGCGACGGGCAAGGAAATCCTGCTCCATCAGCTGGCTTTGACGGCTGCGTTCGCGACGGTTGTCACGGCGACGTTGCTTCTTGGCTTCGAGTCGAGTCGAACCTTCAACATCAGTGATTTCGTCGATGTACTGCTGCTTGCGAGAGCGACGGATGGTCGGCTGCTCTTCAGCCTGCGATTCCTCGGCAACTTCAGCGTTCTTGCTGCCGCGGCGACGGCGACGACGACGAGTAATGGTCTGCTCACCATCATCTTCCTGGCTTTCATGCTCGTCGCGGGCTTCTTCCTCACTGCTCTCAGCGGTATCGGAGTCAACAGCGGCGGATTCGCCACGGGATCCGCGACGACGGCGACGGCGAGAACGGGTACGGGTGGAATCAGCGGACTCCTCCTCACCATCGTTCTCTTCCTCGGTGATGGGCGCGTATGCAATATCGTCCAGCTCGAGGTCTTCCTCAATCTGCTCGACCTCAGCTGCAGCTCGGCGCTCCTGCGCATTCAGGCGGCGGGAACGGCGCGAACGGCGGGTATCCTCAGTGGAATCAGCATCGGCATCACCATTGCTGCTGGCGCTCTCGCTGTCGTTACGGCGGCGAGCATCGCGATCATCGTCACGATCATCGCGATCCGCACGATCATCGCGCGAGCGGCGGCGAGAACGAGTCGTAGTGCGCTCTTCGGCATCGGCATCATCATCGAAACGACGGGAATGCGGACGGCGGCGGGAACGCGGCTCGTCTTCATCCTCTTCTTCGTCATCATCCCGATGATTGTTGTAGCGCGTTGACGGCAGAACAGGCTCTTGGAACAGCAGCGAGGTCATCGGCTTACCGCGGCGTACGGAGTCATGGCCTTCCGGCAGAGAATCAACAGCGTCGAGCAGACGCTCTTCCTGATCGTCCTCATGCACAACACGATGGGCGCGATCAGTGCGTTCCGAACGAGAACCACGGCGATCGCCCTCATCAGAAAAATCATCGGCATGGCGACGGCGACGAACCGGACGCTCCTCAATATCAGCGTCATCGTCAAAATGACGGACGCGGGAACGGCGACGAACCGGGCGATCATCCTCATCGTCAAAAGCAGCAGGTGCAGATGCAGCAACATTGTCAGTCTTTGCCGCAGAAGCCTCAACAGCAGGCTGAGATGCAGCTGGCAGCACTGGAGCCTCAAACAGCGGCGCAGAATGATCCTGCACCTGCAGCTCCAAAGATGCGCCCGCAGCACCAGCTCCGCGGACCACACGGCGACCGCCACGACGGCGGCGAGTCACCGGAGCAGCAGACGCCGCAGCGGGCACAGCATTGCTTGCCGAGCTCTGGGAACCGGCATTGGATACGGTTGAGTTATCGGTTTCGCCGCTGACGAAACCTTCAGGGTTTTCAGTGGGCACAATGCTCCTTGCGGCGCGCTGCATCGCGACGCCATCCAGGCCTATACGCTTCACTCACACCACGCTCTCACCGTGGCCGCGCGAAAACACGCTCTGCGTAGAGGCAACTTCGTCTAAAGTCTGTCCTGCGAACGGCGGACACCGGCGCTTGCGTTGTCTCTTTCTCGAGAGCCGCAAGGGGATCGACGCCATTTCACACGCTGATGGTCATGCAGAACCACCGTCTTTCAGTATGCCACACTTTTGGACGGCGACGTGCACGGTAGAGGCATAGCGCAGTCGAGACAGTGAAGTCGGATGCAAATCATGCGTGAATCAGACCAGCCAAGCCAACAGCAAATCGGCGAGCGCAATCAAATCAGACTCAGGAACCTGCTCATCATGCTTGTGCGCGAGTAGTGGATCTCCTGCGCCCAAGTTCACAGCTGGAATGCCGAGAATCGCAAAGCGTGCCACATCGGTCCAACCGAGCTTGGCCAACGGATCGCGGCCAGTGCGCTCTTTGACCAGTCGTACCAAATCCTGTGCGAGAGGTGCGGTAAGGCCTGGGCGAGCTGAAGGCGATTCGTCCTTCATTTCAATGCCGTAGCCCTCGAATACACCGCCAGTGGCGGTATGCTCGCCGTTGCCGAGCTCAGCACCTGCATCAACGCCCATCATCAGCGCTTTGGCTTCTTCGAGCGACTTATCCGGGGCAAAACGGTAGTTCACATGCACGCGGCATTCATCGGGGATGACGTTGGTGCCTTTGCCTCCAGAAATCAGCGTGGCATTGAGTCCTTCACGATAATCGAGACCATCCACGTTCACGGTAGCCGGCTCATAGGCGTTGAGCCTGTTCAAAATATCGGCCGCCTTATGGATGGCGTTCTCCCCCATCCATGCGCGGGCTGAATGCGCGGCGACGCCGTGGGTGATGACGTCAAAACGAATCGTGCCGTTGCAACCGCCTTCAATGCCGCAGCTGGTGGGTTCGCCGATGATGGCGAAATCGCCTTGAATCCAGTCGGGGTGCGATTCGACCACCTTGCGCAGACCATTCTTTTCGGCGGCGACTTCCTCGTGATCGTAGAACACATAGGTGAGGTCGACTTTGGGGTCGCTTTCCACCGTGCGGCCATCGAGCGTGGCGGCGAGGTAGAGCATGACTGCGTCGGATGCCTTCATATCCGTGGCGCCGCGTCCCCATAGCACGCGCTCGTTCGGGTGGGCTTCAGCGATATCCTGGCGAATCAGCGGGTCACCGGGCTCAAGCCAGCGAGGTGGGAAGTTGTCGATCACCGGCACGGTATCGATATGACCGGCGAGAATCACACGGCTGGGCTTATCGAAGTCGGTGGAGGTCACCACGGTATCACCGTGGCGGCGGACGGTCAGGTGCTCTTGGGTCTTCAGGAAGGCTTCAATCTCATCGGCGAGAGGTCCTTCACTATCGGAAACGGAGAAGTTCTCCATAATTTGAGTCAACAAACTGGTGAGCTGCTCGTTTTTGGAGATATTGCGATTCAATTCAAGCATCATACCCACCAGCGTACCGTGCGCGGCGGCAAGCGACGCAGTCAGTCTCGGTTAGCGCAAGAAATTCCGGAAATCAGCAGCTTCGTCCCGAATTTCTTGCACTGAGTCACAGTCAGTGACAGAATTTCGGGAGCATAAGGCTATTTTCCGGAATTTCTTGCGCTGAGTGAACGTCAGTGCAAGAAATTCGGGGCGAAGCCACGGATTTCCCGAAAGCCTAGCGCTCGGTATGCCGCGGCAACAACAGAATGGGTACGAAGTTCTTTACGAAACTCCTATGGAGCACATCACAAGCCATCGTGTCCGCTATATGGCCCGTACCGTGAGATTTGAGCACCATATACAGCTCCATGTGCCACACTAGGTGCGGTAGAGGGAGGCATCAGCAACAATATGACCGGTTTGATTAGCGCCATGCAGGGCTTCTGCGTGATCGGCATCGTGATTTTCGTGGGATACGTGGCGGCCCGCATGCGCATTGGCGGCCCATCCGCACAAATGGTACTGAACCGCTTCTCCTTCTTCGTCTCAAGCCCGTGCCTGATGTTCGCAATCCTTTCCAAGGAGCCAATCTTCGACATCTTCCACCCCTCGATTATCGTGGCATTCCTTTCCGCCATGTTGGTGGGCATTGTGTTCCTCGTACTCAATCAGATGTTCTTCCATCTGAAGGCCCCGGACGCCACCATCGGCGCACTCAACTCGCTGTATTTGAACTCCAACAACATTGGTCTGCCTGTCGCCACTTACATTCTGGGCAACGGCGCACTGGTTGCCCCGATTCTGGTGATGCAACAGGCACTGTTCACACCGATTGGTTTGACCGTGCTGGATGTGACCACCAAGGGCAAGGTGTCGGTTAAGGAAATCGCCAAGCAACCGCTGCATCAACCGCTGTTGATTGGCTCGCTGCTGGGCATTGTGGTCTCTGCCCTGAATGCCAAGCTCGGCTGGTTTCCGGTACCGAACTTCATCTATGACCCAATCAATATGATTGGTGAATCTGCAGTGCCAATGATTTTGATGGCATTTGGCATGTCACTGCACGGCACCAAACCGCTACAGAAGAAGGGCGATATTCCAGCCATCTTCACCGTGGCAGCGCTGAAGAACATCGTGATGCCGATTATCGCGTTCCTGCTCGCCTACTTCATGATGGGCTTCCGCGGCCCCGAGCTGTACGCTTGCGTAGTTTTGGCCGCACTGCCGACCGGTCAGAATGTCTACAATTACGCTGCCCGCTACAACGTCGGTCTTACTTTTGCGCGCGACGGCATTCTGTTCAGCACGATGACCAGCCCAGTGTTTATCGCCTTTATCGCATTCCTGCTGAGCTAGTTCTTGCACACTTCGCGATAATCGCGGATAGCAAGGTCATACAGTCCGCAACCGCGCACATCCACGCGCGCATGGCCAGTGACGGCAACAACAACCGCACCGGAGGCACGCGCAGCGGCAAGCCCAGGCAAGGAATCCTCAAAAATGACGCAGTCGCGCGGGGCAACACCAGCCATTCGCGCAGCCTGCACGTAAGGCTCGGGGCTAGGCTTTGGCGGCAATCCATCACTGCCGCTGATTGCATCGACGAACGCACCAGCCGGCGCCTGCCGCAGAACATTATCCGCAATAGTGCGAGGTGAGCCGGTCACCAGCACGGACGGAATCCCTGCAGACGCAAGCCGAGTAAGCAGTTCTCGCGCACCTTCCACCCACGGCAGATGTTCCGATTCCATACGCATGACTTCGTCGGTGAGCAGCTTCACTATCTCATCGGACGGCAGCGCAACCCCGCGCTCGCGCAACAGTCGCGTCAATACTGGCAGCGAAGCGCCCTGCATCGCCTCGGCGAGTGCATTATCCCAAGCGCCACCGTGAGACTCCAACAACGCGCGCTCGGCAGTCACCCAGTATGGGTCGGAGTCGATTAACGTGCCGTCCAAGTCCCACAGCACCGCTTTGGACTTACGGAATATGTCAACATCATGATTCATGGAAGCGCCGCTCCCCCTCTGCTTGATTGCTGCACCTCGCCCATCAGTGAAGCCGCCGCAGCAATTTCCGTAATAACACATATGGGATGGCCCCGGCATACACCGTAAAGCCATCCCATCATCGCGCGATTATCCAGCAATCACGCTGCGCGCAACACGGTCTGATACACCGGCTGCAACTCAACGGATTCCAGACCGGCCTGCTGCCCGTCGACGTTCTCCATGCGTGCCGCCATTGCGGATTCCACGTTCACGTTGGCGCCTTCCTTGATCGGCGTGATGGTCAGCACCAGTTGGTTGCGATGGTCTTCGAGCAGCTGCACGTATTCCTTGAGACCGATCTCCCATACGTCGCCGTTGCAGAAGTTGTCGTCCACTAGCGCGCTGCCGCACCACAGCCAGCCGATATCACCCGAGTAGCGCACGCGCAGACGCATATCAGTCACACCGTCGGCAGCGAGCAGATCGTCGGGCAGGTCGATGACATAGCGGGTGTCGGAGAGCTTCTGCACACTCGGCTCCACGGCAACCGGCTTGTACTGTACGCTCTGCTCGGCAAGGAATTCAGCTGGGTATGAGGTCACAGGAACTGCGGCTTCGGTGGATTCCACAATAATGCGGCCATCGAGTTCGTAGACGGCAGAGCCATGATTGGTGATGCTCGGCTGGGCAGCATCCTGGGAGACTGCATCGCCGGCGAAGACCAAGGCGGTGCCGTTGGCAACCACGGTCATCGAATCGGCCTTAGCACGGCTTACGCAGACGATATCCACGGTGTGGCCATTGCCGTCCGAGACCAGGAAGGTTTCCATTTCTGCCTCCGCCGGCACATGATGCACGGTACCGTCCGCGAAACGGAACCAGCAATCATCCATGCCGTCGGGCTTCAAAAAGACGAAGGTGCGATGATCGGCACCGGCTGGGGCGATCACGGTAACCGGCTGCGCGGTGGCAGCAGTAAGCGTCACGCCGTCGAGATCCATGTTGAACGGCAGAATGCAGTTCTCGTCGGAGGCCAGGCCAATGCCGTCGAACGTCACGGTTTCACCGGACGCCAAGGTAACCGACACCGATTCGCCATGCTTGGCCGGCATGCTGGCATGATCCTGGAAATTGTTGAGGAACACGAAGCCGCGCTCACCATCGGTACGCACGCACCAGCGCAGCGGCTCCAGGTCGGTCGGCGCAATCGACTCCTGGCCTTCCGGCACGGCCACGCCAAGCGGACACAGGCGGTCGGCGAATGCCAGGGCGAAGTAGTGCACGGCCTTCATACGACGGTAGGATTCGCGCGTCTGGCCGAATTCGCCAAGTGCAGCCTGGAAATCATAGGAGATCTTCGGCAGCTGGCTTTCGTTCAGGTAAATGCCGTCACCGATCGGGTTGGAGCCGCCCTGGAACATGTAGTAGCCGAGGAAATTGCAGCCGGATGCCATCTTGATATTGGACATGGCATCCACCGACTTCATCGGCAGCACGAAGCGGTAGTTGTAGGAGCTGAACATGCCGCCGCCCATCTCGCAACAGGCGTATGGCTTGGTTTCCGGCTCATAGGTGGGTGCGAATTCCTCGCCGCGCGGGCAGTCGTTGGAGTGGAAGTTGCGATACACGTATTCGTCGGTGACCGGGTGCTCGCCGGGGCCAGCGTAGAACAGCCACGGACGGTAGGCGTAGCCGCCCCACAATGGCAGCACGTCATCCGGCACCGGGGAGCCGCCCCAACCGGTGTTGGTGTAGAACGGCACCGAAATGCCTTCTTCTTCGGCGATGCGGCGCAGCGCATGCACGTAGGCGAAACCGTCGTGGCCGCCAGGCACCCATTCGTTGGTGATGCCGGTGGTCATCTCCCACGGGGAGGAGGAGTGCATGTATTCGTTGTCGAGCTGGGCGGCGACGATCGGTCCGCCATCCTTGAAATACAGACCGTCGAGCTGAGCGGCGACATGTGCGTAGAGGTCGCGTACCTTGTCAAGGAAGCCGGGGTCAACGGAACGCACTTCATAGGGTTTGCCATACATCCAATCCGGGATGCCACCGTTGCGCACTTCGCCGTGGTCGAACGGTCCGAGGCGCACGATGACCTTAAGCCCGTGCTTGGCGCACAGCTTGATGAATCGGCGAATATTGCGACGGCCGCTGAAGTTCCACTGGTTCTCATGCTCTTCATGATGATTCCAGAACACGTAGGTAGCGATGACGTTCACGCCGCCGGCCGCCATTTTGGCGAGCTGCTCATCCCAGCGCGAGGGGTTCATGCGCGAGTAGTGGAATTCGCCGCAGACACCGTAGAACGGCTTGCCGTCGAAGGTCATGTAGTAGTTGGTGAAGTCCACTGCGGTGCCGTCCGGTGCCACGCCCCAATCATTGCGGGTGATGGAGAACGGTGTAATAGCCTTCGGTTTGAAACCGGTCAGGTCAAGCGTGTGGTTCATGGGAATTACCTTTCAAAAAGCATGAGGTATGGGATGAAGAAGATGAAGGCCGGGTGCTTGGCAAGTGACGAAGTACCAGACGCCCGGCAAAGGTGAGATTCACGGCTCAGCCTTTAACGGATCCAGCCACCAAGCCGGCGACGATCCACTTTTGGCAGAAGATGAAGAAGAGGAATACGGGGATCAGGGCGATGGTGGTGATGGTCATGAACAGCGGCCAATTGGTGCTGAACTGGCCCATAGCGTTGAACACCTGCAGCACCAACGTCTGCTTTTCCGTCGAGGAGATGTAGATGTTCGGGGTCATGAAGTCGTTCCATGTCCACATGGTTTCGAACACCACCACAGTAATCAAGATCGGCCGAATCAACGGCAGCACAATCTGCCAGAAGATGCGGAACGGGCCCGCGCCATCCAGACGCGCGGCTTCGAACAGCTCACCGGGAAGCCCGCGCATGTACTGCACGATCAGGAAGTAGCAGAATGTGGCACCGCCCAGGTAGAGCACGATCAGACCAAGCAAGCTATCCACCAAACCGAACTGCGCTTCCATCTTGTACTGCGGAATCAGCAGCGTCTGGCCAGGAATCACGAACGAAAGCATCAGGAAGGCACCAATGCCAGCCGTAAGCTTGCTGCGCTTCTGTACCATGCCATAAGCGGCGAGCGCACCGATAATCACCATGAAGAACACGCCCACTACAGTCACAATCAGCGTATTGATCGTGGCCTGCACTATGGCAGATTCTCCATCGCGTAGGTGTAGTTCTCCAGCGTGAAGTGCGTGGGCAGACCGAACGGGTCGGCAGCCATGTCACCGGAGTTTTTGAAAGTGTTGATTACCACCACATAGAGCGGCACTGCACAGATCAGAGCGATGGCGATGACTACAACCGAGCGGATGGCGGAGCGGATACGTTCGCGCTGGCTCAAGGACAATCCACGGGCAGCGGGCGTGGCTGCGGCAACCGATGCCGCGGCAGAAGAAGTGTGCTGCGTTGTCATGACAGCCTCTTTTCAATCAGCGAAGTGACGATTTGCTGCAGTGCCACGAGAATCACGCAGCACAGGAAGAACATCACGCCGAGTGCGGAACCGATGCCGTAGCGTCCGGAACCGATACCGGTGACGATGATGGACTGGGTGACGGTGTAGGTGGCGTTGCCGGGGCCGCCGGTGGTCAAGGTGAACGGCAGATCGTAGACCTTGAGGCCGCCGGTCAGGAGCATGAAGATGGAGACGCCCATCGCGGGAACCATCTGCGGCAGTGTGATGTGCACAAACTGCTGGCCGCGGGTGGCACCATCCACTGAGGCTTGCTCGTAGAGGTCTGCCGGAATGGCTTGCAGGTAGGCCAGGTACAGGGTGGCATGCCAACCGACCTGAGCCCAGACGGCGATGAAGATCACACAGAATTTGGCGAGCGTCGGATCGGAGAGCCACGGCACCGGACTCACGCCGAACTTGCCGAGGAATGTGTTGACCGCACCGGTACCGAGTGGCGAGAAGATGTACTGCCACACCAAGCCGAGCACTGCCATCGAAGGGACCGAGAAGAAGAAGAACAGGGAGCGCGCAAAGTTGCGGCCGAAGAACTTCCGATTGAGGGTCACGGCCAACGGCAGTGCGATGGCGGTGATGAGCACGGTGGTGGCCACGGTGTAGAGCAGGGTGAAGCCGAGGCCAGCGAGCAAGGTCTGATCTTGGAAGATTGCTTGATAGTTGGCGATTCCGACGAACTTGGCGTTGGCGAAATCGTAGCCGTCGTAGTCGGTCAGGCTGAAGACGATGCTCTGAAGGAATGGAATCAGTACGATGATGATGTAGACGGCGAGCAGCGGCAGCAGGAATCGCACAGAGGTGAGATTCTCCATGAGATTGCGGCGCTTGCGATCGCGGGTGTGGGAGGCTTCAAAATCCTGGACCGAGCGGGTTTCCGTCCGGGCCGGGGCCACGCCCGCCTCAGCGAGGGCAGGCGTAGCGTCGATGGTGGTTGCTTGTGTCATGGCACTTCACCTTCAGGACAGTGTCTTGAGCTTGGTGTCCAGGTTGGCGGTGGCCTGAGCCGGAGTGATGGAGCCGAGCGCCACTTGCTGCAGCTGGGCGAAGGTTTCGGCGCGCAGGGCGCTTCGGCCGCTGGCAGGCCAGCCGAGCGTGTTCAGGTACACGTTGCCGGTCTTCAGGTACAGGTCGTAAGGCTCTTTGAAGGTTTCGTCGATGTCCGGCGTGTAGTTCTTGGTGGACGGGATCAGGCCGATGTTGTCTTGGATGAGCTTCAGGCCTTCCTTGGAGGAGAGGAAGTCGAGGAAGGATTCGGCTGCCTTGAGCTTGGCTCCATCGATCTTGCCGTTGATGGCGTAACCGGAGTCAGCGGCACCCGGGGCGTATGGCGTGTCCCCCTTGTGCAGCATCGGCATCCTGCCGAACGCGAAGTTGATGCCCGCGTCCTTGAACGTGTTCACATCCCAGTATCCGGACGGCATGACGGCTAGGCGGCCTGCTGCGAATTCGGAGCGGACCTGATCGTCTGCGAGACCGGTGACTTCGGAGCCCATCACGCCCGCGTCGAAAAGCTTGGCCCACTGCTTGTAGTACTTGGTGTAGCTCTTGGCGAACGTGGAGTCGCCGTCGCCGATCTGCTGGTCGATGCTCTTGGACTGCTTGGAGGAGTCATAGCCGATCCAGCCTTCCACGAGAGCGCCGAGGCCTGCCTTGGGCTCCAGATAAGGCTTCTCCACACCGGCGTCTTTCAGGGCTTTCAGCATGTCGATGAATTCGTCCCAGGTTTCGGGGATGGAATCGTAGCCGGCCTTGGCGAGCAGATCCTTGTTGTAGGCGTAGGCGTTGGTCCATGCGGTGATTGACATGGCGTATACCTTGCCGTTCACGCTAGCTTGTGCCTTGTTCGTGTCGCCGATACGGCTCATGAACGATTCGTTGGTCAGGTCCTTGGCTGCTCCGTTCTTCACCAGATCGCTGAGCTGTTCAGGCGGCGCCACGTACACGTCGGCAAGCTGACCGCCGGAAATACGAGTCTGCAGCGTTTGCTGATAGCCTGCCTGAGAACCGTTGGTGGTGCTGAACTTGATCTTGACGTCCGGGTTCTTCTTTTCGAACGCGTCGATTACCGGCTGGTAGACGTCCTGCGTATTGTTCGCAAAGAACGTAAGCTCGGTCTTGCCGGAGGCGCTGCTCGAGCCGCAGCCTGCAAATGATGCGATCATGGCAATCGCGGCACCGGCGCCGACGATGGTCTGCCAGGTTTTCTTCATGATGGTTCCTTTCATCAGAGCATGCTTACGCCAAGCCTGCTGGTCGGGGATTCAAGCGCAAATCACGCTAAAGGTGTGTTGCAAAGCGGCTGCCGAACTGCTTCGTTCTCGTTGTCGCTTTGTTGTTATTGATTTCATACTATTGCGCTATTTGCTTGATTTACCGGCATAAATTGCGCGCCAATATGAAATTATTGCTATTGGTTATGGATGATTGCCGGGCGCATTATCGCTGCTCCTATCGCCGGCTGAGGGCAATCAGCCGTGCAACATTTTCGGCCGTCCGCGCGAGGTTGCGAGGCCCCTCAGCGAGCGCCTGTTCCAAGGTTGTTACCCCTGGAACGATGCCGAATATCGCATCGATGCCGAGGTTGTAAAGCGGGCTAATACCGCTGCCTACATATCCAGCCAAGGCGATGACGACAATGCTCGGATTGCCCTGGCGCACAGCCTTGGCGACCCCGATTGGCGTTTTGCCATATTGGGTTTGCGAGTCGATACCGCCTTCGCCGGTGATGCAGTAGTCCGCATCGGCGGCCCGTTGTGCGAGCCGCACGGTTTGGGCCACAATTTCAACGCCCGACTGCATGCGCGCATTGGTGAATGCCAGCAATCCTGCACCAAGACCGCCCGCCGCGCCCGAGCCCGGCATATGCGCCACATCACGACCAAGCTGGCTGTTGATGACGGCAGCATAGTGGGCAAGACTGGCATCCAACTGGCTGATCATCGCCGGCGTGGCACCTTTTTGCGGACCGAATACAGCAGATGCTCCTTGCGGACCGGTGAGTGGATTATCTACATCGGAGGCGATGAGGATTTCCGTGGATTCTAGACGTGGGTCGAGCCCGGCGGTATCGATGACGCTCAATTGGCTGAGCGCACCTCCCCCGCGCTTGATGGCGTTGCCATGTTCGTCAAGAAATTTGACACCCAAGGCTTCGGCCATGCCCGCTCCGCCATCATTGGTGGCAGAGCCACCGATGCCGATGATGATGCGACGAGCGCCATCGTCAAGAGCCGCGCGAATAAGCTGACCGGTGCCGTAGGTGGTGGCGATCAGCGGATTCTCGGTGAGCTCGTCTACGAAGCCGATGCCTGAAGCGGCAGCCATTTCGATAACTGCGGTCGCTGCGGAACCACTGTCTTGCCCAATGCCGTCAATATCCGCGCCCAACAATCCGTAAGTAGCGGATACCGGACGTTGCAACGGGTCGAGCACTTCGGCCTGGCGCAGCGTGCCACCGGTGGCATCCACCAGCGCTTGCACTGTGCCTTCGCCGCCGTCCGCCATCGGCGCCATCTTGTATTCGGCATCGGGGAATACTGCGGCAAGACCGGAGCGAATGGCTTCGGCCGCCTCTCGGGCGGTCATACAGTTTTTGAACGAATCAGGAGCGATGACGAACTTCACTTGAACGCCTCCCATGCAGCACATCCCTTGTTGTTGGACGGTACCAGTATCGCCGATGCCGCATGGTACATACAACCATCTTCAGGCCATGAAAACCAAACAATTCGCCAATTATCATGGTACGTGTAACATACATAAACAGCTGAGGCAAGCAAGCGAGCAGGCAAAGGAGCCACAGATGGACATCGATCCGCGCATCGCCTCCACCATTGTGGAGAACATCAAAGGCGCACTGAGCCATGACATCAACTTCTTCGATACCAACGGCCACATCATCGCCAGCACCGACCCCGCGCGCGTCGACACCGATCACGAGGCCGCACGCCTCGCCGCCCGCACTGGGCAGAGCGTGGCGGTGGATGCCGAGCACCCGTTCGCCGGCGCACGCGACGGCATCAATGTGCCAGTGATGCAAGGCGACGCGGTAATCGCCGTCATCGGAATCACCGGCGAGCGCGCCGAGGTGGAGCCATTCGGCAACGTCATCAAGAAAATGACGGAAATTCTGGTGCGAGAGAATCTTGAGCAAGTTTCCCGGTTCGACAGGCGCATGATGGCCGCGAACCTGACGAACCTGCTTATCGCACCGCAGCCGGATACCGGGCTTATCGATTATCTGACGGACACATTGAACGTGGATCTCACTGCGCCTCGCGTGGTGGCCGTAGGCAGGCTTCACATCCCCGAGGGTATTCGCAACGACATTGTGCGTCGCATTGGCACCACGCAGGATGGCACCTATGACATTGTTGACCGCCTAATGGCCGGTCAGGCTCAGAGTTTGTACTCAATCTATGGTGGCGAGTTTCGTCTGGTTCTCACCAAGGATGATTCGCAAACCGGCAGCGATGATCATGATGGGCGAACCGAAGTATTGGAACGTATTTCACAAGAGGTATCCAAAACCACCGGCCTGCCATTGGTATTTGGCATTAGCGCGCCGGTACACAGCGTCAATGATTATCGTGAAGCTTATCTTCAGGCACGTTCAGCTGAATTATGGCTTGCTTTTCTCAATCAACAGAGCGAGCAGCCAACCAAGCAGAAGCATACGTTGGATTATGATGATGCCGATTTGGGCATGGCGTTGTGCGCAATTCGCGACGATATTGCCGACCGGTTTTCGAATCATATTCTTTCTGGTCTCACTGAAGAAGAGAAAGACGAGGCGGCCATATTGTTTGATGCCTATACGAGGCACAACGGCAGCATCAGGCACACAGCCGAGGAACTGTTTCTGCATAAGAACACCGTGCAGAATCGACTCAATAAAATCACCCGCGCAACCGGCTACAATCCGCGCGATTTAAGCGATTACACATTGCTGGCCTTGGCGTTTGCGTTGAGGCGGCTGCTGAAGTTCTGGTGGACCACGCCGTGATGTCACGGCATAAGGAAGCGCCGGCTCCCGGAAGAGGCAGGGAAGCCGGCGCGGAGCGGACCCAACGAGGTCACAGGATGTGACGATTCATCACCTCATCAGTGAAGAGGTTGGCCTGGATGTGGCTGGGGTCAGCAGCCAGGGCTTCGGTAAGGAAGCGTTCGGCTTCCTCATGCTCGCCGCGGCCGATGTTCGCGAGCCCCATCAGGTATTCGCAGTGCACGCGGTTCATCTTCGTGTAGTCGTTTTCGAAGATGAGGAAGTCTGGCAGCGAGACGGCAAAGTAGTCAATCTTGACCTGATCGTCAAGATGCTGCTCACCGTAGTCCAGCAGACGGTAGAAGCGGGCGTTGGCCGGGCCTTCCTCGCCGAGCGCCTTGTGGGCGAGACCTTGGAAGAGGATCATTTCGGCGGGCTGGTCGTTGTAGTACATGGCGCCCTTCACCTCATCCGGACCGATGGTAGCCTGGCGGAATTCGGCGCGGGCGGCTTCCTCGTTGCCGAGGTGGCGCTCCACCACACCGAGGTAGTAGTGGATGTCGTTGTCCTTCTGGCCTTCGAGCTTGCCTTCGCCCAGGTTCTTGGGGTAGGCGAGCGTCTTGACCAGCAGTTCCTTGGCCTTGGCCCAGTCGCCGGCTGCCATCGCATCCTTGGCGAGCAGGGTCAGTGCGATGCGGTACTGGCCGGTGATCTTGCCTTCGCCACCCTCCCACGGGTGGAAGCGACGCTGGCTCATCAGCTCGTAGGCCTTGGCGTAGTTGCCGGTCAGGTTGAGCACGGTCAGGTATTCGATGAATAGGTCGTCGCGCTTGGCCACCACGTCGAGATGCTTTTCGAACTCGGTGAGGCGCTGGGCGTAGGTCCAGCCGATCTTGCGGTGCAGCTGGTCGGTTTCGAGGAACACACGGGCATCGGATTCGTCGAGCGCGTAGGCCTGTTCGATTTCAACCTTGGCGGCAGCCGCATCACCGCGCTTGTTGTAGTAGGCAAGCGCCAAGTTGCGGTGTACGGTCGGGAATTCCGGATCGCGGTCGCGCGACTGTTCCCACAGTGCGATGGCCTTGTCTGCCTGCACTTTGTCGTAGTAGAGGCAACCGAGGTAGTACGGGGCCTTGGCGCCATCGACTACCTCGATGGCCTTCTCGAGTGGCGCGATATCCTCCAGCTTGTTCGGGAAGCAGTAGTCGCTCGGCGCGGCCTCGGCGGCTTCGAACGCAGCCTTGGCTTCCGTCTCGCGGCCGAGTTCGGCGAGATAGTAGCCTTCGTAGTACTTGACCATCGGCTTCGACTGATCGGCCTTGGCAAGCAAGCCCAATGCCTCCTCGTAGGCACCGAACAGCACATAATCGCGAGCGGCCTGCAGGTAGTTTTCAAAGAAACCGCGCATCAGGCGTTCCAGTTCGGCCGCCTCTCCCCCGGCGAGCACGCGCTCGTAACCGGAGACGAAGTCGAACTCGTCGATGTTTAGGTTCTCGGCGAGCGCCGTGGCAGCCTCATCTGTACGTCCGAGCTTGCGCAGCACGTAAGCCTTCAGCCCGCGGGCCTTGATGTTCATCGTATTGCGGGTCAGTGCGTTGTTCACATACTCCAGCGCGTCCGCGAAGTCGCCTCGGCGGGCGGCGATGGCGGCCATGTAGAAGAAGGCGCGCTCCTTCTGCGTATCATCCCAGGTTGCCTTGAAGAAGGCGTCGAATGCCTCGTCGTACTTGCCCTGCAGGAACAGGACCAAGCCGAGGTTGTAGTGCGGTTCGGAGTCATACGGCTGGGTGTTGTGCTTGGTCAGGCGCTTGATCGCCGTGCGGAAGTGGGCTTCGGCGCACTTGAACACACCGCGGCGCAGCTGCAGACGGCCATACGCGTTGTTGATGCGGGCGTCTTCCGGATCGCGCTTCAGACCTTCGAGATAGTACGGGTCAGGCATGTAGGTGGCGTGACGGTACTGTTCCAGGTGCAGGCCGGCGAGCAGCAGCTCCTCGTTGGTGGCAATCTTTTCCGGATCGTCGGCGGCCTTGGCCGGTTCGGGCAGCTTGTCAATCTTCTTGGGGCTAGGGGTGTAGTCGATGAGCACGGTGCCGTTAGCGTCCGCTACGGTTGCGGTGATTTCAGTGGCCGGGGTCTCACCGGTTTCGAATTCGGCGCGCACGGTATCGTTCGGGCTGATCGCTCCGGTGTAGGCGTACAGCGTCTTGCCACTCTTGGTGGTCACGGTCACGGTAGCGTTCTCGTACACGCTGGTGGCGTACACGGTGACGCGGCCCTGACCGGCCTTCAGCCCCTGGGCTTCGATGCCCTCGGTTTCGCCGGCCGAACCGAACGTGTCTTCCGGGCCGATTTCCAGGTTCACGGCGGCGTTGATGGACGCGTTCTTGACCTGCCCCACGGCCTTGTACGGCATGAAATACTGGGTGAAGATCTTGCCTTCGTAGGGCTTCAGCCACGTGAAGTCGGGCTGGTTGTCGGTGAAGACGCCGGTCATCAGCTCCACGTATGGGCCGTTCGCGTCGGTCAGATTGCGGTCCCAGGCGCGGCCGAAATCACCGTTGCCCCAGGTCCACTGCTTCTTGCCGGGGCTTACGTGGTGGTCGGCCACATGCAGGATGCCTGCGCCCACGCCGAAATCGTAGCCGCCAACGAAGTTGTAGTCAGAATGTGCGGCCATGTAGCTGGTCGGTACCGGCACGTTCTTGTAGCGGCCGATGTCCACACCGCGCGAGTAATCGTGCTTGTAGTAGGTGCCAGTGGCAATCGGGTAGCGAGAGACGTCGCGCTTGCCGTGATCCATGACTGCGGTCACGTCCGGCGGCATCACGGTTTTGGTGTGCTCGTTGACCGGCACGGCCGGGTTGGCCCACCACAGGAAAGTCTGCGGCAATGCAGTGCCGTTGTACAACTGCGCGGTGATTTCGATGTAGGCCTTGCCTGGGTGCAGAGCAATCGTAGTGACCACTTGGGTGCCGTACATCTGATCGGTATCATGGCACAGCACAGCCTTACCGCCGTCCGGCAGGTCCTTGATGTCGTAGTCCACTGGCGAGTAGGTGGTCGGACGGTGATGCTGCGGCCAGTTGAATTCAATGCCACCAGAGATCCACGGTCCGGTTAGGCCCACGAGCGCCGGCTTGATCACATCGTTGCGGTAGACGAAGTCATAGTTATTGGTTTTGTCTTTGGCGTACTGGATGCGGCCGCCAAGTTCGGGCAGCACGGTGATTTCGAGGTATTCGTTCTCAATAATCACGGCCTTGTAGGCTTTGTCGTGCTTTTCGTCGCTGATGGTTTCGATCACCGGGTATGGGTAGACGCGGCCCGAGCTGCCCTGGTAGACGCGCTTTTCGATGAACTGCGGGTTCTTGTCCGCAGCTCCGATCCCGTAGGTCGGGATGGTGATGACGGTGTCTTGAATGGTAACGGCCATGATTGCTCCACTTCGTTGTAGTGTTTACCGTTTGTTGCGTTCTTTATTGGTTCTTGCGAACCACAATCTTTTGATTGATTGCCTTTAGTCTATGGCCGAAAATATCGTTGACATCTAGAGTAATTGTTCTTCAATATGAAATAATTGCTATTTGACAGCTACTGCTGAACGCGGTGGCTCAACACAGCTCGACGCAAGGAGGCGGCGATGAAACCAGCGGAGCACGGCATCGAAAACGAAGGCTCGGAATTCTATATCTATACACCCAGCAAAACGGCGCTGCGCACGTTTCTGCACCCGTTGCGCGCGGGGTTCTTCCATTACAAGGCCGGCTACCGGCAGGAGCGCAGCTCGTTCGACAGTTTCCTGATCATGGCAATCCGCTCCGGCTCGTTCGATGTGGTGTCGAAGTTCGGCGAGAGTGCGCAGCATGCTTCCGCCGGGGACTTCGTGCTAGTTGATTGCTATGCCCATCATTCCTACAGCACTTCAGAAGACAGCGACGTGCTGTGGTTGCACTTCGATGGCCCTACCGCACGCGCTTATTACGAACTGATTCATGAACGACTCGGCACGGTGTTCTCATTGCGCGAGCCGGGGTATGCAATCACGCAGTTGACGAAAATTTACGAGACCTTCCATATGGCCGCGCGTATTTCGGAACCATTGATGGCGAAGTACATTACGGATGTGCTCACTGAGTTTGCATTGGGAGCAGACGATGCGGCG
This sequence comes from Bifidobacterium saguini DSM 23967, assembly GCF_000741715.1. Lineage (GTDB taxonomy): Bacteria > Actinomycetota > Actinomycetes > Actinomycetales > Bifidobacteriaceae > Bifidobacterium > Bifidobacterium saguini. The sequence continues at coordinate 13,860 of NZ_JGZN01000009.1, read as the reverse complement.
TCCGCTCCAGTTGACACGGCAGGCTCAGTTGCCAGTGGAGTCTCCAGTCTCACAGCCCGACGCGGCCCGCACGCCATCGAGAGCGTGCTGGCCTACATAGCCAATCATCTGAACGAGCCACTGACCGTGGCCGAGCTGGCCGGGTTGGTCTATATGAGTGAATACCACTTCATTCGCGTCTTCAAGAAGGAGACCGGGTACACACCGTATGCCTACGTACTGGACGCCCGCATGCATGCGGCGAAATATCGTTTGATCAATTCGGATATTTCACTGCGGCAACTCTGCGAGGAATGCGGCTTCACCGACACCAGCTCGTTCTGCGCCGCATTCAAACGAAAAAACGGCATTTCCCCCATGGAATTCCGTAAACAAAGCGAAATTCGACAGGACTAGTGGCTACGCAACCAATACAGATGACTTCGGACTATCTGCAGTTTAATTCCTCAGCCAACTCCTCAAGGCGAGCAGCGAAGCGGGGCCAGTCGGTTTTCATGGCGGTCAATAGCTTGCGGTTGGGTACGTCGTCGATCGGCACCCAGCAGATCTCCATGCTCTCATCGTCATTGGCCTTCGGATCAACGTGGTGACCAGGCTTCTCGAACGCGAACACCGTGGTGTATGCCCAATTGCCGTGGTCTTCGCGGTAGGAGCCGACCACTTCGATATCCTCAGGCATGATGTTCGCTTCTTCGTAACTTTCGCGCAACGCACCTTCAATCGGCGACTCGCCATCTGCCGTAGCGCCACCGGGAATGCCCCAAGTACCGCCCTCAGCACTCCATGCGGCGCGATGCTGCATCACCACATACGTCACCTTGCCAGTTGCCGAATCGCGGCGCGCCAGCAGTATGCCCGAAGCACCATTCGTACCCCAATGCTTGCGACCGCATGCGCAGTCCACCCAACCATCACCGGGCTGATGTACGTTTTCCACAGGTGGCAAGTTATCCTTTCCCGCCATAGCGATGCCAGCAGCGTCCGCGGATTCAGGTGCAATCTCGCCGCGCTGCACATTCCACAAATCAGTCCATTCAACGCCCAGTTCGGCGGCAAGCTTGCGCAGTAATGGCAGACTGATGCCAATGATGCCATGCGGGTCACCTTCAATACCGTCAATGAATGCACCACCGAAGCCTTCCAACGTGAACGAACCAGCCACTTCCAGCGGCTCACGAGTGGCAATGTAGCGCTCGACGTCTTTATCGGAGAAGTCGCCGAAATGCACAGTGGCGCGGCTGGCACCGCGGGCCACGCGGCCGGTAGCGAAATCGATAATGCAGTGGCCGGTCCACAGTTCGCCGCTGTTACCGCGCATTGTACGTAGGCGTTCGCGTGCAATTTCTGCGCTGTGCGGCTTACCGTAGCATTCACCGTCCATCAGGAACATTGAATCGCAACCGATGATGAGCGGCCCAACAGTAGCGCGAGTAAGTCCCGGCTGCAAAGCGATGATATTGGAAATCGGCTCGGTGACAGTCGGCATATTCACACCGGAGAAGTCGCGGGTGGTGGCAATGCGGTCGGAAGAGTAATCAATGGCAGAATCCGAAACTACCGTAGCGTCAGCCTCAACTTCCGCAGCTCTAAGCGGGTAAGCAATCACTCGGTTGCCGGTCGCAGCCGCCGCAGTATCGGCCACGTCACGGTATGCGCGATGTACAGCCTGCGCCTTGGCTTCGGCCAGAATCATCACCCGTTGTTTCACAGTCAAATCGTCAACAGTAACCCCAGCCTTGGCTGCCGTGGCCTCAAGCGCTGCCGGCTCGTCCACATGGGAGACGCGAATCGTGGGGCAGATGCCAGCCGCATACAACACATCGCGGCGCGGCTTGGACTGAGACGCAAGAATCAGCGGAATAGACATAGACCCTCCTGGCTTCGGTTACTACTTTGCATTGTATGGATGGGCGCGGGCATTGCAGGTGCGCAATACCGCCGCGAGCAGCATCATCGTGCACCTACAAAAGACACTAAGTATGCGTCCCAACCATGTTCTCGCATACATAGTGAGGATTATCGCGTCAAAACCATCACTATGTATGCAGCTCGGCCATAATCCCGCATACATAGTGAGGATTTCCATACTAAAACAGACACTAAGTATGCGGACCTTTCGTTCATCTGCATACTTAGTGTCTATCGCGATGTCTTTGAATGACAGAGGGATGTGTCAGTCCAACCACCAGCGCAACTAACGGCGTTCGATTTCAACGCCCTTGGTGTTGATGGGCAGGTGCAGTACGCGCCAGTGGCCGGATGCCAGCTGGGTGGCGGCCACCTGGTCGATGGCTTCGCGTGTATTACCGTAGTGCAGCACGAGCACGCATGGGCCAGCACCGGAAACAGCGGCGGCATAGCCCTTGGCACGGAACGTCTCAATCAGTTCGGCGGACGGCGGCATCAGCGGCGTGCGGTACGGCTGGTGCAGTCGATCCTGCGTAGCCGTAAACAACAACGCATTGGCCTGCGCTGCCGCAGTGGCGAACGCGGCCGGAGTCACCTGGGCAGCGCCAGCAGAGTTTCCGCCCAACGCATCGGCACCACCCTGAGCCTCGGCCTGCGCAAGCACGACCGGGTTCATTGCAGCCGGCAGCAGCCCAACGCGAGACACGTTGTACACCGCGTCCTTATGCGGCACTTCCTTAGGCAACGCCTGACGTGCCTTTTCAGTGGAAAGCTCATAATCCGGCACGAACACGGCCGCAGTGATGGCCGGGTCAACCGGGTAGTTGACGGTGTGGAAACCACCGTGCAGCGGCTCACCACCGGGGATGGCCACGGAACCGACGCCTTCGGCCGTAGCGAAATCCCAGGAAACCGTGAGACCACCGAATACGGCCGGAGCCACATTGTCCGGGTGGCCCTCAATCTGCGCGGCCATGTCAAAGATAGCCGGACGATTCAGCTCACCGGGTTGTGCGAACGCGGCGGCAGCTGCGATACCGGCAACGATGGCTTCGGCTGAGGAACCCATGCCGCGAGCCTGCGGAATGTTGTTCGTGGCTTCAAGCGTGAAGCCGATACGGCCTAGGCCGAAGGTGGCACAGGCACGGCGGAAGGTGGAGACCACCAGATGCGTTTCGTCGCGCGGCAAGGTATCTTCGCCTTCACCGTGGATGAACACATGGGCGATGCCGTCCGTGGGGTCCGGGTTCAGCGTGAAGGTGAGCTCGTCGTGGTAGTCGAGCGCCAAGCCCACGGTGTCGAAGCCGGAGCCAAGATTGGCGGACGTGGCTGGCACGCGCACGCGCACCTGTGAACACATTGAATTCATATATGTCTCCATTTTCGGCTCCCTCTGACGAGGGAGCTGTCGAGCATAAGCGAGACTGAGGGAGAGATTACAGCAGTACTCTCGCCTCTCTCCCTCAGCCAACTTCGTTGGCAGCTCCCTCATCAGAGGGAGCCATTTCTACCCGCACCAACAATCGCACTACATACAACACTTATCACTGCTGCTGGAAGCCCACCGGGCTTTCAGTCAGTCCAGCACGCGCAGGATGGACGGCTCGCCGGTCACGAAGTCGAGCGCCTGCACAGCCTTGACGGTTTCGCGCAGCGTCTCTTCGTCAGTCAGGTGGGTCACGATACGCAGCTGCTGAATCTCGCCGTCGTAACCAGGGTCGGTCATCGTAGGCTTCAAATCCTGGTTCACACCGTTGATGGAGACACCGTTCTTGGCGAACTCGGCGGCGATGGCGGCCAGCACGCCCGGCTTGTCATGAATCAGGAATCGCACTGCAAATGCGGCCTTGGATGCATTAATCGGAGCCTTGGGTAGGTTCTTGTACAGCGGAATGGACGGACCCGTGCAACCGGCTGCAATATGGCGAGCTTCGGTCACCACATCGCCGACCACTGCGGAAGCGGTCGGAGCGCCACCGGCACCACGGCCGTAGAACATCAGATCGTCGGCAGCCTCGGCCTTGACAAACACAGCGTTGAAGGAACCGTGCACGGAAGCCAGCGGATGAGACTCATCAATCAATGCCGGGTAGACGCGAGCGGACACGCCGGCTTCACCGTTCTCCACCACGGCGAGCAGCTTAATGACCTTGTGCTCGGCAGTGGCTGCAGCGATATCGTCGGCGGTAATCTTGGTGATGCCTTCCACAGATACATCATCGATGGTCACGGAAGTATGGAAGCCGAGGGTTGCCATGATGGCAGCCTTGTTCGCGGCATCATAGCCTTCGATGTCGCCGGTCGGGTCAGCTTCGGCGTATCCCTTGGCCTGAGCGTCCTTCAGCACATCATCAAACTGGAGACCCTTGGTGGTCATCTCGTCGAGGATGTAGTTGGTGGTGCCGTTGACAATGCCCAGCATGCTGGTCACCTTGTCGCCCACGAGGGATTCGCGCAGCGGGCGCAGGAACGGAATCGCACCACCCACAGCAGCTTCGAAGTAGATGTCAACGCCCTTAGCTTCAGCGGCAGCGTAAATCTCCGGACCATACTTGGCCAGCAGCGCCTTGTTGGCGGTAACCACGGAGGCACCGGATTCGATGGCGGCGAGCACGAACTTGCGAGCCACGGTGGTGCCACCGATTAGTTCGATGACAATATCCGAATTGGTGGCCACGCTCATCGTATCGGTGGTGACGATGGACTGGTCGATCCACGGGAACTTTTCGGTTTCCTTCGGGTCGAGGCAGGCCACGCCAGTCAATTCAATCGGGCGACCGATGCGAGCGGAAAGCTCGTCCTTCTGCTCAACAATCAGTCGAGCAGTTTGGGAGCCAACCGTGCCGGCACCCAGCAGGCCTACGCGAATCGGAGTTTCGTTCAGTTCTGCCACTTCAAATCCTTCCAAAACAAGCTGCTATATCCCACGGCCATTGTACGGACTGATTCCTACAGCAGCCGGAAATCGTCCATTCACTCGCTGACGTCGAGATCCAGCAGGTCATCCACGGTCTGGCGGCGCAGCATCACATGCGCACCTGCCTCAGAAACCCCCACGACGGCCGGAATCAGCGCCTGATTGTAGTTGGAGGCCATCGTGCGACCGTACGCACCGGTCACCGGTACGGCGAGAATATCGCCGCGCTTCAAGTCGGCGGGCAGATGCACCTCGTGCACCACAATGTCGCCGGATTCGCAGTGCATGCCGCACACGCGAGCCAGCATCGTCTCATCAGAACCCTTGCGATTCGCCAAGCGTGCGGTGTAATCGGCATCGTACAGAGCCGGGCGAATATTGTCAGACATGCCACCATCCACAGACACGTACACACGTTCGCTAATCGGATTGCCCGTGGAATCCTTGGCATCGCTCAGGTTCACATGCTTGATGGTGCCCACGCGATACAGGGTCACACCGGCCGGAGCTACAATGTAGCGCCCCGGCTCGAAGCTGATAGCGGGTGCCGGCATACCGAGTGCACGGTTCGTGGAGGCCACGGCATCGGCAAGACGGGCGAGCTCCACGTCGATGTCCATCGAATCCTCGCCGTCCGTATATGCCACGGAGTAGCCGCCGCCCAAGTCGATTTCCGGCAGCGTGAACGCGTCGGTAGCGTACAGAGTCTTGCGCAGCAGCATCATGCGCTTGCCGGCCTGGATGAACGCGTCGGCATCGTGGATGTTGGAGCCGATGTGCGAATGTGCACCCACCAGTTCGAGCACGTCCTGATTGGCCAGAATGGTCTTCAAAACAGCGATGGCTGGGCCGTCTGCGATGGCGGTCATCGCCTCGGCTAGCGCCTTGTCCTTCTCGGAAATCTGCTCGTGGGAGAGGTCGTACGGGTACTTCAGGTCGTATTGCAGCTTGCGTTCGCCCTTGTGGCCAACGGTACCCGCTGCCTCAGCAGCATCCGCGTGCTCAGCAAATCGCGCATTGGTGACCGCAGGAGTCACATCTGCGAGATCTTTGAGCGCCGTATCCAGTACTGCGGCATCCGCACCAGCTGGCAGCAGCGGTACGCCGAACTTCTGGTCCTCGTGAGCGGTGGAAATGTACTCATGACCGCCCGCGTGCACGCCCACGGTGACACGCAGCATCACGCGTGCGCGTTTGCCGAGCTTACGAGCAATGGCGGCGATGCGTTGAGGCTCCTCGGGTTCGTCGACCACGATTTTGGCGAAGCCCTGCTCGATAGCCAATGTGATTTCTTCATCCGACTTGTTGTTGCCATGCAGCACCAGACGACGGCCGGGCGCGCCCGCAGCGAGGGCGATTTTCATCTCACCCATCGTGCAAGTGTCCACATACATGCCGGCTGCAAGCACGAGTCGTACGATTTCCTTGGAAAGGAAGGCTTTGCCAGCGAAGCTCACATGCGTGGTGGAATTGTTGAAGGCGTTGGCCGCCGCACGCACAAAGTGATGTGCGCGCTCGTTGACCTCGTCGGCGTCGATGAGGTACAGCGGCGAGCCGAACTCATCCAAGAGTGATTCAGCGGTACGACCATGAAATTCAATGGCACCGTCAGCGTTGATGGCCGTAGCAGCCGGCCAAATCGGAGTAATAGGCATAATGCAGGTCCTTTACAAGAACTCCCCTCAGTCCGCTACGCGGCCAGCTCCCCTCAAAGAGGGGCGCTATAGATACGTAAATTGGCTCCCCTCCCTGAGGGGAGCTGTCACTGAAAGTGACTGAGGGGAGCCAATGAAAGAGTCAGAACGCCGTCAGGCCATCACATTTTCTCCGGGGAGGAAACGCCGAGCAGGTCGAGGCCAGCAGCAATCACGTTGCGCACAGCATCGTTGAGCTTCAGACGCGCAGCGGCACGAGCCGGCTCCGGGTTCTTGGCAATCTCGAGAGCCTTGCGAGTCTCATCATCACCACGGGTTTCCGGATCGGTCAGGGCCATCGGAACCACGCGCTCGACGTTGTACCACTTGTGGTAGGCGGCGGCCAGATCCTCGAGATAGTGGGCCACGCGGTGCGGGGCACGAGCGTCGCCGGCCAGAGTCACCAGTGCCGGCCACTGGGCGAGCGCGGCGAGCACCTCACCATCAGCCTCGGTATCAAGCAGGCTCAGGTCAGCGCCCTCGTACGAAATGCCTGCGGCCTCAGCATTGCGATCCACGTTGCAGGAACGAGCGTGAGCGTACTGCACGTAGTACACCGGGTTGTCGTTGGAGTGGGAGGCGAGCAGGTTCAGGTCGATATCCACCGGGGAGTTGTAGTCGGTGCGAGCCAGCGAATAGCGGGATGCGTCCACGCCGATGGCTTCGACCAGGTCGTCGATGGTAACGACATTGCCGGCGCGCTTCGACATGCGCACGGCCTTGCCGTCCTTCAGCACGTTGACCAGCTGGCCGATCAAGATCTGCATGTTCTCGCCCGGCTTGTCACCGAAGGCGGCGCACATGGCCATCATGCGGCCGATGTAGCCGTGGTGGTCAGCGCCGAGCATGTAGATGGCCACGTCGGCCGGATCGGTGGAGCGGTGACGTTTGTTCCAGTAGTAGGCAATGTCGGCGGCAAAGTAGGCGAATTCGCCGTTGGACTTCAGGATCACGCGATCCTTGTCGTCACCGTGCTTGGTGGATTCGAACCAGGTGGCGCCATCCTTCTCGTAGATGTCGCCGCGTTCGCGCAGCACTTCGATGGCACGATCGACTTCGCCGTCCTGATACAGGCTGTTCTCGTGGAACCAGACGTCGAAGTGCACGCGGAAGTCCTTCATGGACTTGCGAATCTCATCGAACATCATCGGTACAGCGCGCTTGCGGAACTCCTCGCGCACTTCGGAATCGGACTCGCCAATCGGTTCGCCGTCAGCGTTCAAGCCCTGGTCCTCATGCTGCAGAGCGGTCAGATCCACGCCGTCGGCCTTGGCTTCAGCCTCCACACGGCGGGCGATTTCATCGATGTAAGCACCCTTGTAGCCATCGAACGGGGTTTCGGTCTGGTAACCGGCTTCGCCCAGGTTGTTGTCGTGCGCCCAAGCAGCGACCAATGACTTGGCGAAGCGGTTAATCTGCTCACCGTGGTCGTTGAAGTAGTATTCACGCACCACCTTGGCACCGTTGGCTTCGAGCACGCGGGCCATCGAGTCACCGGTGGCGGCCCAGCGGGTGCCGCCGATATGAATCGGACCGGTGGGGTTGGCGGAGACAAACTCAAGGTTCAAAGTCTTGCCGGACAGGTGATTGTTGCGACCATAGGTGGAGATGCCACGCTCATCGGTAGGCGCGTTCAGCACCTGATCGACCACGGCTGCAGCGGAAGCGGAATCAAGGGTGATGTTGATGAAGCCGGGGCCGGCCACTTCCACAGACTTGATGCCATCGGCTTCAGCGAGCGCGGCGGCGAACGGCTCGGCCAGGTCGCGCGGCTTCATGCCAGCTTTCTTGGCCAGCTGCATGGCGATATTGGAGGCCCAGTCGCCGTGTGCGCGGTCCTTCGGGCGCATCACGGTCAGCTTTTCTACGGGCGGAATCAGCTCGTCGGTCAACGTGCCGGCTTGACCGGCTGCGACGAGGTTGTGGGCAATCTTGGAAATCAGTTCACTTAACGCTTCAGGGCTCATTCTTCTAAGGATACCGAGAACACAGACAGTGTCCGCGACCCCAAGTTGGTGAATAAATCATCGTCAAGAAACTCAGCCCCATCTCTGCGCTCATACGCGAACTGGGCAAGTCGGCAGCGTAACGAAGTCACCTTTGAACTATCTCTTGTTCGCCGCATCATTCCTTTGCTTATACATACCGCTGCATTATCGCTGTTCCTAAGCCATTGCCCCACAGTCAGGCTCGCCGCACGCCTATACATACCGACCGACGGTATGTATAGTGCGAGCCAGTACAGAACAAGAAGTTCGCGAAAGGAGACCGCACATGGCGCGCAACGCACATCCAGAAGTCACCGAGCGGCGCATTCTCGAGGCCGCGCGCGACCTGTTCATGGAAAAAGGCTACGAGAAAACCTCTATCCAAAACATCGTGGACCGTCTCGGCGACCTTTCCAAAGGCGCAATCTATCATCATTTCAAGTCCAAAGAGGCAATCCTCGACCGACTCAATAGCACAGATTGGGACTATAGCCAAGGCGAGCGCGACCGCATTATGGCCCGCAATGATCTCAACGGTCTGCAAAAATTGCGCGCGCTTTTCACTGTCGCCATTAATAATGAGGAGCATCAGAAACTCAATGAGGCAGGGCTCCCCTTCCTCGACGATCCCACCACGCTTGCGTCGAACCTGAATTTCTGGGCCACTGAACTGCCCAAACACTGGCTGCCCATTATCGAGGAAGGTATGCGCGACGGTTCCATCCCTACCGAATATCCGCAAGAAGCCGCCGAGCTCATCTCCTTACTCGCCAATTATTGGCTGCTCACTCGCTTCTATCCAGCAACACGGGCCGAGCTCAAGCATCGTATCCAGTGCCTTGCCACAATGCTCAATGCCATCAACATCCCCGTCTTCAACGATGACCTCATCAACCTCACCACCGACTTTTACGCCCAATTCGATAATCAAAGTCCCAAACAGAAGCCCCATAACTGACCCCGATACCTTATCCCCTTTCCCAAATTTCTTGCACTGAGGGGCACCCAGTACAAGAAATTCGGGAGGTTAAGGCATATTCCCCAAATTCTTTGCACTGACAACCACTCAGTGCAAGAAATTCGGGACGATGCGGCTATTTTCCCGAATTTCTTGCGCTAAAAGGTCGGCACCAGCCCCACGGCCGCCAAAGTCAATCAATCCAACCACTCAACAGCCACTGAAGAAGTCACTATGTCACCCTATTCACCCCACCTCCAGTCTCAACGACTCACCTCCCCACTCTTGAGCCGCGACTTCATTCTCCTCGTCGCCGGTCAAGGCATCTCACTGTTCGGCAACTTGATGCTGCGTTTCGCAATGGCCATGTGGGTCTTGGATGAAACCGGCTCCGCCACCGTGTTCGCCTCCATCCTGGCCATATCCGTCGTCCCCACCATCATCCTCTCCCCATTCGGCGGCGTCCTCGCCGACCGGATGAATCGCCGCACCATCATGGTGGCGCTCGATGCCATATCCGCCGCCCTCGTACTGGCAAGCGCGCTCGTCTTCGCCACCATCGGTTTCAGCCTTGTGGCTATCGGCACCATGCAAGTGCTACTCGCCATACTCGGCGCGTTCGAAACCCCGACCGTGCAAGCCGCACTCCCCCAAATGTTCCGCGAACACGGGCAAAGCACATTGCGCAAAGCGATGGCCGTCGTCAATCAGGTGCAGCAGCTCGGCTCGCTACTGCCCAGTTTCCTCGGCGGCGTGCTTTATTCCTTGACCGGCATTCAACCAATGATGACCATTGCCATCGTGAGTTTTGCTGGTGCCGCCACACTCGAATGCTTCATCCGATTGGCTGCACCAGACCGAGGTACTGAGGAGCTGCCAACCCCACTCGAAGACCTCAAGGCCGGCATCCGATTCCTCATCAAGGATCGCCCGAATGTGTTCGCGCTGCTATTGTTCGCTGCTGGGTTGAACTTTGTAATCATTGGCAATGCAGCAGTTGGATTCCCGTATATCATCCGCACAGTGCTCGGCTTTGATGCCACGGTGTATGGTGTTGCCGATGGTTTGGTTGGTGTTTCCGGGGTGATTGGCGCGTTTGTCGCCGGCTTCTTTGCCGCGAAACTCACGATGCGCAAGTTTCCGCTGTCTATGGTCGCGCTGGCACTATCACTGCTGCCGCAAGGCTTAGTGTTCCTGTTGCCGGTGTCCGCTTGGATGAAGTTGATTGTACTGGTCGGCTTCACGTTCGGCACGATGATCGCCAGCTGTTTCTCGAATCTGATTGCACTGCCCACCATTCAGCTCAATACGCCGGATGCGATGACCGGCAAAGTGATGGCGATGGTGGCCGCCATTAGTATGTGCGCGCAACCATTGGGCCAAATGGCCTACGGCTGGGCATTTGATCATATGCCAGTAGCTGCAGTGCTGCTGATTTCAGCTGGATTGCTGGGACTCGGCGCACTGGTTTCTGTGCGTCTTGCGCAACGATTCGCGGATTAAAAAATGGCTCTCTTCTTTCGAAGAGAGCCATTGCAAATCAGTCCATCGTATTAGTCGAAGTCGGCGCCAAGGGCTTCAAGCTTGCCACGGAAGTCGGCGTAGCCACGGTCAATCAGGCTGATGCCCTGCACATTGGACGGGCCCTTGGCCGCCAGTGCAGCAATCAGATGGCTGAAGCCGCCACGCAAATCCGGCACGTCGATGTCGCGGCCGGTCAGCGGGGTGGGTCCGAAGATCACAGCGGAGTGCTTGTAGTTGCGCTGCTGGAAACGGCACGGCAGGGAGCCGAGGCACTCGCGGTACAGCTGGATAGTGGCCCCCATTTGCACGAGCGGCTTGGTGAAGCCGAAACGGTTCTCATACACGGTCTCGTGCACGATCGACAGGCCGTTCGCCTGGGTCAGGGCCACCACGAGCGGCTGCTGCCAGTCGGTCATGAAACCAGGGTGCACGTCGGTTTCGATAGCCACCGGGTGCAGATCGCCACCCGGATGCCAGAAACGAATGCCCTTGTCGGTCACGTCAAACTCGCCGCCAACCTTGCGGAACACGTTAAGGAAGGTCATCATCTCCGGCTGGGTTGCGCCCTTAACGAAGATGTCGCCGTGGGTGGCGAGTGCGGCGGACGCCCAGGAGGCGGCCTCGATGCGGTCGGTCAGCGAGGTGTGGGTGAAACCCTTGAGCTCCTTGACACCCTCGATGCGGAACGTGCGGTCCACATCCACGGAAATGATTGCGCCCATCTTCTGCAGTACGGCCACCAAATCCATGATTTCAGGTTCGATTGCGGCACCAGAGAGCTCAGTCTTGCCTTCGGCGAGCACTGCGGCCAGCAGCGTCTGCTCGGTAGCGCCCACGGACGGGTACGGCAGGTGAATCTTCGCACCGTGCAGGCCGTCCGGAGCGGTGATGTGGATGCCGTCCTTGTGCTCCTTGTCCACCGTGGCACCAAGCTTGCGCAGGGTTTCCAGATGGAAGTCGATCGGACGGCCACCGATAGCACAACCGCCAAGCGCCGGAATGAACGCCTCACCCAAGCGGTGCACGAGCGGGCCGGAGAACAAGATCGGGATGCGAGAGGAGCCGGACAGCGTGTCCACGTCGGCCACGTCGGCCAACTGCACATGGGAGGCGTCGATGGTCACCACGCCCTTGGCGCCGTCCACATCCACATCCACGCCATGCAGACGCAGCAGGTCAGACACCACATGCACGTCGCGAATCTCTGGCACATTTTTCAGTACGGACTTGCCCGGCGCGAGCAACGCGGCCACCATAGCCTTACTCACGAAGTTCTTCGCGCCACGCACCTTGATGGTGCCGTTCAGCGGCTTGCCGCCCTCAACATGCAGCACATCATTCGTATTCTCAGCCACGCCACTCTCCTATGCACTTGCTTCAGTCATGCGGTTCAAAAAACGCTAGTGTCTAGTTTGCCATAACCCATGTGCGCACTCGGTGAAATGCGCCTGAAGCCAAACTTTGCAGTGCTTTTATGAACGTTGGAATTCAAAAGCACCGCAGTCACAATCAGATAACGCAAAGAATCTATTAAACCAAGCTTGACATGATTCCAGCGAACTACCCCTCAGTCGGATTCGCCGCCAGCTCCCCTGGCAAAGGGAGCCAAAAAGGGGCATGTCAATTGGGGGTTAACAGAGCCAGCGCAAATGTAACCTACCTCACACTGCCAGCCGCAACGTTCTCCAGCCCTCTACGCTACGATTCGAGGCAGGGCAATTGACGCCTAGGCCACAAGCAAAGGAGCATTTATGACCACCGTCGCCGTCATCGGCTGCACGCACGCCGGCACGTTCGCCGCCACTTCCATTCTCGCTGAGCATCCGGATTGGACCGTCCACGTTTTTGAGCGCAATGGCACGCTCTCCTTCCTCTCCTGCGGCATCGCACTGTGGGTCGGCGACCATGTTTCCGATCCAAAGAAGATGTTCTATTCCTCCCCTGAGGCTCTGGCGCAGGCCGGCGCGACCATGCACATGCGTACCGACGTGACTTCTGTGGACCCCGTGGGCAAGACGCTTATATATCGTTCGCTAGAAGGTGGCGCCGACGCGCCTGAGGAAACGCTCACCTTCGATAAGCTCGTTGTGACCACCGGCTCTCGCCCAGTGATTCCGCCGATTCCTGGTATTGACAGCCCGCACGTGTTGCTGTGCAAGAACTGGGATCATGCCATCGCCATCAAGGAGAAGGCGAAGACCGCCAAGTCCGCAGTGGTGATTGGTTCCGGCTATATCGGCGCTGAGATCGCCGAGCAGTTCAGTCTGACCGGTGTCAAGACCACGCTGGTGGACGGCCTTGACCGCCCGCTGGCCAACAATTTCGATAAGTCCATCACCGATCAGGTTGCCGCCGCGTTCGAAGAGCACGGCGTGACGCTGGCTCTTGGCCAGAAGGTCGTGGAATTCCGCAATAATCCGGACAACACTGTGACCGTGGTCACCGAAAAGGGCGAGTACACGGCAGAGATGGCGATCCTCGCCGTGGGCTTCCTGCCGAATACCGACCTGCTTAAGGGCAAGGTGGATATGCTGCCGAACGGTGCCATCATCGTTGATGATTACATGCAGGCCTCTGTGCCGGACGTGTATGCCGCTGGCGATTCGACCACCGTGTTCTACAACCCGACTGGCAAGCACGACTACATTCCACTGGCCACCAACGCGGTTCGTCAGGGTCTTCTCGTGGGCCGCAATATCGAGAAGCCGACCGTGAAGTACATGGGCACGCAGGCTACTTCCGCCGTGCAGCTCTACGATCTGTCGTTAGCCGCCTCGGGGCTCACCAAGGCCGGCGCCGAACGCCGCGGCCTTACCGTGCACGAAACCGAGCTCACCGAGGACTACCGCCCGGACTTCATGCTCACCACCA
>NZ_JGZN01000008.1 GCF_000741715.1 Bifidobacterium saguini DSM 23967 | reverse complement strand
GATCGCAGCCGGCAAGGCTGCAGGGTATCAAGTGGGTCAAGAAGCTGGCGCGGAAGCATCCGCGGAGGCGGCCACGGAGGAGCCACCCACGCCATCCGCGCCCGCGGCCGGCACCGGCATCGAAACGGCCCCGTTCTCGTTCTCGCTCTCGTTCATATCATTCTCGCTCTCGCTCATAACGTTCTCGTTCTCTTTTTCGTTCATGTTTTCGTCCCGGCCGCTCATGGTCGCCTTCCTCGCCTTTCGATACGCATCAGTGTAACCAACACCAACACACCAAAAACCGAAACACCGAAACACCGAAAACTGGAAATATTGAAAGCTCTTTTAAACCGGAGTCGTCTAATTGTCTAAGACATTTTGGATAATCTAAGACATGTCTGAGCGAAATATGAAGGAATATACGCTTGCCGCCGCATCCGCTTTGACTGGAATCAGCAGCCCGGCTTTGGCGAAACGCATCCACCGTGGACGACTCAAGGCGCGGAAGGCCGATGGTGGACAGGCAAGCAGGTGGCTGCTCGATGAGACCACTGTCAAGAATCTCATGCAGGAGGAGCGCCCCTGGCTTGGAAGAGACGATGCATCCTCTGCGAAACCTGCTCCGTCGGAAAAGGACATGAAGGAAATCGGTTGTCTGCGCTCACGACTTGATGCCATACGCGAGCAGATTGAGCTTATGGAAGAGAATCTGGAGAATATCAGGTTAAACGAGAAACTGCTTGTGGACCTCATCGCTGCGAAGGTTCAGCTTGCAGAAATCAATGCGGCGAGGACTTCTGGGCGCAAGTCCACCGTAGTCCAATCTGGAGGCCCTCATGGAAGCCGTCCTGTCACACGGCTTGGCGGTGACCTCGAACCGCGGCGATTCGTTTCGGTCAGCGAGGCCTCACGATGGCTGCGTGAGGAAGACCATAAACCGCAAGCGGTACCATCCAATATCAGTCAGGCGGCCCGCAAGGGCCTGAACGCTTACGGATATCAGTGGACGTACGAACCCGAGGAAGAGGTTTCCGAGCAATCGCAAGAAGACAGTGACTGATTCATCCTATTCTCGCGGTGCTCAACGAGTATGTGGCTATTCCTGCGCCAACGATTTGGTTGGTGGATATGGTGAGGCTACTATCGGTGCGTGCGGCGGATTCAACGGCGTTCCTCATCTCGTCTTGTACAAGACCTATGTATCTCATGGTGGTTGCGATGTTTGCGTGCCCCAGCATTCTGCTGACGAGAACGATGTTGCACCCGTTTCGATAGTAGGCGGCAGTTGCGAAACGGCGTCGCAGGCTGTGGGATGGGTACCCGGTGGCGGTTTTGATTCGCTTGGCGACGTAATCAACTCCGCAATGCCCGCCGACCGCACCCGGGAACAACCATGTGCCGTCTCGCTGCGCCAGTGCGATAGCCAGTTTTGACGGGATGGGCAGGGTTCGTTCCTTGTTTCCCTTTCCGTGGATGTGCAGCAACTTGCCGTCCTCGGCGGATTCTATGTCGTTTGCGAGATTGATGCGGGTCATCTCGATGCGCCTCAGCCCGCAGAAGGCACCAAGCATTACGGCCAGGCGGGCATCGCGGTCGGGGGAGGCGAGCCCCTGTTCGATGCTTTCCTCGGGGCATATCAACCCGGACGGAAGGGTCATGGGCACAGAGGGCACGTCGTCGGCGGGGTTCAAGACAGCCAATTCGTGCCTGACGGCCCATTGATAGAAAACCTTGACGCAGCTCCGCATTCCCCGTTTGGCCTCGGTGCCCATGCCTGCCAAATAGAATATGAGATCATCCTCGGTGACATCGGCTATCGGCTTGTCAACGATGCGGGAGAACTGAGATATCTGATACCAACGGGTTCGCAACGTATCGTCCGTGCGACCCAAAGCCTTCAGCCAGTCAATCCACAGTTCAACCGGTTCGGCCCAGTCCTTGCGTGGCTCGACGTGCATTATGCATCTACGATTGGTGGTCCAGTACTGCATGACCGCTCCTTCGCGCTGATGAGGCGGCATCGTCGCCGTCCGTCAGAAAAAGAATTCTACGCAGACTGTCAAATATATCGAAGCGGTTATAGATGAAATGAAGATTCAAGAGAGCGCGAATAGTACCGAGCGATTAGACACGCCGATTTGGAGAATCAGCAAACGGGCTGTATTATCTCTACCTGTTGTCGAAAGCCCTACGACAGTGACATTGAATCGGAACCGTATATCGGACGGTCACTGGTTCAAGCCCAGTCGCAGGAGCTCATCTGGTCGGGAACGTCCAGAATGAAAAATTAAATATTCCTGCGTAGCTCAGTTGGCAGAGCATCCGACTGTTAATCGGACGGTCACTGGTTCAAGCCCAGTCGCAGGAGCTCATCTGAGGCCTCTCCGCTTGGAGGGGCCTCGTTGTTTTTCAGAGCCACTATGAGTTTTGATGCTTCGCACGCAGCCGGGCGAATAACCAGAATGGAAGGCCGAATGCTGCAGCGTCTTCCAGAAGAAGCACGATAGTGGTGGGAATCATCCAACGAGCATCCACCACGGGAATGCTGATTCCTGTCATAAGGGCAGCAATGAAGACACATAGCCAGGTAACGAATATCATTATGGGCTGGTCTTCGATGGGTTTGTTGCTGCCTACTATCGCATAAGCTACGACAAACATCAGAATTATGATGAGCGCCATAAAGAACAGATTGATCAGCATGGTTTCGCCGGCGTTCAGTATATTGATTGTGATGTTGGCCTTGTAGTCGCCGCTGTATACGGTTGCGGTATCTCCTTGCAGAGTAACGCCGCCAGAGACGGCTTTCCCTCCCTGATAGAACCATAACGGCCCATAGCGTGTTTCTCCGAACAGATAGGGGTATCCAGGGTCTTCCAGCCATGCAAACACCTTGCCTCCGCTGGTGTGCATCCCCCAGATGCCACAGGATTGCTCGAGGGTTTGTCTGGCAACACCTTTGTGCAGGGATTTCACGGTCATACCTATGGTCGACATAATGAAGATTTGGATCGCGGCAATCACCACGTACCATGCTGCCGTTTTAGGGTGAACACGCCATGCGTTTGGCTTGCGCAGGAACCGATAGGCGAGCAGCAGCGTCGCGGCGAGGCCTCCTGCTGACACACCAATCATGATGATTGGTTCAATATTGTTCTGGCTTAACGGGTTGACGCTTAGTGGAACCTCGCAAACCTTCATCTGGGTTCTCCTCACCATCAGGCTGCGTCATTGCACTGATATACTGCTGCAGCATTGCTCATCGTTCTTTATTATGCCATTGAGCTGTTCTATGGTCTCGAGTTTTTCCGTGCAAAACGAGGATTTCGGCAGCATGCTTCTACCAAACGCTTTTCTTTATGTGGATAACTTGGCAAGCTAGAACCACATAACCCGTTTGCGCTGGACAGCAGAGCTTCGTATGCCTCAATGTTGAACGTATCGGCAACGGTGCCGGGAATTGATGATCCTGTATCAGTGGAGAGAGAAAGAAGGCGGGCGAATGAACGGATATTGGTTTGATTGGCGTCGGCAGTCAGCGCGGCGAGCTATGCGGCAGCGTGAACAAGAGCGCCAGCAGGCTCAGGAACAGCAGACCAGGGTTGACGCTGCGGTTGCAGTTGCCTCGGTGGTAGGCCTGCTGCTGGCCCTATTGATTGGAATATCGTTTGCTAATGGCAGCAGTGACGCATTGTATTCGCAGGGCATGGATAGCTCTTGTGCGCCATTGGGCAGTGCGGAACAATCCGGTTTGGTGTTGGCTGATTTTACTGATTTATCGACATGGGAGCAGCGTGCTGCTCCCCAATGTTCGGCGCAATTTGCGTGGCCTGTACATGATGCAATTGTTGCTGACTCGTTCGATCAACCGCTTACTCCTTGGGCTGCTGGGCATCGCGGATTGGATCTGAGCACGAGTTCAGGGGAGGTGATCTTGGCGCCCGGAGCCGGAACGATAAGTTTCGCGGGCAAAGTGGGTGGCAAGGATGTGGTGAGTGTCCGACATCGTGGGGGAGTGACATCAACTTTTGAGCCGGCCCTCACCGATCTGTCTGTTGGGACCACGGTGCTTGCAGGCGATGCGATAGGCGTGGTTCGTGGTGATTCCGATCACTGTGAAGACAGCTGCTTGCACTGGGGTTTAAAGCGAGGCTCCAATGACTATCTTGATCCGGAGCTTTACACTGTGGAACGCAAAATCGTGCTCAAGCAGTAGCGGCGGAGACCATCACAGGCCTGCATCCGCAAGCGTGATGTATCCAGGGTCAATCAGTGTTGCTTTGAGATTGCTGGCACCCACGGCAAGTACCGGTTCGTTCAGCGTCGGCACCTTCTTGATGCCTCCGACTTCCGTGTTCTTGACTGCGGATAGTGAACTGATGTTTTCTCCGGTGTTCAGTTTGCCGCACATTTCGGCAATATCTGATGCCAATGTAGCTCGATTTTCGATGCCTGTCATCCACTGCTTGCCATTGACTACGGAAGGAATGGAAGAAATATATGCGCCATAGCCGGTAACCAGAGGCCATTGGGAATCCTTGGCCTTAGCGGATGCGTCGTCGTCGGTTTTGGATCCGTGGGCGTCGTTCGTGTCGTCATTCTCGGGAGATTTGATGGGGTCAGGCACCTGTTCGCGCTGCAGATCCTTTTTACCTGCGATATTGCCTACAATTCCGGCAATGGTAATTTGAGGATTAATATCTGCCGCAGAACCGGTGTACCCCAGCTGATCCAGTTCCTTGACTACTTCGGAGGCAACATAATCATTCATGGCGATAACGCCATCGATTCTGGTAGGGGTCGAATCCACGTCGTCTGTTTCGAGACGACTATCCAATTCCTTGGCGGTGGCATCGTTTTTGCTCGCGTCGTAAGCCACGTTCAGCCAATCCTTTTGCGTGGACGTGCCATCCAGCGTGCCCGAAGGGCTTACTACCACACCTTTTTGATAGTAGGCGCCAAGTACTTGCCAGATTCCTTGGAAGGCTTCTTCGGCAAACGTGTCGTCCACGTTGGTGTCACTACGGTCGGTGGGTGTATACGGAAGCAGCACTTCAATATGCTTCGGATTATCCTTGCTGGCTTTATCCAATTCCAGCTTTGCCGCCAGCTTCTCCGCTTGAAGATGACCAATGGTGCGGGCGTCGGAGAATTGCACGAATGCATCCGGCTTGTATCCCTCGATGCTATTGGCCAACAGCACCACATGCATACCCGATTCTTGGGCAAGCTTCAACGAAGACACCAGCCTCTGCACGGCTTGCGTCTGGTCCGAGTCGTCCGAGTCTTCAGAGGAGCTGGCGCCTGCCGAATTTGACTTATTCGTTGCCTCAGCATCTGAATCGGAGGTGCCGCTATCAGCATTATTGGCGGACGAAGAATCGTTTGATTGGCCGTCGGTATCGTCAGCATTGGCGGAGCCCTCACTGACATCCTGATCGGTATTCAATTCCTGGCTGACATAATCACCGTATTGGCGAGTCGAATCATCTGCTTGCACCACGGGGGCGACTAGCAGTGTCATATTCTCAGGCTCGATAGTAATGCCGGAATCATCGGATTTATTTTTGCCGGATAAATGATCGACTACATAATCCTGAATGGCTCGGCTCTGCTTATCAAGAGAGTCGGAGGTGGTGTGAGACACGTTTTTCTTCTTGAATCCGTAATCAGTCAGTGCGTTGGTCAATTCCGGCGTCAGTTTGGCCCACTTGTTCAAAGGCGTCTGCTGATTCAAAGTGATGCCATCAGAGGGTGTAAATAAAGCAACGGTTCCCACGGAGTCGGAGGTTACAGTTGTTTGATCTTTGCCGGTGACGGTTTGTTCGGCGGTCTCTGAGGTGCACGCGGTCAAGGACAACGCCATAGCGCATGAAGCGGCGATAGCGGTAACAACGGTGACGGAACGTCGTGCGAACCCCATAAGTGTACGAATCCTCCTTGGCGGGTAGCCAACATCAATCAAATGCACTGTGGCACGATTGTAGTAGAGGGGACATGAAAAATCCCGGATACATGCACGATAGCGGCATATATCCGGGATGAATCAGGGAGCATTGATGCCTGAGCGGCTAGCAATGCTGGGATGGAATATCAGGCAAGTGCCTTGCGCAGGTTCTCATCCAGCGCATTCATGAAGCCTTCGGTATCCAGCCACGGTTCATCAGGACCGATAAGCATGGCTAGATCCTTGGTCATCTGACCGCCTTCCACGGTATCGATAATGACCTTCTCCAACGTTTCAGCGAAATGACGGACTTCAGGCGTGCCATCCAAGTCGGCGCGATGCTTGAGGCCGCCGGTCCATGCGAAGATGGACGCAATCGGGTTGGTGGAAGTCTTCTCACCTTTGAGCCAACGACGGTAATGACGGGTCACTGTGCCGTGAGCGGCTTCCGCCTCAACGGTTTGACCATCCGGGGTCATCAGTACAGAGGTCATAAGACCGAGCGAGCCGAAGCCCTGAGCCACGGAATCGGACTGCACGTCGCCGTCGTAGTTCTTGCATGCCCAGATATAGCCGCCATGCCATTTCAGGGAGCTTGCCACCATGTCGTCGATTAGACGATGCTCGTACGTCAATCCTTCAGCGGCGAACTTGTCCTTGTATTCGGTTTCGAAGACTTCGGCGAAAATGTCTTTGAACTGGCCGTCGTACGCCTTCAGAATCGTGTTCTTGGTAGACAGGTACACCGGATAATGGCGCATCAATCCGTAATTGAAGCATGCGCGGGCGAATCCACGAATGGAGTCGTTCACGTTGTACTGCACCTGTGCCACGCCGCCGTCCGGCCCATAGTTGTATACCACATGCTGAATGGGCTCGGAACCATCTTCGGGAGTAAAGGTGACGGTCAGTTGACCGGCGCCAGGGACTTTGAAATCAGTGGCCTTGTATTGATCGCCGAATGCGTGACGAGCCACCACAATCGGCTTGGTCCAGCCGGGAACCAAACGCGGCACGTTGCTCATCACAATCGGCTCGCGGAAGATCGTGCCGCCCAGAATGTTGCGAATGGTGCCGTTAGGGGACTTCCACATCTTCTTCAGCCCGAATTCCTTGACTCGAGCTTCATCAGGGGTGATGGTGGCGCACTTGACGCCTACATGATGCTTTTGAATGGCGTGGGCGGCGTCGATGGTCACTTGGTCATCGGTTTCGTCACGATGCTGGATGCCCAGATCGTAGTAATCGAGATTGATGTCAAGATACGGCAGGATAAGCCTGTCCTTGATGTCCTTCCAGATCACGCGGGTCATTTCATCGCCGTCAAGTTCAACAACGGTGCCTTCGACCTTGATTTTGGCCATGCTTCCTCCTGATAGATTCTTCGCGGAATGCTCTTAGTCATATCGCATGTTTGTAACGAGACAATCCACCATTCGAGAATATGGACACAGAACCGGGGGAGTCCGTCCCCGGCAATACTCTGGAGACCATGTCTCAGGAAATTGAAATCGGTTTGGGTAAAAAAGCCCATCTCGGCTATGCGCTTGACGATGTAGCCATCGTTCCTTCACGTCGTACCCGCGATCCCGAAGACGTCTCCACGTCTTGGCAGATCGACGCTTATGAATTCGATGTACCGGTTATCGGAGCTCCTATGGATTCGGTCACCAGCCCTGCTACCGCCATTCAGATGGGCAAGATGGGTGCTCTTGGCGTACTGGATCTGGAAGGCTTGTGGACCCGTTATGACGATCCCGCGCCGCTGCTCGACGAGATTTCCCAGCTGCCGGCAGAAGAAGCCACTGCACGCATTCAGCAGATTTACTCCGAGCCGGTCAAGCCGGAGCTCATCACTCAGCGTTTGCACGAGATTCGTGCCGCAGGTGTTACCGTTGCCGGTGCCTTGTCTCCTCAGCGCACCCAGCAGTTCTACTCCACCGTGGTCGATGCCGGTGTCGATCTGTTCGTGATTCGTGGCACCGTGGTTTCCGCGGAGCATGTCTCGTCTACACACGAGCCGCTCAATCTGAAGAAGTTCATTTACGATCTTGACGTTCCGGTTATCGTCGGTGGCGCAGCCAATTACACGGCTGCCCTTCACCTGATGCGCACCGGCGCTGCCGGCGTGCTGGTCGGCTTTGGCGGTGGCGCGGTTTCCGCCACCCGTCAGACTCTCGGTGTTCAGGCTCCGATGGCCACCGCTATCGCTGATGTGGCTGAAGCCCGTCGTGATTACATGGATGAATCCGGTGGCCGCTACGTGCAGGTGATTGCTGACGGCGGCATGGGTGATTCCGGCAGCTTCGTCAAGGCTCTTGCGCTGGGTGCTGACGCGGTTATGCTCGGCGCTCCGTTGGCTCGTGCCGTTGAGGCCCCCGGTAAGGGCACTCATTGGGGGTCCGAGGCCCGCCATCAAACACTGCCCCGTGGCTACCGCACCACGGTCGGCACTGTGGCTCCGCTCGAGCAGATCTTGTTCGGCCCCAGCCACCAGGCAGACGGCAAGACCAACTTCATCGGTGCGTTGAAGCGTGCTATGGCTTCCACCGGTTATGTTGACGTGAAGAACTTCCAGCGCTGTGGCATGGTAGTTAACCCATACGCTGCTCGCTGATAGCGAAGCATAAACGCGACACTCGCCCGTAAAACAGACAGACATGATAATTCTGTTTGTTTTTACGGGCGTTTTTATACGTTGGGCAAAGCCGTTTTGACTCGGTATGCGTTTAGTGGTGTCGTTGTTCTCAGGTTCAGCCAACGGGGGTTGAATCGAGAAAGAAGGGGATCGAGGGGGATTGCCGATGGAATACTATGCCTTTTTCCACCATCATCGTGAGCCGCTGCCTAGCTTTGATGGGTTCATTACGGTGGAGCTATCAGACAGGCCCATCAGATACCATATGCAACCGCTGTTTCCTTGCAATATGGATGCTCAGGAATGCCACACTATGGCAATGGCGGCATGCAGGATCGCCTGCAACTGTGCGGATGCGATTCGAGGCAAGTTAAGCGTGGACAGACTCCAGCGTGCGCTAACTGCACCTTGCTTGGAACGATTGCAGACCATGCATCAGCTGTTGGATCTCCATATGCTCACCCATCCTGATATCAAAGCGAAATTCTGCTACCTTCCCACGGTCCCCAATCTGATCGATGGCATGATCACCAGTGACAGGACTATGGAATTGGCGGTATTCATGACTATCGGCAAGGAAAATCTTCGAGTCAATATGAAATTCCGTTTCATTGGATCGCGATGGATGTGCGTCTTTGCCGATTTAGGCTGATTTCTGCATGAACGGTTTGTGGCGGTGAGCGTAGTCATAGCACGTTTCGCCTATAGTGGAGCGTATGCGTGAACATGTTGAAGAACCTAGGTACGTCACCACAGACGAAGACACAGTCTTCTCGTTGCTGGCCAAGCGTGCGGCCCGCACCCCGGATGACACCATCGCCGAATGGCAGGATGAAAACACTCACCAATGGCACAGCGTAACCTCCAGCGAGATGCTTGCTAGGGTGCGCGAAGTAGCCAAAGGTCTGATGGGACTCGGGGTGAAGGCCGGCACGATGGTGCTGATTTATTCACCTACCTGCTACGAGTGGGGCGTCACTGATTTCGCTTGTGCGGCAATTGGCGCCGTAGTCGTTCCCGTGTATGAGACCGACTCCGCCAAGCAGACGGCCGGTATCATCGAAGAGGTGGATCCCGCCATCGCTTTTGCCGGAGATTTCCAACGTGCACAGACGCTTGAGCAGATTCGCACGAACCACCCGAGCATGAAATATGTGTTCAATTTCAAGGCTGACGGGCTGGATGCCGTGGCCGACTTCGGGCACGGCATCAGTGATGAGGAGCTTGATGCGGCTATTGCTCGTATCAAAGCGGACGATTTGCTTACCGTGGTCTACACTTCCGGCTCTACAGGCAAGCCAAAGGGCGCTATGCTCTCCAACCGCAATTACACGCATATCGTGCTTAACGGATATGAGATTTTGAATGGCATGCTCTACCGGGACAACCGACTGCTGCTGTTCCTGCCTTTGGCACACTGCTTCGCCCGATATATTCAATACGTTTGCATCGGCGGCTGCGGCGTAGTCGGTTACATTCCTAATGCCAAGCATCTGCTCGCTGATATTCGCAGCTTCAAGCCCACGTATCTGCTGGGTGTGCCTCGTGTGTTCGAGAAGGTGTACAATGCGGCCTCCCAGAAGGCTGGTGCCGGCATCCAGGGCCGCATCTTCGCACAGTCGGTAAAGCATTTTGTCAAGTGGAGCAAAGACGAGCAGGCTGGTCGTGGCCACTCCCTGCTTGAGCGCATGCGCCACTCCTTCTACATGGCCACTGTCGGCAAGTCGATTCGCTCCGCACTTGGCCCGAACCTGAGATGGCTGGCCTGTGGTGGCGCTCCGCTGAATGTTGATCTGGCCCACTTCTTCAACGGCATGGACGATATCACCTTCATTCAGGGATATGGCATGACCGAAACCGCAGCTCCGATGCTCGTCAACTGGGAGGACGATAACGAAGTCGGCTCGGTCGGCAAGCCCGGCCCCGGTATGGGTGTTCGACTTGGTGAGGATGATGAAATCGAACTCACTGGTCCGAACGTGTTCCTTGGCTACTACAAGCAGCCCGAACTCACCGCCGAAGCCATGACCGCGGATGGTTGGATTAGAACCGGCGATTTGGGCCGTATCGATGACAGGGGCTTCACGTTCATCACCGGCCGCAAGAAAGACATCATCATCACTGCCGGCGGCAAGAACATCAGTCCGGCCCCGATGGAAGACATCATCGATACCTGCCCGATAGTGGCGCATGCTGTGGTAGTGGGCGATGGCAAGCCCTTCGTCTCTGCGCTGATTGAGCTCGACCCTGACATGTTGCACTCGTGGCTGGAAGGCCAAGGGCTCAACGCCGAGATGACTCTCGATGAAGCCAAGGATAATGACGCGGTGCGCGCCTTTATCCAGCAATACGTCGATCAGGCCAACGCCAACGTGTCCCGTGCGGAATCCGTGCGCAAGTTCGTGATTCTCAACGAAGAATTCAGTCAGGATCGAGGCACGCTCACGGCAAGCATGAAGGTCGTGCGTCCAAAGGTGCTTCAGCGCTATGCCGACATTATCGAAAATGACCTCTATGCACCTAAGCCTTCAAACAAGCCGCTGCCTGCCACTGCGAAAATCATCGATAGCACTTCGGAAACAGTGAAGAAGGCTTCCGAGCAGGTCAAGCAGGCTTCCGAACAGATGAAGCAGGCTTCCGAACAGATGAAGAGCAGTGTGTCTGATTCGCTTGCTAGCGTGCAGGAGAAAATCAAGAAGTCCAAGGCTGAAGCCGAGGGCGCCGACGATGCCGAAGAGTCTCAAGCAGACGCAGGCGATAACAAGACTGAGGAGTAGAACCAGTG
This sequence comes from Bifidobacterium saguini DSM 23967, assembly GCF_000741715.1. Classification (GTDB taxonomy): domain Bacteria; phylum Actinomycetota; class Actinomycetes; order Actinomycetales; family Bifidobacteriaceae; genus Bifidobacterium; species Bifidobacterium saguini. The sequence continues at coordinate 337,715 of NZ_JGZN01000008.1, read as the reverse complement.
GCTATTCGCGAGATTCGTGTTGTACCGGATCCTGTACTGCGTACGAAATGCGATGAGATTAAGGAAATCACGCCGGCTGTGCGGCGTCTGGTGGATGATTTGCTCGAGACGGTGAACGATCCCGGACGTGCGGGGCTTTCCGCCAACCAGATCGGTGTCAGCCTGCGAGCATTCTCCTACAATATCGACGGCAAGATCGGTTACATCCTCAACCCGGTTATTGAAGAGACCTCCGGTGAGCAGTATGGTGACGAAGGTTGCCTTTCGGTGCCGGGACTTTGGTACAAGACTCGCAGGGCCGATTACGCCCGTGTGCGTGGTATTGATCTAGACGGCAAAGAGGTAGTGCTGGAAGGACATGGTCTTATGGGTCGTATGCTTCAGCATGAATGTGACCATTTGGATGGACACGTCTATCTGGATCGTTTGGAAAAGGAAGAACGACGCGAGGCATTGCGTTATATGCGCAATCGCTCAGCCAAGTAACCTCTGGCCAACTACCTCCAGCCGGTAGTCCATTACACCAAAAGCTCTTCTGCACACAAGCAGAAGAGCTTTTGGTTTAGGTGCTGTGTTATCGTTGAAACTTGTGTGCCACCCCGGCAATGAACGCAGTCGCAGGCGTTCGGCGCCACCCAATATTGTCAACCGGTACGCAACAAATTCGCGTCATGCTCGCGACGGCCTGTGTCGGTCGGCTGCAAACCCGTAATAACGGGGGAGCTGCTGCACGCAGGTGCGCATGACCAGGCAAGAACCGACAAGAAAGGTAGTAATACCAATGGCTCAGATTACTATGAGCGAAATGCTGAAGGCTGGTCTGCACTTCGGCCACCAGACCCGTCGTTGGAACCCGAAGATGAAGCAGTTCATCCTCACCCAGCGCAACGGCATTCACATCATCAACCTGTTCAAGTCGCTCGACATGATCGACAAGGCATACGACTTCATCAAGACCACTGTTGCCCACAATGGCACCGTGCTCTTCGTCGGCACCAAGAAGCAGGCTCAGGAAGCTATTGCCGCTCAGGCCACCCGCGTGAACATGCCGTACGTTTCCGAGCGTTGGCTCGGCGGTATGCTGACCAACTTCCAGACCGTTTCCAAGCGCGTGAACCGCCTCAAGGAACTTGAGGAGATGGACTTCACTGACGTCCACGGCTCCGGTCTGACCAAGAAGGAACTGCTGCTGCTCGAGCGCGAGAAGGACAAGCTGAACAAGCAGCTTGGCGGTATCCGCAACATGAACCGCACCCCGTCCGCTATGTTCGTGGTCGACATCACCAAGGAATCCCTGGCTGTTGAAGAAGCTCACAAGCTCGGCATTCCGGTTGTGGCCATCGTCGACACCAATGCTGATCCGGACATCGTCGACTACCCGATCCCGGCCAACGACGACGCTATCCGCGGCATCGAGCTGCTCACCAGCCTGATGGCTGATGCTGTGGCTGAGGGCCTGCTGGAGCGTTCCGGCCAGGCCACCAAGACCGCCGACTCCGAGCAGCCGATGGCTGCTTGGGAGAAGGAGCTCCTGACCAACGAGGCTCCTGCTGAGGCAGCTGCTCCGGCCGCCGCCGAAGGCGAAACCGCCGAGGCCCCGAAGGCTGAGTGATGCTCTACGATGGGAAGTGCCTGAACAAGCGCTTCCCATCCGTTTTGGGTAAGCAACATCTTCTTAAAGGAGAATAATCAATGGCAGCAATTACCGCCGCACTGATCAAGCAGGTTCGCGAGGACACCGGCGCCGGCATGCTCGACGTCAAGAAGGCCCTGACCGAAGCCGAAGGCGACGTGGCCCGCGCTAAGGAAATCATCCGCGCCAAGGGTATCGCCGCAGCTGGCAAGCGTGAAGGCCGTAAGGCTCAGGAAGGCACCATCGCCTCCAAGGTCGTCGAAGGTGCAGAAGGCGAGACCGGTTACGCCGTCGAGCTGAACTCCGAGACCGACTTCGTGGCCAAGACCCCGAAGTTCGTCGAATTCGCTGACGAGGTGCTCGGCTACGCCGTCGCCGCTGAGGCCAACAACGCTGAAGAGCTGGAAGCCGCCAAGGCTGGCGACTCCACCGTGAAGGTCGCCATCGAAGAAGCCGCCGCTCTGTTCGGTGAGCACGTTAAGGTCGGCCAGTTCGCCAAGATCTCCGGCGAGCACGTCGAGATCTACGCTCACAAGAAGTCCGCTGAGATGCCGCCGAGCATCGTCGCCATGATTGCCACCGACAAGGCTGGCGCTGCCGTGGCTCACGAAGCTGCTCTGCAGATCTCCGCTATGGGTGCCAAGTGGCTGACCCGCGAGGACGTTCCGGCCGATGTGGTCGAGTCCGAGCGTCGCGTGGCCACCGAGAAGTCCCAGGCTGAGGGCAAGCCGGAGAAGATCATCCCGAAGATCGTCGAAGGCCGTCTCAACGCATTCTTCAAGGAAGTCGTGCTGCTCGAGCAGCCGTTCGTCAAGGATCCGTCCAAGACCGTCGGCAAGCTGTTCGAGGAAGTGGGCGGCAAGGCTACTGCCTTCGCCCGCATCGAGGTCGGCAAGGGCGAAGAGGAGTGAGCTTAGCGCTCATCCGATGCGCCTGACGCATTGATATGAAAATGCCATCCAAGACAAGTTCCTTGGATGGCATTTTCATTGTGAGGGTGTCGTTGCACAGGGGTGTCGCTGTAAACCGATACCCTTATCTACGGATATTTTTAGGCACTTTTCGTGGTCAAGGAAAGGCAACATAAATGACTGAAAGCGATAAGCCGCGTAGGGTTCTGCTGAAGCTGTCCGGTGAGGCGTTCGGCGGTGGCAAGGTTGGCATCGATACTCATGTGGTTCGACGCATTGCCGAGGAAATCGTTCCGGCCGTCCAGCAGGGTGTGCAGGTCGCCATTGTGGTTGGCGGCGGCAACTTCTTCCGTGGCGCTGAACTTCAGCAGGCTGGCATCGATCGTTCCCGTGGCGATTACATGGGCATGCTCGGTACCGTGATGAACTGCCTCGCCTTGCAGGACTTCCTGGAGCAGGAAGGCCAGTCCACTCGTGTGCAGACCGCCATTACTATGGGCCAGGTCGCTGAGCCGTATATTCCGCTCAAGGCCATCCGCCATCTGGAAAAGGGCCGTGTGGTTATTTTCGGTGCTGGTGCCGGTATGCCATACTTCTCCACTGATACCGTGTCCATCCAGCGCTCTTTGGAAATTCATTGCGATGAAGTGTTGATGGGCAAGAACGGTGTCGATGGCGTGTACACTGCCGATCCGCGCAAGGATCCAGAAGCTAAGCGTTTCGCCACTTTGAGCTACAAGCGAGCTTTGGTCGACAATCTGGCCGTCATGGATGCAGCTGCCCTGTCTATGGCTCGCGACAATCGCAAGCTCATCCGCGTCTTCGGCCTGGAGGGTGCAGGCAATGTGACTCGTGCCTTGGTGGGTGAGGAAATCGGCACCTTGGTTTCCACCGCCGAGTCGCGCGTAGCCGAGTGAGATCAACGCCTACAATCAAATAACAAGCGTTCATAGAAGAACACCACTGTCCAACAACAAGGAGTGAATATGTCTCTTATCGATCAGGCCAAGGAACAGATGGCCAAGACCGTGGAAAACACCAAGGAGAACTTCTCCGGCATCCGCACCGGTCGTGCTAACCCGGCACTGCTCAACGGCATCATGGTCGACTACTACGGTGCTCCGACCCCGATCAAGGCCGTGGCCTCCATCGGCGTGCCTGAACCGCGCACCCTCGCCGTCACCCCGTTTGATGCATCCCAGGCAGCAGCCGTGGAAAAAGCCATTCGTAACTCTGATCTTGGCATCAGCCCGAACCGTGATGGCAACGTCATTCGTCTGACCATGCCGGAGCTCACCGAAGACCGTCGTAAGGAATACGTCAAGCTTGCCAAGGGCAAGGCTGAAGATGGCAAGGTCGCAGTGCGCAACATTCGCCGTAAGACCAAGGAAACCATCGACAAGTCCGTCAAGGACGGCGATATGGGCGAGGATGAGGGTGATCGTCTGCTCAAGGAGCTTGACAAGGTCACCAAGTCCATCACCGATGAAATCGATGCACTGCTGGAAACCAAGCAGAAGGAGATCATGGAGGTCTGAGAAGACCAGCCGGAATATTGTCATGGAACGTAACGAACAACTGCACGAAGAGGCCGAAGAGGCCCTCGACCAAATCAATAAGAAGACTGGCCGCAATATGCCGCAGGCCATTGGCACGGCTGTGCTGCTTATTGCCTTGATTCTAGGGGCTCTGCTATTCAGCATCGACCTGTTCGTGCTGTTGGTCGTGGTATTTATGATTCTGGCATTGTGGGAGCTCCGAGTGGATTTTGCCACTGTGGGGCTCCACATTCCGGTAATTATGCTGTGGATATGCTCAGCGGGCACGTTATTGGCTACGTATTATGCCCCATATCATTTGATTACGATGTCGCTGAGTATCATTGTGTCCATCATTCTCGTTGCTATTGCCGCCAGTGCGAAAATTAGTTTCGGCAATCGTTTGTCTTTGGCGGTTGCCGGTAAGCTATCGAATACGGACGCCAGCGCTCGATTGGAATCATCCTTCAATCATGATGGTGGCGAACTGCATCATTCCCGTTTGAGCCATGTGGCTGTTTCGGTACTGACGGTACTGTATATTCCACTGTTGGCCAGCTGTATCATTATTCCGCTCACGTTTAATGGTCATCCGGTTGCTCATGCCATTATGCTGGTATTCCTGCCGGCTCTTTCCGACACTGGTGGTTTGTTCGCCGGTGCATGGTTGGGCAAACATAAGCTCAGTCCTCGCATTTCACCGAAGAAATCCGTTGAAGGATTGATTGGCTCCATGCTGTTCGCTATGGCTGGCGCATTTGCTGTGTTCGCTTGCACATATGATTCCTCCGCATGGACCACGCGCTGGTGGGTGCCGATTGCTGCAGGCATACTTATCGGTACGGTGGGCACGTTCGGTGATTTATGTGCCTCCATGCTGAAGCGAGATATCGGCATTAAGGATATGGGCCATTTGCTCAAGGGACATGGCGGCGTCATGGATCGTGTGGATTCGATTTTGATGAGCGCACCCTTCACCTGTGCACTGCTGTGGGTCACTGGCCTGTAAATAACAGTCGTTCGTTGCAACGAATCATGATGATGGCGTCTTACTCAAGAGTGGTGAGGCGCCATCGCTGTTACGATGTGGCAACGCACATCGCCATGAACTTCTATTTGATTGATGAGAGCGAAGCAACATATGACTACGCACGATACTGATACTCCGGAAACCGGCATCACGCCAGGCGGCACTTCCGGCGCTTTCCGCGATGTGCTTTCCAAAGATCACGCTCGTCGAGGCAAGCCGCCGCTGCATTTCGTGGATATGACTCCCGAAGAGCGTATTGCCAAAGCAACCGAGCTGGGTCTGCCGAAGTTCCGAGTCAAGCAGCTGGCCAATCATTACTATGGTCACTTTGATGTGAATGCCGCCGAATTTACGGATTTTCCAGCGGCAAAGCGAGAGGAAGCGGCTGAAACATTCTTCCCGCAACTCATTACCGAAGTAACCCGTCAAGTAGCCGATCAGGGAACCACCATTAAAACATTATGGAAACTCTTTGATGGTTCATTGATTGAATCGGTGCTGATGCGATATCCCACTCGTACCACGCTCTGCATTTCCTCGCAGGTCGGCTGCGGTATGGGATGCCCGTTCTGCGCCACCGGCAAACTTGGCTTGACCCGCAACATGTCTGCCGGAGAAATCGTCGAACAGGTGCGTGTGGCCGCCAAGATGATGCGAGACGGTGAAGTGGCCGGGGGAGAAGGCCGTCTGAGCAATATCGTATTCATGGGCATGGGAGAGCCTATGGGCAACTACAAGTCTGTACTTTCCGCAGTTCGTCAGATTTCCTCCATGCCTCCGGAAGGTTTTGGTATTTCCGCGCGCAATATCACCGTTTCCACTGTGGGCGTGGTCCCTGGCATCAAGAAGCTGACTGCCGAAGGTATTCCGGTACGTCTGGCGGTCTCCTTGCACGCACCTAGCGATGAGTTGCGTGACGAATTGGTGCCAATGAATAAGCGTTTCAACACCACTCAGGTATTGGATGCCGCGCACGATTACTGGTTGGCCTCAAAGCGACGCGTCAGCATCGAATATGCGCTGATGCGAGGTATTAACGATCAGGCCGAACATGCACGTCTGCTAGCTAAACGACTGAATCATTACGGCGATAATTGGGCCCATGTGAATCCGATTCCGCTCAATCCGATTGAGGGCTCCAAGTGGACAGCCTCCAAACCGGAAGATGAACAGCGGTTCTTGGAAATCCTGCATGATGCCGGCATCACTGCCACACTGCGTGATACGCGTGGTCAGGATATCGATGGTGCCTGCGGTCAATTGGCAGCCAAGGAACGATAATTACACATATCTGGCACTTGAAAAGTCGGTTCCCTATCATATTCGCGATGGTAGGAAACCGACTTTTACCATATATGTTCACCTGCTTACTGCCGGTGATGAGCGTTCTCATATTGCAGAAACCTGAAGCACTCATGACATGAGAAGTAGGTAGGCTGATGGACTGTAGTAAGCGAAACCGAACAGGGGAGTGAAGCATGTCGCTGGCGGTACGAGTCATCCCGTGCCTGGATGTCGATAACGGTCGCGTGGTAAAAGGCGTGCATTTTGAGAATCTCAAGGATGCAGGCGATCCGGTGGAATTGGCGGCTGAATATTATCGTCAAGGAGCTGACGAACTCACATTCCTCGATGTCACCGCATCCAGCTCCCATCGCAGCACCATGATTGATGTGGTGTCGCGCACTGCTGAACAGGTTTTCATCCCGATGACGGTAGGCGGTGGCGTTCGTACGCCCGAAGATGTGGACTCACTGCTGCGCTGCGGTGCGGATAAGGTTGGTGTCAACACTGCGGCCATCAACGATCCTTCGCTGATTAGTCGTGTAGCTGAACGATTCGGCAATCAGGTTCTGGTACTTTCCGTGGATGCTCGCCGCGAGAAAGGCGAGCAGCATACGCAATCCGGTTTTGAAGTCACCACGATGGGCGGCCGTAAGTCCACCGGCATTGATGCCATCTGGTGGGTGAAGCGAGCTGAAGAACTCGGTGCTGGTGAGATTTTGCTGAATTCTATGGATGCAGATGGCACCCAGCAGGGCTTTGATCTTGAAATGATTCGAGAGGTCAGGAAAGAAGTCAAGATTCCGATTATCGCATCCGGTGGCGCCGGCAAGGTGGAGGATTTCCCTCCGGCTATTGAAGCTGGTGCTAATGCTGTGCTGGCGGCATCGGTGTTTCACTACGGCATCATGACCATTGCAGATGTCAAGGCTGAATTGAAGAAGCACGGTTACACCGTGCGGTAATCAGTTGTGTTCGTTCAACTGGACCCGTGAATTGACAGACAGTGTCTGCCGACATATTCGTTTATAGGTAGGAAACATGACAGATATTGCATACGACAACTCCACCGAGCTTGATCCGCGTATCGCGTCTCGGTTAAAGCGCGACGCCAGAGGATTGGTTGCTGCGGTAATCCAGCAGTACGACACTCATGAGGTGCTGATGGTTGGATACATGAATGATGAGGCGTTGCGCCGAACGCTGACTGATGGACGTGTGACTTTCTGGTCCCGTTCCCGTCAGGAATACTGGCGTAAAGGGGATACCTCTGGCCATGTGCAATATGTGAAAAGCGTGTCACTTGATTGTGACGGAGATGCACTGCTGGTTGAAGTCGACCAAGTGGGAGCGGCATGCCATACAGGTAAGCGCAGCTGCTTCCTTGAAGGCGGTCCTTTGCCAGTGGTTGAGGGACATCGTCCTGTAGAGCAGCACTAAGGAGCAAATATGAGCGAATGCAGCGTCAAGCACCTGAAGTGGGGTGCGACTTGGCCAAGTCGTGAGCAGTTCCATGAATTAGCGGATCAGGGATACCGTGTGATTCCCATTGTTCGCCGTCTGCTCGCAGATTCGCTGACGCCGGTTGGCTTCTATGAGCGTTTAGCTGGTGGTCGCAGCGGCACCTTCATTCTTGAATCCGCGGAATTCGGCGGCAGCTGGAGTCGCTACAGCTTTATTGGCGTCAATTCGATGGCTCAACTTCGCTCCAATAATGGACAGGCTGATTGGCTTGGCAAAGTGCCGGTTGGCGTGCCTGCTGAGGGTGATGTTATCGAAGTCGCTCATGCAGCGTTGAAAACCCTGAAAGCCCCGCATGTAGAAGGCCTGCCGAATCTGACTTCCGGTCTTGTTGGCACGGTCGGCTGGGATGCCATCCGTCACTGGGAGCCGACCTTGCGCGCCGAGGCACCGAACGAAACCGGCCAGCCGGAAACCGTACTGGCCTTGGCTACCGATATTGCCGTGGTCGATCACGTTTCCGGTTCAGTCTGGCTCATCGCCAACGCCGTCAATGTGGATAACAAGCCCACGCGTGCAGACAACGCCTACAACGAGGCTGTGGCACGCCTTGACCAGATGCAGCGTGATGCAGCCACGCCGACTCCGGGCGAAGCTCGCGTCAACGTGTTGGATGAGTCGGTGCCGCAGCCGGAGCTCCGTTTCCGCACGGAGAAAAGTCATTATGAGCATGCGGTCGAGGAAGCCAAGCGGTACATCGTTGATGGCGATGTGTTCCAGGTGGTTATTTCCCAGCGTCTCGACATCGATTCTCCTGCTGACCCGTTTGACGTCTACCGTGTGCTGCGCACGCTGAACCCAAGCCCGTACATGTATTTCATGGCGTTGACCGACGCCGAAGGCCGTGATTTCAATGTGATTGGCTCCAGCCCGGAAACCTTGATCAAGGTGGATAACGGCCATGCCATGACCTTCCCGATTGCCGGTTCCCGCCCGCGCGGTGCCACGCCGGAGGAAGACGAGAAGCTCGCCAAGGAACTGCTTGCCGATCCGAAGGAACGCAGCGAACACATCATGCTCGTGGATTTGTCTCGCAATGATTTGAGCAAGGTGTGCGTGCCGCAATCCGTGGACGTTGTACAGCTTATGGACATCAAGCGATTCAGTCACATCATGCACATCTGCTCCACGGTTACCGGCAAGGTCGACCCTTCGCTGACAGCCTTCGACGTGTTCAAGTCCGCATTCCCGGCTGGTACGCTTTCCGGCGCACCTAAGCCGCGTGCAGTGGAGATTATCGATGAGCTGGAGCCTGCGGATCGTGGCATCTACGGCGGTACAGTCGGTTATTTCGACTTCTCTGGCAACATGGACATGGCCATCGCCATTCGTACCGCGTTCCTGCGCGATCACGAAGCGAGTGTGCAGGCCGGCGCCGGCATCGTGCTCGACTCCGTGCCCGCAACCGAATGGCAGGAAACCCGCAATAAGGCGGAAGCCAGTGTCGAAGCTGTCCAGATTGCGGCCCAATTGCGCGAACTATAGAGCACATCTGCTGCTGCTGTAGCATGCTGCAGCGTATTTGCGTAATATCAATCGTGCCGATTGCCATATGGTAATCGGCACGATTGATATTAGGTATGATTGAACGGCATTACGCAATGACCAGATAAGGAGTTCAGGTATGGCGACCGCCGGTTCAGGCAAGACAGACATGAGCAGCGGTAATCCCACCGAATCTGTTACCGACAAAACCGGCGTGAATAAGTCCGTTGGTGAGCAAGGGCTCGAGCGGAAGATGGAGTCGCGCCATCTGACGATGATCTCCCTCGGCGGTGTGATTGGTACCGGTCTGTTTGTCTCTTCCGGTTATACGATTCATCAGGCTGGGCCTCTTGGCGCGATTCTTGCATATGCGGTCGGCTCCCTGCTGGTCTACTGCGTAATGGTTTCGCTTGGTGAGTTGTCTGTGGCGATGCCGTATGCCGGCAGTTTCCACATGTATGCGAAACGATTCATCGGCCCGGGTACTGCGTTTGTTATCGCCATCCTGTATTGGCTGAATTGGGCGGTGGCGTTGGCCAGCGAATTCACGGCGGCGGGATTGCTGATGCAACGTTGGTTCCCTGATTCTCCCGCCTGGATATGGTCAGCAGTGTTTATCGCTGTGGTATTCGTACTCAATATTTTGTCTGTACGCCTGTATGGTGAGGCGGAATTCTGGTTTGCGTCAATTAAAGTGTTCGCGATTGTGGCATTCATCGTGATTGGCCTGTTGGCTATTTTTGGTGCGATTCCGATAACTGGTTATGATTCGGCGCCGCTGTTCGGCAATTTTGTTGCCGATGGCTGGTTCCCCAATGGGTTTGCCCCTGTGTTCTCTACGCTGTTGACGGTGGTGTTCGCCTTCTCCGGCACTGAGGTTGTCGGCGTGGCTGCGGGTGAGACGAAGTCTCCGGATAAGGCGATTCCGAAGGCCGTGCACACCACGGTATTCCGTCTTGCTATTTTCTTCATCGGCTCGATTCTGGTGATGTCTGCGTTGATTCCTTGGCATAAGGCGGGAGTCGAGACTAGTCCGTTTGTGCTGGTGTTCCAATCGATTGGTATGCCGTTTGCCGGCGATGTGATGAACTTCGTGGTATTGACCGCAGTGCTGTCCGCAGCGAATTCCGGTCTGTACGTATGTTCTCGCATGGTTTGGTCTCTGGCCAAGGAACGCTTGATTCCAGCTCGGTTCGCCAAGACGAACTTTCATGGTGTACCCGTCTGGGCTGTGCTGTTTTCCATGATTGGTTCGCTTCTGGCGCTGCTTTCCTCGGTAATTGCCGCATCCACCGTGTATCTGGTGCTAGTGGCCGTTTCCGGATTGGCCACTTTGGTGGTGTGGTTCTCCGTATGCGTATGCCATATTCGATTCCGCCGCGAATGGGCGAAGGCAGGGCATAGCGTGTCTCAGCTTGGTTATCGCGCTCCCGGTTTCCCGGTGCTGCCGTGGCTTGCGATTGTGATGTGCATCGGTGCGCTCGTGCTCGTCATTCTGGATGACACTCAGCGTTCCACTTTGTATTGCATGATTCCGTTCGTCGCCTGCTGCTATGCCGGCTACTACATGCTTGAGCGCCGTCGCAAGCGAGAAGGCATAATCGCTGACGAGAATGGGCAGCATGAGTGAGCTTTTGATGGCAGCTCGGTAAACATAGGCCGGCATCGTGCTCTTTAAACATGAGACAGCGATTGTGAATTACTTCAATGGTGATGATTTCGCCAAACCGGATTCATTCACCGATAATTGAGCCAACGGACAAGAAAATCATTCAACTTACGAATCCCGTGTGGATGACATCAGATTGTGGCGATTACTGATGTGTAATGCCGTTGGATCGCTTATTGAGAACACGAGGTCCTAATTCCGGCAGCATTACTATGAACAGCACCACGGCAAGTGCGGCGGTAAGCAAATCAGCGACAGCCTGTGCAGCAATCACGCCCTCGTATCCAAACAATCGCGAACCAACACCCAAAGTGAGCGCCAACATCACGCCTTGCCTGCTGATGGATAGTATGAAGGCGCCTAGGGCTTTACCTGTGGACTGGAACGTGCACGTGGTCACCATCACAATGGCCACGCACACTAGGCTCAGCAGTTGTATGCGAAGCATACCTGCGCCCAGCGTCACGATAGTCTCATTGTTGATAAAGAATCGCATCAATATACGGTCGGCAAGGCTCAACGCCACGGTCATAATGAGCGCGAACAGGCACAGGAACGCGTATGAGAAATGCATGATACCGCGAAGCCGGCTCATATTACGTGCACCGAAATTGTAGCCGATAAGGGGCTGCGCGCCGAAAGCGAATCCAGCGAAAATCAGTACGGCAATCATAACCACTTTCAGTGCAATGCCCATTGCCGCCACGGCATCCGTGCCATAGGGCAAGAGGAACAGATTGACCATGACTATTCCCACGCTTTGCGTGAGATTCGTAATCGCCGCAGGAATGCCAATAGCGAAGATGCTGCGAATCTCATGACCGGTGATATTGATGGTATGAACAGTTCGGCGAACAGTGTTGGTCAAGCGAGTGGCCTTGGCAAACATGAGTTTCGGGTGAATGGACAGGTTCTGACTGCGCGCAACAAGGAACCATATGTAGTAGATATCAGTGCAGATATTGGCGATTACCGTTGCACCGGCAGAACCCAAGGCTCCCCAGCCGAACACGTGGATGAACAACGGGTTGAGCATGATGTTAACGGCGGTACCAGCCATCGAACCGATCATGGATTCAACGGCATGCCCTTCGGTACGCAGCAGGTTCGTAGGCGTCATCGACACAATGATGAACGGCGAACCGATGATGATCAACGTGTAGAATTCACTGGCGTACTGCCAAGTGTCTTCAGTGGCGCCCAGCAAAGTAAGCATCTGTGGTCGGAATACCAGGCCAAAAGCTGCGATGATGATGCCGGTGGCAATGGCAGCGTAGAAGCAGAACACGCTGAGTCGCTTACCGTCCGCGTAACGATGCTGCCCGAACCATCGGGAGATGACCGAAGCGCCGCCGAGGCCGAAGATATCGCCAAGGGCGATCATCACCGTGAACACTGGAGCGGTCAGGGAAACGCCGGCCACCATATTCGTATTGCCCGTATGCGCAACGAAATAGGTATCCACCATGTTGTAAACCAGTGTGACCAGCATGCTGAGCACCACTGGCATGGCCAGCGAGAAATACGCTTTGGGAATCGGCGCTTTTTCGAATAGTGCGTTATCCATGTCTCGTTTTCTTTCTCATGTGCGGCGGCTAACCAAACCGGTGTCAATATCACGGGCATCATAGCCGGCACAGTGCGGACAAGCGACACGCCGATGTCGCGGCGAAGAATAATTGCCGGTTTGCAGACATCATCTCAGGTGACGGATTTGTATTGTCCTTTACCAAAGCGGCAAAGCATGGCGCTACCATAAAACCATGAGTGTAAATTGGTGGCGAGTGGCCCGAATCGCGTGCTATGTGCTATTGCTGATTAGTGCCATAGGCGACAATCTGTTGGTTGCCATTATTGCTGCGATTGCGATTGCACTGGACATAATCGAATACTTCTGGGACCGTTATAAGCGGAATCAGAACAACCAACAATCTGCAGGCGAAAAGTGATACAGCGTAACACTCACCGCCGAACGAAGCTGATTGTTGCTGTTGCGATTATCCTGGCACTGGTGTTCGGCGGTGTGCTCGCCATACGGCATATGACAAGCTTGCCTTGGCAGTCGATAGCAGATGCGGTCACCTCTCGGATAGCAGGCACCGCCTCAGGCATTACTTCACAGGATTCGGATGCTTCGACAATGCCAGCAGATGAAGCCAATCAGAAATATCCGAAAGCAGTAAGCCCGGTCGATTTCAATGGTAATGGAGTCGATGATTATGCGGATATCGTTGCCGGAGCGCGCAAGGACGCCCAGGCCAAACCACAATATGATGATGGCTACTATCAAGGCGGCTATCCACCTGACGACCGTGGCGCATGCACCGACCTGGTATGGCGAGCATTCCGCGAGGCCGGTTATGATCTCAAAGCTATGGTGGACGCGGATATCGCCGCAGACCCAGCTTCCTATGCCGCAGTCGCACCGAATCCCGACCCCAACATCGACTTTCGCCGAACCGGCGTGCTGGACGTATTCTTCGCCAAATACGGGCAAAGCCTCACCACTGATCCTACTGACAAAGCGTCATGGCAAGGTGGGGATATCGTGGTCTTCAACCACACCAAACACATTGGCATCATTTCGGACAAACGCGATAGCAACGGCATCACTTACGTATTGCACAACATGGCACAAAACAATCGCGAAAACGATTATCTGGCATTCGCCCATCACATGAACGTAACCGGCCACTACCGATTCGACGCATCCAAGGTGCCGCAACAGGTACTGAAAGTCTGGCAGCAGTAAATTATGGATTACAGATTCTCGATTTGCGCGCCGAATGGCCAGAGCGCCAGTTTCGCCATTTTGAAGGACTGCAAACCAAACGGAATACCGATGATGGTAATGCAATTGAGCACGCCGGCAGCTACATAACTCAGTGCCATCCAGATGCCAACCAGTACCACCCACACAATGTTGGCCAGTATGGAGCCGAAGCCGCCGCCGTAACGTACAGTTTTACCGAATGGCGTCAATGTAAGACCTGCCATCTTAAAAGCTTGGATGCCGAGCGGAATGCCGACAATCGAAATACATAGCACAAGTCCCACCAAGGCCCAGCCAATGGCGATTTCAATGCCGCCAAGAATAATCCACAAAATATTACCGATGAGTCGCATCTCAATCCCTTCCTCAGTACACGTTTATGCCAATAACATTCCATTATCGCGCGGATTTGTGCACGGGATTATCGGGAATTTCCCCGATATTGCCCTGAAAAAAATGAGATGCCATCGAATTGTCCGAGAATGGTGTGCGCAGTATTGGTGCAGAAGGCAAGAGACGGAAATCAATGACATGTGATGCGGATGATACTGTATGCGAGACGACCGTGATTGCTGCCCATAGGAAAGGATCCTGCATGATGAATACACAAGACAGGCAAGGATACCGATGGGGTGTCGTGATTGCAGGTATTGCGGTGCTGGTTGTCGTCATGCTGTGCGTTGTCGCGAATCGTCCGGCGGATACCTCGCATGTCCAATACACGTACTCGGCATCCAGCAAATTCAGCAAGGCTCAGCTTGATGCAGCTGGCAAAACCGTCACTCGATCTTTCTCTGGATTCACTGGCTGCACGCTGAACAAAGTCTCATATGATGAGTCCACGGCCGATAAGTTCTTGGACTGGGAATACGACGAGAATGATCGAGAGCGTATGTTCGTAGCCACGGTTGACTTTACTTGCGATGGCAGCGACATGTCCCTATCCAAGGGACCCCAATCCATGAGCTGGTATCTGCGATTGAATGATGATGGCAAAACCTGGAAGGAAATTGACCACGGTAACGGGTGAAACCGGGCTGGGCCGGCTACCGTAAAATATCGGTAGCAATGTAGTCAATGATAAGGAGAAGGGAAGCATGGAATTGTTCATCGGGTCGCATCTGTCAACGACTGGCGGATGGAACGCATTGCTCAAGCGCTCCCGTGATGAGGATGGCACGGCATTCGCTTTCTTCCCGCGTTCTCCATACGGCAAGCGTTCGAAAGCGCTGAATCCGGCACAAGCAGGGGAGTTCGGTGCACGGTTGAAAGCAGAAGGCTATGGGCCGTTGGTAGTACATGCGCCTTATGTCTACAATCTCGCAGGTAAGGATGAAGCTAAGCGCCAATTCGCCATCGAAGCATTGATTGAAGATATTGAGCTGTTGACTCCGATTCGCGAAGCCGGGCAGGAGACCTACATCAACATTCATCCGGGCTCCCATGTGGGGCAAGGCGCCGAAACCGGCTGCAGACTCATCAGCGACGGGCTCAATCAAGTTATCGAACGCGCGAACGGCATTCCGGTGCTGCTAGAGACTATGGCAGGCAAAGGTACTGAATGCGGTCGTAGCTTTGAAGAACTCGCCACCATCATGAGTGGTATTGAAAACAAGGCAAACATTGGCATCACCTTCGACACCTGCCATGTGTTCGACGCAGGCTATGACCTGGTGAACGATTACGACGATGTGATGAGCCAATTGGATGAGACCATCGGTCTGAACACAGTCAAAGCCATCCATGTGAACGACTCCCAATTCGGGCTTTCCTCGCACAAAGACCGTCATGCCAACATCGGTAACGGACAACTGGGTATTCCGTTCTTCACTCGTCTTGTGAACGACCCGGTTATGGCGAAGCTGCCAATGATTCTGGAAACCAAGGAACAGACGCAGGACACTCACCGTGAGGAGATCACGCTGCTGCGTTCGCTCGTAAACCAGCAGTAAATAGCCCAGAATGTAGGACGGGCGCGGCCTTTACCCTCGCAGTGACCTAGAGTGACGCATGATCGACTACCAGCAAAGGGAGGATCATGTCGGTTCTGGACGAATTGGTAGCGGGCGCGCTGGAAGACCAGCAGACCCGTGAACGCACCGTGTCACTGGAGGATGTCAAGAAGGCTGCATTTGCGGCTTCGGCTCCGATAGACGCGACGCGATGGCTTAAGCGCGCGGACGGCATCCCGGTGATTGCCGAAATTAAGCGCGCATCTCCGTCCAAGGGCCACCTGTCTGATATTCCGAATCCGGCTGGTCTAGCTCGCGAATACGAGAAGGGCGGTGCAAGCGCGATTTCCGTGCTTACCGAAGGCCGCCGTTTTCTCGGCTCGCTTGACGATTTGGATAAGGTTCGCGCAGCCGTGCATATTCCGGTGTTGCGCAAGGATTTCATCGTTACTGATTACCAGATTTACGAGGCCCGTGCTCACGGTGCCGATTTGGTACTGCTGATTGTGGCGGCACTCGACGATGCCAAGCTCAAGCATCTGCTCGACTTGGCGCACGAGCTCAACATGACCGTGCTTGTGGAAACGCATACGCGTGAGGAAATCGAACGTGCACGCAAGGCCGGTGCCCGTGTGATCGGTATCAACGCCCGCAACTTGAAGAACTTGCGTGTGGATGTCAACAAATACAACGAACTGGCTGCCGATTTGCCGGAAGACGTTATCAAAGTGGCGGAATCCGGCGTATTCGGTGCAGTGGAAGTAGAAGATTACGCCCGCGCGGGAGCGGACGCGGTCTTGGTTGGCGAGGGTGTGGCCACCGCCGACGATCATGAACTTGCAGTGGAACGACTAGTAAAGGCAGGAGCACAAGTGAAAGCATCCGAAACCACCCCGTTAAGCGAACATCAGGGACCGTACTGGGGACAGTTCGGCGGCCGTTACGTGCCGGAAGCCCTCATCACCGCACTTGATGAACTTGAGCGCGTCTACAACGAAGCCAAGGCCGATCCGGAATTCCATAAGGAATTCATGACCCTGCAGCAGCGCTATGTAGGCCGTCCGAGCCCTCTGACCGAAGCTCCTCGCTTCGCTAAACTCGTGAAAGACAAGACCGGTCTTGATGCACGCATCTTCCTGAAGCGAGAAGACCTGAACCACACGGGTGCCCACAAGATCAACAATGCACTCGGTCAGGCATTGCTCGTCAAGCGCATGGGCAAGACCCGTGTGATTGCCGAAACCGGTGCCGGCCAGCATGGTGTGGCCACCGCTACCGTATGCGCCATGCTCGGCCTCAAGTGCCGTATCTACATGGGGCAGATTGACGCCCGCCGTCAGGCCCTGAACGTGGCTCGTATGCGCATGCTTGGTGCTGAAGTGGTCGAAGTGACCCTCGGCGACCGCATTCTGAAGGATGCCATCAACGAAGCTCTGCGCGATTGGGTGACCAACGTCAAAGATACGCATTACCTGCTTGGTACGGTTGCTGGTCCGCACCCGTTCCCGGCTATGGTGCGCGACTTCCAAAAGATCATCGGTGAAGAAGCAAAGCAGCAGCTCAAGGACTGGTACGGCATCGACCATCCGGACGCGATTTGCGCCTGCGTGGGCGGTGGCTCCAACGCCATTGGCGTAATGAATGCTTTCCTCGATGATGAGCGTGTGAACCTGTACGGTTACGAGGCAGGCGGCAACGGACCCGAATCCGGCAAGCATGCCATTCGCTTCGCACCCGGTACCGGCCAGCTTGGCATGTTCCAAGGTGCCAAGAGCTACCTGTTGGAGACCGACGAAGGCCAAACCCTCGACACGTACTCCATTTCCGCGGGCCTTGATTATGCATCCGTTGGCCCTGAGCACGCATGGCTGAAGGATATTGGCCGCGTGAACTATTCCTGGGCTACCGACGAGGAAGCTATGAACGCCTTCCGTGACCTGAGCCAGACCGAGGGCATCATTCCCGCTATCGAAAGCTCCCATGCTGTGGCCGGAGCCTACAAGGCAGCCGCGGATTTGAAGGCCAAGGGATACGACAAGGCCGTGATGATTATCAACATCTCTGGTCGAGGCGACAAGGACATGGCCACCGCGGGCAAGTGGTTCGGCTACCTGACTGATGATCAGGCCAAGGCCTTGGAAGTCACTGGAGCACACGGCAACACCGTGGCATGAGTTACAGCAAATAAGACGTGTAGATACCTCCCCTTTAGTCAGCTTCGCCGGCAGCTCCCCTCCAGAGGGGAGCCAGGGAGGTCAGAAGGAGATTTTTGATATGACCAATACAGCAACCACGCCATCCGGCCAGCCGCTGGGCATCAGCCACAAGCCCAGCCAGACCGAGGCAATGTTCACCAAGTTCAAGGCCCAGAACAAGCCCGCCTTCATCGGCTATCTGCCGTATGGATTCCCCGACCCGGAAGTATCTCTAGACGCGCTCAAAACGATGGTTGAGCATGGCGTTGACGCCGTGGAAATTGGTTTGCCCTACTCTGACCCGGTGATGGACGGTCCGGTGATTCAGGCCGCATCCTCCATCGCCTTGAAGAACGGCGAGACCATCAAGCGTGTGTTCGAAGCCGTGGAGACTGTGGCCAATGCAGGCGGTGTGCCGCTGATTATGAGCTACTGGAACCTCATCTACCACTATGGCGTCGAACGATTCGCCACCGATTTTGAGAACGCCGGTGGTGCCGGTCTCATCACCCCGGATTTGATTCCGGATGAAGCGGGGGAGTGGATTGAAGCCTCTGATCGCCACGGCCTGGATCGTATCTTCCTGGTCTCTCCGGATTCCGCGGACAACCGTCTGCAAACGGTAGCCCGCAACGCTCGTGGCTTTGTCTACGCTGCAGCCCGCATGGGCGTCACCGGCGAACGCTCCACCATCGATGCATCCCCAGAAGTACTCGTGGAGCGTACCCGCAAGGCCGGCGCCAAAAACGTGTGCGTGGGCATCGGTGTGTCCACCGCCGAACAAGGGGCCAAGGTCGGCTCTTACGCTGATGGTGTGATTGTCGGCTCCGCTTTGGTGCACACGCTGCTTGCGGACGATAACAAGACTGCTCGCGATACCGCTGAAGGTTTGAAGCTGCTCGCCGCCAAGAGCGAGGAACTTGCTGAGGGCATTCATAACGCTCGATGAACTTTTTGGCGAGTCACTACCTTGTTTCGTCCATGACGCAGTAGGGTAGTGACTCGGCAGACACGAGCAAATGAATACGGTACAACACGAGGCATCATGAATCTGGCTTATATTCCTTCACCAACCTTCTCACAGTTCAAGATTGGTCCGGTCACCATCCACATGTACGCCATTTGCATTCTGGTGGGTATTTGCGTGGCCGTATGGATTTTGACCAAGCGTTGGAAGCGCTATGGCGGTACTTTCGACCAGATTCTCGATACCACATTGGTCACCGTACCCTGCGCTTTGGTGGGGGCGCGCCTCTACCATTGCATTACCACGCCGTACGATTACTTCCCCCCTACGGGCAATCTCATCAATCTCGTCAAGGTGTGGGAAGGCGGTATGGCCATCTTCGGAGGCATCTCCGTAGGCACGTTGGCCGCATTCCTGTGGTGCCGTCACAAGCATTACCCATTCGCCATTTTTGCGGACGCCATCGCTCCGGCATTGCCCGTGGCGCAAGCTATCGGTCGACTGGGCAACTGGTTCAACCAAGAACTGTACGGTTGGCCCACAAATCTGCCGTGGGGGCTGAAGCTCAATGATGCCGATGCCATCGGCAAATCCGAAATCTGCTACAACGGCTCACAGTGCCCGGATTACAAGACAACGCTGTTCCACCCCACTTTCCTCTATGAAATGATTTGGAACCTCATTGGCGCAGCACTCATCATCTACATCGGCTCCAAGTTGTATGACCGTCTTAAGGCTGGCCAGCAATTCGCCATGTACCTGATGTGGTATGGGCTCGGCCGTACTTGGATTGAGAACGTGCGTATCAACTATTCGACGGTTATTCTGGGTCTGAGAACCAATGTGTGGACGGCAATCATTGTCTTCATCATCGGCTGTGTGCTTTTCGTGGTGCTCTACCAGTATGGGCCTGATTCCAAAGTGCAGGCGCAACGCCTTGCCGCCGTCACCGCCGATGAGCTTGAGCGCCAGCGCATTCAGGAAGAGCGAGACGCTCAGAAGAAGCGCAAGTAACAAGAAAAACGTGGAAAATAGTACAACCAAGTCCCATTACAAAGATAAGGTAAGGAACCATGAGCAAGATCGCAATCGCACCCAGCATTCTGTCCGCCGACTTCTGCAACCTTGAGCGTGACCTCAAGGCCATCTCCAACGCTGACCTGGTTCACGTTGACGTTATGGATCATCATTTCGTGCCGAACCTGACTCTTGGCGAGCCTATCGTTGGCCGCATCTGCCAGGTTACCGATCTGCCGGTTGACGTACACCTGATGATTGAGGATCCCGATCGTTGGGCTCCGGAATATGCCAAGCTCGGCGCCGCATCCGTCTCCTTCCACATGGGTGCCACCCATGCCCCGGTTCGTCTGGCTCGCCAGCTGCGCGACATGGGCTGCAAGGCCTGCTTCGCCGTTCGCCCAGCTGAACCGGTAGAGCCGATTTTCGACATCCTCGATGAGTTTGACATGATTCTTGTCATGACCGTTGAGCCCGGCTTCGGTGGTCAGAAGTTCCTGGACAACCAGATGGCCAAGGTTCGCCGTCTGCGTGACGAAATCACTCGCCGCGGTCTGAAGACCCGTATCCAGGTCGATGGTGGCGTGAGCCCCAAGACCGCTCATATCGTGGCTGAGGCAGGCGCTGATGTGCTCGTGGCCGGTTCCGCCGTGTACGGTGCCGAGAGCCCGGCACAGGCCATCGATGATATCCGCGCCAAGGCCGAAGCCGCTTACAAGGACTGAAATTAACAAGGTCGCCTAGCCATAGGCTTCCATAAAGGACATTGCATTATGAAGACGTTTGAATCCCTGTTCGCTGAACTTTCCGAAAAAGCCAAGACCCGTCCTGAAGGTTCTCTGACTGTCGATGAGCTCGACAAGGGCACCCACTTCATCGGTAAGAAGATTATCGAAGAGGCTGGCGAAACCTGGATGGCCGCCGAATACGAAGGTGCTGACCGTACTGCTGAGGAGATGAGCCAGCTTCTCTACCATGTGCAGGTCATGATGATCAAGCACGGCCTCACCCTTGAGGATGTCTACAAGCACCTGTGACCTTTCAAGGCCCGGCGCGTAATGCCGGGCCTGTTGGTCTTTGGACCGATTAGCGCAACACTTCATCACCAACCAACAACAACTCCCAATAGGGGAGAGGAGTAGTCATGCTGAGAATCGCCGTACCCAACAAGGGAATGCTGTCCGAGCCGGCATGGAATATGCTCGCCGAAGCAGGGTATCGTCTGCGTACCAATCCGCGTCAGCTTGTGGTGCAGGATCTCGACAACGATATTGAACTGTTCTACCTGCGTCCGCTTGACATCGCCGTATACGTCGGCCGTGGTGCCATCGATGTGGGCATCACTGGAGAAGATTTGCTGAAGAACTCCGGTACCGAGGCACTTGAACATATGCCGCTCGGCTTCGGAGCCTCAACTTTCCGTTTTGCAGCTCCGAACGATTCTCCTATTTCCACGTTGGAGGATATTCAGGGCAAGCGTGTGGGCACCACGTTCGACAAGCTGGTTCATGATTATCTGGTGGAGCACGGTGTTGAAGCCGAAACCATTCACTTGGATGGTGCTGTGGAATCTTCCGTTCAGCTGGGCGTGGCTGATTTGATTGCCGATGTGGTCTCCACTGGCACCACGTTGCGCAACGCCGGTCTGCGTGTGTTCTCCGAACCATTGATGCATTCCGAGGCCTGCCTTATTCGTTCTCCGCGTCTGGACGAGAAGGATCCGCGCCTGGCAGTGCTCACCCGCCGACTTCAGGGCGTGCTCACCGCACACCAGTATGTGCTGATGGACTATGACATTCCGGTAAGCAAGGTCGCCGCCGCAGTGGCTGTCACTCCAGGCTTCGAAAGCCCGACCATTTCTCCTCTGCATGATAAGCAGTGGAACGCTGTACGCGTCATGGTGCCCAAGGCCAAGGTCAACCAGCTTATGGATGATTTGTATGAAGTCGGCGCACGAGGCATTATCGTCACTGCATTGCAAGCATCACGCATCTAAACTGTAAAGCCGTTATGACCCAACAGAACACCGATAAGCAGTACAGTCCGGAAGCCCGTGATATCTATTTCACGATTCCGAATCTGATCAGTGCATTACGAATCATTTCGATTCCATTTATCACAGCACTGATTTCACGCCATAGCATGGTAGAAGCATTGGCACTCATCGCCATTTCTTCGGCATCCGATGGTGTGGACGGCATTATCGCTCGTAAATTCAATCAGGTGAGCAAGATTGGCCAGATTCTCGATCCTCTGGCCGATCGCCTGCTGATTATATGCTCGATTCTGGCTTTGGGCATTGCCAACATCATTCCTATGTGGATGCTGATTGTGGTAGGCCTGCGCGATTTATGGATGGCAATTCAGGTTATATGGCTTGCCCAGTATGACTACGGTCCGCTGCCGGTGCATTTCGTCGGCAAAGCCGGTACAGCTCTGCTTATGATTTCCATCGTTGCACTGATTGTGGCTGATTTGGGTTCCAACCCGTTCTTCCATACGCTGTATTTGGCCGCTCTTGCCGCCGGCGTTTGGGGTATCGCCATGTACTGGCTCGCCGGATACATCTACACCCGCCAGGGCATTGAATTGTTGCGTAAGGAACTGGGGGAGAAGTATGGCGCTTGATTCCGTTGCGCCGGTCTCGTTTCCTGTATCAGAGGATAACGCGCCGGTGCATCGTCGCGCCATTTTCTCATCCTCCATATCCGGCATAGATTCCCATCATGCGTTAGCGCACGATGACGCAGCCGCCATTCGTACTCGCCGCCGGCGTAAGACCGATGACGATTCGCTGCGGTTGATTGACGATTTGGTCAATCGTCCAATGGACCCGATGTTCTCGGACTCCCGATTGGTTCATGAGCATCGTTCCGCTTTTTCCATTTGGTTCAATCGCATCATTGTTTTTGTGATTTGTGTTGGCGTGGGTTTCGCGGGCAGTCTTTTCGTGCAGCAGCTGCAATCAGATCCACGTAAACAGGTACGGCAGACTCTGGTGAGTCAGCTTGAAGATCGTAATGATCAAATTCAGCAGCTTACTGGCGATGTGAATGAGCTAAAAACTCAGGTCGACAACCAATCGAAGAAAATATCCGGCAATGTGAAGAGCAGTACATTGCTGCAGGATGAAATGGTTAACGGCACTGTGCGAGTCACCGGCCCAGGCATTACCATGACGCTGGCTGATCCGATCGCAGCCAGCCAATCCGATCAGTCCACCTCAACTCGCGTTGGCACAACCAGCAATATTCGAGTCATCACCGACCTTGATCTCCAACAGTTGGTGTCGCTCATGTTCAGCAATGGTGCCGAAGCAATAGCCATCAACGGTAACCGTATCGGCGCGCAAACCTCCATTCGCAAAGCAGGAGGCCATATTCTGATTGGCATGACCGCCATCGAAAGCCCCTACAGCATTGAAGCCATAGGCGACAAAAACGTATTGGCGGAACAAATGGGGCAGAAGAAACTCAAAAGCCTTTACGATTCATTCAAAAAAGCCGGTATCTACCCACAGGTAAGTACATCGAATTCGATTACACTTGAAGCAGCAGTGTCTGGTGATATCCAGTATGCAGAGAGGAATAAGTGATGGCAGCCGTTCTAGGTCTGATTATCGGTGTTGTCGTCGGCGTGTTCGTTAAGCCGGACATCCCTGTGGTGATGCAGCCCTACTTGCCGATTATGGTGGTCGCCGCATTGGACGCATTGCTCGGCGCCGCTCGTGCTTACTTTGAACGGAGCTTCTCAGACCGCGTGTTTGTTATCTCCTTCCTTGCCAACGTCATCACCGCAACACTGTTGGTGTTCCTGGGCAATCAGTTGGGCGTAGGCTCTCAGCTGCAGACCGCAGTCATCGTGGTACTGGGCATCCGCATCTTCTCCAACGTGTCCGCCATCAGGCGCTTTATCTTTAGAGGCTGACGATGGCACGTAGATCACGCTCGGATAACATGCTGGAGAAGCTGCACGACCAGCATGCCCAAGACAAGGTTAACGACCGGATGGAAACCGGTTCATTCCCCAAAGTGCGCAAAAAGCCTCGCAGGGATTTGAACGCGCATTCCAACCGCTCCCGCCTTATTTCCTCTATTCTGGTCATGCTCATGTGCGCATTATTGGGCTTTGCATACATGAGCCAGATCAATAACAGCAAATCCACGTATGAAACGTTGGATGAAAACGAACTTGTGCGTTTGCTCAACGAATCAAACACTCAGATTTCCAATCTTGAGCAGCGCAAAACGCAATTGTCCAATCAGCTGAATTCTTTGAAATCTGCTGCGAACGAGCAGGAGCAGGCTCGCAAAATCGCCAAGCAGAATGAGGAAACAAGCGGTTTGATTTCCGGCAGATTGCCGGCGCGCGGCAGGGGAGTGACCGTTACCATCAGCAGAGGCACCGAAGCTAAGGTTGATGCATCGATTATGTTCAATCTCATTGAAGAGCTTCGTAACGCCGGTGCTGAGGTTATGGCCATCAACAGTGTTCGCGTAGTGGCATCCACATACATTCAAGATACCGATGACGGACTGATTTGTGACGGTACGACCATCAAACCGCCGTTTGTGGTTAAAGCCATCGGCAACCCACAGGAGCTCTCCAACGCGGTCGATATCGCAGGCGGTGTTGGAGCTCAGCTTCAGGTTAAATATGGTTCCAGCGTCGATGTACAATCCTCGGATAACATCATCATTGACGAAGTACGCGAAGCTACGCAAAATAAGTACGCGAAGACGGTAGAATGAGGAGTTATGACTGATCCGATTCCAAGCGCAGGCGAAACCACCATTATCGGTTTGCCTGCTATTAATGTATTGCCCGTTACCTCCACTGGCGACCGTCCCCTGACCCAGGAGGATCTGGATACGATCACCCGTTTGGCTGAGGGAACGGCACTGCTGATTTCCACCAGGGGAGCGGTTTCCGGTTCCCGTTATCTGCTTGACGAGGATGAGATTACCGTTGGTCGTGATCCTCGTGCGGATATTCTTCTGGATGATTCCACGGTTTCCCGCCAGCACGCAGTATTCCGCCGCGTCAACGGACAGTTCTCCGTTATCGATGCAGGCAGTCTGAACGGTACCTATGTGAATCGTCAGCGTGTCGATCAGGCCGTGCTGAAGAACGGCGACGAAATCATGATCGGCAAATTCCGACTTGTATTCTTCACTAAATCCGCTGTTATTTCTCACTAAGCGGACCCTCCGATGAACTTACACTGGTCTGAGCAATGGTAATCCACAGTTCAGGCCAGTGTAGGTAAGGAGTGTGCGATGGGAGCCACCGGACTGCATCTTCATATTCCGCTCGAGGAGCGTGAGAACTTGAACGATGAAGCGATTCAGGGGGAGTTGTTCTCCACTGCTGATGAGCAAGAGGTGAAACGCGGCTATCGAGGTACTGTTGCGTCTAAAGTAGCCGGTATCACCTATCGTCAGCTTGATTATTGGGCTCGCAAACAGATTGTTGAGCCATCAATAACACCGTCGCATGGTTCAGGATCACGCCGATTATATTCATTCAAAGATGTGGTCATTCTTGCTGTATCCAAAAGGCTTCTTGATGCCGGAGTCAATCTGCAGAATGTCACGGCTGCCATAGGATTCCTTATCCAGCGAAGCAGTGATCAGCTGGCGAATGTGACCATCATGTGCGATGGCCAGCATGTGCACGAGTGCACTACGAGCGAGCAAATGCTCGAGTTGCTGCAAAGCGGCAAAGCTGTGTTCGCAGTGTCTGTAGGCTCGCTGTGGCATCAGATTGAGGCCGCATTAGAGCACGAGGATTATGTCGATTTGGAAGCGCAGTCGGTGAAAATCAGCACTAATCGGCCGATTGATGAGCTGACCGCAATGCGTATGCGCAAAAAACTTGAAGCGCGCAGACTGCAACGCGAAATGGCTTAGCCGTCGAAAATTATTTGGACGATTTGTTGAGCATATCAGCAAATCGTCTTTCTTTATCCGCGCAAAACTGATGTACCAATATGAACTGACTGAACTAGACAACATGGAGACGATATGACGATGTTTGTCGAATTACTGCCGGCATTGCTGTGGATTATCGCAGCCGTACTAGCATTCAACATCATTTGCGTGACCATTATGCGAGGTCATTTATTTATGCCACGTAGCAAACGTCCGCCTGTATATCCGGTCAGCTGGAACATGGTGATGCTGCATGTTGTGTCGTTTGTTATGGCAATTGTGCCGTTTCCCGTATATGCGTTGACCGCTGGTTATATGGATGTTGATGTTCGCGATTTCTATGAAATGAATGCTTTGGCCGCGGCTATCATCATTATTGTTTTGGTGATGCTTGAGATTGTGGTCATGTATGTGCAAGCACATAATGCGATGGAAACCGAAATGGATCGGCAACTTGGCGTTGCCGTCCATAAGAATGACGATATGGCAAAATAGCCGATAATGTACGTTATGTCAGATTGGATTGTACTTTTATCTTCTGAGATGAGAGTCACTCCCGTATCGGACTTACTTCACAAGTAGCTGGAGGGTATTGTATCTGCAGATACAATACCCTCCAGCGTCAAATTCCAATAAGGTCAATCAGTGTGAAGCGAAGTAACGGTTCACTGCATCTTCGAGCTGATCAGTCGTCTCAATGATTTCGTAGACGCCGTGTTCTTCCATTTCACCTTCCGGCGCATAACCCCAACGGCATCCAATAGTGTCCAACCCACAAGCACGGGCACCATCGATATCGGTATAACGGTCGCCGATCATCACGGCTTTATCCCCCTGTGCCGGGTCAAAGCCAATCTTGTCGAAGCAATAACGGATAACCTGATCCTTGTCGAGACGAGTGTTGTCTTTGGACGCGCCGTAAATGCCATCGAGCAATTCGGTCAGGTGGAAATGCTCGCAAATCGGAATGCACTGGTATTCAGGCTTGCAGCTGGCCAATGCTAGATAATAGCCGTCCTCGCGAAGCTTCAGAAGCTGCTCGCGGATACCTGGGAATACCACATTCACCAAGCGGCCGGGCACCTTGTTGCCAGGCTCATTCGGATCGTCGAATACGGCTTTATCCGCGTAATAGCTGCGGTAGATGTCGACTGCATGGTCGAGCTCGTCGGCCGGCACATGGTTACGTGCCAGGGATTCGATAATGGCAGGTCCGATGAATCGCTTCAGCTCAGCGTCGTCCGGTACAGGGCGACCCAGCGCTTCAAACGTCTTAACAACGGATGCGATGATACCGCCATCAGACTTAGTCAGCGTGCCATCGAGATCAAGCAGAACCACATTCCTCGGATGCTGTGCCATGAAGGTACTCCCCTGTTTTCTTTCTTGAGATGTGCGTTGCCGATGCTGTATCCAGCAGTATGAGCAACATGTCCAGCAATGATTATGCCCAGTCGCTTTGACTGGGCATAAGTTTACGTGTTGTTCAACTTGCTCCGTGAAATTAGGAGCAAATCATCACTCGTAATCAGGAATCCAACCGTCACGGTGCATTTGCAGACGCTTCTCGAGCAGCTTGGCAAGTTCTTCCTCACTGCGGCGTTCCAGCAGCATATCCCAATGCGTACGGCTCGGCTTGCTGATCTCGTCAGCTTCACGGTCATCATCGCCTTCGCGATGTGCCACGGAACCACAACGGCATTCCCACTCATCCGGCACTTCAGCGCCTTCAGCGAACGGCAAGATGGTACGGTGACCCTTCGGGCACACGTATGCCACATCGTTCCTTGCGGCGAAATCCACATTATCGTCGGATTCCAGCGACTTCGCTCCGATGCTCATACCCCTAAGGCTACGTTCTGCCATATTGGCATCCTCCTTGCAATTTCAGTAACCGTACTACTGTACGCAACAGTTCGGACTTGGTACCTATTCCCGTACCGATGATTCAGCTGATTATTCAACTCCGGAATAGGAGACAATTCCTCGATTGACACGGTCCGCTGCCTCATGGGCGATGTCTTGCAGTGCATCTCCCCCATCCATAGGCAACGATCCTGCAACGGCAACCTGTTGAAGTACATCAGCCAGACGTTTTGCGGTACGCACAAAATCACCGCCGGTCATGTCGGTGCCGTACAAGCAGGATGCCAGTGATCCACCATCTGCCCACTCGTACATGATATCGACGATGCCGCAGTCAGGTTGCTGCATTTCATCAAGACCGTGATCCTCGCACAACATATCGATGTCAGCGCATATGCCTTTAAGTTGTGACGAGGCGATCGCAATCCTACCGGAAATGCCACCTGGATAATGGCGGGGTTCCCCTTGTGAACCTCGGCGTGATTCATAGACAAGACTGGACAGTACGGCGGCGAATCCTCGAGCGTCGAGTTTGTTGAACGTTCCCGCCAACAACGCTTCGCATAATTCGAGGTCATGCTCACTGTAGATTCGACGCAGCAGTCGGCCTTTATCCGTAAGCGTCATATCGATATGGCCTGAATCATGCTCATGCTTATCCAAATAACCAAGCTGGCACAGGATATCGCATATATGATCGAATTGTCTTGCCACGGAACCGGTGCGTGAATCATAACGATTCTGTACTCGTGCGAGTTCTCGTGTCTCTCGCGCCCACCGATGACCCCACTTGAGATGCTGCTGAAGGTCCGGGCAATTACGGCAAGGATGCTCACGTTCGGCTTTGCGCAGCGTACTGATTTTCTCATCGAGTTGTTGGAACGCATGGGTACGATCCTGCTCGGTGAGGAATATTTCATGCTTGAGTTTGCGGCGTCCTTCTTTTTCAACCTCGCTTAACTGCATGCGAATGGTCATGAATTCCTTGAAATCACCATGATTGCATTGGAACGCCTGTTCATAGCCTTCCAAAGCGTTCTTCAATGTGGTGATTTGCGATTCGAGCTGCCATGCCGATTCGTTGGCTTCCCATTGCGCGAATGATTGATCCAACGTGACGCGTGCGGTCTCATAATCGCTGGTGTTCAGCAGATTCACAGCCATATTGAATGTTGGCCGGAAACTGGAGTGCAACGGGTAAACACGCTTGGATGACAGTGCTGCTGCAGTAGCAGGTACGAAGTCCTGATGATCAACCACAATGGCATGGCCAATCGTATCGATGCCACGTCTGCCAGCACGGCCAGTGAGCTGAGTGAACTCTCCTGGCGTAAGTGCCACATGGCCGGTTCCATTGAACTTCTCGAGCTTTTCCACCACCACGCAACGCGCTGGCATATTGATACCCAAAGCCAGTGTCTCAGTGGCGAACACCATTTTGACGAGCCCCTCTTCAAAGAGCCGTTCGACAATCTGGCGGAATAAAGCAATCATACCGGCATGATGTGAGGCAAAACCTTCTTCCAGAGCAAAACGGAACCTCGAGAAATGAAGGGCCTTCAAATCCTCTTGACTCAGTTGCCCAGACACCATTTCATCTACGATGCGGCGAATCTTAACCGCTTCCTCATCGGTGGTGAGCTCCAGACCAGCATTGATGCACTGTTCCACAGCTTGATCGCAGCCATTACGAGAGAAGATGAAGTAAATACCTGGAAGCATGCCGAGGAAATTCAACTCATCGACTACCGCCCAGCGGCGAGGCGTATGACGCTGCGGTTTGGGCATATGGCCTTTCGGGCCTTTCCCCTTGAACCCTTTACGCTTGTCTGGACGCTGTTCACCGCGGCGTCGTGCCGCCTTGCGGTCAAATCTATCCAGCGTATTGATGAGTTCCGGATTGAGCTTGGTGGTCTGCTGACCGTTGCCATCCCTGCGGTATAAATCAAGGACCTCAGGTTCGGTATGATCATCAGCCTGCACAATAACATGCTGTTCAAGCGGCACCGGACGATGCTCGCTGATAACCAGTTTGGTGTCTCCGCGAACCGAGGAAATCCAGTTCGAGAAATCTTCCACATTGGATACGGTGGCCGATAGGCCAACGATTCTCACCGTTTGCGGCAAATGGATGATAACCTCTTCCCAAACCGGCCCACGGAAGCGGTCGGCGAGATAATGCACCTCATCCAAAATCACATAGCGCAATGCCGTCAAGGTTGTTGAACGCTCATAAATCATGTTGCGGAGCACTTCAGTGGTCATCACCACGATATCCGCTTCGGAATTGATAGAGGTATCTCCAGTGAGCAGGCCTACCTTATCCTGGCCATAAATCTCCACCAAATCATGGTATTTCTGGTTGCTTAGCGCCTTAATGGGAGTGGTGTAGAACGCTTTGACATTACGTTCCTGAGCAAGATATATGGCAAAGTCAGCTACCACTGTTTTACCGGCACCGGTAGGCGCTGCAACCAGTACATTGCTGCCTTGTTCCAATGCCTCATTGGCTTCGGTTTGGAAATCGTCTAAATCAAAGGGCAGCGTTGCGGCAAACCGTGCTGCAATCGATGCTCTGCGCTGCTTGACCTTTTGGAATGATGCGTACCGTTGCGAAGGACTCAGCGTTGTTGATGCTTCATTCTTCTGATGATGGTGACGTGCCATAATGTCTTCCGCCTAGTAGTTGACTAGTTGTTGAACCGCTTCCACCTATTCCACGCCTGGATATGGCGTTCCCGCTTGGCTGCCTTACGCTTGATGACCTCCGCATGAGCGTCCGCATATCGATCCTGCGCCGCGCTCAAAGGTTGTGTGAACGATACGGGCGCCATAACACAATCATCACCGTCCGTATCGTTCATTTCGGCGAACTTCTCTCCGAGTTGTCCGCCGATTTCACTCACATCTCGTAATGCATGCATGCCATGCACTCCGGCATACACTAGTCCGGCGATGATCATGGCCAGCATGAACAACGCCAGCACCAGCCATATCCACCAAGGCATGGAAGCTCCTTACTTATCTGCGCTCAAGCTGAGTTCTCGCTCCGCTCGAGCGATAATCATCGTACGAAGCGTATCTGGTGCGACCGCCGTGATATGGCGCGCATGAGCGATGCAGAATGCCACGAACCAGGAATCAGAAGATACAGTCAGATGCACCTTCTCCCCTGCTCCGCACTGCTCTACAGTGGCTCCCGGCAGAGTCTTAATAAATGGCAAATCCGTTTGATCGGTAATGAATACCGCTTCGGTACCATTATCGAAACTCCATTTGCGCAATTCACTGACAGGCATGTTCGGCACATCGATGGTCTTTGTGGGTTTCACCACTTCGGCCTTTTCGATGCGTGCCAGACGCAAGACCTGCCATGTGCGAGGCTTGCCATTCGCCTTATCGATGGTCTTGTCCTTAGAGACGTAAGCCTTCTTCTCCTTAGGAGCTGCCGCGCCAACGTCAGTATAGACGGCCGCGTAGTAGACGCCTTCATCGATAAAAATCTTGGCAGGAGCAACGAGCTTGCGGCGTGTACGACCAGTACCATCGGTGTATTCCATATCAAGCAGCGAATCAGTGTTGATTGCACGCTTGACTACGGAGAAGCTACGCGGTTCCAATTCATAACCGGTCAAGCTCAGCCACGGGGTCTGACCGGGGCTGACATGGCGGCGGAGGCGCGTGCACAATGATTCGGCCTGTGCACGCTGCTTATCAGGCAGCAATGGTGAGTGAGCCAAGTAGCTGACTGAAGCGGTCAGCATACTGAGATACTGCGGCGAGATGCCAGCCAGACGTTCCAATCCCAGCGAATTCGTGGCGGAAACAATGCCTTCGGCATCCAGCAGTGGCCAATCGATATCAAAGAACTGGCTACCGGCCATTTCGCCGTCGTCAGACACCGTGGTGAGAGTGTTGATGTCCTTATGAATGATGTTGACGAATTTCTTCAGCTCATCATCATTCTTCGGCTTGCCGATAAATCGTACAGCCAGTTCGCTCATCGAGAATTCTTCCCCGAGGTGAGCGGAAAGGAACAGCATCAACCTCAGACGGCGGTCCACTTCACTGCCGGTCTGGAATGCAGAGCCGTTCTTCTTGTTCTGAGCCTTAATCGATTCAGGATCACCGGGTTCGCTGACATCACGGCTAATGGAAGGCGATACCACGGAAGCGCTGACAGGGCCAGCGGATTCATCCGCAAGCGTGAACTGGCTGGCGGCATGCAGACGACGATGGTAGGCATCCACAGCTTCCTGCGGGCTGACGATAGTGGCGCCCGGATGTTCAAGCACATACATGGCCAAATCATCGGAATCCGTGTATGCCACATTCAGATGTTCGCCATCCACGTCTACAGTGGCCGCGAAACGACGCGAATCAATGACCTTGACCAAAGAGTCAGGAATATGCTGCGTTCCTAAGCCGGGTGCAATGGAATCCAAGCCCAGTCCTGGGATCGGCGTTTGCGGCACACGAGGTGTAGTACGTGATGCGCGCTGTGCGACCTGCGACTGGTCAGGTTCAGAAGAGATGGCCATAGAGCGAGCCAAATAATTGGCTGCAGCAAGCACGGGCATGTCTTCTGGTTCAAACATGAGCCGGATACGAGGTTCATCACCTAGTTGAAGGCGATAGGATGCGAAATCCTGACCTTCAGACTTGGAAGAATATTCAGGTTGCCTTGATTCAATGGCGATTCCCATAGCCGCAAGCTTGGCGCGATCACGCTGGAATTGCTTGGCAAATGCAGCCTTGGCTGCCTGATCGGCAAGCTCCCCATAGGAGTCCGCATATGCCTTGACTCGCTGCGCAATTTGGCGAGAAGTCAGCCATTGCGGGAATGCGGATGACAACACAGCCAGTACGTCTAGCTCGTGCTTGCCCCACTTGTCGGAAAAACGCCGACGCCCGCTTGTACCTTCTGCCATTAGTCCTCACGTATAGTTATTGTTTCTTTATAAGTGTGCGATTGTTATTCGCACTTCCTCTATCTTAGAGGCTTTTTTCCATGATATGCGTCATTTCGCAAAATTTAACGGCCCTTTTTTGTCGGGGCCGTTAAATTTCTTGAAATTTTGCGGTGAAATCACACCCAATCATCCGGTTCGATGCCTTGCGGGCCAACATATTCACCGTTCGGCACGTAGCTCGGCTCTTCCTTATCTTCAAGTTTGGCATCAGCGAACATGATCACATCACGGCCGAATGTCCAGTCGCCCTTGATTGTTACCGAATTTGCAGCAGCCAATGATGGTACTGCATAGGGGAAACGCTCGTCGAAATCATGGATGTTCTTGTAGAAGCGCGGGTCCAGCTCGACATTCGGGAAGATGTAATTACCGTCCTCCATCTCATAGCTATCGGTCAGATGGAAGCGATCGGAACGCATAATGAACAAATCATTAGTGGTCTTTACAGGCAGGAAGCGCATACGATCAACCTGTACGCAAATGGCACCGTTGAACAGTCCAATTGCCGCTCCCATAGCAGTTTCCAACTGGATAACCTGTTCCGAATCCGAGTTGGTGGGATCGACGGTCTTCTTGTTGCGAATAACTGGCAACGGCAACACGCCATTGTATTCAGCGAGCTTGGCTTTCAGCGCATCGATACGAATCCAAATCGAATTCGTATTGAAATACGGATGCTTGGTGATGTCCTGTGCCGCAGCCTTATCGTCCGGGTGCACCTGGCTCATTTCACGCAACATTAAGCGGCCGGTCTTCTTATCGCGTACGATATGGCCGCCCTTACGGTCTGCTGGAGTGCGTATGGCCACCTCGGCCATGAATGGTGCTCCAGTGTTTTCGAAGTGCTGCGCCAACGTGCGTGAAGGACGAGCACCAAGGTTATCCGAGTTGGAGATGAACAGGTACTCGAAGCCATGCTCTTCCAACACATCCAGAAGGCCTGATTCCCAAATGGTGGAGAACAGGTCACCGTGTCCGGGTGGGCACCATTCCAAATCGGGATTCTCAGGGAAGCTCACCGGCTCACCGGTCGCGGCCACAAGCTTTGGCTCCTGATGCTGGATGATTTCCATCGGAATTTCGGTCTGCTCGAACTTGCGATTATGCTTCAGCACCTTCATGGTATCCGCTGAGGTGCGGAAGGAATTCATGAAGGTCAATGGAAGTTCGACATTCAAACGGGTGCGTGCGGTAAGCACCTGGCCGATGATGATGTCGATAAATCGCATCTGCTTGGCCTTATGACGACGTACGGGGAGCAACGACTTGGCACATTCGAGACCCATCGAGGTGCCAAGGCCACCGTTGAGCTTCAGGAACGCTGTCTTTGCGAAAGCATCCACGGCCTTATCATGGTTGATGGTCTCATAAACATCGTGGAAGCTGGGTACCCGTTCCAGCGGTTCGACATCATCCTCGCGAATCCAACTGGAGGCTTCTTCCCGACGCCAAACATCGAATAGATGGTGGAATTGGTTGATGGCTGTTTCGGTCATGCCCTGTTCACGCATCTTGGCTGCCGAATGCTCGAAAATTGCTTCATCGGTATTCTTGACAGCTGAGGGATTGACGGAAGTAGCGGCAGTGATGTCAGTGTTGGAGTCCACTCCCCCGTTACTGAGCTGAGTGCCATCGTTCTGTTCGGTCATTCAGGTCCCTTTCATCAAAACTACAAGGCACAAGTCTATCGCTTGAATCGATGGAATGTGGCGCAACAAGCCTAATAAAGAGGTGGTTTTATGGTGAACATAGGGTGATTGATGCGTTTATCGGGGTGATAGTTCCTCATATATAGGGGGGTACGGAACCCTAGAACGCACATTACCTGTGGCCTAAGGCCATTGAAATCATGCCTGGCAGGACAAAAAGAAAAAGCTCGGAATCGTTGATATTCCGAGCTAAATCGTCGGACCAGCGGGATTTGAACCCGCGACGGTAAAACCCGAGAGTCCTACTGCCGCTTGAATTACGCAGCTTCGGAAACATCGTTTGGGCA
The DNA here is from genome assembly GCF_000741715.1 of Bifidobacterium saguini DSM 23967. GTDB lineage: Bacteria > Actinomycetota > Actinomycetes > Actinomycetales > Bifidobacteriaceae > Bifidobacterium > Bifidobacterium saguini. The sequence continues at coordinate 302,972 of NZ_JGZN01000008.1, read as the reverse complement.
CATTTTGGGCACACCTTCACGTAGCAGCAGCTCCCCCATGCGCTCCGACAGTTCGTCCAGGTCATCGGCGAACAGGTCGGCGTACACGTCCAACGTCATGGCCGCGCTCTTATGGCCGAGCTGATGCTGCACGGCCTTCACGTTCGCGCCGGACTTGACCATGAGGCTCGCCGCCGTATGCCTTAGATCATGCACGGTGAGACGCGGCACCTCGGCTCTGATGCACGCCTTCGCGTACCAGCTGCGGTCGTCCGATTTCGGCGAATGCGGCTGATGCGTGTAACCGTCCTTGGTGGTTGGATCCGGGAACAGCAGATTCTCCGGACGTTTCCCCTCGCAGAGTTGGCGCAGCAGCGGTTCCAACGCGTCGGGGTACATGATCCTGCGCATCTCCCAGGTCTTCGGGGTTCCGATTATCATGCGGCGTCGTACTTGGGTGGCGCTCTTGTTCACGTCGATGCGATGCGCGGTGAAATCGATGTCCGCGACCGTGAGCCCTACGCATTCACCCCATCTGAGACCTGTGAGCCCCAACGTCAATACGAGGATGCTGCGTTGGAGCGTGGTGCATGCGGCGGCCAGCGCATACAATTGCTCGACGGTCAGATACGTGTGTTTGGATCTGGCCTTGCGTGGCAGTTCGATGCCTCGCACCGGGTTGTCGGGGATACGCCGGTCGGCTTTCGCATCATCGAGTATCCCGGCTAGTATGCCGTGCGCCCGGAGCACGACGCTCGCGCTTTTCGGCTTCTCCACCCATATCTCATGGCCGTTCTCGCCCACGCCCTTGGTGCCTTGGCTTATCTTCGCCGCCCATTGCTGTGCCTTCTCGCGGGTGACCGCCGCGACTGGGATGCTTCCCCATTCTGGTTTCACCCACTTGTTCCATGAGTCTTCAAGATCGTCGTAGTAGCTGGGTTTGGTGCCGAGCTTCTTTTTGGCCAGCCACGCGTCGGCCAGTTCGCCGACCGTGATTTTGCCGGCCTGCGGGTCGATGTATATGCCTTTGGCCTTGGCGGTGGTCACGTGTTCGGCCGCCCAGTTGGTGGCGTCGATTTTCCTTTTGAAACCACGCTGTTTGGTCTGCGAGCCGTCCGGCTTCCGGTAGCGCACCATGTATCTGGTTTCGCCATTGCTGGTCTGGTATTTGACTATGGTGGCCATGATTTTCACCTGCTTATTATGAAAGATTCACGTTTTAACCGGTTTTAATGTGATTTAATGGGACTGTTGCTGAATTGACCCAACCGAAAGGCAATCGCGCATGCCGATCGTCTACCCATCGATGAAGGCCTCGGACCTGTTCCGTATCCTTCGCGGTCTGGGATACGGGATCGACCGCGCGAGTGGTTCGCATAAAAGAATGAAGGCGGAGGGTCGTCCACCGTTGACCTTTGCCTTCCATGACGGGCAGACCGTTCCGCCAGGATTGGTGAAGAAGACACTGGTGAAGGACGTCGGATTATCCGAAGAGGAGATTCGTAGTATCCTCGGGCAGAAATGAAGAGGCGTAACATGGATACACGACAGGTGAACATCACCTATCACAGGGAAGACGGCGTATGGTGGGCCGAATCTGATGACATGCCCGGATTCTCCGCCGCCGGCGACACGTTCGCCGAAACCCGCAAAAACGTTTGGGAAGGCGTGGATTTCTATTTCAACGATAATCAGCCGACCAGTATCATCGAATACACCGACGATGGGGCCAAGATTCTTTCCGACAATATCGTGCTGTTCAATCCAGGGCCTAAAGCTGATGTGACTATTCCGACGCAGCGGCCTCTTTCCACGCGTGTTGCGTCCGTCGAAACGAAGACCCGGAAGGTCGTGGCTGCGTAAATTATGAGCGATGTATCCGAACAGGCTGTAATCAATCTGACCATCGCCGATTATGCGAATGTGGACAATGGAGGCAAGGCCAACCTTGTCGGCGTAGGCGGTGGAATTATACCTCTGACTCCGAACGGCCTCACCACCCGGTTCTCCGTATTCGCTGAAATTCGTATACCCGGCGGTCTGTGCCCGTGCGAGATGACCGTGGAATATTCGCTGCGTGACGCTTCTGGCGCTGTTGTTGAACTGGCGGGGCCTGTTCCGCAACCGGTCCGCGTCGCTAATATCATTACCGTCGAAAGTGTGACCGGGCTGAATCTCGAACAGAAGAACCATGTCGGCGGACGTTCTATGAATACGCTCGACTTCGCCAACGGTATGCCGCTTTCCCCCGGCGACTACCAATTCAGAGTCACCATCGACGGCGACGATGCTCATGCCTCGTCCGTCAATTTCTGCGTACCAGAACAGGCACCGAATCCTGTAGTCGGTTAAAACGGTGGCCATTTTCGGGTGTGCTTCGCCCGCACCGCCGCGATTCCCACGGTATGATGAGACGCGAAGCATCCTCCTTTCTTTGAACTTTGCGGATTCTTCAACTGCCGGAGCTGAGTGTTGGCGCACTTCCCGGCTCGTCCTGTGCTCCGTTGGCGCGGAGTACAGGACGTTTTTCGTTTTCAGGCGTCCTGGAGTGCGCTGACCCGTTGGGGGCTGACTCCGGTGACCATGGCCACGTCGCGGACGGTGAGGCCTTCGGAGCGGAGCGTGGCGACGGTGCTGCGTGCGAGCTTCGACGCATCGTCCTGCGCCTTGCGGGCTTCGTCGCGTTTGGTGTAGAGGAGTTCGACCATGCGTCGGGTGGTCTCGTCCAGTTGGGGGTCGATGGTCACGGTGCCGATTGTGACGTCGAGCATTTCGGCTGCGTCGCGTACCTGTTCCTCGACCTGGTCGAGGCGGCGGGCCTGGGTGAACAGGCCGGGGATTTCCGGTACTTCGACGGCCCACCAGCCGCCGCTGCGGGTGCAGACGGCGGTGGCGTTGACGGGTTGGCTGCTCATTTCATGTTCCTTTCGATGTGTCGCAGGATGCCTTTGGCGGTGAGCTCGTTGATCTCGCCGTGGCGTGGCACGGTGGCCTGGGCGTTGCCGACGGTGACCTTGCTGTGGTTGCCGCCTTCCTCCCAGATGTCGGTGAGTCCGTTGTCCTTGGCGAGTCGGTGGATTCGCTTTTCGAGGTCTTTTCTCTTCATAGTTATAGTCTATACCTATTTACTAATTCAAGTCAAGAGGTGTTTACTAAAGTGAGTCGTGCAGTAGTTTCTTGTAATCGTTGACGACCTGGACGGTGAGGCCGAGTTCGCAGGCGATGAGATAGGAGTCGCCGTCGTAAAGCCGTTCGGCCAACGCGTATTCGACCGGGTTGACGAGCATCAGCGCGGTCTCCCTCCTCGCCCGCGATTCGGCCTTCCGGTAGCCTGCCCCGCAACCGGGGTCGTGATGCCTGGCGTGCACGAGCTCATGGGCGAGCGTGCACGTCTTCCCGTAGTCGGGCAGCTCCTCATCTATGAGGATGAGCCGCGCAGCCTCGTAATAGCGGCCGCACACGTTGGGTTGGAGCTGGCGTTCCCTTACGTGGATGCCGAGGGAACGCGCCTCATGCTCGAGTGTCCAATAATCCATGGCCTACTCCCTTGGCGTGTTCATCTCGTCCTCCTTATGGGGGTCGATGTTCGACGCGAGATCAAACTGTTCGGGGTGCGCCGCGATACGGTCGGAAAGATCATCGATATCAACGGAGGGGCGCTCGCCGGAATCCGTATCTAATGAGACCGGGCCGCGTTCGGAACGTTCGATAAATCTTTCGGCGGATTCAATTAATTCATGCGGGTAGACTCCAAAGACTTCCGCAAGCTGGGCAAGCTGAATGACATTAATATTGCGTTCATTTTGAAGCAGACGAATCAATGTGCGTTCATTCAGGTTTGCTTTTTTGGCAAGCTCTTTGATGGTCAAATGCGCGGCAGACCGTTCTGCGGCAATGGCTTTAGATGTTGCTTCATTCATGTCCATATGGGCAGTTTATACCACTTTTGGAAATGCAGCACTGACCATATGGTCGGCGTGTTGTTCTTGACAGTGACTATATGGTCAGTACTATGAACCATATGAACACTTTGGAATACAGCAAGAGCGTTGCCGAGAATGTCGCGAAGGCGCTTGATGGGGCAAATCTGAGCATTTCGACTGTGGCTGAAAGAACAGGTATCCCTCGAACCACGCTCTCTCGCCATCTCAATCACCCCGAGACGGCACCTTTTGACGTCATCGAACTCAGCCGAATTGCAAAGCTGACTAGAAAAACCGTGAGCAGCCTCGTTCGAGTGAAATCTCCGGCGCTCGCCGGTGAGGGGGTGGAGTGATGTTAAGAGAGGATTTTCGTTCGCTTCGTATAGCCGAAGCCCTGCTCGCTTTCCAGGCTGCGGTGCACCCCGAACTCACTGACCCATGTGACACTGATGGACACCTTGACCCTCGGAGTGCCGTAAAACCCATCGCCGTACCCACGGGCGTCCTTACGCAACTCGTCGAGCATGAGCGGCGCATCGAGCTCGAGTACGCCGACTGCGGATATCAGGGCGGCATGCCCTTCCGCTACGACCTCGCCCTCATGATGGACTATGACATGAACGTCACGTGCGTCGAGTCCGCAATCATTGACGACACGGAGAACGGAACCTTCGGCATCGTATTGAGCCGTCCAATGGTAGACGGTCTGATCCAAGCCAGCCGTGAGCGCCCGTTGGGCGATAAGGTTCGCTTGTTCTCCTATCTGGTTCGCATGACCTGCCAACTGGTTGGCGGTCTGCGCGGTCTTGAGGGATTCGGCGGCGACGCGGTTTGCTTCTTCCGCAGTGTCGTTCGCATCCTTCATGAGCTGGTTGGCTTCGCGCGTCTGGAACAGGGCGACGATGCCGGTTACCCCGCCGATGGCACCGACCGCACCGCCGATGGCACCGAAAGCGGTCCAGAAGATACTCCAATCCATAACACGGATTCTAGCCGCGCAGGCAATACGGCGCTCGCCAAGGAGACGGAATGATGAGTGGTCGAAATATTAATGCCGCGACGCCGATTGGTGGTTCGGGCGTCGCGGGGGTCGTCAACGAATTAAAGGACTTCAATCGCGAGGTCGGCCGTGTGGCGAGAAGGTTTCAAAACCCCTCACAACGAGACCGGACAGGGAGTACAGACCCAGGGGCGACCTACGCGGAGAAAGCGACTTATGAACACGTTTGATTACGGGCGTCACGCCAGTGGATTCAGAAGGCCCGGGCCGGACGAGCTGCCGCACGGCTTCATGCCCCGGCTGGTGCTGTGGCTGATCGTGCTGGCGGTGTGCGTCATCTGGCTGCTGTCGCATGACGGTTGCGCTCACCCGCTCGGCAACGGTCTGGCTGCATTGGTGGGTTTGGGTTTCGTCCCATTGCGCCTGGTCTGCCTGTTCACGGCCGACGCGCTGGACGATGACGAATAAACAGTCTTGCCCGCCATGTCTTTTCCTTACTTTCCTCATGGCGGGCGGCGGAAGGGAAACCGTATAAACCCTCGTGATAACTGAACAGTCCATATCAATGGCGGGAACGCATTTCGGGTCGGTTGTGTTCCGTTCCCGCCGCTAAGGGCGGTAGCAAGTTGCCCCCGGTACGCAGATCACGCGGGTCATGACGCGTGGCAAACGTCGGGAGAGGGTGCGATTCCCTCGCCGTCCACGAATCGCAAGGTTCAACAAACAGAAAAGCCCCGCTGGCACGGGGCTGAAACAAAACAGGTTTCAACAAGGAGGATACCATGACGCCAAGCACGATAACGACCTATTCCCGCAATTGGGAGCCGATGGGCTTCGATGACATCTTCGAGGCGGCTTCATCCGCCCGCCCTGAATGCCCGGCCTACATGGTCGTTGCCAAACGGAACGATTTTTCGCTGCTGGCGACTGACCTCGTGAACGTATGCCACATGAGGATGCTGGCCAACGGCACCGTGCGCATATGCACCGAGGTCGGCTGCATCGATCTTGAACCTTTTCGCGAAGACTTCAGCATCGTTTATCGACTCAGAGACGATGTGCTGGTCGTCGGCTTCATCCGAAACGTGTTCTGCGAGAGCGACGAAGACCCGGACCTCATTGAAGACAGGGAACATATTCCAGCCGATGAAAGCGAAGTGGCGTGATGGCAAGCGGAAGCACCGCCACGACGCCGCTACCCCCATTGATGTCGATCAGTGAATTGGCGGAACACTGCCATAGGTCGTATTCGACGGTGAGCAAATGGTCCTCCGGGCATATGAAGAGCCCGTATCCGGAGCCGGTGCGCCAGTTCGGCAGGATCGTGGGCTGGCGGCGCGAGGACATCGAGGAGACGGACAAACGCAACCGGTGCAGCCGTCTCGAATACCTGAACGGGGAGGCGGGGAAATGAGCGATATCGAACTGGTTCAACGGTTGGCTACTCGTCTGCAGCCGAAGCTGGAGCTGCTGCGGGTCACGCCGAGCGTGCTCGCGTTGGAGAGCCTGCTCATGCAGGCGTTGGAGGAGAGTCTCACGGAACTGGCGGAAGCCGGTGGGGAGGACGTGGAATGAACAAGGTGACCATCGACATGGCGGCGAAGGCCACCGGCCGCTTCGACATACACCGGTTCAAACAGCGTACCAGGAAGGAACGCGAAAGGGCGTGGCATGCGTTCCGCGCGCTCGGGGTCGGCGGCAGCGATATGAGCACGATTCTCGGCCTCAACCCGTATGCGACGCCGTTCCGGCTGTGGCTGGAGAAGACGAACCGTCAAACGCCCGAGGATATTTCGGACAAGTGGGCGATCGTCAAGGGCAACGCGTTGGAGGGCGAGCTGCGCAAGAGGTTCCGCCGACTCCACCCGGAATGGGTGGTGAGGGACGGCACCGACATCAGCCTGGTGTCGAGGGAGCATCCGCTGATGCACGCATCGCTTGACGGTTTCATCTACGACGAGGCGACCGACTCGTGGGGAATTCTCGAGATCAAGACCGCGAACGCGAACCGTGGCCGCACCGACTGGCATGACGAGGCGACCGGCGAATTGAAGGCACCCGACTATTACATGGCGCAGGTCACGCACTACATGGCCGTCACCGGCTTCCAGTGGGGATACTTCTACGCGGATATAGGCGAAACGGAGCCGGTCGAGATCAGGTTCGAACGTGACGAGGACGATATCGGGGCCGTGGTCAGGGCCGCCGAGGAGTTCTGGGGGTTCGTGACCCGCGACGAGATGCCCCGGTTGAAGGCCGTGGATGTCGTGAAGGCGTATCCGGAGCCCACGGAAGGCGTGGAGGTCGCCGACGATGACGATGATCTCGCCGGCCTGATGCGTGAATACGAGCATGCGAGGCAGGCCGCCGATGCGGCAGCCGATGACGTGAAACTCCTGCAGGAGGCATTGATAGTCCGCATCGGCGACCATGCGGGCGTCAGATGCCGGGGATTCGAGGCCACGTACAAGCCGTTCCACCGTAAGGGCTATGTGCGCGAGGTCAAGCCCAGTTCGGGCAGGACGTTCAGATTCAAACAGTTGAAGGAAAGGAACTAGAGATTATGGGACAGTTGGCAGCACAGGCGCAGAACCGTCAATTGCAGACGATGAACCCGCAGCAGAACATGAGGCACCTGCTGGAGAAAAGCTGGCCGCGCATCATGGCGGTCATCGGCAACAACCTCAGCCCGCAGCGCCTCTACCAGATGTACGTGAGCACCATCAACCGGGAGCCTCAGCTCGCCAGCTGCTCGGTCGAAAGCGTGCTCTCCTGCTTCATGAAGTGCGCCGCATTGGGTCTGGAACCGTCGAACGTGGACGGTTTGGGCCGCGCGTACATCCTGCTACGGGAACAAGAACATGCGCACCGGCAGAAGGAGGCCACGCTCATCATCGGATACAAGGGCATGATCGATCTCGCACGCCGTTCCGGCCAGATCAGGGACATCAGCGCGCGTGCCGTGCACGAGGGCGATGATTTCTCCTACAACTACGGGTTGAACGAGGATCTGCGCCATGTGCCGTGCGCCAAGCCCGGCAGGCTCACCCACGTGTACATGATCGCGAACTTCAAGGACGGAGGCCATTACTTCCAGGTGATGAACGCCGACGAGATCGAGGCCGCCGCGAAGCGCAGCCCGAGCTACGGCAAGTCGGTCAGCCCGTGGAAGTCCGACTACGAGGCGATGGCGAAGAAGACCGTGATCCGTCGCGCGTTCCCGTTCCTTCCGGTGAGCGTGGAGGCCCGTGACGCCGCATCCTCGGACGAACGCACCCCCGACTATTCCGACGTGTTCAACCCGCTGCCCGACGCCACGGTCGATGAAGCGCCGGTTGAGGTGGGCGTGGACGAGGAAGTCGAGGAGTCGGAGCGGCAGCCGGAAGCGCAGCCTGAAACCTCCCCGGTCGAAACGAAGCGCGCGGAGATGATCCGTCGCTTCCAGGCGTTGGGCGTGGCATCGGACGGGGAGGCGTGCGAGACGATCTCGAAGATCCTCGAACGCACGGTGGTCAAGACCTCCGACCTCTCCGAAGCGGAATTGGACAAGGTGCTCGGCCAGTTGAAGGCCAGCGTGAAGGAAGGCGAGTGACCGATGGCGGGCAGGACCATGATCATCATCCAGGGCACCGCGTGGGGCGTGCAGGAGACCAGCAACGGCAAACGGTATCTGCGCGTCTCCGTCACGCCGGGCTACCGTGACCGCAACGGCCAGTGGGTGAGCCAGCCGGAGCAGAGCTACAGCGTGTGGCCTGCCGGCTACGCGAACCTCAACCCCGTGTTCGACCAGATCAGCCAATTGCGCGCCGACCAGAGCAACATCGTGGAGGTCACCGTCGTCGGCGAGGTCAACGCGTTTCACGGCTACCAGAACAAGCAGGGCCAGCTGGCCGCGAGCTGCAACGTCAACGCCAGCGCCATAGCCGTCACGAACGTCAGGCAGAAGGGCGGCCAGCAGCAGCGTGGAGGATTCAACGCCAACCCACCGCAGGGATACGCGCAGCAATCGCAGCAGCCGGCGTCCGACCCGTGGGCCAGCCCGACTCAGGAGCCTGAATTCTGATGCCGGGCCTGCACTTGTACCACGATGAGACGCCACCGGACGTGGAGGATATCTGCCCGATACACGGGTGCGGCCTCTACCCGTTGAGGCCCATCCCATGCCCGGAATGCGAAGAGGAAACCTTGGAGGAATACAACATTGAACGCTGAAACCAGTATCGTCACGCTCGCCCGTTCGATGGAGGTGGCCTATTCCGCGTTGGACGCGGAGGCCGGCCTCTTCTACGACACCACGGTAAGGGTCAAGGTGCACGCGGACCGCTACTACCCGGACTATGTGGCCGTCACGCTCCTGTGGCTCGCCAGCGACCACATCTTCCACGGCATCGAGGAGTTCACCCGGTTCCGCGATGATTTCGAGGACCGTCCGGAGGAACGCTACCAGCAGATCATGGACTCGTGGCCGCAGGTGTTCGGAGCCACCGAGAAGGCCATGAAGAAGCTGTTCGCACCGGTGAAACCCGTGGTGAAGCGTCCGCCGTGGTCGCTGTGCCCCCGCTGTCATAAGCCCGTATGGGCCGAGGAGGGCACCGTTGACCTGCGCGAGACCCGCCTCCTGCTGAAGGCGAGGCCGCACCCCCTGTGGTGCCGCGTGTGCGGGCAACGCTTCGAATACGCGAACAGTGACAGCCTCGCATGCAGTTCGGAGTTCAGCATCAAGGAGACGATGGCAACGCTCGAATCCATGTTCCCCACCGAACAGCCGAGCTTCGAAACCCTCCAGATCGAATCGGGCCACGACGCCGGGGAGGCGGACAATGGCTAACCCGGCCAAGGCGAAAGGCACCGCGTTGGAGACGTGGACCGTGCGCTACCTCGCATGGGCGTTGCAGGACACGCGCATCGACCGCATGCCGTTGAAGGGCAACCACGATCAGGGCGACCTGACCGGAGTCATGTTCGACGGCATGCCGGTGTGCGTGGAATGCAAGGACACGAAGCAACCCCAATACAGGAAGCATTGGCGTGAACTGAAGGTGGAGATGGCGAACATGGACACCACCTATGGGGTGCTCGTGCAGCATCGCAAGGGCGTCGGCGTCAAAAGCCTCAAGGGCATGGCACGCCAGATGGCCGTCATGGACGTGAACGCCTGCGAACGGCTCCTCGCCGGCTGCAAGGCCGACGACCGGTTCAAGGAGCTGGTGCGGGCCAGCTCGAAACCCGTGCCGCAGAACCCGACGCTCGTATGGATGCCGCTCGAACTGTTCGCGCGGATCCTTAACCACGGGCTCCCCCTGGGCCCCGAATGACACCCGCTCTCATATTGATTCTGCTCACGATACCCATAGCATGGATAGGAGGCCGCTGATGGCCCGGCAAGGATACGCGAAACTGTCGAACGGATTATGGCTCAACGACAAGGTCAACGATCTGATCGACGCGAACCCGCACGCGTTCGCCATCTGGACGCTCGCCATCAGCTACTGCTCGGACGAGCTCAACGACGGCGTGCTCACCATGCGCGCCCTCAGGCGTCTCGGCGCCGAGAAGGCCGACCTGCTGGACCTCGTGGAGTTCGGATTGCTGGACGAGCTCGAGAACGGCCGTTACGCCATCCATGACTACCTCGAGCATCAGAACAGCCGTGACGAGGTGGAGAGCGCGCGTGACAATGCGCGTGACCGCAAGCGCCGGCAGCGTGCGAAGGAAAACGTGACTCACGATGATGTCACACCGAATGTCACGCGTGACAATGACGTGACTCACGATGATGTCACACCGAATGTCACGCGTGACAATGACGTGACTCACGATGATGTCACACCGAATGTCACGCGTGACAATGACGTGACTCACGATGATGTCACACCGGGAGTCACGCCGAAGTTCCTTGGTTTAAACCAAAACCAAAACCAAAACCAAGAAGATTTTTCTAACGAAAAATCTCTCCCCCAAACCCCCTCACGGGGGCCGGGCGAGACTCCGGACGAGGATTACCCGCTCGAATTCGAACAGTTCTGGGCCACGTATCCACGCCACGAGGGCAAACGCGACGCCTACCGCGCATGGCGGAAGGCCCGCAGGAAAACCAACAACACGCTCCTCATCGCCAAAGCGTCGCTGTATGCCGCCGACCCGAACCGCGAGCCCGGCTACACGAAAACGCCCGCGAACTGGCTGAACGGCGAATGCTGGCTCGATGACCGGCTCCCCGCCAAACCCAAGCCAGGCCAGCCCGACCCCGAAGCGGAACGGGCGAAACGACTGCGTGACGTGGACTGGCTATGCACGCACGTCGATGACGTCGAGGCGCAGGACGCGGCCCTCGAACTCGGCGAACAGCAGCAGGCCATGGCCAGGGCACGCTATCCGGACGCCTGGTACCGGCTGTACCGTCGCGGCCAGAAACGCCGCGAACGGCGTGAACGCGAGAAGGCCACGACATGAGCGCTTCGGAGGACTGGCAGTGCCGGGAGGGCCTGTTCACCGACTTCCTCATCGCGAACCCCTGCCTCGACGGCGACCCGGACCTGCAATGGCGATTGCACCACACGTACTGGGAGCATCGCGGCCAAGGGCATCGCAACGCGTTGAACGAGGTCATGCAGGAGGCCCGCAACCAGGGCGTCACCCAGCCCCTGTACACGGATCCGGAAACCAAACGAAAAATCATCGCATCGCATCGAGGAGCATCAGCATGAGCGAGACCGAGGCATGGAGCCGCCTGTACACGCTGTTCTGCCGGAGCCTGGCTTCCGCCAGGCGCTCTACCGGTACGACCCTCAACTGTTCGAATCGTTCGCGAAGGAGAAAACCAATGGCCCGCAAACCCAATGACACGCATTCCACGCGCATCACCAGCAGCGACCGCAAACGGCACGGCCAGCCCATCGGAGGCTATCAGCCGAAACCACCCGACCCGCAGCTCGTGGAGATCATGCTCCAGCTGGCGCGAGAAGACCGGGAGAAGGAGGAGAAACGATGAGCACCGTGTTCCCCACACCGCGAGAACGCTCCATACGCGCGCTCACCGAACTGGACGCGGACCTCAACACGTTGAGCAGACCCGAGGCGTTCATCCTCGGCTACGAAACCGCATGGCAGGCATCGAGACGTCTCACCGAGGACATCGTGACCGCCATCAACGACCTCGAACCCGCCGAAACGGAGGAAACCGAATGAACAGCCTTGACGAGTTCATCGCACAGGCCCGAGCCGGCCACGCGCCATTGACCGCCGCCGACCGGGAATCCATCGCCAACCACCGCAAATACTTGGAACGCAAAGCCAAGGATCCTGACTACTGGACGCGGAAGCGCCGGAAGGAACGCAAAGCGAGAAAGGAACAAAAATCATGAACAGGAAAGATGTGGTCTGCTGGCTTGAAACATACATGCGCGAAGCACACGGAACGGCTCCGTTCTCCGAAATCGCCAAGGCCGCTGCCGAACATGGCATCAGCAAGGACCAGCTGAAGAGAGCCAAGAAGGAATTACGTCTAACCAGTGTTAATCATGAATTCCAAGGCGCATGGTACTGGCAGCTCCCCCAAGAGACCCACGAACCAGCACGGTCCCAGAACACCCCTGAAAGGAAAAAACGATTCGTAATGGATCCGGCTTTCGCTCCCATCGCCGAACTGCTTGACCCGTTAAACAGTCCGGAGGTCATTTCGCAGAAATTGAATATTTCAATCAATACCTTGAATGACTGGCGCGTCAAGGGCATCGGCCCGAAATACGTCAAGATAGGCAGAAACATTTACTATCTCCGCGACCACGTTCTCGAATACCTGCAGAATCACGTGTACTCCTGCGTGAAGGATTCAAAGGAACAAAAATCATGAGCGACCACGAGGCCAAGATCTACGAGAGACAGGACCTGTTCGACGCGCTCGCCGACGCCCTCGACGTGTGCAGCCTGGCGATCATCCCGGCCAACGGCATCGAAACCGACACCGAGGACATTCAGGCGCTCGCCGACAGGATGTACGAGCATCACGGCCTGGAAACCGACATCAGCCTATTGGGGGAATCATGAGGAAACCATTCAAGGATTGGACCATGGAGAATTTCGCTGGACTGTGGGGACTCATAGTCTGCACGGGGGTGGCGCTCGTGCTGCTGCTCATCATCGGCCTCCCGCTATGGAGCCTCACCTGGGATACGCAACCGCAGCAGACCATCATGAGCGAAACCGTGAGCCAAGGTGACGTGCATTACCTGTGCGTCGAATGGCGTACCGGCGACCGTGTGGATACTGCGAGCTGCACGATGCTCGACCCTCAAACCGGAAAGGCACTGCAATGACGAGCGAGATCAAGAAGGAACGTGTCCGTCATTGGCATGAACGCAACATTCCGGACAGCGAGATCGTCAGGCTGCTCGGCATACCCGAAGCCGAGGTGAAAGCCATCATCAGCAACCCACCACAGCCAAGGAAACCCGTGAAGAAGAACTTCGGGCCCGAATTCATCGAACCACCCGCGTTCTTCGACTGAACAAAAGAAAACCCTCCACTCCGGAGAGCAAAGGGCTTAACAGGAACCAATAGCCATCATAGCCTGCGGAGCGGAGGAACCTTGGATAAAACCAGCATCAACATCAACCGATTCGAACAGGACCTGCGCTCGCTGAAAGACGGCTGGCCCGTATTGGATCTGATAGCGAACAGGCAGGCCATGATAGGCGTTCGCATGGGAGGCTCCCATGGAGTCAAAAGCGTCGCGCCTACACCGTTGAACATGGGCGCATGGCAGCTTGAGCAGGACATCGACGTGTTCGCCCGCAAGCTCGTCCGATTCATGGGACTGCACGCACACCACGGCATGAACACACCCGCGCTATTGCAGGGTGGCATCCTGAACCTTCCACGAATCGGCCAGCTCGTCGGTGACGAATGGACCAGACAGGAGCTTTCCATCTACGCGCACACGCTGGCGGAACGTTTGGATTACCTGTTGGATCCTCCGGAGGATACGCGCATGGTCGGCTGGTGCCCGGCCTGCTCGCACGAGCTCCGCGCCGACGAGCAGGAATTGGCCGGAGGCTACATCGAATGCCCACACTGCCATGCCGCGCACAAAATTAAAACCATCCACGAGCTCGACATGCTGCGCCTGAGACTGAGCGGGGTCAAAGGCACTCCCACCCAATTGCATCGGCTGCTCGAACCATGGGGAATCGACATCAAGGCGGCGACCATACGGCAATGGGCCAAACGCGGCATCATTCAACCCGTCGAACATGACGGCAACGCGCCCGTCTACCTGATCTGGGACGTATGGCAGGCGCACACCCGGTTCGACGGATACGACCGTGCACGCCGGCGTCATCAATCGGCGAAAAAGCGATAGGACGCGATAGGACGCGATAGATTCCGATAGCGCACGAGCCGGCACCGGCGTTCGCCGGCTTGCCTTATTGTATTCCATAAGATACAATAAGGGGCATGGAAGTCAAAACCACCGACGAATTCGACGACTGGCTCAAGGCCCTGAAGAACGGCAAGGACCGAAACCGGATCATCGCGCGCATCAGACAATGCGCGCTCGCCGGCAAGCCGGTAGGCGACATCAACACGGTCGGTGAAGGCGTCGCCGAACTCCGCTACCACTTCGGCCCCGGATACCGCGTCTACTTCGCGCAGAAGGCGGACATCATCATGCTCCTGCTCGCGGGAGGAACCAAACGAGGCCAGCAATCCGACATCGACCACGCCCACGATCTGCTCAGAAAACTCAAGGAGGAGCACCAATGGTAAACGTCAAGGACTGGGACGCCAGCGAATACCTCTCTACCGAACAGGACATCATCGACTACCTCGACGCCGCGGCGGAGACCGGAGACCCCAGACTCATGCAGGCGGCCATAGGCGACGTGGCCAAGGCCCGCGGCATGGGCCAAATCGCCAAGGAGGCCGGCGTGGGGCGCGAAAGCCTCTACAAGAGCCTCAGCAAGGACGGCAACCCAAGCTTCCAGACCATCCTCAAGGTCATCAACGCGCTCGGCGGACGAATCAGCATCCAAGCCGCATAAAACCATCGACGGTACTTGACAAACCGCAACTGTCACGCACATACTGTGTACAGTGGTCATTTCCATACCTACGGTACGGGGATGACGAAGCGCCTACATCACCGAGGTTCGGCTCCACGCCGGCCGATGACATGATGCGGGCGCTTTCGCATATCCACTACACGGCTTCGGTAGCTCAGCTGGCTAGAGCAATACGATACGTTCCTATCGGTCGGTGGTTCGAGTCCACCCCGAGGCCCTTGGCTTGCGTGCCTGAGAGGACGAAAGGATGACGTCGAGATGACGTCATATGGAGGCAACACCGCCACTCCATCGCGGATTCGAATCCCGCCCAAGCCACCCTATCTTTCAAAGCCCCACCACCGTGTGGGGCTTACTCATATCCCGGGAAGGCGGTGCACCCATGAACCAGCACCGTAGCAACCCACGCAAAACCAACGGCCACCGGCGCAGGCAGATACAGGCCCGCGTGCTTGCGGCCTATGACACCTGCCACCTGTGCGGCAGGCCCGTGGATAAGTCATTGCCGGCCGGACTGCCCGGATCACCTGAAGTCGATGAGATCATACCCGTGTCAAAAGGCGGCAGCCCATACAGTTTCAGCAACTGCTACCTCGCACACCGCTGGTGCAATCGTATCCGCTCGAACCACAGCGTCGAGTGGGCAAGACAACACATCGAACACGGTCACGCCACCGACATCAAACCCACATCGATGCCATTGACCACGAGCGGCGACTGGTGACCCACGGGGAGGCTCTCCACCCACCCCGCTCACGGCCCCCTCGGGCGCAGGGCCGATATCTCCCCGGAGTTTAGGAAAGCGTGACGCATGGAAGCGTGACGGCATAAGGAGGCTGCGATGAGGTGCGAGGAGTGCGGCAGGGAGTTCGAGCCGTCACACCGCGGCAGCCCTAGCAAATACTGCTCCGGCGCTTGCCGCGCTAAGGCGTACCGGAAACGCCGCAAGGCCAATGCGGCCGGCGGTGGAAAGCGTGACGCCGGCAAGCCGTCGGCACCGACCGAACCATCGGAGTCCCAGCCTCTCAGCAGCCGCGAGTTCGAACGGATGATGGACGGCAGCATCGAGGATGAGCTGCGCTACGTGCGCGACCGGCTGAAGAAATACATGGACAATCCGGCGACCCCGGCGAATGCGATATCGAACATCAGCGCGCGCTACATCATGGTGTGCGAGAAGCTCCACGACATGGCAGGCGGCGACTCACTGCTCGACCTGGAAGATGAAGTGACGGAGGTGAGTGCGGATGTCGGAGCGTCGATTGTCTGAGATCGCACGCCACCTCACCCAACCCTCGGGCATCATATCCAGCGAGTTCACGCGCGTGAACAAGGTCGCGTGCATGGCCGGCATCCACTACGACCTGTGGCAGCAGGGGCTCCTCTATCTGATGCTCGGCAAGCGTGAGGATGGACGTTACGCGTGCGGCGAGGGCGGCACCGTGGTCTCCTCATGCCGCCAGATCGGCAAGACGTTCACACTGGGCACGGCCATGTTCATCATGGCGATACTCCACAAGGGATTGAAGGTCATCTGGACCGCGCACCACACGCGCACCAGCGACGAGACGTTCGCTGACATGTGCGACCTGGCCAAGAACAAGCTGCTGGGCCGTTACGTGGAACGCATCAGGCGCGCGAACGGCCAGCAGGAGATCGTGTTCCGCAACGGAAGCCGCATCATGTTCGGGGCTCGCGAGAACGGTTTCGGCCGAGGCCTGCACTCGGTGGACGTGGAGGTGTTCGACGAGGCGCAGATCCTCACCGTGCGCGCCCTCGACAACATGATCCCCATCGTCAACGTGAGCCCCAACCCTCTCGTCGTGTTCCTGGGAAACCCGCCGAAGCCCGGAGACCCGTGCGAGGCGTTCGAGGAGAAACGCCGCAACGCGCTCGCTGGAATCGACGGCATGGTGTACGTGGAGCTAGCCGCGGACCCCGACGCGGATTCGGATGACCGCGAGCAGTGGGCGAAGGCCAATCCCAGCTATCCGAAACGAACGTCCGAAACCGCTATTCTCAGAATGCGCAACCTGCTGTCCGATGACAGCTTCCGCCGCGAGGCCCTCGGCATCTGGGACGAATCCACGAGCTCGCGCGCCATCGACCCCGAACAATGGGCGAAAGCCGCCACCGATACCCCGAATCTGAACGGGCTGGTCGGCTACGCGCTCGACATGAGCCCCGACCGCAGCAGTCTCGCCATCGGAGGAGCCGTTAACCACCGTGACGGCACCGCGCACGTCGAACTGCGCCGCTTCGAAGCCACCAAGTCCAAGGGCACCATGTGGGCCGTGGACTACATCGCCAAGCATTGGCCCCGCACCGCGAGCGTGGTCATCGACGGGCAAAGCCCAGCCATGAGCCTCGTGCCCGAACTCAGGTCACGGCATGTCAGGGTCATCGTCACGAACGCCAACGACATGGGCCGCGCCTGCGGCCGGCTCCTTGACATGCTGCGCGACGGCAAGCTCACCCACCTGCCCGACTCCAAAGCACCCGCATTGGCTCAGGCCGTGGCGAACGCGAACACTCGCAACATCGGCTCCTCCGGCGCGTTCGGCTGGAACAAGATGGGCAGCGACATCGACATCAGCCCGCTGGTCGCAGTAACTCTCGCCCTCTATGGAACCTACATAACCAAACGAGACCCTGATAGGGTGCAGAAAGTGATGGTGTGAACATGGCCAGCCAGGATGTGGTAATCGCTGCGGGAGGCAAGCCCTGGCTGAGCGCCATGGATTTCCAGATACCACGCATCGCGGGGATAGATGACGCGGATATGCCGATGGTGTACCGGCTGCGCGACGTGTGGGCCAGCAAATATCCGGGCAACGTGCTGCGCACTCTCTACTACACGGCGCACGAGCGTTACAAGGATTTCGGGTTGAGCGTGCCGCCGCGCATCGCCGGACAGGTGGCGCCGATGATCGGCTGGCCGGCCAAGGCCGTGCGCACCCTGTCCGATCTGAGCGCGTTCGAGGGCTTCCAGCTGCCTTCCGACTCCGATATGTATGGCGTGCAGGAGATCTGCGACACGAACAGGCTCACCACCGCGGTCAGCCAGACCATCGTGAGCGCATACACGCATTCGTGCGCGTTCCTGACCGTCTCCCTCACGGAGGATGGCACGGTGGCCGTCAGCCCTCGTTCCGCCGATTGGAGCGCCGCCATCTGGGATGGTCTGCACAATCGGATCGGCGCGGCCATGACCATCACCGACACCGACGAGAACGGCAAGGTCGATGGGTTCAACGTGTGGCTGCCCCACTGCCTGTACGAATGCTCCAGAACCGGTGGCGTGTGGAGCGCCAGACGTTCCCGTAATCCGTTGAACCGACCCACGGTGGTTCCGTTCTGCTACGACCCCCAGCTGGACAGGCCTTTCGGCCGAAGCCGTATCAGCGGCCCGTTGATGGCGCTGACGGACATCGGCATCCGCACCGTGACCCGTATGGAGGCGACCGCCGAATTCTATTCGGCCCCCAAGCTCTGGTTCCTTGGAGTCAGCCCGCAGGCGTTCGACAAGGACCTGTGGAGCTCTCTCGTCTCCGTCATCAACAGCATCGACTCCGATATCGACGGCAACAAGCCCGAACTCAAGCAGGTGTCACAAGCGAGCATGCAGCCGCATTCCGACATGCTCAAGACCATCGCCATGCTCGTCGCCTCCGAGACGAGCCTGCCGGTCAACGATCTGGGCATCACCATGGACAACCCCGCAAGCGCCGAGGCCATGGCGGCGGCCGAACGCAAGCTCTCCCGCGAGGCCGACCGGCAGAACCGCCTGTTCTCCGAAGCATTGAAGGACGCCATGGGCATGGCCGTCAGACTCGCCAACCCCGGTCTGACGAGCCTCCCAGAGGAGATCAGCGGCATGCGGCCCGTATGGGCTCCCACCCGCGAGGTCTCCGACGCGGCGCGCGCCGACTACTACGCGAAAATCGCCGGAGTCAACAGCGCGTTCGCGGATTCGGACGTGGGCCTGATGAAAGCCGGATTGACGTTCGCGGAGATCCGCTCGTTCCGCGCCTACCAGCAGCGAGTGAAGGCCCAGCAGAGCATCGACCAGCTGAAACAGCGCACCCTAACACAACGGCAGGAGGTGAACGGCGATGGCTCAGACGAACAGGCTTCCGGCGTCGCCGGAACTGCGCAGACTGCTGGAACAGGCACAGAAGGACTATCAGACCAATCTCGATAATCTGACCGACGCCGCGACCGAGGACATCGAGACCGCGTTGAACCGCGGCGACCTCGACGTCAAGGAGCTCGTCAGGGATTATTCGCGGGAGGCCTCCCAGCTGGCGAACGACTACTACGACCAGTTGCGCGGTCTGTGGAGCGAATACGGCGGCGCGGACATGCCCGACTTCGAGCACACGCAGCTCATCGACCCAGACCGCGTACTCTGGCAGCAGCAGAGCGGCTTCTCGAACACCGACTTCAACGGCCTGACCTACCAGCAGGTCAAAAACGGACAGTCACGCGCCGGCATGACCATCGAAGACCTATGGCCGCCATTCAACAACGTGGATGACGCGCAGCAGTTCATCGCCGACATGATCAACACCAGCGGACGTCTGACCATGCAGCGCAACATCCGCACCGACCCCACCAAACCCCGCTGGGCTCGAGTCTGCGGCGGCGCGAAACCATGCGCGTTCTGCGTCATGCTCGCCTCCCGCGGCTTCGCCTACCTCAGCGAGGAAACCGCGCAGCTCGGCGGCTCGTTCCATGACGGCCACTGCCACTGCACCGTCGTACCCAGCTGGGGCAAAACCACACACCTGCTCGAAAAACAGGCCGAGTGGCAGGAGATGTACCAGACCGCCAAAACAATCAGTGCCAACGGTCAATACGATGGCGACGCGTTATCCGCCATGCGAAGAATCTATGCCGGCACCCTCAAGGACGGCACCCCGCTCGGCATTAGTGTCGACAGTGATCTTTATAAGAGCCTCAGCACTGAAGACATCGCCGGCATCCTCCAACTGCTTGCCAATACCAAACATGTCAAAACCGCCAGACTCTGGGCAGACCACGTCAACAGCTACCGCATCGTAGACAAGCACAACGGCGATACGCCGTTCTTCGATCCAAAACGGCTCGGCATAAGCCTCGATATCGATCATCTCACCGACGCGCCGGACGGTCACGCCCCTTATCAGACTCTCTTCCATGAAACCGGTCACATGCTTGACTGGCTCCAAGGCAATGGGAAACAGTTCTACTCGCAAACCTATCGGGACAAGAACGGCAGCAGCTTCAAAGATCTGCTCAAGCAGGACGGAGCCGATGCGCTCGACGCCGCGAAGAGGAAAGCATGGCCGATTATTCAGCGTCAGCTCGAAAGCATTCGCGACGAGGTCGCAAAACGCGGATACGCAGAAGGCCGGTACCTGCACCGGCTCGCCGACATGGGCCTCGTCAAACATAGCGAAATCAGCAAGTATATGGGCGAAAGGAAATACGAGAATGCAATCCTCCGCTTCATTGACGATGCACTGTTCGAGGAATACGTCGATGACAAAATCGCCATGAAGGCGCTCGCCGATGAAATCCACTCCCAGGGTAAGAACGCGGACTTCGACGTAGACGATATTCTCGAATTCGCATTGGGAAACCAATGGCACGACTACTCCAAGATGTACCATCCGGTCGGCTATTTCAAGAGCCATTCCGTGGAAACGGAGGCGTTCGCCGAAATGCTCGGCGGGCACCTCGCCAACGAGAATACGTGGAAATTGTTCGTGAGTTACTTCCCGAAAAGCTATAGAATGTTCCAAGACATGATAAGGAGCATGGCATCATGAAACCAGGAGACCCAGGATATTACCCCTGCTTATCTGATTACCCATCAAAGCAGGCAATGTATGAATCTCCCGAATTCGCAGCCCTTACTACCGAGGATGTTCTTGCCTGCTACCATTGTGAATTCGGCGAGGGGATTAATCATTTCAACGATCCGAAGAACCCCAAGAACGATGAGGAGGCCAAGAAGATGGCCATTGAATGCCTCATCGCAGGCAAGCCACGCCCATGGGACGAGATTCCCGAAGGCGCAGTCATCTAGCCCATAACCCATTTTTCTGTTTATAACCACCCGCACGGGTGGTTTTTTTATGCCCGAAACGGGCCACAAACCATAAGGAGAACACCCATGTTCAACATGAACCAGCCCTGGAACCCATGCCATCAGACCCGCCTCCGTCTCATCGACGCGGGCTCCGACGAAGGCGGCTCCAACACCAGTGATCCCGCAACGAGAGAGCCCGGCGCAGGCGATATCGACTGGAAGGCGAAGTTCGAGGCCGAACGCGCCCACTCGCGTGAATGGGAGAAACGCGCCAAGGACAACAAGGCGGCGGCCGACGAGCTGCAACAGCTCAAGGAAAGCCAGATGTCCGAACAGCAGAAGGCCGAAGCCCGCACCATGAAGCTCCAGAAGGAGCTCGACCAATTGAAGGCCGAGAAACAGGCCAGCGCATGGCGCTCGCAGGTGATGACCGAGACCGGTCTTCCAGCGAATCTCGTCATCGGCTCCACGTTGGAGGAGATGCAGGCGAACGCGAAGGCCATCAACGAATACGTGGCCGAGAAATCCAAGACGGGTGACGGCGGATACAGGTTGTCCGATCCCTCCAGGCAGCCGCATACCGCTCCCACCGATCTGCAGCAGTTCGCGGCCAGTGTGTTCTCCGGCAATTAATCACATCAACATAACCCTATTATTCAAGGAGGCCATATCATGGCTATTTTCGGTACCGGCGGCATCAAGGTGATGCCTAACCAGATCGCGGACGGCATCGTCGACCAGGTGCAGTCCGGCAGCGCCATCGGCGTATTGTCCCAGCAGAAGGCGATGCGTTTCGGCGAGACCAGCATCGTCACGTTCGAGAACCGTCCCCGTGCCGAGTTCGTGGACGAGGGCGCTCAGAAGTCCTCCACGACCGGCTCGTTCGGCGTGGTCAAGACAGTTCCGCACAAGACACAGGTCACCATGCGCTTCGACCAGGAGGTGCAGTGGGCGGATTCCGACTACCAGCTCGGCATCCTCAACAAGCTCGCCGATGAGGGCTCCAAGGCGCTGGCCCGAGCGCTCGACCTCGGAGTGTTCTACCGCGTCAACCCGCTGACCGGCAAGCCGGTCGAATCCTGGACGAACTATCTGAACGCCACCACCAAACGCGTGGCACGCACCGCCAGCCCGGACGTCGATGTCGAGCAGGCAATCGGCCTGATCCTCAACGACAAGGAAGGCTGGGATGTGAACGGCATCGCCATGAGCCGTCAGTTCGCGTTCGACCTCGCCACTTTGAAGGACACGCAGAAGCGTCCGCTCTACCCGGAGCTCGGCTACGGCGTGACCATGAACAGCTTCAAGGGCATCCCCGCATCCGTGACCACCACCGTCAGCGCACCGGAGTTCACCGCTCCCGCCGAAGGCGAGAACTACACGGTGCCGAACGTCGGCGCCATCGTGGGCGACTGGAAGAACGGCATCTACTGGGGCGTGCAGCGCAACCTGCCGTTGGAGACCATCACCTACGGTGATCCGGACGGCCAGGGTGATCTGCGCCGCAACAACCAGATCGCACTCCGACTGGAGATCCTGTACGCCTGGTACGTGTTCACCGACCGCTTCGCCGTGGTCGAAGGCGACGCACCCACCACGAAGGCGGGCAAGTGATGAGCCAGGCAGTTGAATTCCACCACCTGACCAGCGGCGTCACGAACGACGCGAAGCAGGCGGTCATCGAAACCCAGTTCGTTGATGAGAACGGCGATCCGGTTGACATCGGCGGTGGCTCCGCTACTCCGGCTGATGGTTCGGTGACGAACGCGATGCTGGCGGGCGGCATCACCGCGGACAAGCTCGCCGCTGGCGTGATCCCGACCGTTCCGAAGGCCGCGTACGTGGCCGACCCGGCCGGTGATGCGCCGACGAAGGCCGAATACGTGGCATTGCGCGATGCTCTGGTCACCGCGGGACTCATGTCCCCAAAAGCGTGACCCCGCCGGCATCCAACCTATGGCCGCGGATCCCGGGCCTGCCCAAAACCGTTGAAGGCGTCGAATACACGGATGCCGGCAACGGGGTCATCCACGCCAAGGGCACCGCGACGTGGTGGTCGAGCCTCGGGGAGAACGTCACCCTCCAGGAAGGCGAATACACGCTGAGCGAATCCGTCTCCGGCGATCAGAGGAACCTGTACGCGCAGATCGTGGTCGATGGCGTCTACCATACGACCGCCGCGCCGGAAGCGTCGTTCCACGTGCCGGCAGGCAGGTACTGGTGCAGCGTCAACGTGCGCAACGGCACGACCGTGGACGCGGACATAACGCCCGCGCTCACCCGGATCGGATAAGGAGGTCGAAATGGACGTTTCCGCTCCGTTCGCCACGCATTCCGATCTGGAGGATCGCTGGCACAAGCTGCAGCCCGATGAGCGGAAGCAGGCGGATATCCTGCTCGCGGACGCGAGCGAGATCATCCGAAACCGTCTGCGACCGTATCCAGAGACCCGTGACCCCATGTGGTGGGCCGGCCATCGGCGTGGCCTGGAGTCGGTGTGCTGCCAGATGGTGCGCACCGCCATGGAATTGCAGGTGTCCGGCAATCCCACGGGTGTGAGCCAATCGACCGAGACCACGGGCCCGTTCTCCAGCACCTATTCGTGGGCGAGTCCTGACGGGTATCTGCGGTTCACGGACGACATGCTGCGCAATCTCGGCCTGGGCGGCCAGAGGGTGTTCAGCTTCGATATGGCGGGAGCGCGTCATGGAACGTGTTGACGTGTATCGGGGTGCTGCGGAGGTCGATGCCGACGGGAATCCGGTGCAGGGCGAGATGAAGCATGTCGCTACGCTCATGGGTTTCGTGGCTCCGGTGGAGGCTTCGCAGTCTCCGGGAGCGGATTCGCAGGGTGTGGCCAGACGCTACACCCTGTATTTCCGTGGTTCCGAACCCACCGGGATCCTGGACACGGATTGCCTCGTGGTTCGCGGCATGCCGTTGATGGTCGATGGGCCGCCGCTGGAATGGTGGCGGTACGGGCGTCATATCGGCGACGTGGTCAACGCGTTCGTCAGGGAGGGATGACTATGACGAAGAAGGTCAAGGTGGTGCTCAACCGCTCCGCATTCAGTTCCGAGGTGCTGCACAGGGTCGTAAAACCGGTCATGGACAGCGTGCAGGAGCAGATGGAGGGCATGGCCCAGGTGCATCCGTCCATCAGGGTGTACCGCAACGAGGACACCGACCGCAGCAACGTGGTCGCCACGGCACCCGCGGCGGTGGAGGGAGCGCATGGCGTACTCACGCAGATGATCGGCAAGGTGGTCGCATGAGCGTGTTCCAGCCTCCCACGAGGACCCCGCGATTGGAGCGTATCCTGTTGAACCCGCTGCGCGAACGCTTCCCGGACGTGGTGTTCGGCACGCTGCGCAGCAGGGGCAATCCGGAGCTCGAATGCGTGATCGTGGCCGAACCGCAGCAGAAGGTCACGCCGATCAGCCAGTACGTCCGCCTGCGCTGCTCCGTGTGGGTGCGCAGGGACGACGGCACCGGCGACCTCGATGCGTCGCATGATCTGGCCGGCCGCATCGAACTGTATCTGACCGGATTGTGGCCGCCGACGCCGATCATCAGCATCGAGCATGATTCCGGGCCGGTGCGCATGACCGACGAGAACGGCTGCAACTACTCGTATCTCATCCTCCTGCTCCAGACCGAAACCGTCTGAAGCGGATCATCCAAACAAGCTTCGAAAGGCAAATATCATGGCTGACAACAGTTACATCAGCTCGGGCAACAACGCCGACCTCGTGCGCGCCATCAAGGACTACGCGCTGTTCCTGTTCGACGAGGGCGAGACGTTCACCAAGCCGGCTGGCGTCGATTGGACGCCTCCGGCGAACAAGCTGCCCATCGGCTACAACAGCGAGGATGGCACCACCATCCACCCGGAGCCCGGTGACGAGACCGAGATCAATGGGCATAACGGCGACGTGGTGTATTCGGAGACCGACCCCGGCTACTGGACGTTCCAGTTCTCCGCGCTCGAAGGCAAGAAAAGCGTGGTCGAACTGTACACGAACGCCACTGTGGACGAGGATGGCGGCATCCACGTCAAGGACGCGTCCACGTCCAAGACCATGTCGATGGTTCTCGCGGGCCTCGACCAGAAGGAACGCCCCGTCATCGTCTACGCGGAGAAGGTCAAGGTCTCCGACCGCGACGACATCTCCCTCAAATCCACGGACCTGCTCCAGTTCAACATGACGCTCAAGGCGTTCAAGGGCTCGGACGGCTACCAGTGGAATGCGTGGGGCATGGTCGTGGAATCCACTGCCGGCACGGCCGCACAGGCCGACGTCGAACAGGCATCCATCCAACAGGCTACGGCTTGACATCATTCTTCCCCACGGGTTTTCACGGTTCTCTCTTCCGCCCGTGGGGATCCTTATTCTTCCCCGTGTCCCGGATGGCGGTCCCGACGCGGGGAACCTCATACATTGACCGCCGACAACCATCACAATCTTTAGGAGACCGCCATGAACAACAGCAACACCTATGCGAAGGTCGAAGCCGACATCAGCGACGAGGAACAGTACGACGACGTGCACCTCGACGTGCTCGGAGTCAAACTCGACCTGCCCAACCTCAACAGCGCAGACCTGCCCATCGACCTGGTCAACGTGATCCTCCTGGTCAAAAGCCAGCCCGTGCTCTCCGACGAACAGAACGCGCTCGCCATGAGCGCGTTCCTCGCCTACTTCCAACAGCTTCGCCCCGACTACTGGAACGCGTTGCGCAAGAGCAGGCACGGCATGGCATGGCTCGCCGCGACAATCCGCACCTGGGCCGAACAATCGGGACTCGACCCAAAATCGTTTACCTCACCAATCTCCACGCCAGCCACCGTGAAGCGTTAGACCTCGACTGGCTCAGCCACTACCACGCCACATGGAAGCCCGTCAGCCTCCACGAATGGCTCGACGCACCGTCTGATATGAAGCCCAAAGCCAACATCAGCCTGGGCAAGGCGTGGAGACTCACCCGCGAAATCCTCAAGGACCATCGAAGCCACAGCTATGCGGCGCTCGCCGGATGGAGCTACATCCCCTCCGATGGCGAGATCGCGCTCTGGGACCGCATGGAACTCGAAGGCCGGCTGAAACGCAGGGGCTGGCGTCCATGGGCCGACAGGCATAACGACCCGTTCGCACCCGTCCACGTGGAGACCCGCGAGACCCGCGAGCGACGGCTCGAACGCCGCAGCCGGCTGAAACAGCGATACCACATCACCGACTAAACCCCGACCGCCATCGGGGGAAACCCAGCAACTCCATGAAGGAGGCAACCCCGATGGCACAGGACATCGGCACCGTATACGTGCAGGTCGTCCCCTCCGGCAAGGACTTCGGCAAAACCCTCGAAGGCGACATCACCGGCAGCGTGGACAACGCCGCCAGGAAAAGCGGAACCAACCTCACGGGCACGCTCGGCAAGGCGTTCGGCACGATCGGCAAACTCGGATTGGGAGCCATCGGCACCATCACCGGAGGCATCGCCGGACTCGCCGCCAAGGGCGGTTTCGAACGCGCGCTGAACATCGAGAACGCGCAGGCCAAATTGAAGGGCCTCGGCCATGATTCCGCCAGCGTCGCCAAGATCATGAACAACGCGCTCGCCTCCGTGAAGGGCACCGCGTTCGGATTGGGAGACGCGGCCACCGTCGCCGCATCCCTGTCGGCCGCCGGCGTCGAATCCGGCGAACAGCTCACCAAGGTGTTGAAGACCGTGGCCGACACGGCGCAGATCAGCGGCCGTGAGCTCACGGACATCGGCACCATCTTCGGCTCCGTCGCCGCGCGCGGCAAGCTGCAGGGCGATGACATGCTGCAGCTCATGAGCAGCGGCGTGCCCGTGCTGCAGATGCTCGCCAAGCATCTGAACACCACAGCCGAGGACGTTTCCGACCTGGTGACGAAAGGCAAGATCGACTTCCAGACGTTCGCCGACGCCATGCAGGAAGGTCTCGGCGGAGCCGCATTGGCCGCCGGCGACACGTTCAGCGGCGCATTGGCGAACGTGAAGGCCGCTCTCAGCCGATTGGGCGAAGGCCCCGGCAAGATCGCGCTCGAATCCCTGCGCAAAATGTTCAACGCGGCCATACCCGCGGTCGATGCGCTCTCCAGCCAGCTCACCCCGTTCGTGGAACAGCTGAACGGCAAGCTCAGCCCCTACGTGGACAGGGCCGTGCAGCTCATCGAACGATTCTCCGAGGGACTGCAGGATGGCAGCATCTCCATCCAGGACATCACGGGAAGCATCGGCTCGCTCGTGGGAGCGTTCGCCCTGTTCGCCGGAGTCGGCGGCAACGTCGACACGATCACCGGAATATTCGATACGCTCGGCAAACTGGGTGACGGTGGGATCGGCAAGCTCGCGTCCAAGGTGAAGCAGATGCCGGGCCAGCTGCAGTCGGGTCTCACCGGCCTGCAGCAGTTCAAGGCCTATTTCAACAAGGATCTGCGCGACGCGCTCGCCATCGACGGCGACCCGTTCGCCGAAACGGTCAACCGAATCCTGCAGGGCGGCGACAAGATAACCGGCCCGCTGCGATCGCTCGGCTCGAAGATCGGCAATTCAGACCTCGTCCAATCGGTCGCGGGCATGGCCGACAAGGTCGGCGTCGGCTTCGGCAAGATCACCAGCGCGTTCGACTCGAACATCAGGGTGCTGGGCGTCAAGGTCGGCGACGGTTTCGGAAACGTGTTCTCCAAGGTGTCGGACAGCAAGCTCGTATCCGGGCTGGGATCCCTCGCCGGCAAGACGAAAACCGCGCTGACCCCGGTCATCTCGGGCATCGGCGGCATGCTCGACGGAGTCGGCGACGTGTTCGGCGGGATCGGAGACATCGTCGGCCCGAAGGTCCAAGCGGGTCTCGGCAAGATAGGCTCATTGTTCGGCAGCTTCTTCTCGCCGGGCAATTTCATGAAATACATGGGCATCGCGGGCATCATCGCCGCACTGGTCGCCGGACTGGGAATGCTCGACCAGAGCATGCAGGGCCAACTGTTCGCCATGATCGGCAACATCTCGGCGCAGATACCGGGATGGCTGCAGACCCTGAACATGCAGATCACCGCGAACCTGCCTGCCATGCTCGCACAGGGGGCCGCAATACTCACCGCATTGATGAACGCGATCAGCACGAACGCGCCCCAGCTGATGAACACCGCCATGCTCATCATCACCACGCTCGTCAACGGTCTCGCCGCGCAACTGCCGACCCTGCTGCCGGCAGCGCTCAACATGGTCATGGCGCTCGTCAACGGTCTCGCGTCAAACGCCGGCCAGCTGCTCAACAGCGGCATGCAGCTGCTGCTCGGCCTCGTGCAGGGCCTCGTGAACGCATTGCCGCAGCTCATCAACCAGGCACCGACCATCATCGGCAACCTCGCCAGCTCGATAGCCGCGAACCTGCCGCAGATACTCCAGACCGGCATGCAGATTCTCGTCACCCTCGCCAACGGCCTCGCCAGCGCGATACCCCAGCTGCTCGGCAAGATACCGGCCATCGTCAAAGCGATCTGGAACGCGTTCAGCTCGGTCAACTGGGGTGATGTCGGCATGAACATCATCACCGGCATCGCCAGCGGTCTCGCCTCGGCTGCCGGCAAACTCGTGGACGCGGCCGTCAAAGCGGCGACCGACGCGCTCAACTGGGTCAAGGACAAGCTCGGCATCCAATCACCGTCACGCGTGTTCCGCGACGAAGTAGGCGTCATGATCGGCCGCGGCATGGCCGAAGGCATCACACGCAGCGAAAACACGGTGAACCGGAGCCTCGGAGCGCTCGCCAGTGGGCTTACATTGGACGGCTACACGTTCGGCATGCCCGCCATGAACCTGCCGGCCAACGCCTATCAGATGGTCAATCGTGCGGAAGATCAGAACCGTCAGGCCTCGTCGGACGAGCTGCTGGCCGAACTGAAGGCTCTCCACGAGGATCTGCCGATCATCCTCGAGCATATGGGCATCAGCATCGACGGCCGTGAGTTCGGCAGACTGACACGGAGGTACGCGTATGCAACGGTGTGAGTACATCTGCTCCACGGGTGAGAGCCTCTCGTTCGAGGGCCCCATCTACGGGGAGACGATGCCGTCATTGCGGGGACGCGCGTGGGCGTATTCGCTCGGCGCGCGCACCCTGTCGGGGGTGGCGTGGCAGGCTCGCGAGCTTACGCTCACCGTGAAGGCCGTGGCCGGCGAAACCGAACTGGACCGGCTGCGCATGCTCGCGGACCATGACGTGCTCGCGCACGCCACGGACCCCACCGTGTCAGGTCTGCTGCGTGTGGACGATGAATGGGAGTGCAGGGCGCTCATCGTCAGGAGCGAACCGCAATCCATCACGCCGCGACTTGTTGAAATCGAATTGACGGTCACGCAGCTCGGCCGGTGGCGTCGCAGCCTGCCGACCATCGTCTACGCGCCCAGCGATCCGGATGCGTACGCGTTCCTGGATTATCCGCATGACATGGATTACGACTACGGGCCCCCGTCGGCACCACCCGTGGTGGCGGTGGATGGGTTGGACCCGTTGGCGTTCCGCATGACCATACTCGGGCCATGTTCGGATCCCACCGTCACCATCGGTTCCAATCGGTACCGGATAACCGGTGACATCCCCGGTGGTGCCAGCGTCGAGGTGAACGCCGTCGAAGGCGAGAGATCCGTCATCTTCGTGACGGCGGCCGGCGACCGGATCAACTGGTTCGCGAACGCGGAACGCGGCAGTGGCATGGATTCCGGCTCGTACATCTTCCAGCCGCTGCCCGCGGGCCGTACCGAGGTGAGCTGGCCTGGAGGCTTCACGTTCGAGCTGACACCCGTCGAGGAGAGGAGCGAACCGCCATGGTCAGCCTCATAGTCACCGACGCGAGCCACACGCCGCTGCGCGCGTTGGATGATTACACGCTCGACCTCGCCTACGGGTCCGATGAGAATTCGTTCAAGCTCACGTGCATGCCGCAGCCCGAAGTGGGCTCGCTCGTCATGATCGACGGCACCGAATACGGGGGCATGGTCACCGTCCGCAACACGGACGGCAGCGTGGAGGGCCCCACCTGGCATGGCATGCTCGCACGCCGCATCCTCCAACCTGATGCGGGAGCCGACTATCTGACGGTCTCCGGCTCCGCCGGCGACGTGCTCAACACGTTGTTCAAACGAGTCGGATTGGATTCGCTGTTCGCGGCCGGCGCGCGGCACGCGGTCACCATCGGAAGCTACTCGTTCGACCGGTATACGGATGCGTACACGGGCATCAGGAAGATGCTCGCCACCGCACAGGCGAAACTCCGGCTCGTATGGGCCGACGGCCGCGTGAACGCGTACGCGCTGCCCATCGAGCATTACGGCGACAGCATCGACTCCGACGTCATCGAATTCAAGGCATCGCTTGACGGCCAGCCGGTGAACCATCTCATCGGACTGGGAACAGGAGAGCTCAGGAACCGCGCCGTAGTCCACTGGTACGCGGATTCGGGCGGCAACGTCAGCCAGACCCAGACGCTCACCGGACTGGCGGAACGTCAGGCCATCTACGACTATTCCAACGCGAAACCCGACGAGCTCAACACCGAGACCCGCAAGAAGCTCATAGAGCTCCAATCACAGGGCGAGGTGGAGGTCACCGTAACGGACAACACGTTGAGCATGGACGTGGGCGACACCGTCACCGGCCGCGACAACCGGCTCGGCATCACATTGACGGTGCCCGTCACGAAGAAGATCGCGAAGGTCGCGGGAGGTGCGCTCTCCGTGGACTACGAGTGCGGCACCGACGCCACGAGCCTCGCCGGCGCCGCCGAAACCACGAACGCCACCGCCACGGGCACGGCGCAATCCGCCATGCTCTCCGCACGCTCCGCCACGCCGCCGGTCGGATACGTGCTCATCAACACCACCGGCGAGAACCCGGCAGCGGACTACGGCGGCGAATGGCGGCGAATCGAAACAACCCCGGCTCACATGTGGGAAAGGATCAGCTGATGAACAACACAATGGGTCGAACATGCCTGCTCGAGGCGAACCTCATCCTCGTGGCCGGCATCACCAACACGTACCGGCTGCGATGGCTGCGCCGCGTCACCGACCAGCACGGTGCCACGGTCGCCAGACCGATGGACCTGACCGGCTTCAAACCGGTCATGCAGATACGCCGAGACCGGCTCCTGGTCATCGACCTCACCGAATACGTGCGGTTGGACGAGCACGGCTACATCACCGTCACCATACCCGACGAGACCACACGCAGCCTGCCGGAAGGCAGCGCCGCATGGGATCTGCTGCTCGAGGCCCCGGACGGGGAGACCATCCGACTGGCCGCGGGATCCGCGCTCATCGAAACCACCGTCAGCATGACCACAGGAGGAAACCAATGATCCGCACGTTGAACGGCTGCAGCTGCGACGACCTGGTCACCATCATCGACGACGCGATCGTCACGGAGGGCCAGAAAGGCGAAAGCGCGTATGAGACCGCCGTCAAACTCGGCTACGAGGGCACCGAGGCCGAATGGATCGAATCACTGCACGGGCAGGGCATCAGCCTCGGCCACGGCGACCCGACCAGCGAGCTCACGGCCCGCGAGGGCGACGGATATCTGAACGCCGACAACGGCGACCTATGGAAATACACGTCGGAACCGGACGGCTCCGAGGAAACCAACCAGCAAGGAGAATAACCATGGCGAACGCATGGAAGAAAATGGGCAGCCTGCGAGGCCCCGCGGGAGCGGGAGCCGACGTGGCCACCAGCGAGAAGGCCGGCATAGTCAAACCGTCAAACGATTTCGACGTCACCGCCGACGGCACGCTCAGCCTCTACACGGCGATGAGCATCAGCTCGTTCACCGGCGGCTCCGACCACGAGATCGGCGAAACCGTGGACACCGTGAACCTCGCATGGAAGCTCAACAAGACCCCGACGACGCTCACCCTCGACGGCCAGGAGATCACCAAGGGCACGGACGGCCAATTCCCCGCCAGCCAGCCGCTCACCGGCCAGGGCATCAAAGCCAACAAGACCTACACGCTCGCAGCCACCGACGCACGCGGCTCCAAAGCCCAGAAATCCACCAGCGTGCTCTTCCACTACAAACGCTACTGGGGCGTGGGCGAGAACCCCGCAGACGGCGTGGACAGCGCGTTCCTGCTCGCGCTCGCAGGCTCCGAGCTTGGCGACACCAAGTCGAAGACGTTCACGGTGAACGCCGCCGCGGGCCAGTACATCTGGTATGCGATCCCGCACTCGTTCGGCACCCCGACGTTCAAGGTCGGCGGCTTCGAGGGCGGTTTCAACCTCGTCAAGACGTTCGACCACACCAACGCGTCCGGAGCGACCGTCAGCTACGACGTGTACCAGTCCACCAACGCCAGCCTCGGCCAGACCACCGTCGAAGCCAACTAACGGAAAGGAGCATTCATCATGCCTATCCAGCTCATCGACAAGATCAAGCAGAAGAACGACGGCACGTTCTACCTCGTGGACGCCGTGGACGTCGAATACAACAAGAAATCATTGATCGACGCGTTGAAGGCCGGCGAGATCATCCCGGCCGGCTCCGGCGGCACCAATGCCGGCACGTTCCACGTCGCATCCGTCAACATCGGCTCCAACACCGCGTTCGACAGTTCGAAGCTCACCCCAAGCACGGTGGCGGTCGGCGACCTCATCGTTGACGCCAACGGCGACTTCTACACCGTCACTGCCGTGGAAGGCACCACCGTCACCCCGTCCGCCGCGTTGACCGCGGACGCAGGCGGCTCGCTGAGCCTCAAGGGAGCCAAAGGCGACAAGGGCGAAACCGGCCCGCAAGGCCCCGCAGGCCCTCAAGGCGAGAAGGGCGACGCGTTCAGCGTGGCCAAGACCTACGCTTCCGTGGCCGAGATGAACGCCGACTACAAGAACCCCGACATCCCGATCGGCTCGTTCGTGGTCATCAGCACCAGCGACGTGAACGACGCGGACAACGCGAAGATGTTCGTCAAGAACGACACCCAGTACGCGTTCGTCACCGACCTCTCAGGCGCGCAGGGCATCCAAGGCCCCGCAGGCCCGCAAGGCGAACAGGGCCCGCAAGGCGAAACCGGCCCCCAGGGTGAGAAGGGAGCCGACGGCGCACCCGGAGCCAAAGGCGATACCGGCCAGCGCGGCAACCGCATCACCGTCGGCGACGGCGAACCCGGTGAACCACCAGCCGACGCGCTCGCCGGAGATGTGTACATCAACCAGTCCAACGGTGATTTCTACCAGGTGCAGGACCAGTAACCTGCACTCGATCCAAACCATTCGAATCAATCAATGCCATAACCAACCAGCAGTAAGGAGCACATCATGGCATACGTGAAGAAACTCAACCTCACCGGCCCTCAGGGCCCTCAAGGCCCGAAGGGTGAGACCGGTCCTCAAGGCCCGAAGGCGAGCAGGCCCCCAGGGTGCGAAAGGCGACGCGTTCGCCATTGCGAAGACCTATTCCAGCGTTTCCGCGATGAACGCGGGCTACGCCACAGACGGCGTGCTCAACGGCCAGTTCGTCATGATCGACACCGGCAACGTCAACGACGCGGACAACGCGAAGCTCTACGTCAAGGGAGCCAAGGAATACACGTACATCACCGACCTCTCCGGCGCGACCGGCATGACGGGCCCTCAGGGCCCAGCCGGTGCGAAGGGTGAAACAGGTGCCACGGGTCCGCAGGGCCCGGCAGGAGCGAAGGGTGAAACCGGTGAGACCGGTCCGCAGGGTCCCAAGGGTGATACCGGTGCAACCGGAGCCAAGGGTGAGACCGGCCCTCAGGGCCCTGCAGGCCCGGCAGGAGCCACCGGCCCGGCAGGTCCTCAAGGTGAGAAGGGTGCCGACGGTGCCAAGGGTGCCGACGGCAACACCATCACCTACGGCGAAACCGCTCCTGCAGCGGGAGCCACCGGCAAGGCCGGCGACGTGTACATCCAATCGAACGGCGATCTCTACATCTACGAGTAACCGTGATGGCATACGTCAAGAAAACCAACCTGCGAGGCCCGCAAGGCCCCGCAGGCCCCACCCCAAGCCTGAAGGACGTGTTCCTCCAGGCCCACCCGGTGGGCAGCATCTACCTCACCACCGAATCCGCCAACCCCGGAACCATCTACGGGGGAACATGGCAGACCATGCCATCCCTCGGCCCCTACACATGGCTGAGAACCGCCTGAGCGAAAGGCTTTGAACAATGACAGTGGAACTCATCACCGGCTACGCCGGAACCCCACACATCAGCAGCGACGAGGTCGGCGCATACAACGCCGGACTCGTCGGGCCGGGAGACTACGCGCTCGCAACCGGCGACCAGCTTGCCGGCAGCATGACCAGCAGCACCGTGTTCTCCCTGAAATCCGGTGACGCCGTATTGAACGGCCGCCACGTGCATCTCGCAGGCACGAGCACCGTGGAGATCACCGCTGGCACCGCCGGACAGAAACGCAACGACCTGGTCGTGCTCCGCTACACGCGCGACACCGCCACCAACATCGAGGGCTGCCGTCTCGTCGTCATCAAAGGCACGAGCACCACAGGCACCGCAGCAGACCCGGCACACAACACCGATAGCATTCTTAACGGCGTCGCCACGCATGACATGCCTCTTTACCGCATCCCGTTGGACGGCATCATCGTCGGCACTCTCGTACCATTGTTCAACGTGTTGAAGCCTATGGCTGACGTGTGGGATTCACTATCCCCGGCCACGTTATGGTCGGGCGCGTTGCAGGAGGGGACGGCCACACTCGGCGCGTCCGCCAATGGGTATCGGCATCTACTGCTTGAAAGCAAGGACGATGACGGCCTGTACCGGACGTTCGTCGTCCCAGTCGTCAACGGCGGCAAGGCGACAACCACGCTCAGCTGGCATGCAACCAGCATCACGACCGGCAAGACCTGGTTCAAGGATGTGCGGTTCGCCGTCGAGGACAAAATCATCACAATCAACACACCTCGAGCACGTGATTCCGACAGCATCAGCAAACTCGTATCCACAACCAAGATTCTCACCCTGACCGCCGTCTACGGGATTCACTAACCCAGTCGCTCAGGGTCGCGCGGTTCACATGGCAGAACCAGGTCTCGTTCAACCCGGACTCGTACGGCGGCGGCATGGAAATCGTCGTGGATGAACGCAACCGGCTGCTCCACGTGGACCTCTCGGGCTTCAAGAGCACGGTCAACCTGAGCGGCGGATATCCGGTGTTCCAGTACGCTTCGGGCGTGAAGCCGTCCAAGGCAGTCGCCCTGTCGTGCCTGTGGGCGATCCAGGGCGCAGCTACGGCAAGCAGGGCACGTGGAACACAAACGGCACCGTCACGGTCGTCGGCGGCCTGTCGAATGGCGACCGCTGCCTGCACACGCCGCGCACACTGCCCATCCCCGACGGCGTCACGTTCGGTTAGACGAGCTCGCCGTAGGCGAACCACCTGGGGAACATGTCCTTCTGCGTGGCGTTCGAGTCGACGTTGCGTACGCCGAACCGGAAGCCGATCGCGGTGATGTCCTGCGCCTCAGAGAGCAACGCCACGTCCGTGCTGTTGGTCCATACCATCGGCGCCATCTTGTACGGCTTGGGGAACGTGATGTTCGTCCACCAGGTCTTGCCGCCGCCGACACCGCCCTTGACGAGGTTCACCGTGCCGGTCTGGAACAACGGCTGGGATAGTGAAACCCCTATCGGAGCCACACGGCGTGGCCGCGCGGGTACCGGCTGGTGCTGGAACTGGATTGGCTGGACGTACGGAAGTGGATGTAGCCGTCTCGGCTCACGCTCACCGACTCCGTCGGCGCGGACACCAGATACCACTCGTCGATGTCCGGGAAGGTATCGGCGGGCCGCAGTTCCTCGGGCAGAGGCCCGATCTTGTCGTCACGTCCGGGGCTGAGGCTGGTCAGATTGCCGGTGCACGTGCACCAGCAGTACACGAACTTCCCTACGGCGCAGGCCACGATCACCAGCTGGGGGTTACCCGATGCGGCCAGGTCGGTCCATCGGAACGTCTGCGGCGCGGCCGGGGTTAGTGAAACCCGTTAGCGTATGAGCGCACGCTCCCATAATCGTTGGGCTTCGCGCAGGACCTCGCTGTCAGGGCGCAGATAGTATCGGGCCGTGGTCGCGATACTGGAGTGGCCCAATGCCCGGCTGACCACGGCCACGTCGACTCCAGCGCCCAACGCGGTGCTGGCCCAACTGTGGCGCAGATTACGGCGCGGCACATAGGGTAGATCGTGTGCGGCACACCATGACCGGTATCGTCTGGCCACTTGCCCCGGATTCAACGAGCCGACGAGACGGCCGCCCTCGCGTGGCCTGATGTCACGCAATCGCAGTACCGCGAAGCGCGGCAATACGACGGTACGACGACTCAATTCGGTCTTTGGTTCCACGATGACCTCATGGCCGCCCACCCACTGCACGCCGCGTTGGATCCGTACCTTGCCGGTGTTGAGGTTCAAATCACCCCATTCGAGGCCCAACGCCTCTTCGGTGCGTAGGCCAAGGCAGACGCTGCAGATTAGCCAAGCCTCGAGCTCATGCCCGTGGAAGCCCTGCAATAGTTGACGCACTTGTTTGATGTCGAGTACCTGTGGCTCATAACCGGAGGGCCTCGGTGGCGTGACCCTGCCGGTGATATCAACGTCCAACAGGGCGAGCCGGACCGCCGAGCGCAGCATCTGACGGAGCACCGCCCATGCCTTGCGCGCAGCGCCGGCTGTGGGTATCGAATCAAGCCACGCTTGGATGCGTGGAGCCGTTAACTCGCCTAGTTCGATACCACCGAGCGCGGGTTGGATGTGCCGGTGCCATGCGCTCTCATAGCCGACTCGTGTGCACTCGCGCAAGCGTTGGCATGTAGGCCAATAGCACTGCGCCCAATATTCGTTCAACAACATTTCAGCCTCCTGGAAAACCCACACGCCGCGCGGCCATTCCGCGCGGAACATCGTGTGGGTTTCAAGGGAGTCAATCAGAAGGAGGAGGCCATGAGCCTATGACTGAGACGATTCCGGTATGGGTGGTGATAGTCACCGCCGTGATAGGTAGTGGAGCCACCGGAACCATCACCGCATGGGTGCTGGAACGAGTCAGCAAGCGGGACATGACCATCACCCGCGACGAGCTCGACGCAGCGTTGGCGGATTCGAGCACGATACGCGACCTGCAGTCCAAGTTGGATCGCGACTACGAGCGGCTGGAATCGTCGGAACGCGACCGCAGGGAACTGCGATTGGACGTGCTCCGGCTGGAACTGTTCAACCACACCGGCAGTCGAACCCAGCACGAACGCCAGTTGGAGGCCGGCAAGGAATACATCGATCTGGGCGGCAACGGATACGGGCATGCACGCTACGAGGCGTTGAAACACGACTACGTACGCCGCGAGAACGCATCCGACTGGACCTACCAGCGATAGAAAGGAACCCTTATGAAAAATTGGGAGACCCTCGAGGCTGACGAGAACCTGATTCTCACCACTCATTACACGCCCGGTCGAGCGGGCCATGCGGTCAAGGGCGTCGTGCTGCATCACAACGCGGGCAACCTGGACGCACGGCAGATCTACAACGTGTGGCAGACCCGACAGGCCAGCGCGCACTATCAGGTCGCCGCCGACGGCAGAATCAGCCAACATGTGTGGGATGCGGACACCGCGTGGGCGTGTGGCGATTGGAACGCGAACCTCGACTACATCAGCATCGAGCACGCCGACATCAGCAGCAGCCCATGGATGGTCAGTGACGCCACGTTGGACAACGGTGCGCATCTGACCGCCGCGATCTGCAAGCACTATGGCTTGGGAAGGCCCACGTGGATGGTCAACGTGTTCCCGCACAGCCGTTTCAGCTCCACCCAGTGCCCGGCCTCGTTGGCCGGCTCGCAGAACGCCGCATACATGGCCCGAGCCCAGCAATGGTACGACCACATGACCAACGGCGCGTCAGCGCCAACCACCACCAACAACACAACACAACAGGAGGATATCGATATGAGCTGCGCTCTCATGATCCGCAACGACGACACCGGACTCGTCTACTACTGGAGCCCGGAAACCGGTTTGACCGGACTGAGTCATCCCGACCAGATGAAGGTATTGGAAGCCGCTGGAGTGCCGTTGATGCATGCCAGCAAGGGAGCCCCATGGTGGATGCGCGCCCAGCAGATCACCGATTTGGTGCAGGCCAAGACTCTCGCCTATGAGACCGCGCAGACCAAGGCCCTCGAGGCCATCGCCAAAAACGCGGGAGCCGACCCTGAAACCATCACCAATGCGGTCAAGACCTCGGTCAACGCCGCGCTCGCGAACCTGAGCATCACGCTGACCAACCAGGCCAAGAACATCGAAACCACCACCGATTCCAAGGAGGAAAACTGACATGGGAGCACAGGAGACCACTCTCGATGAGACCGAAGGCGACCTGCAGCCGATGAACACTCCCGGCGTCGCCGACCACAAGGCCACCAAATCCGACTTGAACGGCGACAACGTGCCCGACTGGCTCATCCCGAGCAAGATGTATGACATCCTGAAATGGCTGGCCGTGCTCGTGCTCCCCGCGCTCTCCGTGCTCATCGCGGCACTGGGACCCGTATGGGGTTGGGGCGCATTGGCCAACCAATTGTCCACCAGCATCAATGCCGTCACCCTGTTCATCGGCGCGATCATCGGAGCCAGCGCCATCAAGGCCACAGCCAGCCGATGAGCCGGATCCGATGGGCGTTCGAATGCGCCGCTCTGATCTCGGTCCTGCTCCTGCTCGAGATCTACGCCGCCATCACCGGCGACCGTGACATGCCCTGAAAACTGAACGCCCCGCCCAGGCATCACGGACGGCTCCGCATGAGCCGCACCGCTTGCCGGACGGGGCGTTTTCCTGTATACAATTGAAGCGATACAACAAAATAGAGTGTCAATAGTGTGTACACACAAAAGGAGAGACGTCGAAACCCTTGAAAACACAGGGAAACGAAAAAACACGAGAACATTCAAGTTCTCCCCAACGTCTAAGAAGTGATTGCTTCATAGTGTCGAGGGCCTTGGAATTCCAGTGATTCCAAGGCCCTTATTTGTGTATTTGTATGTTGAGGTTGTCTTTGCTGCCGTTCGCTGCGAATGGCGGAGCAGTTGCCGGCAACTGCTCCGCGTCCTCATGTTGCCAGCTCTCGGTCTCGCCATTGGCGTGGGGTGGCGTCCATGTGCCGTCGGAACACGTAACTGAAATAAACGGGTGACGAGAAGCCGCAGGCCTGCGAAATCTCCTTGATGGACATGGTTCCCTCGGACAACAACTCACGGGCCTTGCCAAGGCGATAATCGGTGAGGTAGTCGATTGGCGTCTGCCCGGCATATGTGCGAAACAGTTCGCAGCAGACGCGACGGCCGACTATGCCGGCGCGCGCGATGTCGTCAAGAGTGATCTTGTGTGATGCGTTGGCGCGGATGAAGGCCATCATAAGCAGGAAAGATCTGAACTCAGGCCCTGGATCGTTTGCCGCGGCATGTGCCGATGAAGGAGTTGGGTATTCCGGGGTTCTTTGGTCCACCGTCTTTGGTTCGGCGGTAATGGTTCCTTCGTTGATTCTTTCCAATGCCAGAAAGCACAAGCGTGCAGACTGGGCGACTGCCGGCAGCACCGTCAGCGCGTCGCCTGTCTCCTGTTGCCTTTCGCACCGGGACATCAGTCGTTCGAGCTCGTCGATATCGAACAGCAACGTGCGGTCCCGTTCACGGGTTGAGTCGAGTACGACGTAATCAGGAGCGGTGTCATCCATGCGCTTCAGCATGGCGGCTGCCATTGGCGCATACATCGCGCCTAGCAGTGA
The DNA here is from genome assembly GCF_000741715.1 of Bifidobacterium saguini DSM 23967. Lineage (GTDB taxonomy): Bacteria > Actinomycetota > Actinomycetes > Actinomycetales > Bifidobacteriaceae > Bifidobacterium > Bifidobacterium saguini. Next base: position 263,079 of record NZ_JGZN01000008.1, on the reverse strand, counting down.
AGCATCGATTACCGCCGAGACGAATCCGGCATCATCGCCGTCGTCGCATACCAGATAGTGCATGCGACGCGAGTTGATGAAGATGCCTTCGCCTGCATGCAACGGAATGAGCGCGCCGTTGACGAATACGCGTGGATGGCCGTTGAGAACATGGATGAATTCCAAGTCGCGATGCCAATGACACGCCATGCGAAAGCCATAACGATGCATGGAGTCACGTCTTGCGTACATCGGCAATCCCGGCAGATTGTAGTGCGGGGTTTCCGAAAGATCGGAGAAAATGGTCAGAGGATTGGACCTTTTCGGAAAGGTCTGATCAATCGTTCGATCGGCAGTCATTGTTGTCACGATTTCTATCGTAATGGAAACTATAGTGATGGTTCGTCTCGTATCTCATCGAGTTCATATCACTATCATGACAGTAGTTTCTAGGTGAGTGATGTGAACATATCGATCATCATGTTCACCTTATTTCGATAGTTAATCGTGTTGTCCAGGAAAGGATGCTCATAGTGGATGCCACGAGGGTGCGAAGTGGATCCCGGTTCTTCACCGTGCCGGTCATCACGCTTATCGCATTGACGTTTTTGCTGGGACTGAGCGAGTTCATCGTGGTTGGCGTCATGCAGCCGATTGCCTCGGACATGCGCGTTTCGTTGGCGGCCATCGGTTCATTGGTTTCTGCCTTCGCGCTCGTATACGCGCCGATGACTCCAATCGGAGCGGCCGTATCCGCCAAGTTCAATCGATTCCATGCCTTGATGGCGATGACGGGCATCTTCTTGGCCGGCAATGTCCTGTGCGCCTTTGCCCTGAATTATCCGATGCTGCTGGTGGGGCGCATCGTCATCGCCACAGTGAGCGGACCACTCGTGGCCGTGCCCATGACATTCGCACCGGATCTGGTCGGCGCATCTGATCGGCCCCGGTTCATGTCCTGGATCTTCTCCGGCATCTCCATCGCCGCGGTCTTCGGCGTGCCGATCGGTACATTCATCGCACAACAGTTCGGCTGGCGATGGTCATTCCATCTGATCAATCTGCTGACCGTGCTCGTCATCATATCGATGCTGCGCTGCCTGCCACGCGCCTCATATACAACCGGAGCCACGCGTTTCCTACCACAATTCCGTCTCTTTACCGACGTGCGGGTCTGGTACGGCATGCTTGCGGTCGTTTTTGGAGCAGCGGCGACGTATTCCTTTTACACATATCTTTCCCCCATCCTCACCGAGGAAATCGGCATCCCCGAGCGGTACCTGAGTCTTGCGTTGACCGCAATCGGTCTTGCGGCATTGTGGTCCAATTTGTACAGCGGCAAGTTGGCGGCTCGTGGCACCGGCTCGAAGCCGATCATCGGTCTGATTTCGCTGTACCTGTTGCAGGCTGTCTGTCTGGCCGTGCTGCCGTTCGCAAGTATGATTCCGGCGCTCGGGGCCGTGGATCTGCTCGCACTGGCCTGTCTCATGTACCTGCAGAATTCGCCGTCCCAGGTACTGCATACCGCCATCGCCGCCGAGCGTTTCCCTGAGTCCATGACATTGGCCTCTTCGATGAACGCGATGGCATTCAACATCGGCATAACCTTGGGGTCCACCATCAGCGGACTGGCCATGACGCATCTGGGACTGCGTTGGCTCGGCCTCTTTGGCGCGGTGCTGGCATTGGGTTCGGTCGGCGTGCTGGTGCTGCTCAAGCGCACGGAATCACGCAACATCTCGTGATGGTTTTGACTGCTGTTTCAACAACACTCAACCCAACAATGAAGTAAGGAGTAACCATGAGAACAGTGCTGTGCTCACCCGGCAGCTACATCCAACAGGAGGACGCATTAGGCTCGCTCGCCTCGGAATACGTGGAACTCGGTTCAGCAGGCGCGTATCTGATCGTCGACCCGTTCATCGACCGGATGTACCACGATCGAATCATTTCGAGTTTCGATGCCTCGAACACTCCATATCATTACGAGGCGTTCGCCGGTGAATGCTCGATGGCCGAGGTCCACCGTCATCAGAAACTGTTGGACAAATGCGATGTGGTGCTCGGTATCGGAGGCGGCAAGTCGCTCGATACGGCCAAAGCCGTGGCGCATTTCGCCGAGCTGCCGGTCATCATCGTGCCGACGGCCGCGTCCTCGGACGCGCCGTGTTCGCGGCTTTCGGTGCTGTACACCGACGACGGGCAGTTCGATCGGTATCTGCCCTTGCCCAAGAACCCGGAAAAGGTGATCATGGACACGGATGTCATCGCCAAGGCACCTGCCAGACTCCTGACGGCCGGCTTCGGTGACGCCTACGCCACCTATTTCGAGGCTCTTGCCTGCATCAAATCGAACGCGGTCACCATGGCCGGCGGCCATGCCACCAATGCCGCCGAAGCGATGGCACGCCTGTGCCATGATCTGCTCATCGCCGACGGCGTGAAAGCCTTGGCGGCGGCGCATAAGGGTCTGCGCACCCGTGCCTTGGAACAGGTGGTCGAAGCGAACACGCTGCTCAGCGGCATCGGTTTCGAGTCGAGCGGATTGGCGGCGGCGCATGCCGTGCATAACGGCCTGACCGCGCTGGAAGGCACCCATAAGTATCTGCACGGCGAGAAGGTGGCGTACGGCACCCTCACGCAGTTCATACTGGAGGATCGGCCGATGGCTGATTTCGAGGAGGCGTTTGGATTCTTCCGAGCGGTCGGCTTACCAACCACCTTGGCCGACATCGGCATTGCAGACGCCACGGACGCCGACCTGCTGCGCGTGGGCAAACTGGCCTGCTCGCCGGACGACACGATGGGCAACATGCCGTTCGAGGTCACTCCGTCCGACGTGGCCATCGCCCTGCGTGCAGTGGACTCGCTCGACGCCGTAGTCGGATAGTGGGACTTGTCCGTATGAACGGCCTGTTGCTGGAGAAACAGCCTGATGCCGTATAGCGACATCGTCGAGTTCAAGTTCTTCCCAACATCTAGGAAGTGATTGCTTCATAGTGCCGAGACCATGGAATTTCACGGGCCATCAGATAGTTGATGAACGAAACGGTTTCGATGGTCGGATGCCGGGTCTCGACTGTGCGGAATCCATGACGGGTGAAGAACGGGCGTGCGGTGATACTGGCATGGACAGTGAGACGTTCGACGCCATGGTCGGTGGCGAACTGTTCCACCCGTGTAAGTAGTAACGTGGCGACATCCATGCGCCCGTACGCCGGGTCGACGAACAGCATGTCGATGTATCCGTCGTCGTCCACATCGATGAACCCGATTGGCGTGTCGATTGCGGAGTCGGGTGAGTCGCCGTCGCAGGTGTCATCGATCGGTGCGGCGACCCACGTATGCGCCGCCCTTCGGCAGGCATTCCACCCGGCAGCCGAACCGGCTTGACTGGCCCACATGCGTGTTTGTTCCGCCGTATAATCCCGCGATGCCGTTTCGAGGATGGCGCGACGGAACGCGCACATCGTAGCCATCGCATCCGACGGCCGATACTCCCGGATGATGATTTGCATGACGTCCCAGTGTAGAAGGCACCGGTCACATGGAAGAGTAACGCCGACCGCTGCTCGAGGCTAAGAGACTATATGAGGAAGCGACGCTATATGGCGACATTGGAGCCAGTCCAGTTTCGGTCCGGTGGCGTTGCGTGCAAAAAAAGAAATGCGGTCCTCACCGCGACGTTTTACGGGATATGAGCGCGACGATTCCGAGAGTGACAACGATGATTGCAGCTGCCGCGGCGAAGCTGCCGGTTATTGCGGATTCGTAGGCGCGGGAAGCCGTCTGACGTATCATGTCGCTCGTCAGACTCGTGAATTCGGCCGCCTGCTGAAAGTCCAAAGTCACTGAACCGGCGGACTGTGAGGCTAGTCCGTTGGATTGCGCAAGAACACGGAATCCCCTCATATATAGACCACTCTGTATGCTGCCAAAGATTCCCACGCCGATGATGGATCCAAATTGGCGGAACACGGTCAATAGGCTGGAACCAGCGCCGGATTTCTCAATCGGTACCCGGCCCGTAGCCCAAGTCAGCATTGCCGGCTGGCCGGCGCCCAGTCCAAGGCCGGCCATGAGCTGCCCGATCATAACAGTCGATTGCTCCATCATTCCATTGGACCACCACATCGCACCGCCGATCGTCAGCATGCCTGTGGCCAGGCATCCCAAAGCCAACAGACTCGTGCCACGCGAACCGATTCGGGAGACAATCCAGTCGTTCATCCGTGCGCCCACAATAGATGCGACGACCAATGGCATCAGCAACAGTCCTCCCACCAGTGCATCATGGCACAACACTGTCTCCAAGTAGGCCGGCATGATGAAGATGATGCCATACATCGAGAAGTTCAGCATCATCAACGCCGGTGCGCAGGACGCGAATGACGGATCCTTCATGAGCCCAAGTTCCATCAGCGGATTGCGGGAATTGTTATCGTACAGCACGAATCCTGTGATTAGTACTACGCCGACCATCATCGGGACCCATGCGTTCACGGCTAGAATACTGTGCTGCGCGTTAACCAGACCGGCGGAGAACAGGGTGAATCCGGCGAACATCATCGCCACCGACGCCCACGGCACATGCAGCGACCGGGATTTGCGTGATCCGTTTATCCGCGGGACATTCATGAGGATAATCGCGATTACAGCAAGGAATACCACACCATCGAATCCAAAAATGCCGCGCCATCCCAGCGTCGCGGTGAGCGTTCCGCCGATAAGTGGTCCGAACGGTACTCCTAGTGTGCCCGCTATCGCCCATGCTGTCATGGCGCGTGATAGTTCAGGGCCACGAAACAGGATGCCGAGCAGCGCCTGTCCCATCGGAATGACTATGCCCGCACCGGCTCCCATGATTGAGCGCGAGACGAGCAATATCGGCACGTTTCCGGCCATAAGGCCGATTGCGGATGCGATGACGAACAATCCCAATCCAGCAAGCATGGTCTTCAGATGGCCGAGACGGTCGCCAAGGAATCCGGCAAGCAGCACTACGGCCGCGAACACAAGATTGTAGCTGGAGACGATCCATTGCTGCTCCGCCATGCTCGTCCCAAGCGATTCGGCGATGTTCGGAAGTGCCACGTTGAATGCGGTGGTGTTAATCATCATCACCAATTCGGCCGCACATAGGCAGACCAAGGAGCGATTCAGATTATCGCCTTTCGATTTAGCCATGTCTCAACCTCTTTAAGATACCAATAAGTTTCTTATAGACCGAACACGATTATAGATATCCGCAAATAAGAAACGCTATGGTATCTTGTAAAATGCTGTGAATAATCATCGGTTGCAACAACCATGCTGCATATGGAGATGAACTCATGGAAGCGAACACCGGGCCCGAGCCTAAGCAAACGCGTCGTCGTGGCAAAGCACTAGAGGCAGCCATTCTGGAAGCCGCATGGGAACAATTGTCCACGCGCAGCGCCGAGGAGTTCACCTTCGACAACGTGGCCGCCAGGGCACATACCAGCAAACCTGTGCTGTACCGCCGCTGGGTGAATCGTGCGGAACTGTTCATAGCCGCCATGAAGCAACATCGCAACCGCGCCGCCATCGAGCGTCCGAACACTGGCACGCTTAGAGGCGATGTGATTTCCATCCTCGTGCAGCTCAATCGCAAACAGTCCGACGCGGTGATGGTGCTGGCCAAGTTCGGCGTCTATGCCAATTGGTTTGGTATGAGCGCGCATGAACTATACGAACGCACGATGATAAGCGACCAGCCTAGTATCATGATGGCCATCGAAAACGCAAGGGCGCGCGGCGACATCACCTGTGAGTTGCCGGAATCGCTGCTGCGCATGCCCGGAGAACTCGGTCGCGCAATCATCCTGCGCGACATGCGCCCTCTGTCCGAAGCGGACATCGTCGCCACAGTCGATGAACTCTTCCTTCCGCTCGTCGATTATTACGAGCAACAAGCGCGAATCACCGCCAACAAGTAATACAGAATCATGGATTGTCCGATGTCAAATCGATATGGATGCTCCTGAAAGATATAGAAAGTATGTGCAGGAACGTCACCGCACATGCGACTGACTCGAAAGTGGGGATGATATTCGTGCCTATTTTAAGGCTTGCAAGGAATACGATGACCTAAGGCTTATGCTTGCTGCGCTAAGGATGTAGAGGAAACTTGAAAAGAAAAACTCGGTTGGTGCTGGACAAAATAAGCTATGACAATGCGAAACCGCCCGCGCTCGTACGCAGATGCTGTAAGGGGGAGTGACATGGACATCCATGAAGCCATAAAGCTCGCCGAGCAAGTGTACCCGAACATGGGGGTATTCGGCGCAGCGCAGAATGATGTCGCATGGATTTTCGGCCTCGATTTCAAGACAGCCGAGAATCACCCATCCGAAGTAGGGCTTCCCCAGATTGCGGTGGATAAACAAGACGGTTCCATACATCAGCTTACGCCGGGAACCGATGCCTTCTGGCATTACATGACACCTGACACGGAAGAAGTACCTCTATCGTCGCTCTAGCTTAAGTGTCGACGACATCCGTTTAGTTGCAACCATACGATGGTTTTTATGGCGTGGATGGAAGAAGCGCGCCAAGGACAACAAGGCCGCGGGCGATGAGCTGTAACAGCTCAAGGAATCCAAGATGAGCGAAACCGATGACCGCCGAAGGTCAAACCAAGTCCAGCTACGAGCGGGAGCTCAACTACGTCAGCGGCAAGGATTTCAAGGTGTGGACCACCACGCGAGCCACCTCCGAAATCAAATGGGCCGACGAGGACAACCGCTTCCAGATCATCCAGTCCATCCGGCAGGACCAGGTCGGAGCCATCGTCCGCGCCCTCGACTACGTGATCTACCACGTCATCAATTCGAAGACCGATCTGCCGCACCGACGCGCTCAACGAGACCTAGGGCATCAACGGCATCGCCATTAGCCGCACATGGGCCGCGCTTCTGCGCAAGAATTGCTTTACCCGCCACTGGCATGCGCTACTATCCGGAGATTCCGCTCAAGCTGTGTAATCCACCCCTACTTGTTTTGATGTATTCTATGGGATACAGTAATGGTATGGAAATCAAACAATCCAACGAATTCGCCAAATGGTTCAGAAAACTCAAGAACCATGAAGCGAAGGCGGCGATACAGGCCCGACTCGACGCATGCCGGCTTGCAGGTCGTCCACTTGGCGACATCAAACCGACGGGCGGGGCGGTAAGCGAGATGCGTTTTCATCTCGGGGCCGGATATCGCGTCTACTTCACCATGCGAGGCAACGTGCTCATGCTCCTGCTCGCAGGAGGCGACAAAAGCACGCAGCAAGTTGACATCAAAAGGGCCCATGATATTCTCAACGACTACAAGGAGCAGCAATGAGCGCCGAATTTACCGACTATGACACCAGCGAATACCTGGAAGACGAACAGGATGTCATCGCCTACCTTAACGCCATCGCGGAATACAACGACCCCGCACTCATGCAGATGGCGCTCGGCAACGTCGCCAAAGCACGAGGCATGAGCCAAATCGCCAAGGAGGCAGGCGTGGGACGTGAAAGCCTCTACAAGAGCCTCAGCAAGGATGGCAACCCCAGCTTCCAGACCATCCTCAAGGTCATCAACGCGCTCGGCGGTCGTATCAGTATCCAAGCCGCATAAAAACCATCGATGGTGTCTGACGATTCATAACTGTCGTGTATTTAACTACTTTGGTCATTTCCATACTTACGGTATGGGAATCAAGTAACGAATGCGCGCCTATTCTGACGTCGTCCGCTCGCCTATCTGTTGTCGGTCTAAGATGCTTGTGTGGTCTTCCGCCGCCGGTGCCGCGGCTAGGACGGTTCCGGTTCACTGGTCAATCGTCTCTGGAAGCCTTGTGCATGGTCCATGAGTACTCGGGTGCCGGCTACTTGGGCTAGCCGGCACCCTTGTTTTACTTCTTACGGCTCTTTTTGTGTGTTTGCACAATCCCGGTCGGATGGTCACGATGATGCCGCCTTAAACTGGTGGTGAGCGTCAGCTAATACTTGAGAGTTCCAAGTTCCTGCCTTTCTTGATTGATGTATCTATCAAATTGCAATAAGGGCAGGTTGTTTATAAGAATAGTCTGCTCTGCGTTAGCGTACTCTAGATAAAAAGATGTATGGACAGAAAGGTCCAATAATGCAAGGAAGCAATAATCGTTCAAACTCCATGAGTCAATATGCAGACTCTAGCCCTTTTTACGCTCGCACGAGTGATCATGGATATGAGACTTGTGTTGAACACTTGTGCATGGCCGGGTGTCTGACTGGTGGTTTTGCACAGCAATTCAGTCACCTGGATGACGGATTGTTGGCTGGCCTGTTTCATGATCTCGGCAAGTACTCGCAGGGTTTTCAGAAAAGGATTCGAGATCCTGAGCATACTGGCAAGGTAGATCATTCTACTGCAGGGGCAATGCTGTTGGTGCAGAACCGTCGCTTTGCGTCGGCCTTGGCGGTGGCAGGTCATCACGCAGGATTAACCGATTTTGGAAGCGCAGGGGATCAGGAAGGCTCAACATTTAGCGCGCGTATGAACAGAGCTTTTAGCGCGGGCGATAATAATCCGCTTACTCTGGCTGGTGCGTGGGAAAGACAAATATGCGTTCCGCAATCAGCGTTACAAGCGAAGAGAGTGACTGCTTTAGAGAAGAACTCCCAAGTCAGACAAACAGAAGACGACCAATGCTACTCCGACATGATGTTAACGCGTATGCTGCTGTCAGCATTGGTAGATGGGGACCGGCTTGATGCGGAATTCTTTACCTCCAATCGTGAAGATCGTGCCGAACACCAGTTGTTGGAGCAGCTGAAAGAGCGACTAGGTTCGGAAACACTGTCGGGGTGCCAAGCCCCAGCGTGGAATGTCCTACACGAAGCAGCATTGACAGTATCCGCTAAATATCAAGCTGAGAATCATAGTCGGATAAACCATCTGACTGATGTCGTGGAAAGTGTTGCCCGTCGGTATCTTGAAAGCTCGCACAAAACACCTCTTGACGTTAAGAGGTGTGAGCTTCTTGCGCAGTGTCTTGATCAAGGCCGTAGCGAATCATGCAAACCGGGCCTGTACACTCTCACGGCTCCTACCGGTAGTGGCAAAACCATTGCGTCAATTACATTTGCGCTTGAGCATGCTCGCACGAATAACATGCAACGGGTTATTTATGTAATTCCCTACACATCGATTATTGATCAGACCGTCGGTCAATTTGAGAAGCTTTTTGGCGAGAGCTCCGTGTTGCCTCATTATTCGGAAGCGCCATATCAGCTTAAGGATGAGTCCGATATGGACGGAATCGATCTTAAGCGTGCGCTTGCAGCAGAGAACTGGAATGCGCCGATTGTAGTCACTACAGCAGTGCAATTTTTTGAGAGTCTGTACTCGAATAAGACTTCCCGGTGCCGCAAATTGCATAACATCGCAAACTCCGTCATCGTGTTTGATGAAGCGCAGACGTTGCCGGTGCCGTACTTGCGGCCATGCGTTAAGGTGATTGCCGAACTTGTGGAGCACTATGGCGCTACTGCAGTGCTTTGCACCGCCACACAACCGGAATTACAACGGTTATTTGACCAATCATTTAGTGATGGAAGATACGCTGATATTCCTGAAATATCGCCATTCACAAATACGGATTATGAAAAATTCCGTCGCGTGACAGTTGAACGTATTGGTGATATCGAGTTGGCCGCGCTCGCAGATCGACTAGGTAGACATGTACAAGTGCTGTGCGTAGTGAACACGCGTAAGAAAGCACAGTATCTGTATAGTCGTCTTAGCCAGGGGAGTGAGTCACAAGAAGGGACATTCTGCCTTACAACGCTGCAGTGCGCCGCCGATCGTAAGCGTCTGCTCAGCAGAATTCGGGATCGTCTTGCGGCAGGGGAGCCATGCCGCGTGATGTCTACTTCGTTGATTGAGGCTGGTGTAGATGTGGATTTCCCGGTTGCTTATCGTGAAGAGACGGGACTGGACTCCATTATTCAAGCGGCCGGTCGATGCAATCGCGAAGGTAAGCGCCCTGCAGGGGAGAGTATGGTGTATGTGTTCTCCACTACAGGTGGGCAGGCGCCATTTCTGCAGCAGAATCTTGTGGCATATCGTGAGACGGCAGCTCGGTATTCGGATTTGATCTCAAACGATGCGGTTCGTGCATATTTTGGTGAACTGCTGGGGATGCTGGGCGATAATACTCACAATACAATCGTCGGTAATGATGCTTTTGATGTGCATCGAATTGTTCCTCTGCATGGGCACGACAAGGGTATGTCTTTTGAGCGTATTGCTCGATTGTTCAAACTTATCGATACGCCGACAGTGCCGGTGTATATTCCACTGTCTGATGATGAGTTGGGAGATGAAGGTGCGCGATTATGTAATCAGCTGGAGCAAGGTGACATTAATCGTGCGCTATTTCGTAAGTTGGGCAAATATGCAGTTAACGTATGGCCGCAGCATCTTGAAAAGCTACAGTCAGCAGGTGCGGTGTTATCTGTTGGGGAAGAGACTGGGGTTGTAGAAGAGAACTGCTATATTCTGCGAGATTTGAGCCTGTACTCATCTCGGCTGGGACTGCAGCTGGAGAATGTAGCAGCTGATGGCATTTTTGTTTAACAAAAACATCATTGGTGTGCTCGACTTTATGTGGTAGTCGAGCACACCGGAGACCCATGCTCCTAGACAAAAGCTAGTAAATTTCAATCCACGTCTCCAGAAGGAGAACGACTGTGAGAAGTGAGCACAGGTAGGTGTTCATCTACGTTCAGCAAGAGCGGTTCCGAACACCTCTTACATAATATCAATGGTCCTTTAGATTAAAACTAATAAGAGATTTATTTTTCTTACTTGCTTTAGTCTAATAAATAGACTATAGTTATCTGTGTTGGAAACAGTGACGTTCCCGGAGTAACCGCCACTCCATGAAAAGGAGGGTATATGCCGATTCGCTTAGAAGTTTGGGGCGACTATGCGCTTTTCTCGCGTCCCGAGATGAAGACAGAACGAGTCACGTATGATGTCATGACACCATCAGCGGCGCGCGGAATCCTGGAGGCTATTTTCTGGCATCCAGGATTGTGCTGGCGGATAGATCGTATTTACGTACTCAATCCTATCCGATTTGACAGCATTCGCCGTAATGAGGTCGACAGCGTCATTAATGTGAGCAAAATAAAATCGATGGCGGAGGGGAAAGGCGACGGTGGTGCTATTTATACATCCGAATCCATCCAGCAACGTTCAGCTACCGTTTTGCGCAATGTCAGATATGTGATTGATGCGCATTTCACGATTGATTGCAGAAAAGCGGCACCTGAAGATTCCGCAGAGAAATTCCAAAGTATGTTCATGAGACGTGCTGCGAAAGGTCAATATTTCCATCACCCGTATTTTGGTACGAGGGAATTTCCTGCAGATTTTCAACTCTGGAAGAAGAATGAGGATCCGATTGGATTCGAACAAGGGCATCGTGATTTGGGATACATGTTCTTTGATTTTGACTACCGCAATCCCGCATCTCCAAAACCATTATTCTTCCGTGCTGCACTGAATGACGGTGTGCTTGACGTTGCATCGGCGGAGGTGAAGTCATGATTATTAGTGATTTGTGCAACGAGTACAACGTATTAGTGTCTAAGCAACAAGCTCCGGTCTACGGCTATGACAACATCAATGTTCCGTATGGTCTGGTCATTGATGATAAAGGTACTTTGATTTCAGTACATCCACTGGGTGACCATACCAATAAGAAGCCGGTAAATATTATTTCGATACCAGCTCGAGTCCCCAGATCATCTGGTATAGCGGCGAACTTTCTGTGCGATACTGTTGCATACATGCTGGGGTTTGATGCCAAAGGTAAGCCGGAACGTGCGCTGCGGGCGTTTCAGGCATGCACTGATTTGCATCAACGCATATTGGAAGGCGTCACTGATGCTCCCGCTATAGCCGCTCTCGCGTTCTTTGAGAATGCTCCCCAGTGGAAAACTGCTCAACAGTTGATGGGGGACAAGACTTGGGAATCTTCGCTGACTTTGAATTTCGTTCTGCAGTATAACGATGGGAAGAACACCATGTTCGTTGGTGATTGCCCCGCGGTGCAAGAAGCCTGGAACGCATATTACGATCGGGAAGACGACGATGAGGGTGCTTTGTCATTTAGCCTGATTTCCGGTGAACCGGTCATTCCGGCTAAAATTCACCCTAAAATCAAGGGAGTCGCTGGCGCTCAGTCATCTGGCGCATCATTGATTTCGTTCAATGCACCGGCATTCTGTTCGCATGGTGCGGAACAAAACGAAAATGCACCAATGAGTCAACGAGAAGCATACGAATATACAACGGCGCTTAACACGCTACTCGCGGATCGTGATCGTGTTCAACGTATTGGAGACGACACTATTGTTTCGTGGGCGCAATGTGGTGAGACCGCGTACGTTGATTCATTCGGCGGAATGGCTTTCGCTTGGTCGTCAAATAATCCGGAAAAGCAATCCGCCGGTCTGGACGAATTGACAATCAAGAAAGCTACGCAGGCCTTGGCCCAAGGTCGACCGTACGATTTTGAGGGAATCTGTCTCAATCCAAACGAAGAGTTCCATGTCCTTGCATTGTCGCCGAATGCTGCACGGTTGTCGGTGCGTTTTTACTTGACAAACACATTCGGTGCATTCGCACGAAATATATGGCAGCATTACCGGGACCTTGAGATACGACGCCCCAGTTACGACACGACAGTGTTTCTGCCGACATGGCGATTGCTGAATCAAACCATCAGGCAACAGAGCAAAAACGTGAAGGTATCGTCGGAAATGGCTGGTGCGGTTATGAAGGCGATTCTCAACGGTACTGCATATCCGGCAAGTTTGATTAATGCTATTGAGATTCGCATTAATGCCGAACGTGATATTTCGCCTGATAAAGCAGCAATCATCAAGGCGTACTACTCACGAAAAACAACAAACGAGCAGTTCAAGGAGGTACTGCAAGTGGATATTAATAGAGACAGTGATTACGTGCCATATGTGCTTGGCCGATTGTTCTCTATATACGAACAGATTCAGTTGGCGGCCATTCCTGGCATCAATACGACGATTAAGGATAAATATTTCACCAGCGCATCCACGACGCCCGCTCGTATATTCCCGATTCTGGGCGACCTCGCAGCGAAACATATGCGCAAAACCTGGCAGTCGCAAGGCTATAAGGTCAAATTGGAAAAGGCTTTAGGCGAATTGACTGGGAAGGTGGGTGACCACTATCCGTCGAGACTTACGCTCGAAGAGCGTGGGGCTTTCCAGCTTGGATACTATTTCGAAAATCAACAGCGATTCAACAAGACTAGTAAGACCATCGAGGACGATAACCAAGGAGCAGACAATGACTGAACGCAAACCCATTGAAAACCGTTATGACTTCACGATTCTTTTTGACGTGGAGAATGGTAACCCCAATGGCGACCCTGATTCGGGTAACATGCCGCGCGTTGATCTTGAAACTGGTAACGGACTCGTGACCGATGTGTGCATCAAGCGTAAGATTCGTGACTATGTGCAAACTGCTATGGGCGAAGAATCTCCGTGGCGCATCTATATTCAGAATCGGAAGACACTCAATCGTCTTGACAGTGAGGCGTTGGAGGCTGAACACATTGATGCAAGGCCCGAAGACAAGGACTTCGCAAAAGAAATTAAAGCTTTGAAAAAAGATAATCCTGAACTGGATCGTCGCCTACGCGATTATATGTGTGCGAACTTCTTCGATATTCGCACCTTTGGTGCGGTAATGACTACTTTCGTCAAAGGTAGTCTCGCCTGTGGGCAAGTTCGTGGCCCCGTCCAGCTTGGTTTTGCCCGTTCAATCGATCCGGTGAGTATCCAGGAGATTTCCATCACCCGTGTTGCTGTGACGACAGAAGCGGATGCTGCGGAAAAGAATAATACGATGGGTAACAAGTTCATCATCCCTTACGGTTTGTATCGCATGAACGGTTATGTGTCTGCAAAGCTTGCGCAGAATGTCACCGGATTCAGCGATGAAGACCTTAACCTGCTGTGGCAGTCGATTCTGAACATGTTTGAATTTGATCGTTCTGCAGCACGAGGCAGCATGGCAGTGCGCAAGCTGTACGTATTCAAACATGATAGTGCGCTTGGCGATGCGCCTTCGTGGAAGCTGTTCGACAGCGTCGATGTTCACAAACGTGACGGCGTTGATATTGCGCGTAGCTTTGGGGATTATGCAGTAAACGTAAACAAGGACTTGATTCCAGATTCTGTTGCCGTAAGTGAAATGGTTGATGGCGTACTGTAAGTAGGCGGTGTGGCCGAGCTGGCGGTTCTTTCATCAGCTCGGCCACGCTCATATGCACAGTGCATTTTTGGATGAACCTTGTAATGACACATGAGACAAAGGGGTCTGCATGATGGAACCGGCAAGTTATCCAGAAGAGGATTGGTTGGCTCTTTCGGGTATCCAGCATTTTTCATTTTGCCGACGACAGTGGGCGCTGATACATATTGAGCAGTTGTGGGAAGACAATGTGTTGACCACGGCTGGATTATTGGAACATGAGCGGGCACATGATTATGATGCTTCGGAAAAGCGAGGAGATTTGCTTATCCTGCGCGATTTGAAGGTATTCTCACGCCGATTAGGGGTAACCGGAGCCTGCGATGTTGTGGAGTTTCGGCGGTCTTCGGATGGTGTGCCGTTGCAAGGGCGCAGCGGTTCGTGGTTACCTTATCCGATTGAATATAAGCACGGACGGCCTAAAACGCAGGATGCCGATAGGCTGCAATTATGTGCTGAGGCGATATGTTTAGAGGAAATGTTGGCCTGTAATATACGTGAAGGGGCGTTATTCTATCAGGGGACAAGGCATAGAGAAGTCGTTGAATTTGATGAGCCATTACGTAATACAGTAACGGAAATGTTTCGTCAGATGCATGACTTTTATGTGCGTGGGCACACACCAAAAGTCAGAGTCAGGAAAGAATGTCGCGCATGCTCGCTTAAAGATATATGTCTTCCCGAACTATCAAAAAAGAAATCAGCACGAGTCTATATTGATGCGCGCATTCATGAAATTATGAATGAACGTTTCTGATTGAGAATATTGAATCGAGGGGATGAATAATGCGAACTATGCTGAATACGCTGTTCGTAACCAGTGAGGACGCTTATCTCTCATTGGAAAATGACAACGTGGTTGTTCAGAATGGTGAAAAGACCTTAGCAAAAGTTCCGCTGCGTTCTATTGAGCAGATTCTTTGTTTTTCATACAAAGGAGCATCTCCTGCGCTTATGGGTAAATGTGCTCGTCTGGGCGTTGGCCTGTCATTCTATTCGCCGCGCGGACGGTTCTATTGCTCGGTGCTTGGCGAGAATAATCGCAATGTTCTGCTGCGAAGAGAACAGTTTCGTAGAGCAGATTCTCCGAACCAGGCTCGAGATTTCGCTGTCGCATTCGTGATTGGGAAAGTGTTCAACTGCCGTTGGGTTGTGGAGCGCACGAAACGTGATCATGCACTACGGGTGAATGTGGAAAGATTAACGCAACAGAGCGCGTTGTTAAAAGATGGGTTAGGAAGAATTATGGCTTCTACTTCGGTGGACGAGGTACGAGGCATTGAAGGCAAGGCAGCAAAAGACTACTTCTTTGCGTTCGACGACTTGATTCTGCGGGACAAGGACTCGTTCTTCTTCGAACAGCGTAGTCGGCGTCCTCCTATGGACAGGATGAATGCGTTGCTATCGTTCACATATGCTTTGCTGACGAACGATTGTGTTGCGGCCCTGCAGGGAGTTGGCTTAGACCCATATGTGGGATTCCTGCATGTCGACCGACCTGGTCGGCCTTCTCTCGCTTTAGATCTTATGGAAGAGTTTCGTCCGGTTGTGGCTGATCGTTTTGCTTTGACTCTGGTTAATACCGGTGCCGTACGGGTTTCTCATTTTGAAGAGCGAGAGAACGGTGGCATTTTTTTGACTGATGCAGGACGAAAAGTTGTGCTTGCGGCGTGGCGGCGACGGAAAACCGAACAGATTACTCATCCTTTTCTTGGGGAGAAGATTTCATGGGGATTGGTTCCGCATGTGCAGTCATTGTTGTTGGCGCGATGCATACGCGGTGATTTAGATGCCTACCCTCCATTCATGTGGAAGTGATAATGATGATGGTTGTGGTTGCATATGATGTGAATACCGAAACGGCTTCCGGAAGAAGGCGTTTGAGACTCGTAGCAAAAGCTTGCATGAAATATGGGCAGCGTGTGCAGAACAGTGTCTTTGAATGTGCGGTTTCGCCTTCAGGCTATTTGCAGCTTCGTCATGAGCTGAATGACATCATCGACATGGAAAGAGACAGTCTTCGTTTTTATAATCTAGGTGCGAAGTATTCAGATCGTATTGAGAATGTCGGTAAACAGCGGCATCTACCAGTTGATGATGTCATGTTGATATAAGACGGTGCGATATAATGTGCTTCGATTGGATTGGTACCGTCTCTGGGGAAGGGGATGCGCGGTGCCGCGTATGGTGCGATGTGTGAGCTGTCATAAAACTAGTAGAGGTTCGCACCGACGCTGATAAGGAATGAGGATTATTTTTCGGCGATTCGGTAATATTCCAACTTCGTTTGCGGTTTGATAACTAAAAAGTGGTTAGACAACTATCCGATATGTAGGATGCAGCGCGAGTTTAGGGTGTTCTGAAGGATGAATAGTTGATACACTGCAAGTGTCTGTGAACATATTGTCCACAATGTGGGCCGTATATTTCATGGATGCTGTCACCCTCCTCACGGAGGGTGCGGATTGAAATTCGCGAAGCAACCGTTTGATTCGTTTTGAATCAGGTCACCCTCCTCACGGAGGGTGCGGATTGAAATATATCTGGGGACGAGCCCCGGAGCGCACCGGCCTCGTCACCCTCCTCACGGAGGGTGCGGATTGAAATTGCATCGAACCGCCGGCGTAGCGGCCTCGGCTTGTCACCCTCCTCACGGAGGGTGCGGATTGAAATACCGATTGCACGCGCTGCTCGGTTTCGCAGACGGGTCACCCTCCTCACGGAGGGTGCGGATTGAAATCGGAGGTTGATAATGCTGTTGAACGAGTATTGGGAGTCACCCTCCTCACGGAGGGTGCGGATTGAAATACAGTCTGCACGCGCTGCTCGCGCTCGCAGACGGGGTCACCCTCCTCACGGAGGGTGCGGATTGAAATTACATCGACGTGAAAAGCCCGAACGGCAAAAAAGCGTCACCCTCCTCACGGAGGGTGCGGATTGAAATTGATGCAGATGTTAGCACGTGCCAATATGTTGGGTCACCCTCCTCACGGAGGGTGCGGATTGAAATTATTCGCATTCCCGTGGTGGATACTCGCCATGCATGTCACCCTCCTCACGGAGGGTGCGGATTGAAATATAGGGCCGGTGAGCTCCGTTTCCGTACCGTCCGCCGTCACCCTCCTCACGGAGGGTGCGGATTGAAATTTCAGCGGCGCGGGCAGCTGGCTCGTATCCGCTGGGTCACCCTCCTCACGGAGGGTGCGGATTGAAATTCCCGCGCATGCAAGCGGAACGGATCCCCCAGCCGGTCACCCTCCTCACGGAGGGTGCGGATTGAAATGACACGGCGAAGAACCTGATCGTCGCGGAACCGTTGTCACCCTCCTCACGGAGGGTGCGGATTGAAATCATGCATGAGGCGTTCGACAAGGCCACCAAGGCGGTCACCCTCCTCACGGAGGGTGCGGATTGAAATGCCAAAATGGCCAACGGCGTGGAAACCGCATTGGTCACCCTCCTCACGGAGGGTGCGGATTGAAATTTCGCCTGGCAGGGGTACGCGCACATCCCCGACGGTCGTCACCCTCCTCACGGAGGGTGCGGATTGAAATTCCAACGCGGCAAGCGGCATCGGCAGCGCATTGAAAGTCACCCTCCTCACGGAGGGTGCGGATTGAAATACGTCCTTGGACTCGTCATCGCCGGAGTGCTGCTTGTCACCCTCCTCACGGAGGGTGCGGATTGAAATACCGGACTCTCCGGCGCGCTCGGAAGCCTCGCGGTCACCCTCCTCACGGAGGGTGCGGATTGAAATCTATACGCCAGCGGCGTGAAGCCCTCGAAACCGGGTCACCCTCCTCACGGAGGGTGTGGATTGAAATCGGTCATCGTGTACCCGCAGGGCGTGTTCCCAAGTCACCCTCCTCACGGAGGGTGCGGATTGAAATGCCGGTCGGGTGGATGCTTGGCCAGACGACGCTGGTCACCCTCCTCACGGAGGGTGCGGATTGAAATGTCACCCAACCAACCGAGGAAACCGCACACCGAACCGTCACCCTCCTCACGGAGGGTGCGGATTGAAATGCCGCAGGCAGTTGCGTCCAGTTGCGGGTCTGGTCACCCTCCTCACGGAGGGTGCGGATTGAAATAACGTGCTGTCACCGGTTTCCGCGGCCTTGCCGCCGGGTCACCCTCCTCACGGAGGGTGCGGATTGAAATCTGAGGGTACTGCACCATTGCCGAAGAAGCCACGGTCACCCTCCTCACGGAGGGTGCGGATTGAAATTGCGGACTCCGCTGGGGCGAGGCCGCAGCATTACGCGTCACCCTCCTCACGGAGGGTGCGGATTGAAATACCGTGCGTGCGGGCCGGTTCGCGGTCAGACTCCGGTCACCCTCCTCACGGAGGGTGCGGATTGAAATATCGGCCTGGCTAATCTGGCCGGCCAATTGCAGGAGTCACCCTCCTCACGGAGGGTGCGGATTGAAATACGCAAGGTGGAATATCCTGCGTGTAGTCAACGGTCACCCTCCTTGCGGAGGGTGCGGATTGAAATGATGACGGTGCTGAACGGTTTGGAATAATCCGGTGGTTGATGATGGCGCTGACCAGTAAGGGGTCGTGTTCACCGACCGACATCGCAGGAATCAGGTGCGGTTGGCGATCACCGCCGACAGTCAGGCGCGAAGGCTCTGGGATTCCACGTTGGACTTGGATAATCTGAAGGGTTCGCAGCCGATATGGAAGAACGCGATGCTGAACCTGTTGCAGACATGGTGGCAAGGTGAGCGCCGCAACGGCTCGTTCCGAGACTCACGACAGCGCAGAAGCTCGTCGGAATATCTCAAGCGACGACGGCAGACTGTTTTCGATAACGGGATTGCAGGGCTGCTCCCCGAAGTCAAACCAACAGGGCAAAGTCCGGATATATTGGCGAATAACGTTCAGCCCCAAACGAAGAGGTCGTCAATCACGTCCTGCACGGGGAAGGCGACGGGGAGCGAGGAGGCCGTCTGTATGGTTCGAATATATTAGGCAAGACCGAGTTCCTGCAAGGATGGGACAGGAGCAGGATTCTTGACGCGATTCGGCAAGTCATGGAATCCCCGCAATGGGAGATGCATCCCGACAATGATCGAGCTTTGCACAGGTTCGGTGGAACCGTTGACGGAGTTCAGATTGAAGTCAAGGCGTACCTCGTGGATGTCAATACATCATTGACAGGGCGATGCCAATCGGCGGTCCACGGTGTGACTCGCAATACTCCAACGGGTAAAATCGCAGTCAAACGGAGCAAGGCAAAACAATGGAGGGAATCCGATCGTCATGACAATGGATGAATTGATTTCTCTCGCCGAACAATGCCTCGAAATCGTTAAAGGCCTCGATGAGATTACCGAGGAAGACGCCCGTGACATGATTCTTTCCGGAGAACCTGATCTGGCCATCGCTGACGCCCTGGACATTGCTCATTCCCATCCTGGACTATACGCAAAATTCCCAGACGGAGTATATGAGCTTGCGAAAGATCCGGATTACATGGCAATCCATGTGTATCTTGATCTTCTGAAAAACCACCGGAAGAGGTAAAGCAAACTTTATTCACCTAACCCGCCATGAAGTTCATGGCGGGTTTTCTGGGTTATAGGCCAAATTGTGTGTCTGGTGGTTTAGTTGTTTGACTGCCATTTGACTCGTGTGTGGAAGTCGTTCCAGTCGATGCCGGTGCCGTATCGCATGGGGATGCCGAACGTATCGTATAGGCCTTGCGGGCTTTGCTCCCATGCGTGCTTGTAGAGCTCTTCGAGTCGTTCGTCCGTGATCGCGTTCGCGGCCAGCCACGCGTCCGTTTCGTGGTGTTCCGTGTGCTGGTGGCACCACCAGCAGATCGCTTTCAGCTGTCGTATCAAGCGCAATCCCCGATGATGGCGCAGCATGTCACGCAGCCGACTGTTCCATGATTCGATGAGGTTGTTCGTGGATGGCACCGGACCGGCGGCCGCGGGCTCCTCGTCGAGGAACGTGAACAGCTGGTCCTCGCGGATGCGGCGGCGGATCATGCGACGTGCCTTGACGAGCCGCTGGTGCGTGTCGTTCATGCTGCCGTCCGCGTACCGGCTTTGCTCGTCGAGGAAACCAGCGAAGTCCTGCTCCCACTGGTTGTAGGAGACGAGCCACGCCGCCGCATCGTCCTTGTTCCTGACGCGCGCCAGCGCCACGGCGATCCGGCGCAGTCGTCTGCCGGCCTCGAGGCGTGGTCTCATGCCGGTCAATCCGAAGACGTTGGCCTGCACATGGAACAGGCAACGCTGGATCCTCGTGTCCGGCCACATCGTCCTCGCGGCCTTGAGGACACCGCCGCCGCCATCGCATACGAGCACGTCCGGCGGCGCGATGCGCGCCATCAGACGCTCCCACGCCGCCGACCGTTCGCTTCTGGCGATGTGCCAGCCGATCACATGCCCGCCGGCCACCGCGATCAACACCACCGCGTCACGATGCAGATGAAAACCGTCCACATGCACCACATGATGGATCTCGTCCACCAACGGCACGGGAGCCCACAGACTCCACATCAGTTCGCACCTGCGGCGCAGCGTGCGCGCCGACAACCGGTGCTCGGCCTGGGACCGTTTCGAGAACAGCCAATCCAAACCACACCGCAGATCACGGGCGCTGTTGTCGCGTGGCTGGGTACGCGAACTACCGCAGTCAGCGTTCCGGCACCGCCACCTGATCCGTCCCGAACTCGTCCTTCCGTTCCGCTTCATCGGCTCGCCGCATACGGCGCAACTGGGTGTATTCATCCACCCAATCTGCCATGCCAACTCGAAAGCCACTCAACCGTTGTCCCGCAAGGCTTTACGGCCTATTCCAGACACACATTCTGGCCGACCTCAAGTTCCCCGCCAACACAACTTAAACATGAGAAACACCTACTACCACAAAGGAAAACAAGCCAAAACAGACACACGTTTTGGCCTATATCCCGGTTTTCTTATGCCCGCAGGACGGGCGGAAAGGAACCATCATGGCCGATGAAACCAACGAGCAGAACAACACTCCCGAGCCTCCGGACGGACAGCAGAACGCCGACACCAGGCAGAAGCCGCCGTGGGAGCGAGATGGAGAGGAGTTCAGCCCGGAAGTTGGACGTGGTTTATGAGGGGGTACCTGATTGGCTGTGAGGGACATGTTAATTCCTTCGGGGTGTGTCCCTCGAGTCGTTTCTGCCTTCGTTTGTCGTTCCAATGGACCATGTACGCGTCCAGACCAGTCTCGACTCCTTGTAGGAGCCGAACTCGCGCCCGATGTAGAACTCGTCCTTGAGATAGCCGAAAGCCTGCTCGGTGGCAGCGTTGTCGATGCTGTTGCCCTTGCGGCTCATGGGCCAGTATATGTCCAGCTCCGCGAGCCTGTTTCTCCACCAGCCGTGGCTGGTACTGCCAGCCCATGTGGGGAGTGGAGAATCGGCGCAGCTCTTTCGGGCAGCCGCTGCTCGAACATTGCGAGCAGTCTGTACTAGTTGGACTAGGGCGGTGCGGCGCGGGTTTCTGTTTGGACTTCGCGCTTTTCGGACTGCCCTTGGGCTTCGGTCGCAGCGCGTCCGGTCCTCCGCGGCGATAGTTCTGGCGTCACTGCTTCAGACACGTTTGGCTGACGATACCATAACGTTCCATGACCTCGGCCGTTGTCGGTCCATGATTCACATGGTCGAGCACAGTGTTGAGCTTCGTCTCGTAATCGTATTTCCTGTTGCCCCGTTCTTCCTTGAGCGCCGCCTCTCCAGCCGATTTGGTATGGCAGCAACCTTTCTCTCGTCACATTCGACGATTGGTATTTTCCGGATGCTGATTTGCAAGATGCCACAGTACATAAGTCGTCGGTTCCACGGCCGGCAGTGTGGAATGAATCATGGATATACGCAAATCTATTCTGTTTCGGCTTTGCTATCGTGTATCGATAGAGCTAGCGTTGCTCCCGGACGATGGACAAGTACCCAGTTTGACAAGACTTGCCATGTATGAGGAGTATGACGGTTATGCCTTGGTTTGTTCTTATAGTTTCCGGCATCTGTGAATCCGTGTGGGCTATTGCGCTTGACCAGTCCGAGGGATTTTCCCGACTGGTTCCCACTGTGGTGTTTGCGATTGGCCTCGTTGCCAGCATGGGTGGACTTGCCTTTGCAATGAAACACATCCCCATTGGTACTTCATACGCGATATGGGTTGGCGTTGGTGCGGCAATCACTGCTGTTTACGGCATGCTTAGCGGAGAGGAAGCCATTTCGCTAATGCGGATTCTGCTCATCATTGGGCTGGTCGCCTGCGTCATAGGGCTAAAGCTCGTTGATTGATAACAGATATACAGAGCCCATTCTTTGAATAGGGGAGTGGGCCATTCTGTTTCTGCGGTTCCGTGCTGGCATTCAGGCTCATTGCTTTCGTCCGGTGAAAGGGACAGCCTGAACAAAACCGTTGAAACCAGACGATTGATACTGTGTCCTTGGAAGGTTGATGACGCATCCAAGGCGTGGTCTTTTTGTCCAGATACGCTTCCAATCCCGGAATCGGTTTGCTGTGCAGATGGCCGTCTCATACCAGTGTCGAAGGCAGCATGGGAGCAGCTGGGCGCACACAGTGCCGAGGAGTTTATTCCGACTAACGCGGTTGCCAAGGTACATATCAGCAAGCCAGTGTTGTACCGGCGATGGTCGAATCGCATGGAATTGTCCGTGACCACCATGAAACAACAGAGTGTCCGTGCCCCCACAAAAACATGGAACACGGCTCAACATCCAACCGATACGGTTCGAGGAAGTCCGAGATATTGATGTTGCTAGTTATTTCATCCAGCGAAGTCTGCCGTCCGATGCAACTCGACATGTCAGCAAAGTGCCTGCTGACGATCTGCCGGTAGCGCCTTGGTTGCTGCAGAATGATCCACCGTGTACTGTTCCGGTTGATGATTGGGGAGCTGACTGCTGAGCTTGTTGTTGTTGCTGCTGCTGCTGCTGTTGCTGTTGCTGTGCTTGGCGTGCAGCCTCTTCTGCTGCGGCCTGTTGTTCCGCTTGCTGACGCGCTGCCTCCTCGGCTGCCTTCTTTTCTTCTTCAGCTTTTCGTGCTGCCTCTTCTTCGGCTTTTCTTTTTTTCTTCTTCAGCTTTCTTTCTGGCTTCCTCTTCATCTGCGACTTTGTTATGCACGCGGATGACTCCATCTTTTGCGGACAGTACAATCCAGTTCGATGGTTTGAGCACAGCTTTCCCGCTGTCGCTCTTAATCTTATAGTCTGATGTGGAGTAGCCTTCATTTTCCAGCTGAATAAGTACTTCGTCGAGCATCATGCCTTTTTCAGCGATATCAGGTAAATCCGAGTTGTCGCGCACTGCGTTAAGCGTTACAGATATAGACGTTTTCTGCTTGCTATCCGATTCTGGCGTCTGACTCTCTACCTTCCATTTTCTGTCGCCTCCTTTCGTATCAGGGGTTACGGTGATTTGAGTGAAGCTTCCTGATTGAGTGTGGTTTTAGCTTCGGCGACTGTTTGCCCAGTGACGTCAGGTATGTTTTTTGATGGGGTGAATATGTATCCAATCAGTCCGATGGTAAATAACGCAATGATGAGGATGCCCCACCAACGCTTGTACCATGGCTTCTTTTTGGTGGCTCCAGCGCCCATGATTCTTTCTCCTTCAGATGACTCCGATGTCATGCAACAAAATCCTACAATTTTAGATTACCTGGCTTGTGAGGTTGAATGGCTAAAAGTCTCGAAGATTCCAACCTGCGGCATATACTCGGGACGGTTTGTTAGCGCGCACAATAACAGTGCGATGGATATAAACAGCTAGGGGATAGGGGAGAGGCATATGAAGCAAAGCTTGCTATCGATTGCCACAGGAGGGTTCGTGCTTGGTGCGGCCGAATTCGTGATGATGGGCATTCTGCCGCAGACGGCGGCCGCCATGAATGTATCCATTCCGACCGCAGGCCACTTCATCTTCTCGTACGCCATCGGCGCGTGCGTTGGCGTCACCATGCTGGTGTTCGGCCGTAAAACCAGTCCGAAACATCTGGTGATTCTCTTTATGGCGCTTGCCTTGATCGGCAATGCGTTGAGTGCCGCTGCGCCGAATGCCATCGTGCTGGTCAGCCCGATTCATCGCTGGTCTGCCCCACGGGGCGTTCTTCGGCACAGGCACGGTAATCGCCAAAGCGCTCGCCGACAAAGGCCGTGAAGGTAAAGCCGTATCCGTGATGGTCACTGGCCAGACCCTTGCCAATATGCTCAGTGTGCCAGCAGGCACACTGCTTGCCGAATACCTTAACTGGCGACTTGCTTTCATCATTCTGGCTCTTGGTGCAGGGCTCACCATCGTGTTGACGTTGGCTTGGATGCCGCTTATTGCAGCCGTGCCTGACGCCGGACTTGCCGGTCGGTTCCGATTCCTTGCCAAGCCTGGCCCTTGGCTGGTGCTTGGCACCGTGTTCGTCGGTAATTCCGGCGTGTTCTGCTGGTGGAGCTACGTCTCCCCGTGGCTGCAGAAAACCGGTGGCTATGATTCGCAGCTGATTCCACTGCTGATGATGCTGGCCGGATTCGGCATGGTGGTCGGCGGTCTCGCCGGCGGTCATCTCGCCGACCGCTGGCTGCATTCGGTGACCGCTGCGGTCGGTCAATCGATTTCCGCGGCAGGCCTATTGATGGTGTTCATAGTGCCCGGCAATTTGGCGACCTGCGCGCTACTGACGTTCTGGATCGCGTTCGGATTATTCTTCATCAATGGCCCGCAGATGCTTCTGATGGCCGAAGCCGGCAAGGACGGCGGTGAGCTCATCGGCGGTGCAGCCGTACAGATTGCGTTCAACGGTGGCAATGCGGTCGGCTCTCTGATTAGTGGCATGGCATTGAACGCATCCGGCATGAACTATCACACGATTGGTCTTGCAGGCCTGCCGTTCACGCTGGCCGCAGTCGGGCTGCTTGTGATGTTTGCACTGCTATACGAGCGGAAGAAAGCTCAGTAACCTGCAGCAAGGTCAATAACATCGGAGATTGCAGACCCCGACTACCGATGCAGCGCCTTAGCCAAATCGTAAATATCGGCAGGGGAGGTGCGGCAACAGCCGCCGATAAGCGAGGCTCCTGCTTCGACCCATCGAGGAGCCAGATCGCTGAGAGATAAAGCATCCGAACAGCGCGTCCAAGTCTTGGTGTCAGGATGGTAGACATCACCATTATTCGGATACACAATAATCGGTTTGGCGGTAACAGCCGATATATGGCCGATTGCGTTAGTAACCAGCTCAGGTTGCACGCAATTGACACCAATCGCACAGATGTGCGGGCATGCATCGGCGATGCTTACAGCCGTCTCAAGCGAGGTGCCGTCGCATAAATGGCCGGAATCGCTCAGACTGAATGACACCCATGCCTCACGGTCAGGGAACTCATCAGTCAACAACCCAATCAATGCCTGAACCTCACTGATATTGGGCATGGTTTCAAAAGCAAAAAGATCTACGCCGCTATCAGCGAGAATCTGCATTCGACTGCGATGAAAATCGCGATAGTCGGTGTCTGAAAGATGGTAGTCGCCCGTATATTCGCTTCCATCAGCCAAGAATGCACCATAAGGCCCCACGCTACCTGCCACTAGCAATGGTCTTGCATAGTTAGGAAATGAGTATGCCAATGCATCATCGGCATTGGCATGATGCTGCCGATACCTCTCCCGCGCTTCCAATGCGACGGATACGGCTGTGCCGATAAGATGCTCTGCTTCTTCATGAGATATCCCGCATTTCTCAAACGCGGGAATGTTCGCCTGATAAGTGTCGGTGATGGCGATATTGGCACCCGCCTCAAAATATGTTTCGTGCACATCGCGCACAGATTGCGGGGCCTGAATCAACGCAATTGCAGCCCATAGTTCATTCGTTGTATCCACACCACGCTGCTCCAGCTCGGTGGCCATCGCGCCATCAATGATAAGCGGAGATTGCGCAGCGAGCGCTCGCCCGATGACACCGAGCATGGTTGCCTCCTCATATATGGATATGCGCCATAGGCGTAATCACTATGGTCATACGCTAATCTATAGGACAACCAAGAATGTAAAAGTTAGATAGCCAGATGGGGAACAAGATGATGCAGCCAGTAGCTGAAGCTTTGCATACTGCCATTGCAGGTGTGGATTTGAATAATGTTGATTTGTCGAACTTGGATTTGTCGGTTCTCGATAGGATAGCGGTGTGGTATGGCGGTTTGCCGTCTTCTGTGCAGACTGGTGTGACCATCGTAGTCGGTGCCGTTGTGGCATATGTGGTTTTCAAAATCGTGGCCAAAATCATCAAGGGTCTGATTATATCGATTATTGCAGCGGTGCTGGCATTCCTATTGACTACCGTGCCCGGCAATATGATTTTGTCTAATGCTTACGATCGTGTGGAACAACAGGTTTCCACCAGTCTTTCTCAATCGCAGTGAATTCCTTATTATCTTGCGCTGTCTTATTCAGTACGGCAGCTGCTGTGATGCTTTGCTGTTGGGATTATTGATTTTGTGAATCACCACTGCTACAGGCAATACAGCTGTGAATCCTATACACATGATTGTGGCGGAGCCATACAATACGAGGGCCGAATTATCGCCTTTCACCACATATCGGCTTGGATCAGCTGGATCATACAATATCGCAACAGCCTGGCCAATCTTGTATCGCGGTGGAGATGATGCTATCGAGGACTTTTGCTCGTATGACTGTCCATCAACGATATACCGAAACACCGGCGTCCAAGTATCCGAGGAATCATCATCGGATTCATCGGCAGGATTCAGGATAAGTTGCGTTACGATGCCATCCGTGGGCTCGATGCAGTCTCTACGAAGCTGTACTTCGCTGATTAAGGCCAGCAAAGCGGTCACCAGCAGAATCGCGCCAATTATGCTGAAGAAACCACAGATGAAAGCCCATGACCATCCGTTCTTGGATGCATGACCTCCACGACGACCGGAAACATCATGATGATTGATGGTGTTGGTTGGCGCGGAGGTGCCGTGATAATCCGATGCCATGATTCCTGCTCTCTATGGGCGCTTGTGATTACTGCAAACAAGGCGACGACGATGACACTGCGAAAACCACTCGATTCAAGCGTATCAGTCATGTTGCGTGCGCTCGCCGAAAACCTAAGCATGTCTTGTTTCGCGGGAGATGGCATAATCAGGCGTATGCGTATTGTGATTCAGCGAGTAAGCCATGCCAGCGTTGACGTCGTCAACGAACTGGGAACCCTTGATCCCACGTTCGAGCCGCAGCAAATCGGCCCTGGCTACATGATTCTGGTTGGCGTTTCTGATACTGATGGCGATGCCGAAGTGGCATGGCTTGCCCACAAAGTATTGAACCTGCGTGTTTTCGAGGACGAGCAAGGCAAAATGAATCGTTCGATTCAGGATATCGGCGGTGAGATTCTCTCCATCTCGCAGTTCACCCTGTACGCCGACGTGCACAAGGGCAATCGCCCAAGCTTCATCAAAGCCGGCAAGCCCGAACATGCGGATATTACCTGGATCAAGTTCAACGAGGCGTTGCGCTCCGGCGGAGTGCCAGTCAGGGAGGGTCGATTCGGCGCGCACATGCGCGTCGGCCTCGTCAACGACGGCCCGGTGACCATCATTGTCGATACCGAAACCAATATGCCGCATAAGGGCTAGTATCCAAAAATGGCGTTAGTTTCTCTTATTGAGAAGCTAACGCCATTTATCTATTTGCGCTACTGATGTTCAGTCATAAATCGGCGTGCGGCGCTCACGGCGCACGAAATGGCGCTTTTTAGTAATGCGCTTGCCGCCCACACCGGCCTTGCCGTCAGGACCCCAAGGGCCGCGAGCCTCAGCCTTGAGCTGGGTGAGATGATGCTTCATCGCCAGCAGCATGATATGTGTATCCTCAAGGCCCAAGTGGCGTTCATTATCATCCTCGCGCAGCGCCCCCTGACGCTTGGCGTACGCATCCAGAGTGTTGTCGCCATCTGGGTGGCCTTCGCAAGGAATCGAGCCTTCATCCCACAGGCGGCTCATCGGCAGCGTATCGATGATGGTCACATGGCCATTGCGGTATGCCTCGGCATATCCGGCAACATTCAGCATGAAGAAGCTATGCTCGAACGTGGCCATATGCGCCACAAATGGCTGTGAAGTCAAGCGCTTCAGCAAATCAGCCTGAGCTTCAGCGTCCTCATCAAACAGCGGATACTCGTCGCCCACTCGCTGGCTCACATCAATACCGGTCAGCTGGATGATGAATGGATTACCGTGACGTGCGGCTTCCGGCGTCACGCCAAACGAGAAACGATGCTGATCGTACGCATCACCACCCTGATAGTAATCCTTGTCATAGGTGTAGCCGGTTGGCGCATCAGCCGGACGCGGCGACTTCATATTCATATACTCGAAGCCCACATCGATAATGTACGTGCGGTATGGCTCAGTGCCATTGGTTTCCAAATCGATACCCATCACCTTATCGACATCGCGACCAGGCAGGAACACTGCACGCCAGTATTCCTTGGTCTCCGCGTTTTGGCGCGAAGCCACATGTTCGGCTGCGGCATGGCGGAACCGAGCGAAAGTAGGTTCGGAAACAGCGGTTTCATCCACCGCAACCTGTTCCGTAGAGGGCACTGCAGGATTGTCATCATTGATGACCGGCTGACCTTCGACCAAATAATCAGGAGAGCCAGCATCCGAACTGGAATCGGCAGGCGCGGACTCATCAGGACCGGCCTCAACAGAACCGTATTTCACTTCGTCGGCATCGAACAATGCCATCTGACGATGGTGACGTTGAGCTTCGCGCGCAGCCCTGTCAGCCTTACGCTGTTCAGCGCGAGCATTGACAATCTCAGCCGTATGATCCTGAATATCATCGACAACAACACCATCGCGTGCCGCAGTCAATACCGGCACCGTTACACGCTGACGTTCCTCATCGGTAACAGTCCACAGACCTTCAGCCACACCGCGATCACGCAACAGCACAATCTGATCATTCAAACGACGATTCGCATATGCCAGTGCACGCGGCAGCTCATAAGTCTTGATATGACGGTCGAAATCCCGCATGAACACCATGCTCATCTTCGCGATAATCGCTTCCAAACGATCGCGAATCTCAAGATCTGTTTTCAATAAATCATGCACATCCGAACCAGCCCCCGGTTCGTAATCGGCCGGCGAAGCTACGCCAATGCCGTGTTCGAGATCAAGCGAACGCACCCAATCCCAATCAATATCGTTATTATCTGCATCCTTCAACATAATGTATGACCATTGGCCGATGCTCTCCTTAGCGGAAGTCAGCCATGAACGGTCGATTTTTGAATTATTCCCCATGCTTCCATATCGTAGTGCGTTCAGGTTTCGTTGCGAAAGCGTAAACCAGTATTGCAGCCGAGCCAAGGCTGAACACCTGGTGAATTCTTTGATTCAGCTCGGGGAAGAAAGGCGCAAACACAGGCAGTTTCGAGTAGGGTAGTGGGCAATTGCTTCCGCATGGAACTATTTACCCAAACGTTATGATGCGAGATAGATGAGATGGGGCAACGTTTTGCTTGCCCCTGAACGTGGAAAATGAGTAACACCTGTGACGCGGAAGTCAGGTTAAGCAATCAAAAAACAGTAGACGTTATATGAAATGAGGGACTGAAAACTATGAGCATGCCGCTTGATTTGTATGTGATTCGGCATGGTGAATCCGAAGCCAATGTGATTGTGCAGGCCGGCGAGCAAGGCGACGAATCCTTGTATACGCAGGATAATGTGACGGTGCCCGACCGCTCTTGGCGTTTGACCGCTACCGGCCGTAAACAGGCCGACTGCATTGGTCGGTGGATTGTAAGCCAGCAGCAACTGTTCGACCGCTACCTGGTCTCCCCATATGTGCGTACGCGTGAAACCGCGGCCACTATGGCATTACCTAAGGCGAAATGGGAAGAGAATCGTGTGATTCGAGAACGCTCCTGGGGTGAAATCAACACCATTACCAAGGATGAGTTCAAAACCAATTATGCACGCAACTGGATGTTCAAGAACACGGACCCACTGTACTGGCGCCCACCGGCAGGGGAGTCCATCGCCGACGTGGCCGAAGACCGTGTACACAATGTGCTCACGTCTTTAAGCCGCAAATCCGATGCCGAATCGGTGGTGATGGTCACCCACGGCGACTTCATGTTGGCTATGATGCTCACCATCGAAGATTTGTCGGACGAGGAATTCCTGCATCGAGCCGACGCGGATGAATGGCGCATCACCAATTGCACTTGCCTGCATTATTCGCGTCGGGATCCGGAAACCGGTCGCACTTCCAAACGTGTGCGTTGGGAGCAAACCGCTCGACCGGTTCAAGATCCGGAGACCGGGCGTTGGGAAGTCAAAGTGGAACCGTGGCGCGAATTCAAGCGCCCATATCTTTCCAACGGTGATTTGGTGGACGTGGTGCGTACGGTGGACCCGCACCTGTTGGAGTATTACGGCAAGTAAACGCAGTTGGCAATCCGTTGATATCCGTTCCCGATAGTGCCATTTCGGACAATCTCCATGCGATACAATGGCGAGCAGTGCGCGGCCGGAGGTATGGCCGCGCCCTCAGCCACAAGCGAGGAGAGAAGTAATGTCCAATATCTTTCAATGGCAACTGCACGGCGACGGTAAGACGTTGCAGCCCGGCGAAGTCGTGGAGCCTGATGAGCGCCTGACTTGGGTGCGTACCGCAGGCATCGGCGCACAGCACGTCATCGCCATGTTCGGCGCCACCTTCCTGGTGCCGATTCTGACGGGATTCGATCCGTCCACCACTTTGTTCTTCACCGCAATGTCCACCGCACTGTTCCTGCTTATCAACAAGAACGTGCTGCCAAGCTACCTTGGCTCTTCCTTCGGTTTCATCGCTCCGATCACCGCAGTCACCACTGCGCATAAGGGCATTGCCGTGGCCAGCTTCGGCATCATGGTCACCGGTATCCTGCTCGCCTTGATTGGTGTGCTGGTGCATTACGCCGGTGCCAAGTGGATTGACATCATCATGCCGCCAGTGGTCAACGGCGCCATTGTGGCCATCATCGGCTTCAACCTGGCTCCCTCGGTGTGGACGAACTTCCAGGCCGCTCCGGACACCGCCATCGTCACTTTGGTGGCGGTGCTGCTCGTTGCCGTGCTGTTTAAGGGTCTGCTTGGTCGACTTAATATTCTGATCGGTGTGCTCATCGGCTACGTGTACGCATGCTTCCGCGGACAGGTTGATTTCTCCGCCATCGCGGATGCCGGCTGGATCGGCTTCCCGAAGTTCCACCTGCCGCAAGCCGACTTCACTATTCTGCCGATGTTCATTCCAGTGGTGCTCGTGCTGGTGGCCGAGAACGTTGGCCATGTGAAGTCCGTGGCCCAGATGACCGGCCGCGATTACGACAACCAGATTGGCACCGCCCTGATGGCTGACGGTTTGGGCACCACGCTCGCCGGTTTCGGCGGCGGTTCCGGCACCACCACCTACGGTGAAAACATCGGCGTGATGGCAGCCACCAAGGTGTACTCCACCGCAGCATACTGGTGTGCAGCTGTATTCGCTCTGATTCTGTCCCTGTGCCCGAAGTTCGGTGCTGTGATCAACACGATTCCGGCCGGCGTGCTCGGCGGCGTGACCACGCTGCTCTACGGCATGATCGGCATGATCGGTGTGCGCATCTGGGTTGAGAACAAGGTCAACTTCGATAAGCCGCTGAACATCATGGTGGCCGCCATCACGATGATCATCGCCATCGGCCAGTTCGCCTTCACCATTGCCGGCACGTCCTTCAATGGCATCGCTATCGGCACCATCGTGATTCTGGTGGCCTACCACGGTTTGAAGGCCATCGGCAAGGCAACCGGCACTATCGACAAGGATGATCCGGATATTCTGTAATCAACATCTTCCTTGGCTCCCCTCTGTGAGGGGAGCTGTCAGTGAAGGCTGACTGAGGGGAGATATTAAGCGAAAAACTTGAACTATTGAGCGGCGGCCTCACTGCGGTGAGGCCGCCGCTTTTGCAAGTGGTGAGTAATAAAATTCAATGCAATATCTAAAGTAGGGGGCTTGGGCTAGGCTCAGGTAGTTTGCATATTCCACGCGATTACCATGCGTGCCTGATGATGAAAGGCCACTGTGCCCTATACCGATTTTGAGAATAACGCCGACACCACTATGAACGGCGGCGAAGAAACTCGTCCGATGGCTTTCGGCGAGCTTGGCGTACCCGGGCCGATTGTCCGAGAACTTGCCCGTGACGATAAGAAAACTGCTTTCCCCATTCAGGCTGACACGTTGCCTGATTCCCTGTCCGGCCGCGATATTCTGGGCCGTGGACGTACCGGTTCTGGCAAAACTCTGGCTTTCTCCATTCCGCTGGTTGCACGCCTTGGTGAATATGATTCGCTCGGCGAGTTGGCAATGGAAGAATTCCGCCGCGAAATCAAGCGCCGTAAGCAGGAGAAGCTGGAGGAACGTCGTGCTGACGATTTCCTGCCGCACCCCCGTGGACTGGTCCTGGCACCGACTCGTGAGCTCGCCAACCAGATCAATGATGTGATTGCACCGCTGGCGCATGTATACGGCATTAGCACCACCACGGTATACGGTGGCGTGAACCAGAACCGCCAGGTGCGCGACCTGCGCCAAGGCGCGGATATCGTGGTCGCCTGCCCAGGCCGCCTTGAGGATTTGCTCCGTCAAAAGCATCTGACGCTGTCCAGCGTCGAAGTCGTGGTCATCGACGAAGCCGATGAAATGGCGGACATGGGCTTCCTGCCACCGGTCAAGCGACTGCTTGAGCAGGTTCGCCCTGATGCACAGCACATGCTGTTCTCCGCAACGCTTGATCATGGCGTGGATACGGTGGTGGAGGAATTTCTCAAGGATCCGAAGGTACACAGCGTGGATGAAGCCAACGCTGAGCCGGATCTGATGACCCATCACGTATTCGAAACCACTCGCGCGGATAAGCATGAGCTGGTACGTACGCTTGCTTCAGGCGTGGGGCAGCGCATCCTCTTCACTCGCACCAAGTTCCAAACCAAGAAACTTGCCAAGAACCTCACGCAGAACGGTATTCCAGCAGCGGAACTGCACGGTAATCTGAACCAGAACCAGCGTGACCGTAATCTGGACGCTTTCGAATCCGGTGACGTGCATGTAATGGTGGCTACTGATGTGGCCGCCCGTGGTATTGACGTTTCCGGCGTGGAACTGGTCGTGCAAGTGGAGCCACCGGAGGATCCTAAGGCTTTTCTCCACCGTTCGGGTCGTACCGCTCGTGCCGGCCGTGCTGGTGATGTGGTGACCATCGTGCTCCCCGAGCAGCGCCGCCAAACCCGTCGTATGCTGCGCGAAGCCGGAATCACCGTCAAGCCGGTCGAAGTCACCCATGAATCTCCTGAAGTTCTTGAACTGGTGGGGGAGCGCGCGCCTATCGTCAATGACTGGAATCTTGACAAGTCCCAGCCGGTCGGCGGCAAGCGTCGTGGCGGCAAGCCGGAGACTCCGCGTCTGAGCAAAGAGGAACGTGAAGCTCGTGCTCGCCAGCTTGAGCAGGAGCGCAACGCCCGCAAGAAGGATCGTCGCCGTCGCCGTGCCGCCGAACGTTTGGAAGCTGCAGAGCAGGCCAAGCGAGATATGGAGCGTCAAGCTCGCAGCGAACAGTCAAGCAAGCCTCGTAAGCCGAACCGTGCAGAACGTCGAGCTGGCTTGAGTGACCGTGAGGCTGAGCGTCGCGATTACTTGTTCGAGCATCCCGAGGAGCGTAGGCATTCAGGCGGTAACCGTCGTAAGGATTATCGCCAAGAAGCCGGCAAACGCGGTGATTGGCGTAATGATACTCGTCGTGGTGCGGATGCTCGCAGCCGTCGCCGTGATGATGATCGTGCTGGTTCGAACGGCGGTAAGCGCATTCATCGCCGTAACGAGAATCGCATCATCGTAGACGAACGCGGAGAAGCCGCGAAGCGTCACGAGCGCCGTATGCAGGCAAAATATGGCAATGCGGAAGGCTCTCAGCAGCGCCATACCAAGCATTTCGGCAAGCAGTCCAAAACGAGGCGTGCTCCATTCCGCATGCAAGGCACCCGCTCCGGCCGTCGCTAATGTGCTTCTCTCCCTCAGTCGCACTGCGTGCGCCAGCTCCCTCGTCAGAGGGAGCCGAATATCAAGCAATACTCAGGCATGCCTATATTTGGCTCCCCTCTGTGAGGGGAGCTGTCAGCGTAGCTGACTGAGGGGAGTCCTATACACACGCTGACTAATACCGGTACAGTACTGTGCCACTGGCATCGGTTATCGTAAACGTTGGCGTCGCCTCAACGCTCAGTGACACTGTCAGCAACTGATTGCCGTCTGCGCTCACCGAACGATAGACGAATCGCTTATTCTCCAGCTCCATCGCCTCGGTGCGAGCATCCAATAGCCAAGGATTACGTC
Source organism: Bifidobacterium saguini DSM 23967 (assembly GCF_000741715.1). Lineage (GTDB taxonomy): Bacteria > Actinomycetota > Actinomycetes > Actinomycetales > Bifidobacteriaceae > Bifidobacterium > Bifidobacterium saguini. The sequence goes on along the minus strand of NZ_JGZN01000008.1, from coordinate 228,280 downwards.
TGCGCAGCGCAATCAGCGCCTGATGCAATCGGTACGTGGGCTCACCAAGTTTGGATAGTTCGACAGGGGAGAGCGGGAACTTCGGCCGCACGTCATCGTCGCCGCCGAATCGTTCCTGTTTGATGCCCACATAGCCCTGCTCGTCACCGTAATAAATGCTCGGCACACCGCCGACGGTCATTAATACCGCAAGTGCCAGTGCAGCTTTGGCAGGACCGATTTGCGAGGCGATGCGCGTCACATCATGATTGCCGATGAACGTTTGCGGCACAAACGAATCCAAAAATGCATTGTGGCGTTTGAGGTTCCAATCCAATTCGAAGAAATTGTCGGTTTCCAGGGCATGCTGAATCGACTTCCACAACTCATACTGCGTGACAGAATCCAGCGAGGCATCCGCAACGATTTGCGGGTAATCACCATGAATCACTTCACCGAACACCCATGAATATGGGTGCGCGGCTTTCACCTGTGGCAATACCTTGGCCCAGAACGAAGTAGGCACGGCATAGGCGGCATCCAAACGCCAGCCTGCGGCACCCCGATCAAGCCAATGATTCATCACACGGGTCACATATTCCACGGTTTCCGGCGCATCATGGTCGAGATCAACCAAATCGCCATGCCCCTCGAACACGTCCAATTGTGGCTGTCCATCCTGCCCAAGATGTGCACGAACCAAACCACGCCAAGGATTATCAGCCGCTGACTGCCCGGAGGCTTCCTCCAATGCGGCCTGCACTGCTGGATGCTGGCGGCTCACATGGTTGAACACGCCATCGAGAATCAACTGCAAACCCATGTTGCGACATGCCTCGGCCAGCCGATCGAATGCAGCATCGCCTCCCAGACGCACATCGACATGCATATGGTCCAGCGTGTCGTAACCATGAGTGGCTGATTCGAAAATCGGGCCCAGCAGCAGTCCGGATGCACCAAGATTGCGTGCATATTCCAGCCAATCGATCATTGAATCAAGACCACGGCCGTTGAAGGTGCGGGGGCCCTGAGGGCGAATATCCGCGCCGCAGAACCCCAATGGATACACCTGCCAGAACACGCCATAACGCACCCAATCCGGTAAGTTACGCCCCTCGTCAGTGCTTACAACCATCACACACCTCCTATTGACACTGCGTCTATTTTCTCACATTGTTGGGGAAAAACACGAGTACACCTCAATGAATGCCGACTGCCGCCTTCCATGAATGATTGAGCTGTTTCACTACGAAGATTGTTGTGCGACGCCACGAATGCGCGCTACGTAGTCACCAATCGGTTACAATCGGTGTGACGACTTTCCGCCGCCCCCGAAGAAGAAGGTGAAGATTAGCCGTGGACGTATCCTTGGCCTATTTCATCCAGCAGGTATTCTCCAACCCAGCCTTAGCTGTAACAACGTTGTTGACGCTCGGAGTCATCTTCGTCAACGGTTGGACCGATGCCCCCAACGCCATTGCCACTTGTGTGACCACCCGCTGCATGCGCGTACGTTCCGCAGTCATCATGGCCGCCATCTTCAACTTCCTCGGCGTATTCCTGATGACGCAATTCAATGCGTCCGTTGCTTCCACCATCTCCAACATGGTCGATTTCGGAGGGGATACGCATTCGGCACTCATTGCATTATGCGCGGCGCTTTTCTCCATTGTGGTATACAGCGTAGGTGCATCGATGCTGGGCATCCCAACGTCCGAAAGCCATAGCCTCATCGCAGGCCTGACCGGCGCAGCCATCGCCATTCAAGGCGGCATCGCCGGCGTCAACATGGGCGAATGGGTCAAAGTGCTGTACGGCTTGGTGGCCAGCCTTGTCATCGGTTTCGGCATGGGATGGATTGTCTGCAAGATTGTGACTCTGATTTGCGCAGGCTTCGATCGCCGCCGCACGAACGGTGTTTTCACGTATGCGCAGATCGTCGGCGCGGCCGCCAACAGTTTCATGCATGGTGCTCAGGATGGCCAGAAATTCATCGGCGTATTATTCCTCGGTATGGCCTTCTGCAACGGTCAATCCTCTGTAGCCGGTGTGGTGATTCCCGTATGGCTAATGATTCTATGCAGCACCATCATGGGTGTAGGCACCTCGGTCGGCGGTGAGAAAATCATCAAGTCCGTAGGCATGGACATGGTCAAACTGGAGAAATACCAAGGCTTCTCCGCTGACCTTTCCAGCGCGCTCTGCCTGCTTGTGATGACCGTGCTCGGCATCCCGGTTTCCACCACGCATACCAAGACCAGCGCCATCATGGGCGTGGGCGCGGTCCGCCGTCTGTCCGCCATCAACTTCGGTGTAGTGCGAGACATGATGCTCACCTGGGTATTCACCTTCCCCGGCTGTGGTCTCATCAGTTTCGCTATGGCCAAGCTCTTCATGTTCGTGTTCTAGAAAGGAACCCCGCAATGGCAAGAAAAAACGATTCCTTCTACTTCGACGGATTCCGCGAAAGCGCTGCATACGCATGCCAGGCCGCGCATCTCTTAAGCGAAGTGATGCACAACTTCGACCCTGAACAGTTGAAGGACAGCATGGAGGAAATGCATCGCATCGAACAGTCGGCCGACAAGGTTCGTCACCGTTTGATGGATGAGCTGGTAACCGCTTTCATCACGCCGTTCGATCGTGAAGACATCGGCCAGCTGAGTTACGTGCTGGACGATGTGATTGACAGCATCGAAGGCGTGCTCGATCGCATGTACTACGACAATGTGACTGATGTTCGCTCTGAAGCATTGCAGATGACCGAAATGGTGTCGCATGCCTGCGATCAGATTGAAGGGCTCATCGGCGAGCTGCCGCAGTTCAAGCGCTCCAAGACGCTGCGTGAACGTGTGTTCGCCATTAACACCATTGAAACTGATGCCGACCATGTGTTCATTGAAGCTATGCGCACGCTTCATACCACTTGCACGGACCCGCTGCAGGTATTCGCATGGCATGATGTATTCCGCCACCTCGAGCAGTGTGCAGACAACTGCGAATCCGTGGCCAACGTGGTCGACAGCATCGTCATGAAAAACAGCTGACATTATTGGCTCACCGGTGCTCGCGAATCCATTCGATTGCCAACTGAGTGCGATTCGTGAGCCCCAGTTTGTCTAATACTTGACTGATGCGATTGCGTACAGTACCTTCGCTCAAGCAAAGCTGCGCTGCGATATCACGATTATCCAATCCCTCGGCCACTAGGGAAGCAATCACTCGCTCCTTGTCATTGAGCAGCCGTTCGATGGATTCATCGGACTTGTGAGCTGTATCATCAGCAGGTGCGCTTGTCTGGTTGCTGGTCAACTTACCCAGTACTTCCGCGCCAAGCACCACCTGACCGGCCATCACTGCCTGCAATGCCGGCCCAACTGCGGCCACATTCTGCTTAATCAGGTACCCTTTGACACCTAATGCCATCGCCTGCGCAATATATGACTGGTCAGCAAATGTGGTCAAAAATAGGATACGAGCTGCAGGATCTTTCGTAAGAATGTCACGGGCCGCTGCGAGACCATCTTTGCCGGGCATTTGAATATCAATGAGTAGAATATCCGGATGATTTGCAGGAGACGCGAAATAGTTGGTTACTGCAGCATCACCGTCGTTCGCGGTCCATAGCACGTCGGCCATATTCGTTGCGGAAAGAATAGTTGCCAAGGATTGGCAGACAATAGGATCATCATCTGTGATGGCAATTCTCATCGCTCTTTTGTCTCCTTCATCCACGGCTGCTTGGGAATGGAAGCGAACACCCTCCAGCCTTGATTGTACGGTCCGCATGTTGCCGTACCGCCGATGGACCGTACGCGCGAATCAATATCAGCTAATCCCATGCCGCGTGGCAATTCATGCCTGATTGGGATGGTGAGGCCGCTTATGTTCGAGGGATGTTTTGCCGGGCCGTCATCTTGTACCACCAGTTGCCAGAATGCTGGAAAATCACGCAATGTCACGTTGGCATTCTGTGCCTCGCTATGACGCACCACGTTCGTCAACGACTCTCGAATCACTGTGGACAAGCAACGGGATACCGGTGCTGGTGCAGCGACAATGTCATTGACCAGGCGCACCGAGAAACCAGGGGAGATGTCATCAAATGATGCGACTGCATCCTTGATTTGCGCAGCAAAATCAGTGCCATCATCCTCCAGATCATGCACGGACTTGCGCACCATTGTCATCGCATCATCGAGCGTACCGCCTAATGCGGCAAAGTTTTGTGCGGCGATGACATCATTGGTGGCATCAGCCACCGCTTTGCCGGCCTGCGCCTGCATAATGGCGCGCGTTAGCAGATGCCCCACATTGTCATGAATCTCTCTGGCGATACGCGTGCGCTCGCCGAGCGTGGCCATGCGAATCGACTGCGCGCGTTCCTCGTCTATATCGGCAAGCCGTAGCCGATGGGCACGAACCGATTGCCGCTCGTGGTCCTGCATCACACGCAGCGTATGACGTAACGCGGTTTCTTTTTTCGCGCGGGAACCTAACGCGAATCCCAGTACGCATGCTCCAGCGATAATCGCAAAGTCGCGGATGGAGAATGTTCTCGCCCAAGTGCCTGCGCCAAAATAGGTTTGACCAGCCGCAATGGCAATCGATACCAGCCACAACCATCGTGATATTGCATTGCCTATGAGCGGCACGCGCTGTGGCAATAGCGTGGATGATGAAGCCACCGATGACACAGCCGTTGGCGAAGATGGTTGCTTTGGTGTTGATGTGCGGGAAAGTACATGAATCAGCGAGGGGAGCGGCATTGTGGTTTTTGCGGCATCATAAGCAATCACTGGCAGGAACATAATCCACAATGGCAATACCATTGCGGCGATGGCATAACCGCATGCCGGTAGCCAAGCCCAAGCATGCCGTGCCCGCCATTCGGCTAACCCGGTGGCGGATATGGCGATTAGCATGCCAGCAATGAGCTCTACATAAGGCCCCGATGCATATGCATATGACGATCCAGAGCCGGCGACAAACGATGATGTGAGCATCAGAGCCAAGCTGAACATCAGCAGCAGCCCCTTCTCCACCATCGTCCGCATGGCCCCTCCTGCCGTCCGTAACGAATTTCTTGGTTCCAAGCCTACCCGTGCAATAGCGTCTATCGATGATGATTTGGCGCAAATGACAAATGTCATGGTTTTTGCTCTGACTCGTGACGAATGTGGCTGGTGTCATGTGCTTGCGATGGGGATGATAGAGCTATCCAAGGAAGGGAGTGATCATGGCAAGCGAAACCACTCAGTCCACTCAATCAGCCGTTCCTGCGGTTCATGTGAGCCAGCTGGTCAAACGCTATGGCGATATGGTGGCGCTCGACTATTTCGATCTCGACGTGAAGCAAGGCGAGATCTTTGGACTGCTGGGGCCCAACGGTTCCGGCAAAACTACAGCCATCAACTGCATTCTGGCGTTGCTTACCTATGATTCCGGAACCATTCGCGTATTCGGCGAGCCGATGACGCCAACCAGTTACGCGTTGAAACGCCGCATCGGCATCGTGCCGCAGAACGTGGCCGTATTCAACGAACTCACCGTGGAGGAAAATATCGACTACTTTTGCTCGTTGTATGTGCCGAAGAAAGCCGAACGCGCACCGCTCGTGGAGGAAGCCATCGATTTCGTGGGGTTGCGAGAATTCCGCAAATACCGTCCAGGTAAACTCTCGGGAGGCCTGCTGCGACGGCTCAACATCGCCTGCGGCATAGCGCACAAGCCTGATCTGATCTTCTTTGACGAACCCACCGTAGCCGTCGACCCACAAAGCCGTAACGCAATACTCGAAGGTATCCAGAAACTCAACCAAGCAGGAGCCACCGTCATTTACACCAGTCACTACATGGAGGAAGTCGAACAAATTTGCGACCGCATCCTCATCATGGACCACGGCCGGCATCTGGCGCTCGGCACCGCCGACGAGCTGAAGAACATGATCGACACCGGCGAACGCATCACCATCGAAACACTGGACTTGCCTGATACGGCGCTCGCAGAAATACGCGAACTCGGTTTTGTTATCGAAGCTTCGTATGACGGCCGGGAGCTGGAAGTACGGTGCCGGCGAGGCGAACACAATCTTATGGACATGCTTGCTGTATTGCGGGCAGCCGGCGTAAACATCGGGCATCTGACCAGCCGGCCTCCCACTTTGAACGACGTGTTCCTGGAGCTTACTGGCACAGCGTTGCGCGACTAGGAATCGGCTGAGCCCCATCCTCCAGACAAAAGAAAGGAGAACGTCATGTGGAGCACATTCATCGTCTCGTTGAAATCGAACCTGAGAAATAAAAGCGCATTGTTCTGGCTCATTATCTTCCCTATAGCGCTGGCCACGATGTTCAACGGCGTATTCGGTGACTTGGATAAAGCCATGAGCATCACGCCAATATCCGTGGCAGTTGTGGAAGATGCAAACTGGGATAACGCGGTCGGTGCAAGTACGTTGGTCGAAGCATTATCCGGTAAGAAAACCGGTGGCAGAACCGATACGAGCAGTAGTAAGACCATTTCCAGCGATGTCAATATCGATGTGAAATTGCTGGATACCACTAACGTTACATCCAGCGCGCAAGCCAGAAAGAAGCTGGATACGGGCGAGGTGGAGGGCTACCTATCCGCCGACAAGGATGGGCGAATCGCGCTCACTGTAAGTAGCGACACGGTTACCAAAGCGAACAATGGCACGCAGGAGGCCGGACTCGATGTTTCCCTCGCCGCATTGGACAATGTGATCGACCAATACAATCGCACTAGCGCGACCGTGCTTACCGCGTTGAAAGACAATCCAAACGCGGCCATGACGCGCACGTTCTGGAACGGTATCAGCACTGCGGCAAATGGCACGCGAGAAATCTCGCTCACCAACTTCAAGCCGGATGCGATGGCGAGATACTATTATGCGCTCATGGGCATGTCTTGCCTGATCGCCATGTCATACATGATTTATACAGTCACCGCCTCGCAGGCAAATCTTTCCGCCCTCGGTATTCGCAGAACCGTAGCCCCGCTCGGACGAGCCAAACAGCTCGTTGCAGGATTCCTTGCGGGGTGGCTATGCACAAGTACATGTCTACTGATTGCTCTCGCCTATATCCGCTATGGTTGCGGCATTGAAGTCGGTGGACGCGAGCCCTTGGCTGTACTTGCCGTGATTGTTGCATCATTCATGACCTGCTCGCTTGGAACCATGATTGGTGCCATCCCGAAACTCACCACTGGCGTCAAGCAAGGCCTTTCCACGGCCATCGCCTGCTCGCTGTCGCTATTCAGCGGTCTATACGGCGGATTTGCAATGGAACTGAGCGATTTGATTACTCGTAAAGCCCCGTTCCTTGCCATCATCAACCCTGCACAGCAAGTGACGAATCTGTTCTACTCACTGATGTACTACGACAGCTACCAGCCGTTTATTCGAACTTGCGCCATCTTGTTTGTCATGAGCGCAGTGTTCCTCACCGTCGGCGTGATTATGCTCAGGAGGCAACGCTATGAACACCTATAAAGCCACCGTGCGCGTGCTGCTGGCGCACCGGACATACATCATCGTGTATCTGATTCTTATGGGCATTATGATGTTCTCGCTCAGCTGGTCGCAGCTTGCCGCTTCCGTACAGCCTGTGGCCGACACATATGAGCCGAATAAAGTCAATATTGCTGTCATCGACCGCGACGGGAACCGAGGCGGTATGGCTGAAGGACTGCGCGATTACCTTTCGGAATCCGCCACAATGATTGAACTCGACGATACAGCAGAGTCCCTGCAACAGGCAGTCGCCTCAAACTGGGTGGATCTTATCGTCATCATTCCACGTGGCTACGCTAACGAATTCCTCGATGCAGCACAATCCGGCAAAGATATGCCGACGCTTGAAACCGTCACCAGCTACACGTCGGGAGCGGGAACCATCGGCAACATGAACGTAAACGGATTCCTCTCGCTCACCCGAATCGCACTAATCGGCGAACACGTCAATATCGGCAAGGAAACGCTCGCATCATGGATGGCATCCGTTGGCGCTGATGGCAGCGTCGACTGGTCGAATGCCACGAATGATGCCAGTGCCTTCAGCGTTGATACACTGCCTGAAGGAACGTTGGACGGTTTGACGATAAAGGATGTGCAGGATGCCGCGGCCAAAGCCGCAGACACGGCACATGACAGTGATGTGAATCGTTCGGTTGTCGTGGAAAAGACCACACCAGATGCCAAGGCCGGTTCGGAAACCCATCCAGTGACATCGGGGTTCGGTGACACGATGAAAACCGCGCTATATCCGCTATTCCTTACGCTGAGCGTATGCGTGAGTCTTGTAGCACGCGTATTCGGTGCCGGCGAACTGCGCCGCAGGCTTATGGCTTCTCCGGTAGTAGCGAAAAGCGGATTGAAACGCATGCTGGTATTGTGCGGTTTCGCGCTGCTGATCTGCGTAGGCTATCTTGCGGGAGCTCTAATACTGACTGCAGCGGCTGGAGGCCAGATAGCTTCTCTGCCGATAGGTGGCGTGATTATGGTATTCCTCTCAGTGGCAATATTCAGCTTCATGTGTGTGGCATGCGGATTCATGCTTGGTGAATTCGGAGCCTCGGATATGGCCGCCAACGCATTCGCCAACGTATTCGGTCTGCTGATTCTGTTCACTTCGGGAATCGCATTCCCGATGAGCATGATGCCCGATGGCATGGTCGCCTTAGCCAAATTGACACCAGGATGGTGGTACTGCACATCAATAGACAATGCACTTGGAGTAGTGGCAACGACGGATGCAAATTGGATGCAATGGACTGCAGACATTGGTATCGTGGCATTGTTTGCAGTCGCTTTCATCTGCATTGGGCTGGCTGCAGGAAAATTCCGGCGCTCGCGGCCTACCTTGGCCGCGCCTGCTACGACCGAACTCGCTGAGGCGTAGGGGTGAAGCAGACGCTTATGTCATAGCCCCTTCAACCGGTACCGCTGGGTCGGGTCGTCTTGGAATTTCACCTTGGCGACCCGACCTTCGCGTATCAATTCACGCATGCCGGATGTTGCAGCCAGAGGCGTCAATTGCAGTTCGCGAATGATTTCCTTGATGCTCATGGCCGAATGCCGTTCGAGAACGGTCAGAATCGCTTTGGATATTTCACTCGGCGTACTGTTCTTCGCAGTGCGCTGTTTGGTAATAGTCATCGTGAACGTATTGATGTCATTCTGCGTGGTAGCCGGCTCGATGCCTGCTTCTCGAAGAGCTGCGGCAATACGTTGATAACCATCCCCGCCTTCCGGATTCACGAAGCCGCCGTCCGGATATGGCGTGGATTCCAGCAACGTAAACAGGAACTGATTACGGGTGGAGACGAACGGTACTCCGGTCACTGGATTCGGATTCGCCAGCACATCATGTGTCACCGTGCCGTATAAGCCACCAGGATTGGTGATTTCAATGCGATTCGTGAACACGCTGATACGTACTTGAGTGCCGCGTGCATCGGGGGAGTAGTCACGGTGAGTGAGTGCGTTCGCAATAGCCTCGCGCAATACTATGGGCGGGTAGTCGAGCTTCTTCGCACCCACCCATTGCATCAGCGATTCCACGGCATCGTTAATCATCACCGGAATCGGCCCCACAATGGTTTTCGTGGCTACCAATCGCTCATCTCCGCGGAACACTTCATCGCGGTCCGTGCCGGGGAACACCGCGATGGCAATAGACAATCGCGGATAATACTTCTGCGGATACCGGCCCAACGCCAACAATCCGGCAAGCGTAGGTCTTAAGACTCCACCCACCTCGCTGTCGTCGGAATCATCATGACGCAGCACCTGCAAATCCAACAACGTGCGTGTGGCTTCACGGCCGGCGAACACATGCGGATGCTGCTCGCGCGCACGAGCCAACAATCCTGAAACCAGCGCTGGATCAAGATCATCCGTGGTGGCATGCGGCACAATATCCAAATCATAGGTAGGTTGCAGATGCTCTTCGATGAGCCGGTCCACCTCATAGGAGGTCATACGACGGTCCCCATCACCGGTGCGAATAAATGAACCGCCATGCGGACCGAGGGCGGTAGTGAAACAGGGCTTATCGCGCGGAAGCATTTCATCAATGCGCGCGAATACCAGATTCGAGCCTTCGAACGGACACGTTACGATAACCGGGCGAACCACCGGAGTCATTTTCTCGCAGGCTTGGCTCAAAGCTTCCTGCATAGCACGGGCATTAAAGTCCTCAACCGGAGTGAAACCGTTCTTTTCTGAAAGGCCGAGAATAATCCAACCACCGGAACCGTTGGAGAATGCGGACAACGTATCGGTAATCGTGGAGGAGATGCGGCGTTTGCATTCCTTGACCTCGCATTGCTGCGTATCGTTGCCGATCATGCGCATAAGCTCGATGAGCTCGGTCATCTTCGCGGTATAGTCGTCAACCATAGGTGCGCCTCTTTGCCACTATTGTGCCGCATAATCGTGTGTTGCGGCGCAACAGTGGCAAGGAGGCGTTGCCAATTCATTGAAAATTCATGTACTGGCGCGCTCAGACTGTGCTTACTTTTCCTTCGCTGCTGGCGCGCTCAGACTGTGCTTATTCTTCTTTCGCTGCTGGCGCGCTCAAGAAGTGCTCCTCGCTTGGCAGGACTGCATTGAGGATTACGGCGACCACGAAGGCCACGGCAATGCAGTTGGAGGCGAAGATCTGCTGGAACAGGGAAGGGAAGTTCACGAAGATATTGCTCACCTGCGTAAAGCCGATGCCGATGGTCAGCGAGAGTGCCGCAATCGTGATGTTGCGCTGCGAGAAGCCGGCCTCGGCAATCATCTGGAAGCCGGAGAGAATGATGTTGCCGAACATCATGATCGTGCAGCCGCCGAGCACTGCCTGAGGCAGTGAATTGAACACCTCGGCGATGGCCGGCACGAAGCTCGCCAGAATCAGAATCAAACCACCGGAGAGAATCACCTTGCGATTGACTACCTTGGTCATGGCCACGAGGCCGATGTTCTGAGCGAAGGAAGTCAGTGGCAGGCAGCCGAACAGACCGGAAACCGAGGAAATCAAACCATCGCCAGCAATAGCGCCAGCGGTTTCGCGCTCAGTAGGCGTACGGTTTAGGCCCACCTTGGTCAGAGCCGCAGTGTCACCCAGCACTTCAACCGAAGACACCACATAAAGCAGTCCGATGGAAATAATGGAACCCCAATCGAACTCGGGCTTGAACGGCATCAATTGCGGCACGGAAACAATGGCGAGGTCCTGGAAACCGGAGAAATCAACCTTACCCATGCAGATGGCCACAACATAGCCAACCACAAGACCGAATAATACGGACAGCTGCTTGGCGGTACCCTTCATCAGCAGTTGGAAGGCGAGGCAGGCCACCAGGGAAATCAAACCAAGCGTCAGGTTCTGCCAAGAACCGAAGTCCTTGGCCCCGGAACCGCCGCCGAAGCTTGTAGCGCCCACGTTGAGCAGCGAGAAACCGATGGAAGTCACCACGATGGCTGAGACGATAGGCGGCACAAAGCGGCGCCAATACTTGGCGGTCAAACCAAGCACCAGCTCCAGTATGCCACCGACCAGCACGGCACCGACCACTGCGCCATAGCCCTTATCCGCACAAATGGCCACGGCCGCGGCCACATAGGTGAAGGAAATGCCGGTCACCATAGGCAGACGGGAGCCAATGCGCCATGCGCCGTACAGCTGCAGGCAGGTGCCCAGGCCAGCTACCAGCAGACCAGCCTGAATCACCGCGGCGGATTGTGCGGGCGTCATTTTCGCAGCAGACGCCACAATGAAAATCGGTGCCAGATTCGCCACGAACATGGCCATCACATGCTGCAGGCCGAACGGAATACCCTTCCAGAAGGGAACTGGTGCGTCCAGCGAGCTCAATGCTTCAAATGAGACGTTGGATGATTTGGAGGTTTTCTTCTCGTCGCTCATATTGCTCTTTCTTCTTCTCTTCTCTCTGTGAGCTTTCAGTGGCGGAATTCGATCTTGCCAGTTTCCGGATCCATCGACTCCACGATGGCCAGGGAATCCACGTCGTAACCATCTTCGCGAAGACGATCGCCACCGCCCTGGAAGCCCTTCTCCACAGCAATGCCGATGCCTTCAACCGTGGCGCCTGCCTTCTCGCACAGTTCAATCAGACCGCGCAACGCCTTGCCGTTGGCCAGGAAATCATCGATGAGCAGCACATGATCACCCGGGTTCAAATACTTCTTGGAAACGATGACCGGGAACTCCTTCTGCTTGGTGAAGGAGTAGACGGTAGTGGTGTACTGATCGCCATCGAGATTGATGGACTGTGCCTTCTTGGCAAACACCACCGGCACATCGTTGAAATGGCGGGCTGCGCAGCAGGCGATGCCAATGCCGGAAGCCTCGATAGTCAGGATCTTGGTGATGGTTTTACCTGCGAAGTGCTCCGCCCATGCCGCGCCCATATGATCGAACAGGCGCACATCGCACTGGTGGTTCAGGAATGCGTCCACCTTCAGCACATCGCCGGCCTTGACGGTGCCTTCGGCCTGGATTCGTTCCTCAAGTTCCTGCACTGGATACCTCCTTGACATCAAATTGGCATAACTATCGGTATAGCTATGGGATATGGCAAACCAGCTTACGCTGACCGGCGCATATGGTAGATATGAATGTCGCGCGATTTGAGGAACAGGTTATCCACGCGCGTTCGTCACGGTAGGTTGTCAAGGGGAGAGCATCATGTTCGATGAGCCGGAAGTCATTGCGCGCAGCGCCCAGGAACTGGTAGGTGACTTGAATCCTCAGCAGTCCGAGGCCGTGCAATACCGCGGCCAGGCGCTGCTCATCGGCGCAGGAGCCGGTTCTGGCAAAACCCGTGTACTGACCCGCCGTATCGCATGGATCTTAAGCCAATTCGGTGCATGGCCCAGCCAAGTGCTTGCCATCACCTTCACCAACAAGGCTGCCGCCGAAATGCGTGAGCGCCTGGGCTCCCTCATCGGCCCGGTGGCGCAGCGCATGTGGGTTTCCACCTTCCATTCCGCTTGTGTGCGCATCCTGCGCCGTGACGGAAAATCCATCGGCCTGAAGTCGGGCTTCTCCATTTATGATTCCGCCGATTCCGAACGACTCGTCAAAATCATCGCCACCGAATTCAACCTGGACATCAAGCGTTACACACCGCGTTCGATTCTTGGCCATATTTCCGACCTGAAGAACAACCTCACTGGCTGGAAGGAATATCTCGCCTTGCATGCTCCGGATTTCACTCCCGGTCAGCGCGGCTACCAATTCGGCACGGTGGGCGACCTTGAAGCCATTTATGCGGTAATCTACGCCGAATATGAGCACAGGCTGGCACTTGCCAATGCTGTGGACTTTGATGATTTGATTGGCCGGACCGTTGAACTGTTGCGCTCCGACCCGCAGGTAGCCGAGTATTACCATCACCGTTTCCGTTACATTCTGGTGGACGAGTATCAGGACACCAATCACGCCCAGTATGTGCTGGTGCGCGAGCTCGCCGGCGTTGATAGCGGTGAGCATAGCGTGCCGGGCGCTCCGAACGCAGGGAAAACCGGCCCTGCATGGATTACCGTGGTGGGTGATTCCGACCAGTCCATTTACGCATTCCGCGGCGCGGATATCCGCAACATTCAGGATTTCGAGCAGGATTTCCCGAATGCGAAAACCATCATGCTGGAGCAGAACTACCGTTCCACGCAAACCATTCTGGATGCCGCCAATGCGGTGATTAGCAATAACGAGGGCCGCAAGCCGAAGAAACTGTGGACTGCGCTCGGCAAAGGCGAGCCGATCGTGGGTTATGCGGCGGATAACGCTCAGCAGGAAGCCCAATGGGTGGCTGGTGAGATTGCGCGACTGCATGCGGAGGAATCCATCGCCTATTCGGACATGGCCATCATGTACCGAGCTAATGCGCAGTCTCGCTCGCTTGAAGAAGCGTTGATTAATGGTGGACTGCCATACCAGTTGGTCGGCGGCACCAAGTTCTACGAACGCCGTGAAATCAAGGATGCCTTGGCCTACCTGCAGGCATTGGTGAACCCGGATGATGACGTGAACCTGCGCCGTATTCTCAACGTGCCGAAGCGTGGTCTAGGGGATCGAGCCGAAGGTATTCTGCTTGCGTATGCGCGTGAGCATGGTACCAGTTTCTTCTATGCGCTGATGCATCTAGCTGAGATTCAGAATATTCCTACCCGTACGGCCAACCAGCTCAAGGCATTCCGTGAACTCATGGGTGCACTTTCGCAATTCACTCGCGCTCACGACAGCAAGCCAAGCGAGATCGTGGCCGAAGTGCTGGAGAAGTCGGGTTTGAGGGCGGAACTGGAGAAATCAGTCGATCCTCAGGATGCCTCCCGTTTGGAGAACCTCTCTCAGCTGCAATCCACGGCAGCGGAATTCGAGCAGAACACGCCTGATGCCACCCTGTCTGCCTTCTTGGAGACGACCGCACTGGTGGCGGATTCCGATCAGCTGCCTGGCGAAGCCGAGGATTCTGGCAAGGTGACGCTAATGACCTTGCACACCGCAAAGGGTCTGGAATATCCGGTGGTGTTCCTCACCGGTATGGAGCAGGGAACCTTCCCGCATTCGCGTTCGATGGAAGACACTACCGAGCTGCAGGAGGAACGTCGACTCGCTTACGTGGGAATCACTCGTGCCAAGCGACGTCTGTATGTGACTCGTGCGGCGGTGCGTTCCCAATGGGGGCAGGCTGCGGACATGATGCCAAGCCAATTCCTTGATGAGATTCCTGCGGAGCTCATCGACTGGAAACGCAAGGAAGCCGGCGTGGAGCGCATGCGTTCGAGCTGGCAGTCCGGTGATGATGGATTTGCCGATGATCTCGGCGGTTGGGATGATGACGATTTTGGCGGCGCCACGTTTGGTGGTTCGTCCACTTTCGGTGGTCACGGCTCCAGCTCGTCGTACGGTTCTCGATCCCGCTATGGTTCGTCATACGGATCCTCGTATGGTTCCGGTTCATCATCCTATGGTTCTAGGTCCTATGGTTCGCGTTCGTCGTATGGCTCCGGTTCGTATGGTTCGCGCGGCTCGGGCTCCTCATATGGTTCCCGTTCCGGTTCATCTGACTCCTACGGTCATACGCGAGGAGGCAAGGTGACGACCCGTCACACCACGCCGAAAACCTCTGCTGCCGCAGTCAAGAAAGACAACGGTTTGAACGCCGCCGATTTCGCTATTGGAGACAAGGTCGTGCACGATAAGTTCGGCCTTGGCACAGTCATGGATATTCAAGACAAGGGCATCAAGTCGGTAATTACCGTGGACTTCGGCTCAGCTGGCGTTAAGCGCCTGATGCTGCGCGTGGCGCCTATTGAGAAGCTCTGATGAGCGATAGGACTTGCCTCCGGCAAGACTGTTGCTTCAACCTTCACTCAGCTTTCGCTTCGTTCAGGCCTCGTCTACGAACAGTCCACTGGACTGTTCGCTTCACGACTCAGCCCGTCGCGGCAAGGCCGCTCCCCTCAGCTACGGACAGTCCACTGGACTGTCCGCTTTACGCTTCGGCCATTGAGAAGCTATAACTGGCTTTTTCACAGGAGCCATCACGGGCAATAGCAGAAAGGGAAGCAAAAAACAAGACTTGTTTTTCTGATTACGGCATGGGCATAATGCGAAGGCTGTGCTCGCGAACCCCGCCTCAGGGGAGAGAAAGTAAGAGAAATGAAGAACAAGCTGTTTGCATCCACTCCCAATATTCTGCTCGGCCTGCTGATTGCCGTTGCCCCGCAGACTTTCGCCCATGCTTGCATCGGCCATGATGTGCCGGGTGCATGCCACTACTCGCAGCAGGCCGCCACCGGTATCGGCGTGGTTATTCTTGCGTTTGGCATTATTGCTCTGTTTGTCAATCATCAGATTCGTATCGGTTTGAATATTGCGGCTATTGCGAACGCTTTGCTGTTGCTCGCAGTACCAACCTTCCTTATTGGCGTATGTAACGGTGCCATGATGCACTGCCGTATGGTTATGCTGCCTACGCTTATCGTGCTCGGCGTACTTACGCTTGTATTTGCGGGCATCGCCATCTGGATTGACTCCCGCTCCGCTGCGCGCAGCTGAAAGAGCCTCCCATGCATTCCGCAATCACACTACGTGGGCTGCCATATGAGAATCTCAAGCGTAAGCCATTGCGTACGGCTGCATTGCTCACCATTGTCACTATCCTGTCGCTGACGTTCTTTGGCGGAACCATGCTGACGATGAACCTCAATACGGGCATGACCAGCATGGAACAGCGCCTTGGTGCCGATCTTATGGTCGTGCCGCAGAACACCGCACAGCAAGCGGAAGCTTTACTAACGAACGGCAGTCCAAGCACGTTTTATTTCACTACCGATATTGCAGACACAATCAAGAGCGCCGATGGCATCGAACAAGCCAGCGAGCAGACCTACATATCATCACTGGCTGCTGCTTGTTGCGATGAAAAACTGCAGATTATCGGATTCGATCCCGCTTCCGACTTCGTTATTGAACCTTGGATCGCTTCCCAATTTGATGGCACGCTTCAAGACGGACAGATGATTGCCGGAGCTAACGTGAATGTGTCTGTTGACGGCACTATTGAACTGTATGGACGTGATTGGCCGGTCGTCGCTCAGCTCGCCAACACCGGTACCAGTCTCGACAATTCAGTGTTCATCAATACAGCCACTGTGCCTCAGATGGTGTCTGTTTCATCGAAGATGACCAAAAACAGTGCGTTCGCCAAGAATGCCGATAAAGCCGTTTCGACCGTACTCATCAAAGTGAAGCAAGGATATGATGCGCAGACGGTGGCCGACAACATCAAGCATCTCGATTCCCGTTTTTCTGATCTGGGCTATGTATATCCAGGCGGTATCACTGCCACTACGAAAAACTCGCTGAACGCATTAGTTTCCTATCTTGCAGTGTTTGTGTCTGTTATCTGGGCAATGGGTGTGATTGTACTGCTTGCTGTTTTCGCCTCATCGGTGAACGAACGCAAACGTGAATTCGCATCGTTGCGCATCATGGGTGCCACCCGTGGCATGTTGAACGCGATTATCGTGAAGGAATCGATAATGATTGGAGTGCTCGGCGGCGTTGCTGGAGTCGGGCTGGCCAGCTTGATGATTTTCCCGTTCAGCTCGCTCATCGGTACGCAACTGCAACTGCCGTATCTTCAGGCAGGTCCCATCGTGATTATTGGGTGTGCGGTGGTGACTCTGGTTTGCTCCACTGCCATCGGCATTGCCGGCTCAATGATGACTATGTGGCGGTTAAGCAAACCGGAAGCATATCTCACCTTGCGGGAAGGGGAGTGACATGGCAAGTACTTCCCATTTGCTTGTGCTTTCCGAAGTGACCCGTCAGTTCATTCGCCGTGGCAAGCTATTCAACGCCGTAGACCATGCGAATCTTATCGTCAATGAAGGCGAATTTATTGCGATTGTTGGCCGATCCGGCAATGGCAAAAGCACATTGATCAATATGGTCGCTGGTCTGATTCGACCGACTTCAGGATCAGTGACCGTCGATGATCGTAATGTGGCCGCCCTCTCGGACAATGAGCTTTCCGTACTCAGGAACCGTACGCTCGGTTTCGTGACCCAAGGCCATACTCTGCTAGGTAACTTGACGGTGCTGGACAATGTGATATTGCCGGCCACAATGCTCCCTGATCCTTTGCCGTTTGCCCGCGATGATGAAAGTGAAGTTTGCGAAGAAAGTCAGTCACTATCCAATGATGAGGCGTCGGCGGCTGATTCCAACCTGCCGGACACCATTGTCCCTTTTACTGATGGTTCTGGAACCAAGTCAGCGGATATGCATGATACTCAGGCCGCTCAGAGGCATACGTTGATTTCCCGCGCGCAAGATCTGCTGAGCCAACTTGATGTCGCTGATTTGGCGGATAGCTATCCGCGCGAGCTGTCCGGGGGAGAGATGCGGCGAGTATCCATTGCCCGTGCGCTGATGAATCAGCCGAAATTGCTGATTGCTGATGAACCGACCGGCGATCTTGACCAGGAGAGTACCGATATCGTGATGCGTCTGCTCAGAGCTCAAGCCGACAATGGTATGGCGATTCTTATGGTCACTCATGATCCCGATGCTCTCGCATGGGCGGACACGGTGTATCGCATGGATGCTGGGGTGCTGTCCAAGGTATAGGTGTATCATTGCCTGCTGGTGTCTGCTGCAAGGCAGATACCGTCTGGAGTCATAGCCCATCAACGGGTCGGTGGCCGTGTTCTGCAAGAATGCAGCCATTCGTGAGTAATCACGTCGAAGCGTTGGAGAGGCCCGACTCAGCGTGTGGCATCAATAAATGAAGCCATGCGTTCCGTTCAAATAACGACAGAAGGATTAATCCAAATGACGAACGTTCAGCGTTCTCGCCGTCAGGTGCGTCTTTCCCGCGCCCTCGGCATCGCACTGACCCCTAAGGCTCAGCGCATCTTCGAAAAGCGTCCGTACGCTCCTGGCGAGCACGGCCGTGACCGTCGCCGCACCGAATCCGATTACGCGGTGCGTATGCGCGAAAAGCAGCGTCTGCGCGCTCAGTACGGCGTCTCCGAGAAGCAGCTCCGTGCCGCTTACGAGAAGGCCACCCGTACCGCCGGCCAGACCGGTAACGCCATGCTGACCGATCTCGAGACCCGCCTCGACAACCTCGTGCTGCGTGCTGGCTTCGCCCGCACCACCGCTCAGGCTCGTCAGTTCGTGGTTCACCGTCACATCCTCGTTGACGGTAACGTGGTCGATCGCCCGTCCTACCGCGTCAAGCCTGGCCAGACCATTCAGGTCAAGGCTAAGAGCCAGACTATGGTTCCGTTCCAGATCGCCGCTGAAGGCGTGCACCGCGATGTGCTGCCGGCGGTTCCTGGTTACCTCGACGTGAACCTTGCCTCCCTGAAGGCCACCATGACCCGCAAGCCGGAAGTCGAAGAGATTCCGGTGCAGGTCAACATCCAGTACGTGGTCGAATTCTACGCCCGCTGATCCGGGCCCATCTGGTCAAAACAATCCAGGACATACCGCTCGAACCCCGCGCCTCAAAGCGCGGGGTTCCTGCGTTCTGAAGACAAATTGGCGTAGCATGGTCAATATGATTCTTCACTTGCATTTGGTCCGTCATGGACAGACCTATTTCAACCGATACAACCGTCTGCAGGGATGGTCCAACTCGCCGCTTACCGAATCAGGCATCGCTGACGCTGCCAAAGCGGGGGAGAAGCTCAAAGGCTTGACCTTTGCCGCAGCATATTGCTCGGATACCACGCGTGCACAGCAGACCGCAGAGAAAATTCTGGACATCAATGAGGAGGCGGGCCGCACGCGTCCTGAATTGATTGCGGACATGCATTTCCGTGAACAGTTCTATGGCTACTATGAGGGCCTTGATATGGCTATGGCTTGGTATGCCGCCGGTGCTCCGCATGGTGCGAAGACGTATAACGAGATTGTGGAACGATTCGGTCTTGGTGCGTCGCGTGATTTCCTTAAAGAAGCCGACCCGTTCCATGATGCGGAATCCGATGAGGAATATTGGACTCGTGTGGAAGGGGCTTTTCAGCTTATCGCGGATAATCCCGGGCTGCATGACGGTGATGATGTGCTGCAGATTTCCCACGGCAACACGCTGTTGAGCTTGGCTCATCGCTTTGGCGGTCCTGACTTGGACCTGAGCGAACGTCCGGCAAACGGATCGGTAACGGTCCTCGATTTCGATACCGAAAAACCGTTTGCTGATGCCGTGACCATTGTGTCATACGGCAAATAACCAGCAGCTGAATTATCAAATTCAGCACCCAACCCCACACTGTCCATGTTGACTGTAGGTTATTGAACACTGACTGTCGGATTTGGCACACTGACTGTAGGTTTTTGAACGAAATCCGTTAGAAAACCTACAGTCAGTGTTCAAAAACCTACAGTCAATATGGAGTTGGTCGGGTAAATAGAGCGCAAGTGCTACTCTTGTGCGAGTATATGTGACCTCAAGGAGGAAACAATGGGAGTCGGAGAGATCGCTGGCCTGATCGCGGCCATCGCGTTCGCTGTATTGGCCGGTTTCATGATCTATCCGCTGATCAGACTCGGCAAGATGTTCGATCAGATTGCGCTGACCGTCAAGGAATCGGGAGAGCATGCCATCCCTGCATTGGATGAGGGCGTGACGACAGTCAAGCAGGTGAATAAGTCGCTTGAAGACGTCAATCGAATCTCTGCAGCGGCATCCACAACAGCCAATAATGTTGGTGCTTTGACTGATTTGTATGGTTCCTTCTTGGGCAAGCCGGTAATCAAGGTTGCCTCTGCTGTATACGCATTGAAGTCCACGGCCCAGTCCTTCATCGCCAAGAACGCTGGCGATTCCGTTCACAAGGGGGAGTGATGTTCAAACGCATCTTCTGGGTCGGCGTTGGCGTAACCATAGGCATTATGGTAGTCACCAAGGCGCAGGCGTATGTCAAGGCAAATACGCCTGATGCGGCGCGCCAGTTCCTGCTTGGACCTGATCAGCATAATGTGCCGATGAGGACGCTTGAAGGTTTAGTCAATGAATTCAACGCGACTCGTCGAGCCCGCGAGGCTGAGCTGAACAATAAATACAACGTGCAAGCCGACTGATTGACGACTCGACTGTAACTAGTCGATGCCATCGGTTGATTCTCAATATCTCGTATATCACAGTCTTTCCATTAATATAGAGGCGTAATTACGCCTAAAACCAACAAGGAGTACATCCCGCCATGCGCACTGCGGAAATCGCAAAGCGATACCTCGATTACTTCGCCAAGCACGACCATCTCGTTGTGCCTTCGGCGTCGCTGATCTCCCCGAACCCCACCACGCTGTTCACCATTGCAGGCATGGTGCCATTTATTCCTTACCTGATGGGTGAGCAGACCCCGCCGAAGCATCGTATGGCTTCCAACCAGAAGTGCGTGCGTACGCTGGATATCGACGAGGTGGGTAAGACCACTCGTCACGGCACCTTCTTCCAAATGCTCGGCAACTTCTCCTTCGGCGATTACTTCAAGGAAGAAGCCATCCATTACGCATGGGAACTGCTCACCACTCCGCAGGATCAGGGCGGCTATGGCTTTGATCCTGAGAAGCTGTGGATGACCACCTTCACGGATGATGACGAAGCCCGTTCCCTGTGGATTAACGAGGGCGTGGACCCCGAGCACATCCAGAAGATGGGCATGGAAGATAACTTCTGGACCACT
Source organism: Bifidobacterium saguini DSM 23967 (assembly GCF_000741715.1). GTDB lineage: Bacteria > Actinomycetota > Actinomycetes > Actinomycetales > Bifidobacteriaceae > Bifidobacterium > Bifidobacterium saguini. The sequence continues at coordinate 207,054 of NZ_JGZN01000008.1, read as the reverse complement.
GGTGGCCCTGGCCCTGGCGGCCCATGCTCCGAGATTTACGTCGATCGTGGTCCTGAATTCGGTAAGGAAGGCGGCCCGATCGCCGACGAGAACCGTTACATCGAAATCTGGGATCTCGTGTTCGAAAACTACGAGGTCGACAACGTCAAGTCCAAGACTGACCTGCACATCGTTGGTGAACTTGAGAACAAGAACATCGATACCGGTGCCGGTTTGGAACGTCTTGCCTACCTGATGCAGGGCAAGAACAACATCTACGAGACCGACGAAGTCTTCCCGGTGATTGCTGCAGCCGAGCAGCTGTCTGGCCTGAAGTATGGCGAGAATGAAGAAGCCGACGTGCGCTTCCGCGTGGTGGCCGATCACGTTCGTTCCGCTTTGATGATCATGTCTGACGGCGTGCGCCCCTCCAATGTGGGCCGTGGCTATGTGCTGCGCCGCCTGCTGCGCCGTACCGTGCGCTCCATGCGTATGCTTGGCGTGACCGATCCGGTGCTGCCCACCCTGTTCCCGACCTCCAAGAACGCTATGGAGGCCAGCTACCCGGAGCTCAACGACACCTTCCATGAGGTGTCCGAATCCGCATACGGCGAGGAAGATGCCTTCCGCCGCACGCTGGAAACCGGTACCACCATCCTTGACGTGGCTGTGAACAAGGCCAAGAGCGATTCCTCCGAGCCGACTGTGACCGGCGAGGATGCCTTCAAGCTGCACGATACCTATGGCTTCCCGATTGAGCTGACGCTTGAAATGGCAGCCGAGCAGGGCGTGAAGGTGGACGAGGCCAAGTTCCGTGAACTGATGGCCGAGCAGAAGTCCCGCGCACGCGCCGACGCTCTGAAGAAGCGCCACAACGTGGATCTTTCCGTATATGACGACTTCAAGAAGACCCTCGTCAAGCCAATCGACTTCCTCGGCTACACCGACATGTCCGCTCGTGCCAAGGTCATCGGCATCATGCAGGAAGGCAAGGGCTCCGTACCTGCCGTCACCGGCCCAGCCAACATCGAGGTCATTCTCGACCGTACTCCGTTCTACGCGGAAGCAGGCGGCCAGCTCGCCGATCAGGGTGAGATTCTCTCCGACGATGGCGCTGTGCTCGAAGTCGATGACGTGCAGAAGCCGATCAAGGACCTTATTGTCCACCAGTGCCGCTTGACCGAAGGCACACTGGTTGTCGGTGCCGAGGTGAACGCCAACATCGACCTGAACCGTCGTGGAGCCATCGCTCGTTCCCACACCGCTACCCACATGGTGCACAAGGCGCTGCGCGAGGAACTCGGCCCGCAGGCCACCCAGCGTGGTTCCGAGGACGCTCCGAACCGTCTTCGTTTCGACTTCCAGTGGTCCAAGGCCCCGGCCAAGTCCGTGATTTCCGCAGTGGAGGAGCGTGTGAACGACAAGCTGCGCGATAATCTTGCCGTGACCACCAAGGAAATGAAGTTCGATGACGCCATCGCTCTTGGCGCCATGCACCTGTTCGGTGAAAAGTACGGCGACATTGTGCGTGTGGTCTCCATCGGTGAAGACGGTTGGAGCCGCGAGTTGTGCGGTGGTACCCACGTCGACCATGTTGGCAAGATCGGTATGGTGAACATCCTCTCCGAGGCCTCCATCGGTCAGGGTGTACGTCGTGTGGATGCCGTGGTTGGTCAGGGTGCTTACGATTTCAACGCTCGCGAGCACGCGCTGGTCTCTCAGCTCTCCGACAAGCTCAACGCTCGTCCGGACGAACTCGCTGAGCGTATCAATACGCTGCTTGCCAAGCTCAAGGAATCCGATCGCCGTCTGGCCGCCATGTATGAGGGTCAGCTGGCTGCCGCTGTGCCGGCTCTGGTCGCCGACGCGAAGGGTTCTGACGCTCCGGTTAAGGCTGCGGTTAAGAACGTAGGCCACTTCGGTACGTTCGATGCTCTGCGCAAGACCGTACTCGACATCCGCGGTCAGCTTGGTGAAGATGCTCCGGCCATTGTGGCTCTCGCCGGCGTGAACGAGGATGACAAGCCGATGGTGGCCGTTGCCACCAATGAGGCCGCCCGCAAGGCCGGCATCAAGGCTGGCGATCTGGTTCGCGGCGCATCCAAGATTCTCGGCGGCGGCGGCGGCGGCAAGCCGGACTTCGCTCAGGGTGGCGGTGCTGATGCATCCAAGATCGATGAAGCGCTCGAGGCTTTGAAGCACGAGGCGCAGAAGGCCTGACGCCTGTGGTGTGGTTAGGCGTTGATTTAGGTAATGCTCGGGTCGGACTTGCTCTGTCCGATCCCGAGCTTACCTTTGCTCACCCGGCAGGCGATATCTATGTTGCCGGTGATTATTTCTTTGCTATTGACGATGTGCTTGACGTCATCGAAGACGAGCATGTGACTCATGTTGTTGTTGGCCTGCCCTTACAGATGGATGGTACTGAGGGTAAAAGCGCAAAAAAGGCGCGTCGCTGGGCTGCCAACTTGGAAAAACGTCTCCATGCTGAGGCAGAGCACGCATTAGAGGAACATTCGATTCCGCAGGTATCATTGATAGATGAGCGATTGACCACAGTCAGTGCGCATCGACAGCTCTTCGAGGCCAATAAATCCTCGAACAAGCATAGGCCTTTGGTCGATCAGCAGTCGGCGGTGGTGATTTTGCAGACGGCACTCGACCGTGCCGGGAAACAATGAGGTACGGGTTCATGTCAGACAACATTCATGATTTCTTTGATGAAAACACGCATTGGGTCGAACAGGGGACCGGAGTATTGGGTGGCGGTGAGCCGCCGCAGCCGCCTAAATCACGACGAGAGATGCGTAAGCGCCGTAAGCAACGCAAGCAAAAACGCTATGGTGTGCTTATTGCCGTTGTTGTGGTTATCGCACTGATTGCTTGTGGCGGATACTTTGGCGTACGCAAATTGCATGAGATTCGAGACAGCCAAAGTCAGTCAAATGCGATTGTTGAGGATTATCCGGGTCCTGGATACGGTGAGGTGTCGTTCACTGTTGAAGACGGGCAGGGCGCAGTGGAAATCGCGAAGAACCTGCTGAAAGCGGATGTTATTAAATCCACCGATGCCTTTACCAGTATTGTTGGTGCGAATGATGCCAAACTATATCCAGGCACGTTCACGCTGAAGAAGCATATGGCGGCTTCTGACGTGCTGACTATTCTTACGGACAGCTCGAAGGCAGCAGGCTTCCTTGAAGTGCGGCCTGGCGAACGTGTCAGCGCGGTTATTACCGATGCCGTAGCGCTTTCCGGCATTTCCGAAGATGAATTCAATGCCGTCATCAACAATAAGGGAGATGGCATTCTTCCCGCTGAAGCTAATGGAAGCTTTGAAGGATGGCTTGAGCCGGGCACCTATAACGTCAAAGGCATGAGCAGTGCTTCCGACATCTTCAAGGACATGGTGGATAAGCGCATCGCCAAGCTTGACGAGTTGGGCGTGCCTTCCGGCTCCGATCGCGAACGGGTGATGATTATCGCTTCCATCGCCGAGGCTGAAGTCAACAAGGCTGATTATTACGGCAAGGTGACGCGAGTCATCGAAAACCGTTTGGCACAGGGCATGTCTCTGGGTATGGATTCCACGGTTGCCTATGGCAACAATGTGCAGCCGGCTGACGTAACCACGGCAATGCTTCAGGATGAGTCGAACCCGTATAACACGTACAAAATTACTGGTCTGCCGCCAACCCCGATTAGCAATCCCGGTGATGACGCGATTCAGGCCGCAATGAACCCTGAAAGCGGAGACTGGCTGTACTTCTGTACAGTCAACCTCGACACTGGCGAAACCAAGTTCGCCACCACCGCCGAAGAGCATGACAAGAATGTTGCCGAACTTCGCCAATGGCAAGCAGAAAACCAGTGATTCAGCTAAGTGCCTCCCACAGGGGAGGCACTTTTATTATGCAAAACACACAACCTCAATGCATAAACAGTTAAGTTACAGCACCGAGCTCAACATCAACGCAATGATTGCTGCCACCAGTATTACTGGCACATAGGGTACTTTGCCGGCGTAGGTCGATTGTGGGCGGCTCAACTTAGTCCAGCATCCTATCCAAATAAGACCGCAGATTCCCATAGCCAGCCACCACAACACAATGGTAAACAGACCGAACATGCCAACTGCGAGCCCAGCCGGCACCAACGCGGTCACATCGCCAAATCCCAATGAGCGTGGCACAATCAATGCCAATGCAAACTGAATAAGACAGCACAGCACTGTAAACAACAGCGTTTGCAGTAATACGAACAAATCATTGGTCATAACGGCGTATACCAATACGGCAATAAGCTGCACCAGAGCGCCAATAGCTACCCAAGGCAAAGGAACCCGTCTCACTCGCATGTCTTCAATGGACAACGCAAGCTCACATAGCAGACCGGGAAGAGTGAACAGGTACGGCATGGCTTACCATTATCCCCTAGTTATTGACCATCTGGAATGAGAGGGATGCTATGTTGCGCTGGCAGACGGCGGGAGAGTCTCACGGTGAGGCCTTGGTGGCCATGATTGAAGGACTGCCGGCCGGCATCCGAATCAGTACAAACGATATCGTTGCTGCCTTGGCACGTCGTCGTCTGGGATATGGTCGCGGCGCACGCATGAAGTTCGAGCAGGATCAGGTGCGTCTGCTCACCGGCGTGCGTCATGGTTTGACGCTTGGCTCTCCGGTGGCCATTGAAATCGCCAACACCGAATGGCCGAAATGGACCGAAGTCATGAGCGCTGATGCACTCGACCATGATCTGCCTCGCGAAGGTCGCAATGCTCCGTTGAGCCGCCCCCGCCCAGGCCATGCCGATTTGACCGGTATGCGCAAGTACGGTTTTGACGATGCTCGTCCGGTGCTGGAGCGTTCCAGCGCTCGTGAAACTGCATCCCGCGTGGCACTTGGCGAAGTTGCTCGTCAGTTCCTCGAGCAGGCGTTTGGCATTCGAACCGTATCTCACGTAGTGGCGCTTGGCGGCGTCTCCACCAATCCTGATTTGCCGCTGCCGACTCCGGATGATGTGGAAGCATTGGACGCTTCTCCGGTGCGCACTCTTGACAAAGAAGGGGAGCAGCGCATCATTGAGCGCATTGACGAAGCCAAGGCCGCGGCCGATACGCTTGGCGGTGTGGTGGAAGTGCTTGCCTACGGTGTACCCGCCGGTATCGGTACGTATGTGGAATCCGATCGTCGTCTTGATGCGGCATTGGCCAGCGCCATTATGGGCATTCAAGCGTTCAAGGGCGTCGAAATCGGTGATGGGTTCCTCGAGGCTGCTCGCCCCGGTTCTCAGGCTCACGACGAAATCGTGGTGAACGCGGATGGTCGCATCGACCGTCTCTCTAACCGTGCAGGTGGTATTGAAGGCGGCATGTCCAATGGTCAGGTGATTCGCGTACGCGGTGCCATGAAGCCGATTCCTTCCATTCCGAAGGCATTGCGTACCGTCGACGTGCTCACTGGCGAAGCGGCAAAGGCCATCAATCAGCGTTCTGATAGCACGGCGGTGCCGGCTGCGGCCGTAGTGGCCGAAGCAATGGTTCGCTTGACTCTTGCCCAGTACGCCTTGGACAAGTTCGGTGGCGATAGCGTTGAGGAAACGCATCGCAATCTTGAGTCTTACCTGGCTTCCTGGCCCGAGCACATGCGCTGATTACAGGATGTGATGATATGGCAGCACATCCTTATGCAGTAATTCTTGGCATGATGGGTGCCGGCAAAACCCGTGTTGGCAAGGAAGTGGCGCATATGCTTCATCTTCCGTTCGCTGACGCGGATGCTGAGATCGAACGCGAAGTCGGCATGAAGATTCCCGCATATTTCGAAAAGTATGGTGAGCCGGCTTTCCGAGACGTTGAGGCGGATGTTATCGCCGATTTCCTCGAGGATTTCGACGGTATTTTCTCCCTTGGCGGAGGAGCGCCAATGACTCCTTCCACTCAGCGCGAGCTGGCAACTTATATTGAGCGTGGCGGCAAGGTGGTATACCTCGACGCGGACCCTCAGGAAGCTATGGAACGCGCGAATCGAGGTGGCGGTCGCCCCATGCTTAACGGTGATGCCAATGCTCGATGGAAGAAGCTGTATAAGCAACGCGACCCTGTGTTCCACGACGTGTCCAATGTTCATGTACATACCCGAGGACTCACCCCACAAGGTGCTGCCAAGAAAGTGATAGATATGGTTTCCCAACGAATCGTTCATGTGAATGGTGCAACCATTGAGCCTTATGATGTTGCTATCGGCGAGGGCGCGATGAACCGATTGGTGGATGTGCTCGGTACCAAGCCTCGCAAAATCGCTCTGATTCATACTCAGCCGGTGCAGCGCCATTCCGATCGTGTCCGCGCCCTGCTGCGCCAAGGCGGCTATGAAGTCTCCGACATTGTGATTCCCGATGCCGAACCAGGCAAGACCATTACCGTAGCCAATGGTATTTGGGAACGCCTCGGCAACGAAGGATTTACCCGCTCGGATGCCGTGGTAGGTGTCGGTGGCGGTGCCGCCACCGATTTGGCTGGATTCGTGGCGGCTACATGGATGCGTGGCATTCGATACGTCAACTGCCCGACCTCATTGCTGGCTATGGTTGATGCTTCCACCGGTGGCAAAACCGGCATTAACACGCCGCAAGGTAAGAATCTGGTCGGATCGTTCTATACGCCGGCTGGAGTCTTGGCGGATATGACTACGTTGGCCTCGCTCCCGAACGATATTTTCATCGAAGGCCTAGGTGAAGTGGCAAAGTCCGGTTTCATTCGTGATACCGAGATTCTGCATATTCTCGAAGAGCATGCCAGCGAACTGAAGAACTTCAACGGTCAGACGTTCCTGGGTTCGCCTCTTGAGGAAGTAGTCGCTGAACTCATCGAACGCACGGTAAAGGTCAAGGCTTACCACGTCTCCTCCGATCTGAAGGAGAAGGGACTTCGTGAGTTCCTGAATTACGGCCATACGCTGGGCCATGCCATCGAAAAGCTGGAGCACTTCCGCTGGCGTCATGGCAACGCTGTGGCCGTGGGCATGGTGTATGCCGCGGAACTTGCCAATATCATGGGACTTATCGATCGTGATGTGGTGGACTACCATCGTTCGCTGCTGTCTTCTCTGGGATTGCCTACTTCGTGGAATGGTGGCTCATTCGAAGATGTGCTTGCTCTGATGCATCGCGATAAGAAGGCGCGAGGCAATGAGCTGCGATTCGTGGTTCTTGATTCCATCGGCCATGTGGTTCATCTCGATAACCCATCCGTCGAGGATGTGGAAGAAGCATTCCGCCGCATTCAGCAGTAAGGAGCAGTCATGACCAAAATCATCGTTGTCAATGGTCCGAATCTGGGCCGTCTTGGTGTTCGTCAGCCGGATGTGTATGGACGCCAAGATTTGGAAGAGCTACGCCGTCTGTGCACCGCATGGGGCAAAGAATTGGGCCTCGAGGTCGAAGTGCGTCAGACCGACGACGAAGCCGAAATGGTGCATTGGATGCATCAGGCGGCCGACGAAAAAACTCCGGTGGTCATGAACCCGGCCGCCTTCACCCATTACAGCTATGCCCTTGCCGATGCTGCGCACATGGTGGGTGATGCCGGTTTGCCGCTGATGGAAGTACATATTTCCAACCCATCCGCCCGAGACGAGTTCCGCAAGCGTTCCGTGATTAGCCCAGTCGCCACCGGCACCATCACCGGCATGGGTTTCTACGGATACAAACTGGCCATTGACGCCATTGCGCATCTGCTTGCCGAGTAATAATCAGCAATAAATAAATAGGGGAGGGAACACACGCTTGACATCGCGTCATGCGCGGATGATAGAGTGAAATTCCATGGTTAGAAGAACACATGGCAATTCTCAAGAACACGTCACCAAGCATATTTTCGTCACTGGTGGTGTTGTTTCCTCCCTCGGTAAAGGCCTGACTGCTTCGTCCCTCGGACGTTTGCTGCGCAGCCGTGGCATTCATGTGCTCCAGCAGAAGCTGGATCCGTACATCAACGTGGATCCGGGTACCATGAACCCGTTCCAGCACGGTGAAGTGTACGTGACCGAGGATGGCGCTGAGACCGATCTGGACATCGGCCACTACGAGCGCTTCCTTGATGTTTTCCTCTCCCAGAAGGCCAATGTCACCACTGGTCAGATTTATCAGGAGGTGCTGCGCAAGGAGCGTGCAGGTGAATACCTTGGCCAGTGCGTTCAGGTCATCCCGCACATCACCAACGAAATCAAGTCTCGTATGCGCGCCCAGGCGTCCGACGATGTTGATGTGATCATCACCGAAATCGGCGGTACCGTAGGCGATATCGAATCCCAGCCGTTCCTTGAGGCCGCTCGCGAAGTGCGTCGCGATCTCGGCCCGGAGAACTGCATGTTCGTGCACGTTTCTCTCGTGCCGTACATCTCTGCAGCCCATGAGCTCAAGACCAAGCCGACCCAGCACTCCGTGATGATGCTGCGTCAGCTCGGCATTTCCCCGGACGCATTGGTGCTGCGTTCCGATCGCCCGCTGAACCAAGGCATCAAGGACAAGATCTCCCTGATGTGCGATGTGGATCCGGAAGGCGTGGTCAACTGCGTGGATGCCCCGAGCATCTACGATGTGCCGAAGATTCTGTTTGAAGAGGGTCTTGACGCTTACGTGGTTCGTGAACTCGGCCTGCCGTTCCACGACGTCGATTGGGATGAATGGGCTGATCTGCTGGAGCGTGTGCACCACCCCAAGCATGAAGTCAACATCGCCATCGTCGGCAAGTATATCGATCTGCCGGACGCGTACCTGTCCGTCACCGAGGCCATCAAGGCAGGCGGCTTCGCCAACTGGGCCAAGGTCAACGTCAAGTGGGTTGCCGCCGATCGCTGCGAAACCACTGAAGGCGCCGCTGCCGCCCTCGACAACATCGACGGCATTGTGATTCCCGGTGGTTTTGGCATCCGTGGCATTGAAGGCAAGATCGGCGCTCTGAAGTTCGCTCGTGAGAACGGTCTGCCGGCGCTCGGCCTGTGCCTCGGCCTGCAGTCGATGGTCATCGAATACGCTCGCCACGTGCTTGGCATCGAAGACGCCAACTCCACCGAATTCGAGCCGGATTGTGCCAACCCGGTGATTGCCACGATGGAAGAGCAGAAGGATATCGTGGCTGGCAAGGGCGATATGGGCCACACCATGCGCCTCGGCTCCTACCCGGCCGAGCTTGAAGAAGGCTCCCTGGTCGCTGAGCTCTACGGCACCACGCACGTCACTGAGCGTCATCGCCACCGTTACGAGGTCAATGTGGCTTACAAGGATCGTTTGCGCGAGGGCGGTCTGCGTATCTCCGGCCAGAGCCCGGACGGCGAACTCACCGAGTTCGTGGAGCTCCCGCAGGATGTGCACCCGTTCTACGTGGCCACTCAGGCTCACCCGGAGTTCAAGTCTCGTCCGACCAAGCCGCACCCGCTGTTCGCTGGTCTGGTGAAGGCGGCTCTTGATCATCAGCAGGCGCGCTGAATAAGCATTGAACAGCGTGAGACGTGATATAAATCACGTACGCTAGATGCATACTAAGCATGAATTCATGAGGAATTCATGGCCTTAGTGCATAATGAATCGCATGTGCGCGAGCACTGCAGAAACAGCAACGAGAGAATACGTAAGAGTTCAATATGACTGATAACTTTGGACAGTCGATGGGTGTGCCTCAACCTGGAACGGTGCAGGCTGTGAGTGATGGTGAGGCTACGGCGGTATTCACGCCTTTTGATGTAGTGCAGCCTCCCATTCAAGAGGTGGATGATCATGCGTTGAGGGTCAAGCATGGCAAGCATCGCGTAATCTGGCCGTGGATTGTGCTGGGTGTAGTCGTTGTTTTGGGCGCATTATTTGGTGGTGGATTCTGGTTCTTCCAGTCTCATGCATTGCCGGGCGTAACCTTGTGGGGCAATCCGGTAATGGGGCAAAGCCAGAGTCATATTGCGGCTCAGATCGATGATGCCGTGAATAATGCCACTGTATCGGTGAAGTATGAAGGCAAAACAGCCAAGGTCAGCTTGAAGGATCTGGGCTTGAGCGTTGACTCCGATGCCATTGCCTCCGATGTGGTGAATGCCAAACGCGGTGATGCATGGTGGCAGCAGTACGCATTCTGGGTGAAGAAGAATGTGACCGTTGCTCCTGCCAGCGCTGGCGCGGCAGATAACACAACGTTGAACGCCAAGCTGGGCGTGAATGAAGTCAAGCCTGTGGATGCCAAAGTGCAGCTGAATGCGGATGGCAATGGTTTTGATGTTGTCGCCGGTCAGCAAGGTGAAGGTATTGAAGCTAAGCCTGTTGCCCAAGCGGCTTTGGCCAGCGTCAAAACCCTTGGTGATGAGCCTGCCCAGGCAGTGACTGTTGCTCTGAAGAATACTGAGCCTGCTGTAACCGATGCTGTGGCTAACGATGCCAAGGCCACGCTTGATTCGTTGATTGCCAATCCGGTGGCCATTAAGGTGGCCGATCACCAGATTGCCGCAATTGATGCCCAGGCATTGGCATCGTCTACCCGTATTGATGCCAATAAGAATGGCAAACTGCAGTCTGGCGAAACCCGCAACGGTTATGTGGTCTTCAACGCCAGCAAGATTCAGCAGTACTATGACGATTCCATTAAGCCAAACCTGCATACCGATCGCGAAGATCGTGATGTCATCGTCAATAACGACAACGACGTGTTGCAGGTTATCAAGGAAGGCCATGACGGTGTGACCATCGCATCCGGTGCTGATACGAACATCGGTAAGGATGCCGTGGAGGCTCTGGCTAAAGGCAGTGGTTCGGTTTCCGTGGACGGCACTGTTGACCCGATGCAGACCAAGAGCACGAAGCGTCATGTGGTGGTTGATCTTTCCGATCGTCTTGTTCACGTTTATGAGAATGGTCAGGAAATCAAGACCTTCCATGCCTCAGTTGGTCAAGACAACAATCGCACCACTGGTGTGTGCGAAGGTGATTTGTGCACGCCGACCGGTGATTTCAAGGTTTGGCTGAAGTATCCGACTCAGGACATGAGCGGCAACCTTACACTTTCCGATGGCTCAGTAAGCCATTGGAGCGTTAAGGGCGTGGGAGACGTGAACTACTTCTCCAAGGATGGTTGCGCCATCCACCGTATTGCCAAGTCCAGCTTCACCAGCGATGCTTCGATCGCCAATATGAACAACATCTCCCACGGCTGCGTGGGCATTGGCTGGGATGTGTCCGATTGGTTCTACGACTGGTGCCTGATGGGAACCACAGTGCACGTCCAGCTCTGATTACCGAAGCAAAAGCACGATGTGAGGGCCTGTATACAGGCCCTCTTTTCGTATCCGAAAACAATAGAGATTCACAATCATGGCGCATACGAAACAATATGTGCCGTATATCACGTAAGCGTACAGCCAATATTCAGTGCGGCTAGTAGTGTTTCGACACAGGTTCTGTTAGGTTTACGTAGGACTAAGCGAGTAACAAGGAAGGCAGGATGGTGAGCGAAAACACAGCACCAAACGCCGCCGCTGACGTGGAGATGAGCCAGTACGTGGCTGATCGCACCCGCGTCAACGAGGATAAAATCAAGCAGGATGATGAAATCATCAGCCAGTTCGGCGATTACAGCTATGGTTGGCATGATTCCGACGCCGCTGGTGAAGCTGCCAAACGTGGTATCGACGAAAATGTAGTCCGTGCCATCAGTGCGGATAAAGGCGAACCGCAGTGGATGCTCGACATGCGTCTGCGCGGATTCAAGGCATTCCTGGAAAAGCCAATGCCGCAGTGGGGCGTTGATCTTTCCGGCTTCAACGCCGATGATTTCAAGTACTACGTCAAGCCGATTGACAAGCAGGCCAAGAGCTGGGATGAGCTGCCGGACGATATTCGTAACACGTATGACCGTCTCGGCATCCCTGAAGCCGAGAAGAAGCGTTTGGTTTCCGGCGTGGCCGCACAGTACGAGTCCGAGGTGATTTACAACTCCATTCAGGAAGACCTGAAGAAGAAGGGTGTTATTTTCGTGGACACCGACACCGCGGTGCGCGAATACCCTGAACTCGTCAAGAAGTACTTTGGTACGGTTGTTCCTCCTGAAGACAACAAGTTCGGTGCATTGAACACCGCCGCATGGTCCGGCGGTTCATTCGTCTACGTGCCGAAGGGCGTGCATGTGGATATTCCACTGCAGGCCTACTTCCGTATTAACACTCCGGCAATGGGCCAGTTCGAACGCACGCTGATCATCGCCGATGAAGGCTCCTACGTGCACTACGTGGAAGGCTGCACGGCTCCGATTTGGTCCGAAGATTCTCTGCACGCCGCCATCGTGGAAATCATCGTCGAGAAGCATGCTCGTGTGCGCTACACCACCGTGCAAAACTGGTCGAACAACGTCTACAACCTCGTGACCCAGCGTGCCTACGTGCGCGAAGGCGGCACGATGGAATGGGTGGATGGCAATATCGGCTCCAAGGCAACGATGAAGTATCCTGCCTGTATCCTCGCTGAGCCGTACGCCAAGGCATCCACGATGTCCCTCGGCTTCGCCGGTAAGGGCCAGTATCAGGACACCGGTGCCAAGATGATCCATCTGGCTCCGCACACCTCTTCCACCATCGTGGCCAAGTCCATTTCTCGCGGTGGCGGACGTTCCGCATACCGTGGCCTGGTCAAGATCGTCAAGGGTGCGGAAGGCTCCTCCAACTCCACCGTGTGCGACGCTTTGCTGGTGGATGACTTCTCCCGTTCTGATACATATCCTCACGTCGATGTTCGTGAAGACGATGTGTCAATGGCGCACGAAGCAACCGTCTCCAAAATCTCCGAAGACCAGCTGTTCTATCTAATGAGCCGTGGTCTTACCGAAGAAGAGGCTCAAGGCATGATCGTGCGTGGCTTCGTTGAGCCGATCAGTCGTGAGCTGCCTATGGAATACGCGCTTGAGCTCAACAGACTCGTGGAACTTCAGATGGAAGGATCGGTGGGCTGATACCAATGGCCGATACAACAACACCCGTCAAGGAAATCAAGATTCCGGTCGCGGATCCCAATGACCCGTATGCCGTTCCGGCCGCCATGCCGTCTTCAGTGGACCATGCTGTTCGCTCATTCGATGTGAACGACTATCCAATGCCGGACCGCAAGCAGGACGAATGGCGATACACGCCAATCGAACGCATCAACGAATTCTTCACCGTGTTCAAGCCATCTGGCGAAACACAGATTGAAGTGTCGATGATTGACGGCTCTCCTCTTGCCGAAGGCATCAAGCTTTCTCAGGTAAAGCTCGGTGAAGGTCTCTCCGGCACGGTTTCCAAGCCGAATGATCGCGTCTCAGCCGTGGAATGGAACTCCGGCGCAACCGCCACTGTTCTCGAACTGAACGGTGAAATCGCTCAGCCGGTTCTAGTCAAAGTTCACGGCGCAGGCGAAGATTTGGACGCCTTCCATCTCGTGATTGCCGCTGCTGATCGTGCCCACGCAGATGTTGTCGTGGAACATGATGGTGACGCTCGTCTTGCAGAAGGCATTGAAATCACCACCGGCAAAGACTCCCATATCTCCACCACATTCATTCAGGAATGGGCGAAAACCGCCAAGCATGTGGGCAACCATCGCATTCATGTTGGTGAAGGTGCATCCCTGCGCCACTCCGTCGTGACCCTGAGCGGCGACATCGTTCGTATCCGCATGGATCAGGACTTCGGCGGCGAACAAGGCGACCTCAATATGCTCGGCATCTACTTCGTAGATCCAGGCGAGCACATCGAACATCGCACGATGGTGGTGCACAATCACCCCGAGTGCAAGTCCCGCGTAGTGTACAAGGGTGCTCTTGATGGCAAGGGAGCACACTCCACCTGGGTTGGCAACGCATTGATTCAGCCGACCGCTCCTGGAACTGACTCCTATGAGCTCAACCGCAACCTTGTGCTGACCCCGGGCGCTATCGCCGATTCCGAACCGAACCTCGAAATCGAGAACGGTAACATTATCGGTGCCGGCCACGCTTCTTCCGTGGGCCGATTCGATGATGAGGAACTGTTCTACCTCGAATCTCGTGGCATTCCGGAAACCGAAGCACGCAAACTTGTGGTGCGTGGCTTCTTCGGTGAACTCGTGGAGGAAATCGGTATTCCCGCCATTTCCGAACATCTGATGGACGTTATTGACCGCCGTCTGGCTCGCGGAGAAGACGCAGCCATGACGCAGGTCCTCGAAGACAAGTAACAACAAACGTTTAGGAGCATTACCATGTCAACACTCGAAATCAAGGACCTCCACGTCCATGTGGAAACCAAGGAAGGCACCAAGGAAATCCTCAAGGGTGCCAGCCTGACCGTACACTCCGGTGAAACGCACGCCATCATGGGACCCAACGGCTCCGGCAAATCCACACTGGCTTACACGCTCGCCGGTCACCCTAAGTATGTGGTCGATTCCGGTGAAGCCCTGCTGGATGGTCAGGATATCCTGAAGATGACCCCGGACGAGCGTGCCAAGGCCGGCCTGTTCCTCGCTATGCAGTACCCGGTGGAAGTGCCGGGCGTATCCATGACCAACTTCCTGAGGACCGCCAAAACCGAAATCGATGGCGAAGCTCCTGGTATCCGTCAGTGGGCTAAGGACCTTTCCGCGGCTATGAAGCGCCTCAAGATGGACCCGAAGTTCGCTTCCCGTTCCGTGAATGAAGGCTTCTCCGGTGGCGAGAAGAAGCGCGCCGAAGTGTTGCAGCTCGAACTCTTGAAGCCGAAGTTCGCCATTCTTGATGAAACCGATTCCGGCCTCGACGTGGACGCTTTGCGCATCGTGTCTGAAGGCGTGAACCGTGCCAAGGAAGCCAACCAGTTCGGCATCCTGATGGTCACCCACTACACCCGTATCCTGAAGTACATCAAGCCGGATATCGTGCATGTGTTCGCTGACGGTCACTTCGTTAAGACCGGTGGTCCGGAGCTGGCTGACGAACTCGAAGAGAACGGCTACGACGCCTACCTGCCTGAAGGCGCTGACTCCGAATCCGCTCTCGCCTAGCATTGCTTGAGGCCGTGCAGGGCTGGGATGTACTATTCCCGACACACTCAAGGCCGTTCGGCCAAGCCTACGGTCGGGAACAGCACATCCCAGCCCTGCACTCCTAGCCGTGGGAAAATCCTAAGGGGAAAATGATGGTTGATTTTAAGGCGATTCGGGGTGAATTCCCGATTTTGGATCAGGAGATTCATGGGCATCCGCTTGTGTATCTCGATTCGGCTGCTACGTCGCAGAAGCCAGAGTGCGTGATCGATGCTGAAGCGAATTTCTACCGTACGATTAACGCCGGTGTGCATCGTGGCGCCCATGAGCTGGCAGCTCGTTCCACCGTGGCCTTTGAAGAGGCGCGTGCCAAAGTGGCCAAGCTGGTTGGCGCCAATGCCGAAGAAGGCCAGGAAGAAATCGTAGTCACCGGTGGTGCAACCGCTGGATTGAACCTGCTGGCCACCGCCTTTGGCAATGCTTCACTGGGCCGTGGGGGAGAAGCCGCCAAGCGTTTTGCCCTGAAGCCGGGCGATGAGATTGTGGTTTCTCGCGCCGAACATCATTCGGTGCTGTTGCCATTCCAGGAGCTTGCCTACCGTACCGGTGCCACCTTCAAGTGGATTGACTTGACCGAGGATGGCCGCGTACGTACGGACAACCTTGATGAAGTCATCACCGAACGTACCAAGGTCGTGGCGGTAACCCATGTGGGCAACACCACGGGTGCTATCACCAACGTTGCTCCGATAATCAAGCGCGCACATGAGGTGGGTGCTGTTTTCATTCTTGACGCATGCCAGTCTGTGCCTCATCTGAAGGTTGATTTCCACGCGTTGGATGTGGACTTCGCCGCATGGAGCGCCCACAAGATGTACGGTCCCACCGGCGTGGGCTTCCTCTACGGCAAGCGTGACATGCTCGAAGCATTGCCTCCGGCTAATTTCGGCGGTTCGATGGTGGAGCTTGCCTACATGGATCATGAAGCTCAATACATGGCTCCGCCAGCCCGTTTTGAAGCAGGTACCCAGCCGGTGGCACAGGTGGTGGCCGCTGGCGTTGCCGCCGAATGGATGATGAACATTGGGCTTGAGAACATCGAAGCTCACGAGCGCTCAATCACCAATGAGCTGCTGAAGCTCGGCGATATTGAAGGCATTCGCATTCTTGGTCCTCGTGAAAACAAGGATCGTATTGGAACCGTAGCCTTTGATGTTGCCGGTGTTCATCCTCATGATGTGGGCCAATACATTGACGCGCAGGGCATTGCCATTCGCGTTGGCCATCATTGTGCGCAGCCGGTGCATCGTCATTTCGGCCTGTATGCTTCGAACCGTGCATCCAGCGGTGTCTATAATTCCGTGGAAGATGCGCAGGCGCTGGTTGAAGCAGCCAAGGGCATTCGCAAGTTCTTCGAAGTGGAGTAGCAGAAAATATTATGAGTGATTTTGGTATGACTGGAGATGAACTCGAGCAGATGTACCAAGAGGTCATCCTCGAGGCATCCAAGCACCCTCATGGCAAGGAATCCTTTGCTCCGGACGCGGCTTCCGAAGCTTCTGGAGCCGCTGCCGCCAATGCCACGGTTCAGGCAACGCATGAGTACTGCACGCCGGGTGAATCTCACCAGTTCAACCCGACCTGCGGTGATGAGGCAACCGTTCATGTTGAGGTTTCCGATGATGAACCGCATACCATCAAGCGTTTGGTTTGGGATGGTCATGGCTGTTCGATTTCTCAAGCCAGCCTGTCTGTGATGGTTGATTTGGTTGATGGCAAAACCGTGGATGAGGCCATGCAGCTGGAGCAGGTATTCCATAAGCTCATGGAATCGCGTGGTGCAGGCCTGAATAATGAAGCATTGGAAGATGAACTCGGCGATGCCGTGGTATTCCAAGGTGTATCGAAATACCCTATGCGTATCAAGTGCGCTCTGCTAGGCTGGGAAGGGCTTAAGGACTCCATCGCCAAGGCCCTTGCCGCAAAGAACTGAGGTACATAATGACCGATAACAATCTGGTTCCGGAACCGCAGACGTCTGTTTTTGATGCTGTTAATGGGGTTCTGAAGGACGAAGAAGCTGCTCGCCGCGTGATGATGAATCCGGCCTTGGCCAAGGGATTCCCTAACGGGCGTCCTGCTGCGTCTAGCACCAAGGATGATACGTGCGGATGCGGGAATCATCATGGCGCATGTGGCTGTGCTGATGACGAACAGTCCGAAGGCAACGATATTCCGCTGAAGGCGGTGGACGATATCGGTCGTGCCACTGCTGAGGATGTGCGTGAAGCGCTGCATCAGGTTATCGATCCTGAACTCGGTATCGATGTGATTGATCTTGGACTGGTGTACGGCATTGAAATCGATGAGCTTGGGCGCGCCATCATTACGATGACGCTGACCACGCCAGCATGCCCGCTGACTGATCTTATCGAAGATGAATGTGCCTCCACGCTGGCCGGTCTTGTGGAGGAGTTCCGCATCGACTGGACTTGGGATCCGCGCTGGACTATGGATCGCATCACTCCGGAAGGCCGTGATCAGCTTGCCGCACTTGGCTTCAACTTTGAAAACATGCCAAAGTACTAAGCTTGTTCACTGTGCAGATGATATGAGAAACCCCGCAACTGTTCGGTTGCGGGGTTTCTCTATGTGACCGTTAATCAGTCGTCAACGATGGTGTTCTTCGGCACCACGGTGATACCGTCCGGCGTGACCGTGAAGCCACGAGCCAGATCATGTTCGGTATCAATGCCGACCGTGGAGTTCTCGGTGAGCACGACGTTCTTATCGAGAATGGCCTTGTACACGCGTGCACGACGGTTGATAACCACGCCGTCGAAGAGCACGGAGTCAACGATCTGCGCCCAAGAGTGGATGCGAACGTTGGGGGAGAGCACGGAGTGATGCACTTCACCACCGGAAACAATCACGCCTGGGGAGACGATGGAATCGGTGGCGTGGCCGAGACGATCGCGACCGGCATGCACGAACTTGGCCGGCGGCAGGTTGCCGGACATCGTGTAAATCGGCCAATCCTGGTTGTACAGGTTGAATTCCGGCACGTAGGCAATCAAATCCATGTGTGCATCATAGAACTGCTTGATAGTACCCACATCACGCCAGTATGCGTGATCGGTTGCAGTGGAGCCCGGGATTTCGTTGGAGTTAAAGTCGTAGACACCGGCTTCATTGCGGGAAGCGAAGTACGGGGCAATGTCGCCACCCATATCGTGCTTGGTGTCCGCAGCCTTCTCATCGAGAGCCAGAGCCTCGAACAGCGCCTTGGTATTGGCCACATAGTTACCCATAGAAGCCAAAATCTGGTTTGGATTGTCCGGCAGACCCGTGGTGGTAGCCGGCTTCTCCTGGAAGTTCTTAATCATGTTCGGATGATCCGGATCAACTCCGATAACGCCGAACTGGTTCGACTCCTCGATGGGCTGGCGGATACCGGCAACGGTGAACTCGGCGCCGGATTCGATGTGCTGCTGCACCATCTGTTCGAAGTCCATACGGTAGACGTGATCGGCGCCGACGATGACCACAATGTCAGGCTGCACGTCTTCGATGATGTTGATGGTCTGATAGATGGCGTCTGCAGAGCCAAGATACCAGTGCTTGCCGAGACGCTGCTGCGCCGGCACAGGGGACACATAGGAACCCAGCAGCGGGGAGAAGCGCCACACCTGGGAAATATGGCGGTCAAGGGAGTGGGACTTGTACTGGGTGAGCACAACCACCTGGCGGTAGCCGGAATTCACCAGATTGCTCAAGGGGAAATCAATCAGACGATACACGCCGCCGAACGGTACTGCCGGCTTTGCGCGATCGCGGGTTAGTGGCATCAGACGGGTCCCCTCGCCGCCTGCAAGCACAATCGACAGAATCTTAGGATTCTTGGCCATTGCTACTGTCCTCTCTTGTCTAGAGCGTCTTTCGACACCGCACTGCTTGGCCAAGCGCTTCGTTGCGTTTGGTTTACATAGTTAATAATTGCAGAAAAAAACGAACACGCAAGGCTATCGCTTCCGCGTGCCGTGAACTTGTGATGAATAGTTGTGTGATTCGGTGTGTGAATCGTTGCAAAAAGTAACTTTTGAGGCTGTTCGACTCGCTGCAGTGCAGAAAAATATTTGACTTAGTGTCGTGTCGCGTAGAAAGCCACGGCACTGGAAGCCGCCACATTGAGACTGTCTACTCCGTGACTCATCGGAATCTTGACGGTCAAATCAGCTCGGGCAATGGTGTAGTGGGAGAGACCGTCACCCTCGGTGCCGAAGATCAAAGCGAGCTTACTGATATGCTCAGGGTCGGTTTGTGGTGCGTGCAGACGGCGTGTGAGCTCCTCCAAGGAGATGGATCGATCTTCAAGTGCCATAGCCACTGTGGTGAATCCTAAGGATTTCAATTCGTCGATGCCGCGGAATGGCCAATAGTGTTTGTCTTCGGTGCCATCATCATTCAAGCCGGTGATTCGTGTCCACGGGACTTGAAACACCGTGCCCATCGAGACGCGCGCTGCACGACGGTACAGCGGATCGCCACATGAGGGCGTGACCAACACTGCATCAACGTCAAGTGCGGCGGCCGATCGCATCAGTGCGCCAACATTGGTGTGGTCCACAATGTTTTCCATAACGGCTACGCGCCTGGCATTCTTGCAGACTTCCGCTACGGAGGGCAACGGCCAGCGGCGCATGGCGCACAGCGCACCACGGTGGAGGCGGTAACCGGTCAATCGTTTCAGCTGCTCGGGAGACGCCACATACACGGGAATTTCAGTACCCCAGTGGGCGTCGATAAAATCGAACGTGCTGCGCATTCCCTCTAGCCACGGCTCCTCCACCAGAAGGGAGAGTGGCTCACGGCCAGCGGCCAGAGCACGGTCGATGACCTTAGGGGATTCCGCGATGAACATACCCTTTGCCGGCTCGAGCCTGTTGCGCAGTTGCATCTCGGTCAGGCTCGCATACGCTTCGACGCGCGGATCATCAACGGACTGAAGCGTAATGAATTGCATGAGATCCTCTCAGGATTTGCTGAAAAATAGTTCTTGAGGCGCACCATGTGCGTAGATACTGAAAAACCCCTTGCAATGCAAGGGGTTTATCTGTGCCCGAGACGGGACTTGAACCCGTACGCCTGTAAAAAATAGGCACTAGCACCTCAAGCTAGCGCGTCTACCATTCCGCCACCCGGGCAGGTGTCGTTTGGACAACGAGTTAGTACTTTAGCATGAAATTACGCGGATGCAATTTGAGCGTGTCTTTCGGCGTGTCGCGTGTAGCCTAGGAGTCATGACTGATGCTTTATTCCTACTCGATCCAACGGTTGACGACGTACCGGTAAACAGTGATGAACTGCACGCGGGCTGGAAGTTGACGCTGCCTGCACATATCAAGCGCCACGCTGTTCAGGCCATGCGCTTGAAGCCCGGAGACGGTCTACAGCTTTCGGACGGTAATGGTCTTCGTATTCATGCGGTAATGGCCGACCCCGAAGCCGGGTTGGCCGAAGTCGATGAAGTATGGCGGGAGCCTGAGCCGGTAACGAGGTTGGCTCTGATTCAAGCTTTGGCGAAAACCGGCCATGACGAGCAGGCCATCGATATGGCGACGCAAATCGGCGTTGACCAAGTTGTACCGTGGCAGGCTGATCGCTCCATCGCGAAATGGAAAGCGGGGCGCAGCGATAAGAAATGGTCTGCGGTGCTGACCGCAGCTACGGAACAGTCCCGACGTGCATTCAAACCTCAATTGGAAGAGTGCGTGTCCAGCAAGCAAGTAGTGGCTATCTGCCGCAGAGCCTGCGTTCATGGTGACTTGGTAGTGGTACTGCATCAGGATGCCACCGATACATGGAGCGGCGTGGAAGCCAAGGTCGCACAGTTGATGGAACGTTCTCTTGCCGATGGCAAGCCTCGCACTGTGAACGTGGTGGTCGGGCCTGAAGGCGGCATCAGTGAACAGGAAGTGGAGGCGTTCACCCAAGCCGGTGCCGTCAGCTGCGTACTGGGCAGCAATATTCTTCGCGCAGCCACTGCCGGACCGGTCGCATTGTCATTGCTCTCTCGAGCGCTGGGACGTTATGAGTGACGAGACGTTGCGGGTAGCGAGACATGGCCACGCGCTAAGCTGATGCCTAGTACAACAACCGAAGAAAGACGAGGAATACGATGAGCGAATCCAGCGAGTGCTTGTTCTGCAAAATCATCGCAGGTGAGATTCCCAGCACTAAGGTTTACGAGGATGACACCACGTATGCATTCAAGGACATCAATCCGAAGGCCAAGGTGCATGTGCTGATAGTGCCGAAGAAGCATTACGCGAATGCTGCTGAGCTTGCTTCCGCTGATCCCGAAGAGTTGGCTCACATCGTTTCCGTCGCCCAGCACATCGCGGATGAAGCATTCCACGGCGCATACCGTCTGGTGTTCAACACCGGCTTGGATGCCGGCCAAACGGTTTTCCACGTGCACGCGCATGTGCTGACTGGTGAGAAGCTCGACGAATAGGATTCGCTTTTCGTGGCAACAACTACACGTACCATTACCGTTCCATCCCAATTGGATCCGGTGGCAGTGTTCGGGCCGGTTGACGAAGTCATTCGCGAGGTGGAACGAGCATTCCCGGATTTGACTATCATCGTGCGCGGCAATCGCGTTGCCATTGTGTCCCGATCCAAGCAGACCGAGGCACAGGCGGCGCAAGCCGAGGATTTGATTCATACGCTAATCCAAGCGGCTTACACCGCGCCTATGGATGCGGATACCGTGCGACGCATGCTTGACCAGAATGTGCTGAAGAATCATGTGCGTCTTGAACATCCTGGGCATGGGCCTGCTCACGACAAGTTGGTGCAGTCGTCTGCGGTTGAACGAACCCAGTCGCGTTCAGCGGGCGCGCATGATTCCTTGTACCGCAAACCGACTGTGCCTGGTGTGATTACGTTTGCCGCTGGCGTTCCCGTGCGGGCTAAAACGGCTGGCCAGATAGCCTATGTGAATGCTATCGAATCGCATACCATCACATTCGGTATTGGACCGGCAGGTACCGGTAAGACATACCTTGCGGTAGCCAAAGCCGTGCGCGCATTCCAGGATAAGCAGATTCGACGTATTATTCTGACCCGCCCTGCAGTAGAAGCAGGGGAGAATCTCGGTTTTCTACCGGGCACTTTGAACGACAAAGTCGATCCATATCTGCGCCCGCTGTACGATGCCTTGGGCGATATGCTCGGCGCTGATCAGCTCAAGCGATATATGGATGACAACACCATTGAAGTGGCGCCGCTCGCCTATATGCGTGGCCGTACGCTGAACGATGCGTTTGTAATTCTTGATGAGGCACAGAACACCACCGAGCAGCAGATGAAGATGTTCCTGACTCGTCTGGGATTCAATACCAGAATGGTCATCACCGGTGATATCACTCAGGTGGATCTTGCGGTTCCGCGTTCCGGACTGGCCACAATAGAGCACATTCTCGGCAACATCGAGGATATCGCTTTCGTCCATTTGAACAATGAAGACGTTGTGCGCCACCAATTGGTCGGCAAGATTGTGGCAGCTTATGACCATCATGCTGCCATCGCCGGCGACCATAGAGCAAAAAGCCGCGGCTGGCATCACGATCTGCAGACGGGTGCGGCGGCAAACTCAAGTGAGGAAACTGAATGAGCGTTGACGTAACCAACGAAACCCAATGGAACATCGACCCAAAGGTGTTCTCCGATTTGGGAATCTGGGTACTCGATCAAATGCGAGTGAGCACCCAGTCCGATTTGACCATCATGTTCGTCGATCCCGATCCCATCGCCGAATTGCATATGCGCTGGATGAATCTTGAAGGACCGACCGATGTGATGAGCTTCCCGATGGATGAGCTTCGCCCAGGTGATGGCAAAACCGTGATGGAAGGCGTACTGGGAGATATCGTCATCTGCCCGTGGGTGGCCGCCCAACAGGCCGCCGCTGCGGGGCATAGCACCATGCAGGAAATGCTGCTGCTCACCATCCACGGCATACTGCATCTGCTCGGATACGATCATGTAACGCCAGATCAGGAACGGCAGATGTTTGGACTCCAACGTCAACTGCTGCTTACCTTCTTTGCATTGCGCCAAGACGCCAATGTGCAAGCCACACTGCCAGCCGGAACGCCGGATGCGTTGGCTTTATATGATGCCGCGCATGGCAGCGGCCGTGATTTGAACGCCAAATAACAACACATAAGGATGGCATCCAACATTATGGAGTATCTCAGTACCACCGTTATTGCACTTACCGTTGTCCTGGTTGTAGCCGCAGCCATTTTCGTATGGCTTTCGCTGACTATGGCCGCAGCTGAAGGCGCAGTGGCTCGTGTGACTCGTGCCAGTTTGAACAATCTGATTCTTGAGGTGCAAACCGATTCAGAGGCAAGCCAGTTCCTCAAGATGAAGAAAATCGACAAGATTCACCGTGTACAGCGGCTTATCGCCAACCGATATGCCACTGCAGGCAGCTGCGCGTTCTTCCGCATCACTTGCAATGTTCTCGACGGTGTACTGGTCTATTCCATCACCAGTCTGTGGGATGCTCCTCTGTGGGCGAGCCTGCTGATTGGATTCCTGTTTGCGATTATCGTGGCCGTGGTTTCCGTGCTGGTGCGCCCACGTACTGCAGGCATGGCCAAGCCGGTAGATATCATGCTGGCGCATTCGCGCATCGTATCGCTGGGCTGCAAGCTCACGCCATTCGCGCGCATCGGTTCGGAGAAAAGCGGCAAAGCGCAGAATAGGCGCTCCAAGGATTCGGATTTGTCCGATGATGAGGAGCTGGAGAAAATACAGCTCGAACAGGGCAAGGCCGCTATTGACCGACTCGTGGAATCCAACGATTTCGATCCTGAGGTTTCCGAAATGCTGCGCAATGTACTGACGCTTTCGGATACGTTGACGCGCGAAATCATGGTGCCTCGCACCGATATGATTTGCATGGAGCGCGGCACCACACTGGCTTCCGCCCTGAAGTTATTCTCACGTTCCGGCTTCTCCCGCGTGCCGGTTATCGGCGAGGATGTGGACGATTTGATTGGCGTGGCTTATCTGAAGGATGCCGTGCGTGCCACCGCCTTCAATCCGGCTGCGCTGGACCGTGAAGTTGAGTCCATCGTCCGCCAGCCATTGCTGGTTCCCGAATCCAAGCCGGTGGATGATTTATTCCACGAAATGCAGCGTTCCCGTCAGCATGTGGCTGTGGTCGTGGACGAATATGGCGGCATTGCCGGTATGGTGACCATCGAGGATACGCTCGAACAAATCGTGGGCGAACTTGAAGATGAGCACGATCGTACTCAGCGTAATGAGCCGGAAAAAATCGGTGACAACAAATGGAAGATGCCTGCACGCACGCCTATCGCCGATCTTGAGGAGATTTTCGAAATCGATATCGACGAGGACGATGTTGATACGGTGTACGGTTTGCTGACCAAGCTTATTGGCCGGGTCCCGATAGTTGGAGCCTCGGCGGTGACACGCGGCTTGCGCTTGACCGCAGTGGATTCGGCCGGTCGACGCAAGAAGGTCTCCACCATCGTGGTGGAGCCGGCGCACGTCGAGGGCGACGAGGAAGATAGCAAGACCAGCGAGGAAGACGGCGAACATACCGCCAATGACGATTCGACCGCCAGCAAGGAGTGAGATGAGCGATCAGAACAATACAGTCAATGCCAACGAACCGGCAGCGCAGGACGTGCCGTACCGTTCCGGTTTCGTAGCGGTGGTGGGCCGCCCAAATGTGGGCAAGTCCACGTTGATCAATGCTCTTATCGGCAAGCAGATCGCTATCGCATCCTCCCGCCCGGAAACCACGCGTAAGGCCATTCGCGGCATCTTGACCACCGACCATGCACAGCTGGTGCTGGTGGATACGCCTGGTATTCATCGCCCGCGCACACTACTCGGCCAGCGCTTGAATGACGTGGTTGAAGAATCCTTGTCCGATGTGGATGAAGTGGCATTCCTGCTGCCGGCTGATCAGGAAATCGGCCCTGGCGACAAGCGCATTTTGTCTCGTCTGCGTTCCGATTTTGCGACCAAGCGCGACGATGGTACGTTCGCGTGGAAGGTGCCGCTGATTGCCATTGTGACCAAAATCGACGAATTGAATCGTACTGAGCTGATTAATAAGCTCATGGAAATCAATGCGTTCGCTGATTTTGCAGATATTGTGCCGGTGAGCGCTTTGGAACATGACAATTTGGCGGAAGTCAAGAATGTGCTGATTGAACACATGCCTGAAGGCCCGCAGATGTATCCAGATGACCAGATCAGCGAGGAACGTCCGGAAGAGACCATTGCCGAACTGATTCGTGGCACATTCCTGGAAGCACTGGATGATGAGCTGCCGCACTCGCTGGCAGTGGTGGTGGATTCCATCGATTATCCGGAAGACAACGAGACCGGCGCTGGATATGACGGCAAGGCACAAGTTCATGTGTCCATTTATGTGGAGCGTGACTCCCAGAAGCCGATCATCATTGGCAAGGGTGCTTCCAACCTGACTTATGTCAAGAAGAAACTGCGCACGCCGGTCAACCGTATCGTAGGCCAAAAAGCCAAGCTCGACCTTCACGTCAAGGTTGCCAAAGGCTGGCAGTCCGATCCTAAGCAGTTGGAGAAGCTTGGCTTCTAGCCAACTGCTTAGGATCGCCTCGCAGCTCGCTATCGCGGCTGCTCACTTCGCCTACAGACAGTCCACTGGACTGTCTGCTTTACGGCTCAGCTAAGCAGTTGGAGAAGCTCGGCTTCTAATTGTTTGCTCTGGCTCCCCTCTTTGAGGGGAGTTTTTGTATATATGCGGTAATGCTTTTATACGAATAAAGGCTCCCTCATTGAGGGAGCCTTCAACGCTAATACGCAGTCATTACTTCTTGCGGGCTACGTACATTTGGGTGTTGAGTAGGGTGGTATAACGCTTGATGACCTTCGGACGAATCACCTTCATGGATGCGGTCATCAAACCGTTCTCCTGAGTGAACTCTTCAGGCAGAATGATGAACTTACGCACCGATTCAGCACGAGAAACGCCTTCGTTAGCCTGATCGACCCACTTCTGCACTTCGGCGCGAACCGCAGCATTCTGGGTGGCATCTTCCATAGACATGTTTTCGTCAAGCCCCTTGGCGGCGAGCCACGGGCGCAGCGAATCTTCATCCAGGGTGATCAGTGCGGAAATAAACGGACGCTTATCGCCGAGCACCAGCGCCTGGGAGGCGATTTCGCAACGCTGAATGACTTCCTCAATCGGGCCAGGGGAGACGTTCTTACCACCTGCGGTGATGATGAGATCCTTCTTACGGCCGGTAATGTACAGGAATCCATCATTATCGATGCGACCAAGATCGCCGGTAGCGTACCAGCCATCTTCGGTGAAGGACAGCTCAGTGGCCTCATCGTTCTTGTGATAACGCGGGAACACGGCGCGGCCCTTAACCTGAATTTCACCGTCTTCGGCAATACGCAGCGAGAAGCCAGGGAAAGCGATACCAACGGAACCAGCGTGGAACGGAGTGCCCAGCGGGTTGAAGGCGCATGGTGCAGTGGTTTCGGTCAAACCATAACCCTCGTAGACCGGCACGCCAGCACCGCGGAAGAAGGCCAGCAGATCAGGATCCAGCGGAGCGCCGCCGGCCACAATCCACTTGGCGCGGCCGCCCAACACCTCACGCAGCGAAGAATAGACCACCGGGTCGAACGCCGCACGCTTGGTACGAGTCAGCGCGCCGGCCTTGCCATTGGCGGAAATCTCCTTCATATAGTTCTGTGCAGCCACTACAGCGGAAGCGAACACCACACCCTTCGGACCATGACCGGCCTTCTGGGAAGCAGCGTTATAGACCTTCTCCAACACGCGCGGCACCACAATCATGATGGAAGGCTTAGCCACCTGCAGATCGGAAATAAGCGTCTTGATGCCTTGCGCAATGTAGATGTGGATATCGGACGCTACCACAATGTAATTGATGGCGCGAGCAAAAGAGTGAGCCTGCGGCAGGAAGAGCAAAATCGTGTTCTTCTTATCGTGCAGCAACTCAGGCATGTAATCAGGCAGGTTCAATGCCGTCTGACAGTAATGCTCATGGGTCATTTCCACACCCTTGGGAGCTGCGGTGGATCCAGAGGTGTAGACGATGGAACACAGGTCCGTCTTCTTGATGGAATCGATGCGTTCATCAAGTTCGGCATCGGATACGCCAGCGCCGTATGCCTTGATTTCATCCAAGCCGCCATTGTCGATGCAGATGATGTGTTCGAGCGAGGGGCATTCCTCCACGGCGCCATCGGCCTTATCGCGCATGTCTGTGGTCTGGACGATGAGCAGTCGCGCGTCGGAATTGTTGACAATGTTACGAATCTGTTCGGCGGAATCTGTATCGTAAATAGTGGCCAACACACCACCGCAAGCCATGACGGCGGCGTCGGTCAAATCCCATTCGTAGGAGGTGCGGCACATAAAGGCCACACCATCGCCCTTTTTCAGTCCGTAGTGCAGCAGACCCTTGGCAACGGCACGAACATCGGCGAGGAACTCGTTAGCGGTAACGGTGTTCCACTCATTGCCGGATTTGTAGGTGTACAACGGCTCATCGCCCATACGTGCGGCGCGATCGGCGTACAGATCGTAGATGGAAGTGCCTTCATCCAAATCAGGGTTACCCTGCGTGGAGGTGGTCAGCAATCCCGTCAACACATCGATTTCGGTAGTGGTCAGGTGGCCGTCATCCCAATCGTCGGTATGCGGCAGTTCGATGTTCGACTCAACCGGCACATCGGCATTGGACAGGTAATCAGGCTCATCCGGAGTGTCGTCATGAACCGGATGAACGAAATCCGAGCCAAGCCTCAACGCTTTACGAGTGAGGTCAATGGTGTGCTGCGTGAAGGAATTGATAACCGACAATTCTTGCTCCTGCTATACATTTCACTGTCGTTCAGTCGCCGCTTTCATGCGCCTGAACGTTTCTCAAAGTTCAAATTGTAATCGTGTGAGCCGAACTCGTCACCTTACGCAACCGTAGGAAAAACCTACGCATCCGTAAGAAAAAGCTGCATCTTGGTATCGATAGCGGTTACACTTGCACATTGGATAACCATTTCCATTCAAAGTAGAACAGAAAGGGCTCTCATGGCGCAAAACCAAGAAGCCACCGTGGTATTCGGCGTTGTGAACGAAACGTCCGAAACCGAATCCCGCGTTGCGTTGACGCCGGATATCGTCACCCGGTTGAAGAGGAGTGCAGTTTCCTGCATTATTGAATCCGGTGCCGGCATTGCTGCCGAATACACCGATGAGGATTATGAGAAGGCCGGCGCAAAGGTCGCCGACCGTGCCACAGTGCTTGCCGAGGCTGATGCGCTCGGTTTTGTGGACAGGCCGTCTGCTGAAATCGTGGCTTCGCTGAAGCCGGGACAGTGGGTTATCGGCATGCTCGGCTCCTTTACGGACGCCGATTACATCACTGCTCTCGAACAGGCTGGACTGGTGGGCATCGGCATCGAAAAGTTGCCTCGCAAGCTGTCAAGTGCACAGTCGATGGATGAGATGACTTCACAGAACTCGGTTATGGGTTATAAGGCTGCCATCGCCGCAGCCGATGCCTATGGCTCATTCCTACCGATGATGACCACTGCTGCAGGCACCATTCGCCCGGCCAAGGCTCTGGTGCTGGGTGCTGGTATTGCCGGTCTGCAGGCCATTGGTACGTTGCGTCGACTCGGTGCCGTCGTAACCGCTTACGATGTGCGCCCGGCTTCCCAGGGTGAAGTCGAATCTCTTGGCGCCAAGTTCCTTGATTTGGGACTTGATTTCTCCAAAGGTCAAGGCGAGGGTGGTTACGCTCGTGCGCTGACCGCTGAAGAACAGGCTCAGCAGCAGGCTGCAGTTGATGAGAAGGCAGCGGGATTCGACATCATTATCACCACCGCCAAGGT
Source organism: Bifidobacterium saguini DSM 23967 (assembly GCF_000741715.1). GTDB lineage: Bacteria > Actinomycetota > Actinomycetes > Actinomycetales > Bifidobacteriaceae > Bifidobacterium > Bifidobacterium saguini. The sequence goes on along the minus strand of NZ_JGZN01000008.1, from coordinate 178,089 downwards.
TCCTGGCCGCAAGCCTCCGGTGCTGTTGACTGCAGCCGGCGTGAATGGACTGCATCGCGGTGCCGTAGTCGTTGACTGCGCCGCTTCCGAACTGGGCGGCAACGTTGAAGGTTCCGCAGTGGGGGAGCAGGTCACCGAGGGCGGCGTCAAGCTGATCGGCGCCCCGTATCTGGCTTCCGGCGTGGCTACTACCGCATCCAACCTACTGTCTCGCAATGTCGCGGATATTCTCGTGCACTTCATTCGTGACGGCAAGCTCAGCCAGGATTTGAGCGAAGAACTGGACAACGCTCTGGTGGTCGCCGGTCGAGCTGAAGCACCGGCTGAGAAGACCGAGTAATCGAGAGTCAAGGAAGAAGACGATTATGCCTACACTCGTTGTATCCATCACCTTATTTGTTCTCGCACTGCTCATCGGTATCGAGGTTATCGGCAAAGTGCCGGCCACCTTGCATACTCCGCTGATGTCAGGCGCCAATTCCATTCACGGCATCGTTATCGTCGGTGTGGTGATTGTGGCGGCGGAAGCCAACAGCCCGCTAGCCTACGTGTTCATCTTCCTAGCTGCAGTGCTCGGCACGATGAACGTGGTTGGCGGCTATGTGGTCACCGACCGCATGCTGGAGATGTTCAAGTCCAACAAGAATGAGAAGAAGGGAGAGTCGAAGTAATGACCTCCGCAACCGTGGGAACCATCGACATCGTTGCATGGTTCGTATACCTGTTCTCCGCCGTCATGTTCGTGGTCGGCCTGCACTTCATGAACTCCCCGAAGACCGCGCGTAAGGGCAACCAGATTTCCGCATTCGGCATGGTCGTAGCCGCGCTGATGGCATTCGTGGTGCTCTTCGCCAAGGGCTTCGTGAATATTGTTGCTGTGGTGGTGCTGGTCGTCGGCATCCTGATTGGTGCCGTGGCCGGTGTGGTCTCCGCCAAGAAGGTCAAGATGACGGACATGCCGCAGCTGGTTTCTGTGTTCAACACCGTGGGCGGTGGCGCAGCAGCACTTGTGGCCTTGAACGACATTCTCACCAAGGACGGCACTCCGGATATCGTGGTGCTTATTACCGCTGGCCTCGGCATTCTCATCGGCTCCGTAACCTTCACAGGTTCGCTGATCGCAGCCGGCAAGCTGCAGGGTATCAAGTGGGTCAAGAAGCTGGCGCTGCCGGGCAAGGGTGTGTGGAACATTCTGTTCGCAGTGCTCTCCATCGCTTCTCTGGTGATGCTGTGCGTGCAGCCTGAGCAGCGATTGCTTTGGTCGATTCTGACCACCGTGTTCGCCCTGTGCTACGGTCTGGTCTTCGTCATTCCTATCGGTGGCGCAGACATGCCGGTTGTGATTTCCGTACTCAATGCTTGCACCGGTACTGCAGTGGCTATGTCTGGTCTGGCCATCGACAACGTGGCTCTGATTGTGGCTGGCGCTCTGGTCGGTTCTGCAGGCGTGACCCTGTCCATCCTCATGGCCCAGGCCATGAACCGTCCGCTGATTTCCGTGCTCGCCGGTGGCTTCGGTGGCGGTTCCGGTGCCGCTGCAGCCGGTGACGGTCCGGAAGGCACAATGAAGGAAACCACGCCTGACGATCTGGCTGTCCAGCTCGTCTATGCCGAGAAGGTCATCTTCGTGCCCGGCTTCGGTCTGGCTCAGGCTCAGGCTCAGCGCGAACTGGCTGACCTTGGCGAGCTGCTCAAGAGCCACGGCGTTGAGGTTTCCTACGCTATTCATCCGGTGGCAGGCCGTATGCCAGGTCACATGAACGTGCTCTTGGCTGAAGCCAACGTGCCTTATGAGGAACTCGTCGACCTCGATGAGATCAATCCGCAGTTCCCGCAAGCCAACGTGGCTCTGGTCGTTGGCGCTAACGATGTGACCAACCCTGCCGCCCGCCGCCCTGGCACTCCGGTCTCCGGCATGCCGATTCTCGATGTCGACAAGGCTCAGAACGTAGTGGTCATGAAACGTGGCCGTGGCATGGGCTACGCCGGCATTCAGAACGAGCTCTACTTCGAGGACAACACGCAGATGTTGTTCGGTGATGCGAAGAAGAGTTTGCAAGCCGTCATCGCCGCTGTCAAGGAATTGCTCGCGTAATGGAGTAATCGAGTAGTTACTGGGAGTCTCAATTTCGATTGAGGCTCCTTTTTTGTATGCAAATGAAAGTCATGGTCTTGTGTATACTTGATTGCTGTTGCTTTGGCATGGCTGAGCCGTGAAGCGAACAGTCCGGTGGACTGTTTGTAGGCGAAGGGAGCGTGGTTTACCACGCGACGCGGTCGAGCCAAAGCGTGTTGCTTTGGCGAGGGAAGATACAGTCTCGAGAGAGCCCGCATTTTCCGTTATCGACTCGGCGTGAGATTTCACCTCCTTGGGTGCTGGTCTGCGGCGCGTCGTGGCGTCAAACAGACAAAACGATAAGTAACACCAAAAAAACAAGGAGTATCCATTATGGCTACCACCATTAAGCTCGAGGGTGAAACCCGTACTGAGTTCGGCAAGGGCGTTGCTCGCCGTCTGCGCGTTGCCAAGAAGATCCCGGCAACCATCTACGCTGGCGGTGAAGATCCGGCTTTCGTGACTCTGCCGATGCGTGAGACCACCCTGGCTCTGCGTCACACCAACGCTCTGTTCAGCATCGCTTTCGGCGGCGAGACCAAGATGGCCGTCGTCAAGGACGTGCAGAAGAACCCGGTCAAGCGCATCATCGAGCACATCGACTTCCTCGAGGTCAAGGCCGGCGAGAAGATCGACGTTGAGGTGCCGGTCTTCGTTGAAGGCACGCCGAAGGGCGCTGCCGTGGCATTCGTCGACATTCAGGAGCTCAAGGTTCGCGCTGACGTTGCCAACCTGCCTGAGAAGATCGTTGTGAGCGTTGAGGGCCTGACCGACGGCACCAAGGTGTTCGCTAAGGACGTCGTGCTGCCTGAGGGTGTTGAGCTCGACGTTGAGGATCCGGAAGAGTCCGTGGTCACCGTTGAGGTTCCGGAAGACGCTACCGAGTCCACCGCTGCTCCGGAAGCTGCCGCTCCGGCTGCCGACGCCGACGCTGCTCCGGCTGCCGACGCTAAGTGAGTCGTACGTCTGAAACGCGATAGCGCACAGACGAACTCATAACAAAATCGTCGAACCCGCGTCTAGAGAAATCTAGAATGCGGGTTCTTCATTTTCACCATGTGAAAACTCTTACACTCGTTATGCGTGTGTGTGCGAAAGTATCCACAGAGCTTGCGCCACAAGCGCATAACCAACCACTATCACGGCGGTCCACACCGCCAAGTCAAGAAGAAGTAACGACTAATGACTGAAAACACGCACCACGATCCGGCAGCGCTTGATAAGCTCACCGAACCGTTCACCGTACTGCCGAACGACAACCCCGCATCCGATGAGAAGCGTCAATCCCTCATCGACAAGCCGGCTTTCGGCCAGGTGTTCTCCGATAACATGACCCACATGACCTGGACCAAGGGTGAAGGTTGGTCCGATCGCCGCGTTGAGCCGTACGCTCCGCTGAAGATGGATCCGGGTGCTTCCGTGCTTCACTACGCACAGGAGTGCTTCGAAGGTCTGAAGGCATACCGTCACGCCGATGGTTCCACTTGGCTGTTCCGCCCGGATGCCAACGCCGAGCGTTTCCAGAACTCCGCCAAGCGTCTGTACCTGCCTGAGCTGCCGATTGATGACTTCCTCGGCTCTGTGGCCGCGCTGGTCAAGCGCGATGCCGCTTGGGTTCCGTCCCGTCGCGAGTACACGCTGTACATGCGTCCGTTCATGTTCGCTTCCGAGCCGTTCCTTGGTGTGCGTGCACCTCAGGAAGTCGACTACTGCGTGATTGCTTCTCCTTCCGGCCCGTACTTCCCGGGCGGCGTGAAGCCGGTGAGTATCTGGGTGGAAGACAAGTGGTTCCGCACTGGCCCTGGCGGCACTGGTTTCGCCAAGTGCGGTGGCAACTACGCCGCATCCCTGCTCGGCGAATACACCGGTATCGCCAACGGCTGCCAGCAGGTCTGCTTCGTGGATGCCGCCACCAAGACCTACCTCGAGGAGCTCGGCGGCATGAACATGATGGTTGTCCACAAGGATGGCCACGTTGAGACCCCGTCCCTGACTGGCAACATTCTGCCGGGTGTCACCCGTCGTTCCCTGATTCAGCTGCTGCAGGATGAGGGCCGTGATGTGGTCGAGACCATGATTGCTATCGATCAGCTGCTCGAAGACATCAAGTCCGGTGAGGTCACTGAGGTGTTCGCTTGCGGTACCGCCGCCATCATCACCCCGATTGGTCGCTTCAAGTCCGAGAAGTTCGATGTCACCGTTGCAGACGGTGGTTCTGGCGAGCTGACCGTTGCACTGCGCAACAAGCTGCTCGGCATTCAGCTCGGTGAGATTGAAGATCCGCACAACTGGATGTGGAAGGTGTGCTGAATTAGACGGCGTGTCTAATTAATGTCCTGTAATGATGCCCTATGGCGATGCCATAGGGCATCATTTTTGTGTAAGCTCATAAAGCGATCATGCACTAGGAAGGGGAACGGTATTCATGCAGGTGGCGTTGGAGAGCAATGCGGTGTTCTTGGGCATCGAATATCTCGCCATCCTGTGTTGGGGGCTTTCCGGTGGCTTGGCCGCAATTCAAAAAGGCTATGATATTTTCTCCATCATGCTGTGCGGTTGGCTTACCGCACTTGGCGGCGGTCTGTTTCGTGATGTGATGCTGGGAGACTTGCCGCCGGTGGGCATCACGGATAAAGGATTCGTGCTTACCACATTGTTCTCCGGTGCGATTGCGGTAGTGGCTCATCCCGAAATTAGACAATTGAAATGGACGATGATTGTCGTTGACGCTTTGGGTCTCGGCCTGTTCGCCGTTAACGGCACCGCTAAAGCCTTGGCCTTTGGCACTTCCGGAATGACTGCTATATTCCTTGGCATGTTCACCGCGCTTGCTGGTGGTTTGATTCGCGATATATTCCTCGGTGATGTGCCGATGATTATTCGCGACAGGCACCTGTATGCCATTCCCTCATTTGTCGGCTGCATATTGACCGTGCTGGCGTGGCGCGGCTCAGAGCACGGCTTATTCGATATGCGCTCGGAAATGGTATTGGATATTCTGATCGTCGTGGTGGTGGTACTGATTCGTGTGCTTTCGGTAGCGTTCAATGTAACGATGCCGGGTGCTGTGCCACGCACTCATGTATATCTGCCGGGGGAGAAGCGGTACCTTCAACGTCCGGATATTACGCCTCGCTCATCCTCGAACGTTGATAATGATGAGTTTGTCGAAAACGAATCTGGCGAAGATTCGGATGCTCAATAGTCCTGCGTTTCAATAGTGAAATGGTGAAAGTAGGCAAAACAAAAACCCTGCAATCCAAATGGACTGCAGGGTTTGCTAAAACCTTATCGGCTTATGCTCACAGAGCGTTGATAGCCACAGCGAGGCCGGACTTGCGGTTAGCGGCCTGGTTCTTGTGGATCACGCCAGCGCCAGCAGCCTTGTCGAGCTTCTGGGCAGCGACCTTGTAGGCGGCCTCGGCGGCAGCCTTGTCACCGGCGGCGATGGCTTCGCGAGTGGCGCGGATAGCGGTCTTCAGGCCGGACTTCACAGCCACGTTGCGAAGGTGACGCTTCTCATTGGTGAGCACGCGCTTCTTCTGCGACTTAATGTTTGCCACGTTTACTCCAAACGATGTGTTTTACAAGGACATACAAAAGTAAGAGGATAGCATGCACCCCGGAAAAACCCGCGCGGTGCCACGCCGAATACAGTCCCTCGGCTACACTAAGTGAAGTTTGAGTATATGCCAAGAGGAGGAATGCGTTGGTCGTCCAACACAATCAGCCGGGTTCCACTGATCAGTCACTGATTCGTAACTTCTGCATTATCGCGCATATCGATCACGGTAAGTCCACCGTGGCCGATCGCATTTTGCAGTTGAGCGGCATCGTGCCCGAGCGCGAGATGCGTGACCGTTTCCTTGATCGTATGGATATCGAGCAGGAGCGTGGCATCACCATCAAGTCTCAGGCTGTGCGCGTGCCGTGGACGTTCGATGGTACGGAATACACGCTTGGCATGATTGATACCCCCGGTCATGTGGATTTCACCTACGAGGTCTCCCGCGCATTGGCCGCATGCGAGGGTGCGGTACTGCTGGTGGATGCCACACAAGGCATTGAAGCGCAGACGCTTTCCAACCTGTATATGGCCATCGACCATGATTTGACCATCATTCCTGTGCTCAACAAGATTGATTTGCCTTCCGCTGAGCCGGACAAGCACGCTGAGGAAATTGCTGGTCTGATTGGCTGCGATCCGAGTGATGTGTTGCGCGTCTCCGGCAAGACCGGTGAAGGCGTGGCTGAACTGCTTGACCGCATTGTGTTGGAAGTGCCGGCGCCGCATGGCGACCCGGAGGCTCCGGCCCGTGCGCTGATTTTCGATTCCGTCTATGATTCGTACCGCGGTATCGTGACCTACATTCGTATGGAGGATGGCGAGCTGCGCGATCGTGAAAAAGTGCACATGATGGGTATCGGTATGACCCATGATCCGATTGAAATTGGCGTTATCAGTCCGGATATGATGCGTACCAAGGCGCTCGGTGCCGGCGAAGTCGGCTACATTATCACCGGTGCCAAGGATGTGAGCCAGTCCAAGGTGGGTGACACGTTGACCTCCGCGGTCCGCCCGGCAACCGAGCCATTGCCCGGCTACCGCGATCCCAAGCCGATGGTGTACGCCGGTTTGTTCCCGATTGACAATGCTCAGTTCCCGGAACTGCGTGACGCGCTTGACAAGCTCAAGCTCAATGATGCAGCCCTGATTTACACGCCGGAAACCTCCGTGGCTTTGGGCTTCGGTTTCCGCTGCGGATTCCTTGGTCTGCTGCACATGGAGATTGTCAATGAGCGATTGTCTCGCGAGTTTGGTTTGGACCTGATTCAGACCGCTCCGAACGTCACCTATGATGTGACCGCTGAAGATGGCAGCGAACATCATGTGACCAATCCGAGCGAATTCCCGGACGGCAAAATCAAGAAGATTGTGGAACCGATGGTGGCCGCCGACATCATCACGCCGAAGGAATTTATCGGTGCTGTGATGGACCTATGCCAAGATCATCGTGGCATCATGGGCACGATGGAATATATTTCCACCGATCGTGTGGAGATGCACTACCGCATTCCGCTCGCGGAAATCGTGTTTGATTTCTTCGATCAGCTGAAGTCTCGCACTAAGGGTTATGCATCGCTTGACTACCATGAGGATGGCGAACAGACCGCTGATCTGGTCAAGGTGGATATCCTCATCCAAGGCGAGAAAGTGGATGCGTTCAGCGCCATCGTGCACCGAGATAAGGCGTACAGCTATGGTGTGATGATGACCAAGAAACTGCGCGGCCTGATTCCGCGCCAGCAGTTCGAGATTCCGATTCAGGCCGCCATTGGTTCGCGCATCATCGCCCGTGAGAACATTCGTGCACTGCGCAAGGATGTGTTGGCCAAGTGCTATGGCGGTGATATCACGCGTAAGCGCAAGCTGCTCGAAAAGCAGAAGGCCGGCAAGAAGCGCATGAAGATGCTCGGCCATGTGGAGGTGCCGCAGGAGGCGTTCATCGCAGCGCTTTCCACTGGCGAGGAATCCAACGACCGCGACACCAAAGACAAGATTCGCGCCGCGCAAAAGACGGAAGGTTGATGTTAGTTCGGCTCCCCTCTGGGAGGGGAGTCAGATTCAGTCCTGGCTCCCCTCCCAGAGGGGAGCTGTCAGCATGGCTGACTGAGGGGAGTCGCACCCATGACCTACGAAATCTACATCCACGTCCCATTCTGCCTTCGCCGTTGTGGCTACTGTGATTTCAATACATACACAGCGGTCGATCTCGGTGCGGGAGCCTCACGCGGCAATTACGCCAACATGATCATTCGTGAGATGGAACTGGTTAGGCAATGGCAGTTTGACCGCGGTATCGAGGAGCCGGCAGTTTCCACTGTGTTCTTTGGTGGCGGTACGCCGACCATTTTGTCTGCCGACGATTTGGTCGCGATGCTCGATGCCATTCGTAAGACCTGGGGAATCCAATCTGGCGCTGAAATCACCACTGAAGCCAATCCGGATACGGTCAACGAGTATTACATCAACCGTCTTGCCGAGGGCGGCTTCACCCGCATCTCCTTCGGCATGCAATCCGCTGTGCCGCATGTGCTCAAAACCCTTGACCGCACGCACACGCCGGCCAATGTGGCTGCCGGAGTCGAAGCTGCGAATAAGGCCGGGCTTCGCTCCAGCGTTGACTTGATTTATGGTGCGCCGGGGGAGAGCCTTGACGATTGGCGCACTTCAGTACAGACCGCCATCAATCTTGGAGTCAATCACATTTCCTCATACGCTCTAACGGTGGAACCAACTACCAAAATGGGTAGGCAGATTGCCGCAGGCACTTTGCCTAAGCCGAACGATGACGATGAGGCCGCCAAATACGAGATTGCCGACGATCTGCTCACTGCAGCCGGTCTCACATGGTACGAGGTATCTAACTGGGCAAAGCCCGGATACGAAAGTCAGCACAATCTTGGCTACTGGCGCAACGTTGACTGGACAGGCTTGGGCCCGGGAGCACATAGCCATTACAACGCTCGGCCTTCAGTCAACGCCTTACGTGCGTGGGATATCGCCCATCCGAAGCTATGGGGAACCGCCATCAACGAAAACCGAATCCCGTGGGGTGGTAGTGAGGAGATTACCCCTACGGAGAATCTCGAGGAACTCATTATGCTTGGCCTGCGCATCCATGAAGGCCTCGATTTGGAGCGAATCAATCATGCCCTCGCCGCAATGGGCGACCAGACCGCTGTGACTGATTCGTCAATGAGTTTGAAACCCATTGACGTGGGTCAATTGCAGCCGATGGTTGAGGAAGGCCTCATCACCATCGTTTCAGATGCCGCACATCACACCCGCGTTGTTCCCACGCGCAAAGGTCGACTTCTTAACGATGCCATCATCGAGCATTTCTTCGATCTTGCTGGCATGTGAATGATCGGGAAGTAATACTTACTCCACGCCACGCAATAATGCATGTGCGTAATCGTGAAGCTGCGTACGGCTGAGCGTATGACCGCGCAGATACGCCCAATCAAGCACCAGCATCACAGTGTTGGCATAATGGTCGGCAATCAGATCGGTCGGTAAAGTGAAGCGGTCGCGGTCAATGCAGGTGCGAATGATTTCACGTGCCTGATTCTCGATGAACATGTGCAGACTGGAGAATAGCGGACCTTCAGGCGGGTTGTTCTCCAGTACTGTGCGGAGCAAGTCTGCATTGGACTCCAATATGTCGGCCATTGCGTCGAGCGCCGTATCCACACGGTGCTCCGGCGCGGTCAGTGCGAGATCGGCAAGATTGGCCTGCTTAGACAGTGCGGTCCAGCAGTAGTTCAGCAAGTCGTCGCGGTCTTCGAAATAGTTATAGAACGTGGCGCGTGGGTAGCCAGCGCGTTCGCATAGTTCGTTGACACTGATGTCGGCGAACGGTTTTTCAGCAAGTAATGCTGTGATTGCGGTAAAGAACGCATCGAGCGTGCGCTGTGTGCCGCGTGTGATCTTGCCGGTGAGGTCTTTCTTCATGACTTTTCAGCATATCCTATCGTCCAGAATTTTGCACTTGTCCAAGTTTATGCTAATTTAGACAACTGTAAAAATATGGACGTTTGGAAAGTTGATTATTATGGCAAATGACAAGAAGGCGGTAACACCGGTCGCTGAACCACTGACTCTGCCTTGCGGTGTGACGGTGAAGAATCGGTTTTACAAATCCGCGATGAACGAGGCGCTCGCTTCGCACGACTGCGCGCCGACCGAGGCTCATGTTCGCCTTTATCGTGCTTGGGCGCAGGGCGGCGCTGGCGTGCTCATCACCGGCAATGTGATGGTCGACCACACTCAGCTTGGCGAACCCGGCAACATTGCCGTTGAAGACGAACGAGACCTCCCCATGTTGCGCCGATGGGCGGCAGCTGGTGCCGAGAATGGCACGCACTGCTGGATACAGATCAATCATCCCGGCCGCCAGTCGCCCATTACCATCAATCAGCATCCTGTTGCGCCAAGTGCAGGCAAAGTTGACGGCGAATACGGGAAGTTTTTTGCTGAGCCGACCGAGTTGACGCATGAACAGATTCACGACATTATTCGCCGATTTGCCAATACGGCACGCATCGCCAAGAAGGCCGGTTTCACCGGTGTGGAGATTCACGCGGCGCACGGTTACCTCATCAACCAGTTTCTTTCGCCGCTTGATAATCGCCGTACCGACGAATACGGCGGCAGTCTTGAAAACCGCGCACGCTTCTTATTCGACGTATTCGATGCGGTACGTGCGGCGGTTGGACCAGACTTCCCGATTGCCGTGAAGCTGAATTCATCCGACGTGCCGATCGCCATCAAGGTCAACGAGCAGAATGGGGCGCCTGGGGGATTCAACGAAGAGGAATCCATCTGGGTCATGAAACAGCTGGAAGCTCGTGGCGTTGACCTTATCGATATCTCTGGTGGCACGTACTCCAAGCCGGTTATCCAGACCAATGACGGTGCGGCTGAGGATCGCAGGCGAGGAGTCTACTTCACCGACTTCGCGCGCCGCATCAAAGGCGAGCTGAGTGTACCAATCGCACTGACTGGCGGATTCCGCAACGCGGACGACATGGAACATGCGCTGAACGAAGGCATCACGCAGATGATCGGCATTGCGCGACCGCTCGCGCTTGTACCGGACCTGCCGAACCGCATCATCCGCGATGGGTGGTGTGGAAGCGTTGATTTGCCAAGGGTTTCGACCGGCGTCAAGCCGCTAGATAAGGCGTTCGGCGGCATCTTGGTTATCAGCTGGTTCGAGCTGCAAATGCATCGCATTGCGCGTGGCAAGAGCCCGAATCCACGCATCGGCGGCATGCGTGCACTACTGTTCGCCTTGAAGCAGCATGGTCCCGCAGCACTCGCTCCGCGCCGCCGTAAAGGGCATCAGTGATGTCATGAGTCGAGGCCGTTCCGTATCTGGGAGGCAGCCATTCGGTCGCGCAGAGCGCCCTCGGGGTTAGCAGCCGATTCGTATCAACGTGCCGTCGCGGCGGATAAGAACCGCGGCGAGAATCTCCGGACGCGAGTCAACGAATCGTTTGGCTCGCATTGATCCAAGTGCAAGCATCGTGGTCGAATAGCCTTCCGCATCCAATGATGCATTGGCGATGATGGTTGCACTCGCCAGATCAGTGCAGACTGGATAGCCGGTATGCGGGTCGAGAATGTGGTGGTATGCAACGCCATCGGCAACGAAATGTCGCTCATAAGTGCCGCTGGTGACTATTGAAATACCATGTTTAGCTGAAATCGTTTGTAAGTTCGCGCCCTCACAAGTACCGCGCGAACATACAAACGATTTTGGCGAGCAATTCGTTTGTAAGTTCGCGCGGGGTTCGTCGATGCGCGAACATACAGACGATGCAAACGATGCAGTGGATTCCACTGGACCTGAAGATGCCGTGGGCTGATATTTCAGCATGATTATCGGCTCGGCAGGAGCGGTGGGGCAAGGAATACTGACGGTCCACCCATGATGCGGCGATGGGATACCATGCATGACCGTGTTGCCGCCCAAATCAATGAGGAAATTCGTGCAGCCTGCCTCCAGCAGGATTGCCGCAAGCTGATCGGCAATCCATCCTTTGGCTATACCTCCCAGATCGATGATGGATTGAGGGTCGGATAGGCGGCATCGGTATTCGCCGGCGGCTATATCCTGTTCAAGCTCAATGGTTCTAAAGTCAACGTGGGGGAGTGCGGTCGCTACCGCTGCTTGCGAAGGAACCGTCTGATTGCGCCAATTCCACAGTCGCACTAATGGCCCGATGGTGATGTCGAACAGGCCTTCGCTCTCCTCGCAGTAATGCTTTGCCGCTTCGATGAGTCTGGCCGTTTGCGAATCAATGCGAATCCATTCGCCGTGAGCATTATTGATGGCAGATACGTCGGAATGCGGCAATGTGCGTGAGAACAAGCGTTCGAATGTGCGGCAATGCTCGATAAGCGATTGCAAGAGCGTGGTAACCCTCGGCAGGTCATCGTCGTCGATTCGCACGTCGATATGAACTGATGTATCGAAAGCGAAGAATCGGCAACGAGCCAGCCCGCTCGCATCGTCAATGGTGATGGATGCGAGATGCTCGCGCGGAATCGGGTCCATGATGCTTGACTGGTTGGCGGATGAAAGCATGATGTCTCTTGGCTCGTTGCCTGATCGCTACCGGGCGGTTTCGCTGGTGAGCTTATTCAGCCACTGGTTGGTGGCGTCGTTGGAGTTTGCTGTCAGGCCATCGCCGATGGTCGCATTCGGCGCGGCTTTGCGCAGCAAGTCGTAGCTGTCCTCGATTGGCGTGTATGAGCTTGTGCAGAACGGATAGATGGTCTTGCCGTCAAAATCGTAGGATTCGAGGAACGTGGCGATGAACATCGGTGCCGTGCCCCACCAGATGGGGTAGCCAAGCAAGATGGTGTCGTACTGGTCCATGTTCTCGACGTGGTTCGTCACGGCTGGTCGTGCGTTCTCGTCATGCTCTTTTTCGGCGCGAGCGGCGGCTTCGGAGTAGTTGCCATATGATTCAGCCGGTTCGATTTTGAACATGTCTGCGTCGGGGAAACGCTCATGCACCTTCTCGGCTACATTTTCGGTGTTGCCACTGAACGAGTAGTAGGCGATAAGTACTTTTCCGAGATCGCCGTTGCCGGATGTGTCGTTACTGTTGCCGGATGAGGATTGCGGTGCCGCAGTCGTATTGTTCGTCTGGGTGCTGTTCGATGATGTGCATCCTGCGAGCAGTGGCAGCAACGTCAGCATGATGGTGGAAAGTGCTGCGATGATTCGCGCGCGAGTTGCGGTGGGCATGGATGATTCTCCTTAGCGAGATTGATGTTTTTGGGTAGGCTCGCGCCTGCATATGGGTGTGATGCGAAATAAGAGAGAGGGGAATGGCTTAAGGCTTAGGCTTCGAGCGACTTGATCCAGGCGTCTAGATCGGCGTCTGCGCTGCCCACGTCGTTGCGGGAGACGGAGAAACCGTTATCGATTACGGTGGCGTTCGGCTCAAATTCCTTGATCTGTTCGATGGTGCCGGCGAATCCGGATCCGCCGTGCACGGTGAACGGCACGATGGTCTTGCCGGAGAAGTCATAGCTATCGAACAAGGTGTGCAACGGCATTGGCAATTGGGCGTTCCAGATGGGGAAACCGATGAACACGGTGCTGTAGCTATCGAGGTCGGCGATGGTGTTCCGCAGTTCCGGTTCGTTATTGTTGTTCATCTCGTTGACGGCGAAGTCGATGAGCTCGTCATGGTCGGCCGGATATTCCTGAACAGTGTCGATGCGGAACAGGTCTGCGCCGGTCTGCTGTTGGATGAGATTGGCGATGAGCTCCACGTTGCCATATAGTTCGCCGTCGCGTACGACGCGGCTGGCTCCAGCCCGAGTGTCGGTCCCAGTGGGTTCAGGCATCGAGAAGTAGAAGATCAGCGCATTTGACGTGGAGATTGGCTGCTGGGCGGCGTCTGCGGATTGACTGTTGGAATTGGGGTGTGTGGTTGTGCCGGTGACGCTGGACGTCTGGCTGGCGCCGCAGCCTGCAAGCATCGCGCCGGAAAGAACCAGTGTGCCGGCAATGGCGAAGGTCTTTCGCAAAATCAGCATACGCGGTTGGCGAACAGCATACATGGGATGGCCTTTCTGCAGATACGGATGATGTGAGAATTCGGATGATGTGGGGATTATTGGTTGGACGCGCTGGAATCGGTCGACTGATGATCGAGCTGCTGCTGATATCCCGGCACGGCGTAGGCCATGCCATGCGTGACCAATCCAATCGACAGTTCAATGAAGTCTTCCAATGGCATTTTCTTGCCGTCGGCGACCCATTGGCGGTACAAGGTGGGGGAGTTCGACTCGAAGAACGCGTATACGATGTTCTCGGCCAATGGGTCGAGATGCAGCGCGCCCTTGTTGTGTTCGCGGCGGTAGTCCATAATGCGGCGGCTGATACGTTCATAAACGGAGCGATAGCTTGGCTCGCACATGATGCGTTCATGCAGTTTCGACTGTTTCGTGGCCATCGTCATATAGAACCTGACAATGCCGGCGATGTCGTCGATGCTGGCGTATGACACATCCTTGCCGGTGAATTCCGCGACGGTTGGTTCGATTACTACATCGTCCATGAGTTCGTCGATGGACTGATAGTGCAGGTAGAACGTCTTTCTGTTGATATGGGCTCGTGATGCGAGCTCGCTGACGGTGAGCTGATCGTAATCAAGCTCGCACACCATCTGCTCGAACGCCGATTTGATTGCCGCACGGGTTCGAAGGACTCGCAGATCGGATTCGTTCATGGCTGCTCCTTTCTTGGTTTATGCCACATCATCCGTGTCTGTGTGGCGTAATCATCATACTGTTTCGTTGTGTCTCTTGCTTGATTTTCAAGCCAGTAATATTGTTTATACCACACACTGAGTAATAAGTAACAGAGCGTGTTATAAAATAACGAAACATAAGTTATGGCAACAAAAACAATGAAAGGCACATTATGCGTAACTTCGCATTCAGCTACCCGACCCGCATCTATTTCGGCAAGGATTCCGTGCGTGATGCACTCACCAAGGAAATGCCAAACATGGGCGAGACCGTGATGCTCGCCTATGGCGGCGGCTCAATCAAGCGCAACGGCATCTATGACGAGATCACGGGAATTCTCACCGAGGCCGGCAAAACCATCGTCGATTTCGGCGGCATCATGGGCAACCCCACGTATGCAAAGGTTCAGGAAGGCGCCAAACTCGCACGTGAAAACAACGTGGACTTCATTCTGGCGGTTGGCGGCGGTTCCACCATCGACTGTTCCAAAGCCGTCGCCTCGCAAGCCAAACTCGACGAAGACCTGTGGGACATGGAATATAAGGAGCGTCGCTTCCCGACCGATTCGCTGCCGGTCGGCGCAGTGCCCACCGTTTCCGGAACTGGTTCGGAAATGAACGGTGGCGCGGTCATCACCAACGAGGCCGTGAACATCAAGGGTGGTCTGTTCGCGGCCACGCCTTGCTTCGCGGTGCTTGATCCGAGCTATACGCTCACCGTGAAATTCCGTCAGGCTATTTCCAGTGCCTTCGATTCGTTCAGCCATTGCATGGAAACCTATTTCGGCTCGCCGCGAACCGACAACGTCTCCGACGACATCAACGAGGCGATCATGCACAACATCATCCGCAATATCCGCAAGATGGTCGCCAACCCGAACGACTATGAGGCTCGCAGCGAACTCATGTGGGACTCTGCGATGGCCGAAAACGGCATCCTGAAAATCGGTAAGGTCACCGACTTCCAGTGCCATCAGATCGAGCACCAGCTCGGCGCATTCACCAACTGCATCCACGGCGAAGGCCTTGCGGTGATTCATCCCGCTTTGTACCGTCACCTTGCTCCGGCCGCACCGGAAAAGTTCGCTCGCTTCGCCACCGAGATCTGGGGCATCGACCCGGAAGGTAAGGACACGCTTGAAGTCGCACTTGCCGGTATTGATGCGCTCGCCCAATTCATCAAGGAGATTGGTCTGCCTACCACGTTGCATGAGCTCGGCGACACGGCGGCCGACGATGAAACCCTCCGCAAGGTGGCTGATACCTGCAACATCCAGCCCGGTTGCTGCAAGCAGCTCGACCGTGACGAGATCTTCCAGATCCTTCAAGAGGTGAAGTGACGGTGACGCTTGCCCATCGTCGCTTCGTCGTGCCATGCCTGATGGCCTGCACGTTCGCGATTCTATGCTCGGAAACCGCGATTATCGGCATTCTGCCGGACGTCGCCAAGCTGTTTCAAGTGAATCTGGCACAAGCCGGCATCATGGTCAGCGCATGGTCAATCGCGGTCGGACTCTCCGGAGCCTTCCTTCCCGCGGCATTATCGGGATTCGACCGGAAAACCATTGCGCTGGCCAGCATGGCGGTGTTTACGGTGTGCAATATTTGGTATGCAGTATCGACAGTGTTCGCTACGGCGCTGATCGCCCGCATTATTCCCGCCATCGCGCAGCCCGTGTTCCTCTCATCCGCGTTCACCGTGGCTGCCGCCAGTGTGGAACCAAAGCAAGCGCCGAAAGCGGTCTCCAAAGTGATGATGGCATTATCAGCCGGCACGGTGGTCGGTCTTCCGCTCTCGCGCATGATTGCGGACCGTATGGGAGTGGCTGCGGAAATGATTGCACTCTCAGCCATATCCCTGCTGGCTTTCATCATGGTGTGGATGTTGATGCCGGCGATTCCTGCCGAACGCCAATCCGGCTACTTCGCACAGGTCAAAACCGTGTTCACTTCCGTCGCGGGAATTTCGCTCCTCGCCACTGTTGCTTTGCAGGCGTCGGCATTTAGCCTCTACGCCTATATCACCGAATATTTCAGTGCGGTAATGGGCATTGGTGATGTCGCATTGCCGGTCATGCTGTTCGTCTTCGGTGCGGTTGGTGTGCTTGGCAGCTGGATAGCCGGCCGTATGCTCTCCACCGAGCCGCAGTTCACCCAACTCGTTTATGGCATGTTATTGCTTGCTGTTCTGCTTGCGGTACTGCTGATTCCTGGCCGGGCGATAGCTCAGGTTGCCGTAGTGATTCTCTGGGGCATTCTGTTTGGCGTTGGCAATAGTCTCCAGCAGTACATTGTGACCACCTCCATGCCGACTGCTCCTGAATTCGCCAACGGCATGTCGATTGCATTCGGCAACGTCGGCATCGCTGTAGGCACGGCGGTCGGTGGTGCAGCTATCACTATGTACTCCATCCGGGCTGCCGCAGGTGCGGCCTGCCTGTTCGCTGCGATACTGCTCGCATTACTGCCGCTGCGCGTGCGACTCAACAATCAGGCTGGTCGCAAGCGGTAATTGTTATCTCCATCTTCATCGTAAGGAATCCAATCATGACCTCGTCGAACGCACTCATCATCACCAGTTCGCCCACCATCAACGGCAATGGTGATGCCATCGCCGCCATCGCCGCGGCCGAGCTAACGCTCTATGGAGCAAGCGTAACTACAATCCATCTGCGGGATCTCGATATTCATCCCGTTGCTCCGGGTATCGACTCCGTTGCCAACTCAGCCGAACCGGATGATGATTTTCCGCAGTTGCTCTCCGCGGTCCATGCGGCAGATGCAATCATCGTTGTTTCGCCTGTCTATTACAACAACCTCGAAGCGAAACTCATCGCAGCTATCGACCGACTGTATTATCCGATCGCATTGACGCCGGGCTATGAGTGCGGTCCCAAAAAGAAGCTCGGTGTGATTCTCACATGCGAAGGATCCAGCGCAGAATGGCTCAAACTTTTGGTGGACCGCACGCTGACCAAGTCCCTGCGCGCCAGTGTGACCGATGTGAATGTCGAAGTATTCGATCATTGCCCGCCGCTCTACGGTCGTTTCCTGGACGCCGGTTATCGCAAACGGGTTGCCGACCTCGCCCGCTGGTGCATGTGAAGGATGATTGGCAATGGTGAATGACAATGATGGGCAGCGTATTGGTAACTTCGACCAATTCAAGCATGACGACCCCGAGTTTACCGCTATTATCAATCGATTTGTCGGCGGGGATGTAACAGAGCAGTGGCGTGTACTGCGATAGGTGCAGCAATTACCCCGATTTATTCGTCCCCCCCCCCTCTAATTTGAGCTGCATTGGGTAAGAAAGGTTGTCGGAATGCTTACGGTTGAGAAGATAACATTTGAAGCGTTCGTGGAGGAGTCTTCTGCTTGCGATGTCGCAATGCCGCTTGAACAAACCCAGATTTGGGCGGATTATCAGCAGACTATTGATGGCCGCAAGCCGTGGGGCGTGCTGGCCGTGTTGGATCAAGGCGAGCCGGTCGCCATGCTGTCGCTGATTGAATATCAGACGCATGGCTATCGATATCTGCGGTCTGCTCACGGACCGGTATGGTTTATCGTGCCTAATCCTGGTGTGGAGCGCAATGCGGTTCGAGCTATTCGCGAATATGTTCATCGAGCGGATTCAGGCATTGTATTTGTCCGTCTTGATCTTTGGACTGATACGGGTACACATCCAGTGCTTTCGACAGTGCCGTATGACACCACTGTTGTTGTTGATCTGGCGGGTGGAGCGGACGCGATTCTTGAGCGCATGCGCAAACGTGGCCGTCGTGATGTGCGTAAGGCATTGCGCGAGTCTGCTGCCGTATGCGCTGATGAAACGAATCGCGCTGTTGAGGATTTCAGCGAATATTACTCCATCATGGTGGATACAGCGCACCGCGATGGCTTCATGCCGGCTCCTCTCATGGACTATGTGGACATGATGGAAGCCCTAGGGCATGAGCATTGTCGCGTATTTGCCGCCCGTATCAAGGGGCGGGTAGTGGCATGGCTGATGGTGACCATATATGAAGGTTGCGCGGTGTATTACTATGCATGCGCGTCCGCGGATGCGATGAGCAATCTTGTGCCGGACAAGCTCATCTATACGATGATGTGCGATTTAGGCAATGAAGGCTGCGTAAGCGTTGATTTGATGGGTGTGGGCAGCGATTTCGCTCCATCATTGCATGCCTTGACTACGTTCAAATCCAAGTTTGCGCAAGAGACTACACCGGTTGCGCCGGCGCGCGATGTGCCGGTACGCAAATCGATGTATCGGGCTCTGGCGGCAGCTAAAAGTGTGCGTAGCATCTGGCGCAATATTACTTCATTGTTGCAGTATCGCGAGCGCTGAGCGCAAGAATACGAAGCGGTAGTTGTGCATTGGCAATGAACACAATCGTGGACTCTGTTCATTGCGTTGTGTGAACCTTTCCTCGATAATGTGTCCAGGTTAAATAGACACTCTGTTGTCTGATTAACGATTGATGGACGCAATTGGGAAGGACTTGGCATGCGCAATGTATGGAAAGTGTTCGTGCGGGATGTTCGTAGGATATTTGCAGTGCCCGCCGCGGTGATCATCGTCCTCGCATCCTGCTTCGTGCCTGGACTGTACTCATGGTTCAACGTGGCGGCGAACCTTGATCCATACGCCAACACCGGTAATGTTCCGATCGCAGTGGCCAATAACGACCGAGGAACCTCAGTGAACGGTTCCGAACTCAATGTGGGCAACCAGACCATGAAAGCGCTCAAAGGCAACCATGACCTGGGATGGCGTTTCGTGAATGAAGAACAAGCCAAAAATGGCGTGGAATCCGGCGAATATTATGCGGCCATCATAATTCCCAAAGACTTCAGCGCAGACCTGACGAGCGTACTGCAAGGAAAATTCACGCGTCCGGAACTTACGTTCTACGTCAACGAGAAAGTCAATACGCTTGCACCGAGAGTGACACAGTCCGGTGCCAATGCGCTCGAACAGCAGATCAACGAATCATTCGTTTCCACCGTCAGCTCCACGGTCACCAAAACGCTTTCCAAAGAAGCCGGCAAAATGAACGATTCGCTGAACGGAACGGCAAATCAACTGGATAAGAAACTCAGCGATGTTCAATCCAGCATTACCACAGCAAAGAACAAAGTCGGCGATGCCCAGACCGCTATCGACGACTCACGCTCCACCATTGTTGAGGCGCGGCACAGCATCGCAAACATTTTGGGTCGTTCGAGCGCATTGTCGGCAAGCATCAGTACCACGGCATCATCCGTTGACTCTGCGCGCACAAACCTTTCATCATTCCAGCAATCCCTCAATGCCGTGGCCAGTCAAGGACAAGCGGGATTCGGCGCTCTCTCAGGCCGGATTGACGGCACGGCGGGTGCTATCAACGGCAATGCAGAGGAAATCTCGGGTAAGGTCAGTGCTTCACTGTCCACCCTTGAATCCGCCAATGATGCGTTAGGCGATGCCATTGCGGCAATGGAATCAAATTCCCAATTTGCCGACTCTGATGCCCTCGCGCAGGCGAAACAGCAGCAGAGCGACCTCGCCTCACAAATCGACGTAATACAACAACTGAACGATGGCATACCGTCTTCCATACAAACCTCAAACAAACAACTATCCGATTCACTCAACGCACTGAGCAAGAAGACCAACGGTCTGTCCGCGCTGTCTGCGAACGCGTCAGCAAAAATCGACGCTAATCTAACCGGTATCTCCACCCAACTTGTCGCACTATCGGGAACCGTGAGCGGCGCATCGGCATCCCTTACCCAGCTTGACGCAAGCCTCGATCAATTCGACAAGACGCTTGCCTCGACCTTCGATGTGATGCAGCAGACCGGCGAAGCCCTCGACCAGATAAACGATTCCATGAAACGCACGCAGGCTGATTTCGCCGTACTGCGTGCCAGCGAAGCATGGGCCGGGGTCAAAGGTCTCGCAAACGTGGACGCGGATCAGGTGTCCGCATTCCTCGCATCCCCGGTCGGATTGACAACCCGTGAATACTATCCGATGAGCAACTATGGCACAGCCATTGCGCCATTCTTCACCAATCTGGCCTGCTGGGCAGGTGCATTCGTGGCGCTCACGCTGCTGCGCAATGATGCCGATTCCGAAGGTATCGACCATCTCACCCCGAAACAGGCGTTCCTCGGGCGTTGGCTGCTACTGATGATCGTCGCCGCGCTGCAAGGACTCGTTATCGCATCAGGCAATCTCATCATCGGCATTCAATGCAACGTGCCGTGGGCATATTATCTCGGCACCATAGTTTGTTCGATGACCTACATATCCATCGCATACAGTCTGGTCATGATGTTCAGGCATATCGGCATGGCCCTAAGCGTCATATTCCTGATACTTCAAGTACCAGGTGCAGGAGGTATGTATCCGATTGAGATGATGCCGCGTTTCTATCAGATGCTGTATCCCTTCCTGCCGTTTACCTACGGTGTCGAAGCACTGCGGGAGGCAATTGGCGGCTTCTATCATGCCAACTTCTGGACCCGGCTGTTGCAAACCACAGTGTTCGCACTGGTGTTCTTGCTGTTGGCGCTCTTGTGCCGACCGGCGCTCGCCAATCTCAACGATTTGTTCAACCGTGAGTTGTCGGACACCGATTTGATCAACACGAAGCGACTGGAAATAGTCGGCTCCCATCGCAACATCATGATTACAGTGCGCAAGATGCTTGCCGACCCGACTTGGGGCGTGGGCGTGCGGCGCAGGGCGGAAAAGTTCGAACGGCTGTACCCGCACTTGATTCGCCTTGGCCTCCATCTCATCTGGCTCGTGCCGGTCGTGTTCTTCGCGGTCATGATGATCGTCGGACCAGGTATAAGTTTCTTGGTCGTATGGTTGGCGCTGATTGTAGTGGTGGATATCGCGCTCATCATCATCGAATACATTCACCACAATCTGCCGCAGCAGGCGCATGACACCACTATGGGAGCCGAAGGACTGCTGCATTCCGCCGTAACCGCAGTGATCGGCGGTGGCATGAATGCAAAGGAGACCCACTGATGCGAAACGTATGGATTATCTTTCGCAATGATATGAAGCGCATTCGCAGCAGTGTGATAGCGCTCATCATTGCCATCGGTCTGATTCTTATGCCCTCGTTCTACGCGTGGTTCAACATTTACGCCAATTGGAATCCGTACAACAATACCAGCGGCATGAAAGTGGCGGTTGCCAATTCCGATAAGGGATATCAAGGCGATATGCTTCCGGCACAGGTCAATGTGGGCGATCAGGTGGCGAACGCGTTGCGTGCGAACGACAGTCTTGATTGGACGTTCGTCAGCGAAACGGAAGCCAAGAACGGTGTGAAATCCGGTGAATACTATGCAGCCATCGTGATTCCGAAAGATTTCAGCACTGATTTGTTCTCAATGCTGAACGCGGATGATTCCGCAAACTCCACGAGCTCCACGAAAGCGGAGCAAGCGAAGCTCCTCTATTATGCCAATCCGAAGAAGAACCCGATAGGTTCCACAGTCACTAATCAAGGCGCTTCCACTGTGCGCCAGCAGATCAACGATACGTTGACATCGGCAGTGGCGAAAGCCGCAGCCGGCACTCTCGATTCAGTGACCTCCTACCTTGATGAGGATTACAGCGCGAGGTCCATCAGCACGTTAAGTACCAGACTCCGCCAACAGTCAACCGATCTTGCCAATACCGCCCAACTGGCTTCCAACTATGCCGATCTTGTCGATTCCGCAGCTGCGCTGCTTGACGCATCATCCAAGGCAATGGGGCAGACCAAGGACTCTTTGGGAGCGCACGCCGTTGATGCCAACAACATTTCCAGTAAGCTCTCGAACGCAGCAGACGCGGCGGATAAGGCCAATACCAGTGTGATTAATGGGCTTGATGCTGCAGCTGATGCTTTCGATGCCGTTGCAACCAATGTCGAGACCGCGCTGGGCAAGCCCGCTGATGGGGCTGCAAATACCGCTGCATCGCTGCGTGACATATCCAAGAATCAGGTTCAGCCGATGATTAAGAGCCTGACTGAATACCGCAGCACCTTGGTGTCCATCCGCGACTCCACACAAACGGAACCAGCCAAAGCGGCGATCGACCGCGCAATAGCCGACGTCGATCGCACAATCAAAAGACTCAACGATGTTGATGCCAAAATCAATGACGCTGCCGGCAAAGCGGAAAGCAAAAGCCAGTCGATTACGGATGCGGCGAAGGACATTGCCGATCAGGCGCGAGCCGGCGCGCAATCGATACGCGATGTGAAGCGGTCATATCAGGAGAATGTGGTTGCTTCACTGTCAGGTGTAATCGACTCCGCTAAACAAGCCGGTAAGGATGCCGCCGAACTTCTCAATGACACGTCATCCACGCTTACAGCGGTAACACAGAATATGGATGGTCAATCCGGAGCGCTGAGCAATATTCGCGAGCTATCCGGTAATCTTGGCACGGTACATGACACGTTGCTTGAACAGTCGAACAAGCTTGGCTCAACCGCCGACAGTATCGACAAAGCCCTGGCCTCCGGTGGAGTGGATGCCGTACGCAAACTGTTCTCGCAGCCCACGGATACCATCGCTCTGGCCATGTCCACTCCTGTATCGATGAAACGAATCGCCGTATACCCCGTGTCCAACAACGGTTCCTCGATGACCCCGTTCTATACATTGCTGGCCATCTGGGTGGGTGTCATGTTCCTAGGCATTATTCTCAAGACCAATGTTTCAGTGCGGATAGTCGCAACGCTGGACCGTCCGAAGGCTTGGCAACTGTATCTAGGCCGTGGACTGACATTCGTGGCGTTTTCGCTGGCACAGACCACTGTGCTGGGACTTGGCGATTTGTTGTACCTGAGGGCGCAGGCGGACAATCCGTTCCTGTTCATGCTGTGCCTATGGTGGTCGTCGTTTGTGTGCTCGATGTTCATCTATACGTTGGCGGCTGTGTTCGGTAATCCCGGCAAGGCGCTCTGTGCACTGTTGATGGTTTCGCAGATTGCCGGCATAGGCGGAACGTTCCCTGTGGAAATACTGCCGACTGGATTCAGACAGCTATACCCGTACCTGCCGTTCTCCCATGCCATCACGGCACTGCGTGAAACGGTCGGCGGATTCTACGGCAATGTCTATTGGGAACAGATGGGCCGCATGGGCGTATATCTGGCCGTTGCATTGCTCATCGGTTTAATGCTGTACGAGCCGGTGAGCCGCGCGATGACAAAAACCAACAAGTTGCTCTCCAGTACGGTGGCGCTGAACTGAAATAGTGGCTGAAATAGGGGTAGGCTTGTGAAGCAGAGGGCGCTACTCGGTCGGTAAGAGGCGAGTAGCGCAGGCCGTCCAATGAAGGAGTGTTTGCCATGAGTCGCCGCCAGTCTGTGATTGAACCGTTTGCGCTCGCCCATGTGCGTGTGGTATCCGGTGACGAATCGGGAACCGTGCGCAATAACATGACTGTTCTGGTGAACGCGGCCGGCCGCATCGAGCAGGTGGCGCCCAGCATCGAAACCAGTATCCCCGAGGAATACCATTACCTGGATGGCACCGGCAAAACTGTGATGCCCGGCCTGATCAATGCGCATACACATCTGTTCGCGCAAGGCAAGCCGCTGAATCCCAAACTTGCTACGCCCAAAGGTCAGAGAATATTGTCACAACTGGTGCATTCGGCGCTAGGCAGACCATATATGTCTTCAACGGTTGCACAGAACGCGAAAACCTTACTGGAATCCGGTGTTACCACTATCCGCACGCTTGGCGATGTGGGCTATGAAGTGGCGGATTTGCGAGACCGTATTGCCTCTGGCGAAGCAGCTGGGCCACGAATCTTGGCATCTGGTCCACTGATGGCGATTCCGGAGGGGCATGGAGCGCCGTTGATTGCGCTTACGAGTTCCACACCTGAGGAAGCCCGCGCCTGTGCATTGCGCAATATTGAGCATGGCGTCAATGCCATCAAGATTGCGGCCACTGGGGGAGTGACCGACGCGCAGAAGATCGGTGAGGCCGGCAGCCCTCAGATGAGCATTGAGCAGATGCGCGCTATTTGTGAGGTGGCACATGAAAACGGCATTATCGTGGGTGTCCATGCGCAAAGTGCCGAGGGCGTGCGCCGCGCGCTTGAAGCCGGAGTGGATACCGTTGAACATGGCAGTGTACTCGATGATGAGCTGATTGCGCTATTCCGGCATAATCCGAATTCGCTACGTGGTTATTCCGCTTTGGTACCGACGCTGTCCGCCGGGCTTCCTCTTACGATGATTGACCAGAAAGTGACTGGCATTACGGGCATTCAGCTGGAGAATTCCAAGACCGTGGTAGCAGGCATGGTATCTGGCGCGCGCCAAGCACATGAAGCGGGACTGATGGTGGGCGTTGGCACGGATACCGGCATGACGTTCGTACCTCAGTATGCAACATGGCGTGAGCTGGTGCTGTTGACTCGATTCGCCGGATTCACGTCTGCTCAAGCGATTCATGCAGCCACGCAAGTCAATGCTCAAATACTTGGTGTGGATGATGTAACCGGCTCTTTGGAGGTGGGCAAGGCCGCTGATTTGCTGGTATTGAATGCTAATCCGTTGGATGATTTACATGCGTTGGAGCATCCGGCATTAGTGGTGGCCGCTGGTCGGCCGGTGTTCAGACCTAATGTGGAGCATTTCCAGCAAATCGACCAATTGTTGGATCGCGTGTATGAGTAATCCCAAGCTCCCCTCTGTGAGGGGAGCTGTCAGCGTAGCTGACTGAGGGGAGTTTTGCATAATGCGTACACATGTACGAAAAAAAAGAATGAAGCGGACGCCGTTGTCCGATTATTCAGTTATGCCAGCTGCATGCCGACTGTTGAATTATCGAATCTTCAGTTGTGTGACCTTCTCGGTCGGGGAGAAGCGCCGATATATGCGATTCTCGTGAGCGTTTAAGCGCCGGTGATTCAGCGAGCGATCTTCTCGGAATCGTTGACGATGTCGGCGATAACCTGGCCGTTCTTCATGCCGGACTGAGACATGGAGTTGGCGCCGTAGAGAGCGAGGCCGCGCAGCATAGAATCCTTGAGAGACATGATTGTTTCCTTTCGTTAGTCAAAGCCGGTCGGCTTTGAGTTTTTTGTGGTTTCGTTTGAAACCGGTTTCATAATACCGTGGAAAATGGTGCTTGGCAAGTTACCTGATGGTCATCGGCGTTTCGCGCCATTTTCCGCCATTCTTACTCCTGCTTGAATCGAACCGGTTCGATATGTTCGGCATGTTCGATAGCTGCAGAGCGGTGTGGGGCGAAACATAGTGGGGGTTGGACCATTGCTGCGGTCCCTTGTTTGTGCCGACGCCTTTCTATTGTGGGAGGTAGCAGCTATAGGTCACTGATTGCGGTCAAAAGGGGAGAGGTATGGCGAGAAGCACAGGGCATTCGCGTCCAGTCATCAAGGACGTGGCCAAACTTGCCGGTGTTTCGGCGCCTACGGTATCCCGATATTTGAATGGCACCGCGAAAATCGCTGAAGATAAGCGCAAGCGTATAGCTGAAGCCATCAAGGAACTTGGATACGAGCCCAGCATGGCCGCCCGTGCGTTGTCCAACCGAGAGATGGACTCCGTGGTGGTGTTCGCCTCTAAACCGGATGAGTTTTCTACGTCCGCCACCAATCACGGGGTTGAAGCGGCGGCCCGCAAATGCGGCTTTCTTCTGAATATCGTTTCGCTGGATGAGTCCGATATCGCTTCCGTTGAGGCTCGCGTACGTATGGGGCTGGCAGTGCGGCCGGCCGGAGTGCTGGTCTATGAGTACGGCTGGGCCGGTGTAGAGGCGCTGAAGGCGATTCCGCGAGGTGTTCCAACCGTAGTGGTTGGCGGCGGATTCGGCGATGGTGATTATCAGGTCATCAATGCTGAGCGTGATGGCGGCCGCTGGATGACTATGCATCTGCTTGATTTGGGGCACAAGACGGTGTTCCATGTGCAATGGGATCAGGAATCAGGCGACAATTCTCGCACTAATGGATGGCGGGATGCGTTGGAAGAACGTGGTATCGATGTGCCTGAGCCGGTGGTGGTGCCGATGGGTGATTTGAATAAGGCGGTAGCTGTGGGGCGAAAGCTTGGCCGTCGCAAAGATGTGACCGCGGTGTTCGCCGCCACTGATGAGTTGGCTATCGCCGTGATAAAAGGCCTGCGCGAAGCGGGCCGCAAGATTCCGCAGGATGTAAGCGTTATTGGCTTTGATGACATGGCGTTCGATGCCATGTGGGAGCCGCCGCTGACCAGCTATACGCAGAATTTTCATGATATGGGTCAACGGGCGTTCCGAATGATTTTTGACCAAATCCAAGCTAAACGCTCAGGTCTTGAGCTGCCGCCCGCCCAGGTCGAAATCGTGCAGGGCCAGCCTTGCTTGCGTGCTTCGGAATCGGCTCGTTAGCCGAGCTTCTTCAGTAACGATTCCACATGGCCTTTGGCTCGCACGTTGTAGCGGGCCAGTTCGATCACACCCTGAGCGTTAATCGCAAACGTGGAGCGCAATACGCCCACATGCGTCTTGCCATAGAGCTTCTTCTCGCCATAGGCGGCGTACAACTTATGCGCAGTCAGATCAGGATCGGAAAGCAGAGGGAATGAGAGATGATCGCGTTCGCGGAACTTCTGCAGTTTTGCAACCGGATCCTTTGATACGCCGAGCACCGTATACCCCAGAGCGCCTAGACGCGCCATATTATCGCGGAAATCGCAGGCTTCCGTGGTGCAGCCGGGCGTCATCGCAGCCGGATAGAAGTAAAGAATCACGCTTTTACCCTGTGCGGTGAGTTCGGAAAGCGTGATTTCAGATTCGCTGCCGTCCGGGTTGACGGCTAGTAGCGTGAAGTCCGGTGCGTGCTCGCCAGCTTCGAGGCGCGCTGGCATATGAGTCGCAGTTGATTCGGTCAATTGTTCTGTATTCGTCATGGCTCCCATCGTAATAGCAACTGTTGTTAGTCGATGGCTTGAGAAGGTACTGCGGTACCGGTGGTTTTGATACGAGGATCCGTGGGCGCGACGAAGCGGACGTGGCGGTTGAAGAAGTTCACGATCACTCCGGTGATGGCGGCCGCGATGATCGTGCCGACGCCGAGCCCGTTAAGCCGGCCGAAGAAGATGAACGAGAGTACGCTGGCAATCACAATCAGTGAGATATCGAAGCAGACCTTGACCGTGCCGAAGCGCACCTTGGTCACCATGGAAAACGCGCGCACGATACCTTCGCCGGGCACCATGATGAGCTTTGGCGTGACCTCCATGCAGATGCCAAACGCCAGCAGCGTGGTACCAAGCAGCAGGCCGATGCCGCGCAGCCACCATGAAGTGGGGGAGAACCATTGCAGTAGCACCATACTCACATCTAGCGTGGCGGCGAACCAGAACGTGACCGCCAATTGCAGATACTGCACTGGATGGAAGTCGCGGCGCAACAATATGACTTCGATAAGAACAAATATCGCGTTCATCGCGAACGTGGTGATGCCGAAGCTGATCCAGGGGAATCTCAGCGTCACTACCCACGCAATACTGGATATCGGCGAAGTGCCGAGATTACTTTTGGTGATCAGCGCGATGCCAAACGACTCGATGGCGAGTCCCACGAGCATCGATGCCAAACGCTTCACGAAATATGGCATGTTCTATTCCTCCTCTTGTTCGATGTTGGCTATGACATGGCGCAAGCCTTCGCGTAAAGTCTTTCGTTCCGTTTCGCTCATGCCTTGCATGGCTAATTCGTCGGCCTGCTGCATAATCGCCGCAATACGTGTCGCATAGTCGAGACCTGATTCGGTCAAAAATACGCGATAGGACCTTTTGTCGGTTTCGTGTACTTCGCGCCGAACGAGCCCACGCTGTTCCATGCGGTTCAGCAGGCCAGTCATCGTGGACTTATCGAGAATGCATTCGGCGCAAATCTCTTTGGCGGTGCGTCCATCCTGTTCGGCTAAACATTCGATGATTTTGGGCTGCCCCGGCAGAAGGCCGATGCGGCGAATCGCCTCATCGATTCTCCGATTGGAATGGTTGAACGCGCGCAACAGCAGGAAATGCAGTTCGTCATCCAGCATTGTTTTGCTTCCTTTGATACAAGTGCGATGAGCAGCAGCGGATGATTGTTGCTCGGATTCCTATACTATCGTTTTTAGTTGGCATGCAAACTAAAAACGCGATGTACGATAGATGTAATTTCAGTGAAGAGTACATTGTGGTTCTCAAATGGTTACTGGAGACTATGCCAATGGGGGTGCGCTGATGGGCAAGGATGATAAGCGTAAAGATACGGTCAAACGTCAGCGGGAGCAATCAAAACGCATGAATAAGATGCTGGACCGTGCCTCGGATTGCATATCCGCGATCAGTGAGGAACATACTGCAGCCGGTCAGCTTGCAGCCGCCGCGAAGGCAAGCGAACTGCTGAGCAGTGTATGGTCGTTGTCTCCGGCGCAACAGCTCATGTTTCAAGCAAATATGAGCCTTACGGATGTGGACCCTGGCTCCACTCTGGGATTCGAGGGCGCCAAGGCGGATGGGGGAGCGGTTCATCGAGCTGTCGTCCGATGATCTGGCCCGATATCAGATGCTCATGTATGCCAATGGTTCCCGAGGGTCTAGTAAACGTTTGCTGATCGTGTTGCAAGGCATGGATGCCTCGGGCAAAGGCGGCATAGTGCGCCATGTATTCAATCAGGGCAACCCGATGGGTATGCATTACAAAGGATTCGGCAAACCCACCGAAGAAGAGCTCAGCCATGATTTTCTGTGACGGGTGGAGAAGGAATTACCGCAACCGGGTTGGATTTCCGTATTCGATCGCTCACATTATGAGGATGTGGTGATGCCACATGTATGCGGCACCTATCCGGAATCGATATGGCGGCCGCGCTACGAGCGTATCAATGAGTTCGAATCACAGTTGGTTGCAGATGGGTGCACGATCATCAAAATCTTTCTGGTGTCCAGCAAGGAGGAGCAGCGCAAGCATTTCCTGGGGCGATTGGAAGACCCCACCAAATACTGGAAGTTCGATATCTCTGATTTGGATGCGCGTGAACGTTGGGATGATTACATGGCCGCGTGCAGGAGGTGTTCGAACGTACGAGCACCGAAGCTGCGCCTTGGTATTTGGTGCCCTCCGATAACCGTTGGTATTCCCGTGCGGTGGTCAGTGAATTACTACGTGATGCGATGCGACGCATGGACCAACATTGGCCCGAATTGAACGTCGACCCGGATGAGGTGCGGAAACGTCTGGGGGAGTAGTGCATACGGAAAAGGGGCGTGGCCATGACGAGCCACGCCCCTAAACAGGAGTAGTCAGAAGCTGACGAGAATCACTTCACGTTCTTCATACCGAGGATGGACAGTGCGCCGAGGGTCAGCACGATGAAGCCCATCGGGAAGAGGCCGGCGTAACCGAAGACGTGGAAGACCCAAGCACCCAGCAACGGGGCCAGCATCTGGCCGACGGTGCCCATGGCGTTGATGAAGGACAGATCCTTAGCAGCCTGATCAGGGTTCGGCAGCACGGAGGTCATCAGAGACTGATCGATGGCGATGAACAGACCGCCGCCGATGCCGGAGAGAGCCACGTAGATGGTGTACATGAGCGGGGTCTGCACAATGAGCGGCAGCCAGCAAGGGACGCCGACGAGGAACATGCCGACGGCAGCCGGGATCTTCATGCCGCCCTTGAACAGCATGGAGACCGGGCCGGAGAGAGCGGACATGAGCACGGCGAAGATTAGGCTCAGCAGAGACATCAGAGCCATCCAGGTTGCCGCGGAAGCTGCGGAGGTGTGCATCCAGTCGGTCAAGGTGTACAGACGGTAGGTGCCAATACCACCAGGCAGCATGTAGAGCAGGCGGGAAAGGCATGCGAACCAGTAATCACGGCCGGCGTGGGTCGGAGGCAGGAACTGCTTAAAAGCGGAGAGATCCATCTTGACCGGCGGCACGTCCTTGTTGGACGGCTCAGCGGTGACAATCACGGCGATGATCATAGCGATATCGGCGATGACCAAGGTGACGAATACGCCGTTGGACACAGCGCCAACGGAGGCGACGAACAAGGAGCACAGGGACTGGAAGCCGTTGAGGCCGATCTGGGTAGCGATGCCGAAGGAAGATGAAGCGGAACCACGGTACTTCTCAGGAATAAGGTCATGCATCCAAGCCATGCCAGCGGACATCATAGCGCTGTAGAAGGCGGTGTAGATGAACCATGCGCCCATGGCAATGACGGTGTTATCGGAAACGGCAAAGAGCACGAGGCAGACGGTGGCGATGATGGAGCTACCAATCAGCCATGGGGTACGAGCACCGAAGCGGGAACGGGTCATATCGGACAGTGCGCCGAAGATGATGCCGGCGAACACAGAGATGATCAGGGTCACTGTGGTGGCGGTGGCGGTCAGGTTCACCTTGTTAGCCGGATCAATGAAACCGATCTTGGCCGGCAGCAGGATACCGCTGATGCCGAAGAACGGACCGTAGAAGGCGATAGTGCAGAAGAACTGGCCGATGACCGGGCGCCATGGGTATTTGCCCGAGTCCTTCGGCTCCATAGTTTTGGTGGATTCTGCATTACTCATTGTTTGTTTCTCCCTCCTCAGGAAAAAACGCATGGCCGCGATGCCTGGGCAAGCTGCCGTGCTTGGTTTTGTAATTAGTTACATCGTAACATCATTTTTTATAACGACAACTCCAGTTAGCTCAATAATGTGAGCGTTCACGGCGTGTCGCGATGGTTTCTTGCTTATTGAGAAATCGATTTCATATAGTCTAAAACCATTGGAAATAAAGGGATTTGAAAACGATAACAGTATGGTAAAAAAATTATCGATAAACTGATTTGTCGGCGTGTTGCATGTAACTGGTTTCACAAAATGACGGAAACATGTTACATTGAGTCCAGCAAATCAGTCAGTGTCGCACTATCTGAATCATCGAGACTCATATAGTTCGCGCTGGGACATAGCGGTCACAGTAAAGACCCTTAATACAGAGGACGGGAATGGTAATCATGACTACACATGATGTCCGTGATTACGGTGCTATCGCCGACGGCATCACCAATAATGCCAAGGCCATTCAGGCGGCTATCAACGATTGTGCTGCGAACGGCGGCGGCATGGTGACGCTTGCCGGTGGCACCTATATGTCTGGCACGCTTTGGATGAAGTCGAACGTTACGCTCAACATCGATGTCACCGCCATGCTGCTTGCCAGCCCGAACATCAATGACTATTCGGCCGAACATGTGCATCATCAGCGTTACCGCAACGAGACCAATCTGGATCGATGCTTCATTTATGCCGAGGATGCCCACGACTTCGCCATCATCGGCCACGGTGAGATTAACGGCAACAACAAGGCATTCCCGAACGAAGGCTCCATCTACCGCCCGATGATGTTCCGCATGCTGCGCTGCAACCATGTGCGCCTCGAAGGAATCAAGATGGTTGATTCCTCATCCTGGACCTGCGCATTGCTCGACAGTGAGTACTTCTGGGCCCATGGCATCGACATCCACAATTCCGGCAAGCCCAATGGCGATGGCCTCGACTTCGACGGTACGTCACATGTCTACATCTCCGACTGCCGTATTCAGGGCACCGACGACAACATTTGTCTGCAATCCAGCTCCAAGGACTACCCGGTTCACGACTACCACATCACCAACTGTGAGCTGTCCAGCATTTGCGGCGGTATCCGCATCGGCTTGAAGTCCATCGGCGACATTCACGACGTGGCCATTTCCAACTGCACGTTCAACCGTATCTGGCGCGAAGGCATTAAAATCGAATGCACCGAAGGCGGCTTCATCTCCGACATCACCGTCTCCAATTGCACGATGCGCGACGTGACTCGCCCGCTGTTCGTGATTCTCAACAACCGCTACGAACCGGACGGTTGGGGCAGCTCCGTGGAACTCGACCACATGCCTGAGATCGGAACGCTTGAGCGTCTGTCCTTCTCCAATATCACCGTCACCGACAGTGAGGAGATGGCCAACATCCATCACGGCTTCGGCAACGACATTCAGGGCCAGCCGAAGTTCGCCGGCTTCCGCTTCGATGCCGCGGAAGGCCATCCGATTAAGGATGTCACGCTGCGTGACATTCGTTACACCTACATCGGTGGTGTGAAGAAGTCTGACATCCCGTCCGATTACCCGCGTCTTGTGGACAAGCTCGTTGAACCGGATGTGAAGTCCAGCGAGAACTACTGGCCGGACTGGTCGCGCACCACATTCATGGACATCCGCAATGTGGATGGTCTGGATGCGCAAGGTGTTCGTCTGCATGCTCTTCACACCGATGGGCGCCCCGCAACGCTCTTCGACGGCACGCGATTCGTTACCGAGCCGGACATCGTTGTCGCGTAAGTGATGAGTTAACGGAAACGATCGTTAATGTTCAAAGGAGAATGGCATATGTCCTGCATCAATCAGTTCAAAGGAACCGGTTCGGATGGCGAATCCATCAGTGTGGTGTACGCCGAGCAGCCGAGCGCAAACATCGCATTCGCATTGGCTTTCACCGGGGACCAATTGCCGAGGTTAGTGCATTGGGGGCGGCCTCTTGCTGATCCGAAAGCGGCTCTTGCGCTGTACGATGCAACCCGCCCGCAGCGCGTCTCCGGTGTGCTTGACTACACACCATGGCCATCGGTGCTGCCAACCCAAGCCGAAGGCTGGATGGGCACATCACGTTTCAATGTTGCCCGTGACGGTGTAGAGCTGTTCTGCAAGTTCGTGGTCAACAATGTCACCATAGGCAAACACGACAATAACGGTATC
Source organism: Bifidobacterium saguini DSM 23967 (assembly GCF_000741715.1). Classification (GTDB taxonomy): domain Bacteria; phylum Actinomycetota; class Actinomycetes; order Actinomycetales; family Bifidobacteriaceae; genus Bifidobacterium; species Bifidobacterium saguini. The sequence continues at coordinate 144,809 of NZ_JGZN01000008.1, read as the reverse complement.
GCTGGTGCTGATGTGCCGACCGTGACCGTGAACGCGGTGGATAATGAGCAAGGTGTCGGCCTTGTCTGGACCGCCGAGCTGCTGCCGGGTGGACTCATCCGCCAGCATGCCACCGTGCGTAACCTTGCTGATGGCGAGTTGGAAGTGAACAAGGTGGAACTTGGCTTCGCGCTTCCGGCAAATGCCAACGAAGTGCTCACCACCACCGGTCATCACCTGCGCGAGCGTCAGCCGCAGCGTCATCTGCTTGGCGTGGAACGTATCGAAAAGAATTCCGTGGTTGGTCGTCCTGACTTCGACGCCTCGCTGCTGCTCGCAGCTGGTGAGCCGGGATTCGGATTCGAGCATGGTGATGTGTACGCCGTACATGTGGCGTGGAGCGGCAACTCCACGTTGACTGCGGAACGGACCCCGTATACGCAGACGTTGATTGGCGGCGGCGAGGTACTGTTGTCCGGTGAAATCGCTCTGGCCAAGGGCGACGAATATGCGACTCCTTCGGTGTTCGGCGCATATGGCGATGGATTGAACGAAATCGGCATACGATTCCATTCCTATGTGCGCTCCCTGCATCCGGAACTTACTGCCAAGCCACGCCCGGTGATGCTCAACACCTGGGAGGCCGTGTTCTTCGACCACAACTTCGATACGTTGAAGGCGCTGGCCGACAAGGCCGCCGCCTCGGGTGTGGAACGCTACGTGGTGGATGACGGCTGGTTCGGTTCCCGTCGCGACGACACCTCAGGCCTCGGTGATTGGCAGATCGCCCAGGACGTCTGGCCCGACGGTCCCAAGTCTTTGAAGGCGTTGGCGGATTACGTGCATGCCAAGGGCATGGAATTTGGTCTCTGGTTCGAGCCGGAAATGATCAACCCGAACTCCAACACCTATCGTGCCCACCCGGATTGGGTGTTGAAACCCGCCAAAAACCGCATGCCGATGGAAGGTCGCCATCAGCAGGTGCTCGACCTGAGCAATCCGGACGCCTACCAGTACATTTACAACTCCATCAACGGTCTGGTCGACGAGCTTGGCATCGACTACATCAAGTGGGACCACAACAAGCAGGTCACCGAGGGTGTTTCCCCCTACACCGGTCGTCCCGCGGTGCACAGCCAAACACTTGCCGTCTATCGAATCTGGCATGACCTTAAAGCCGCTCACCCTGGTCTCGAAATGGAAAGCTGCTCTTCCGGCGGCGGCCGCATGGATCTCGGTATTCTGCGGTATGCCAGCCGAGTCTGGACTTCCGATTGCGTGGATCCGGTGGAGCGTGAGGATACTCAGCGTTACACGTCGCTGGTTGTGCCGCCGTGCATGATGGGCGAGCATATCGGCCACAGCCCGGCATACGCCACCCATCGTGCCACCAGCCAGGAGATGCGCATGACCATGGCCTTCTTCGGTCACATGGGCATCGAATGGAACCTGCTCAAGGAGCCTGATGAGGCATTGGCCAAGTTGGGGGAGTGGGTCACGGAATACAAGAAGCATCGCGAATGGTTCGCCAAGGATATTTGCGTGCACGCCGACCAATGCGATCCCGCAGTACGTGTGGACGGCATGGTCAAGCCTGACAAGTCCGCAGCCATCTATCGGTACACGATGCTCACCACATCCAGCACCTATCCGAACGCACCCGTGCATCTGCCCGGACTCGACCCGGATGCCAACTACCGCGTTTACCCGTTGGCCGTGAACCTCAATCTGGACGCTTCCGGCGCCAATGTCGGCTTTTCGCCGCTTGGCTGGTGGAACGAGGACGGCATCGTACTACCTGGCCGGGCTTTGACCACCTACGGCATCCGGCCGCCGGAGCTCAATCCTGCGCAGGCAGCCCTCTTCGCCGCAGTCAAAGCTTGAGCACAATACTGTATATTTTTGGAAAGGAACACCAACATGACCACGATGATCACCAACCCAATCCTCAGGGGCTTCCACCCGGACTCCAGCGCCCTACGCGTCGGAGACGACTACTACATCGCCACCTCCACCTTCGAATGGTGGCCGGGCATCGACATCTACCATTCCAAGGATCTGGTGAACTGGGAGTGGGTCGCCGCTCCGGTCAACCGTGAGTCCCAGGTCAACCTGCTGGGCAACTACAACTCCGGTTCCTTGTGGGCTCCTCACCTGAGCTACTCGGACGGCAAGTTCTGGCTCGTCTACACGGATGTAAAGACCTTCGCGCCGATCATGAATACGCTCAACTATGTGATTACCGCGCCGACCATCACCGGCCCGTGGAGCGAACCGCACTTCCTGACCGCATCCGGCTTCGACCCGTCCATCTACCACGATGACGACGGCCGCAAGTGGTTCCTCAACATGCTCTACGATCCGCGCCCGGGCCATGAACTCTTCTCCGGCACCGTGATTCAGGAGTTCGACCCGAACACCATGGAACTCATCGGCGAACGCAAGCACTTCTACAAGGGCACCAAGCTCGGTGTGTGCGAGGCGCCACAGATTCTGAAGAAGAATGGTTGGTACTACCTGCTGTGCGCCGCCGGCGGCACCGGCTACATGCACGCCGCCACCGTGGCTCGTGCCCGCAGCCTCGAAGGTCCGTTCGAGGATTCGCCATACACGCCGATCATGACCACTCGCGACGAGCCGACCAACCCGCTGCAGAAGTCCGGCCACTGCTGCTTCCTGCAAATCGGTGACGAATGGTACATTACCCAGATCTGCGCACGCCCGCTCACCGAACGTGGCAACTGCACGCTTGGCCGTGAAACCGGCATCCAGAAGATCTACTGGACCGAAGATGGTTGGCCGCGCATGATCAACGACTCCATCAGCCCGATGCTCGAAGTGCCGGCACCGAAGGGCTCTCAGGGTGTGGTGCAGAAAACAGACCATTCCGAGCGCGTTGAGTTCGAAGCCAACTGGGATGTGCAGAAGAACGCGCCGCTCACCTCGGTGACTGACCCGTCCATTCCTTCGAGTTTCAAGACGCTGCGTACCGCACTCGTGGCTGAAGAGGACTATTCGCTCACCGCACGTCCGGGCTGGCTACGTTTGAAGGGCGGTCAGACGTTGTGCTCCCTGTTCAAGCAGTCCCTGTTCGCTCGCCGTTGGCAGTCCTATGACTTTGACGCGGAGACCGTGCTCGACTTCGACCCGAAGAACTACCAGCAGCAGGCCGGACTAGTGCTGTTCTACGACACCGACAACTGGATCTACGCCTACGTGTCCTTCGATACTGAAGGCACCGATCGTCGCGTCGTTCAGGTGCTGCAGAACGATCACGGCAACCTTACCCAGGGCTCCGAACTGGTGCCACTTGAGGACGGCCCGGTGCGTCTGAAGGTCGAAGTGCGTCACGACAAGGCCAACTTCCTCTTCGCCCAAGGTGAGAACATGTATGGTGACAACCCTGAGTGGAAGGCCGTCGGCGGCGATCAGCCGGCCGACCACATCAGTGACGACTACCTCGAAAAGCACAGCAACCCCTTCCGCTGCGCATTCACCGGTGGCATGGTCGGTATCTGCGCCCAGGACACCGATGCACACAAGTCATATGCTGACTTCCAGTACTTCGACTACGAGGAGAAGCGCGAGAAGTAAGCTGACGTTTGCTTCTCTTTGGCTCCCCTCTCTGAGAGAGGAGCCAAACAGATATCCATCGAAACTCATAACGCAAAACGAGGAATTAGGATTGAAGGTTATGAAAGGTTTGCATCGTTGGGGCCGTATTGCGTCAGCCCTTACGGCGGCATCGGCATTGATTATGCCGTTAGCCGCCTGTGGTTCCAGCACCGCTCATGATGGCCGCGTAACCATTGAATGGTGGGGCTATGAGCAAGGCCAGCAGGAGCAGGCCGACGCCTTCAATCAATCACAGGATAAGATTCGGGTGGTCTACCATCGGCAAGCCACCAACACCAAGGCTGAGGAATCGCTGGTCAATGCCGTCAAAGCCGGTCAGGATGTGCCTGACCTGTTCGAAGCGGATATGGACTCCACCATTTCACTGCTTGCGGCTGGTACGATCCAGAACATTGCCCCGTATCACCCGGATCTTTCCAACATCAATCCGAACGCGGTTGAGTCATTCACCGTGGCAAATCGTCTCGCCGCCATACCGTTCAAGTTCAGCCCGCAATTCATCATTGCGAACCAGCGCACATTCGACGAGTACGGTGTTGCCGTCCCCACAAATTGGGATGAGTACATTCAGGCCGGTGAGCAGCTGAAAGCCGCCAATCCGAAGATCAAAATCATCAACCTGGCCGGCGAGGACCCCACTACGTTGGTGGTGCTTGCCCAGCAGTTCGGAGCACAATGGTATTCGGTCAAAGGCGATAGCTGGGTCATCGATATCAATGGTGCACCTACCAGAAAAGCCGTCGGTTACCTACAACGCATCGTGGATGAAGGGCTGTTCAGTCAAAAGACCTTCATCGAATGGGATGCGCTGATGCAATTCTTCCAATCTGGGAATCTCGCCACGATTCCCACCTCCACATGGCAGCTTTCCGCCTACCAGTCCAACTTCCAGAAATCGTTGGGGGATTGGAAGGCTTACGACTGGCCTAAGGAATCCGCCGATTCGCCGTTGGTCTCGCCGCTCAATGTGCAAGGTTATGCACTCCCGAAAGGGGCGAAACATCCGCAGGAGGCTTTGGAATTTGCGCTGTGGCTCGCCACTAATAGCAAGGCCGCGCATATCGCGGCAAGCCCGACAACCGGCAACGGCACCTTCCCGGCCATGAAGGATGCCACGCCGTATATCGCCGATTCGCTGCCTGACAAGCTGCTCAAAGATAAGACCGGTGCCGAGCAGGTGGTCAAGGATTCCATCGATTCCGCAACCCCATACTCGACCGGCATCAATTGGTCCAGCATGTACAAGCAACTGCAGGACCAGTGGGCGAAATTCATCAACAAGCAAGTCACCGGAGATCAGATGCTCGACTATCTGCAACGATGGACTGTCGCGGATTTGAAGAACAAGGGCATCAATGTGCGAGAGGCTTAACACGTTGATTATTCTCAACACTCATATGCGCCAGCGTTGGAGGGCATGATGACGAATACTATCGATAATTCGATTGCTTCGGATGCGAAAACTCAGGAACGCCAAATTGCGAATCCGGTGGCCGCATGGCATCGCCATCGTGGACTCAAGGGAGCATTGTTCTCTCTCCCATTCTTTGCGCTGTTCCTGTTTTCATTTATTCTTCCGTTCCTTTACGCACTGTGGGAAAGCCTGTTCGTCTTGAAATACAGTAGTTTGGGTCTTGATGGGCCACATCCACGGTTCGCCGGTTTGACGCAGTATGTACGCGCCTTCCAGGATGCTGCGTTCTGGAACGGCATGGGACGCGTGGCATTGTTCACCTGTGTGGCCACACCGTTGATTATGGCGTTCGCAGCAGTGGAGGCATTGTTGCTGGATGCGGCTAAGCGAGCGGCTAAGAAAGCCTATCGTTTCCTGTTGCTGGTGCCATACATGGTGCCGACCATTGTCTCCACGCTGGTGTGGGTATACCTGTATTCGCCGGACATTGGCCCACTGAAGCGTTTCTTCGCGTTGCTTGGATTCACCGTCGATTTCTTCAGTCCGCAGTTGCTCTGGGTCTCCATGGCAAACCTCCTGCTGTGGGTGAACATAGGTTTCAACATGCTCATCATGTATGGTTCGCTCACAGCCATTGATCCGTCACTGTATGAGAGCGCACGCATCGATGGTGCCAGCGAACTACGCATCGCCTGGTCCATCAAACTGCCGATGATTCGGGGCACGCTATTGTTGACCGGACTGCTGTCGATGATTGGCATGCTGCAGCTATTCGACCAACCGTTGCTGTTCCGTTCGGCTTCCCCGCAGACCGTGACCGCGAATTTCACGCCGATCATGACGATTTACAACTACACGTTCTCCGCAGGAGGCGACTACAACTACGCTGCAGCACTTTCGGTGGTATTGGCGTTGGTGATCGCGGCCATTTCCGCAGTCGTCTACGGTGTGACCAATAGGAAGGGGAAGTGATGGCCAAGCAATTCATGAAGCCTCGGTATGGTGCGGCTGCTCGTTCCCGCCAATCCAAGTGGAGTCGCCCGGGTGTCCTGATCGGCCTTGTGCTGCTCACGTTCTATTCCATTGCGCCGCTCTGGTGGCTGGTAGTTTCCGTGACCAAAAGCCGTGTCGAACTGTATAACACCAGCGGCCTGTGGTTCGGCTCCGAAAACCACATCGTAGAGAATTTCCAGCAGCTGTTCACGTATGAGGACGGCATTTTCTTCCGCTGGATGCTGAACTCCATTCTCTACGCGGGCGTTGGCGCCATCGTCTGCACAGTCATCTCCATCGCGGCCGGATACTCATTAAGCAAGTTTGATTTTCCCGGTAAGAAGATTGAAATGGCGCTCGTCATGGCATCCTTCCTGGTGCCTACGGCATTGCTGACTTTGCCGTTGTACCTGCTATTCGCCGGCCTGCACCTGACCAACACTGTATGGTCGGTGCTGATTCCCTCATTCGTCAATGCGTTCGATGTGTATCTCGCCAAGGAATACATTGACGGCACCGTACCGGATGAGCTTTTGGAGGCGGCTCGTGTGGATGGCGCAGGGGAGCTGCGCATTTTCGGTCAGATTGTGGTACCGATGCTTTCTACGCCGGCCGCTACCATCTTTATTCTGACGTTCGTATTGCAATGGAATAACTTCTATCTGCCGATCACCATGTTACGTGGTTCGGATAAGTGGACGCTGGCACTTGGCTTGTATAGCTTTATGCAAACCAAGCAATCCTCGGTGTTCGATCCGACCACCATCGCGCTTGCAGGCTCGATAGTCTCCATCATTCCGTTGGCGGTAGTGATGATTCTGATGCAACGATTCTGGCGTTCCGGTGTGGCGCTTGGTGCAGTGAAGGGGTGAATGACATGACTGGAATAACGGATGCTGCTGTAAAAACATCCAAGGGACCAGCAAAAACCGGCAACGCCAATATCAGGGATATCGCTGCGGCAGCAGGGGTTTCCGTGGCTACCGTATCTCGTGTGATGCGCGGCAATGCCCGTGTCTCTGATGCCACGCGCACCAAAGTGGAGCAAGCAGTGAAGGCATTGGGATATGTTCCGAATGCGCACGCCCGTGCGTTGACCACTCCGCCGAATTCCATCACTTTGGTGATGCGTGCCTTGTCGGGTGGTACATACAATGCCATGGCGGGGGCTTTGGCTGAGGAGTCCGTGCGAAGGAAGATGTCATTCCGCGTCATTGTGACTGGTGGCGCGTATACGGGTTCCCGCGTTGATGCCAAAGTGGTGCTTACTGATTTGCTGGGTCAGCGTCCGCGTGTGGCCATCATCACGGCTGACGATGATCCGGGATCCATTAAGGATGCTGAACTGAACACATACGTGAATCAGTTCCAGGAAGTGGGAACCTCTCTCGTGGCGCTTGGCCGTCCGCGTATGGGGCTGGATCCGCGCATCAGCGTGGTCTATTATGCGGGCGAGCGGGGCATGCATGAGCTCACCCGATACCTTATTTCCCTGGGGCATCGTGACATTTTGTATGTGGGGATTCGCCCGGAGTCCGAAGTGTTCAACGAACGCTACCGGGGATTCCTTGCGGCTCTCACCGAGGCCGGTATTCGTCATGACACGTCACAGGATCTTCCATACGTGCGCGATGGCGGCGCGAATATGGCGCAGATCACTGATCGCTATCGCACAGGGGTGCCATTCACTGCCGTCGTCGGTGCCACTGATATGGCGGCGCTGGATGCCATCAAGGCATTGATGTCTGCCGGTGTATCCGTTCCTGATCAGGTTTCGGTGGCCGGATTTGATGACATGCCTCTTGCTGGTGATTTGATCGTGCCATTGACCACGGTTCGTGTGCCATACGAACGTTTGGGGGCCGCTTCCGCCGATGCTGGTTTGAATGACATCCGCGATGTCATCATGCCTACTGATGTGGTGGTGCGTCGTTCCACCGCTCCTATTGCGGTATGAGTCGATTTGGGCTCGTGCATGAGCGGGAGCCCCTCAAGCGGGACGGATTAGATGGTTGGCTGGGTGTCTCACCACAGTACGTCAATCGGTGCAGTGGTTTTATTGGTTTCGATGATGTGACAGATCTGTTCCGGGGTCTCCTTGCAGCCGCGGCGAATCCATAGCCAGATAATCGAGGAGACGGCGGAGACGAGAATCTCCATTGCATAATCGGCGGGAATGCCGTTGTAATCATGCTTGGGCTCCTCGCCGAACCGCTTGGCTTGTGCCACGATGAGCTGCTTCAGTACGTTCTTCAGGCGATCATACAATTGCATGTCAGTGCCTGAGCGGGAGATTGCGTTGAAGAAGGCATAGTCATTCTTGACGTAATGCAGCGCTTTGGCTATGGCCTCCTCTTTGAACGCATCGCAAATCGCTTTGCCGTCGGTGGTGATGGTCTGCCCGTTGTCGTCCGAGTTCTCGACAAGGATCTGGGTCAAGTCGTCGATGGTGTCGTCGATAAGCTGCTGGCGTAGATCGAACTTATCAATGTAATGCATATAGAACGTGCCGCGATTGATGCCGGCCGCGCGGGCGATGTCGCTCACGGTCATGGCGTCGAAGCCTTTGGATTGCATCAACGAGGTAAACGCTGCCTTGATCTTCGCCTCGGTTTTGGTATTGCGCTTACCAGCCATTGCTGCCTCCGTTCTGTTGCATATGCGTTTGGCATCATCACAGCAACTTTGAGTGCCTCCTGTGAGGCTCCCCTTGTCGGGGGAGCTGTCGCCGTAGGCGACTGAGGGGTAGTCTCATGAGGTCTTGTGTTGATTGCTGTGATGTTGCTCTCATGTGCGATTCTATCAACACGTTGTCTGATTAACCCGCAGAATCGGCAAAATATTCATATGTGTTCAATTTAGACAGTTCGCCCAATTGTGGTCATTGACCGGCAGTTTCTCGCGAAATTACGATGCAAGTAATAAATCAACACGTTGTTCGTTTTGACTTATCGACGTTCGACGATGACGACATCTACCCCTCAGTCACCTACGGTGACAGCTCCCCTAGCAAGGGGAGCCAGAGGATGGAAGAGGACAGACACTATGGCATACATCGAAATGGTTCATAGCTTCAAGCGTTACCAGACCGGCAACACTACTATCACGGCCAACAACGACGTCAGCTTCGGCATCGAAAAAGGGGAGTTGGCCATCATTCTTGGAGCATCCGGTGCCGGCAAATCAACTGTGCTCAACATTCTGGGCGGTATGGACAACAACTCCGAAGGCCAAGTCATCATCGACGGCAAAGACATCTCCAACTACAACGCCCACCAGCTCACCGACTACCGTCGCTACGACATCGGCTTCGTCTTCCAGTTCTATAATCTCGTGGCCAACCTGACCGCCAAAGAGAACGTGGAGCTCGCCTCCGAAATCGTCAAAGATGCACAGGATCCAGTGCAGACACTGATTGACGTCGGGCTCAAAGACCGCATCGATAATTTCCCTGCTCAGCTTTCCGGTGGCGAACAGCAGCGCGTGGCCATCGCCAGGGCCGTGGCTAAGAATCCGAAGATTCTCCTATGTGATGAGCCGACCGGCGCGCTCGACTACAACACCGGCAAACAAGTGCTGCAGATCCTGCAGGATCAGAGTCGAAAGAAAGGTGCCACGGTGGTCATCGTGACCCATAATTCAGCCATCGCACCCATAGCGGATCGAGTCATTCACATGCACGATGCGCGCGTCAAATCCATCGAAATCAATGAGCATCCGATGGATATCAAGGATCTGGAGTGGTAAACATGGCTGATTTCAACGATTTTCTGGTGATCGACAAAACCGACGCTCAACAGACGTCGGCTCGTCGTAGCCATAGACGCAGCACGGCATCACGCACCGGAATGCTGCGCAAACGCATGCTGTGGAAAGACATCTTTGCGACCCTCAACAAATCCAAAGGGCGCTTCCTCTCCATCGTAAGCCTCATGCTGCTCGGCTCGTTTGCGCTTGTTGGCCTGTTCGTCACCGGTCCGAACATGCGCATCACCGGCACCGACTACTACACCACCAATCATCTGGCGGACGTTACCGTCATCAGCGATTACGGCCTGACCGACGACGATGCGCGCATCATCCGCAATACCGCGGGCGTCAAATCCGCTGAATTCGGCTACTTCAAAGATGTGACCATCAACAACAGCAATCACAGTCTGCGTGTCTACTCCAATCCGAAAACCATCTCCACATTCGCTGTGGAAGAAGGACGACTGCCGAGCAAAGCGAACGAAATCGCCTTGGATCGCACCGAGCGGAACAAGTATGCCATCGGCAGCACTATCGCCATCAGTGAACAGCCGGATATCGCGGGTGACAAGGTCTTGAAGCACAGCCGATACACGGTGGTCGGGTTCGTGAATTCTACCGAAGGATTATCGAATGTGAATCTCGGCCAATCCACAGCCGGCACCGGCGAATTGGATGGCTATGCCGTGGTAACGGACTCCGCCTTCGATTCCAAGGTGAAGATGATCGGTCGTGTGACCTTCAACGACACGCAAAACGTCGACTATTGGACCAGCGAATACCGTGACCTTGTGCAAGCGCATAAAGCCGTTTTGACCAAGCGCCTCGCCAATCAGCCCAAGGCTCGCGAAGATTCCATCAAAGACGAGCGTCGTCAACAGATCGATAAGGCGCAGTCGCAAGTCGATGCAGCCAAGCAACAACTTAGCGATGCCCAGACGCAGCTGAACGATGCCAAGGCCCAAATCGAATCCGGCAAAGACCAGCTAACTGATGGCAGTATCCAAGCCGTTGATCAAACATCCTCAGCACTGGCGGAACTCTCCGGTGCAAGCGCACAAATCGCCTCAGCCGGCTCCCAATTGACTGCAGCGCAAACCAAACTGGCGGCAGGCGGACAGCAGCTGAGTCAGGGGCAAGGCCAGCTCGGCACAGCTTGGCAGCAACTTTCTGATGCTAAAACACAATTGGACATGGCTCGCACAGCGTTGGACACATCCAAAACAGTGCTGGATAAAACCGGCGCGATATTGCAATCCTGGGCTGACTCAGGGCTGACCGGCAATGCATACAGCAGTGTGAAAGCGCAGTACGACAAAGCGTTGCAGGCATACAATGATGCGGCGGAGCAATACAACAATAAACTCGGCGAATACAACGCTGCATTAGGGCAGTGGAATTCCAGTGCCTCGGCTCTCGAACAGGGGAGTGAGGAGTATCAGCAGAATGCGGCAGCTATCGCGGAAGCATGCAATCAGCTGGCCAATAAGCAGACCGAACTGGGCACAGCCGTATCCAGTGCACCGGACAGCGCGTCGGCAGGAGCCAGTCAGCTGATTGAAGGCAATCGTAGCATCGAAAAAGCGGAAGATGAATACAACCAGAAGCTGCAGGAATTCAACGACGCCAAGCCGGCCGCCGAAAAGAAAATCAAGAAAGCCGAGCATGATATCGCACTGGCCCGCGAAAAAGTGGATACGCTCGAAGTGCCCGCATATTCGATTGACGGACGCCGCGAAGGCCTGACCTCGGAAGGCTACCGAGTTTACGAAATCATCGCGAACATCGTGGAAAAACTGGCGTTGATTTTCCCAGTGTTCCTCTACTTCGTGGCAGCGCTGGTGACCTTCACCACAATGGGCCGCATGGTGGATGAAGAACGCACCAATTCGGGCACATTGAAAGCGCTGGGCTACGGTAATCAGGACATTTTGAAGAAGTTCGTGTTCTACGGATTCACCGCCTCAACCATCGGCACGATTCTGGGTGTGCTGCTTGGCCATACGGTGCTGCCGATGATCGTCTACCACGCGTACAGCGATGGGTTCACCGTGCCTCGCATCGCACTGGTATTCCATCCAGTCGTGACCTTGGTGGCATTCCTGCTCGCATGGGTGAGCGCCGTGGTGCCAGCCGTCCTCGCCGCATACCGTGAACTGCGGGAGAAGCCGGCTGCCTTGTTGCTGCCGAAGCCGCCCGCCAAAGGTTCGAAGATCTTCCTGGAACGCATCAAACCGCTGTGGAATCGACTGAACTTCACGCGCAAAGTCACCGCCCGCAATCTATTCCGATACAAGACCCGAGGCCTCATGACCATATTCGGTGTGGCCGGAGCCGTATCGTTGCTGACAGCCGGACTTGGCGTGCAGGCATCCATTGGACAGATCGGCGAGCGACAATTCGACGAAATCATCCACTACGACCTGATTGTTGCCGAACGCAGCGATAACAACGAAGAGCAGAACCAGGCGGTGGCCAAATCCATGAAACGGGCTGCTGCGGTATCCTCCACGCCGATTCGTTACGAGGAACTCACCAAAACCTCCGGCAAAGAGCATGACAAGCAGAGCATTACCCTGCTGGTCACTGATGATGCCTACAACTTCGGGAATTATCTGACGTTGCGCTCGCGGGTTGGGCGCAAGCCGCAAGTCCTCACCGATCGTGGAGCGATCATCTCCGAACGCATGGCTGCCATGCTGGACGCCAAAGTGGGGGATACCATCACCGTGACCGATTCGAGCGGTGTGAACCGACAGGTACGTGTCGACGGCATCAGTGAAATGTACATCGGACATTTCATGGTGATGAGCTCCGGCGAATACGAGCATGTGTTCCATAAGGAGTACCAGTCGAACGCGTACATGGTGAAGCTCGAAGATAACAGTATTGAGAACGCCGAAAAGCAAGGTGCACGGTTCATGACAGTGGATGGCGTCAGGTCAGTGGTGCAGAACACCACGATGAAAAATCAGGTGGCCACCATCGTAAACTCGCTCAACCAGATTATGGAGGTGCTGATTCTGGTGGCAGCGTTGCTCGCCATCGTGATTCTCTACAACCTCACCAACCTGAACGTTTCGGAGCGAATCCGCGAGCTCTCGACTATCAAAGTGCTTGGTTTCCATTCGAATGAGACCACGATGTATATCTATCGAGAAACCATTGTGCTGTCCGCGCTGGGCATTGTGGGCGGTTACACGTTCGGCGGTTGGCTGCATCAGTACATTATCACCGAAGTGCCGCCGGACGAGGTGATGTTCGATCCGGCACTCGGCTGGGCCGCATTCGTGGTGCCGCTGGTGCTGATTACAGTGGTGCTGGCGTTGCTGGGTGCAGTGGTCTACCGACGATTGCGCACGGTGGACATGCTCGCCGCACTGAAATCCGTGGAGTAGCGGCTGGATTGTCTCGACATTCCTTCGTATGTTCGCGCAACTGACGAGTAGTGCGCGAACATACGAAGGATTTTGCCGGTTTAAACGTTTGTATGTTCGCGCAGGCCTCGTCCTCGCGCGAACATACAAACGTTTTTTTGCTTTCCTCGCATGGGAATAATCGTTTTGCGCGCGAAAGCGAGGGACGTGACGCGGCCGGTTCTGTGAGTGTCCCAAAATTGCGTAAAATTGACTCTTGACTTTTTACGCAACTCGGTATATGGACAGCGAAACGTAAAAGACATAGTGCAACGCTACGCTGTCAACAGCAACTTAGAGAAGTGGCGCGTTGTTAGCGTGCCCATAAGTAATTGAGGTGATTTCGGTGACATTCAAAGCCCCGCTTGATCTCACGGTCCATGCTCCGGACGGCATGTATGACCCCTCCAACGAGCATGACGCCTGTGGTGTGGGTATGGTCACCACTCTGAACAAGCGTCCTGAACACAAGATCGTCAAGGACGCCATCGAGGTGCTGGTTAACCTCGATCACCGTGGTGCTGTGGGTGCCGAAGAGAACACAGGTGATGGCGCCGGCATTTTGATGAGCATGCCGGACGAGTTCATGCGTGCCACGGTTCCGGCCGAACTGCCGGAAGCCGGCCATTATGCCGCAGGCATCGCATTCCTTGACCGTGATATCGAAACTTCCGGCCAGCAGGAACAGGCCATCGCCAAGATCGTTCGTGAAGAAGGCCTCGAAGTCCTCGCATGGCGTGTGGTTCCCACCAACCCGGATGGTCTCGGCCTACAGGCGCTGGCCGCAATGCCGGGCTTCAAGACCTTGGTCGTCGCATCCGAAGACGGTTCCTTGGGTGGTGTGGAGCTTGACCGCAAGACCTTCCGCATCCGCAAGCGTGTGGAGCATGAGGTGGGTGTCTACTTCGCATCCCTTTCCGCTCGTACCATCACGTACAAGGGCATGCTCACCACCATGCAGCTCACCCACTTCTTCCCGGATTTGGTTGACGAGCGCATGAAGGCTACCGTGGCCATCGTCCACTCCCGCTTCTCCACCAACACGTTCCCGAGCTGGCCGCTCGCTCAGCCGTTCCGCCTGCTGGCTCACAACGGCGAAATCAACACCATTCAGGGCAACCGCAATTGGCTCTCCGCCCGCGAAGGCCGCCTGAGTTCCGAACTGCTCGGTGAATTCAAGCCGCTGCTGCCCATCACCACTCCGGGCTACTCTGATTCCGGTACGTTCGATGAATGTCTCGAACTGCTGCACCTTGCCGGTCGCTCTCTGCCGCACGCCATCTGCATGATGTTGCCTCCGGCATGGGAGAAGAACAACGATCTCGACCCGGATGTGCGTGCTTTCTACGAGTACAACAACACGCTGATTGAGCCGTGGGATGGCCCGGCAGACATCGTCTTCACCGATGGCACCCAGGTGGGTGCACTGCTTGACCGCAACGGCTTCCGCCCTGGCCGCTGGCAGCTTACCGACGATGGCTACATCGTGCTCGCATCCGAAGCCGGAGTGCTGCCGGAAACCGAGCAGGATCACATCGTGTCCAAGGGCCGTTTGGAGCCGGGCAAGATGTTCCTCGTGGATACTGCCGAAGGCCGTATCATCCCGGATGAGGAAATTAAGAAGAACCTCGCAGCCCAGCACCCATACCGCAAGTGGGTGGAAGGCAACTCCGTGGAGCTCTCCGACCTACCGAAGCGTGAGCATGTGAGCCACTCCGGTCAGTCCGTGCAGCGCCGTCAGCGCGCATTCGGCTACACCGAGGAAGATTTGAAGCTGCTGCTCACCCCGATGGCCAACACCGGCAAGGAGCCGCTTGGCTCTATGGGCAACGACACCCCGTTGCCGGCTCTTTCCAAGCGCAGCCGCATGCTGTTCGATTACTTCACCCAGAAGTTCGCACAGGTTACTAACCCGCCGCTGGACTGGGAACGCGAGGAAATCGTCACCTCCCTCGAATCCGCCATTGGCCCCGAGCCGAACCTGTTGGCCGATTCCGAACTGCATGCCAAGAAGATTCTGATTCCGCTGCCTGTGGTCAACTCCGATGAGATGGCTCAGCTGAAGCGACTCGACCGTGCCCGCATCTTGGGCGACTACTACCGTCCGTACGTGGTCAAGGGCCTGTATCAGGTAGCTGGCGGCGGCAAGGCTCTGGAAGAGCGTTTGGATGAGATTTTTGCTGAAATCGATGAGGCCATCGAAAACGGCAAGAACTTCATCGTGCTTTCCGATCGTGACTCCAACCACACGTGGGGTCCGATTCCGTCCCTGCTGCTGACCGCAGCCGTGCAGCACCACCTGCTGCGCCGCCATACTCGCACCCAGATTTCTATGGCTGTCGAGGCCGGTGACGTGCGTGAGATTCACCATGTGGCACTGCTCATTGCTTACGGTGCCGCCTGCGTGAACCCGTATCTGGCCTTTGAATCCGTGGAGAACCTGGCACGTACTGGTTACCTCAAGGTGGACGAACGCACCGCCGTGAAGAACCTCACCAAGGCTCTCTCCACCGGTGTGCTCAAGATTATGTCCAAGATGGGCGTCTCCACCATCATGAGCTACCGTGGCGCACAGCTGTTCGAAGCCGTGGGCCTGAGCCAGGAAGTTGTGGACGAATACTTCACCGGCACCACCTCCCGTGTGGGTGGCGTTGGCCTTGATGAAATCGCCGAGGAAGTGGCTATCCGCCACCGCGTCGCTTATCCGAACCAGTGGACTGCGGCACCGCATCGCAACCTGCGCACGGGTGGCGATTACAAGTGGCGTCGTACCGGCGAAGATCACTTGAACGATCCGGAAGCCATCTTCCTGCTCCAGCAGTCGACCCAGCGCGGCGACTACCAGATGTTCAAGAAGTACTCGCACCACATCAACGACACTTCGAACCGACTCATGACCCTGCGTGGCCTGATGAAGTTCAAGAACACTCGCAAGCCCATTGACATCTCCGAGGTCGAGCCGGCCAGCGAAATCGTCAAGCGCTTCTCCACCGGCGCCATGAGCTATGGCTCCATCTCTCAGGAAGCCCACGAGACGCTCGCCATCGCCATGAACTCCATTGGAGCACGCTCCAACTCCGGCGAAGGCGGCGAATCCGAGGACCGTATCAACGATCCGCAGCGATACAGCCGTATCAAGCAGATTGCATCCGCTCGCTTCGGCGTAACCTCTGACTACTTGGTGCACGCCACCGATCTGCAGATCAAGCTTGCCCAAGGTGCTAAGCCGGGCGAAGGCGGCCATCTGCCGGGTGCCAAGGTTCCGCCGTGGATTGCCCATGTGCGTCACGCCACCCCGGGCGTGGAACTCATCTCCCCGCCGCCGCACCACGATATCTACTCCATCGAGGATTTGAAGCAGCTGATCAACGATGCGAAGATGGCCAACCCGAAGGCTCGTATCCACGTCAAGCTCGTCTCCGAGTTCGGTGTGGGCACGATTGCCGCAGGTGTGGCCAAGTGCCATGCCGACGTTGTGCTGATTTCCGGCAACGATGGTGGTACGGGTGCAGCTCCGCTCAACGCCATCAAGCACGCTGGTACCCCGTGGGAGATTGGCCTGTCCGAAACTCAGCAGACGCTGATTCTGAACGGCCTGCGCTCCCGCATCGTCGTCCAGTGCGACGGCGAGCTCAAGACCGGCCGTGACGTGGTCATCGCAGCGCTGCTTGGCGCCGAGGAATTCGGCTTCGCCACCGCTGCCCTGATTGTCGAAGGCTGCGTCATGATGCGCGCATGCCAGAAGAACACCTGCCCTCAGGGCATCGCCACTCAGGATCCTGAGCTTCGCGCTCGTTTCCGCGGCAAGCCTGAGCATGTGGTCAACTTCTTCATGTTCATCGCTGAGGAAGTGCGCGAGATCCTGGCCGAGCTCGGTTTCAAGACCCTCGAGGAGGCCATCGGCCACGTTGAATGCCTCGACCAGAACGAAGCCATCAAGCGTTGGAAGTCCGACGGCATTGACCTGAGCAATGTTCTGAAGCAGGCCGGCCCAGTTCCGGGCACCATCCTGCACCAGACCATTGAGCAGAACCATGAGCTTGAAAAGGCCTTGGACAACGAGCTCATCAAGCTCGCCGAGCCGGCGCTTGAGCGCAAGGAGCCCGTGCGCATCGAAATGCCGATTCGCAACGTCAACCGTACTGTCGGCACGATGGTCGGCTACGAGATCACCCGCCGCTACGGCGAGGAAGGTCTGCCGGACGACACCATCGACATGACCCTGCACGGCTCTGGCGGCCAGTCCATCGGCGCCTTCATTCCGCGCGGCGAGACCCTGCGCATCTACGGCGAAGTCAACGATTACGCCGGCAAGGGACTCTCTGGTGGCCGCATGATCGTTCGTGCCGAGGAAGGCGTCACCTTCGACAAGCATGAGAACGTCATCGCCGGCAACGTCACCGGTTTCGGTGCCACCTCCGGCCAGATGTTCGTGGCAGGCCGTGCAGGCGAACGCTTCGCCGTGCGTAACTCCGGCGCCACGTTCGTGGTGGAAGGCGTGGGCGATCACGGCTGCGAATACATGACCGGCGGCACTGTGGTGGTGCTCGGTCCAACCGGCCGTAACTTCGGCGCAGGCTTCTCCGGTGGCAACACCTACGTGCTTGACCTTGACATGAAGAAGGTCAACCCGGGTGCCATCAAGTCCGGCAGCCTCCTGTTCAAGTCTTTGAATGCCGAAACCGCCAAGCTGGTGCACGACCTCGTCAAGCAGCATGCTGAAGAGACTGGCTCCCAGTTCTCTGCAGCCCTGCTCGAGGACTGGAACGAAACCGTCAAGCGTTTCACCCATGTGGTGCCGAAGCAGTATCTGGCTATGACCAAGGCTATGGAAGAAGCCAAGGCCAACAACATCGATTTCAATTCGCCCGGAGCCTGGGAAGAGGTTTACGAGCACGTCACGGAAGGAGTGCGCTGACATGGGCGACCCAAGAGGATTCCTGAAAGTCCGTACCCGCCGCGAGCTGGCTGAACGCCCCATCGAGGAACGTATCAAGGACTGGTTCGACGTGCACGCCGAATCCGGTCTGCAGCCGTGGACCCGCGAGCAGGCCGCACGTTGCATGGATTGCGGCACCCCGTTCTGTATGACTGGCTGCCCACTCGGCAATGTGATTCCTGAATGGAATGATCTGGTCCGCCAGGGCAAGTGGGAGGACGCTTACAACCGTCTTTCCCAGACCTCCAACTTCCCGGAGTTCACCGGCCGCATCTGCCCGGCACTGTGCGAGCAGGCTTGCGTGCTTGGCATTCACCAGCCGCCGACCATGATTAAGAACGATGAGGTCACCATCATCGATCAGGCATGGGAGCTCGGTTATGTCAAGCCTCTACCGCCGCAGCGCCTGACCGATCAGACCGTGGCTGTAGTTGGCTCCGGTCCTGCAGGTCTTGCTGTGGCACAGCAGCTGACCCGCGCCGGCCACACTGTGGTTGTCTACGAAAAGGATGATGCGCTCGGTGGCCTGATGCGTTACGGCATTCCGAACTTCAAGCTCGAAAAGGGTCTGATTGACCGCCGTATCGAGCAGATGGAAGCCGAAGGCACCCGCTTCCGCACCAATGTGGAAATCGGCAAGGACATCTCTTGGGATGAGCTGCGCGATCGTTACGATGCTGTGGTTGTGGCTATCGGCTCCCGTGTGCCTCGCGATATGAAGATTCCGGGCCGTGAGCTCGACGGCATCCACTTTGCTCTCGACTTCCTGCCGGATGCCACACGCCGCGTCTTCGGAGTCAAGCCCGTCAACGACATCACTGCCAAAGACAAGCATGTGGTGGTCATCGGCGGTGGCGACACCGGCTCCGACTGCCTCGGTACTTCCATCCGTCAGGGTGCCAAGTCCGTCACCGTGCTGCAGATCATGCCGAAGGAGCCGACCTCACGTCCGGATAATCAGCCGTGGCCTACCTTCGCTCGTCTCTACCAGAAGACCACGTCGATGGCCGAAGGCGGCGAATATCTGTACAACACCGATTCCGTGAACTTTGTCGGTTCCGAAGAGGAACAGTCCAAGGTCACCATTGAGAACTCTGCCACCGCGGAAGGTTTCGTGGCTGATGAACGCGGTCACGTGACCGGCCTGAAGATCGTGAACGTGGCTCCCGGCGAGAACGGACCGTTCACCCGCCAGCCTGGAACCGAGCGCGTGATTCCGGCTGATCTGGTGCTTATCTCCGTGGGCTTCCTGCACCCGGATACCACCACGCTGGTCGATCAGCTGCCGGTCGAGCTTGACAAGCGCGGCAACATCGCCCGCAACGACAACTTCGCCACCAGCCAGGATGGCGTGTTCGTCTGTGGTGATGCCGGTCGTGGTCAGAGCCTCGTGGTCTGGGCCATTGCGGAAGGCCGCTCTTGCGCCGCCGCTGTGGACGAGTATCTATCCAGCGAGAAGACCAGCGAGCTGCCGGCCCCGATCAAGGCGTCCGACCGCCCGATGATGCTGCCTCGCTGAAAGCCGCTATAGGTCTACTCAAGTACTTAAAGCGGCTTGAGCTCTCTTAAAAACCCCTGCTATGTTTCAGTAGGGGTTTCTTGTTTCTTGTTTCTTGTATTTCGAGATTATGCATAGTTAGTTAACATGACCCTCCTATGTTGTTCTTTCGTCGTTATAACGCGACAACAACACTGTGGGAGAGAATTATGAAAACACGCCACATCACCTCATTGGTTGCGGCCGGAGCGGCTATCGTCATGCTGCTCAGTGGTTGCGGATCGACTGGTTCGTCCAGCAATGCCAGCAGCACGGCAGGTTCCAATATTATTTCCGTCTACGGCAGCGAACCTGCACACCCGCTGTTTCCAGGCGCTGTGACCGAAGCTGGCGGCGGCAAGGTTGTCGATCAGCTGTTTGCAGGCTTGGTTACGTACGATGCCAAGGGTGGCATTCACAACGAGGTGGCTGAGAGCATCACCTCCAGCGACAATGCCACGCATTACGTTATCAAGATTAAGAAGGGTTGGAAGTTCACCGACGGCACGCCGGTCACCGCTCATTCCTTCGTGGATGCATGGAATTACACTGCCAACAGCGCCAACAAGCAGGGTAGCGCCAGCTTCTTCAGCACCATCCAGGGTTATGACGATTTGCAGAAGTCGGATGTTGACCCGAGCGCCACGCTCTCTGGTCTGAAGGTTGTGGACGATTACACCATCGATGTGAAGCTCAGCCAGCCTGATTCCGCATTCCCGGTCAAGTCTGGCAGCCATGCATACATGCCGCTTCCGGAATCCGCGTTCAAGGATCCGAAGAAGTTTGGTGAGAACCCGGTTGGTAACGGCCCGTACAAATTTGTCTCTTGGAGCCACAACCGCAGCATCAAGATGGTCAAGAACCCTGACTACAAGGGCAATCGCGTGGCCAAGAACGATGGCCTTGACTTCATGATCTACACTTCTCCGGACTCCGCCTATGCTGATTTGCGCGGTGGCAACCTGGACTTCACTCATGCCATCCCATCCACCGCACTGAAGACCTTCCAGTCCGATAAGTCAATCAAGGCCTACAACCAGCCCGGTGGCAACACCCTCACCTTCACCATCCCTGAGTGGCTTGACCACTTCGGTCAGAATGAGGAAGGCAACCTGCGTCGTCAGGCCATTTCCATGTCCATCGACCGCAAGACCATCGCTGAGAAGATCTTCAACAACACGTCCACGCCGGCCGTTGACTTCATTGCTGCGCCAATCAGCGCCTACTCCAAGAACCTCAAGGGCAATGAAGTGCTGAAGTACAACCCGAAGAAGGCCAAGGAACTGTGGGCCAAGGCCAACGCTATCTCCCCGTGGAGCGGCGACTTTAAGATCGCCTACAACGCCGATGGCAACGCCAAGGGGTGGGTTGAGGCTGTGTGCAATTACGTCAAGAACACGCTCGGCATCAATGCCGAGGGCGCTCCAATGTCCACTTCCGATGAGTTCCTTTCCAACGTGGACTCCGGCAAGATGACCACCGCATACCGCAGTGGTTGGGGGCCGGATTATCCGTCCGCAGACAACTACTTGGTGCAGCTGTATGCTTCCAGCTCCGCCGATGGCAAGGGCGCGAACTCCGGCAACTACAAGAACCCTGAGTTCGATGCGCTGATGGACAAGGCTCTTTCCGCGTCCTCCACTGAGGAAGCTGACAAGTACTACCAGCAGGGTGAGGAGATTTTGCTGCAGGATCTTCCGGCCATTCCGCTGTGGAACCAGAACGCCACCGCAGTGAGCACCCAGTCCGTCTCCGGCGTCGAATTCGATTATGGTGGCGGCCCCGTGTTCACCGAGCTAACCAAGAAGTAAATCTGTCGATTAGCGCGATCGCAGTCATCATTCGCGACTGCTAACCGTGAACGATAAACTGCGTAGGTGCATAATCAGACGCCCGTTTGTCTCAGATGAGGCAGGCGGGCGTCTTGCCGCAAATCGATGTTTTGCCGCAGTCGAACTGTACAATCCAAACCATTGCCAACACTGAGGCAGCTATACAACAGAAACGAGGAGTACCTCTCATGGAATTCACCGTATCCGGGACCACCGTGCGATTCGATGAACGAACACTGCAGTTCGTTTTCACGCGCAGCGGAGCCGAATGGAGCACTTGCGCTGATGCCGTACCAAGCCTGACAGCAAGCCAAGGAACATTCGCATTCACTGATGCCGTATCCATTACACATGAGCAGCGAGAAACCGGAACCGGCGTTGGCATCCGCAGCATATACACAGGGTTCGGCCACAGTGCATACGCATTCGAAACCTATGTTTGGGTGGAGCGTTCCTCCGGCGACGTGTTGTTCGAATGGATTCCACTCAATGAACAGGGGCTGAACGTTACAAACGTGGCGTGGCCTGCTCCGTTTGCCTTCGATCGTGCAGACGAACACGATGCAACATTGATTACGCACGAGCAGGGCGTGCTTATTCCTAATACCTGGCCGACCGCAGTAACCACTCAAGACATCGCCTTCGATGGCCGATACGAAACAGCCGGTGGTTACATGCCGTGGTTCGCGCAGATTCGCGCTGATGCCCACGCGTACATCGCCATCTGCGAAACCCCGTGGAATGCGGGCTACAGCATCGACCATCCGGAAAACGGTCCGTATACACACATCGGCACATGGTTCGAACCCAGCCTTGGCACGATGAACTACCGCCGTGTAATCCGTTACCGTTTCCTCGATAACGCGGACCATACCGCAGTATGCAAAACCTACCGTGCCTACGTGGACGAACGTGGCCATTTGCGCACGCTCGCCGAAAAAGCCGCACGCAATCCTTCCGTACGCGATTTGATTGGTCGTTCCTGGGTGCACGTCGGCATCAAAACCAAAGTGCAGCCCGACTCGTCCTTCTATGATCCGGAACATCCCGAAAAGAACGATTCGCTGGTCACCTTCGCGCAGCGTACCAAGCAAATGCAAACCTTGCATAGCATGGGTGCCGGCCGTCTCTACATGCATTTGGATGGTTGGGCACAGCCGGGATACGACAATGCCCACCCTGATTATCTGCCAGCGTGCGAGGAAGCAGGCGGCTGGGAAGGTATGAAGGCGCTGGTGGATGCCGTTCATGAGCAGGGCGACATTTTCGGCACGCATGATCAATACCGTGACTACTACTTCACCGCACAAACCTTTGACGCCAACAATGCCATTCGTTTGGCGGACGGCACTATGCCCGAGCACGCGCGTTGGGCAGGCGGCCACCAAACCTACCTGTGTGCCGAACTCGCACCTGACTATGTGCGCCGCAACTTCGCTGAAATCGCAGCACATGGCGTTGATTTGGATTGCGCGTATCTGGACGTATTCACCTGCAATGAGGGCGACGAATGCTCCAACCCGGAACACCGCATGACCCGACGTGAATGCTACGAACGCCGCGCTGAATGCTTCGAATACCTGCTTTCACACGGCATCCTGTCTTCTTCTGAAGAAGTATCGGATTGGGCTGTGCCGAGCCTCGTGTTCTGCCATTACGCACCATACGATTTCCAGATGCGTTCGCCCGCGCAGCCGCGCCAAGGCGTGCCGGTACCGCTGTATAACCTCGTCTACCATGACTGCGTCATCGAACCGTGGATGATGGAGCGCGTGGTGGATGGCGACGATTATATGCTTTACGCCCTGCTCAACGGCGGTGCTCCATACCTGATTCGCGACGCCGCCTATGTCGGCGTGGATGGTGACATGGATGATGAGCAGCGCGCCCGCACGGAAAACGACATCGAACGCTGCCATCAGGTCGCGGCCTTCCACGAACGAATCGGCATGCAGGAACTGGTCCGTCACGAGTTCGTTGACGGCGATCCCTTGGTGCAGCGTTCCGTGTTTGCGGATGGCACGTCGGTTACTTGCGATTTCCATACGCAGACCTACCGCATAAGCGAGTAATATAGCCATCAGTGTCAACGTCGAAACAGGAGTAGATTACATGCCGAATCGTGCAGAACGTCGTGCCCAAGCCAAAGCCAACCGTAGGGGAGTGCCTTCGCAGTACGACCAAACCCAAGGCCGCGGCCGCTCGGGAATGATTGACGAATACCAGCTGCAGCAGAAGTCCATTCGTTTGCAGGATGGCACGGATGGCAAGGAATGGAAGCCGAGCGGCGGCAAGGTCGAGGAGACCGAAACCCTGCTCACCACCAATCCGAACTATACGAATCCAAAGATGTTCAAAGCACCGCATTCAGTGCGCCAGTGGTTCCGCGTGGGCAGCTGGACGCTGATTGCCCTGGCCATCATCGCATTCTTTGTGGTGATGTGGCTGCCGAGCCATCCGATGTGGCTCATCGCCACTGTCTCCGGCGTATTCATCGTCGGCGTGGTGAGCCTGTTCTTCACCGCCGGCAATTCGAAGGACAATCCGAACCTCGATCAGAACGGTACCGCCGTCTGATTCGGTGCTGGTAGCCGTAACCGGTTGTAACAACAGGCTGTAATAGGTCGTAAGCAGGCAGTAACTGTGCGCACGTACGAATAGAACTCGCAGTTACTGCCTGTTTTGTATTGAAAAGAGGCAGTAACTGCGCGGCGGTTTCGTGAACACGCGCAATTACTGCCTCCAATTACTGCTTCTTTCAAGTAACTTATCGGGCGTTTGCTACTGGATCGCCTCGCATTCGCCTCGATGAATCGCTTCAGCGGCCTTATCCGTGAAATCATCCATCAAATATTGTTCGTGATGATTCTGCGCGGCGTACTGCGCGCTTTGCTTAAGCCACTTCGCGTCTGCTCCCAAATACTTGATGGCATAACTGCTCGTCACGCCCTCAAAACGATTCACGCCATTCTGCACCACCACTGGTGGCTGAATAGTGCCGCAATACATATGAATGGCATGGTGGGCGAGCTCATGGCGAATTGCCGCGGCAGGGGCGTAATCCGTGTCCCAGCCGCTAGCATTCGCGTTAGCGTAAATAACGTTTGGCGTAACCGGGCAATAATATGCAAACGTTTCTTTGTCTTCGAGAGCCTGCATATCCGGATTATTGGAAGAAGACTTGGTGCAGTATTGCTTGCCGGCATTGAAATCCCAATTGACTTGCAATCCGGCAAGCTCCACGATTTTTTGGGCGCTTTCGGCATAATTGGAGCCCATATTATTGGCTGCTGATGCAATCTTCGGCTCCAAGTCCGCCCATAACGGCTTTAATTCCACGGAATTCTGGCCATCAACCGTATACGTGTCACCATTGGTGCCTTTGAGTGTGATTTGCACTTCAAGCGGCTCGCCCTTCTTGAAATGAGCCTCTACCGTATCCGTATCGGTTTTGTAGGAGGCGATGATGTCGTCCATCTCATCAGCATCGACGCCAATAGTGTCTCCGATCAGTTTCAAATTATTGGAATACTTGCCTAGCACGGCGATGAAGTCGGTCACATATTTGCCACCATCATCAGTAATCGGAATGCGGTACTTATCCATAAAGCCCTGTAAATCAGTGAGTGCTTCCTGACTGTACTGCTCGTATTTACCATTAACGTATTGGTATGTTTCCTGATATGAAGGGCGATCCTTCATTGTGATGTAGGTGACTTTGGGCTGAGTCTGTTGCTGTTGCTCCGCTTGACTTTGTGCCTGCTGAGCGGCGTCATTAAACGCCTTGTTTGCCATAGCTGCAAAGCCAGCGGTAACTGCAATGAACAACAGAATCGGTATGAGAACTACTGAAATCACAATGGCTGCGATACCGCCGCCGCTCAGACCGCGTTTTTTCCTTACCGGTTGTGTGTAATAGTACTGAGATGGTGCAGGGCGCGGATTTGCCGGTACATGCGAGGCGGGTGGATTGTTCGGGCGTGCGCCAGATTGTGCATATGGATTGGATTGCTGAGCGTACGGGTATTGCTGCTGAGGATACGGATTCTGCCGAGGATTGGTTGAATTGGTGTACTGGGGGTATGGATGTGATTGCTGCGGCGGATTCCCTTGATATGAAGGTCCGCCATATTGGCTGGGTTGGCTGGGTTGATTAGCCTGATTAGGTGGATATGGATTGGGCTGATGCGATGGTGATGGCTGGCCTGTCTGTCCATATGGGTTTTGTGGTTGTTGCCTGGTCATGTTACCCCTTCGATTAAGACCTGTGCGAGTATCTCCAGTCTAGGCTGAGAGTATGTCCTTCGTCTAGTTTTTGCATTCATCAGGTTGCTCTATCGGTAGGCATTTTGTGAGGTCTGGATGGGGGTTAATGTGCGGGCAAAATGCAAAACGCACGTTGAATGTTGTGCGTTTTTGCGGGTCCTGTGCCTTAAAGTAGAACTTGCTTCCAGTGTTCTGATGAAAAGAAGGAGAGGCAGTCCAATGAAGGTCGACATTCTCACCCGCGAATACCCGCCGCATGTCTATGGTGGCGCTGGCGTGCACGCCGAAGAACTGTCCAAGGTTTTGGCCGAACGTATCGATGTGACTGTGCGTGCTTTTGATGGCAAGCGCACTGAGGCTGATGTTCCAGCGATTCCGAATGCCGCCGAAGCCAAGGGTAGCCTTAAGGTTGTAGGCTACGATACACCGTCCGAGCTGGCTGATGCTAATGGTGCTTTGAAGACGTTCGGCGTGGATTTGCAGATCGCCAATGATGTCGATGCTGATATCATCCACGCTCATACTTGGTACGCATGCCTTGCTGGTTATCTGGCCAAGATGCTGCACGGCACTCCGCTGGTCATTACCGCGCACTCTCTGGAGCCGTTCCGCCCGTGGAAGCGTGAACAGCTCGGTGGTGGCTACAACCTGAGCTCTTGGGCTGAGAAGGATGCTTACGAGCACGCTGATCGCGTGATCGCCGTCTCCGGTGGTATGCGTAAGGATATTCTTACCGCTTACCCGAACCTTGACCCGGATAAGGTGGTTGTGGTGTACAACGGCATCACCATGTCTGAATTCGCCACTCCGGCCGATGACGATCCGGGTTGGAAGGTCTTCGAGCGTTACAACATCGACCGTTCCAAGCCGACCCTGCTGTTCGTAGGCCGTATCACCCGTCAGAAGGGTCTGCCATACCTGCTGAAGGCGCTGCACTTCGTGAACCCGGATGTTCAGGTGGTGCTGTGCGCCGGCGCTCCGGATACTCCGGAGATTATGGAAGAGGTCAAGACCTCGTTCGCCGAGCTCGATAAGGAGCGTGGCAACATCGTGTGGATTGAGGAGATGCTGCCGAAGAACGAGCTGTCTGCTCTGGAACACGGCTGCGATGCCTTCATCTGCCCGTCGATCTACGAGCCGCTGGGCATTGTGAATCTTGAGGCTATGGCCTGCGGTCTGCCTGTGGTGGCTTCCGCCACCGGCGGCATCCCTGAGGTTGTGGTCGATGGCGAGACCGGTTTCCTGGTGCCGATTGATCAGCTGCACGATGGCACTGGTACCCCGACTGATCCGGATAAGTTTGTGCATGATATGGCCGATGCCATCAACAAGATCATGGCTGATCCGGAACTCCGCAAGAAGATGGGCCAGGCCGGCTACGAACGCGCCCGTGACGTGTTCAGCTGGGAATCCATCGCCGACGAAACTGTCAAGGTCTACCAGTCCGTCCTCGACGAACAGAAGAAGTAGTCCGTTCCTGGCCTCCCTCTGATGAGGGAGGTGGCACGCGAAGCGTGACGGAGGGAGAGACATCGCCTATAAGACGATGCTTTCCCTCCATGTGTTATTACAGCTATCATTTTCTAGGATTATTCGCTATGCCCACCACCGTTCTCCAACTCGACAACGTTGAATTCCGCCGCAATCGCCGCGTTATCATCACCGACGTGAACCTGACCGTCAAGGCGGGGGAGCGGTGGGTGCTGTTCGGTCCGAACGGCATCGGCAAATCAACGGCGGTGGGCATGCTCGCCACCCGCACTTTCCCCTCGGACGGTCGCGTGTTCATCCTCGGCCATCAGCTCGGCAAATACGATGTATTCAAGCTGCGCACGCGTATCGGTCTCGCCTCCGCTGATTTGGGCCGTCAATTCCCTGATTTCGAAGATCCGCTGGATGCGGTTGTCACCGGGCTTTCCGCGGTGACTGGCCGCTGGCAGGATACCTACACCGAGGCGGAATATGCGCGTGCCCGCCAGCTCCTGCATGACTTCCGCGTAGGTTATCTGGAAGGCAAGCAGATGTGGCGCTTGTCCGAAGGCGAGCGCACTCGTGTGCTCATTGCCCGCGCGCTGATGGGCGACCCGGAATTGCTGATTATGGACGAGCCGACCACGGGCCTTGACTTGGGTGGCCGCGAACAGGTGATGCGCACGTTGAGCCGCATCGGCGAGGAAAGCTCCAACCGTGCGGTGGTGCTCGTGACCCACCGTCTTGAGGAGATTCCTGCTGGCTTCGACCATATCGCCATCATGGGCCGCAAGCCGATTTCGGCTGAGGATGCCACGAGCGATGGTATCGACGCAATGGGTAACCCCGGAGCCGGCACTATTATCTACTCCGGCCCGCTCGAAGAAGGCCTGACCGACGAGCGTCTCTCCGCCCTGTTTGGCATGCCCATCGAAGTCGAACACAGCCACGGCCGCTGGTCCGCCTACGCAGTGTGATTACGCTTTACTACTCGCGGAATAAAAGGGGTTTTCTAGTCATTATCTTTTGTCCATGAATGGTTTCCCAATATACTTGGAAACCGTGGGCAGCAGAGGTAATGACGATATTACGGTTTTCGATGTCGAACCGACCAAAGTAATGGAATTCAGCATGCTTTTCTCCGGGCGTGTAGGCGAGGAGCGGGATTACGACCAGGAAAGACAGCTGCTGCGAGATGGTCGTGATTTGTATGAATGCGGTCGCCTACGTTATTGGAATGAGTTTCCAAACGATACTCATCGAATCGTCGCAGTGGACGTGATGGGCGCGACCGACGAACGGGCCCATACCCACGTGACGATATGTATGAAGAATGATGATGAGGAAACGGTCACGGGCATGTCATGCACGTGCACGCGGAATGGTGCCCCGCAGTGTGTGCACGCATGCGCTGTGTGCTTCCGCTTGTTTTATCGTCACCGTTATGCATCCCGTGGTTCTCGTGCCAATCGCATGGTCATGCCACATGAGGCATCAGACATTGTTGAACGGTATATGGCGGATCGATTGGGCACATGGTTCAGTAGTGATGCCAAAGAGATGAGCTCCGTGGCTGAGGGGCTGGAGATTATAACCGGATTCAATCGCTGGACGGATTGGATTGGCAACCGTCACACCGTTGGATTGCTTGGTAACTGTATGCCGTCCATCGAAGAATCAATCGACATGGATACGCAGATTTGGCCGAAACGGGATGAACCGGATTTGACGGCGGTTCTGCCGCACGGTTGGTTCACTATGTTGGAGGCAGCTTATGAAAGGCTTGGAGATTCCGCGAAACTGGCGAAGATGTATGCCGTGTATATCGCGCAAGGGCGTCTACCGCAAGATGCTTGTTATGTAGATCGCCTGCGTTGGCTGCTCGGTAACACGACTAAGCTCACACAGATTCTTGGAGAACTGACCGGTAGCTTTCAGCTTCCACAGGACAATCGCATGAAGCCAGTTGCAAGTCTCTCCTATGAGCATTTGCTCCGTGAATTCGGATTGTCGGATGAGGCGGTCTCATATTGCGAATCACTCAAAAAGTATGACCGGCGTTGTACACGCCGTTTGGCTGAAGTCATATCCATCGGTAATACCAATCGAGTGAAAGAATTAGAGACGCCGAACATTGATTGGCGTACACGCTTCGGAGATGACGATATCGAAATAATCGTCAAATCCTTCCAGGCATATCTCAAAGAACAAATGCCGGCATTCTTCGTCAACGGATATGTGGACCCGATTGTGGAAGATTGCGAGGAACTTATCCGCTCTGCCGCTGCTGGTATAAAAGCACGATGCAGACTAATCATCTCCCGGCGATTCACATCTACAATCCGCGCCACCATCGCACGTGATCTGTTAAGCGACTTTGCAGAGAGCGACTGTGTGGTAGTCCATTCAGACAGTATTATTTTGGAACGTTCCATCGCGATGGTCGAGCCACGTGCGGATCGTCTGGCGCGCACGTTTCTCGTCGATGACGATGTAGTGGTGTTCACCGTGCCACTTGATGAGGCCACGCTACAGACCGAACGGCCGCAAGACTTTATGGAGGCGCTGCGACTTGCCGATGTCGTTGATGGAATGCCGCTTACCCACGAAGGCGGTCGCAACGGAATCCTTGACCAAAACCACGCCACTGATAAGGACCTTGATATCGTCAGACGAGCGTTAAAAAAGCGTATCGAGCATGCCAAGACTGAAGCTCGTTTCAACGATATTGTCACCAGTGCAGACGACGACTATGACGCTGAGCGAGACCCCGCGCTCAAGGGACTGCGTGAATGTCTTGATGTGCAGATTAACGCGTTGTTCGGGGCGCGATTCTCTCTGGAGTCCGTCAAATGTGATGACCTGTTCGACCCACCCGTCACTATGGGGCAGCGTAACAAATGGTTGCGTCCCACAGCCGGGCAACTAGGCGTGTGGGCGGCTAATTACGTGCTCAATCTTAGGCGTCATGAGCTCAAGGAGCTTGACAAGTCAGTGTATCTGCCGCACTACCTTGCTGCGAAAGGACTGAAAAGCGCCATGATTGGTATGCTCGATCATATGCTTGGTGTTACCGCTATGCTGGGCATCGAACGGGCTCAGGTGGACGTTGACGAATACCGTGCATTGCATCTACTGCGCATCGACCAACATCCTGAAGATACAGATGCGCATGGCCACGCTGCCATACTTAGGCCGGACCGGGATTTCACCGTGTCGTATCTGACCAATGTGCTGAGTCACGCTCGTCCGGGTCTGTGTCTTGTAGATGCCTACAACGAGTGTAGCGTACAGGGAGCTGTGGAAGATTTGCATATGCTGCTGCAAGTTTCTGATGGCGATTATGCACGTCAACATGGTTTTGATGATGATTACATTGTGTACTCCAAACAAAGGGCGGATGATACAGCGCTCGCTCTGATGCTTGCCACAATTGAGAATCTGGATGGCATACAGCCGCTCATCAAGGATTACGATGTAGCGCGAGCTGTTGCCGAGCAGGCAAAACAGACGTATATGATGTTCTGGCATGCACGAGATGAGAACGATGCTGTACCTGCAGATGATGTCGACGATATTGCCGGTCATGAAGCTGATATCACCGATGCCGGTAACATGATGCTGATGATGTTGGAACAGGCCTACACGCGTCTCATGGAAATAGCTGAGCCAGGGTATAAAGACTGGTGAGGGCCTTGTTGAAGAGCATTACAACAAGAGACAAAAACTGGTGTATTCAAGCCTTGATGATTGGGTATGCGATGAAGGGACATTTTGATGGTTTCGAGCAAACTCGTTTTCATTGATATCGATGGGACTTTGGCGGATGAGAACCATGTGGTGCCCGAATCCGCGCAGGAGGCCTGCCATGAGGCGCAGCGCAACGGGCACAAGCTGTTCATCTGTACCGGTCGCTCTATGCCGAAAATCGAGCGCAGTATTTTGAATCTGGGCTTCGACGGCGTGGTGTCCGTAGCCGGTGCGCAAGCGAACGTTGGCGATACCATCCTGTTCCAGCACTTAGTGCCGGCTGCGGCAGTGGATGCGGCGATGGAATACTTCAAGCTGCACCACATTGAAAGCTATCAATGGCAGGGTGCGGACGGCATGTATATTTCCGAAGGATACTGCCGCCATTTGGAGTCCAAAGGCAAAGCATTCAACCGTGGTGAGTTTGCGAAGTTCTGGCATCGTATCGACGAGGTGGAAGTGCCGTTCGGCTCAACGCTGGGCGAGACCATCAAAGTCAGCAAAGGCTCGTACTTCACCGGTCCGAACCCGGATGTGACGTTTGAACAGACCAAGCGTGATTTGTCGCCCTGGTTCGAAACTGTGCACGGCTCATACGACAAGATCTCTCCGAACAATGGCGAACTGCTGATCAACGGTATCGATAAGGGTACTGCCGTGCGCAATGTGGCCGATGCGCTTGGCTACACCATCGCAGACACGATTGCCATCGGTGATTCGGACAACGACACTGCCATGCTGAAGGCCGCCGGTACGTCTGTGGCGATGGGCAACGCTATCCATGACATCGAGAAGTTCTGCGATCTGCAGACCACTGATATCCACGATAACGGCCTTGCCAACGCCTTCCGCACCCTCGGGCTGGTGTGACAATGCGCGAAAAGCAATGGTGCACTGCGGAGCTGCCGGCAGCCATCGCGCAGTTCACTGTGGCACGGGGACCAGAGCGCAATCTCGAGATCATTGACGGATTCGCTGGCGAGGCAGCCGCCCAAGGTGCGCGATTGCTAGCGCTTCCCGAAGGACTAATCGCGCGCGATGGTGATGATGATGCGTTCGCGGCAACTCATGCGCAACCCATTGATGGACCGTTCGTTTCCGAGCTCAAAGCCATAAGTGCCAAACGAAATATCACGTTGATGGGCACGGTTCATATCGCTCCAGCCGAAGATTCGGCAGACGCCCGCGTATCCAACGTGTTCCTGGCGATTCGTGACGGCGAAATTATGGCGGCTTACCGCAAACTGCACTTGTATGATGCGTTCTCGGCCAAGGAGTCCGCAGTGGTCAAACCCGGTGAGGCATTGCCGCCCATCATCGATATCGATGGTTGGAAAATCGGTGTCATGACCTGCTACGACGTGCGTTTTCCTGAAACCGCGCGCTCTCTGGCCGTGCGCGGAGCTGATGTAATAGTGGTGTCAGCAGCATGGGTACGCGGTTCGCTCAAGGAATATCACTGGAAACTGATGACTGCTGCGCGGGCGGTGGAGAACACGTGCTATGTGCTGGCTTGCAGCGAGGTAAGCAGTCGCAACATCGGTTGCAGTCGTATCATCAGCCCACTTGGCGAAGTGCTCGCCGAAGCCGGAAGCAGCGCCGCGGAACTCATCACCGTTAATCTTGATCGCAATGCTCTCGATGCAGCACGGCGAGCGCTGCCGGTCCTGCGCAATCGTCGTTTTGCCGATCCGCAACTACGATAGACGGTTTATTGAACGATAGAACGACAAGGCGGTACGTGTATGGATGAGCGATGGGTAAAAGCGCTGCAGGCTAAGAACATTACTGTTCGAGGGAATGCAAATGGTGCGAATACCGAAGTCGGTCAAGCTGGGAATAAGAAGAACAGCGCATATAAAACGGCTGCGCGTGGAACGTCGAATGTATCGATGAGGCACGCACAGCCGTTCAAAGCCACAGGTCACAAAGGTGGCATCAGTCGGCAGGGAAGTTAGTACACGGAATAGCCGCCATCTACCTGCAGATTCGTGCCGGTGACATACGAGGATGCGTCGCTGGCGAGGAACAGCACTGCGGTGGCGATTTCCTCATTCGTGCCGAAGCGTCGCATCGGCACAGGAGCGGTCATCATATCGTGTGCTTCGGGAACGATACGGCCTTCGAAAATACCAGACCACACGTAGCCGGGGGAGACGGCGTTCGAGCGAATGCCATACGGTGCCAATGCGGCCGCAAGATAGCGCGCATATTCATAGATACCGGCTTTGGAGGCACCGTAAGCGGCCACTGGGGAAGGACCGCCGGCGATGAAGTTCGCATTATGCGCAGACAATGACGAGGTGAACACCAGAGAGCCACCGTGATTGTGCTCGCGCATGATGTGCTGGGCAATCTGTGCGGTCAGGTAAGCGCCAGTCAGATTGATATCGATGGTTTTCTGCCAAACTTCGTATGGCTCGTCAGCATCATCGCCGGGCACATTCACACCGGCATTGATGAACGCCACATCTACGGTGCCAAGCGCGTCAACCAGCGAGGTCTTCAGCGCATCGACCTGTGCTTTGTCGGACACATCGCAGTAGAGCGGCACGACCTTCACACCATAACGCTCAGACAGTTCTTGAGCGAGCGGCTCAAGCGTTTCCTTGGTGCGCGGCAAATCAACAATTGCCACATCGGCACCGGCTTCGGCCCAGGCAGCGGCCACATTGCGGCCGAGTCCGCCCGCGCCTCCGGTCACGAATCCTTTCTTGCCAGCAAGCGAGAAGCGGTCCATGATGCGGTGGGATGGTTCTTTCCATTGATCAAGCGGGTACTGATCGAAGACGGATGCGTCGGTCATAATGTTCTCCGTTCTATTCGGTGGCGGCGTCATTGTTGCCATCAACGTCAGCGAGCCTATCACAGATAATCGGGTTATCTGCGATAGGCTCGCGTAAAAGTTCAGGAAGTTAACATTTATGTAGTGAACAGTATGTGAAGCTGTGCACCACAGTCACTGCAGGAGGTCAGTCTTCCTCATGCCAATGTGGATTCTGACCGAAGGTGTAACCCTCCGGATTATCCATTGCGGCGATGTCTTGCATATCCTGCTCATCCAGCTCGAAACCGGTCAGCTCAAGGTTTGCGCGCTGACGCTCGGCATGCATCGACTTCGGAATTGCCACATCACCCAACTGCAGATGCCAGCGCAAAATTGCGGCCACAGGGGAGACACCATGCTTTTCAGCGATACGCACGATGGTCGGATCCTTGAGCATCTGGTTGGCGCGGCCAAGTGGGCTCCATGCCTCGGTGATAATGCCATGCGCGTCATCGTAGGCACGCTGCTCGTTCTGCTGGAAGAACGGATGCAATTCGACCTGATTCACGGCCGGAGTCACGCCGGTGGCACGAATCAGCAAGTCGATATGACCGGGCAGGAAATTGCTCACGCCAATATGCTTCACAATGCCTTGCTTTTGCGCATCGACCAGTGCCTGCCATGCTTCCACGAACTGGCCCTGGGACGGGTTCGGCCAGTGAATCAGATACAGGTCGATGTAATCCAAACCCATGCGAGCCACGGATTCCTCAATGGTCACGCGGGCCTGATCATACTGATGATGACGGCCCGGCAGTTTTGATGCCACGATGATATCCTCGCGCGGCACTTCGGATTCGCGAATCGCCTTACCGACGATGCCCTCATTCTCATAGTTGAATGCTGAATCAATCAGACGGTAGCCGACCTCAAGCGCAGACTTGATAGCCTCAGCACCCGTGAAACCATTGACCTTATAAGTGCCGAAACCAATGGCCGGCAGCTCCAGACCATCATGCGCCTTGCGAACAGGAATCGCAGGCGGTTCCATCAGTGCCATACTGAACTCCTTTGTTATAGTTCGTCGATGTTTGCGCCGCTGTATGCGCATTCAATCGGCATGTAATCGGTTACTTCAGTGTCCACTATAGTGAGGCGATTTCGAGGATTATTGCATTACGCGGGCTGTGGACGGGCTGTTGCAAACAGTCCTGACCCCGTATAATGAGGCCGTTGCAGGGGAACTCGATGCGTTCACGTTCTGGCGAACTGGCGGAAGGTGAAGTACCGGGTTGAGAAAGGCGAGACGCCTGACCCTTGGAACCTGTTGGTCAACACCATCGAAGGGAGCAATTATGGCATTCGATGCCGCCCAATTCGGCCCGATTACGCTCGATCATCTGCCGCCATTCGCCGAGCGTCTGCGCCAGGCCGCCAATCATGTGTGGGAGGAAGGCTACAACCAGCCATTCCTGCGCGAACTCGGCAATGGTACACTGGCCCGCGAAAAATTCGCATTCTACCTGTTGCAGGACTACCGTTATCTGAACGATTACGCCAAAGTGCATGCGCTCGCACTCACCAAGACGCAAGATCCTGAAATCATGCGATTCATGGCCAACGTGCAGAACGCGATCTTCAACGTGGAATCCGCCATGCACCGCAAGTACATGGCCAGCTATGGCATCAGCGCCGACGAGATGAATAATGTGCGCCAGTCCGCATTCGCTCGTGCCTACACGTCGAACATTCTT
Organism: Bifidobacterium saguini DSM 23967; assembly: GCF_000741715.1. Lineage (GTDB taxonomy): Bacteria > Actinomycetota > Actinomycetes > Actinomycetales > Bifidobacteriaceae > Bifidobacterium > Bifidobacterium saguini. The sequence goes on along the minus strand of NZ_JGZN01000008.1, from coordinate 109,306 downwards.
TCCATCGCCTACGGCAACCCTCTCGTTGATATTCTCGTGGCTGTACTACCGTGCGCGTGGGTGTACGCCGATTACGGCCAGCGTCTTGCTGCCGAGTTTGCTGACTCGCTCGAAGGCAACCCGTACAAGAGCTGGGTTGACATGTATAAGACCGAAGAGTTCTGGAGCTCCTCGGCATGGCTGATTGCGCATATTGAAGAACTCGTTGAGGGCCTGAGCGAGGAGCGCAAGCAGGAGCTTGAGGACATCTTTGTGGTCGGAGTGGAGAACGAATACATGTTCTGGGCCTCCGCCTACGACATGCAATATTCCTGGAAGCCCGAATGGGACGTGCGCTAAAGCACAGGCAAAGTCAAAATATTGATTAGAGTGCGGTGGCATCTTGCAGATAAATACGATGCCACCGCATTGTGTTGTTATAGATTGTTGATGAAGTCGCGAATATCGGCAATTTCCTTATCGCAGATGGCGTGGGTCATGCTTGGGTATTCATGGTGAACGAAATCTCTACTGGATTCCAGTACCTTGCGCGCGTTGATTTGATCCTGAAGTGGAATGGTACTGTCCAACGAACCATACGCTAGGAAGAATCGGGTGTAGGAATCCGGGAGCCGCGCTCCTATTTCGCCTTGAAATGATGGGCTGAGCAATATCGCTGCGTCGAATAGGTACGGGTGTGACTTGACGAGACGGTACGAGAGATAGCCGCCTTGTGAGAATCCGATAAGCACCTTGCGTCGATTCCGGAAAACCGGTGCGTCAATCAATTGCGTCAACGCTTCGCCAACCGCTGTGCATTCGCGCTGTCGTTCATCCACGCCGCATCCATCCGGATACCAGTAATGCCCGCCCATATATGGCCTTGAATAGGTGCCGCGGAACGACAGATAATCGGGCTGCTCGCTGGTACCTGCATACACCGCGTCAATGATGCGCACCATTTCACTCTCGTCGTTCCCATACCCGTGGAACATCAAGAACAACGGAGGAGCATTGTCTATAGGCCCATCAATGCGTACGCTGATTTTCCCATTCATCTGAAGTCGCATGGTAGTGCTCCTATTGCAATTATTCTTTAATAGCTTCTTTGCTGTCCGATCTTGCATTGAGATGTCTAGTTTCATATTCATTGAAATTATTGCGAACGGCTTCGGATGGATATTTGCGCTTTGTTTTAGCTAATTTATTCATGATGATGTTATCCATATCAACACCGAGTGCGTCGGCCATCATAATGCAGTATGTGAGTACGTCGGCCAATTCTTCTTGAGCGTGTTCCGCATCCGCGGCAGGGGCTTCCGGAACCCATTGATAATACTCCAATAGTTCCGCTGCCTCAATGCAAATGGATTTCGCTAAATTGGCCGGTGTATGAAACTGTCCCCAATTACGTTCTTCTGTGAACTTATGTATCGCCTGGATAGTGCTGTCGCTAATCATATCTGTCATTCTAGAACCTGCTGGATGTCGTTAACGCGGACTTTGACGACGATGTACATAATGTATATATGGGCATTGAACATTTGAAACCGACCATCATCAAACTTCCGTATGGTAAATATGCGGAAGAAGATTTCGAAGATGCGTTGAACAAACGTTCTCATAGCCCTTTAAAGGACATGATTGGGTACGGTTCTAACTTGGAAGAAATCATGTCTTACATTCTGTCGTATCCAACGGTATACATCGTGTATTCGGAAGGAAAGAACCGGTATTCCAGCAAAAAAGAATATACGGCATATATCGGTGAAACAAATGATATACGGCATAGAACATTAGAACACCTCGCGCAGGATTCTCGGAAACGGGATGATTGGCGGGAAGTTGCTGAAGCAGTTGACAAGGATGTTGATGCGTTCGAGCAGTATGTGATTGCGCATCCGATGTTCAACAAGTCTTTAACCCTAGATGTTGAAAATCGTCTTATGCATTACATGTCGAGTACTGAGTCAGTCAAGAGACTCAATAATCGACGTACGAATGCGCAGGGAAAATATTACACATCTGATCAGTTCGACAATATTTTTTCCAAAATATGGCTGGGATTGCATCAGGATGATCCTGAACTTTTTCCAACAGAGGAAATCATCCGTGATTCGGCATTATTCAAAGCCTCGCCTTTCCATCGTCTCAGTTCTCACCAAATCGATGCTGAAGAGGAGATTCTTGCACAACTTGATGCATTATTCATGGCACGCCAGCATGATGCTGATTCGGTAAAGAATTCCAAGCTTATTTTTGTCCAGGGTGCTGCCGGAACAGGGAAGACCGTGCTGTTGAGCCACCTGTTTTACCGTATTGCTACGGAAATTGGTATTCAGGGTGATACATATTCCGAAGATGAAGAACAGCCAACATTGAATTCTTGGCGGAAGAATAGTCTCTCCACATATCTTCTGGTCAATCACAAGGAGCAGGTACACGTTTACAACCAAATTGCTGTAAAGCTTGGATTGCAGAAGAAATCAAACGAAGTGGTGATGCTGCCTAGTCAGTTCATCAATCGTTTTAGTGAAACGAATGGTCATGGGCGAGGCATCCCCGATAAGCCGAAAGGTGAAGCAGATATTGTGCTTATCGACGAGGCCCATCTTCTTACGACGCAAGGTACTCAGGGCTACTCAGGCAAGAACCAACTTTATGATATTCTCCGACGCGCGCGTATGGTCATCGCGGTATTCGATCCGGAACAAATACTTCAGGCGCGGCAGCAATGGCATTCGTCTGCTCTTGAACGGTTGTTCCCAAAGGAAATTAATAAGGCGATGAATGAGGAAAGCGCTCAGAGTGTCGGGAAAATCGGTGATTTCAATACTGTTTGTTTAGGTGAAGAAGACGGGCTGCCATCCATGCCTATCGATGTTGCTCATATTCAGTTGAGGGACCAGTTCCGCATTGCGGCAAGTCAAGAAATTGTCGATTGGATTAATCGGTTTGCTGAAGGAAAGGATTTTGGGCCGATTCCGCAAGACCATGCAAACTGCGGTCCCGATAGCCGGCCTTATGACATTAAGGTGTTCGATTCCCCTGTTGCGCTCTTTGAAGCGATAAAGGAGAAATCGCAACTTACTGCTGGTGGATGGAATGGTTCCGGATTATCCCGTGTGCTCGCTACATATGATTGGAAATATTCCTCATCTGCCAATGACGATGATCCCAATGGATACTGGAATGTGATGATGCATTGTGATGACTCAGGACACTGGCATATGGGCCTTAATAATGGTGACGATAAAGGGTATATTTTGGGCGATACGGATCAAAGTCGTTTCTGCAAGCCTTGGAACTATCAATTGACCGATCCCGCCCCAAAGTCTATCGATAAGGATTTGGCATGGGCGGAAAAGGAATATACCATCGATGAAATTGGTTCCACCTTCACCATCCAAGGTTTTGATCTGAATTACGCTGGAGTAATCATTGGCCCTTCAGTGCAATATCGAAACGGAAAAATTCTCTTCAATCCTCAAAAGAGCCACAATTATTTAGCAACCAACAAACGTAAGGATTTGGAGACAAACTATTCTGAAGAGAACATTAAGCATGAACTGAATGTTCTCCTTAAGCGTGGAGTGCATGGCTTGTACCTGTTTGCGGTTGATGAGGGACTGCAACAGCATTTGAAGGAGTGCTGTGCCCTGGCTCGCTAGAGTAAGGAGAGATTTTCTCATGACATCATTAGACTGAGTCGTCTTATATCAGATTTGAAAGCGAATTCATTGAGCTATCATCGAGGAGTAATCCATGAATCCTAGGCGTGGAGCGTTTGTTGCGGGCGAGAAGGTGCAGTTTACCGACCGCAAAGGTAAGAAGATCACCGACCAGCTGGTGCCGGGCGGCTCCACGCAAACCGAGCATGGACTCATCTTGCACGACGATGTGATCGGCGCCGTGGAAGGCACAGTGATCACCACTGTGCATGCCAAGCGTGAGGCGCAGGTCAATCAGGTCTATCCGGAGAAAGACAAGAATAAGCCGTGGAAATCCTCGCGTGCCATCGGCGGTTGGGAGTATGCGGCGATGCGCCCGCGTTTGGCTGATTATGTGCTTTCGATGCCGCGCGGCGCGCAGATCATGTATCCGAAAGACATCGCTCAGGTGATTCAGCTTGGCGATATACGCTCTGGCTTGCGTGTACTGGAATCCGGCGCAGGTTCGGGCGCGATGAGTCTGAACCTGCTGGATGCCGTGGGGGAGTCCGGCCATCTGACCACCATCGAATTGCGTTCCGAATTCGCCCGCGTGGCTGAGGCGAACGCCACACTGTATTACGGTGAGAAGCCGACTTGGTGGGATTTATTGACCGGTGACTTCGACTCCGTGGCCGCCGATTTGCCAGAGCATTGGTTCGACCGCATCATGCTCGACATGATTGACCCGTGGAATCGTTTGGAGCATGCGTATAGGGTGATTGCTCCCGGTGGTGTGCTGGTCTGCTACGTGACCACCACCACTCAGATGAGCCGACTGGCTGAGGCGTTGCGTGCGGCAGGCTGCTGGACCGAGCCGCAGATTCAGGAGACCCTTGAACGCACTTGGAAGGCGCAAGGTTTGGCGGTCCGTCCGGATCATCAGATGATTGGCCACACTGGTTTCTTGGTAATTTCGCGTGCAATGGCACCAGGCTTCGCCGCTCTGAAGAAGCGTGAACGCTACTCGAAGGACACGGTAACCGACGTGGATGAGCTGACCGACGAGCAGCGCGAAGCACGCTTGGAGGAGCTGGAATTGCGCGACATCTCCGACCACAAGCTGCGCAAGGTGCTGCGCGATTTGGATCGTCAGGTGAACGAGCTGGGTGAGCTTGATAAAGGCGAGGAATCTGCTGCCGCCTAGAAATTCAAGATGTTTGTCGACTGATTTTTCTTGTGGATGCATGCCGATGAATATGTGAACGCTCACAACGGGCTATACTGGAATGACTTTGTGTTGTTCGTTGTGAGCTGTGCAAAACCTTGAAGAGAGGGAGCCTCGAAGTGGGCATCAAGCTGAACAAAGTCGCCAAGGCGGCCAAGAAATACAAGCATATTCTCATCATCATGAGGCATGCCAAAGCCGAACCCTTTGGCGGCAAGGATGATTTGGAACGCGAGCTCACCGATAAAGGCCTGAAGCAAGCCAAAACCGTTGGTAAAGGTATTGAGGCTCTTGGGCTTAAGCCTGACCAGATTTCCTGCTCGGCGGCAACGCGCACACGTCAGACCTTGGATCGCATGCTGAAAATTTTCGGCGACGATCCCATTGTGGACTATCGCATCAACCTGTATGACGGGGGAGTGCAGGCTGTTTTCGATGAGCTTGCCCACGTTAAGCCAAAGCAGCGTGTGTTCATGATTGTTGGTCATGAGCCTACAGTGTCCATCGCTTCGCAGTGGATTGCCTCTGCGGATTCTGATGCCGAGCGTCTCGATCTGCTGAACCTTGGTCTCTCGCCAGCGTCTTTGGTGATTTTCGGCTCTGATAAGCCGTTCGACGAATGGCAGGTGCATAGCGGCGATCTGCTCGCCGTAATCAACGTCAAGGATTTTGACTGATTCCCTTTGACCGGTCTGACTACCCCTCAGTCGGCCAAGCCGACAGCTCCCCTGACAAGGGGAGCCAACGAGGACGGCTATAAGTTTGCTCTATAACGACACTCAAAGTGTTCTTATGAGTCTGAATCTGTGATGTTTTGGTAGCCTAAGTCGGGTTACGAACGCATACATTGGAGGATTCATGTCCACTCTGACTTCCGTCTCCGGCTTCCCGCGCATCGGGCAGAACCGCGAACTGAAGAAGATCATCGAAGGTTACTGGAAGGGCGCCAACGATCTGGCCGCCGTCAAGTCTACCGCCGCCGAGCTGCGCGCTAAGCACTGGAAGCTGCAGCAGGCCGCTGGCATTGACCTGATTCCGAGCAACGACTTCAGCTACTACGATCAGATGCTGGATACTGCCATCCTCCTGAATGTGATTCCGAAGCGCTATGAGCGTCTCGCCTTCGAAAACCAGGAAGACACGCTTTTCGCAATGGCGCGTGGCTATCAGGGCGAAAAGGGCGACGTCACCGCTCTGCCAATGAAGAAGTGGTTCACCACTAACTACCATTATCTGGTGCCCGAAGTTGAACCCGGCGAGGAGATCAAGCTCAACTCCACCAAGCCGTTCGACGAGTTCAACGAGGCCAAGGCCCTCGGCATCCTCACCAAGCCGGTGCTCATCGGCCCGTACACCTTCCTGAAGCTCGCCCGTACCGATCAGGCCACCGAACTTGAATACGACAAGGGCCTCGTCAACGCGGTTGCCGCCGTCTACGCTGAAGTGCTCACCAAGTTCAACGAGCTGGGTGCCGAATGGCTGCAGCTTGACGAGCCGTACCTCGTGCTCGACAAGGAGCCGGGCGACGTGGAACTCTTCAAGACGCTCTACACCAAGATTCTGGCCGCCAAGGCCGGTGTCAAGGTGTTGCTCAACACCTACTTCGGTCATATCGCCGACGTGTACGAAACCGTGAATCTGCTCGGCTTCGACGGCATCGGTCTGGACCTGAACGAAGGCCGCGAAGAAAACCTTGAAGCCGTGGCTAAGTACGGCGTTGCTTCCAACACCACCATCTTCGCCGGCGTGGTCAATGGCCGTAACATCTGGCGCAACAATTACGCCACTTCCCTCGGCCTTGTGGACGCACTGAAGCAGGTTACCGACAATGTGGCCGTCTCCACCGCATCCTCCCTGCTGCATGTACCGTTCAGCACCGAAGGTGAAACCGGCATTCCGGCTGAAGACCTGAAGCACTTCGCATTCGCCGTCGAAAAGCTCGACGAACTTAAGGAAGTCGCCGTACTTGCCGACGCTACCGAAGACGAGAAGAAGGCTTCCGAAGCCCTCGCCGCCAACCAGGCCTTGTTCGACGGCACTCGTGTAGCCGCCGACCCGGCAGTCGCCGATCGTGTCAACGGCCTGACCGCTGATGATTACGTGCGCCAGCCAGCTCGCGAAGAGCGTCAGAAGCTGCAGCGCGAAGCCCTTGGCCTGCCTCTGCTGCCCACCACCACCATCGGCTCCTTCCCGCAAACCAAGGAAGTGCGCGCCGAGCGTGCCAAGCTGCGCAAGGGCGAAATCACCAAGGAAGCCTACGATGAGTTCATCAAGGCTCAGATTGACGCCTGCATCAAGCACCAGGAAGAGATCGGCCTCGACGTGCTGGTCCACGGCGAATTCGAACGCAACGACATGGTCGAATACTTCGGCCAGAACCTGAACGGCTTCCTGTTCACCAAGAACGCTTGGGTGCAGTCCTACGGCACCCGCTGCGTGAAGCCTCCGATTGTCTGGGGCGATGTCTCCCGTGCCAAGCCGATCACCGTGGCATGGTCCGCATACGCTCAGTCCCGTACCAACCATGTGATGAAGGGCATGCTTACCGGTCCGGTGACCATCCTGAACTGGTCTTGGCCGCGTGAAGACATCACTCATGAGGAGCAGACCAAGCAGCTGGCCCTCGCCATCCGCGACGAAGTGCTTGACCTCGAAGCTGCAGGCATCAAGGTCATCCAGATTGATGAGGCCGCTCTGCGTGAGAAGCTGCCGCTGCGCAAGTCCGATTGGCACGTCAAGTACCTCGACTGGGCAGTGCCGGCCTTCCGTCTGGTGCACTCCGCAGTGAAGCCCACCACCCAGATTCACACCCACATGTGCTACTCCGAATTCAACGACATCATTCGCGACATTGACGCGATGGATGCCGACGTGATCTCCTTCGAAGCCTCCCGTGGCGATCTGGTGGTGCTCGACGCCATCCACGATGCACACTTCGAAACCGAAGCTGGCCCGGGTGTCTACGACATCCACTCTCCGCGTATCCCGTCCGAGAAGGAAATCGAAGACCGTATCTACGAAATCTTGAAGAAGATGGACGTTGAGAAGGTGTGGATTAACCCGGATTGCGGTCTGAAGACCCGTGGCAACGCCGAAACCTGGCCGAGCCTCGAGCATCTGGTCGCCGCCGCCAAGGCAGTCCGCGCCAAGCTCGCTAAGTAAACCAAATGAGGCTCCCTCACGAGTGACTATCAGTCAAGCTGGGGCCTAATCTCGATAGGCTCCCTCTGATGAGGGAGCTGTCAGCGAAGCTGACTGAGGGAGAGAGTATTCCATCATCGCAAAACTTCTCTCCCTCAGTCTCACTGCGTTCGACAGCTCCCTCATCAGAGGGAGCCATACTATAACCAAAAGGAATCCATTATGCATACGCCGATGTTTTCATTGGAAGTTTTCCCGCCTAAGCGAGATGCTCCGGTGGGAACCATCTATGACACGTTGGATGGCATTGAAGATCTGAAGCCGGACTTCATCTCCGTCACCTACGGTCACGGCACGCATTCCGACCGCACCGCCACCGCACGCATTGCTAACACCATCGTGAACGAATACCGCATTCCGGCAGTCGCCCATTTGACTGCCCTCTATTCGGACAAAACCAAAATCGATGAGGCGTTAGACATGTTCGAGAACGCCGGTGTGAACACCGTTTTGGCCTTGCGCGGCGACTACATCGACGGCGAACAGGTAGTCGGTGCTTTCGAGCATGCCAGCGATTTGGTGGCCTACATCCGCGAACGTAAGCCAAACTTCACGGTGTTCGGCGCATGCTATCCCGAAGGCCACTATCAGGCTGAATCTTTGGACAAAGATATCGAACATCTGAAAATCAAGGTTGATGCCGGTGTCACCCATCTCATTACCCAGCTGTTCTACGATAATGATGATTTCTACCGGTTCCGCGACAAGGTTCGCGCAGCCGGTATCACAGTGCCAATCGAAGCCGGCATCATGCCAGTGCGCGGTGCCAAATCAGTCCGTCGTATGGCAGAGCGCAATGCTTCGCGCATTCCAGAGCATCTCGATGCGCTGCTCAATCGTTGGGAAGGCAATACCGAAGCGCTGCACAACGCCGGCATCCTGTATGCCTCCGAACAGATTGCTGATTTGGTGGCTCACGGCGTCGATGGCGTGCACCTGTACACGATGAATCACCCGGCCACCACCCGCCGCATCTGGCGCAACGTCAAATCACTGTTCAACGAGTAGTTTGATAGCGGGCTTGTAGGCCTCTATACCATGCATTCGATCTGGAGAATGCGCGGTATAGAGGCCTACATGCGTATATAGTGGAAACTTATGGAAGCAATGACGACGTTCAAACCCAGTGCCATGTCGTTGATCAGGGCAGGATTGCAGGATCTCGATAAGGCCCGTGAGCTGTTCGATCAGTTGAAGATGGACGGGATTTCGGATTCCCATCGCAGTGAACTTCTGGGATACCTTTCCCATGCCGGCGACCCGGACATCGCATTGCGCAATTTCGTAGACATCGTCAACGCCATGCAATCCAGCGGTCGTGACCTGAAGCAGGTCATGCCGGATGGCGATGCTCTCAAACGACTCATCACTGTGCTGGGCGTCTCCGATGCGATGGGCAAATTCATGCGGTTCAAGCCGGACTTGGTGGAAGCGGCAGCCGTAGATAACTGCAACAGTCATCTGTTCAACCATGCGCAACGCAGGGCTCACCTGCTTGAAGCAGTCGGTGCCGACCCCAATGATTTGGCACATCCAAAAGCCACCAAGGATTTGGCTGAAGCCGCTACAGCATTGCGAGCCAGCTATCGTAAGCAATTGGCCGCCATCATTGCGCAGGATGCAGTAGCCGATGATCCAACCGTTATTCAGCCGACCATTAGCCATGAGCTTTCAGACCTTGCCGACGCAGCGTTGGAAGGCGCACTGGCCATCGCCCGCAACGAGGTAGAGGGCAGTGAGCAGGTACGGTTCACCATTATCGGCATGGGCAAACTCGGTGCCCAGGAATTGAACTATGTGTCCGATGTGGATTTGATTTACGTGGTGGAACCAGCCAGCAAAGAAGTTGATCATCAGACGTTGATTCGTGTGGGAACCAAGATGGGCACCACCTTGCAGCGCGTATGCCAGTCGGCGATTATGGGTGTGGCCGAACAGCCATTATGGCAGATTGATGGTGGCCTCCGCCCGGAAGGCAAGGATGGCCAGCTGGTTCGTGTGCTTGAATCGCATAAGAACTATTACGAACAGTGGGCGGAAAACTGGGAATTCCAAGCATTGCTTAAGGCTCGACCGGTGGCCGGCGATCCGGAGCTCGGCCAAGCTTACATGGACATGACCCGCCCGTTCGTCTGGAGTGCATCCAAGCGTAAGAACTTCGTCTATGACTGCCAGAAAATGCGCAAGCGCGTTGAGGATTTGATTCCAGCCCCTTTGAAAGATCGTGAAATCAAACTTGGTCGCGGTGGTTTGAGGGACGTGGAATTCACCGTGCAGATGCTGCAGCTGGTGCACGGTCGAACCGATGAATCACTGCGCACCAGCAATACACTCGATTCACTGCAGCGACTTTCCGATGGCGGCTACATCTCCCGCAAACAAGCCGTGCGCATGTCCCAGGATTACCGTTTTGAACGTGTGATGGAGCATCGCCAGCAAATCTGGTCGTTGAAGCGTACGCATTTGTTCCCAGACTTGGGGCGCGCTTCCATAGGCGGGCTCGAGAAGAAGCGTGATATTGACATTGATGCGCTCAATCAGAATCAGGAACTTCGCCGACTGGCCCGCGCCTTCGGCCTGCATCCAGAAGAACTGGTCGAGAAATACGATGACACTCGCCGCGAGGTTCGCCACCTGCACCTTGACATCTACTATCGTCCGATGTTGCCGGTTAGCGCTCAACTTGAGAATGATCAGATCACGTTGAGCAATGCTGCCGCACAGGAGCGTTTCGCATCTATTGGCTTTGGCGATCCAGATGCCGCCATCCGCCATGTGCAGGCGCTTACCGCAGGAGTCGGCCGCGCCGCGAAAATCAACCGCATTATTCTGCCGGCCGTACTGCAATGGTTGGGAGAGGGGCAGAACCCAGATATGGGTCTGCTCAACTGGCGCAAGCTGGAGGAAAACTTCGGCACCCAATCCGGCTATCTTGGATTCCTTCGCGATTCCACGTCGGCCGCACAGCGCCTGTGCCATATTCTTTCCAATTCCAGATTCCTTGGCGATGCACTGAACAAGTCGGTGGAATCCATCAGTTGGCTTGGCGATGATGATAATCTCAAGGCCCGCACTCGTGAGGCTCTGGACATACAAACGAATTCCACGCTGGAACGTTTCGGTTCAAGCATGAACGAGTTCGCTAATTCCGTGCGCGCGATGCGCCGCCACGAAATCGAACGCATCGGTTTGGCATGGATGAGCGGCGTGATGGACGATGCCACCTGCCTGAAGGCTATGACTGACGTCTATGATGCCATTATCGATGCCTCGCTCAAGTGGGCAGTACGCCATCAGGTGAGCGCATTCGGTTTGGAATCCGCCCCAGCGGATATCGCGGTGATCGCTATGGGCCGTTACGGCGGCCGTGAAGTGAACTTCAGCTCCGATGCCGACGCCATCCTGATTTACCGTCCGGCAGACGATGCTGACGATGCCCAGGCGAACGCGTTCGCCAAGAAGGCGGTAGAGGACTTGCGCAATATTCTGCAAGGACCAACCACACTGGAACCGAAGATCGAACTCGACCTTGATCTGCGTCCAGAAGGTAAGAACGGGCCTATTGTGCGCTCGTACGCCTCCTGCGAGGAATACTACGAATCCTGGGCATCTACTTGGGAGCATCAGGCCCTGTTGCGCGCCCGCTATGCGGCGGGAGACGCGGAACTGGCTCGCGATTTCCTCGTCAATATTGCGGACCCACTGCGCTACCCGACCCAAGAACTGACTGACGCCGAACTGCAGAGCATTCGCAAGCTCAAGGCTCGTATGGAAGCCGAACGACTGCCGCGCGGTGTGCGCCGTGAACGCCATTTGAAGCTCGGCAAGGGCGGGCTCTCCGATGTGGAGTGGACCGTGCAACTGCTGCAACTTCAACATGCCGGTGATATCAAAGACCTGCGCGTTAATGGAACTTTGGAAGCATTGCAGGTGCTGGAGGACAAGAAACTCATCAGTGCCATCGATGCCATCCAACTGCGTAAGGCATGGACCACCTGCACGGCGGCACGCAACGGCAACTATCTATGGTCCGGCCGTGCCAATCAGGCGGATATTCTGCCCGATGACATGTATTCGCTCGGTGGCATTGCCGTATACCTTGGCTATGGCGCGCATCGTGGCCAGCATTTCGAGAACGACTTGCTTGGCGTGATGCGCAAATGCCGTGACGTATGCCAGCGCCTGTTCTACGGTCAGGCGGAAGAAAGCAGCACTATTGCCCCGTCCGTTGCCGGACGTTCGGGCATCTCGGGTACTTCTGGTAGTGCGCAAAAGCCCGCGAAACCGCGTATGCACGTTATCGCTCCACGTTTGGTAGCCAACCGTCGCCGTGCCCAGCGATAGGGTGAACACTCGGTGAACACGTCTGTCCGAAAAATGGCGTAAGTTAGATAAGGTCACATTAGTGGCCACCTTATCCGCTTCAACGCACGAAAGGTGAGCCGTGTCAACTCCACAAGAGCCGGCGGAGACGCCGATGATCGGTAAAAGCGTTATCTCGCTTGATGATCTCTCTATCGCACAGATTCAGGATTTGCTGCACAAGGCGCAGTACATTGATGCCCATCGCAAGGAGGTGTCACACACCTGTGAGGGTAGGGTGTTGGCAACACTGTTCTATGAGCCTTCCACTCGTACGCGCCTGAGCTTCGAAACCGCCATGCTGCGTCTCGGCGGTAAGGTGATTGGCTTCGCCGGTGCGCAGTTGGCCTCCGTGACCAAAGGCGAAACGATTTCCGACACGTTGAAAACTGTGTCCAACTATGTGGATGTGGTCGCTATTCGTCATCCCAAGGAGGGCGCTGCTCTCGTGGCTTCCCGTGCTGCTTCCGTGCCAGTAATCAATGCTGGTGATGGCGGCCATATGCACCCCACGCAAACATTGGCTGATTTGGCCACGCTGCAGTCCCGCTTCGGCCGTGTGAACAATTTGATTGTGGGCCTGTGCGGTGATCTTATGTTCGGTCGCACCGTGCACTCCCTGATTGAAACTCTGTGCCGTTTCGGCAACGTGCGGTTTGTACTCATCAGCCCGGAAGAGTTAAAGACTCCGCAGTACGTCATCGACCGCATCAACGCCACGCCAACCTGCTCTTACGTAGAAGTGCGTGACCTGGCATCCGTGATTGGCGATCTTGATGTGCTGTACATGACCCGCGTGCAGAAGGAACGCTTCTTCAACGAAGACGACTACCTGCGTCTGCGTGATACCTACATTCTCGATGAGGATAAGCTCTCCTTGGCCAAGCCGCATATGGCTGTGCTGCACCCGCTGCCGCGCGTCAATGAGATCGCCGTGGAAGTGGACGACGATCCGCGTGCCGCCTATTTCGAGCAGGTCAAGAACGGCATGCTCGTGCGTATGGCCCTCGAAAGCTCCGTGGTGGGCGATGACCTGCCCGGTTACGAACCGCTCAACCCCAAGGAGGTTCAGGCCTGATGGAAGTCACCAGCATTCAAAACGGCATCATCATCGATCATGTGCCGGCCGGCACCTCGCTGAAGGTATTGGAATACCTGAAGATCGATCCGGCCAAAACCAAGCTCGCGCTGATTATGAACACCACGTCCAAGCGCTTCGGTTCCAAGGACATCATCAAAATCGAGGATGACAAGGACATCGACCTCGATGTGCTTGGTTTCGTGGCACGTCAGGCCACTGTGGACGTGGTGCGCGGCGGTCATATCGTCGAAAAGAAGCAGCCGCACCTGCCTGAGCACATTGTTGGCGTGATCAAGTGCGTGAACCCGCGCTGCGTCACCACCAGCGAGCACGACATCAAGCAGATGTTCCACTTGGTGCATTCCGATCGCCTTGAATACCGCTGTGATTACTGCGACGAGGAAGCCAAACTGTGAGCATCACCCTGCGCAACATTAAGGTCTGGAACACCGGCGAAATCATCGACTTGGTGATTCCAGGCCTTGCTGACGCCTATTTCGCCGATACCGACACCGTGTACGATGGCGCCGATATCGATGCCACGGGACTGACCGTGGCCCCCGGCTTCGCAGACCCGCATGTACACTTCCGCGATCCCGGCCAAACCTATAAGGAATCGATGATTTCCGGTTGCCGTGCTTCGGCATCCGGCGGTTACACGAATGTGCTCATCATGCCGAACACACTGCCTGCGCTCGATGGACAGCCGGTGACTGAAGCTGATGCAGCAGCTGACAAGCCTGGTGCGCGCGAAGTTCGCGAGGCTGGTTTCGGCAATGTCATTGATTTCCTGCAGAACTATGATGCCGCGCATGGTGTGAGGCTTCCGGTACGCTACGACCTGTGCGTATGCGCGTCCAAGGATCGCGCCGGCAAGGAAGCAAGCGACACTGCCGATTGGCTCAAGTATGTGCCTGGATTCGATGATGAGGCCAAGACCCCAGCCATGAACGAGCATCCGGTCACCGCAATTAGCGATGACGGTGCTGCCGTGCCTGAGCCGATTCTGGATCAGGTGCTGGCTAACGCGAAGGCTTCTGACCTGTATCTGATTGAACATTGTGAGCATCACGATACCGGTGCAGTCAATGAAGGTCCGGTTTCTCACCGGCTTGGTGTTCCCGGTATTCCGGAGGATACCGAGCTCAAGATTGTGGCTCGTGATATCGAGGCTGCGCGTCGAACCGGTATCCATGTGCACTTCCAGCATGTGAGCACTGCGATTTCGTTCGAAGCGATTCGCAAGGCCAAGGCTGAAGGCCTGCCAATTACTTGCGAAACCGCACCGCACTATCTGGCCCTGAGCGATGAAGCGTTGCTGGAATACGGCACGCTGGCCAAGATGAATCCGCCGCTGCGCTCCGAAGCCGACCGCAAGGCCACCATCGCAGCCATCGCCGATGGCACGGTTGACCTGCTGGCCACCGATCACGCACCGCACACGATGGATGAGAAGGCGCTGGGCTTCCTCGAAGCCCCCAATGGCATCATCGGCTTGGAATGCGCGTACGGCGTATGCCACAAGGTGTTGGTGGATGGCGGCCACATTTCAGATGAGCGACTGATTGAACTCATGTCCGTAGCACCGGAAGCGCTAATGGGCCATGATGCCACCGATATTGCTGCACTCGTGGAGGACTGGGCCGAGCCGGCACCCACCGGTGACGATCCGGAAGGCGTGATTGCCGAGGAACGTGAGGCAGGGGAGAACGGCACGGCTAAGCGGGAAGGTGTGAACCGTCTGCTTGACCTGAGCCGCGTGGAGAATGCCGAGCATGTGGACTTGGCCATTCTGAACACCGACGAGGAATGGACTGTGGATCCGGAACAGTTCCACTCCGCTGCACGCAACACCCCATTCGGCGGTTGGAAAGTCACCGGACGTCCGCTCGCCACCATTATCGGCTCCCAATTCATGTTCAGCCGCCTGTAGTGAATAAGGCCCCCTCTGACGAGGGGGGCTGTCATGCGAAGCATGACTGGGGGAGAGACCCAGTATGGATGCTAGCCATGTAACTATTCACTCAGTCTCATCATGAGAGATAGCTCTCTTGGACAAGGGGAGCTATACCAACAGAAAGGACTTCGATGGATCGTCTGATCGAAGCAATCAATAACGTGCAGAACCCATCCGTCGTGGGTCTGGACCCTACTGAAGCACTGGTGCCGCCTCAGGTTGTGGACAGCTTCGCCGATGAAGTGCGCGATTCGGTGGATTCCCCGGAAGAGTTGCCTGCAGCTCAGCTGGCGGTCGCCTACTTCGAATTCAACCGCACCATCATTGATGCAGTGGCGGATATCGTGCCGGCAGTCAAGCCGCAGATCGCCATGTACGAGGCACTCGGCCCAGCCGGCGTGGATGTGTACACAATGACCTGCGAATACGCGGCCCAGCAGGGTCTGTATGTGCTCGGCGACGTGAAGCGTGGCGACATCGGCTCCACTGCAGCTGCCTACGCGCATCACTTGAACGGTGTGGCCGCTGCTGTGGAAGACGGCTCTGCTTTTGATCCGTGGCATGAGGATGCCGTGACCGTGAACCCCTATCTCGGCACGGATGGCATCACGCCGTTCGTTCAGGCTGCCACTGAAGCCGACAAGGATATTTTCGTGCTGGTACGCACCTCCAACCCGTCATCTAGTGAACTGCAGATGCTTGATCTGGCTGACGGCAAGAAGGTCTACGAGCATGTGGCCGACCTCGTGGAAGGCTGGGGTGCCGAGACCATCGGCGAGCACGGATACTCCCGCGTTGGTGCCGTGGTTGGTGCCACGCATCCGGAGGAAGGCCGCGCACTGCGCGCCCGCATGCCGCACACATTCTTCCTGGTGCCGGGCTACGGCGCTCAGGGCGGTACCGCCCAGGACGTTGCCGGCATGTTCGATGCCGATGGCAGTGGTGCGCTCGTCAACTCGTCCCGTGGCATCATTGGCGCATGGAAGAAGAGCGGCAAGTACTCCGAATCCATGAGCGCCGACGAAGCGCTGGATTTGGTTGCCGAAAGTGCCCGCCAAGCCGCTCTCGATATGCGCGATGCCCTGCGTATCGCCGTCTACCGCTGATTTGGCAGACTAGAACTTAGACAAGGATTCCCATGACTACCTTCACCCCAACGCATGATGTGGTGGCTGAAGCCACTGCAGCGGGATTTTTCCCGCCGCGTCACACCGTGGAAGTCACGGCTATACGCGAATTGACTGACCATGTGATGCGCTTGACTTTCCGTGATGCGTTCATCGCGTCTCATGCCAAGCCTGCCCAGTTCGTGAACCTGTTTACGAACGACGATTTCATGCTGATGCCACGCCCGTTCGGTGTCAGTGAAGTAGTAGGCGATGAAGTCAGTGTGATTTTCGCCGTCATCGGCCACGGCACGGAACAGCTCGCACAATTGCAGGCTGGCGATACGGTGGACGTGCTCGGTCCGCTCGGCCGTGGCTTCAACCTGAAGCAGGATGCCAACTACATTTTCGTCGGCGGTGGCCTTGGCGTGCCGCCTCTGGTGTACGCGGCACAGAAGATTGCTGATATGGCCGGTTCTGTAGCGACCTCGGTTATCGGCTACCGTGATGCCCACTTCGGTGAGGAATTTGTTTCCCGTTACACCGACCGTTCCTTCAGCATCGACAATGCACAGGGCAATGTAGTAGACCTGTTGAACCAGCTGGAGCAGTCTGGTGATCTCTATGTCACTGATCATGCGCCGATTATTCTCTCCTGTGGTCCGCTGCCGATGATGAAGGCAGTCGCCCAATGGGCAGCCGAACGCGATATGCCGGCACAGTTGAGCATGGAACAGCGCATGGGCTGTGGTTACGGTACTTGCGTGCTCTGCACTGTGGACACTGTGGACGGTCGTTTGAA
The DNA here is from genome assembly GCF_000741715.1 of Bifidobacterium saguini DSM 23967. Classification (GTDB taxonomy): domain Bacteria; phylum Actinomycetota; class Actinomycetes; order Actinomycetales; family Bifidobacteriaceae; genus Bifidobacterium; species Bifidobacterium saguini. The sequence goes on along the minus strand of NZ_JGZN01000008.1, from coordinate 91,940 downwards.
GGTATGCTCTGACGGTCCGGTATTCACACGCGAACAGCTTGGATGGGGGAAGTGACAATGAGCGCCAACACTGCTGCAACCACTGCACAGCAAGCCGACAAGCACATCAACATCTATGAGCCGCACGAGTGGAAGCATTCCACTCAGGTGGCCGGTGTCACCTGGAAGAACCCGGTCGGTACCGCTTCCGGAACCTTCCAATACGCTGCCGTCCGCTGGTTCTATGATGTCAGCCAGCTCGGTGCTGTATGTACCAAGGGATGCTCTCCAATCCCGTGGGAAGGCAATCCGTCTCCACGTACCGCGGAAGGCCCCGCATCCAACCTCAACGCAGTCGGCCTGCAGAATCCCGGCGTGGATCATTATCTTGAAGACGATTTGCCCAAGCTCAAGAAGGCTGGGGCAATGGTCATCGCCAACGTGGCCGGACACTGCGATGACGATTACATGCAGGTAGTCGCCAAGCTCGCTGACTCCGATGCGGACATGCTTGAAATCAACGTCAGCTGCCCGAATGTGACCCACGGCGGCATGAGCGTCGGCACTGATCCGGTGGCCCTGGCCACGTTGATGGACAAGCTGCGCCCAATGACCGACAAGCCGATGATCGTCAAGCTCACGCCGAACGTTACCGATATCACTGTGCCGGCTCGCGCAGCCGTGGAACATGGAGCCGACGCGTTGAGCATGATCAACACCGTGCTTGGCATGAGGCTCAATATCCGCACGGGTGAGCCGATTATCGCCAATAAGACCGGTGGCGTTTCCGGTCCGGCTGTGCTGCCCATCGGCATCGCAGCTGTGTACCGTGTGCGTACCGCGCTGCCGGAGATTCCAATCATCGGTCTCGGTGGCATTGACTCCGGCGAAAAGGCATTGGAATACCTGTACGCCGGCGCGAACGCTGTGGAAGTGGGTGCGGCAGCACTCTTCGACCCCGTGGCACCGTTACGCATCGCGCGAGAATTGGACGACTTGCTGGACGAGCGTCCCGAGCTCGCTGCTAAACTGGCCGCAGGCAAAACTTGGAGGTAAATGCTATGGCAGAAACGCTTGCACATCGTTTTACGGAATTCCTGCTGGAATCTAACGCATTGAAGTTTGGCGACTTCACGTTGAAGTCCGGCCGCAAGAGCCCGTACTTCATCAACGCCGGCGCATTCGACGACGGCAAGAAAATCGCGACTTTAGGCGCCTTCTACGCTGAGAAGATCAGCCAGGCCATCGTGCACAACATGATTCCGCGCGACATCGACACCGTGTTTGGCCCGGCATACAAGGGTATTCCACTGGCTGTTTCTACCGCCATCGCACTGACCGCAGGTCACAACATGACCGTTGGGTACACCTTCGACCGCAAGGAAAAGAAGGATCACGGCGACGGCGGTTGGATGGTCGGTACCCCGCTCACTGACGGCATGAAGGTGCTGCTCGTGGACGATGTGATGACCGCAGGTACCGCAGTGCGCGAAGTCATCCCGAAGCTCAAGGCCGAAGCCAACGTCGAAGTCGTGGGTCTGGTGCTGTCCGTGGATCGTATGGAGAAGACCAAGGATTCCGACCTGTCCGCAGTCAAGGCTGTGGAGCAGGAGTTCGGCTTCCCGGTGCTCGCCATCGCCAACGTGCGTGAGATTTTCGACGCTGCCGCCAAGATGAAGAAGGCCGACGGCACTCCGTTGCTCAGCAATGACATCAAGCAGCGCGCCGAAGCCTACCTCGAACAGTACGGCGCATGATCGTGTAACGGCATTCGCTGTTCACCACCATTGGAAACGCTCCTTGTACAAGGAGCGTTTTTCATTTACGGGACTATTATGAACATGCACACGTTTTACAGTGCAATGAAGGGGCGATGACCATGGAAATAATGGTTGCGGTTCTGGCGATAATCGTAATGGCGCTGTCGTATTTCTCAGGCATGCAGCATGCCATTGACTCTAAAGCGGACAAGCTGTCGAAAGGTGGGACTCTCGACAGGCAGAATGCCAAGGGAATGCGAGAACTTGCCGACAAGGTTGATGTGCACAAGTATTATCCGTCGATATGATGATGCGGCGTTTTGAAATGTTGCAGTAAAGGGAGGTTCTCGTTGAGAATCCTCCCTTTACTTGCCTAAGCTATACAAGGAAATGCCATGGGAAACATCACGGATGATATTCGGGAGCATTTTGACACCTTTGCCGAGCTGCCGTTTAACGAGACGGACAGCTTGGCGTTGGCGCAATTGGCGTATGCGCGTGTGCCGGATAACGTGCCGCGATATCAGTCGAATCCACAGGTATCAGTCGAATCCACGGGGCAATCATCAATGCTGATGGTTTCTATTCGCGATTTACTGCGAGCCGAATGCTACGACGCCATGTTCGGTAAAGTATGGTCGCCGCAGATGAACGTGGATTTGTTGCGCGCAATGTGCGAAAACCCACGTTGGCGGAACCTGCGCGTTGGCGAATACGTGGATGAATTCGATCCGGAAACCACCAAACAATTCTCGGCATGTGCGTTCGCGCTCGGTGATGAAGCCAATACCCTGTATGTGGCGTTCCGCGGCACCGACAGTTCCATCATCGGTTGGAAAGAGGATTTTGCGATGGCCTTCCGCAGGCCGGTAGCCTCTCAGGAATCGGCAACAGAATACCTCACCAATGTGGCGCGATGCTGGAATGGCTCAATCATGGTTGGCGGCCATTCCAAAGGCGGCAATCTCGCGGTATATGCCGCCGCTGGTGCGCCAAAAGAAATCCAGGATCGTATCACCGCAGTCTTTTCGCATGACGGCCCTGGTTTTGACGATGATTTCTTTGCTTTGCCTGGCTTCAAGCGCATCGAATCCAAGGTGCACAAATCCGTTCCTGGTTCCTCGATTATCGGTATGCTGTTCGAAACCCGCGAACAGCTGAGCGATGGCTACACAGTGGTCAATAGTGACGGCATTGGCATCATGCAGCACTTCGCCTTACATTGGCAGGTTAATCATGGCCAATTCGTCCAAGCAGAAGGACTTACTTCCAGCGCACAGTATCTTGCCCGCACGGTCAACGGTTGGATGGCGAAATACGATGATGAGCATCGTCGTCGGTTCATTGAAAATCTGTTCGCCATTTTCGAAGCCAGCGGATACCGAACGTTCGGCGAACTGACCGCACACTGGGCGCAGTCATTGCCATTGATGTTGGCGGCAGCGCGCAATATCGATGCGGAAGACCGCGATGTGATGATCGAAGTGGTCAAAGGATTCGCTGCAACCGCTGCCAGTGCGGTATTGCCCACATTGCCTGCTAAATAACGCATTGATTGACACAGACTGCTGATATCCAAAATGAACTTTAGGTGACTTCGCCTTAGCGAAACAATCAACCTCAGTACAGTGGAGGTATGAGGGAAGGTTCCAGATTCTGGCGCATCGTTGGGATGATCGTGGCGGTTATCGCCGCCGTAACATTAACGTTTGGTGTAGCATTCGCCATCGGACGTGCCACTAAAGATCCCACCACTGATCAAACATATCTGGCTTTGGCAGCACAAACCAAGAAAGTCAAAGGCGAGACTGCCGAAAATCGCAAGAAAACCAAAGACCTGACCGAACAGCGTGACGATTTGCGCGCGAAAGTAGTCGAGCAACAGAAGAAGCTTGACGAAGACAAAAAACTCTACCAACAGTATGCGGCAGATGTTCAGGCCGGTCAGCCTGGACTGATTGTCGAATCCATAAGTCCAGATATCGACCCGTGGTACACCGAATTAGGTGGAGGCTTTGACCTGTACTATTACCCTAAAATCACTGTACGAAACAATACAGGCCATGTGATGTATGGCGCCTATGTGGATTACCAGATCATTGGCAAAGACGGCACGATACTTGACGGTGATGGACACGCTTATGCCTCAAACATCGTGGTATATCCGGGCAAGACGGTGGTAGTGGACGATATGCTCAAAGACGCTGGATTCCCCGGTGCCACTATCAGGCCAACGAAATATGAGGCAACAATAGCAAGCCCCAAGTATCCTAATTCAACAGAAGGAATCGATGGCCAATATACCGATGACGTTAAGACGGCGGTGATTCCATGAGCGATGAGCAACCACAGCGCGACGACGCTAAGATGCCGTGGAAGACAAACGGCGAAGGCCGTCAGTCTAATGACAACAACAAGCAGTGGCATCCATTCTTGCGTGAACGAGATGTCTACAATCGGTCTTTCTCAAGTCGATTCTTCGATGTTTGCAATGATGCCATCAACACTGTGAAATCGATGATTGAGCATGATGAGAGTGGTCTATTAGCTCGACGACTTGTGGTGGTAGCACGAGTATTGAGGCTTTGGCATGTGCCGCCGCCCTGATAGGCATAGGCATTGCTGGATGGAATATGGGCGGTCGCTCTGTGGTCGTCCAGGAAAGCCCGCAATACCGTAAAGAAGCCGAGAACCTGAAATGGGCGAACAGTGATCTCGAAGAATCAAAGCAGGATGTGGACAACCGGCAACGGCAGCTGCGTGAAGCGGGAAGTCAGGTCGATCAGCTCAAACGAGACCAGGAAAAATACGGGCAGTTGATTCAGGAGATTAAACAGGCCCAGCAACAGTCCGAAACTCCGGTGCTGACGGTAACCGCAATCGGTGATATCTTGCAGCGGTCAACGTTCTCATATCGAGTGCCAATCACGGTGCATAATAATTCGTCAAGCGCATTGACATTTTTTGAGGTGTATTACCAGGCTGTGGATGGCGCAGGCAATGTAGTGGATGCAGGTTATGCAGTGGGTAGCAGTGGTACTACATGTGAGCCGAATGCTGATTGTGAGGTCACGACGTACAGCAATTACAGCCCGGCAGGTACACGAATCGTTCCCACGTATTGGAGCACCAACACCGCAAGCAGCGATTCCCAGTTTGGCAGATATGGTGCTGATGTAATGAGCAAGCAGTTCTGAAAAAACAACGTGGCTTCCTTTCCCAGAAAAGGAAGCCACGAATAATAATGTGATGATGGCGCTTAGTCGATGAGCTTGTAGCCGTGGTCGGCGACCACGGACTTGAGCTTGTCAAGGTAGGTTTCTGCAGCCTTGGAAAGCTTGGCTCGTTCGTTAGTGATCCAGCCGACCAGCATGGTCTCGTCGGAATCGAGCGGGACGGTCACGATCTTCTCGTTGTTAAGATCGCCGTTGTCGATGCCGGTGCACACGGTGTAGCCGTTGAGGCCGATGATGAAGTTCAAGATCGTGGCACGGTCGGTCACATTGATCTGCTTGGGGGAGTATTCCGGCCAGACCGCTTCCTCGTAGAAGTAGAAGGAGCCTTCCTCGCCCTGCTCGTACTGGATGAACGGGTACGGCTTTAAATCCTCCATCGTAATGAGTTTCTTGGCGGCCAGCGGGTTATTGCGTGAGATGAACACGTGCAGTGGGGCGCGGAACAGCGGATGGAATTCCAAATGCTTTTCGCGCAGCAGCTTGCCAATCACATCCTTGTTGAAATCAGACAGGTACAGGATGCCGATTTCGGACTGCATGTTGGCGACTTGGTTGATGATGTCGCGCGTGCGAGTCTCACGAATGGTGAACTCGTATTCGTCGGACTTGATGGAGTTGATCATCTCCACGAATGCTTCGACGGCAAACATGTAGTGTTGGGTGGAGACCTGACACAGCTGCTTGCGCGGCTTGGCGTGCTTGTAGCGCTCTTCCAAAAGGTCGGCCTGATCAAGCACCTGGCGAGCATAGGTCAGGAATTCGGCGCCGTCCACGGTCAGAGCGATGCCTTGAGATGAGCGAGTGAAGATTTCGATGCCGAGCTCGTTTTCCAGTTCCTTCACGGAAGAGCTCAGTGCCGGCTGGGAGACGTAAAGGGCATGGGATGCCTCATTCATCGAACCGCATTCGACGATTTTGACGATGTATTTCAGCTGAAGCAGAGTCATAAGTACCGGTTATACCAGTGAGCATGGCCGTGGAGTGCGGTTATACCCGTTATCTTCCACCACGGCGAGCGAATAGTGAGATATGCAAGTTCTTCAGTTTATAATTGCGTTGGTTTTGATTATGCAGCGGAGCATAAGGGGGTCAGTGGTGGCTGATAAGGAACATGTGTACCCAGAGGTTGGTGAGGCGTTGCGTAAAGCCCGAGAAGATGCGGGCATGAGCCAGGATCAGCTGGCGGAGAGCTCCGGTATTTCACGCATCACCATTAGTCGCATCGAACAGGCGCATATTAACCCGTCGTTCCGTTCTCTGGAAGCCTTGGCACAGGGAATGGGCCGCAAGCTGACAATCAGCTTTGACGCGTTAGACGAATAATCCTTTGTATGTTCGCGCAATGCAAGATAGCCGCGCAAACAAACAAAGGATTTTGGCGTTGAAAATGTTTGTATGTTCGCGTGGGGGTTGATTGCTGCGCGAACATACAAAGGAAATAGAGCGATACAGTTGACGCAGCTGCCGATTACAGCTGCACGCCGAGCTGAGCGAGGCTGTCGCGGGCCGCAATCGCGCCTTCAAACAGCACGCCGTGAATGCCGACCTCGTTAGCGCCAACAATATTCTTGGCGGTGTCGTCAAAGAAGACGCACTGTTCGGCCTTGAGACCGAAACGATTCAATGCCAGCTCGTAGATGTCCGCGTTCGGCTTATGCATTTTTTCAACACCGGAGACCACGGTGCCTTCCAGCAGCTGCTCTAGGCGTGGGAACTTCTCGAATGCCAAGTGGAAGGTCTCGTGAGACCAGTTCGTCAGACCCCATACGCCGTAACCATGCGCCTTCAGATCAGCGAGCAACTCGACCATGCCCGGCAGCGTGCGCGGCAGGGCATCCGCATAATGATCGATGTAGTACTTGAAGATCTGGGCAATATCTTCACCCTGTTCACGCACCACGTCTGGGTAAATGTCGGCAAAATCTTCGCCCGCGTCCATACGGTCCTCGTAGTGGAAGAATCCGTGCGGATCGTCAGGTGCGCATATGGCGGTCACCACGTCGTCAGGGAACTTATCTTCCAGACAGGCGCGGGTGTTCCAATCCAGCAGCACGCCGCAGAAATCAAAAATCACATCAGTGATAGGGGAGTTAGCCATTGGAGCTCCTCGGGGATAGGGGGGAACAGTATTTGGTTTCAGTGTACGTTGCGGTGGGGCTAAGCAATCACGTCGGCGATGGCATCTGGAATCGCACGAATCACATCACTGGCAACAATCGGATGACCAATCGTCAGGAACTGTTGACGATGCTCGCGCTCGCCGATCAGTTCCGGCTCCTGCCAGCCATGCTGTTCGGATTCGGATGCGATGGCGGCCGCTGCTCCATGCAGATAGGCTGCTGCAGCTACCGTTTCCGCTGTGGTGATGCCATCTGGCTGCTGAGCAAGCAACGCGCCAAGCAAACCAGCCAATACATCGCCGGCGCCAGCGGTAGCCAGCCAAGCAGGAGCGCTGCCGGATACGTACACATGATCCTCGTCTACCACAATGGTGACCGCACCTTTGAGCAGCACTGTGGCACCGGTTAACTCATGCGCGCGTTGAGCTGCGGCCAGTGGGTGAAGCATGATGTCTTTAGCGGTGTACAGCGCATGTGCTGCGTCGGGGTTAGCAGAGTTCTTAGCCTTGGATGCAGTATCGTCGGATGCGGAGGATTCCAGTTCCTCAGGCAGGGAACCATGCTCCAACCTATTGAGCAGCGCCGCCATCTCGCCGGCATGCGGGGTAATCACCACTTGACCGGGCACACGATCCGGCAGTAAATCGAGAGCGCCGGCATCTACAACCAATGCAGGCATATCGTAAGCAGCATCACTTTCGGCATCTGCTGCCGAGTCTTCGGTATCGGAAGTCTTAACCGAATAATGCTTCAGCAGAGTGGCAATCGTTTCGCGTTGCAAATCGGAGTCAGCACCCTCCGCATCAGCTGTAGGAATGCCAGAACCCACAACCCAAGACTGCACATGACCTTTGCCAAGTACCGCTTCCGGCAGTGCAGCTAGCACCATGCTTTGAGCACGCTCCGGGCCAAGATAGCGAATCATGCCGGTATTGGCGCGGGCTGCTGCACGAGCGGTGAGAACGGCGGCGCCGGAGTAACGTTGCGAACCGGTCACCAAGCCGACCACGCCGCGGGCGTATTTGGAATCCTCAACATGTGGCAGACGAATCGCATCCGAGGCGAACAGATGGTCGACGACCTCCACTTGAGGTTCTACATCGTCAATGGTGAAACCAAAATCAACCAGTTGAATGCGTCCGCAGCCGAACGTGGCGGGAGGCAATACCGCACAGGGTTTCATCGCACCGAATGTCACCGTCACGTTTGCTGGCAGATATGGGCCGGGCAGTGAGCCATCGTCAACGCCAACGCCGGAAGGAGTGTCTACGGCAAGAACCAGTGGGTAGTCACGGGAGGATTCGCGACCGGGCAAAGCAGGCTCGTTTGGCACCTCGCCGTCAAGCCCAACAGCAGCAGCCAATGCTGCTGGAATACCGCGAAGCGCACCCTGAATGCCAATGCCGGTCATCGCATCAATCACCAAGTGAGACTTATTAATCAATGCAACGGCCGCTTGCAAGCGTTCGCCCGCTTCGCCTGCGGAAAAACCTGAAGCACAGCCGGGGATTTCAGCGGCGGGATCAAGCACCAGAACCTTGCCGCCAGCACGCACGAATTCGGCGAATCCAGCCTCATGCAGTGACTTGCCGACAGCTACAGTAGTCACCGCAGCACCCTCCTGAGCCAAGGCCGCAGCGGCAAATAGGCCATCGCCACCATTGTCGCCTGCACCGGCGAGCAACACAATGGCGGAATCCTCAAGCGCCAGATCCTCATCGTCAAGCATGCCGGCAGCCGTATGCGCCACAGCTTGCGCGGCCATGCGCATCAGCGGTATGCCTTTATCGAGAAGCGGGCGTTCCATATCACGTACCGTCTGCGCATCATAAGCGCTGTGCAGCAGCAGTTCGCGGCGGTCGACATCATCGGCGTATTCCATAGCAGTCCCCTTCACGGTGCAGATATGTTCTGGAGTCGATTCTAGCCGTTTTGCTGGCTCACGCCTGTGGCGAAGCTGATTCTTGTCTATGGAATTGGGTTGTGCTGATTGGTTTGCCGCAGCGAGGGGAGTGTTGGCTTCAAAGAACATTTTTCACGCCTTCCGTTACTATGGTCTGTTGGTTATTTTTGAGATGTTGCAGTCACTGCACGGTATGGAAAGCGAAGGGTGAGGTATGGCGATTGAGGCACAAGGTCTGGAGATTCAGATCGGCGCACGTACCTTATTGCACCCCACCAATTTCCATGTGGCCAAGGGCGACAAAATCGGTCTGGTGGGCCGCAACGGTGCTGGTAAGACCACACTGACCCGTGTGATTACCGGTGATATGCTGCCCACCGCTGGCAAGGTGCGCGTATCCGGCAAGCTTGGTTATCTACCGCAGGATACGCATGCCGCAGATCCTTCGCAGACTGCGTTGGACCGCATGATGAGTGCGCGTGACATCGCCACGATCATCAACCGTATTCGTAAGGCCGAGAAGGAGATGACCGACCCGGATCCCGATGTGATGACGAAAGCTATGGCCCGCTATGACAAGGCCATGCAGGACTTCGACAAGGCCGGCGGCTATGCGGCACAGTCCGAAGCAATCTCTATGGCGGCATCTCTGGGCCTGCCGCAAGAGACCATGCAGCAGGAGCTCGGCACGCTTTCCGGTGGTCAGCGCCGTCGCATCGAACTGGCACGTATTTTGTTCTCCGACGCCGATACTTTGATTCTTGATGAACCCACCAACCATTTGGACGCCGATTCCATTGAATGGCTGCGTGGGTATTTGAAAAAGTATGAGGGTGGATTCCTCGTGATTTCCCACTCCACCGAACTGCTCGATGAAGTGGTGAACAAGGTCTGGCATCTTGACGCGCAGCTTGGTCAGATCGACATGTATTCGCTGAGCTGGAAGGCATATCTGCATCAGCGCGTGGTGGATGAGGAACGTCGCCGTCGTGAGCGAGAAGTGGCGGAGAAGAAGGCCGAACGCCTGATGAAACAAGGCATTCGTCTGCACGCCAAGGCCACCAAGGCTGTGGCCGCGCAAAACATGATGCGTCGTGCCGAGAAGCTGCTCTCCGAGACCTCCGAGGCGCAGAAGAAGGAGAAGGTGGCAGATATCCGCTTCCCAGAGCCTGCACCATGCGGCAAAACCCCGATCATGGCCAAGGATATTTCCAAGGCCTATGGTTCCAACATTGTGTTCGCCGGCGTGAATCTTGCTATTGACAAGGGTTCGCGTGTAGTGATTCTGGGATACAACGGTGCCGGTAAGACCACGACGCTGCGCCTACTTGCGCATATTGAGGAACCGGACACCGGTTCGGTGGATTACGGCCACGGCTGCAAGATCGGCTACTTTGCTCAAGAGCACGATACGTTGGATTTGGATGCCACTGTGCTGGAGAACCTGCAGCACGTGGCACCAGAATTGGACGACACCCATGCGCGCTCGATTCTCGGCTCGTTCCTGTTCTCCGGCGATGACGCGATGAAGCCTGCGCGCGTGCTGTCCGGTGGCGAGAAGACTCGTCTGGCATTGGCCACTTTGGTGACTTCTCGTGCCAATGTGCTGCTGCTCGATGAGCCTACCAACAACCTGGACCCGGCCTCCCGCGAGGAGATTTTGAAGGCCATTGCCAAGTATGAGGGCGCCATCGTGCTCGTCACCCACGATGAGGGTGCTGTTGAGGCATTGAACCCGGAACGCGTGCTACTTATGCCGGACGGCGACGAGGATTTGTGGAACGACTCCTACTTGGAGCTTGTTGCTGAGGAATAAAGGAGATAGCTATGACCACTGCAAGCGGACAGAAAATCGCCATTGTTACCGGTAGCGCTTTGGGACTCGGCTACGAGTTCGCCAGTCAGCTGATTGAAGCCGGTTGGTTGGTGGCCGGCGTGGATTTCAATGCTGAGCGTCAGGTCGAGTTGACCGCGCAATGGCCGGCTGAATCCTACCGTGCCTACGTGGGTGATATCACCGACGAGGACTTCGTACGCAAGTCCGTGGCGGAGATTGCTTCTTTTGGTCATATTGATCTGCTCATCAACAACGCCGGCCAGCCGTCTTTCAAGGTGCCGACTGCTTACGGAGCCGCGGACGTGGATAAGTGCCTCAAAGGTTTGAAGGGCATGATTCTGTGGACCGTGGAAACCTTGAAGGCTTGCGGCGAGCAGGACGTTAAGATCGCGCAGATTATGAGTACTGCCGCCACGCGTGGCAATGCCAACGAAAGCGTGTACTGCGCCACCAAGTGGGGTGAGAAGGGCTACACCAAGAGCCTGCAAGCCGCATATAAGGGCACGAGTGTGAAGGTCGTGGCTGTCTATCCAGGCGGCATCGACACCGCGTTCTATCGCGATAGCCACGATTACGTGTCTGAAGAAAAGCAGCACACGTTTATGCAGCCCGGTCCGCTGGCCGAGGTGATTCTGTTCAACCTCATCAACGAGGCGAACCTCACCGTCACCGACATCGAAATCAATCGCAACAGCTGAGGCCGGAGTCCAGCTTCCGCGCAGTTACTGCCTGTTCTGGCGGCCGAAGAGGCAGTAACTGCGCGTGCCAACGATGCAGGCGCGCAGTTACTGCTCAATGTGGTCCTTCAACCGACAGTAAGTGCGCGACGTTCCTGCCAATCCGCGCAGTTGCTGCCGCTTTTCCGCCCAATACCGGCAGTAAGTGCGCGGATTAGTGACTCAGTCCAGATGATGCAGCGCACGAATAATCCGGCAGCGGTCTTCCGCCGTGCCTTCATCCGCGCACATCGTCGCATACCAGCGTGGATTGCGCAGGACCTCTGTACCGGAACCGTCAGCCTCAACGAGCGTGTGTAAGTCGTTGGCATACTGGAAATGCAGGTGACTAAGCAGCCCACCCTCGGCGAATGCGGTGCGCGAAGGCAGTGGTGCAATGGCGATCAACCAGCGGAACGGGCTGTCTTCGGCATGCGGATCATCAGTTACGAACACGTACGTCGGCGAGCCTTCCAAACCATGTTCAATCACATGATCGATGCGATAGTCATAGGCATCAAGGTTGGTGTTGTCTTCCGCATACCAAGTGATGCGCACATCGGCATCCGTGTTTTCCGGCTCGCCAATAGTCCAATACCCAATATGAATGATGTTCTCCGGACTGGTGGTGGAACAGGCCATCGCCCAGAACTTGCGGATGCCGTTAGCTGCCATCGTAGCCATCTGAGGATTGGCAAGTACAGCCCGCTCGGCCTCATTCCATGTGTTGCGAACGGTTTCATCCTCAGCATCAATGTAATGCTCAAAGCTCTCCCAATCGCCAAGCCAGTCGGTCAGATTGAAGTTTATGGATGCGTTACTCATAAATCACCTCATTATCGTTAGGCTTACTTCAAGCATTGAAAGCCATCTTCTCATGAAATTCCATTGGAGTGAAGTCTTTTGGGTCTGCTTCATTCTTATGAATTAAGAATGATAGGGAAAGTGGTTTCAATGCGCTGATAATGATGGAGATATCCGTTCATGCTGCTAGAAATGGGACGGAATACGCCGACAAATTGATATTCCTTTTGCATGGTTGCAGCATTCAAGGTTTCCGCGAAGGTAACCCGTAAGCATCCAGGATTGTCGCCAATCGAGGTTGTTTCATCATTATTATTATTCTCTTGTTTCCATTCATGGATTCGATTACCATCCTCGGAAAGCCACGTATTCCATCCTCGTCGCACCATATCGTGACCTCCGACTGTGAGCCGAGGAAACCAGAGACAGTATCTGGATCCATATGTGCGTCGCATTGAATCCGGAATAATAAATGATTGCGTATTGACATGAGATGCATCGCTGCACAGCGTTTCAATCACTGTTTCGATGCTGGGGAATATGACATTATCCGCAACAATGATTGCATGTTTTTCTTGGTAGTAGTTCGCGTATTCCTTTTTCTTGTCTAATCGAGCGCCAAATGTACCCAGCTGTTTTCTCCTGCTTATTTCATCTTGAATCAACGCGATGCAATCATCAATGGATTGCATGAATTCCTCATAGGAGCCGGAGGCGTCCATTTGCAATGGAAAGTAATCCGTATCCCTGATCTGCAGCAATACGTCGCGAACAGATGTGCGCTGAATCGATTCATGTGGAGCAGGTATGTCTATCTGAGTCGGGCAACAGATTTCTATCCCAAGTTTGATTTGAGGAAGATACAAGTCAACTGATGTGCCGAATCCATTGGAACAGAGGACCCGCTGATCAATGACCATGTCCAAGTCACAAGTATCAAGTTTCTTACGAACTATCTGTATTACGAACTCTTTGAATACCCGTGTAGGGGCCGAGGATTGCCGAAGTAAAAACAGAGTCTTATCCAAAGGCGCATGGTTCCTTACAATGGATTCCTGCTTAGTGGTGTTTTCCATGAGTTCCAGCATCATAGTGGATTACAATAGGCGGTACTTTTCTACCGGTTATTTCATTGGTTCGTGTTTCTTAGAGGAGGGCGAGCAATGGCTGTTTCGCATTATGCAGCAGCGTCGACTGCTGAGATAGTCGTAAGCATTCTTGAATTGCTTGATAGGAACACGGACCGGGAGCATGGCATAACAGCGGTTTGGATTGCTGATCAGCTTGGTGTTACCGAAAAGACCGTGCGCTCCCACTTGCATACGCTGCAGGCGATGCAGCCGTTCGGTCGCAAGATTGGGCGCATTGAGCGCAAGGATTTGAAGCACGCCGAAAGCGCTGATCCTCGCCCAGGCTGGTATATTGAACCGATTTTCGATACCGCACAAATGAGACTGCTCGCTGATGGCGTGGTTCTTTCTCGTTCGGATAGCGATTACCTGCAAGAACTTATCGCCAAAGTGTATGCTTTCGCTGGTCAGTCTAATCAGCTTGGCGCACTCGGCAAGATAAGTACACCTCGTAATTACAATCGTGAGTTTCTCAATAACATTGAGCTGCTTAATGATGCAATTGTTCATGAGCGGGCTATTACATTCCGTTATTGCACTTATGACGTTGACGGCACTTTGGTACCGAGGCGAGATGCTGCAGGTAATGTGAAAAACTATGCGGCTGATCCTTACCGGTTAATGTACCGGAATGGCAAATACTATCTGATTTGTCACATGCATCAATATGAGAATCTGAGCTATCTGCATGTGGAGCGTTTCCGCGATTTGTCGGTAAACGAAAGCGATCATTCGCTGATGCGCACGTTGGATAGCTTCAACCCTAAGCGGGGTGCTCCATTTGATTGGGATAAGCACATGGGGGAGCGTCCCTATCCGATGGATGGTGAGGCTATCCCGATTCACTTGCGCATCAAGAACACCCTGGAGCCTATATACGATTGGTTCGATACCGCACAAGTCACTCAGCTTGACGAGCAAACCTATGATGTGTGGATTACTTCGAATGAGAAAGCAGCGCTTTGGTGGGTATTGCAATATGCCGACGATCGCATCATAGAAATACTATCTCCACGATCTCTGCGCGACACTTTGCAAAAGGATGGCGTATATCTTGCGGGCCTCTATGCGGAGGCTGCGCACGCCAGTACAGGTTTGCCGAATCATGACAGCTGACTGATGCGCATGGCATAGAGTGCGATTTCGAGTCCTTTGTTGAAGTCGCGGAGCCAATGTTGATTCAGAGGGATTACGTATTTTTCAGTTCGTACGGTCATGAATCCTGTTCTGAATTCTGCTATTCGCGTTAGTGCATCTCGGTGAGCTGCAACACTGTTCAGTAGAGCGTATCTGTTGCTCATTCGGATGACATCGTGCTGCTGTAACTGTATGCTACCGTCAGTGAAATCGATACTCATTACTCCTTTCTGGCCAATGCGTTGAACATCCGAGATTAAAGTCAACGCATCTTGCAACTTCCAATCAACATCATCGAACAACGCTTCATCGAGCTCGAATACGTCGTTTGTATGGATGTCATCACTTGCTGAGCATTCCTGTTCCGCATCAATCATCGGAATAATTTCAGCCGAATAATCGTTATACCATTCAACCGTAGTGCTTGTTTCGAGAACGGCATTCAAAAAATCCGACAGAGCCTCGCCCGTCTGATGAAAATCCTTTCGACTCATCCTTCCTCTATGATTCGCGTCAAGAGCATAAGGTGAGTTCGACGGCATATCAGCGGTCCATTCAAGTTTGACTATCATCATGGTTGCCTTACCGCCAATTGGTTGGATGTGTTGACGACGAAATTACTGAAGGCTTGCTTGGTGTCCGGCCATTCTTCGAAATCGTTCGTACTGTTATTGTGCTGTGTTGCTCTGCATCTCATGGCTCGAATATATATGCGCGCAAATCGAGGCAGTAGATATTTACCGGTTTCTAATAAGTCGGGTGCGCAAAGAATGCGCGCATGATTTTAGCTGTTTGGGTTCGTTGTGCTGCCGTTGTGTTCCAGGTTGATGATGGAAGTGCACCAGCCGGCGGCGAGTTCTTCGTCGTGGGTGACTACGAGCACGGTTTTGCCTTGTTCGGCGAGCTGGCGGAGGAGTTCGCCTACCTGTTCCATGTGGTAACGGTCGAGGCCGCTGGTCGGTTCGTCCAGAATGATGAGGTCTTTGCCGCACATCAATGCCGAGCCGATGGCTACGCGTTGCTTCTGGCCTCCGGACAGGCTCATCGGATGCCGGCCGGCGAAGCGTGTGAGGTCAAGGTCTTCAAGCACCTGATCACATCGTTTGATGATTGCTGGGTCGCTTTCGTCAAGGCCAAGTAGCAGTTCCTCACGCACGCTGTCGGAGAACAGCTGATAGTTCACGTCCTGCATGACTAGGAATCCTGCGCGTGTGAGGGCACGAGGTTTGACGGGCTTGCCGTTGAGCAATACTGTGCCGGATGCCGGTTTGATAAGGCCGGTTAGCGTGCGTACCAGCGTGGTTTTACCGCAACCGTTATGACCCATAAGCCCGATGATCTGACCGGGACAGAGGTCAAGGTCTGGAATACTTCTCGAGAAGCTATCGCGTCCTCGATAGCCGATAACAAGATCATGCGTTGACAGCAACGGCGATGAGACTGAATGGGCTGCCGCAGCATCGTCATGTTGCGCCGAAGCAAGGCCTGAACTGTTGGTATCCGAAGTCGAAGCCAATTGTGTATCAGTTAGTGATTCGAGTGCTTTGATACGTTGCCTATACGGCTGCAAATCAAGAGCACGCAATCCCATCGCGGCGATGCAGCCAGGGGAGAGTGCAAGGAATTCGTCGGCTTCGTATTCATGTGCAATATGTCCGTTGTCGAAGATGATGTATCGGTCGGCGATGCCGTTGAGCCAAGCGAGGCGATGCTCGGCTATGACGATGGTTATGCCTGAAGCCTTCAATTGTGCAATGAGCTCGCGCATTTGCGCAATCGCGACCGAATCCAGATTGCTGGTGGGCTCGTCCAGCACCAGTAGCATTGGACTCAGCATGGTTGCCGCAGCCAGGGCGATACGCTGCTTCTGACCTCCGGAAAGATGGAAGATGCTGCGATCCAGTAATGATTCAATATTGAATCGTCGCGCGATTTCAGCGATTCGATGGTTGATTTCTTCCGGCGACAGTCCCATGTTTTCCGCGGGAAACGCCAGCTCATCAATGACTTTGGCGTTGAAATACTGGGTTTTGGGATTTTGGAATACGCTGCCAGCTAGGGGAGTGAGTTTGTCGATGGGGTCGGCAGTCGTATTGATACCGCAAGTATGCTGTTCTCCACTGAATTCGCCGTGGAAGAATTGCGGAATCAAACCATTGACAACACGCGAATAGGTGGTTTTGCCGCATCCGCTGGTGCCGCACAGTACAATGCATTGACCTTTTGGAATGCTCAACATGATGTCGATTAAAGCTGATTTGTCACCATGCTCATAAGTAAACGACACGTTGTTTGAATAAATTTCGGCTGCCATCAGCGAATCACCCCGGCAATATCCAACGCCAGCGGAATCAGTACGACAATCATCATGAGCCAATCCACGAAACGCATGCGGATTTCAGTGCGCGAGGTGTGTGTTCCTTCGCGCCCAAGGCCTTTGGTAAGTGCTGCTACGGACAGGTCCTGAGCCACATTGGTGGCATTCATCAACAGCGGGATGAGGATGTATTCCAATGATTGTGCAGGGTGGCGGACCAGTTCCCAGCCGCCTGCCGCAATGCCGCGTAAGGCCATCGCATTACGAATCTGCCGGTAATCCTCGGCGATGGTGGGGAAGAATCGAATCACGACCACGCAGGGAATCACCACGGATTCAGGTGCATGCATGCGCCGCATCGCACAAATAAACGCGCTTGGGGAGGTGGTGGTGAATGCGTATGCGCCAGTGATGAAACAGGGCAGCATCATTGTGCATCCGACCGCCAATGCGGAAACCACATGGATCCACGGCAACCCCAAAGCTTCAGGGTCTAGGAGACCCAATCCGGTAAGTACTGCATAGGTGAGAGCGAAATTCATGGTCAACTTCCAACGCCCTGCGGCCGCGAGCGGAATCAGAAACAGCACGACCATAATGATCTGCGTAATGACGCTCACATGGAAGAACAACATGAGATTGGCCACCAGGAGCATGAACAGTTTCGTACGCGGGTCAAGCGTACGCGAGGCACGAGCTCGCTGATTGGATTGTTTGGATGCGGAGCCATCAACAACGGCTGAACATATGGGCGCCCCCGGTGTCGTTGCGACCACCGAGGGCTGTAGAGACGTTTGCGAGCTGGATGCCACAGGTTCCGTGGAGGAGCTGGAATGCATCAGACGATGCCGGCCTTGATGAAGTGCTTCTTCATCATCTTCTGACCAAACCAGCCACCGATAATGGCGCACACCAGAATCGCGGCCATCGAGACGAAGAACGTGCCGGTGTTGATGTTGGCGAATACTCCGTCAATGTAGGCCGCATCCTTACCGCGTGCCTGGAGGCTGGCGATGTAGGCGTCCTTCATGAACCACAGCGGCAGGATCGGACCGGTGAGTCCGTAGGAGAAAACCACGTAGCTGACGAGCAGTAGAGCCTTGCTTTTGTACTTGCCGGCTTTGGCAATCAGGTCGGCAACAACCGGGAACACGATGCTGGCGATGAACGAAAGCACGAAATGACCGGAAATAAAGAGGAACAGGCCAATGACCACGCCCATGACGGTAATGCCGCCAAACTTGCCTAGTCGTGCGGCCAGCAGCATGTAGACACATCCGGAAATCAGCGCGGCGATGGCGGGCAGGAAGATGGAACCGAAGCCACCGGTGAACAGGGTGCTCACCAGCGTGGCCACGCACACCATCACGAAGTAGAGCGCAGCGAATACGCCGATGGTGATTAGGTCGGCGACTTCGAGTTTGCCGGATTTGGCTGGCTTGCCGGAGTTTTGGTTGGTGTTGTCTGCGGGCGAATTCGAAGCGGTCACAATACTTTCCGTTTCATACGAGGGAACTAATACCTCTCGCCAATGTATCGGGGATTGATAGGAAAGGCAATACCTAATGTTGGAATCGGCTTGCAGCCGATACTGTTTTCTGCAGAC
This sequence comes from Bifidobacterium saguini DSM 23967, assembly GCF_000741715.1. Lineage (GTDB taxonomy): Bacteria > Actinomycetota > Actinomycetes > Actinomycetales > Bifidobacteriaceae > Bifidobacterium > Bifidobacterium saguini. The sequence goes on along the minus strand of NZ_JGZN01000008.1, from coordinate 73,395 downwards.
CTACGTCTGCGCTTCTCTCCCTCCGTCATCACTTCGCGATGCCACCTCGTCCTGCAACTATGGACGAACTTCGTTCGCTTGTTGTTGGCTTGACTGCCGTCAAGCACCTCGCCTTCGAATAGTCCACTGGACTATTCGATACACGGCTCGGCCCTTCAGAGGGAGGCAGAGCTTTCAGAATCGAATGGTGGCTTGGAATTTGTTCGGCGTGGGCTGGGTGAGTTCCAGGGTGGCGTGCATGGCTTGGCAGGCGGCATCTACGATGGAAAGGCCGAGTCCGACGCCGGGGGTAGCGCTGATACGAGAATTCTGGCCGCGATGGAAAGGCTGAATGAGTTCAGCCAAATCGTCAGGCAATGCCTCATCGGTGGAATTGGTCACGGTCAGCGATGCTTCATTAGTGGATTTATCGTCATTGCCGTCTCTATTAGTATCCTGCGTAGTGCTTATCGCCACATCGATGGAACCGTTTTCTACGTTATGCATTGCGGCATTGCGCAGCAGATTGCCTACAGCAAGTTTCAGCAATGCCGGGTTGGCTGGTACGGCAGCATTCCCTTCTACATTGACGGTGATTATATTATCGGCAATCACCGCATCGACATCCGTGAGTGCCTGGTTCACGCATTCATGCAAATCGGTGTTGCTTGCTGCCTCGGGAGTCTCATTGTCGACGCTGCCGCCAATGGTGCCGCTTTGAATGCGAGATAGGGTGAGCAGCGCCTGCACCAGTTCGGCACCTCTACGATTTGCTGCAAGCGCGCGGCGAACCGATGGCTCCACGTCGGCAGGGAAACGACCTTGGGCTAGTGGCGCGTCAAGATTGGTTTCCACAGCGGCAATAGGGGTGCGCAATTCATGGGAGGCGTTGGACACGAACCGTCGTTCGGCTGCCGCGCTGGCTTCCACACGTTCGAGCATGCCATTGATGGAATCAACCAGTCGGTCGATATCGTCATGGCCGGGTTTCACGTCGATTCGTGCGCTCAAATCGTTTGGTTGCAGGGCTGCCACTTGGCGGTCCACTGCGGTGATTCGTCGGGAAAGCATTGTGCCGATAAACCATGCCGCAAGTACTGCTATAAGGCCAAAAATCGCTAGTGTGACGATGGAAACCGTGCGCATGGTGGTGGTTAGTGTGTTGGTGACCGCGTTCGCCGTATTGATCATCACGCCGTTATATTCGTCGAGAATCCACGGGCTGCCGTTTTGGGTTTGTTCCTTCGCCGTATCCCATTCTTCGGAATTAAAGGGCACGTATAGTTTCATACCGTCAAGGTTCCGTCTTGTACCCGTGTAGCAGACTAGTGCGCTGTCTCCGGTGCCATTGGATGCGGGGCCGGTTTCGGCATCCGTGCCCGTGGTGACGGAGATGGTACCATCCGAGTTCGCGCACATGGTCATCGTCTGGCTGGCTTCCGCAGTGGTATGTGCCACGATGACGTTCTGTGTGATGATAAGTGCCGTCATCATCACGATGATGATGAGTGCAATGGCCAGCGTGATTTTGGCACGGAATGATTGTGGCGTGAGTTTGCCGGCAACAGCAGCGAGGTGCGTTCGTAGCGTTTGGATTACTTGCATATGACTACCCCTCAGTCACGCTTCGCGCGCCAGCTCCCCTGGCAAGGGGAGCCAGAACCCAACTAGAAAAACACCTCATGCGAGTCGGTATCCTTCCCCGCGTGTGGATTCGATGGTTTGGGCATCGCCCAGCTTGCGCCGCAGTGAATAGATAGTGGTTTTGACCACATCGGCCGGTTCGGCGGCTGCAGCATCATCCCAAACGGTTTCGTAAAGCTCATTCACGCTCACGTACCCGCCATCGGCGCGCATAAGTTCGAGCAGTATGCCGTACTCCTTAGGAGTGAGTTTGACGAGCGTGCGGCTGTGGTCGCGAAATACGAGCCGTCGTGTGGTGTCGAGGGTTAGATCGCCGTGCGTGAGCACCGCGGCCGTAGCCTGGCCTTTGCCTGCACGGCGCTGCAGTGCTCGGATTCGAGCCAAAAGTTCCGGGTAGGCGAACGGTTTGGTCAGATAATCATCGGCACCCAAATCGAGCCCGCTCACCCGGTCGCTTATTTCGGCGGCGGCCGTAAGCATGATCACCGCCGCAGGAATGCGATTCGCGGCGATGGTGGCCATTACCGCATCGCCGGAAAGCACCGGCAGATCTCGGTCCAGCAGCACGATGTCTACATTCTGCTCGGCGAGAATCCTCAACGCTTCAACGCCGGTCGTGGCCATGCTCGTCGCATATCCTTCGTAGCGCAGGGCATCATCCAATGCGGCCGCCAGTTCGCGGTCATCTTCAACAATCAGAATCCTCATGCCTTGCCCCTCACCGTGTTTGATACATCCAATTATCTGCCCATTCATGCGTTATTCGTTCATTCTCGAGCGTTTAAAGTAAGGCGAAAGTAATCCTTTTGCTCACTGTCGGAGTACCGGAACAGGGATTGAATGGAAGTAACCGCAACGAAGCGGTGGATTTATTCGGTGGAGGCAAGAGATCATGACACGCGAACGGAATGGCAACAGAACACATGACCGAAAGATTATCCGCAACATGATGGCGAGTCTGGCGGTGCTGGCATGCTTGCTCGGAACGGCCTCCTGCTCATCTTCTGCCGCGAACGCCGATAAGGATAATACCGGCATAAACTCCGGTGGCAAGGGCACTGATACCACAACAAGTACAACGGATGACTCTGGCAACAATCCATCCGCCAATTTCAGCACTGCCGAACTGGAGACTATCGCCAAACGGTTCGCGGCTTGTCTGGTTGAGAAAGGATTCGACGCCAAAGTCACAGGAAGCTATGCGTTATTGTCTGTCGGCTCATCTGATGATGAGGCACCGCAAACCACGGTAGTGGTTCGCCGACTCGGAGAGGATGGCATGCCGATTGTGCCCGGCCCCGGAGTGGTGATCAGCGCGGACTCTGACCCGCTGTACCCGGATGTGATGTATACCATCGTCTCTGCCAAGGAGGGCGCATGGGTGGGATTCAAGAACTCCAAAGCGCTTGGAGGCTCCATCTACGCGGACCAACAAACCGATTACGCGGCATGCGAGGCCTCGAATCCGGATTTCGCACAGCCGAATTATGCGAGTACCAGTGCTTCAGGCGGAGGCGCATCCGGTTCGACTTCCTCGGATTCCGATAATCAGCAGATATTGATTGACTTCGCCAAGAAGGCCCGCTCCGATGGATTTACTTGGATGGCCGATCCCGAACCCGGTGAAACTCAGGCCGTAACGATTCCGTCCGATGTGTCCTATGAAGAACTGAAACGGTTCTTCGACACCTATTCCGGCGATCAGTGGCCCAGCCATGATGGCATTCCGTTCGGCACCTCCTGCTCCGGGAAATGCGCCGCCTACAACCAAATCCTCAGCGAACGACAGCAGTGAACTTTACTGCCCCGTAAATTCCAAACCCAGGTAAGGCGAAAGTAAAACGATTCTTCACCGACACACCACTGCAAACGGAGTTTGATGAAGTCATCGCATACATACGAATCGTTTGCCGAAAGGAACCGTCATGACCAGCGCCTTTAATCGCATCCCAAACCAAACTTTGAGACGCACATTGGCAGCCGCCTCCGCATCGGCATTGTGCCTGATCGCACTCGCCGGTTGCTCCATGCCATTCACCAATCAAGCATCGAATGCCAGCGATACTGGTAACACTTCTGGATCTACGGATAATCTCGCGACCGACGCCAACGCTAAGAAGTTCGTTTCCTGTCTGACCGGCAAAGGCTTCGAAGCACAAGCCGCGGTTGCACCCGGAATACCTGATTCATCCGGCAAAGCGAAAACCCCAACCACCAAGAACATGGTCATGCTTCGTATGCTCGACGCGAATGGTCAGCCGGTCGAAGCCGGTGATAACGGCATGAGCGTGAGCACCGACTCCGCCACCCAGCAGATGTACGCCAATTCCATGTTCACATCCATCGACTATGGCACGGTATGGGTGGCGTTCAAAGATTCCACTGCACTGGTCGGCAGCCCGTATGAATCGAAACGGCAGGATTACGCGGACTGTGAAGCCAAGAATCCAAACTTTTCTCAGCCTGCTCAGGACTTGAGCCAGACTCCAACCTATTCCGATGCGGATAAGCAGGCAGCGCTTGACTTCGCTAAGAAGGCTCGAGAGAAAGGCTTCAGCTGGGTAGCTGACCCTACCGGCGATGAACCGACCACCATTCTCATTCCTAAAACCGTAAGCGAAGATGAACTTCGTCGATTCTTCAAGGAATGCCCTGTCGGCGACGCGCACATCACCTACGGCTTTGACGGAACGCCAGATGATTTCGGCTACGACTACACCAAAGTCATGGATGAGGTCATGGGAGTGGTGTCCCATTGAAGACTGATTGGAGTTTATCATGACCAGAACGGAAGCACGACGATTCTCCAAACGCCGCAGAATCATTACCACTGTCATAGTGCTCATCGCCGTGATAGGTCTCGCCGCAACCTGTGTGATCACACGCCCGTGGACGCTTATCAGCCATATGACCGCGGCTAGTCAATCGCCCACACAAAACATAGATGTGACCACGTTGCGCGCGCAGCCAGTCACTAAAGGTGTGCTGAATGCTGAAACCCGGCTAGGGGCAACATTGAAATATGATGATGCCTCCGATTTTGCCGCCGCCATTGGCATCATCACCCAATTGCCGGTGGCCGGCAAGCAAATCAACACCGGCGAACAGGTCTATGAGATGGATGGCATACCGGTGCCGCTCTTCCACGGCGAGCGTCCCTTCTGGCGCACCATCGAAGAAGGCATTGCAGACGGTCCTGACGTAACCCAGTTGGAACAAAATCTCAAGGAACTTGGTTTCTACAATGGCGAAGTCGGGCCACATTACAATTGGCTGACCCGCGAAGCCATCAAACAATGGCAACGGTCTCTCGGACTTACCGGCGATGCGGTCAATGGTGTGTTTAACCCCGGTTCTGTGGCTTTGACGTCTACGGCTCCGATCCGCATCAAAACCGTGAACGCCAAACTCGGGGACACCAATGTGAGCCCGGCCAGTTACACAGGCGTGACTTTGCATGCGCAATCCACCATCACCGCGACCCAGGCCGCCACGTTTAAAGCAGGCGATAAGGCGCAGGTGATTCTGCCGGATAACACCACGGTTGACACCGCGCTCACAGCTGTTGACCAGGGAGGCCAATCCACTGGCAAGGACGGGCAGGTCACCTCGCCTTCCGTACGCATCGATTTCCCCGACCAGACGCAGGTGGCGCAATTCGGCCCGGCAACCATCCAAGTCATCGTTCCAAATGCGAACGTCTCCAATGAGGAGACGCTCATCGTACCGGTTACCGCGTTGATTGCCGGCACCGGCAATTCGTACGCGGTTGAAGTGATTCGTGGCAACGAAATCAAACGCATCAGCGTCGAAATCGGATTGGTGGCTGGTGCCCAGGCACAAATCACCAAAGCCGATGGTCTGAAGGAGGGAGACAAGGTGGTGGTCTCATGACTGCATTGCTGAGTCTGGACCATGTTACCAAAGCGTTCACTGGCAGGGACGGCAATCCGCTGGAGATTCTGCACAGCACGACGTTGACCATTGGCCACGGCGAGCGCATCGCCATCGTGGGACCATCCGGTTCCGGCAAATCAACCTTACTGTCTTTGCTTGGCACGTTGGATATGCCTACCTCCGGTACGCTTGCTTACGATGGCGCGAACGTGGCTGACATAGGGGAGAAGCGTCGTAGCGAGCTCAGGGCTTCGCGCATCGGATTCGTATTCCAGCAGTTTCATCTCATCGCCACCGTTTCGGCTCTGGAGAATGTGATGACCGGACTGCAATACACTGCACTGCCGCGTGGCGCTCGTCGCGAACGAGCCACCGAAGCACTCGAGCAGGTGGGACTCGGCGAACGCGTATTCCACAAGCCCTCCCAACTGTCCGGTGGAGAGCGGCAACGCGTCGCCATCGCTCGAGCTTTGGCCAAACAACCCGACATCATCTTCGCCGATGAGCCTACCGGGGCACTCGATACCGATACCGGCCATACCATCATCGAACTGCTCATGGGGGCTTCCGATCAAGGCGCAAGCCTTGTAGTCGTTACCCATGATCCCAGCATCGCCGCACGATTCCCACGCCGTCTGCATATCCAGGACGGTGTGGTTACGGAACTTGAATAAGGAGACAGCCATGCGTAAACCATTCGTCACGCGTCTGGCCGATCTCCTGCATGCGGCATGGATTGGTGCCGCAGGCCGTGTTTCTCGCACCATTCTCGCCTCGCTGGGCATTGCACTAGGAGTCGCCGCCTATGTGGCGCTTTCCGGCATCGCCGCTTCCAACCAGGCCGCTCTGCTTGCGCAACTCGATGCGCTTGGCGCGAACCTGCAGGTCGTGGCCCCCGGTCAGGATGCCACAGGCCAACCCGTACCATTGCCCGCCTATGCGCCTGACACCATCGCACGGCAAACTGCCGTCGAACAGGTCGGGGTGTTCCTTACCCCGCCCAAGGATGCGCAGGTCTTCAAAAACGAGCTTGTGCCGAAAACCAACGGCAACGCACTCGCTGTATCCGTAATGAAACCGGGTGCGCTCAAAGCCGTTGACGCCACGTTTGCCCAAGGGCATGGGATCAACAAGCACAATGAAAATCTGCCGGTCGCGGTCCTCGGCTCTGAAGCCGCCTATCGACTCGGCGTCAACCAGCCGGGCGACCGCATCCTCATCGACAACGAATGGTACGGCGTCATCGGCATTCTCGAATCTGCTCCGCAAGCGCAGTCCATCAACTCATCCGTCATCATCGGAGCCAAATGGGCGATCAACCACTATCCCGATCAAGAGGACTCGATACGGCAGATCAGCCAGATCTACGTGCGTACCAAGCCAGGCAACGCCGAATCCCTGCGCCGCATCATCGCCCATGCGGCGAACCTTTCCGGAGGCAACGTATCCGTTGCGGCTTCTGCGAACCTGTCCCAAGCGCGTAATGCCACCAATGACTCGCTCACCACGTTAGGACTCATGATCGGCGCCATCGCGCTCGCCGTGGGTGGCATGAGCATCGCGAACATGATGATTGTCACGGTGATGGAACGACGCGGGGAAATCGGATTGCGACGTGCGCTCGGTGCCACGCCCGGCAACATTCGTATGCAATTTGTTACTGAGGCGGCTTTATTGTCAGCTATCGGTGGACTGGCAGGTGTTGTGATTGGTGCGGCTACTGCCATAAGCGTTGCCATGAACGCCAGCCAGCCATTGACCTTGGATTGGACTGGATTGCCAGCCGCATGGGGTGCCGCGGTGCTGGTCGGCATCATCGCAGGCTTCTATCCGGCATCGCGCGCGGCTCGTCTGACGCCCACGGAGGCGTTGCGCGGAGAGTAGTTCTTTCCTCCCAATGTGCTAGCGTCGATACGTCATTCTGGCACGACGCAAAGGAGACGCATGGGCGATATCAGACGGGAAATGGAACGTCTGCGGCCGATTTACGAAACCGGCGTGCTTCGTCTTCTTTTGCGTCAGCATGCCATGCTGTATGTCGCATTACTGCGTGCCGCCTTCGACCCGTTGACCGGCGAGCTGCCGCGCGAAACCGTAGAGGAACGCTTCGCTCATAGCCTGGAACTGCTGGCCTCCAGCGGCGAATACACGTTGAAAGACCAGTCCTACAGCGAAGCAGCCCATCGTATCCTCGCCGATTTGACCCGCGAAGGCGAAGGCGATTACGCATGGCTCGCCAACTCGCACGATGCCGCATCACACCGATTCCTCTACAGGCTCACCGCCCGCGCACATCGCGCCATCGAAGCCCTGAGCCGTCTGGAGGATGAATCCCGCGCATTGTCCGGCGCACAGGCGAACAGCATCATCATGGAAATCGAGCATGCACGCATGCAATTGACCGCCGACCCCGGCGAACGAGTCCGACTGCTCAACAGTGAGATCAAAGAACGCAAGCATGAGATCAAACGCATCCAACAGGGGCAGCAGCATGCCACACTGAGCCAGGCTCAGGTAGAGGATGTGATCGCCGTTATCCATAACACGCTGCGTGGCGTGCCGATTGATTTGCGCGAGCTCGTACTCACCGAACGCGACAACGGCGATGCGTTGCGCCGCCGCATGCAGGCCGGCGACATGAGCGTGGACGAAACCCTGAACCGGTATCACGAGGAATACCGCCGCTCATTCAGCGAATCCGATTCCGGACGCCGATTCGAAGACGCCTTCCAAGTGATCATCACCGACGAAGGCCGCCAGCAGATCGACTCCGCGCTGCGTGACATCGCCAAAACCCCGTATCTGGCAGGGGAGTCCGCGGCATTGCTGGGACAGATTCGAGATGAACTTTCTAGGATTTATGACGGCATAGAAGCGGTACGTCATCAGATGCGCGTCTCCGACGAGGCCATCAGCCGACTGGTGCGTCAACAGACCGACACGCGTTACCGTACGATGATGAGCCGATTGAACCGACTCTATGTGAACCTCAACGCCGACGCGAAAGCCCATGCCGGCGATACTGCACGACCATATGCAACCAACACGGCGAGCGCCCTGTTCGCCCCATTGCCAATGCGTCCGGCACGTTCGATGACCTATACCGAAACCCCAGGCTTGGAATCCTTGGATGCTGCCGATGCTCAGGTCCCGCAGGTCAATCTCAAAGACATGGTCGAAGGCGGAGGCCCGCGCCTCAAGCACATGGTGGAACTGATTCGCCGCAATCCTGCCATCGAACATGGCACAGTCAATGTTGCCGACAGCTTCAATCGTCTGCCGGAGAGGGAACGCCGTGAAAGCGAAATCGTCGGATTCCTCGGGAATCTGCCAGCGGCGAGTGCATCAAACGGAATTCCAAGTAACGAGTCAACGGCAAGCGCTGCTGCCGGCGTGGTCTGGCATTGCATCGCTTTGGATGGGACACCAAGAGACTGGATCACCAGCCCGGTTTGGGCAACATTGGAAGAACTTGACAGTATCGTGGAGGAAGGATGAGCATGAGCGAACCAGTCGCCAACCCATACGCCCTGTTTGAAGACGACCACGGCGATATGACCGCGGACGCGCGCATGTCCGCCATCGCCTTGAAACGCGAACGTTATATTTCCGGCCAGCTCTATGATTTGGTCAATGACAATCGCGAGGCAGTGGAACGCTCCCTCAACAACGATCTGCTCGCGTTGGTGGTCAACGAACGCTACCGCATCATGTATGCCACTCCAGTGGCCAATGACAACGTGGCGTTGCGCGCGCTCAAAACCCGAGCCAGCTTGAAACGTGAGGAAGCGGCCTTGCTCGCGTTCCTCCGTATTCGCGTGCTCGAATACGAGAACACGCGAACCGACCAGTCCGAATGGCTAGTGAGCTTCGAGGAGATTCGCGCCGCGCTCGCCTCGGGTGCAGGATATCTCGCCTCGCGCAACGATGAGGAAGGCGTACTGAAACAGGTCAGCGCCATCGTCTCCGCGATGATCACCTACGGGTATCTGAACCGATTGGATGATGAAGCCATGTATCTTATCACCCCGCTGGTGCCTGTAGTGCTTGATCGTGAACTGGCTGATACCTGGTTGGATACTGCAGCGAGAAATCTGGGTGATACGGCTGATTTGAACGAATCGAATGTCATAGATGCCGGACCGGCAGAATCCTCAGATGCCGATTCGAATGAATCAACTGACGATATCCCAGACGAAAGCCTCTTTACCGAACCATTGTTCGATGCTGCAGACGGTAACGCTCAAACGACGATCGGCGATATCGAAAATGAGCATGACGCCGCGAACGATACCGACAGCATTATGAAGGAAGGGGAGTGACGATGGCAGCCGCAGAACTGCAGATGATCGCCGACCGTTGGATGATGGTCAGCCGCAGACTCATCAACTGGGGTTCCTACGAGGGCTACCATGAGTTCCGTCCATCCACGGACTCCACCCTCCCTGTGACCCTGCTCGCCGGTGCCAGCGAATCCGGTAAATCCACATTGGTGGATGCGCAGATCTCCCTGCTGTATCCGACCGGCACCCCGTTCAACAAGGCATCCAACTCCGGGCGCTCCGAGCGCAGCGACTACACGTATTTGAGAGGCATGATCGGCGTTGGCAGCACCGAGCACGGTGACGAACCCATCTACCTACGCGGAAAGGACAAGACGACCGGCGCGCCACAAGCGGTATGGGGCGCCATCGTGGACACCTACCGGAACCAGACTTCCGGTCAAATCCTGTCCTGCGCCAAATTCCTCTACCTGCAGCCCGGCGACGGCCGCGCCGACGTCCGCCGTCAATACGCGGTCTGGGGCAAGCCCATCGATCCCAGGCTCATGGACCAGTATCGCGAATCCCCGTTCACGCCCGGCCAGTTGCGCGACACCTACCCCGACTGCCTGACTTTCCCCAGTGCGGAAGCTTTCCACAATCACATCTGGTCGATCATGGGCCTGAGCGAGGAGGCCTGCCGACTGCTGCACAAGATCCAGTCCGCAGACGCTCCATCCAGGCTCGACGACATCTTCAAACAAGGTGTACTTGGTGTGCCGGAGGCATTGGAACTCGCACGCACCACGGTCGAGGATTACGAACGCTACGATGCGAACTTCCATGCGATGGAGGAGAAGACCAAGCGCATGGACGCGTTGCATGGCATCCAGGATGCCTATGGCGAGTATGCCAAAGCCAATCAGCGCGTACATATGTTCGATATCGTTGCGGGCGGCGATGGTGAGACCGTTCCGGCGTCACTGCGCGACTGGGTCATGACGCGCATGCGCGCGGAAGTCGGCGCACAGCTGCCTATTGACCGCAGCGAGGCACAGGCCTACGAATCCGAAGCACGCAATGCGCGACGCAATGTGGAAAGCTTGCGTAGCCGTATCGATATGATCCGCAGCCAAATGCAAGGATTGGACGGCGGCAACCTCACCCGTCTCGAAATGGAGCTGAGCCAAGCCAAGCGCGCATTGGAAGAAACCGAATCCACCCGCAAACACATCGAACAAACGTTCGCATCCATTGATGAGCAGTTGCCTGACAGTGAACAATCATGGACCGCACGCCGCATCAACGCCGTCGAATTCAAACGAACCTACGATGAGCGCGTCAGCGAATGCGAGGAGCAGCTCGCCAAGACAATGAACGCGCGCGCAGCCGCCCGAGACACACTCGAAAAGCTGCAGCGCGACTACGATCGACAGAAATCCCAACGCACACGCATCACCCAGCACATGGACGAAACCCGAGCGATGCTGGCCCGCGCCACCGGACTCACGCCGGCGGATCTGCCCTATGTCGCAGAACTCATGGATGTCAAGGAGGGTGACGAACGTTGGCGCATCGCCATGAACGTGGCCTACGGATCTTTCGCGCAAACCATTCTGGTTGATAAGCGCCACGAACAAGGCTTCGCCGCAAAAGTCAGCACCATCGACCCGCACGCGATGAGCCGACGCACCTGGCAATTCGTGGATACCACGAGCGATTACGGGAACGTCGATAAAACCGACGTCGCCGCGTCTGACGAAGATGAATGGCTCTCTGACAAACTGCGTTACCGCGAAGACTCGCCATTCGCCGGATGGCTGCGCTCGCAAACCCAGTCCGAGCGCTATGACGCATTGTGCGTAAAGGCCATCGATGATACCAATCGCAACACACGCCAAGTGCAGACAGACGGTCAGATTAAATCCGGTGCCCGCGGTCAGCACGGCATCAAAGATCGCGCACAAGTCATCGGTTTCGTCAACAAGGCTTATCTGAAGAGTCTCGAACAGCAGATCAACGAGTCTCAGGAAGCATTGAAACAGGCGGACGCCGATTACACAACAGCCAAGAAAAACTCAGATAAACTGCACCGCGAACTCGAACTCGCCAACCAGCTTGCCTATACATCCTGGGAGCGCATCGACATCGATGGCGCTCGCAAGACTATCACGGATATCGAAGACTCCATCGCTTCTATCAAGAACGATCCTAAGCTTGCCGAGCTAGCCGCTCGCAAGGATGAGCTGACCGCTGAACTCGAGCAATTGGATGAACGCCGCATGCAAGCCGAACAGGTTGCAACCTCGGCCTCACAAGCTGTGGAAGCAGCACTGCTGTGGCTGAATCATCATGCAGACACAGCGGAAGAGCAGAACGGCGCAGAACATTCGACTGCACAAGCCATGCCAAGCGATGTGACTGCCGTACTGGCTGAGGCCTATGAGAATCGTTTCGCAGGTCTCGAAGATGCTGCAATGCGCGCACACATGATTATCGGCGCGGGGGCTGCTTCGTCCAACTTCGCTGAACGTGTGCTCACCGGCATGGCCAAGGACATCGGCGCACGTATCACCATGCTCCAGACTCAAGCAACCGCGGCTCGTACCGCGGTGGAATCGAAGATGAGCGCCTATATTGGCGTCTGGGCGTCGGACGACGATGCACTCACCGCCAGCGTGGAGGACTACCGTTATTACCTTGATGAGCTCGAGAGCCTCACGCAGCTGGCTGCCACCACGGCCACAGAAGCTGAATACCAGCGTTGCCTCGAACAGTTGCTGATGAGTTTCCTGACCATCAAGCGCGCTATTGATACGGATGCCACCGATATTCACGACCAGCTCGATCGCATCAACGCCATGCTGGAAGGTCAGCAATTCGGTCCCAAGCACGGCAGCCTGTCCCTGCAGGCGGATGTGCGCCGGCCGGAACGTGTGTTCTCCAGTCAGCTTACGAGAGCCATCGGCACGCTGAACGATTGGAAGAATGCGAACGGTGAAGCGGACGACGAAACAAAACGCGCTGAGTCTCGTCGAGCCTTTGCCGCGTGCGCGCCGATGATCACGTTGCTGAAGGACGAGCTCGCGCAGGTCAAGGACGCCAACGGCATCAAACAATATGGTGCCCGTAATCTTGATCCGCGCTGCCGCTCCTCGTTCTACGCCATCGTGCATCATGCGGACGGCCCGGATGAGCGCATCACCTCGACCGGCGGCCGATCAGGCGGCGCATTGCAGGAACTCACCTCGTTCGTCTATGGAGCTGCACTGATTTACCTGCTGGGCGGTGGCATGGAGAACCGGTTGAAGCCAAGCTACACCACACTGTTCCTTGACGAGGCGCTGATCAAGGCGGACGGTCGGTACACGCAGCGTGCGTTGAGCGTGCTGCCGCGCCTCGGCTTCCAGGTCATCGTCTCCGCTCCGGAAAGCAAGACCGGTGAAATCCTCGAGGTGTCCACCAAGGCCTACGTGACCTACAAGGATCCCGACACCGGCCTCACCTCCCTCCGCGAAGCCAGCCTGGATGGCCTTGACGAAGAGGATACGGAAGCGACTGAAATGTCGCAATCCGTATCCGAATAGTTTGTGATGCAACTATGAGACGAGAAGGATATCAATCATGACTGGCATGGATGATGGCTCCAATCCAACGGATAGTCTGCATGCGCCAAAACGCCGAGACGATGAGCGCACTATTGCTGGCGAGCATCGCAGAATGCGGCGAGCGGATCGGGAGATTATCGATTTCGCTCGGATAGGTGAGATTATCAGCCGATGCGATATCGTCGATGTTGCCTATGCGGATGCCGAGGGTCTGACGATGGTGCCGCTCAACTTCGGGTATGACTATGATTTAGCGTCCGGCGCTCTCACGCTATGGATTCATTCGGCGTCACATGGTCGCAAACTCGACGCCATTCGCGCTGCAAACAATCGTCTGCCCGTATCGTTCGCCATGCGTACTGACTGCGAGGTCATCGAGGGGCGCACAGCCTGCAATTGGGGCGAAGCGTTCACCTCGGTGATTGGTAATGGCATCGCCTCGATTGTGAATGGTCTCGAAGAACGTCGCCGCGGACTGCAGTTGCTTATGGCGCATCAGGCGCATATGCCCCACGTCGAATTCACCGACGCGCAGATCAACGCCGTTACAGTCTGGAAAATCGAAGCAACTCGGTTAACGTCAAAAGTACATGCCAAGCCGAACCATGCGCATACTCAACGTTTTACATAGCGGAGAGGTTCCTAACAATAATCATGCTTCTCCGTCAAATTCTTGCTCATGCGAGGCGATGGCGGTTTCTACGTCACGCAGTCGGTTGCGTAATGCAGCTTCGATGTCGATTCCCTCAGATTGAGCATGGCGTACGATGGCGAGGATTTCATCGGCATAAGTCGAAGCATTCGAATCAAAAGGATTCGTTGTGATTGGTGAATCCGATATGGCTTCTTCGTGGCAATTCTGAACATCATTCGTCTTGATTGCATCATCGAAAACGGCGAGTAGTTCATCCTTGTGCGCTGATTTCGTGATGCGAGAAACCACTTTGGCGGCGCGAGGCAACGCACCTTGTGCGTGTGAGATGCCTTCGAGCACGGACTTGCGATGCTTCTCCTGCTGTTTCATCCGCTCCCACAGAGCGAGTGTTTCCTCCGGGGAAAGCGTAGCCTCATTTACTTGCGCCTCATCTTCTGCATCATCAGCGTCATCATCAGGCTCGAAGACGTGTGGGTGGCGGGTAATGAGTTTGTTCACCAGACGATCGGCCACCTCGTCAATATCAAACGGATCGGTTGAGTCGGCTGCACATACCCGTGCTTGGAACACCGACTGCAGTAACACGTCGCCCAGCTCCTCGCGCATGTTATCCCTGTCGTTCGTTTCAATTGCATCCACATACTCATAGGTCTCTTCAAGCAGCGGTTTGAGCAGCGAACGATTCGTCTGCTTGCCATCCCACGGGCAGCCGCCCGGTGAATACAGAATGTCCACAATGGCTTTAACCCGCTCCAACGCACTCGGAGCCTGTGCGACTGGTTTCAGCTTCGAGCACCGCTCAAAGCCAGCCGGCAGACGATATCCGCGTTGTGCATTCGAAGTCTGTTCTTGGTTGCATTCTGTGCTGCCATCCATGTTGTTTTCCCTTTCACTCGAAACGTGAATCTGACTGCTCTAGACATACCAATTATGGCAACGTATCGGGGCCTCACGTTCATTGCCATCCATTGCCCAAAGACAGCAACGGATGACAATGAAACTTTTGCCTTAAAGCTCAGCTTGTTCCCACTGCGCCGGCAACGGGATATTCCGCGTCGGAGTGATGCAGGCAAGCAGTAGACCAACGCCCGCACAGGCAACAACCAGCATCATGACCGCCTGGAAACCAAACTGAGGCGTTTGCAGCAGCCATCCGACCAGTGCGGGCGTCAAAGCTCCGGGGATACCGATTGCGGTCTCGAATACGGTAGACACTCTTCCTTGCATATCATCCGGCGTCTGTCCGTAGATGAATCCGAGTTCACCGGCATTGAGCGCCGGGAACAGTAGGGAAGCCGCCACCATACATGCGACGATTACGATGTATGAATCGGTAAACAGCAGGGGAATCATCGCCAGTGTGAACACGGCGAAAGTAAGCATGATGAGCTTGCCAGTCGGGATATGGTCGACCAGCCAACCGGCAGCCAGCGAACCAATCAATGCGGCAATGCCTGTGGCTGTGCCGACCAGGCCGATGAGCGCCGCGTCCGTGCCACGTGAGGCAAGCATGATTTGCACGCCGATAATGCTTCCGTAGCAAGCAACATTGATGACCGCTCCTTGGACGATAGCCGCAAGAACCGTTCGTCTGGTCAGCGTCCATTGCCAACCTTCAATGAACTGGTCGAGAAATGACGAATTCGTCGTTGCGCTGCTGTCAGTTCGCTGATCTGCTGGTCCTTTCTCGGTTACGACTGCCGTCCTCCTCGGCAATGCCAATGCGGTGAGGGCCGCTGCCAGATAAAGCACTGTGGATGCAAGGAACGGGAACCAGCCGGCGATCTTATATAAGAGTCCGCCAATCGCGCCACCGGATAGTTCGACGCAGGATTCGCGCGCCTCGCGTATCGCCTGCGCTTTGGCGAATCGTTCCATCGGCACGATTGATTTGAGCATGGCATCGTTGGAAGGCCCCAACAGGCCGTTCATCACGGCAAACAAAATGACAAACAGCATGAATGCTGTTGTATTCATCATGTCGAAAGTGAGAAGAACAGTCGTTGCAGCAGATAAGATCATGCCAATAAGACCGAGCAGAATCATTAACCGTCTACGGTCGTGACGATCGGCTATCGCGCCACCAATCGACATAAGTACCAGCCCTATAGCGGATTCGATGGTGACCAGTAACCCCGAGATAAAAGCAGAACCGGATAGAGCCAGACCAATCAGCGGTATGACAAATGTTCGCAAACTGACTGCGGACACATCGGCTGTATCGGCAATGAACCAGTTGCGATATGCGGACAAACACCATAGTGAACGAGAATTGTGCGCGGCCTTGGCAACGGGATGATTGGGCGAGTGGATATCGGTGTTCATGGTGAAACTCATTTCATGACTGCCATGAACGGCATGCAATAGCCCATCGGATTACGGCTGATTATGGCGATCGCAAATCACGTTCATGGGAACGTTCGGAAATCAGGCATAACAACATATCGTGCGAGTCTTAATTGCCCACATCGATAGGGGAGAGACAGGAAAACGAACCGTCAATCCGCTTAGTCGTATGCGAATGATTCCAGAACGACGTACATGCAAGTCTCCTATGACCGATAATGATTCGCTACGAAAAATCCTCGATAACTGGTTCCGCAACGATACCTTTAGCTATCTATGGTAATCAGTCGGAATGTAGCAAAACGCCATTATTCGGCATAAATCCGAGAATAGTGATGAGGAGTCAAGCAGACCAAACACAATGCGCTTACAGTAAGAGTCATGTTGGATCACATCACGTTACATGTTCAGAATATTGAACGCAGCATCGCGTTCTATGAAAAGGCGCTCGCACCACTGGGATACATCGCCAAGGCGCACCACGAGCCGACAATTGGATTCGGCGTGGACGACGGCACATCCCACTCAGATTTCTATGTTTCCCCAATGGACGATGCGGAGATCTCGCCGGTTACCCATATCGCGTTCCTCGCTCCTAACCGCGAAGCCGTGCAAGCGTTCTATCAGGCCGCGCTTGCCGCCGGCGGCCGTGACAATGGTGCTCCTGGGCCTAGGCCTTACCATCCTGGCTACTATTCGGCGTTCGTTCTCGATCCAGATGGCAATAATATCGAGGCCGTAGTCGACTGGTCCGGCTGGTTCGAGAAGCGATGAGAAAGCTGAATAGTATCATTGGTGACGCGTGATAGTGGGGGTATTCACGCTTGGAGGGGAATATTGCAGAAGCTTCAAATACTACGCTCTGAACGTGGCCGCGTGGTGGCTGCGGCTGGCATGGTGATGGTCGGTTCTCTCGGCATACAGACTTCGTCTTCACTGTCGGCATCATTGTTCGATGCGTTGGAACCGATTCCGGTCAGTTCAATGCGCATGCTCGTTGCGGCAATCGTCATGCTTGCTCTGGTTCGTCCGAAATTGACCGGCAGGTCGAAAGGCGAATGGCTGGGCATCGTGGTCTATGGGCTGGCGATGGCGGCGATGAACATTTGCCTGTATTCGGCCATCGACCGCATCCCTATGGGTGTGGCCGTCACTTTGGAATTCCTCGGCCCCTGCGTGGTCGCCCTGGCTGGTTCGCATCACTGGCGCGAAGGCTTGTGCGCGATAGTCGCGCTGGCGGGTGTTGGATTGATCTCATTCACACCGGGCGGCTACTTCAACCCGGCTGGCTACCTGTTCGCGCTAGGGTCGGCTTTCTGCTTCGGCCTTTATACATTGTTCGCCGACAAGGTCGGCAAGTCAGGCAGTGGGTTGGACGGGCTCTCCCTGTCCGTCACGGTGGCCGCTCTCGCCACGTTACCGATATCTATCGGCCACGCCACGCATGCGACGCCCTCCCAATGGGGCGTTATCGCTGCTTCGGCCGCGTTAGGTGTAGTGATTCCCTACACGATGGACACACTGTCCGGACGCATCACATCAGCTCGTGTGGTTGGTACGCTGTTTTCCATCGACCCGGCTATGAGCGTGGTTATCGCCGCGTTGATTCTACGACAAACAATCACACTTATGGCTGTGTCCGGCGTTATCGTTGTTTCTTTCGCCGGAGCCTTTCTCGTATGGGCATCCGGAGGCAATGGCGCGAACGGAGAAGCCAATGAAGTATCCTCCAAGAATCCTGTCCCTTTGAATCACAATGAAAATGAAAGAGAGACGGAATGATAATCCGCATCGCTCCGATTGAACCTCGATGGTTCGAGGAGAAGGCGCAGGTGCAATCCCGTACATGGCGGGAACTCAATCAGGGGCATATCCCGCAGGAGATTGTGGATGCCATCACACCGCAGTTAGCGTTGAGGCTCACCGAGGCCCACGCCAAGGATCCTAATCAGGTCGTGCTGGTGGCGCTTGACGACGATCATGTGATCGGGTTCGCCGAATTGCTGTGCACGCCACGCCCTCCGGCCGATCGTCCCGAGGCGGCGGAGCTGGCCTCGCTATACGTGCTGGCCGACGGGCATCGGCGGGGTGTCGGACGCATGCTGGTCGAAGCCGGGAAACAGGCCATCGGTAACGACCGGCTCGTGCTTTGGGTCGCTGGGGTCAACGACAACGCGCAAGGTTTCTATCGGCATATCGGCTTCCACGAGACCGGCTTCACCCAAACCGAGGACATGGGGCCGGAACTCGAAATGACCAACTACTGATAATTCATTCTTATCCATGCAGTAAACCGGTATGTTGCTGTGCGCATAATTCGAAAGTAAGTTGTATACCGAATCTTGCACTGATAAGAGGGGGAAGTATGACATGTCTTTGACTATTGAGCAGCGTGCGGCGACCATACGTGAATTTCGCGAGAATATGGCTTTGCTTGGATTGACTGCGGAACAGATCGGCGCGGATTTCGGAGTGTCCGGCGCGACCGTTACGAACATCATCGAACTCAAGTCCGGCGTGCTGGAATATCCGTGGATCGTACGCCGTTATCTGCTCGACAAGGCAGCCGCAGCAGGTGTGCAACCGGTGACATTCACTGCATTGCGTGGCGACCCGCACGACTACTGGTTCCTTGATGACCGAATCATCGATGCGAACAGATTGGACTGACAGACCGAGAACCGACTCGCGAATTACGCGATGGTATGCTTCACGCTATGTGCAGGTGTTTTGCGGCTGACTTGGATTGGGATGTGATTGCGGAGCAATTCAGCGTGGATAAGGACGACTCGAATCCCGCCGAACTCCCGCAGCCGTCGTACAACATCACGCCCAAGAAGAGCATTGGCATTGTGGCGCAAGGGAAGGATGGGCGGCGTCATCTGGCCAACGCATATTGGTCATTGATTCCGACATGGAGCAGCAGTAAAGAACTGTCGTACCCCACATACAACGCTCGCATCGAATCGGCTTGCAGCAAGCCTACGTTCGCGGATTCCGCTAAGTCAATGCGAGCGATCATTCCCACTTCCGGGTACTACGAATTTCACGGTCGCCGGCCGTATTATTTTCACGCACCGGATGATGCCATATTGCATTTGGCTGGATTGTTTTCGTGGTGGAGAGAAGGGCAATCTCCTTGGCTGTTGACCGCGACGATACTCACCTGCCAAGCTGTGGATGGCCCTGCCACGGTTCATGACCGCATGCCGGTGCTTGTGCCAGATAATCTCGCCGATGCATGGCTTGATCGTTCAGTCGATGGCGCTTCATTGATTCCGGATATACAGAAACGCGGTGTCGAAATATCCCGCAACCTCACCTTTCATGAGGTTTCTGCATTCGGTCCAACAGATAATGGGCGTAAGCTGATTCGCCCATTGCGGCAAATGCATACGCCTAGCCTATTCTGATGCGTAAATCTGTTGATGAACAGCTGCGGTGCTGCATGGATCGGTAAGTCAGAACAGACGATTCGACATACCTCGTTCACCGTCTGTTCACCTTATCTATTACAATCTTCCGCCGAACCGTAACGGGAAGAGCGGAGGGATAGCCATGTTCATGGCAGATAAGGAAACGGTGGATAAGGCCAGCGGCATGAAGCATTACGCCGGTCTGGCAGTATTCTCCTCGGCGGTCGGGCACGCACTCGACGGCCTTGATTTGATGATTCTGGGCTTCGCGATGTCCGGCATCATGGCCAGCTTCAACATCGACAAGACCACGGCAAGCACATTGACCACCATCACGCTGGCCGGCGCATTCTTGGGTGGTCTGGTGTTCGGCCGTCTTGCGGATAAGTACGGCCGCATTCGTGTGCTTACCTATTCAGTGATTTTCTTCGGTGTATTCACGCTGTTCTCCGCGTTCGCACCGAATTTCTTCCTGATGGCATTGTTCCGCTTCCTCGCCGGCGTGGGCATTGGTGCTGAATTCGGTATCGGTATGGCCATCGCCGCCGAGGCATCCAGCCCCGAGAACCGCGCTAAGGCCACTTCCGGCGTTGGCCTTGGCTTCCAGGTGGGCGTACTGCTGGCTTCCCTGCTGAGTGCTCCGATTCTGACCGCCTTCGGCTGGCGTGGCCTGTTCGCCATCGGCATCGTGCCGGCCATCGTGGCCATCTTCATCCGAGTGTTCGTACCTGAACCGCCGCTGTATTTGAAGCATCGCCAGACGGCCAAGGAGCATGGCTCGATTCGCCAACTGTTCTCAACGCCGGAACGCGTGCGCTTCTCCATCGCCATCATCATCCTGTGCACCGTGCAGAACTGCGGCTACTTCGGCATCATGACCTGGCTGCCCAGCTATCTCAACACCGAACTGAACCTGTCCCTGACCTCCACCGGCATTTGGACCGCCGTCACTGTGCTTGGCATGATGCTCGGCATCTCCGTGTTCGGATTCCTTGCCGATCACCTCGCCGTCGCCCGGCATTCTGGATCTTCCAGATCGGCGCTGCATCATGGTCGTCATCTACAGCCAGCTCAAGGACCCGACCGCACTGCTGGTCGGTGGTTTCTTCATGGGCATGTTCGCCAACGGTATGATCGGCGGCTATGGCGCGTTGATTTCCGAGCTGTTCCCGACCGAGCTGCGTGCCACCGCACAAACCGCCCTGTACAACACTGGTCGTTTCATTGGTGGCGGTCTCGGCCCGGTCGTTATCGCAGCCATCGCCACCGGCCACGGCTTCGGTTTCGCTCTGGCAACTATCGCATCCATCTACATCATTGCATTCATCACGATGTTCTTCATTCCAGAGAAGAAGGGCGTCGCACTCGAGTAAGCGGTGCGCGTAATTTCTGATGATTCGCTGAGGTCTCGGATATCTTGTCCGAGGCCTTTTTCTATACGTTTGCCGCAGTCCTGAACCTTGAACACGCCATCGAACAAGCGTTCGACTGAAGTCGCGTGTTCGGGTATTCTTGGGGCAGATTGCAATGTACGAGCGCAGCGTACAACGCTCATATGTGGACGTATTCAACAGGGAAGGCGGATTGCAGTGGCGGTAACGCAGACTGGCACAAAGCGCACAGCTGGGGGACTGAAAACCGGCAAAGGCAGGAACGGTGAGGTCATCGTTGAGAAGGTCATGACCAGCGACTCATTCCTGAGCCGCGAGATCAAAAAAGCGCCACTTATCGAACATGATGGTTCCTTGGTGGCTGATATCTCCCACATTCCCAACGATTTGAAGATCACGATTCAGGGCGCGCGCGAGCACAACCTGAAGAACGTGGATTTGGCGATTCCACGCAATCGCATGGTGGTGTTCACCGGACTGTCCGGTTCCGGTAAATCCTCGCTTGCATTCGATACTTTGTTCGCTGAAGGTCAGCGCCGCTATGTGGAATCCCTGTCCGCTTACGCACGCCAGTTCCTGGGCCAGATGGATAAGCCTGATGTGGACTTCATCGAAGGCCTGAGCCCAGCCGTTTCAATCGATCAAAAAACCACGAATCGCAACCCACGATCCACTGTGGGCACGATTACTGAAATCTATGATTATTTGCGACTTCTGTTTGCGCGTACGGGTGTACCGCACTGCCCAGAATGCGGTGAACCGGTGGCTTCGCAAACTCCACAACAGATTGTGGATGCGCTGCTGGATTATCCGGAACGTACGCGATTCCAGATTCTCGCCCCGGTGGTTAAAGGCCGCAAAGGCGAGTTCGTGGATATGCTCGAACTGCTACGCTCTGACGGATATGCGCGTGCGCTGATCGACGGCGAAATGAAGCAGCTATCCGATGACATCAAACTCGCCAAGCAGAAGAAGCACACCATCGAAGTGGTGGTGGATCGTTTGGTGGTCAAGGATGGCATTCGTCAGCGTTTGACTGATTCGGTGGAAACCGCACTGAAGCTTGCGAATGGCAGCATCGTCATCGATTTCGTGGATGAGGAGGAAGGCTCTCCAGCCCGCCGCCAGCCATTCTCTGAACATCGCAGCTGCCCGAATGGTCATACGTTGGAGCTCGATGAGATTGAGCCGCGCACCTTCTCCTTCAACGCGCCGTATGGCGCATGCCCGGCTTGCACGGGTCTGGGATTTAAGTTGGAGATTGATCCGGAACTTGTGATTTCTGACCCGGAAAAGTCGCTGGCCGAAGGTGTTATCGAGCCGTGGAGCAACACGAAGATGACCTCCCAGTATTACGGTCACGTACTCGAAGGCCTGGCCCGTGAGATGGGCTTCTCAATGAAGACTCCGTGGAAGGATCTGCCGGGGGATGTGAAGCACGATATTCTCTACGGCCACGATTTCAAGGTGGATGTCTCTTATCGCAATCGTTGGGGTCGACTGCGTGAATACTCCACCGGTTTTGAAGGCGTGGTGCGCACGTTGATGCGTCGCCACGATGAAACCGACTCGCAGTCCATGCGCGAATACTATGAGTCCTACATGCGCGAAGTGCCCTGTCAGGTGTGTCATGGACGCCGTCTGAAGCCGGAGGTATTGGCAGTCACCGTGGATGGCAAATCCATTTTCGATGTCTGTGATATGCCAGTGGTTCGTGAACTCGAATGGGTCAATGGACTGAAGCTCGAAGGTTCGGCACAACTCATCGCGGGGGAAGTGTTGAAGGAGATCAAGGCGCGCCTTGGATTCCTCAATGATGTGGGCCTCGACTATCTGACACTTTCTCGTGCGGCAGCAACGCTTTCCGGTGGCGAAGCACAGCGTATTCGTCTTGCCACACAAATCGGCTCCGGTCTGGTTGGAGTCATGTACGTGCTTGACGAGCCGTCCATCGGTCTGCATCAACGCGACAACGAACGACTGATTGAGACCCTGCATCATTTGCGTGATCTTGGCAATACACTCATCGTGGTCGAGCATGATGAGGATACAATTCGTCAAGCTGACTGGTTGGTGGATATCGGCCCTGGTGCCGGCGAACATGGTGGTGAAGTCATCTACTCCGGTCCTGCAAAGCATTTGATTGAGGCCAAGCGTTCCATCACTGGCGATTACATCGCGCATCGCCGCGAAATCGCGGTACCGACTCATCGGCGTAAGGTTAACAAGACCAAGATGCTCAAGGTGGTGGGCGCGCGTGAGAACAACCTGAAGAACATCAACGTGAGCTTCCCGCTCGGTGTCTTCACTGTGGTCACCGGCGTCTCCGGCTCCGGCAAATCCTCTTTGGTGAACACGATCTTGTATCCGGTGCTTGCTGACAAGCTCAATGGTGCTCGCATCGTGCCGGGCAAGCATACGCGAGTCGAAGGCGTCGATCAGGTGCGCAAGGTGATTCATGTGGATCAGAATCCGATAGGTCGCACGCCGCGCTCCAATCCCGCCACATACACCGGCGTATGGGATAAGATTCGTACGCTCTTCGCCAAGACTCCGGAAGCGCAAGTGCGCGGCTATGGGCCGGGCCGATTCAGCTTCAACGTCAAGGGTGGCCGATGTGAGGCCTGCCACGGTGACGGCACGTTGAAGATCGAGATGAACTTCCTGCCGGACGTGTACGTGGAATGCGAAACATGCCACGGCAAACGCTATAACCGAGAAACCCTTGAAGTGAAATACAACGGGAAAACTGTTTCCGACATTCTCGATATGCCCATTGAGGAGGCCGCCGACTTCTTCAAGGCATACACCGGTATTTCCCGCTATCTGAAGACGCTGGTGGATGTTGGTCTCGGCTATATTCGACTCGGCCAGCCGGCACCGACGCTGTCCGGCGGTGAATCGCAGCGTGTGAAGCTCGCCACCGAGCTGCAACGTCGTTCGGACGGTAAAACCGTGTACATTCTAGATGAGCCAACCACCGGTCTGCACTTCGAGGATGTGAACAAGCTGCTTAAGGTGCTGCAATCACTGGTTGATAAGGGCAATACGGTGATTGTCATCGAGCATAATCTCGATGTAATCAAGGAAGCGGATTGGCTGATTGATTTGGGACCCGAAGGAGGCGATGGCGGCGGCACCATCGTCACGCAGGGCACTCCTGAACAGGTGGCTGAATGTGCTGATTCCTGGACTGGCAAATTCCTTAAACCAATGTTGTAAATTATGACGAACAATATTGAACGGCATAGTCCGGATGAGTGGCGCAAAACCGCTTCGGCATTGATAGCAGAGAGCACGACCAGCAGTGCAGCGTCTGGCAATGGAGCGGAAGCACAAGTCAATGTGAACGGAGCTCCATTGCTCGGTGATTCGCGTGATTTGTTCAGGCCGAAAACCTCGGATATTCCGGCGAAACCAGGCGTCTATAAGTGGCGTGATGGTGAGGGTCGTGTCATCTACGTGGGCAAGGCCAAGAATCTGCGCAACCGCCTGACTAATTATTTCCAGCCGTTGTATCTACTGCATCCGCGCACACAGACGATGGTGCTTACCGCACGCAGTCTTGAATGGACTGTGGTGGGTACTGAGCTTGAATCATTAACGTTGGAATATACGTGGATTAAGGAATTCGATCCGCGATTCAACGTGCAATTCCGTGACGATAAAACTTATCCATATCTGGCGGTCAGCACGGGCGAGCGAATCCCGCGCGTTTGGGTCACGCGTTCACGCAAACGCCGCGACACTCGATATTTCGGACCGTATGCGAAAGTCTGGGAGCTGCGTCATAGCCTGGATAAGCTGCTGCGCACGTTCCCAGTACGAACCTGCACGCCTAACGTATTTCACAAAGCAGAGCTGACCGGTCGTCCATGTTTGTTCGCGTCGATTGGAAAATGTTCTGCGCCATGCATCGGCAAAATCACACCTGCGGAGCATCGCAAGCTTGCCGAACAATTGGTTGGTGTGATGACTGGGCGTCTCGGCCGTTCATATATCGCCCAACTGACTCGGGAAATGAAAGAAGCCAGCGCCGAACTCGAGTTCGAGAAAGCCGCGCGTTTGCGCGACCAGATTCAAATGCTCGAAACCGTGGTGCAGCAGAACGCAGTCGTGTTCGATCAGGATGTAGACGCTGACGTATTCGGCTTCGCCACCGATGAATTGGAAGCCTCTGTACATGCGTTCTATGTGCGCGCAGGAGCTATCCGCGGTGAACGTAATTGGAGTGTGGAACGCGTCGAAGACATTGCGGATGGCGATTTGATAGCCGATTTGATTGTACAAGTGTATTCGGATGCGGCCGGCGACAATACAAAAGCCATGCAGCCCAATGGGGTAGCTGCCTCCATACAGGAGCAGCGTGAGGCCATTGGCTTTACGCAAACCGTTACTGCCACTGATGCCATCGCCCGTGCCAAGGCAACCCGAGAGCGCAACACACGTCAGGAAGTCACCGGACGTGCAGACTTGCTGGCTCCGATTGCGCCGGTACCACGCGAAATCATCGTGCCCATCGAACCAAGCCGTCAAACGGAACTCGAAGATTGGCTGACCGGCTTGCGTGGGGGAGCGGTAAGCATTCGCGTAGCCTCACGCGGTGATAAAAAACAGCTGATGGACCGTGCCAACGAGAACGCCAATCAGGCACTGCAGCGCAGCAAGCTCAGCCGTATCTCGGACATGGGCGCTCGTACGCAAGCCATGAACGATGTGGCCAAAGCGCTGTTCCTTCCTGAAGCTCCGCTGCGTATCGAATGCTACGACATTTCCAACACCGTAGGCGGCGCCTTCCAGGTGGCTTCGATGGTGGTGTTTGAGGATGCTATTGCCAAGAAATCCGAATACCGCCGTTTCGCCATTCGAGGCAAGGACGGCAAGGGCGCAGTGGATGACTTGTCGGCGTTGTATGAAACCTTGACCCGCCGATTCAAGCATGGCAATATCGCCGGCGATTCCGGCGACAGTATGGACGCGGAACAGCGAATCAAAACAGCTACAGCGTCAGCTTCGGTAAAGCCAAATGCTAAGACAGGCACTGAAAGCAATAACCAGGTTGAAGAAACCGTGCAACAGAACACTGATCGCCATCATTTTGCCTACAAGCCAAACCTGGTGGTGGTCGATGGCGGCAAGCCACAGGTCATGGCTGCAGCAAAAGCACTTGAGGATTGCGGTGTAACGGATGTGGCAGTTTGCGGTCTGGCTAAGCGTTTGGAGGAAGTCTGGGTTCCAGACGACGATTACCCAATCATCTTGAAACGCCAATCCGAGGGCATGTACCTATTGCAACGAGTGCGCGACGAATCCCACCGATTCGCCATCACCTACCACCGTCAACAACGACGTAAAGGCGCCTTGCGCAGTGCATTGGATGAAATCCCGGGTATTGGCGAAAGCTACCAGAAACGATTGCTGAACCATTTCGGTTCCGTCAAAGCCATGCGTGAAGCCAGCGTTGAGGATTTCATGAAAGTCAATGGTATAGGCAAAGCGAAAGCAGAGACACTGTACCGAGCATTGCACATCGCTGATGCAGATGCATCAGCAAACGAATGAGCTACCGATAGGTAGTGCCGCAACCCCTACAAAGGGGGATTTTCGTTTGATGTAACCACATCTGCCTATAACTTCAGCTAGCATGGAGTGCAGTCGAAGGAGGGGATATGATCAACCATCGTTGTGCAGTGCTTGGCAAACCCATCGCGCATTCGCTTTCGCCGGTGCTTCATAATGCGGCGTACAAGGCATTACGCTTAAGCGATTGGTTTTACGACAAGCATGAAATCGGCGAAGGTGATCTCGATGCCTTCCTCAAATCCTTGGATTCATCCTGGGCTGGCCTCAGCCTGACCATGCCACTGAAGAAAACCATCCAGCCGTATGGTACGCCGACAAATCTTTGGGCAAGAGAGCTCAAGGTAGCCAATACCGCAGTGTTCGACTGGTCACATGTTGCCGATGACCCGGCATGGCCGCATGGCAAGCCAAGCATCAAGCTATACAACACAGATGTTATCGGCATTCAATTGGCATTCGATCATGCCCATCGTGAGCTCGGCTTGTATCATCAGCCTGATCGAACTGGTAACGCGCTGATTATCGGCAATGGCAATACGGCTACCTCGGCATTGGCAGCATTAAGCATGATGCCGGAAATTGGCCATGTGACCATTGCGGCGCGTCATCCTGGGAAAAACACAGCACTACAACCTTTGGCTGAGCGATATATCGCCACAGCTGCACCGTACAGTGAAATCAATCTTGCGGATAAAGAAGCTCTGCTCGCAGTCGCTCAAGAGTCTACATATGTGATTAATACGATTCCCGGTCACGCTGCGGATGGTATTGCCTCTGAGCTCAATGAGGTTCAGACAATAGCGTTACATGGCCTTCTGCTGGATGTTGTATATGATCCTCGCCCCACGCAACTCATGACTGCATGGCGTTTGCGTGGAGGCAACGCTATTGGCGGCGAGGAAATGTTGCTCTATCAGGCGCTGGTACAAGTATTGCTGATGACCGGCATCTGGGATAATGATCCGCCAAGCGATGCAGACAAGCGACTTCAAGACACCACCACTGAAGACGATCAACTGGAAATCGCCATGCGTAACGCACTCGAGGAGGCATTGTGATGGAACAACACATACCAAATCACGCTTCTGATCAGACTGTGGCCGTAAACGCTGCAAGCGCAGACAATCAGCCTAATCCAGCTGATGCGTTTGAAGTGCTGCTCATCACCGGCATGTCAGGTGCGGGCCGTTCCCGCGCAGCCGGAACCGTAGAGGATATGGGCTGGTATGTGGTGGATAATCTTCCACCGAAACTGCTGGTACCTCTGGTTGATATGATGACTTCCGGTTCGGATAGCAGTATCCATAGGCTTGCAGCGGTTATCGATGTACGTTCCCGCAGCTATTTTGACGATTTGGCAGCTGTATTGAGCCATTTGGACGATCTTGGCGTCAAAACCCGAATTCTGTTCCTTGATGCCAGCAACGATGTGTTGATTAAGCGTTACGAGTCGGTACGCCGTCCGCATCCGTTGCAGCATGGCAACCGGCTGATTGATGGAATTCTTGAAGAACGTCATTTGCTGAGCAACCTGAAGGAACGTGCGGATTGGGTCATCGATACCAGTTCGCTCAGCATTCATCAGCTATCCACCAAGCTGTATGAAACAATGCTGGGTTCAGGGCCGACTACCGTTGCCGTGCATATTTTCAGCTTCGGATTCAAATATGGCACACCAATTGATGCTGATTTCGTAGCTGATGTAAGGTTCCTGCCCAATCCATTCTGGGTGCCCAGCCTGCGCGAGCTTACCGGGCATGATAAGCCGGTGGCTGATTATGTGCTTTCCAGCAAGGGAGCCACGGAGTTCCTTGACTCGTATGAGAAGGCGATTGAGACTGCGCTCGAAGGGTACGCTCACGAGGATAAGCATTTTGTGACCATTGCCATCGGCTGCACCGGTGGTCAGCACCGGTCGGTGGCCATGAGCGAGGAACTTGCTCGCAGATTGCGTGCACATGGGCTTAAAGTCACCGTTTCTGCAAGAGAACAGCATAAACATCACTCATCATGAGTGACCACACTGCGAGAAGCCAGAGCCCAAAAACCCTATCGAACGGGTTCGCTTGTCCACGAGATTAGGTATCACAGTAAGCCGATGGCTTCCGGCGTGCAACGGCACGAAGCGGCTGAAGCATTGGGAAGAACGAGACTGTAGGAGGTTGGATCTTGGCTCTTCTGGACGATGTCAAAAGCGAATTGGCAGCTTTTGAGGGTGATTCGCCAGCCGCGATCAAGGCCCAAGCGGCGGCCATGATTCGCTTTGGTGGCGGACTTCGCCCCGTGCAGAACTCATATGTGATTCAATCCGTATACACCTCGCTTGATGCAGCGGAATGGCTGCGCGATACGCTGAGGAACGTATTCGGGCATGAAGCAGAGGTCAAGCATCTGACCCGTCAGACGCCGAATGGACCAGTGGAAACCTATGTGGTGCTGGTCACTCGCAATGTCGTGGCGCTGGCGTTGCAGACCGGTTTGGTGGATCGCCGTAAGCAGCAGGTTCATGGTCTTCCCGCTGAAGTGGTCAATGGTTCCATCGCTCAGATCAAGGCCGCTTGGCGAGGCGCTTTTATGGCTCGCGGCTTCCTGTCCGAGCCGGGTAAAGCGAGTTTCCTGGAGATTGCGTGCCCTTCTGAAGAAGCGGCTATGGCTCTGTGCGGCGTTGCTCGTCGTCTGGGTATCCAGGCCAAGCATCGTACATTGCGCAGTTCTGAACGTGTGACGTTGAAGGATCCGGATGCCATTGAGCGCATGCTGAAGCTGATGGGGGCTTCCCGCTCAGCTCGTGAATGGACTGGCAAGCGTTCTGACGGTGAAACCCGAGGCAAGGCGAATCGCCTGGCGAACTTCGATGACGCGAATATGCGTCGCAGCGCCAAGGCGGCGGCTGAGGCCAGCGAAAAAGTGCAGCACGCATTCGAAGTGCTGGGAGATAACATTCCGGAGAATCTGCGTCAGGCTGGCCAGCTCCGTATCGACCATGTCGATAAGAGCTTGGAAGAGCTCGGCAAGATTGCCGAACCGCAGATTACCAAGGATGCCATCGCTGGCCGTATTCGTCGTCTGCTGCAGCTTGCAGAGAAGACCGAAAAGCAGCGTGCTGCCGAAGGAAAATAAAGCACATCACTGCTCTATAACGAATTTGCAACACCGCATTCGCCTTGTGAGGCAATGCGGTGTTTTGTTCTTCAATACCTGTAATATGCAAATTGGCAAAACTGGCCACTTTGGCGTCGAACGTCAAGGAAAGGATATTCATGAAGACACTCAAGGATCTTGGAGATCTCAAGGGCAAGCGCGTTTTGATGCGTGCTGATTTCAACGTCCCGCTGGACGGCACCACGATCACCGATGACGGTCGTATCAAGGCCGCCCTGCCGACCATCAAGGCTCTGCGCGAAGAAGGCGCAAAGGTCATCCTGATGGCTCACCTCGGCCGCCCGAAGGCAAGGTCGTTCCTGAGCTGAGCCTGGCTCCGGTCGCTGTTCGTCTCGGCGAGCTGCTCGGCATCACCGTGCCGCTGGCCAAGGACACCTACGGTGAGGACGCTCAGGCCAAGGTTGCCGCCATGAC
Organism: Bifidobacterium saguini DSM 23967; assembly: GCF_000741715.1. Lineage (GTDB taxonomy): Bacteria > Actinomycetota > Actinomycetes > Actinomycetales > Bifidobacteriaceae > Bifidobacterium > Bifidobacterium saguini. The sequence goes on along the minus strand of NZ_JGZN01000008.1, from coordinate 43,038 downwards.
CGACGGTGACGTTGTGCTGCTCGAGAACGTTCGCTTCAACCCGGAGGAGACCAGCAAGGATCCGGCCGTGCGTGCTCCGTACGCCAAGAAGATCGCTGCTCTCGGCGAGGTCTTCGTTTCCGATGGTTTCGGTGTTGTGCACCGCGCTCAGGGCTCCGACTATGATGTGGCCGCTGATTTGCCGGCTGCCGCAGGTCTGCTGGTCGAGAAGGAAGTCAAGGCTCTGTCCAAGGCTACCGAGAACCCGGAGCGTCCGTTCACTGTGGTGCTCGGTGGTTCCAAGGTCTCCGACAAGCTCGGCGTGATCGAGAACCTGCTCGACAAGGCCAACCGTCTGGTCATCGGCGGTGGTATGGTGTTCACCTTCCTCAAGGCCAAGGGCTACGAGGTCGGCACCTCCCTGCTGGAAGAGGATCAGCTGGACAAGGTCAAGGGCTACATCGAGACCGCTGAAAAGAACGGCGTTGAGCTCGTTCTGCCGACTGATATCGTTGTGAACCCGGGCTTCCCGGCTGGCGATACCCCGGTTGCTCCGGAGACCGTCGCCGCTGATGCCATCCCGGCCGACAAGATGGGTCTGGACATCGGCCCGGAGTCCCAGAAGCTCTTCCACGACAAGATCGTCGACTCCAAGACCGTCGTGTGGAACGGCCCGATGGGCGTGTTCGAGATTCCGGAGTTCGCAGCCGGCACCAAGGCTGTGGCTCAGGGCCTCGTTGACGCTACCGCAGCTGGCGCATTCACCATCGTTGGTGGTGGTGATTCCGCTTCTGCAGTGCGTAACCTCGGCTTCCCGGAGGACGGCTTCTCCCACATCTCCACCGGTGGTGGCGCTTCCCTCGAGTTCCTTGAGGGCAAGGAGCTGCCGGGCCTGAAGGTTCTGGAGTAGTAGCCATTTATGGCTTAGATAGGCTCCCTTCAATCGAGGGGAGCCTATTATGTTTACGGGGAGGAAAGGATAAGTATGGCATCAAAGCGCACTCCGTTGGTAGCCGGCAACTGGAAGATGAACTTCAATCATCTTGAGGCCACATATTTTGTACAAAAACTGGTATGGCTGCTACGAGATGCTCACTTTGATTTCAAACGTTGTGAAGTCGCTTTATTCCCCTCATTCACATCATTGCGCAGCGTGCAAGTGCTGGTGGAAGCGGATAAGATGCACATCAATTATGGCGCTCAATCCGTGTCCGTCACCACGCAGGGCGCATTCACCGGCGATGTTTCCGCAGATATGATTGCAAGCCTCGGCTGCGCATATGTGATTGTCGGCCATTCGGAACGTCGCAAATATCATCCAGAGGATGATGCGAATATCGTCGATCAGGTCAGAGCAGTGCTTGCCGCGGGCATGCAGCCGATTCTATGCGTAGGCGAAAGCTTTGAGGAGCGTCGCCAGGGCATTGAACTGGACTTCGCAGTCGGCCAGGTTCATGACGTCACACGAGACCTCAATACCGAGGAAGCAGCCAAACTTATCGTGGCATATGAGCCGGTTTGGGCTATCGGCACTGGCATGGTGGCAACTCCTCAGACCGCGCAGGAAGCCGCCCATGCCATCCGTGACGATCTTGCAGCCACCTTTGACCGTACAGTGGCTGATACCGTTCGTATTCTTTATGGTGGTTCGGTGACTTCAAAGAACGCTGCCGAATTGATTTCCCAGCCCGATGTGGATGGATTCCTGATTGGCGGAGCTTCACTGGATGCTGAAGAACTCGCTAAAATTGCACGTTTGGCATTAAAAACCACACTTTCTCGAGCATAATGCCACGGTTTTCCCGTATGTGCGCTATGCTGTTCATCAGTAATTTCAAACCGGAGGTACCCTGTGACCGCTCTTAAGATCACGCTCGAAGTCATTGTCGTCGTGCTCAGCTGCTTGCTGACCCTGCTCATCCTTATGCATAAGGGCAAGGGCGGTGGCCTTTCCGACATGTTCGGTGGCGGCTTGACTCAGAATGCTGGCACCTCTGGTGTGGCTGAGAAGAACCTGAACCGTTGGACCGTTATCATCGCCCTGATTTGGGTTGCCCTGATTATCGGCCTTGACATGATGACTAAGTTCAACCTCGGCTGAGCTCCGCATATGCTTCCTACGACCCATGACCGTATGTTCGGTCATGGGTCGTATTCGTTTCATTGAGCTCGATGAGCGCTAAGCAATAAACAGCAGCATGTCTGCCAATGTCGTTCACATATAGGGGAGATCACTATGGTTACAATGAACCGCAACAAAGTCGTTATCGTCGGCACGGGTCAGGTGGGATCGACCGCCGCATATGCCATCGTCACGCACGGTTTGTGCAATGAGCTGGTGTTGATCGATCATTTCACTGAAAAGGCCATCGCTGAAGCACATGATCTCGACGATGGCAGCGAATTCCAGGATCGCCATGTCAAGGTGCATGCCGGAGATTATTCCGAATGCAAGGACGCAGACATTGTGGTTATCACCGTGGGCCGTAAACCCCCGGCAAACTCCACCCGCATGGCGGAACTCGGTTTTACTGTGGGATTGGTTGGCGATGTTGTAGACCATGTGATGGCTTCCGGCTTCAATGGCGTCATTGTCATGGTTTCCAATCCTGTTGATGTGATGGCTTGGTATGCCTGGAAGCGTTCAGGGCTGCCACGTACTCAGGTGCTAGGAACTGGTACTGCGCTGGATACTTCTCGTCTGAAAACCATTATTGGTGAGGAGACCGGTCTGGATCCTCGTAACGTGGGCGGATTTGTTATGGGCGAACATGGCAATTCGCAGTTCACTGCATGGTCCACTGTATCGCTTGGAGGTAAGCCGTTCGGCCGATTCCTTGCAGACAATCAAGATCGATTCTCTTCCGTATCCACAGCCGAGATTGAAGAGAAGACCCGCACGCGCGGCAATGAGATTGTCGCGGCAAAGCATGGTACGAACTATGGCATTGCCTCCACCGTAGCCGGCATTGTGCAGACAATTTTGTGGGATGAACGCCGTATTGTACCGGTTTCCACATTGCTGGACGGCGAGTACGGTGAGCATGACGTGTTCCTCGGCGTTCCCACTGAGCTCAGGGCCAATGGCGCCAACGAAATCGTAGAACTGGAACTCAACGACGAAGAACGCGAAAAGCTGCATCATTCCGCCGAACTTGTACGCGAGCATTGCAAGGGGCTGCTGTGACCAACACGCTGACCGACAAGCCACAACTACTGGTTGCCGATCTTGATGGCACCTTGCTGCACGATGCGGAAGTATTCGAAAACCGAAACATCACCCAGCACAGCATCGATGTCATCAATCGTGCCCATGATGCCGGCTATAAGTTCGCCGTTGCTACCGCACGGCCGGTGAGCACTGGACTGCGATTCGCACAGATACTCCCAGTTGATGCAGTCATTTACCTCAATGGTGCACTTATCGACTTTGATCCCGCACATTCGAATTTCGAAACATTGACTAAGGATTCAACCGAAGGCAATCCAGATCTCATCAAAATCGGATTCTCCTCCAAGCGTGCCTGTGAGGTTTGCCAACAGCTTTTGAAGCATATACCTAGATTGAAGCTGGGCATTGTGATGAACGATGTACGTTACACGAATTTCGATGTTCGCCAGTATTGGAAAACCCAGTCCTTCCAATACACCAACTTCCAAGTCAGCACAGATGCCTCCGGCAATGAGCACAGCGTTCACATACTCGAGCCTGATGCCAATCATCCAATTCCGGTACCTCAGGGGACTGCGGATAAGATCACGATCTTCCCAGAAGGCAATCAATGGGATGAACTGGAATCACTGATTCCGGATGATTTCGACGTATCGATTTCCGAAGGCGTGATGTGGATGCTGATGAATCCCAACGCTAATAAACAGCATGCAATGAATATCGTATGCGAGCGTCTGGGTGTACCGTTGGAGCAGACCGTCGCCTTTGGCGATGATCTTATCGACATTGATATGATGCGTGCTGCGGGCAGGGGAGTGGCTGTATCCAATGCCAATCAAAAGGTCCTTGCAATCGCGGATGAAGTCTGCCCTGCAAACAATGACGATGGCGTGGCCCAATGGATTGAGTCACAGCTACAGTAGGAATCATGAACAACACTATGTTGGAGGAGCGCGCTTATGGCGCGTTGATTGGGTTGGCCATTGGCGATGCGCTCGGCATGCCTACGCAAAGCATGTCAGCAGATCAGATACGTGCTGAATATGGAGCAAAGCCTATACGAGACTTTGTGAATGCTTCGCCAAAACAGCCAATAGCACCTAATATGAAAGCCGGCTCAATTACCGACGATACTGAACAGGCGCTCGTCCTAGCGAATCAGCTGATTGCCGGAGCAGGTGAATTGGACATCCATCAGTATGCGCAATCATTGCTCAACTGGGAAGATGACATGAAGGCCAAAGATTCGCTTGATTTGCTCGGGCCTTCCACCAAGTCCGCATTGGAACAATTCAAGGCCGGCGTGGATGTGAATCTTACGGGCATTCATGGCACTACCAATGGCGGTGCCATGAGAGCCTGCCCTATCGGCATCGCCAACCGTCCGGACACTCATTTAGCGGATACCGCACGTCGTTCCTCCATCGTGACCCATAACACCATGCAAGGCATTGAATCCACCATGCTGATCGCGGCAACGGTGAGTTATGGTTTGGAAGGCGCTGAAGCCGGTGAAGCCATGATGATGGCACTGAATTATGTGACCGCTTACCTTGCCATGAATCGTTTTGAGGGCATGGAAGTGGGGCATTGGTCGCCTAAAGCATCGGTTATCGCACGTACGCGTTGGGCTATCGCTTGGGCTCATGAGCATGCGGATTCGCAATCCGGTGATATCTACGACCATGACATGTTCGGCGACCAGCTTCGTGCGCTTGTCGGTACCAGTGTGGAAGCGAATGAATCCGTGCCCGCGGCCTTCGCTATCGCCACGCGGTATGTGCAACGCCCGTTTGACGCATTATGTGTGGCCGCCAATGTTGGCGGCGACACCGATACCATTGGCGCTATGGTAGGCGCAATGCTCGGCGCGGTTCACGGTGCTGAAGGATTCCCCGCAGAAATGGTTCGTAAGGTTCAGGAAATCAACCACATCGATATGAGACAGACAGCAAAGCAATTGCTTGCCATCTCCAGGAGCGATGAACGATGAGCAGAGTCATTTCTTTAGGGCAAATGCTAGTTGACCTGACCATGCGCATCGACCGCGTGCCCGAGCCGGGTGGCGACGCCTTCGCCGATGAAGCCGTGGCTCGTGTAGGCTCCAGTTTCAATATTCTGCACGCGGTACGTCAAATGGGCGTGAATGCTGCGCACGGCGGCATTATCGGCACCGGTCCGTGGGCCACGCAGATTCGTGACGCACTGGCTTCCGACGGCATAGAACATATCGGTCTCACCGATTTCTCCCGCGATTCCGGTATCTGCATGGCTATGACCGACGCCAGGGCTGAACGAACATTCGTCACTGTGCGTGGTGCGGAAACCCAAGGCAATGAACATTGCTTCGAAGCAATCGAGCCCGCGAACGACGATATCGTACATATCAATGGCTACACGTTTGCTCATCCCACTGCCCGCGGCTTGTACGCGTTCCTCACGCGATATGAATCTCACGAATTCACTACGGTGTTTGATCCGTCTTCGGTAACGGCTGGCGCGGAAGATCGTTTACTGTCCGCAATCATTGCGCACAAGCCTATTTGGTCGTGCAATTATGAGGAAGCTCTTGCATTGGCTCGTCGATTGGGCATATCCGGTTCTTCCTTGGAAGATACCGGTAACACCTGTGCCTCGTTAAGCACGGCCGTTCAAGCACCGGTTATTCTCCGTGCTGGCGCATCAGGTGCTTGGCTGTGTGCTGAGCCTGGGGCACAAGCTGAACTGATTCCCTCCTACCATGTGCACGCCGTGGATACCAATGGTGCCGGTGACTGCCATGTAGGCGTGATGAGTGCAGAACTGATTCGTGGCGCCTCGTTGCATGATGCAGTTCGAACCGCCAATATCGCTGCGGCGATTTCCGTGACCCGTCGTGGTCCGGCTACCTGCCCCTCTCGTGAAGAATTGGCAACGATTGCCTAACACAGTTATTGCCGCAGTGGCTTACACAAATGTCACTGCGGCATCTCATTTTCCCATTGTTACAACACGCAAATTGAACTCGAATTGAACTAGGTGTAGTCTTTGAACCGTTGTTCAACATGAAATTGAACTTCTGTTTGGAGGGACTATGACCGTCACGGTATTCGCCCAGCGTTTGCGCAACGCTATGGATAGCAGGGGATTGAAACAGGTCGACTTGGTGCATGCGGCGGAACACCGTGGTGTCAAAATGGGCAAAAGCCATATCAGCCAATATGTTGCCGGCAAAACCATGCCGCGTGAAGATGTGCTGGACTTTCTTGCCAGCGAATTGGATGTGGATACGAACTGGCTTAGGGGAGAGACCAGTGAAACATCGGAACAACACAATGAGGGGATGGCTACTATGTCTGTTGAACAATCCGCGGCTAATGTGACTCGGGCCGAATCTGTTGATGAGATTCCAGCTGGTCGCCGCCGTGCATTCGGTAAGTCTCATAAGCTCGACAATGTGCTGTACGATGTGCGTGGCCCTGTGGTGGACGAAGCCGCACGCATGGAAGCGGATGGCACGCATATTCTGAAATTGAACATCGGCAATCCGGCACCGTTTGGTTTCCGCACGCCGGATGAAGTCGTTTACGATATGGCGCATCAGTTGACTGAGACTGAAGGTTATTCGCCATCCAAAGGCCTGTTCTCCGCGCGCAAGGCCATTATGCAGTACGCACAGCTGAAGAACCTGCCGAATGTGACCATCGATGATATTTACACCGGCAATGGCGTTAGCGAGCTCATTAACCTCTGCATGTCCGCTCTGCTGGATGACGGTGACGAGGTGTTGATTCCAAGCCCTGATTATCCGCTGTGGACGGCCTGCGTGAATCTGGCTGGCGGCACCGCAGTACATTACGTATGCGATGAGCAATCAGAATGGTATCCGGATATTGACGATATTCGTTCCAAGATCACCGATCGTACGGTGGCCATCGTGCTTATCAATCCGAACAATCCAACTGGCGCGCTTTATCCAAAGGAAGTGCTCCAGCAGATTGTGGATATCGCGCGCGAACACCAGCTCATCATCTTCTCCGATGAGATCTACGACCGTTTGGTCATGGACGGATTGCAGCACACGTCTATCGCCTCGCTTGCCCCGGATTTGTTCTGCGTCACGTTCTCCGGCCTATCGAAGTCTCATATGATTGCCGGCTACCGTGTAGGCTGGATGGTGCTTTCCGGCAATAAGCGTATCGCCAAGGATTACATTGAGGGCATCAACATGCTGGCGAATATGCGTATTTGCTCGAATGTGCCGGCGCAATCCATTGTACAGACGGCATTGGGCGGTCATCAAAGTGTGAACGACTACATTGTGCCGGGTGGCCGACTCTACGAGCAGCGTGAGTATATTTACAATGCAATCAACGCCATTCCTGGTTTGACGGCGGTTAAGCCCAAGGCCGCGTTCTACATCTTCCCGAAGATCGATGTGAAGAAGTTCAATATTCATGATGATGAGCAGTTCGCCCTTGACCTGCTTCATGATGAACGCATTCTGATCACTCGAGGCGGTGGCTTCAACTGGGGTGAACCTGATCACTTCCGTATCGTGTACCTGCCGCGTATCGAAGTGCTCAAAGACGCCACCAACAAAATCGCCAACTTCTTCAGTTACTACTGGCAGAACTAATGGAAAACCTTCGTTGAGCCTGTTTTGATACAGCGATAGACCTATTCTTTTGTATGGTATATGGAGCTGTTCAATCTGCAAGTTCAATAGGAGTTTTTCGACCATTCCGCAACATTCCGCAACAAATCTCTTTTTCGTTGCCGAGCGACATTCGGGGGCGTAGGCCTCGCGCTGAGACAGTACAGCGCGAGGCCTTTCTTAATATTTGATAGCGAGAAGGCTTCCGGCTGCATCCTCGCTCTATATAAACGTTGATTGACTCGGAATATGGGAAGACCGCCCTCCCCGTGGGGACTGTATTATCAAGTGTGTAACTGATAGTAACTATGTGCTTGATTTGGATAATCTCATCAAGTTTGCGGGTAGACCTGTGCAAGGAATATGAGAAATGATGGGAGAATAATCGTATGGACGAACTGATTCTGCCAGACAAGCCGTGGACTCAACGTCAGATTCGAGACTTGCGTAAAGAAATTATCGCAGGAGGCGACGCGATTGATGGTCTGAGCTATGTGACAGTGCGACTCTGGTATCAGCAGGCTCTGGCCAAGGTCGTGGCGCAAGTCGGCAGGCTTGACACGTCCGGGCTCGATATCGGGGATATGACTGTCGCGTTCAGGGTGAAGACGGTTGACACCTTGAAGGATAAGCTGATTCGTGAACCGACGTTGCAGATTCCCCGCGTAAGGGACGTGATGGGCGTGCGCATAACCGCTGACATGACGCTGGATGCACAAACCGCGCTTGCCTCTAGGATTGGCGACGTGCTTCCGGTATTCAAAATCTCGGATATGCGTGAAGCTCCGCACAGCGGGTATCGTGCCGTGCATGTCATAGTGAAGCTCCCGGATGGGGTTTTCTGTGAAGTGCAGGTGCGTACGTTGCTGCAGGATGCTTGGGCTAACTGTTATGAGCTTGCGGGGGATATTTATGGGCGCGCTATCCGATACGAAGGCAAACCGGACCATGATGACCACGGTGTGGTTGATTCGTTGAAGAATATATCGGCAAGTGTCGCGACGTTGGAGAAGGTATTGAATGATTCAAACGACAACAATGTCAAGCGAAAAGCCGTAACCGCATCCATGTCTTCGATAATCGAAGTACGTGATTCCCTTGAGGAGAAACGTGACATTCTTAAACGTTTCTAACTATTATGGGGATATCAATAGGAAAGGAACCATGATGGTGGGTGTCATTATCCGGTATAACCGGAAGACTGGGGACCGTTGTGTCAAGGTTTATGACGGCCCCAACGGATATCTCGATGCAGGCAATGACCCGGCGTATTTGCGCGATTCCGCAAAAGTCGGAACCGATTGGGAGGTTGCCTTAATCGGCTCCGACTCCTTGGCTTCGGTGATGCATACGCATTCCCGTTATTTCAGCGGCAAGGATCGGACAAAGGAACTGGCCGCCCAGTTCGAGTAAACAATCAAATTCAGGTGGGTTCGATTCTATCAATCGCATGCAGATTCATCGAAACCGTGTGAAACACGTTGATTACCGTGTTTCACACGGTTTCGATGTAATTCAGACGTAGTTTCAGATGCCTAGCGCACTATCTGCCATGACCTGCACGAGGTGGGTCAACACTGCACTAATTCCATACCTCTTCAGCAATGGAACGAACCAGAGCGATCTTGGCCCACTGCTGGTCTTCGGTCAGATGGTTGCCTTCTTCAGTGGAAGCAAAGCCGCACTGAGTAGACAGGCACAGACGCTCCAGCGGCACATACTGCGCTGCTTCGGCGATACGTGCCTTAATCGCTTCAGGTTCTTCCAGCTCAGGCTTCTTGGAGGTGATCAGGCCGAGCACCACCTTCTTGTCTCCGGACACCTTGGCCAGCGGTTCGAAATCACCGGAACGATCGTCATCGAACTCAAGATAGTAGGCGGCAACATTCTCTTCGCCGAAGAGCACATCGGCCACCTGACCATAGCCACCTGCGGAGAACCACTGAGACTGGTAGTTACCACGGCAAATATGCGTGGTCACCACCATATCTTCCGGAACAGAAGCAATCACCGCATTGTTTACTACGGCGTACTGGCGCTGCACGGTCTTGGCATCAACGCCGAAAACGGTGTCCTTGAAGTCCTCGCCAACAAATGCACCCCAAGTACAATCATCGAACTGCAGCGTACGGCAGCCGGCCTCGTACAAATCATGGGCTACCTGAATATAGGCGTTGGCAATAGCTTCAGCCAGAGCATCGTTATCCTTGTACGGGCTGTGTGCCTCCTCGGCAATGCCCTGTTGAAGCACGAACAGCGTCTGCGCAGGGGAAGGAACGGTCTGTTTGGCGATGGTGTTCTCATCTTCCAAAGCCTTGACGAACTTGTAATGATCCACGAACGGATGGTGTTCACCATTGAGCTCACCATCCACACCGGCAGCCTCGGTCACGGGCGTGCCATCGGAACCCTTGAACAGAATCGGAGCAGTGCCGCGCTTTACACCGTTCAATCCCCACATGAAGTCAAGATGCCAGTAGGCGCGGCGGAATTCACCATCGGTAATCACATGCAGGCCAGCTGCCTTTTGTTTGGCAACCAGCTCGGTGATGGCCTTGTCTTCAACAGCCTTCAGTTCGGCAGCATCAATACGGCCGGCTTCGAAATCAGCACGGGCTGCTTTGAGCTCGGCAGGACGAAGATAGCTACCAACCACGTCGGCGCGGAAAGGTGCATTATGCTGATACGTCATGGAGTCGCTCCTTAACGATTCATGACCGCTGAACCAAATCAAACAATCAGTTCACCAGCCATGATTGGTGTGGTTATGTCAACGTCGTTTGTTGAACATGCCATCATCGCATATCCAACAAACGTATACGTTGGGTACCTTATCAGCGCAATTGCAACACTGTCTGCAGCGTCTCACAAAACATCACTGTGCTGTTCAAAAAAACTTATGACTTAGCCCTATGCGCAATCCTGAGTGAGTCAATCACACCGATTACCGCACCAATAGCCGATGGAGTCAACCATCCAAGCTGTTGCTGCTGCAACGGAAGCATATTCAGCAAGGATTCAAGCCACGGCAGCGAACCACCAAACACGGTGACCAGCGAAGCGACACAACCAATCAGCGCCACAATGCCAACCAACAGCACCATCCAGAAATACACGCGGGGGAATCGTGCCGCAAACACTGTATGCGTGATGGCCAGCAGCACGAGCACAATCGAAATCGGGTACAACGCGGATAGCACCGGTACGGAAACCTTAATGATCAGACTTAATCCAGCGTTGGAGACCACGAAACTGAAGATGGTGAACGCCAGCTGCCATGCACGATAGCTCACTGTGTGACCGGCTACGGTCGGGAACTTGGTGTGGAAGTAAGTGGCGCAAGTGCAAATCAGACCAGTGCAAACATTCAAACATGCGATGACGAATACGATGCCGAGGAAAATAGTGCCGGCAGTGCCGAAAATCGTAGAGGTAAGGTTCGTCAGCACCGTGGCACCAGTGTCACTATTCGCATTGATAGTAATGATGGAACCGGAAACCGCACCAACATAGCTCAGCGCACCATAGATCAGAATCAACAGCACTCCAGTGCCAAGTCCGGCAATTGCAGTCTCGCGCTGTACCTGTGACTCCTCGGTAACGTTGAGTGCATGTACGTTGGCTGAAATGACAATACCAAAATACAAGGCAGCAAGCAGATCCATCGTCTGATAACCATCGAGAAATCCGCGAGCCATCTGATTGGTTTGATAATTACCGGAAGGTGCAGCAGCTGTAGCAATACCATGTACCAGACAAGCTACGAACAATACCGCAATCAGTACCAGCAGCAACGGCCCCATGAAGCGGCCAAGCACCTTGGATAGTTTTTCAGGATGCTGTGCGAAGAGAAATGCCAGCGTGAAGAACAGCAGTGAATACAGCAGCTGAGCTATCCATTTGGAGCCATCTGGCACGAGCGGCACCACCATCATTTCGAATGATGTTGTAGCTGTGCGAGGAATCGCGAAGCACGGCCCAATGGTCAAAATAATGGCAATGCCGAGAAACAGCGCGAATTTGGGGGAGACCCGGCCGGCGAGCTTATCAAAACCATCTGCGAACGTGACCGCCAATACGCCAAGAATTGGCAGACCCACCGCGGACACAATGAATCCAATGGCTGCCGGTATTGTGGAGGCTCCTGCCTGTGCACCTACGAACGGCGGGAAAATGAGGTTTCCTGCACCAAAGAACATCGAAAAGAAGGTAAACGTCATCACCACGCGCTGTCGGCTATTCAGGGTGCGCAATACAAATCCTCTCATCAGAGCGCCCTATATCAAGTTCAGGCACAATCTCTCTGTTCGCGAACTTACCAGTCAGGGAACTTTGCGGCAAGAGAGAGCCGTGCCGATGGCATCCGAATGCCCACGTTTCGGTCATCATCGACGATATTTGCTTATTGTTGTTTCCGGCCAGAGCGAAGGGCCTGCAATATACGCGCACAAGGTTGACATCGTTGGCGGACAGCAAATGAGGCTCTGACCATATTTTCAGGTCAGAGCCTCATTGAGTGTTACTGATAATGTGCTATTCGCACATTACGTCAGCGATCTCAGGCGTTCACGCGATCGATGCCGGACTGAACGTCGGCCAGCACGGAATCCCAGGACTTGATGAAGGCGGCGACACCGTCGGCCTCCAGCTTGTCGGTGACGTCCTTCAGGTTGATGCCGAGCTCAGCCAGCTTGTTGATGATGGCGTGGGACTCTTCGTAGGTGCCTTCGATGGACGGAGCGCCGTTGCCGTGATCGGCCAGAGCGTTCAGGGTCTTCTCCGGCATGGTGTTGACGATGTGCGGAGCAACCAGCTCGTCAACGTACTTGCAATCGGAGTAAGCCGGGTTCTTGGTACCGGTGGAAGCCCACAGCGGACGCTGAACCTTGGCGCCCTTGGCAGCCAGGTCGGCCCAACGCGGATCCTCAGCGAACTTCTTCTCGAACAGCTCGTAAGCCAGGCGAGCGTTGGCCACAGCAGCCTTGCCCTCCAGAGCCTTAGCCTCGTCGGAGCCGTTGGCTTCCAGCAGCTTGTCCACAGCGGTGTCCACGCGGGAGACGAAGAAGGAAGCGACGGAGCCGATGTGCTTCAGGTCGTGGCCGTTAGCAGCAGCCTGAGCGATGCCCTCGATGTAAGCGTCGATGACCTGCTCGTAACGCTCGAGAGAGAAGATCAGGGTGACGTTCACGGAGATGCCCTTGGCCAGGGTAGCGGTGATAGCCGGCAGGCCTTCGAGGGTTGCCGGGATCTTGATCATGGCGTTCGGACGGTTGACCTTCTCCCACAGCTCGACAGCCTGCTTCTCGGTGGCTTCGGTCTCGTGGGCCAGACGCGGGTCAACTTCGATGGAGACGCGGCCGTCAACGAAGTCGGTCTTCTCAGCGATCTCACGGAAGATGTCGGTGGCGTTGCGCACATCGGTGGTGGTGAGTTCGCGAACGGCGGTCTCAACGTCAACCTTGCCGAGTTCCTTGAGCTGAGCATCGTACGGGCCGACCTGGCTCAGGGCCTTCTGGAAGATGGACGGGTTGGTGGTAACGCCGACCACGTTCTTGTTGGCGATGAGGTCCTGCAGGGAGCCGGACTCGATGCGGGAGCGGGACAGATCGTCCAGCCAGATGGAAACGCCGGAATCGGACGTACGCTGAGTTGCTTCAGTCATATTTTTCTCCTTGTTATTGGCTCCCCTCCTTTAAGAGGGGAGCCGAAATTTATTAAATTATTCAGTAATCAGGCGTTGGCCTCGGCGATGGAAGCCTCAGCAGCCTCGACCACATGCTCGGCGGTGATGCCGAGGTCGATCATGTTCTGAGCGCCATCACCCTGCAGACCGAACTGCTCGATGGAGACAGGCTTGCCGTAAGAGCCGAGGTACTTGTACCAAGGCATTGCGACGCCGGCCTCGACGGAGACGCGGGCCTTGACGGAAGCCGGAAGCACGGCCTCCTTGTACTCGGCGTCCTGCTCCTCGAACCATTCCATGGACGGGAAGGAAACGACGCGAGCCTTGGTGCCCTTCTCAGCCAGGGTCTTGGCAGCGGCAACAGCCCACTGAACTTCGGAACCGGAAGCCATGATGATGACGTCCGGAGTACCTTCGGTGTCGACGAGCACGTAAGCGCCCTTCTTGACGCCGTCCTTAGCCTTGGCAGCGGTCTCAGCGAGAGTCGGCACGCCCTGGCGGGTCAGCACCATAGCGCCCGGCAGAGTGTTCTTCTTCTCGAAGAAGTAACGGTAGGCTTCGGCGGTCTCGAAGGCGTCGGCAGGACGAATGACTTCGAGCTGCGGAATAGCACGGAAGGAAGCGAGGTGCTCAACCGGCTGGTGGGTCGGACCATCTTCGCCGACGGCCACGGAATCGTGGGTCCAGACGTAGAGGTTCGGGATCTCCATGAGGGCGGCCAGACGAACGGCGGAGCGCTCGTAGTCGGAGAACATGAAGAAGGTGCCGCCGAACGGACGGGTGTGGGAGCCCAGCAGGATGCCGTTGGTGATGCAGCCCATAGTGAACTCACGGACGCCGAAGTGCAGCTGGCGACCGAACTCGTTGCAGTTCGGCCACTGCTTGGTGGCGCACTCGGCAGGAGCGAAGGTGGCAGCACCCTTCAGGTCGGTCTTGTTGGAGCCACCGAGATCGGCGGAGCCGCCCCAGAGTTCTGCTGGCATGACAGCGGCGATAGCGTTCAGCACGGAGCCGGAAGCGCCACGGGTAGCAACACCCTTGCCGACTTCGAAGGTGGCCTCAAGGTCATCGATAGCCTTGTCGAAGCCTTCCGGCAGTTCGCCGGCCTTGATGCGGTCGTACAGGGCAGCCTTGTCCGGGTTGGCCTTGCGCCAAGCATCGAACTTCTCGTCCCAAGCCTTGTGAGCTTCCAGACCGCGCTCGGCAACCTTGCGAGCGTGAGCCAGAGCCTCTTCGTCGATGTGGAAGGACTCTTCCGGATCGTAACCGAGTTCCTTCTTCAGGCCGGCAACAGCCTCGGCACCCAGCTTGGAGCCATGAGAAGACGGATCGTTGGTCTTGCCCGGGGTCGGCCATGCGATCAAGGAGTGAACCTTGATGAGCTTCGGCTGATCCGGAGCAGCGGCCTCAGCCTTGGCAATCACTTCAGCCAAGCCCTCGACATCCTCCTTGTAGGAGCCGTCAGGCTGGATGAAGCTGAATTCGTCGGTGTACCAGCCGTAGGCCTGGAAGCGCTTGAGCACATCCTCAGCCAGCACCAGGTTGGTATCGCCTTCGATCTGGATGCGGTTGGCATCGAAGATCACGGTCAGGTTGCCGAGCTTCTGGTTAGCAGCCAGGGAAGCAGCCTCGCCGGAGATGCCTTCCTCGATATCGCCTTCACCGCAGATAGCCCAAATCTTGTGGTAGAACGGGGAATCTTCCTTCGGGGTTTCCGGATCGAGCAGACCACGCTGGAAACGCTCGCCGTAAGCAAAGCCGATGGCGGAAGCGAAGCCCTGGCCCAGAGGACCGGTGGTCATTTCGATGCCCGGGGTCAGGCCGTACTCGGGGTGGCCCGGGGTGCGGGTGTCAGCGCCGCCGCGGAAGTGCTTGAGGTCATCCAGGGTCACGCCATAGCCGGAGAAGTACAGCTGGACGTACTGGGTGAGGGAAGCATGACCGCCGGAAAGGATGAAGCGATCGCGACCTTCCCAATTGGGATCGTTGGGATCATGCTTGATGAAGTGCTGGTACAGGGTGTAGGCGACAGGCGCCAGGGAGATAGGGGAACCGGGGTGGCCGGAACCAGCCTTCTCAACCGCGTCAGCCGAAAGGACCTTTGCCATCTTGATGGCGCGCTCGTCGAGCTCGGTCTCCTTGAATTCGGTCATGGATTTACTTTCCTTCCAATTGGTCGGGCCGCGTATCCGGCTTGTGCCGGGCGCACGACGCCCTCACATTGCGTTTCCCATGTTAACGTCGCAAGAAGACGTTTGTGGTGCATATTTGGCGTGTTTTGGTAAGTTGTGTTCTGTTAGCGTTCACAATTAACATGTCTTCGCTACCGACGAACGTATTAGCACTCGAAACCAATGAGTGCTAATACAATATGAATCGAGGCTTACGCTGGTTTGATATCGATCAGCCGCTGAATGTGACACGCCGGAACGTCGGTGTTGTTCTTTCAGCGTGTCGTTCGCGTTATCTCACTCGAAACGTCATGCATCTGCTGTGCATGAATGCCGAACATGAGATAGCGGGCATATCAGATGCATGCGCGCGCCACGCAAATTACGTATATATGGAATGCACATAAGGAGGCGCGCATGACGCAATCCAGACGCATGTTGGTGTTGCGCGCCGTGGTTGAAGACTACATTCGGTCTCAGGAACCCGTGGGATCCACATCGCTTACCAAACAACATGATCTAGGCGTCAGCTCGGCTACGATTCGCAACGATATGGCAGCACTGGAAGATGAGGGCTACCTCATCCAACCGCACACATCAGCGGGACGCGTACCCACCGAAAAAGGGTATCGCTACTTCGTTGATCGTCTTGCCACGGTCATGCCATTAAGCGAAGCGCAACGTCGAGGTATCAACAGCTTTTTGGAAGGCTCGGTCAGCTTAAAGGATGCACTGCAACGCGCGGCTCGCCTGCTTTCAGAAATAACTGGCCAAGTCGCGATAGTCGCATCCCCATCGTTGGCCAAAGCCACAATGCGGCACGTCGAAATGGTCCCGGTGGCCATGAACACATTGCTTGCTGTGGTCATTACCGATACCGGGCGTGTGGCACAGCATGGTCTCGTCGTACCCTCCATGCCATCAGCGGATGATATCAATCATCTATCGTCGACAGTAAACGAGCAATGCAGCGGCCTATCTCTGGCAAAAGCGGGGGAGAAGGTCCGCTCCATCGCCGAAACAGCAGGATTCGAAGAAGTCAAGGCAGTTGCTAAAGCATTGGCCGATGCTTTTGAATCTATGGCATTGGATGAGCGAGCCAATGAGTTGTACATGTCTGGGGCTTCGCACCTTGCTCATTCGCGTTCTTTGGCCGATTTGGCGCCACTGTTCGATGCATTGGAAGAGCAAGTTGTGCTCATGAAGCTGATGAGCAATCTCAGCGAGGAAACCAATGCGTCCGGAGTTGGCGTTGCCATCGGCTCGGAAAGCCATACACCCGGACTCTTGCATGCCTCAGTAGTCAGTAGTGGGTACGGACGTAAGGCGGCTTCCCGCGACTCGAATCTCGATGACGATTCGACTACGAGCCCGAGCGACAACGAACCCGTTGCATTCGTCGGATCCATCGGCCCCACACATATGGATTATGCGGCCACTATGGCCGCGGTTCGAGCGGTGGCGCGATACCTCAGCGCTTTTATTTCCGAAAGTGGAACCGACGCATCATGAAAAATCAACTCTTCGGATCGGCATTTGCATGTTTTCAACATGCATGTGAACGCTGACCGCGGGCTATGGCACAATAACCGGCAGACTACACGAACACAAAGGATTATTCAGTGGCAGATTATTACGAAACCCTAGGTGTTGACCGCAACGCCAGCGACGCTGATATCAAAAAAGCTTATCGCAAGCTCAGCCGTAAATATCACCCGGACATTGCCGGCCCTGAATTTGAAGACAAGTTCAAGGAAGTCAACAACGCATACGAAGTGTTGTCGAACCCGGATAAGCGCCGTATGTATGATTCCGGCGTGGATCCCAATAATCCCAATGCCGGTGCCGGTGGTTTCTCCGGTGGCTTTGGAGATATGGGCGATGTGTTCTCCACATTCTTCGGCTCCGCTTTCGGCGGTGGCTCCCAAGGCCCTGTTCCGCGTACTCAGCCTGGACGTGACGCTCTCGCTTCGGCTTCCATTGATTTGAAGACCGCCGTCTTTGGCGGCACTGCACATGTAAAGATCAATACGTTTGCGCTGTGCCAGGAATGCGGTGGCTCTGGATCCCAAGGCGGAGCACAACCGGTCACCTGCCCGGATTGCCACGGCCAAGGCTTCATGCAGAAGGTCGTTCGCACGATGCTGGGACAGATGATGACTTCCGCACCTTGCGAGCGATGCGAAGGTCACGGCACCATCATCAAGAACCCGTGCCCCAGCTGTATGGGCCACGGTCGAGTGCGCACCACGCGCAACGTTGGCGTCAGCGTGCCGGCCGGCATCAATGACAACGCTCGTCTTCGTCTTGCCAATCAAGGTGAGGTCGGCGAAGGCGGCGGCGCTGCAGGCGATTTGTATATTGATATCCGCATCCGTACCGATAAGCAATTCACTCGCGACGGCGATAATCTGCATTGCTGGATTCAAGTGCCGATGAGCTGGGCAGTGCTGGGCCATGATTTGGATATCGATACGTTTGACGGCAAGCAGACGATTTCCATTCCTGCAGGCTGCCAGCCGGAAGATACTGTGACGCTGAGGGGGCTTGGCGTTACCAACATTCGTAACAACGACGAACGTGGCGATTTGATTGCCCATGTCAACGTGCTTATTCCTACAAAGCTTGATGACAGCGAACGCCATCTCATCGAACAGTTCGCGCAATCGCATGATTCGGATGCTTCGCATGTGGCCCAGGCATCCCGACCTCAAGCCGGGCAGAAAAAGGCTGGCTTCTTCAGCAAATTGAAGGACGCATTGAGCTGAGCTGAATGCCGGCGTCAATAAGCCTGTTGCGTTGAATAAGGAAGGGTGTGGG
This sequence comes from Bifidobacterium saguini DSM 23967, assembly GCF_000741715.1. Taxonomy (GTDB): domain Bacteria; phylum Actinomycetota; class Actinomycetes; order Actinomycetales; family Bifidobacteriaceae; genus Bifidobacterium; species Bifidobacterium saguini. The sequence continues at coordinate 24,577 of NZ_JGZN01000008.1, read as the reverse complement.
AGTCTTATCGATGAAGACTCCCACACCCTTCCTTATGGCCTGCTTAGTTTAGGAAATAGAGCAATCAGCCGAGCAGCGACCGGCACATGGAGCGGTATTCACTGACGTATCCACCGCCGAAGAACACACAATGGCCGGCGATGGGGTAGAGCTGCCAAAGAGTCAGACGTTCCTGCCATCCGGCTTTCAGTGGATGCACTGACTGGTAGCCTTCGGTAATCTGCGTCAAATAGCTCATACCAAACAGGTGCAGCATGGCCAAATCCTCTTCGCGGTGACCGCCGTGTGCTGCTGGGTCGATGAGAACGGCCTCGCTGTGGCCGGAATCAGCAGTCCACATCACATTGCCGCTCCACAGGTCGCCATGAATACGGGCCGGCTTATCATTTGCCGCTCGGCCCATGAGATCTGGAAGCGCTTCAATTACACGCTCAGTCAAATCAACGTCACGCTTGTCCAGCTCGCCACGCTTTACGCCAAGTTCCACCATCGGCCGCAGACGACCATCAGCGAAATAACTGATGGGGTCGCTCCATGTGCCGGTGTCCATCTTTACTGGGTCTTGAAGCGGCCCAAAATAACATGTGCCATCGTACCCGTCTGGGGCAGAACCGAAGAATTCAGCTCCGGCGTCATGCATGCGAGCGAGCGCAGAGCCAAAATCAAAAGCTGCTTTCGCCGTGGGAGATGAGCTGCTGACCCGTTCGATATCGAGGTAATCCTTACCCCATCTGTACACTTCGACCACGCGCGGTCCGCCTTGAGCATGTGCGGCACCAAGCCATTCCAAGCCGCGCCCCTCGCATTCAAAGAAGCCTTGTGGTGCGAAAGCCCTGCTTTTGCGATATGTTGCCATCGCAGTCCCTCCTCCTATTCTGTTTCCACTTTGCATTGTAGAAGCCGTGGTTGTCATCGTTGTTGACATGATTTCTTAGTGTTGTTCTACACCCCCTTCGGTAGTGTGTTCATCGTCATAACTACGAGATAAGAATGAATTAAGAGGGGTTATGAATTTTTTCCAAGCCATTGTTCTTGGCATTATTCAGGCGCTGACTGAGTATCTTCCAGTTTCCTCCAGCGCTCATATTCGTATTTTCGGTGATCTGATGCTGGGTTCCGACCCAGGTGCTGCGTTCACCGCCATTATTCAAATCGGTACCGAGCTTGCTGTGGTGTTGTATTTCCGTCGCGACATCATCAATATTCTGACGCATTGGTTTGCTTGCTTGTTTGGTAAAAACGGCAAGGATTTCAAGTCTCGTATGGGTCGTGGAGACTATTACGCCACAATGGGCTGGAATGTGATTGTTGGTTCCATTCCGATTGTCATTCTTGGTTTTACGCTGCAGAACATTGTTGAAACGACACTGCGCAATCTGTGGATTACCGTCACCGTGCTGTTCCTGTTCGGTATTCTGCTGTGGGTGGTGGATGCTCGTGCGCGTCAATCCAAGACTATGGCGGATATGACGTATCGCGATGCTTTCCTGTTCGGTCTGGGACAGTCTCTCGCCTTGATTCCTGGCGTGTCTCGTTCTGGCGGCACCATCACCGTTGGCCGTGCACTTGGATATGAGCGTGAGGCCGCTGTGCGACTGAGCTTCTTGATGGCTATTCCCGCTGTTCTGGGATCTGGTTTGCTTGAAGCGGTTAAGGCTGTGAAGAACTACAAGGCCGACGCGTTGTTCCCTGGCTGGGGTCCAACCATTGTGGCGGCTGTCGTGTGCTTCATTCTGGGCTACATTGTCATTATCGGCTTCCTGAAGTTCGTGTCCACATTCTCGTACAAGGCTTTTGCCATCTACCGTATCGGCCTGGCCGTTGTGGTTGCTTTGCTGCTGCTGTTTGGCGTTCTGCCGGCTATTGATCCATCCGTGGCCGCTGCAGCATAACAGTACTTGGTTGCCGAGGATCATCGGCAACGCCGGCATATGTGAAGAGCGCCGCTCACCTGACAGCGAAGGTGAGCGGCGCTCTTCACATATAATGCGGAAAATATGTCTTTCTCATTCGCCCATATTGCGTAGGAAGGCTTCGGCCTCTTTTACCAATTGCTCGGCCTGAGGTGCACCCAATGAGGCTTCTGCATCGGCTTTCTGTTTGAGGTCGTATTCATGTTCCAAATGGCCGACGTAATCACCTAGCTGGTCATTGCATCTGACCAAGATCGAAGCTTGCGCCTTCCAATGATCGGACTTGGACTGCAAGTCACCTGTATCAAAAGTAAACCCGATACGGTCTCCTAATGCTTGCAGAAGGCGCAAAGTTCCCGCCGCGCACTCATCACTGCCAAGATACTGGGGAATCGATACCCACATCGAAGCGTGAGAGAACCCCTGATCAGCTGCTGCCACATCCAAAACAGTGGGAATGCCTACTGGCCCGTTGTATTCACGATCGCCTTCACATTGGCAGGCTCCATCACTGACGGATAACGGCAATGGCCTGGTGTGAGGACAGTCCGAAAACATCGAACCGAGAGTGATGATCTGATTGACATCAAGTTCCTCAGCTATCGCAAGACTTTCGCTGCAATAATTACGCCAGCGATAATTAGGTTCCGGAGCAATCTGCGCATAAAGATGGCGATGGGGAGCCAAAGTAATGTCATAAAACGTGGTTTGTGGCCAAATAAGGTTGGCATATCCGGCAGCATGGCACATCATTGGACGAGCCACCTGATAGTCGTAATAACCATCGCAGCTAATGTGTCGAATCTCGCGGGACTCATATTGCCCAACGAGATGACGAATGACGTTTGTAGCCGCCTGGCATGCATCATTCCAGCCTTCAAATGCGGCAATCATAACCGATTGAGGCATATGCGCTTCTCCACTCATATTGTCTAGAGTAACGTGCGCCAGCAGTCATCGAGAAGCTCTTTAGCCATAAGCGAGCAGAGCAAGGAATAATAAGGCGACACGCCGTGATTGGACGAACTACATGCATGTGAGTATAGTAATCACTCGTGCTTCGGCAGGGGAATCCTGCAGAGAGCATTGCGGACATAGCTTAGTTGGTAAAGCGCAACCTTGCCAAGGTTGAGACCGCGGGTTCGAGTCCCGTTGTCCGCTCTAGGTCCGACGAGTTGACAGACCTTTACGGTGGGTTAGCCAAGCGGTTAGGCAGCGGCCTGCAAAGCCGTATAGACGAGTTCGACTCTCGTACCCACCTCGAAGGACAGCGGATTCCATCTGCTGTCAACACAGCAGACCCGGGCGGTTGGCGCAGTGGTAGCGCACTTCCCTGACACGGAAGGGGTCACAAGTTCGAATCTTGTATCGCCCACCACGGATGAAGTAATTCATCGTGATAATTGAATACCGAATGATTTCGGGCGATTGGCGCAGCGGCTAGCGCACTTCGTTCACACCGAAGGGGTCGTAGGTTCGATTCCTACATCGCCCACTGAATCCTGCTTCTCACGGCAGGATTCTTTGCGGACATAGCTTAGTTGGTAAAGCGCAACCTTGCCAAGGTTGAGACCGCGGGTTCGAGTCCCGTTGTCCGCTCCACTTTGAAGACCTCGCTTCGGCGAGGTCTTCTTGTATTCCAACGCATAATCCGCTACTCGCAGCTGGTGGTTGTAATACGTGTGTTCCGACCGTAGGCTTGGCCGAACGGCCTTGAGTGTGTCGGAACACACGTATTACAACCACCAGCGCCCAATCCCGTTAACGATAACAACGCGTCTTCGCTATTGTCTGACGCAGTGCCTATCGTGTCCACTGTTGATTAACAGTCCAGGCCTGCACATTAGTAACGCGGACCCCGATAGCAAAGGACATATCATGGCGCAAGCTACCATCTCCATAACAGTCAACGGCGAAGCGAAGGAGGTGGAAGCAACCACCACTGGCGTAGAGCTGTTCGCGGAAGATAAGAACATCATCGCAGTCAAGATCAACGGCGAGAACCGTGACCTGTACACTCCTCTTTCCGACGGCGACTCCGTAATGCCTATTGCCCTCGATTCCGAGGACGGTCTCGCGATCATGCGTCACTCCGCCACCCATGTCATGGCTCAGGCCGTGCAGGAAATCTACCCGAACGCCAAGCTCGGTGTTGGTCCGGTCATCAAGGATGGCTTCTACTACGACTTCCAGGTCGACAAGCCCTTCACCCCGGAAGATCTGAAGGACATCGAAAAGCGCATGCAGCGCATCATCAAGTCTTCCCAGTCCTTCCGTCGCCGTTCCGTGACTGAGGAAGAGGCCCTGGCCGAGGAGACCGACCAGCCGTTCAAGATCGAGCTCATCAAGGATAAGGAAGCTCATCTCGACCCTGCCGCAGCCACCGAGATTTCCGAGAAGGAACTGAGCTTCTACGACAACGTCGACCGTGACGGCAACGTGGTCTGGAAGGATCTGTGCCGCGGTCCGCACCTGCCGAACACCCGCTACATCAAGGCGTTCAAGATCGAACGTTCCGCAGCCGCCTACTGGCGCGGTTCTGAGAAGAACCCGACCATGCAGCGTATCTACGGCACCGCTTGGGCTACCAAGGAAGACCTCAAGGCCTACCAGACCCGTCTGGAAGAGGCCGCCAAGCGCGATCACCGCAAGCTCGGCGCCGAGATGGATCTGTTCTCCTTCCCGGATGAGATCGGCCCGGGTCTGGCCGTCTTCCATCCGAAGGGTGCCGCCGTGATCAACGCGATGGAGGATTACTCCCGCGAGATGCACCGCAAGTACCACTACAGCTTCGTGCAGACCCCGCACATCACCAAGGGCGGTCTGTATGAGACCTCCGGCCACCTGCACTGGTACAAGGACGGCATGTACCCGCCGATGCACCTCGATGAGGAATATGATGCGGAAGGCAATGTGACCAAGCCGGGCGCCGACTACTACCTGAAGCCGATGAACTGCCCGATGCACAACCTGATCTTCAAGTCCCGCCAGCGCTCCTACCGTGAGCTGCCGCTGCGACTGTTCGAGTTTGGTACTGTGTACCGTTACGAGAAGTCCGGTGAGGTGCATGGCCTGACCCGCGTGCGTGGCTTGACTCAGGATGATTCCCACATCTACTGCACCCGCGAGCAGATGAAGGATGAGCTGACTAACCTGCTGACCTTCGTGCTGAAGGTGCTGCGCGACTTCGGTCTGTCCGACTTCTACCTGGAGCTCTCCACCAAGGATGAGAACAAGTACGTCGGCTCCGATGAGATTTGGGAGGAGGCCACCAATACTTTGCGTGAAGTGGCCGAGGCTTCTCACCTCAGCCTCGTGGCAGATCCGGGTGGTGCTGCCTTCTACGGTCCGAAGATCTCCGTGCAGGCCCGTGACGCCATCGGCCGCACCTGGCAGGTTTCGACCATTCAGCTTGACTTCAACCTGCCTGAGCGCTTCCAGCTTGAGTACATCGCCAAGGATGGAACCCACCAGCGCCCGGTGATGATTCACCGTGCCCTATTCGGTTCCATCGAGCGCTTCTTCGCTGTGCTGCTCGAGCACTATGCAGGTGCATTCCCGGCATGGCTGGCTCCTGTTCAGGTGCTTGGCGTTCCGGTTGCCGATGAGTTCGCTCCGCACCTAGCAGGCTTTATCAAGTCCCTTGAAGAAGACATGGTCCGTTGCGAGATTGATTACTCCGATGATCGTTTCGGCAAGAAGATTCGCAACGCTTCCAAGTCCAAGGTGCCGTTCATCCTCATCGTTGGTGAGGAAGACATGAACAACAACGCCGTGAGCTTCCGCTTCCGTGACGGTAGCCAGCTCAATGGTGTGCCGGTTGATCAGGCTCGTGAACAGATTCTCACCGTGATCAAGAAGCGCGTTCAGGTCAACTCCGTCGACGACTTCAAGGCCGCCGTCGAAGACTGATCTCATTCCTTAATTCCAGGCCGGTAGTTGGCTATGTCTGATTACCGGCCTACAATCATTCCGTTTGACAACATTCGTTTAATCGCTAGGAGCACCAATGTCAGGTCATTCCAAGTGGGCGACCACCAAGCACAAGAAGGCCGCTATCGACGCTAAGCGCGGCAAGCTCTTCGCCAAGCTCATCAAGAACATCGAAATCGCTGCCCGTCTCGGCGGTGGCGACCCGGACGGCAACCCGTCCCTGTATGACGCCATCTACAAGGCCAAGAAGGCCTCTATGCCGGCCGACAACATCGCCCGCGCCGTCAAGCGTGGCTCCGGTGCCGAAGATGGTGCCGCCAACTACGAGGACATCGTGTACGAGGGCTACGCTCCGGCAGGCGTCGGCCTCATCATCGAGTGCCTTACCGATAACCGTAACCGTGCTGCTGCTGAAGTCCGCTCCACCCTGACCAAGGGCAACGGCTCCTTGGCTACCTCTGGTTCCGTGTCCTTCAACTTCGAGCGCAAGGGCCAGATCGTGGTTCCTTCCGAAGGCGTGGATTACGACAAGCTCTTCGAAACCGCCGCTGAGGCTGGTGCCGAAGACGTGACCGATGACGGCGAAGTCTACACTGTTATCACCGGCCCGTCCGATCTGTTTGTGGTTCGTAAGGCCCTGCAGGAGGCTGGTTTCGATTACGATTCCGCCGATCAGGTCATGCAGCCGAAGAACGAGGTTGAGCTGAGCCTCGAAGATGCTCGCAAGGTCTCCAACCTCATTGATAAGCTCGACGATCTTGACGATGTGCAGAACATCTACTCCAACTGGACCGCTTCCGATGAGGTTATGGCCCAGCTTGACGAGGAGTAATCTTCAGTGATTATCCTTGGCGTCGATCCCGGGCTTACACGCTGCGGGGTCGGCGTGATTGAAGCCGGCGAACATCGCCGGCTTTCGTTTATTCACGTCGACGTAGTGCGTTCATCCCCGGATATCTCTCAGGATCTACGATTGTTGGCCATTTACAATGGGCTGTCGGAAAAAATGGATCGTTTCGCCCCGGACAGCGTATCCATCGAACGCGTTTTCGCGCAATCCAACCGCAATACCGTACTTGGCACGGCGCAAGCCGCAGGTCTTGCCATGCTTGCTGCTGCGCAACGCAATATTCCAGTTGCTCTGCATACACCGACCGAAGCAAAACTGGCTATCACCGGCAATGGCCAAGCACAGAAGATTCAGGTGGAGCGCATGGTGACGCGCATTCTGAACCTCACTAAGATGCCGACGCCCGCCGATGCCGCTGATGCTTTGGCTTTGGCCATCTGCCACGCGTTACGCCCTGCTGGAGCTCTGCAAGGCGGAGAACGAGAACAACATTTGACCCCGGCACAACGGCAATGGGCCGAAGCGGCACAGCATATGGCCAAGCGACGTATCAATCACGACCGAGGTATGTAGTATACTTCGAACAGTTGTTCGATTACATGTGCATGAGAGCACCACGGCGTGAAAGGATGCATGGATGATTGGAATGCTGACCGGTCGCGTTGAATCGGTGGACGCCGATACAGCGCTTATTGACGTTGGGGGAGTGGGCTACGAAGTTCGCATGGCCGCATCCGATCTCGGTAGAATTCATGCCGGTCAAGAGGCTCGCGTCTACACCTATATGAATATCTCTCAGGATGCCGTCACTCTGCATGGTTTTTTGGATAGGGATGCCAAGAAAACATTCCTTCAACTCATCAAAGTATCCGGCATCGGTCCAAAAGTCGCGCAATCATTACTTTCCACATTGACTCCAATCCAACTCGCTCATGCTATTGCCGATAATGATGCGGTAGCCCTTGCCAAAGCACCTGGTCTCGGCAAAAAAGGTGCGCAAAAAATAATTCTTGAGCTCAAGGGGTCAATTGACCTGAGTCAAATCGATGAGGCCCATACTGCCGAAACCGCTGTACGTCAGCCTGTGGATACCGGCACGGAACAAGTCGTGGAAGGTTTGATTTCACTGGGATGGCGTCAACAGGACGCGCAGCAGGCAGTAAAGGAAGCCATTACGGATAACGATATCAATACGCCGCTGGCCGCTGAAGATGTGCCTCGCGTGTTGCGTTTCGCCCTCGCACTCATGGATAGGGGACGGTAATGAACGAATCACTTGATTTCGGTACGTCAAACACCGGCGCAAATGAGGAATCCCTGCGCATGGTGTCCTCACAGCCCATTGGCAACGAACCCGTCAGCGACGAGGAGCTGCGCCCTCATGTCTTGGATGGCTTTATTGGCCAGCCAAGACTGAAGGCTCAGCTCCAGCTGTTCCTGGATGCCGCGCGTAAGCGCGACGTGCCACCGGATCATATTTTGCTTGCAGGCCCTCCTGGACTTGGCAAAACCACACTGGCGATGATTGTGGCTAACGAATTGGAAGTTCCAATACGTGTCACTTCAGGACCAGCTGTTCAGCATGCCGGTGATTTGGCTTCAATACTGAGCTCATTGGATACCGGCGAAGTTCTGTTCATCGATGAGATTCACCGACTGCCTCGCGCCGCGGAAGAGCTGCTCTACATTGCTATGGAGGATTTCCGCGTGGATGTGATGGTGGGCAAAGGACCTGGTGCGAGCTCCATTCCACTCACCCTTCCCCGATTTACCGTGATCGGCGCTACCACGCGCGAAGGCATGCTGCCCAGCCCGTTAAGAGCACGTTTCGGCTTCACTGCCCATTTGGATTTCTACCCGCATGAAGAGCTGGAGAAGCTCATCGATCGCTCGGCGAACGTGTTGGGTGTGAACCTCGATGAGGGCTCGGCGCATGAAATGGCGCTGCGATCGCGCGGCACACCGCGAATCGCGAACCGACTGCTGCGCCGCGTACGCGATTGGGCCATTGTTCATGACCTGATTGTGGTGCACCCAGCAGATGTCAAAGAGGCGCTGTCCTTGTATCAGATCGACTCCGAAGGTTTGGATCGTTTGGACATTGCGGTATTGAACGCCATAGTGCGTAACTTCAATGGTGGTCCGGTCGGTCTTAATAACCTTGCGGCTATGGTCGGCGAGGAATCCGAAACCGTGGAGACGGTTTGCGAACCATATCTGGTACGCGAAGGTTTCCTTGTCCGCACGCCAAAGGGCCGTGTAGCCACACAGAAAGCATGGCAGCACCTGGGATTGACTCCCAGCGATGATGTCAGCAAGCTCTTCTAAACTTTAGCCTGTTTGCATAATCCGGTTATGTGTCAATCTTTGCCGTAGCCGATGTTCTAAAGGAGTTTTCCGTGGATTCTTCATACGTAATGATTATCGTGATGATCGTGGTCATCGGCGGTATGATGTGGTGGCAGTCCAAGAAAGCCAAGCAGCAGCAGGCCGAGAAGCAGGACTTTCGTCGTAATCTGCAGCCTGGCACCGAAATCATTACCATCGGTCAGGTTATCGGCAAGGTCGTGGAAGTCGATGAGCAGTACGAGGAGATCGTCATCGATTCCGAAGGTTCCAAGATGCGTTTTGCCTTCAACGCCATCGCTCGTGAATACACTCGTCCGGCCTACGTTTCCGATGATGAGGTAGACGAGAACGGCAACCCACTGCCGACCGACGAACAAGACGCTCCAGCCAACGATGAGGCCGGTCAAGAGCCCATCGACACCACCACCGTCGAAACTGAAGACGGCAACAAGAACGAAACTGAGACCAAGTAATTTCTTGTATTCAACAGCACACGTAACCACACGATCAAAAGGCGAATAGCACAATGGCACAGTCTGACATCACCATCGAAGCACTGAGCAAAGTAGGCCAGGAAGATGCCGAATACATGGTATCTCTGGTGCGTTCCGTACCCGGTTTTCCCAAGGAAGGCATTATCTTCCGTGATTTCATGCCGGTAATTGCCGATCCTCGTGGTTTGAAGATCCTGTTGAAGGCTCTTGAGGAGACTCTTCCCGTCAGCCCTGACGAATTCGATGCCGTTGCCGGACTCGAATCTCGTGGTTTCCTGTTTGGTCCTGCTCTTGCTGCACATCTCGGCAAAGGCTTTATCGCCGTGCGCAAGGCAGGCAAGCTGCCTCCTGAAACCATCGGAGAGTCCTACGACCTGGAATACGGTACAGCCAGCGTGGAAATCGAAACTGAAGCAGTTGCCAAGGGTGAGCGTGTGCTTATCGTCGATGATCTCATCGCCACGGGCGGCACCGCCAAAGCCGCGGCTGACCTCATTGAAAAGGCGGGCGGCAAGGTAGCCGGCTTCAGCTTCGTCATGAAGCTCAACGGTCTGGACGGTATCGACAAGCTCGGTGGCGTTCCGGTGAGCTCCCTCATCTCGATGCCCGCTTGATTCGTCTCACCAATTAATCTCCGCTTTTATTGTCCGGCATGTACCATGTACAGTTACATGCCGGATTATTCATTTCATCAGGGAAGGATTCATGGACCTTTACGAATACCAGGCACGAGAGTTGCTTGAGGAACAGGACATCCCCACCCGGGTGCCATTTTTGCCCAGAACTCCCATGAAGTTGCCGAAGCAGCAGATAAAATCGGCTATCCCTGCGTTATCAAGGCACAGGTGAAAATCGGACACCGTGGGCAGGCGGGCGGTGTAAAGATTGCGCATAACCGTGACGAGGCCATTCTCGAATCGGAGAGCATCCTGCCAATGACCATTCACGGGCACAAGGTGTCCGGCGTGCTGGTGGCCGAGGCTAAAAACATTCTGCACGAATACTATGTATCCATCTCCGTAGACCGCACTTCCCGTGATTTCGATGTGCTCGCCACCGCCAATGGTGGTACCGAAGTCGAGGAAATCGCTAAGGAACATCCGGAATCCGTAAAGCGTCTCCATATCGAGGCACTGGGTGATTTCGATCTTGTCGCAGCGACCAAGATGGCCGAGAGCATTGGCTTCTACCATGCCGACGTTGATCAGGCGGCTCAAATTCTGCTGAAAATGTGGCATTGCTTCAAGGACAATGACGCCACACTGGTGGAAATCAACCCTCTGGCCAAGATTGGCGATCCGGATGATGAGTCCACCAAGCAGCTGTGCGCACTTGATGCCAAGATTTCTCTGGATGATAATGCAGCCTTCCGCCACGACGGTTGGACTCGCTTTGTTGATCCCATTGTTCCTGACCCCTTCGAGCAGAAGGCTCGTGAGCATGGATTACACTATGTGCATCTGCACGGCGAGGTCGGTGTTATCGGCAATGGTGCAGGTCTGGTGATGAGCTCTCTGGATGCTGTTTCCGGCGCTGGCGAAGAGCAAGGAACAGGCATTAAGCCGGCCAACTTCCTCGATATCGGCGGTGGCGCATCGGCAGCGGTTATGGCCAGCAGTCTCGAAATCGTGCTGTCCGACCCGCAGGTCGAATCGGTATTCATCAATGTCTACGGTGGCATCACCTCCTGCGTTGAAGTGGCCAATGGCATTCTTGAAGCCGTGAAGACGCTTGGCAGTTCCAAGCCCATCGTGGTTCGTTTCGACGGCAATGCCGCAGCAGAAGGCCTGCATATTCTGTCCGAGGCCGCCAACCCCACCATTCACGTATCTGAAACTATGGAGGGCGCAGCCCAGAAGGCCGCACAGCTTGCCGCTGAAGCCACCCAGTCCAAGGAGATTCACTGATGCTGTTTGTTGAAGACGGTGCACCTGTCATCGTACAGGGTATGACCGGTCATCAGGGCATGACTCATACCGCACGCATGCTCAAGGCCGGTACCAATATTGTCGGTGGCGTTAATCCGCGAAAGGCTGGAACTTCGGTAACGTTTGCCGGTGCGCATAACGGTGAAGATGTTGATATTCCGGTATTTGCTACCTGCCAGGACGCTCGTGAAGCAACTGGCGCCAAGGCAAGCGTGGTGTTTGTGCCTCCGCGATTTGCCAAAAATGCTGTGGTCGAAGCTGTGGAAGCCGGCATTGAGCTCATCGTGGTGATTACCGAAGGCATTCCGGTTGCCGACTCCGCGTATTTCGTCGAGCTAGCCAATGAAAAGGGCGTTCGCATCATCGGACCGAACTGCCCAGGCCTCATCACTTTGGGCAATCCCGGTGTAAATCTGGGCATTATTCCGGATGGTATCGTCGGCCGCGGCCCGCTTGGTCTGGTTTCCAAGTCCGGAACCCTGACCTATCAGCTGATGGGTGAGCTTTCCGACATTGGCTTTACTGCATGCCTTGGCGCTGGCGGTGACCCCATCGTGGGTACCACGCTGCTGGAAGCGCTGGAAGCATTCGAAGCGGATCCGAACACCAAGGCTGTCATGATGATTGGTGAAATCGGTGGTTTCGCCGAACAGGAAGCTGCAGCTTGGGCTAAGGAGCACATGACCAAGCCAGTAGTCGCCTATATTGCCGGATTCACTGCTCCTGAAGGTAAGCAGATGGGTCATGCTGGAGCTATTGTTTCTGGAGGCAAGGGCACGGCTCAGGACAAGAAGAACGCTCTTGAAGCTGCCGGCATCCCTGTAGGCAAAACTCCAGGACAGGCTGCGCAAATCATGCGTGACGTCCTTGCTGAAAACCACATTAACTGATCGCGTATAGAACGGTCTTTATGAAAACATTGATACGCCGATGGATGCGGGGGATTGTAGTATCCCTCGCATCCTTGGCAGTATATGCCATTGCTCTAGGTTGTTTTATCGCATTGATGCTGCTAGTCATCTCTATGGAAGAGGGAGGTGACAATCTCACTGACAGCACCATACCTCTGACGAAAGCAATAATGCTGCTGAGCGAAGGCTCCGGGTTTGAAACCGATTCAATAAAACTCACTATCATTCCATTGCTACTTACTGTTTTGCTGATATGGCTTATCGATACGATGGCAGTTCGCCTGAAAGCAGTAGGCATCCATGAATTCGCAGCCGGCTTGATTGCATGGCTCATCATCAACGAATATTGCCGACGCTCTCTCAATGGTGGACTCGTCGATGCGCAATGGGTTGTATTAGCCAAAGCAGCTTTGATATTTATTCTTGGATATGCATTGGCATTGCTGATTCATTCCGAAGTCATTTTGTCGTTGAATCAGCGATTGCATAGTGTGCTATCCGTTGAAGCCATCAGATGTATTAAACTCGGCATCTTCCTAGGGCTTACTATTCTGGGCCTGTATTTGTTGGCCGGTCTGATCACTGTAATCGTTTGGATAGCATTGAACAATGCTGCAGTGGTCTCGATTTTCACCATGTCGGGGATGGAAACAGGTTCAAGAATCCTGACCAGCATCGCCATGATAATTTGGCTTCCCAACGTAATGATTTGGGCTATCTCATGGTTGGTTGGCGCAGGTTTTGCCGTTGGCGATCTTGCCAACTTCACATTGTGGGTCGGGCAATCCAGTTCACTGCCGGCAGTCCCGGCGTTCGGCATTTTCCCCGAACCGGTGACCAATGAGATTTGGCGGACAGTGGCCATGTGCACACCGTTTATCATCGCATTCATCACTGGCCTATTGATACTGTTCCTGCCTCGGGGATTCCGCTACCGCCCTATGAAAGTGCGCGACGCACAGATACGAAGCTCCGTGATACTGGATCTGCTTTATCCTGCTGCATCGTTCTCAATCAGCGCCGTAATCATTTCTTTGGGCTCTTCGTTGTGCTTTGTTTTGTCCAACGGCTCTCTAGGCAGTCATCGACTCGCCAATGTCGGTGTCAATGTCATGGCATCCACTAGGGCTGTGGGCCATCCGGCTGCATTGGGACTTGCCGCGGCATGGCTCATCGCACTGATTGGCACAGCGCTTGTTTTTTCGATATTCTGGATAGTTGGAAAAGCCAAGTCTTCCAACACCACTGTTCAGACGGCTCGTAGCACAGCTTCCAAGCCGCACTCAGACGTGTCACAATCCCAAAAATCCAAGGAGGAACAAGGATGACAAACACGAACAGGCCGATACGACGGGCACTGGTTTCCGTTTTCCATAAGGAAGGGATCGAAGTACTCGCCGACGCGTTCGTGAAGGCAGGTACCGAGGTCGTGTCTACCGGCTCGACCGCCAAGAAGCTTGCAGAGCTAGGTGTCAAGGTCACTGAAGTGTCCGACGTCACCGGTTTCCCCGAATGCTTGGACGGACGTGTCAAGACGCTGCACCCGTACATTCATGCCGGCATTCTGGCGGATATGACTAATCCTGAGCATGCCAAGCAGCTCGAAGAGTTTGGTATTAAGCCATTCGATTTGGTCGTTGTCAATCTGTATCCGTTCGCGGATACCGTGCGCTCCGGAGCCAATGAAGCTGATACCATCGAAAAAATCGATATCGGCGGCCCTTCTATGGTGCGTGGCGCAGCCAAGAACCATGCAACCGTAGCCATTGTGACCGATCCGGCTGATTATGCATTGGTTGCTGCTCGCGTGGCCGATGGTACCGGATTCTCTCTGGAAGAGCGTAAGTGGCTTGCCGCTAAGGCCTTCGCACACACTGCGGCCTACGATGCCACAATCAACGAATGGACTTCCAAGCACTGGACGAAGCCCGCTTCTCTTGAATCTGCAGAAGTGGATAAGGATGATCAGGGTACCGAGGTTGATTCTCAGAAGTTCCCGGCTCAGTACACGCGAACCTGGGATCGTGCTCATACACTGCGTTACGGTGAGAACTCTCATCAGCAGGCCGCCCTGTACATTGATCCGCTCAACCAGACCGGTTTCGCTCACGCCGAGCAGCTCGGCGGCAAGCCGATGAGCTACAACAACTACGTGGATGCCGATGCCGCATGGCGCACCGTGTGGGATATGGCTCCGTCCATTGCTGTGGCTGTGGTCAAGCACAACAACCCGTGTGGTCTGGCCATCGGTGCCACCGCTGCCGAAGCCCACAAGAAGGCACATGCCTGCGACCCGATGAGCGCTTACGGTGGCGTGATTGCCTGCAATTCCAAGGTGACACTCGAAATGGCCGAAAGTGTTCGCCCGATTTTCACTGAAGTCATCGTAGCTCCTGATTACGAGCCGGAAGCTCTGGAACTGCTGCAAACCAAGAAGAAGAACCTGCGTATTTTGAAGGTTGCAGAACCACCGAAGGGCCACGAATCCGTGCGCCAGATTGATGGCGGCTTGCTGGTGCAGGATACTGACCTTATCAATGCCACCGGCGATGATCCGGATGCTTGGAAGTTGGTTTCCGGTGAAGCTGCTGATGCCGATACCCTGAAGGATCTGGTGTTTGCTTGGCGTGCAATTCGTTGCGTAAAGTCCAACGCCATCCTGCTGGCTCACGATCAGGCAACGGTTGGTATTGGCATGGGTCAGGTCAATCGTGTGGATTCCTGCCACTTGGCCGTCGAGCGTGCCAATACGCTGGCTGATGGCGCTGATCGTGCCACCGGTTCCGTTGCCGCTTCCGATGCGTTCTTCCCGTTCGCCGATGGTGCCCAGGTACTCATCGATGCCGGTGTGAAGGCTATCGTGCAGCCTGGCGGTTCCATCCGCGATGAGGAGGTCATCGAAGCAGCTAAGAAGGCTGGCGTGACCATGTATCTGACCGGTACCCGTCACTTCTTCCACTGATCGACGCTAATGAGTCACAGTATTACTCATTAGTACTCAGTAATAAGGCTCCTCTCGTATACTGACGAGAGGAGCCTTGTCGTATCCAGATTGTAAGAAAGAGCACCATGCATAATCATCCGTATGTTTCCGAAGCGCATGAAGGCAAACCCTGGTTCGAGTGGATCGTGCTTGGCGTTGTTGTGGTTATTACTGTCATAGCGGCATGCGGATACACAATGGCCGCCACGGTGTTACTTTCCGTGACGGCCATGAGTACGGGACTCATCCGATTAGTGTTACGAGAGAAGAGTCCGTGGAAGGTGCGCTCAGTGGCGTTCGACTCCTTCATCGGAATCGCTCTGGGAATCGGCCTGCTGATCACGTACTTCAGCTTCTTCGGCCTGTTCTCCAGTTCCTTCCTCCACTGAATCAAATGATTCCTGTGCTGCGCCATCGTTCGCTACGGCAGCCGCAGCATCTTCGACAGACTCAGCCTTCAGCTTCGGCGTGGTAGCCATTTGCACCACAATCATTGCCAGAGCCACAATAGCGGCGGCAAGTACTGGGGCAAGCCAGAAGACCCAAAGCTGCTGCACCGGGTTCTGAGTCAGACCCTCGTTCATGGCTGCAAGAGCAATACCAGTGGAACGAGCCGGGTTCAGGCCGGCACCAGTCACCGGATAGCTGATGGCCACGGCAATGCCATAAGCGCCACCCATAATCAGCGGATAACGGTCTGTGGATTCATTGTCCTTGCCGATAGCGGACATCGCAGCTGCCACCACAATCAGCGAAGCAACAACCTCCACCACAATCGCCAATGTTATAGAGAAAGTAATGCCGTACTGGGTAAGCAGGCTGTAAGACACCGAACCCTGTTCAAAACCGTTGATAGCAGGGGAGAGCCATACCTTGGCTGCGACCTGCTCGGAAGTCGGCAGCAGCTTGACTACAGCGAAGGCAGCGGCAACGGCGCCGATGACCTGCGCGATGATATACAAAATGCCATCCACCACATTGGTTTTGGAGGTCAGTACTGCAGCTACAGTGACAGCCGGGTTCAAATGGCCGCCTGATACACGGGCAAACAATGCGGTGATCACCGCATAAGCCAAGCCGGTGGCTAGCGGCACAAAGACAACATTGACGCCATATACGGCAGAACCCCAGGTGGAGAATGCGTAGATGGCGAAGCACAGCAGTAGGCTACCGGCCAGTTCGGCGCAGACGCGCAAAGCCAGCGGCTGTTGCTTGGTTTCTTCCATAGTTGTAATCCTTTTCATCTGTTGGAAGGCGGGCGAACCCGCACAAACGTTTGCCAGTCTATCAGTAGTCCGCCTTTCTGGTATTATGTAAAGGTTGGAATTGGCTGAGAATTTCAGCCGCCAATATACGTATTAGATTTCAGGTTGGCTTTTACAACCTGCCCGGCCACGTTGGGAGAACGATGCCACACGCATATTCTCGCGCTGAAAAAGCGCATGATGATTCTAATTCCATTCGTCTGCAGAAACTGCTTGCCCAAGCCGGCTTCGGTTCCCGCCGTAAGTGTGAGGAAATGATTACCGATGGTCGTGTTGAGGTGGACGGCGAACTGGTTACCGAACTTGGTTCCCGAGTAAATCCCAAGACTCAGCAGGTGCGCGTGGATGGTTCTCGCGTACGTGTGAATCCGAACCATGTAACCCTTGCCTTGAACAAGCCGCGCAAGGTGCTCTCCGCGATGGAGGATCCGAAGGGCCGCTACACGCTGCGCGACATCGTGGGAGATAAGTACGAGCGTATCTTCCATATGGGTCGTTTGGATTATGATTCCGAAGGCCTCATCCTCATGACCAATGATGGTGAACTGTCCCAGCATGTCATGCACCCGAAGTACGAGGTCGAGAAGACCTATATTGCCACCGTGGAAGGCAAGCTGTCCGGCACTGTGTGCCGTCGTCTGGTGAAGACCGGCGTGCAGCTCGATGACGGCTGGATTAAGCTTGATCACTGTGCCATCATTGATGCCAACCGTGATTACACGATGGTCAAGGTGGTGCTGCACTCCGGCAAGAATCGTATTGTGCGCCGAATCTTCGGTTCCATCGGCTTCCCGGTGAAGCGTCTGGTACGCACCCAGATTGGCCCGATCAAGCTCGGCGATCTGAAGTCCGGCTCCTACCGCGTACTGTCTCAGACCGAGGTTCGTTCACTGTCCAAGGAGGTTGGCCTGTGATTCGCGTTGCCATTGATGGCCCTGCTGGTGTAGGCAAATCGTCTACTTCCAAGGCGCTGGCCAAGTACTTCGGATACGCCTATCTTGATACCGGTGCCATGTACCGTGCCTGCGCATGGTGGTGCCTCAAGCAAGGCATTGATTTGGATGCCGAAACTGTGGATGAGCGTATTGTGACCGAAGCGGTGGGTGAGTTCTTCACCGGCGATCATTTCGATATCTCCGTTGATCCGGATGCTCCTGGCGTATTCGCTGATGGGGAGAATATTTCCGAGGCGATTCGTTCCTCTGAGGTCTCTTCTCATGTGTCCAAGGTTTCCAATGTGATTCCGGTGCGCAATGTGCTTATTGCCGCACAACGCGCTTACATTGCACGAGAAGCTTCCGTCGATTCCTTCTCTGGCGGTCTGGGCATTGTGGCTGAAGGCCGCGATATCACCACTGTGGTGGCTCCGGATGCCGAAGTACGTGTGCTGTTGACCGCCCGCGAGGAAGTCCGACAGGCTCGTCGTACCGGTCAAGCTGATGCCGGTGTTGGCGCGGAGGATGTCGCTGCTCGTGACAAGGCGGATTCCAAGGTCACCAGCTTCCTGACCGCAGCCGATGGCGTTACCACCATCGATAACTCTGATATGGATTTCGAGCATACGCTCGATGTGCTTATCGGCTTGGTGGAAGACGCAATCGAGAATCAGGAATACGAGCAGTACGCCGCCAATCTCCAAGGCTATGATCTGGATGAGGCGGATGAGGCTCTGATCTCCGGACGAGGTTTTACTGAAGGCTCCAGCAAGTCCGGTCCCAAGCCGGTTGGCGTGCTCGCTGTGGTGGGCCGCCCGAATGTGGGCAAGTCCTCTCTGGTGAATCGTATTCTTGGCCGTCGTGCTGCAGTGGTTGAAGATACTCCAGGTGTGACTCGCGACCGTGTGAGCTATGACGCCGAATGGGCCGGTACTGATTTCAAACTGGTGGATACCGGTGGTTGGGAAGCCGATGTGGAAGGCATTGATTCCGCTATTGCTTCTCAGGCACAGGTGGCTGTGCAGTTGGCTGATGCTGTGGTGTTCGTAGTAGACGCTCAGGTGGGTATGACTGATACCGACGAGCGTATCGTCAAGATGCTGCGCGCGGCTGGCAAACCGGTCACGTTGGCTGTCAATAAAATTGACGATCAGGCCAGCGAATACATGGCTGCCGAATTCTGGAAGCTTGGCTTGGGCGAACCGTATGCGGTTTCCGCTATGCACGGTAGAGGTATGGGTGAACTGCTCGATGCTGCAATCGATAAGCTGAAGAAGGCCGAAAAGACCTCCGGTTTCCTGACCCCATCCAATTTGCGTCGCATCGCTCTTGTGGGTCGCCCGAATGTGGGCAAATCCTCACTGCTGAACCAACTGGCTCGTGAAGAGCGTTCCGTGGTTAACGATTTGGCTGGTACCACGCGCGATCCGGTTGATGAAATCATCGACATTGATGGCGAGTATTGGCTATTCATCGATACCGCAGGCATCAAGCGCCGCCAGCATAAGCTGACTGGTGCGGAATACTATTCCTCACTGCGTACGCAGGCCGCCATCGAGCGCTCCGAATTGGCTCTGATTTTGTTTGACGCTTCTCAGCCGATTTCCGATCAGGATTTGAAGGTTATGTCTACCGCAGTAGATGCCGGCCGAGCAATTGTGCTGGTGTTCAACAAGTGGGATGCGATGGATGAATTCGACAAGCAACGCCTCGAGCGTTTGTGGAACACCGAATTCGACCGTGTGACATGGGCTCAGCGCGTAAATCTTTCCGCCAAGACCGGCTGGCATACGAATCGTCTGGCCAATGCAATGCATACGGCATTGGAATCCTGGGATCAGCGTATTCCCACCGGTAAGCTCAATGCGTTCCTTGGCAAGATTCAGGCCGCGCATCCGCATCCGCTGCGCGGTGGCAAGCAGCCTCGCATTCTGTTCGCCACACAAGCTTCCACGCGTCCGCCGCGTTTCGTAATCTTCGCCACCGGCTTCCTGGAGCACGGCTACCGCCGCTACATCGAACGCCAGCTTCGCGAGGAATTCGGCTTCGAGGGCACGCCGATTCAGATTTCGGTGAACATCCGCGAAAAGAAGAAGCGCAAGTAGTGTTCTAGCGCGGTGTGCCGGCGATGCTGCTTGTATGAAGATAGGGGTCTTGCCTGATGCTTGATGAGCATCAGGCAGACCCCTATACGCGTTGTTGCCTACTTCAGGTATTCGTCGCTGTTGAAATAGCCGGCGATATCATTGCTGTCGATGATGAGCTCAGGTGCGATGGCGAGTGTGTGGTGTGCATCTTCCGTACCGCAATACACTATGTCATGCTCCAGAAGGCTGTTGTCAAAGAACATATGCACACCGTTCAGGAACAACGGACCGACCGTGCCAACATCGTAGCCTGTACGCTCCTTGACTATCTCCGGTGATGCCAGATGGATCTGATGCAATCCCAAAGCACGGCCGAGCTGCCGCCATTTCAGATGTCCCACAGCGGAAGCGACAACAGCGAACACGCCTTCCTTGGACTCGACGATATAGGTGGCTGCAGCCTTGGTGACGTCGAACACCTTCGCGCCCGATTCCAAATCGACAATCGCAATCTCGTGCTCGATAATCCGGGCCTGATTAGGATGTAGTTCCGCGAATTGCTTGATTTGTTCAAAACTGACCATGTCGCGTGCCTCCGTTGACTACACATCCGAGTCCGTACTCAAGATTCCCCTGCACTTCCCGTAAGTGCGCATCTAACAATTATATAAATGCTGCAGTCTGCCTTTCCAACTTATGACCGCGCGAGCTAATCCGGGCATAAGAGAAAAGCCACCACAGAAAACCGTGATGGCTGTAAATCGTGTAAGCGAAGGATCTAGAGCAATCTCCAAATCGGTTTCAGCAGAAGGTCAAGAATCCTATGCGTGATTCCTGCCCGAGTCCAGAAGATCTTCCTACGAATCCGGTAGAAGCGCGAGGGTTTTGTACTCCCAGAGATTCTTCACATGGTAAGTGCACCAAATCAGGCATTTCCTCAGTTCCCTGTGTGTGAGATCGGGATTGCCGCCTCCGTCATGGACGGGCGTTATGAAGGAAAGAAAGTGACTGCCGTGAACGTGCACGTTGTAGTGCCACCGTTGGTCTGTTCGACAATCAATATCGCCTGATGATAGCTGGCGACTTTATCGGTCATGTTCGTCTTCCTTGACTCGGCGGCGTGGATTCGGCCTAGTTAGTCAAGTGCTTAAGCTGAAGGTATGGAACAGACGAAATTTCACGGCAAGGCTCGAGTCTATGCGAAAGGAAGGCCGGGCTATCCCGCAACGGTAATCCGGTACATCGATGATTTGATGCGGCGCGAACTTGGAGAGACTGCTCGCGAAAATGCGACAATCGCGGATATAGGAGCCGGCACCGGTAAATTTACCAGTGTCATTGCCGGTTTAGGTTTACCTGTTCATGCTGTAGAACCAGATGCGGATATGCGTACGGAACTGGTTCAACATATGCGTGAGTTCGCCAATGTGACTGTTCATGACGGCACCGCCGACTATACGGGACTTCCGGCACAGAGCGTAGACGTTATCACCGTGGCTCAGGCAATGCACTGGTTCAACCCGGACCGGTTCTCGGCCGAATGCCAGCGCATCGCGCGTGATGGACGGTATCTGCTGGTGTCGCTATACAACGTCACATCGTTCGATTCGGCATTGCGTGAAGATCAACACGATGAGGATGGCGACATCATCACGGGCAGCATCCGGCACTTCGAAGACACGACAGCCGCGTTTTTCCAGAATCCCAAGCTTCACACATTTCCCAACCCGATTCATTACACACGTAAGTCCTGGCAAGCGTATATGGACTCGCACTCGCATAGTCCACTGCCGACTGACCAGGATTATGCCTCCTATCGGTCATGGGTCAATACGTTGTTCGATCAGCGTGCAACTAATGGAATAATGACCGACGATACCGTCTGTATGGTGGCAAGCGAGTTGGTGCGATTCGGCATATAATGCATTGCGGCTATAGCCTATATGCTATGTTGGAATCCAACTGCCATGAATCATCCTCCCATGCGACACGCATCTGATTTTGAGTGATTGGCAATGCATGGTAGATTACCTGACTGTTGCTTTTGCAGCATCGGACCATAGCGCAGTTTGGTAGCGCACTTGACTGGGGGTCAAGGGGTCGCGGGTTCAAATCCCGCTGGTCCGACTTTTCGAGACCATTGGAAACAGGCCGCTTTGCCTTACGGGAGTAGGGCTGAGCGGCTTTTTCGTTTTCACCCGATTTCACTCTTTTTCGACCGTTTTCCAGAAAAAAGTGCCCAAAATGTGCCCAAAAAAGAGGGAGGGAATCGTTGCATCGCACTGGATATTCCATGCTCCGCGTACCATTGCCGAACATGATGTTGAGAATCGATTCCGACCGTCTGCAGACCAAACTGCAGGAACGTCGGGAATTCATCGGCTTCGTGTCGAAAGCTACTCATGGAGTGGCCCTCGTGGAGGGATTCTTTCTGATTCTTTCCGCGTTCACGGCCGGATTGCCGTCATGGCTTGCCATGGCGCTGGGTTTCGTTGCCGTTATGGTGACCCTGTATTCGCTTGTCGGGCTTATCATTACTTGGAGAAAAGGCTACAACGCTGAGGAATTGTATCAGGAGTTGAAAGATATGGACAGGACGGAGAAGCATAGCAGCATCATCGCCATCAATGACGGTAACCGCTACCTCCTCTACCATGACCGGCAGTGGGGATGCGATTTCTTCCCGAACCATGCCACCGCCGATAACGAGACCGAGAATGTTCGGCTGCTCTCGGATTATCTTTCAACCGGTTTCGACATTCCGAAGGACGATTTCACTCTCATCCGAGTCACCGATGAGACGCATGAGAAGTACTCGACCGAGCATGAGGAGAACCGCGTATACGATTACACGCTCTACAAGGCGCATATAAAACGCATGCCCGACGCGTGGAGGAGCGAACGGTTCCACGTGGATTCCAAGGACTGCCGCTGGATGACCTGCGATGAGATGCTGTCCGATGAGACCATTCGCAGAATCAACCATGATGTGGTCTCGATGGTTAGGGACCACGCCTGACTTCCATACGGCATAAACAGAAACACCGCCCCGCACTCCTGTAAATAGGGGAGTGCAGGGCGGTGTTGTTTTCAGGCGTGGATTATTCCACTAGGAGTTCATGAGCGGGAAAAATTTTTCCCACGATTGCGATTTTTCGTGGGTTCGCGATTTTCCGCCCGGTTTTTAACATCACTTGCCGTTGAGTCGCACCGGGTTGTATGCGACACCGAATGCTGCGGCGATGACGCCTGCGGCGCTGGAGATGTAGGCTCCGACCTGTGGGTCTCCGAACGCGCTCACACCCAATCCGATGACGCCGGCGATGAGCGTGACCACGTAGATCACGGTGCGCACGGTGTCGTTGAACACGGGAGTGTAGCCACTGGTCGTAGTGGTTTCGGTGGCTTTGTGGTCTGCGACGCCGGGCGTGTTCGTGGTCTCGGTTTCGGTAATGGTTTCTTCTACGTCTACTGGGGTGACTGCCATGTTATTTCTCCTCCTTAGTGTCGGTGGTTTCCGTTGCGGTTTCAACGGTCTTGTTCTGGTTGGTGAGCGTGATGCTCAGATTGGCCAATGCGGCGTTGACGCTGGTCTTGACCGCAGCCGTGATATCCTCCGGGCTTGCGCCGATGTTCTTCGCCAACGTTTCCAACGCCTTCGTCTGCGCGGTCTCGTAAGCCAATGTGCGGGCCTGCACGAGGTCGGTGATCTGCTGTGCGCGCACCCACCACGGGGCACCCTTGCTGGCGTGCATGAGCTTGACGCCTGCGGTCTCCAAAACCTTCATCTGGTCCGGGTTGCTCAAACCGGTCAAACCGGTCTCGGGACTCCAGTAGTAGACGAGTCCGGTGTCGTCGTTGCGGATCATGAGAGCGCAGCTCATATCGATATCCTCCTGTTTGGTTGTGGTTGTGTTGTTGGTGGTTGGCGCTGATGCGCCGTTGGTCATGTGGTCGTACCATTGCTGGGCTCGGGCCATGTATGCGGCGTTCTGCGAGCCGGCCAGCGAGGCCGGGCATTGGGTGGAGCTGAAACGGCTGTGAGGGAACACGTTGACCATCCACGTGGGTTTGCCCAGGCCATAGTGCTTGCATAATGCGGCCACGAGATGCGCGCCGTTGTCCAGCGTGGCTTCCGAGATGAGCCATGGATTGGAGCTGATGTCGGCATGCTCGATGCTGATGGATTCGAGGTTTGCGGTCCAATCGCCGCATGCCCACGCGGTGTTCGTATCCCACACGAGCTGGCCGATGCGGCCGTACGAGTCCACCTGGTAGTGTGCGCTGGATTGGCGGGTCTGCCAGGTGTTCCAGCAGCCGCGGATGCTCAGGTTCGCCGCATTGTGGTGCAATACGAGGTACCTGATCCTATGGTTTTGGCGGCCGGCGGTGTAATGCTTGGTCATGATGAGGTTCTCGTCAGCCTCGAGGGTCTCCCAATTCTTCATGAGGATTCCTCCTTTCCTATTGCTGGTACGTCCAGTTGCAGGCGGCTTCGCGCCGCACGTAGTCGTTCTTCAACGCCTCGTAGCGTGCGTGACCGTATCCGTTGCCGCCGAGGTCGATGTATTCCTTGCCGGCCTCCAATTGGCGTTCGTGCTGGTTGCGGGAACGAGTGTGGTTGAACAGTTCAAGTCGGAGCACGTCCAATCGCAGTTCCCTGCGGTCACGTTCCGACGATTCCAGCCGCTCGTAGTCGCGATCCAACTTGGACTGCAAGTCGCGTATAGTGCTCGAATCCGCCAACGCTGCGTCGAGCTCGTCGCGGGTGATGGTCATGTCCCGCTTGCTGACTCGTTCCAGCACCCATGCGGTGATGGTTCCGGTGGCTCCACTACCTATCACGGCGGTGACTATCACCACCCATACCGGAATCGTCTCAGTCATAGGCTCATGGCCTCCTCCTTCTGATTGACTCCCTTGAAACCC